>NZ_JACIHF010000007.1:127500-351149 GCF_014198295.1 Bradyrhizobium sp. CIR18 | reverse complement strand
TCAGCTCCTCCGAGGGAGGATCGTCCCTCAAACGATCCCGACGCCCGCTTCACCAAGCGGCAGGGCAAGAGCGGCTCGACCTTCGGTTACAAGGCCCATGTGGGGGTCGACGAGGGCTCCGGCCTGATCCGCACGGTGTTGACCACGCCTGCCAACATCAACGACACCACGCCAGCCGATGATTTGATCCGCGGCGATGAAGCCGCGGTGTGGGCCGATGCGGCCTACGACACCCATGCCAGACGAGCCCGGTTGAAAGCAGAAGGCAAAAAGCCCCGCATCGCGTTCCGTCCCAACAGACATCATCCGGAACTGCCGCCAAGGCTCAAACGCTACAACCGCCTCATCGCGCGCCGACGAGCCCAGGTCGAGACCACCTTCGCCACTCTCAAACGCCGCATGCGACTGACCTGCATCCGCTACGTCGGTCTGATGAAGGCAAGCGGGCAGGTCCTGCTCGCCTCGATCGCCTTCAACATGAGGCAGTGGGCCACGATCGCGGCCTGAACCGCCCGCCGAGGGCGAACACTACAGACTTGGCTGGCAATTGCCGTGACCGCGCCCCTCTCTCCTCATGTCCTCAGCCTCCAAGACCGATAACGCAACAGGCCCACAAGGGGAGAGGGTGCAGCGAGCCCGCGGCTGCTATCTCTGCCCAAACACCCGGTCCAGCGCCGCGTCATACGCCGCTTGCACGAGTTGCGGATGCAGCTTGGCCAGCGCTTCCATCATCACGCCGGAATTGATCTCGAGCACGCTCCACTCGCCATTCACGCGAACCACGTCGATCGACGCAAAGACAATGCCGATGGCACGCGCGGCATCGCTCGCCAGCTTCACGCAGGCGGTGCGAACGTCGCCATCCTCCTGCAGCACCGGCTTGGCGCCGGCATCGAGATTGTGCCGCCAATCCGTGCCACGCTGCTTGCTGTAGACGATGAGGGGTTCATCTCCGAGCAGCACCACACGGACCTCGTCCTCGATCGCGACATAGGGCGAGATCACGAGCCCGGCGCTCATTGAAAACACCTCGCCAGCCGCGTGGTCGAGTTCGGCCGCCGTCGTCACCTTGAACACCGAGCGTCCCGATGTCCCCTCGTTCGGCTTCACCACCACGCCTTGCGGATTCTGAGCCAGCAGCGCGAGCATCTGCTGGCGCCAATCGGCACCGGCGACGAGCACGCCCAGCCTTGGGTTGAGGAAGAGGTGATGGGAAATGCAGGGAACGCCCGCCAACGCCAGCGCCTCTGATGTCGCCGATTTGTCGTTGGCGAGGCGATGGGCGATGGCGCTGTTGAGGCCGATGTCGTAGCCGAAGGCAAAGCGCCGCTCATCGCCCCGGCGCATCGCGATCAGCCAGCCATCGGCACGGACATCGACCGCGATGCCATGGCCCGCGCAATAGCGCCTGATCGCCTGGACGAAGATTCGCTCGTCGCTTGCCGCCATGTGTTTCTGTCGCGTTTCAGACGTTCCTGGCGCCAAAAGCCGCAAAAATGCGGGAAACGGCGCCGAACCGGGGTGAAAGTCAGAGCTATTCTTAATGAAATTCTCGCGAGCGCGATGGAAATTAAGTGCTGCATTCGAACGCGGCAGGGAAAAGAAATTGCCCGCGGCGCGCGCCCGGCAGCAGATTCATTAACAATATGGCCAATTCCGCCGCAAATGCCGGTTTGACCGGCATCAATTGCATCCGGAACGAGGTTGATTATTGGTCTCAATGGCGTAGATCACACACGCGAAATCCTCCGCCATGGCAATGGTGTCCGCCCCGTTTCAGGGCCGGGCAACGCTTTTGCCCTAAAACCGCAATTATTCGGAATATCGAAAATCATGAGCGCGTTTTACCGAGAGAAGGTTCTTTCCGTCCAGCACTGGACCGACACGTTGTTCAGCTTCCGCGCCACGCGCGATACGGGCTTCCGCTTCCAGAACGGCCAGTTCGCGATGATCGGCCTCGAGATCGACGGCCGTCCGCTGCTGCGCGCCTACAGCATGGCGAGCGCCAACCACGAGGAAGAGCTCGAGTTCTTCTCGATCAAGGTTCAGGACGGCCCGCTGACCTCGCGTCTGCAGAAGATCAAGGAAGGCGACACCATCCTGGTCGGCCGCAAGGCGACCGGCACGCTGATCACCGATAACCTCCTTCCCGGCAAGCGGCTGATGCTGCTCTCGACCGGAACGGGCCTCGCGCCGTTCGCGAGCCTGATCAAGGACCCCGAGGTCTATGAGCAGTTCGAGTCCATCGTGCTGGTGCACGGCTGCCGCCAGGTCTCCGAGCTCGCCTATGGCGAGAAGCTGGTCGCTTCCTTGCGCGAGGACGAGCTGTTCGGCGAGCTGCTCGCGGACAAGCTGATCTACTACCCGACCGTGACCCGCGAGCCGTTCAGGAATCGCGGCCGCATCACTGACCTCATCAACTCCGAGCAGATCTTCAACGATATCGGGCAGTCGCCCCTCGACATCGCCACCGACCGCATCATGATGTGCGGCAGCCCGGGGATGCTCGAAGAGCTGAAGGTGATGTTCGAAGGCCGTGACTTCATCGAAGGCAGCGGCAACAAGCCCGGCCATTTCGTGATCGAGAAGGCGTTCGTCGAGCGGTAAGCTCTGGTCGCCGTCTTGCCGAACACTTAGCGATCCACTCCGGTGTCGTCCCGGACAAGCGCGCCTAAGCGCGCGCCGATCCGGGACCCATACCCACCAGCCGCGGTTATGCGAAGACTCGGAGTGACGGCTTTTTTCACCATGGACCCCTGTGGTTATGGATCCCGGGTCTGCGCTGACGCTTGCCCGGGACGACAGCTCAGTTGTGGTGGCGACTGTTGCCTCCACCAGTCCCCGTTTCCATCCCCTCTGTTGCACTGCAAAAGCCTATCCTCTCGGCTGATTGATTTATCTCGGCCGAATTCGCTAGCCTGAAACAAGGGCCGCGTCATATCCGTATGACAGGCGAGGGCGTATCGTACCGCCTCATGCTGGCGAGAGGATGGGAATCGTGGCCGACGACACCAAGACGCAGGACTCCTCCCGACACTCATCCCACAAACGCCTGCCGCTGGCGGAGGAGGGGATCATGGAGACCCTGCTGCTGCCATTCTCGCCGCGCTACATCGTGCTGACGATCTGCGCGGTCGTCACCGCGCTCCTGATCGGCATCGGCATCGCCGACCGCAAGATCTTCGACATCCTGCTGGTGCCGATCCTGATCTTCGGCGCGCTGACGCTGCTCGGCGTCCGCGATCTCCTGCAGAAGAGCCACGCGGTGCTGCGCAACTATCCGATTTCGGCGCATATCCGCTTCCTGCTCGAAGAGATCCGCCCGGAGATGCGGCAGTATTTTTTCGAGAGCGAGAAGGACGGCATGCCGTTCTCGCGCGACACCCGCGCGGTGGTCTATCAGCGTGCCAAGATGGAGCTCGACAAGCGTCCGTTCGGCACCCAGGAGGACGTCTACCGCCAGGGCTACGAGTGGATGCATCACTCGGTTTCGCCGAAGGCGCATGCCGCGGAGAAATTCCGCATCAGCATCGGCGGTCCCGACTGCAAGAAGCCCTATTCGGCTTCGGTGTTCAACATTTCCGCGATGAGCTTTGGCGCGCTCAGCCCCAACGCAGTGCGTGCGCTCAATGCCGGCGCCAGGAAGGGCGGCTTTGCGCACGACACCGGCGAGGGTGGTGTCAGCCCCTATCATCGCGAGATGGGCGGCGACATCATCTGGGAGATCGGCTCCGGCTATTTCGGCTGCCGACATCCCGACGGCACCTTCGATCCCGAAGCGTTCGCGCGCGTCGCCAGTGACGACCAGATCAAGATGGTCGAGCTCAAGGTCAGCCAGGGCGCCAAGCCCGGCCACGGCGGCGTGCTGCCGGCGGCAAAGGTCTCGGAGGAGATCTCCAAGATCCGCGGCGTCGCGATGGGCGAGGACTGCATCTCGCCGGCCTCGCATCGCGCCTTCTCCACCCCGGCCGGCATGATGCAGTTCATCGCCGAGATGCGCCGCCTGTCCGGCGGCAAGCCGGCCGGCTTCAAGCTGTGCGTCGGCCATCCCTGGGAATTCCTGGCGATCTGCAAGGCGATGATTCAGACCGGCATCTATCCTGATTTCATCGTCGTCGACGGCAATGAAGGCGGCACCGGCGCGGCGCCGCTGGAATTCATGGATCATCTGGGCATGCCGATGCGCGAGGGCGTCAATTTCGTCCACAACGCGCTGATCGGCATCAATGCGCGCGACCGCATCAAGATCGGAGCGTCCGGCAAGATCGCGACCGCCTTCGACATGGCGCGTGCGATGGCGATCGGCGCCGACTATTGCAACTCGGCGCGCGGCTTCATGTTCTCGCTCGGCTGCATCCAGTCGCTGAGCTGCCACACCGACCGCTGCCCGACCGGGGTGGCGACGCAGGACCCGACGCGCGCGCGTGCGCTTTACGTGCCGCTCAAGATCGACCGCGTGCACAATTATCACCACGCCACCCTGCATTCGCTGACCGAGCTGATCGCCGCGGCGGGCCTCGAGCATCCGCAGCAGCTGCGCCCGATTCACTTCACCCAGCGCACCTCGACCACCGATGTGAGATCCTTTGCGCAGCTCTATCCGGCGCTGCGCCTTGGCGAGCTGCTCGAAGGCACCGAAGACCCGCGTTTCCGCGACGCCTGGCGGATGGCTCAGGCGGAAACGTTCCAGCCGGCGCTGTAAGGCATCGTTCGGCCCGCGGCGAGACCTGCCCGGCCCGCGCACATTCGCCGCGAGCGCAGCTGGCATCTAGGATTTTGTTCAACTTTGGGTGTATATTGTGCCCATGGACGAACGGCGCGACAAGGCAAGACATCGCGTGCTGAAGGCCGGAACGATCGAGTTCGGCGGCGGCGCGATCGACTGCACCGTCCGCAACCTGTCCGATACCGGCGCCGCGCTCGACGTCACCAGCCCGGTCGGCATCCCCGAGCATTTCACCCTGTTCGTCCAAGCCGACGGAACGCATCTGTCGTGCACCGTGATCTGGCGCAAGGAGAAGCGGATCGGCGTGAGGTTCGGGTGACCATGAGCGGGCGCGGGCTATCGCTCAATTTCACCCCGTCTCGACCTCACTCAACCGGCTCGCCAGGATCTTGTCGATCCTTCGCCCGTCGAGATCGACCACCTCGATGTGCCAGCCGCCGAAATCGAAGGCATCGCCGGTATCAGGCAGCACGTTGAACTGTTGCAGCACCAGGCCCGCCACCGTGTTGTAGCGGTGCGGCGGCAATTCGACGCCGAGCAATTCGCCGAATTCGTCGACCGGCATCCAGCCGGAGATCAGCAGCGAATCGTCGGCGCGCCTGACAAAGGCGGGCTCCGGCGGTCCGGCCTCCGAATGGAAGGCCCCGACGATCGATTCGAGGATGTCGGCGGCCGTCACCATGCCTTCGAAGCCGCCATATTCGTCGTAGACGAAACCGACGTGGACCGGCGCGGCTTTCAGGATGGTCAGCACGTCGCGCGCGTCTGCCGACGCCGGGATGCCGGGCGCCTCGCGCACCAGCGCGCGCAGGTCCGGGTTGCGTTCGTTCATATAGGCGATCAGCAGGTCCTTGGCCTGGAGCACGCCGATCGGTTTGTCGCGGTCGCCGTCGGAGACGGGAAAGCGCGAATGCGGGCTCTTGGCGATGATCTCCCGAATGGCCGCCGGATCGTCGTTGAGGTCGATCTCATCGACCTCCGTGCGCGGCGTCATCACCGCGCCAACCGGCCGGTCGCCGAGCCGCATCACGCCGGCGATCATCTCCCTCTCACCGGGCTCGAGCACGCCCGCGCTCTCGGCCTCGCTGACGAGGTGGTGGATCTCGTCCTCCGAGACCTTCTCCTCGGTCTTGCCGCCGCGTCCGAGCAGCGTGAGGATCAGCCTGCCCGAGAGATCGAGCAGAAAGACCAGCGGCAGCGAGACCTTCGCAAGCACGTGCATGGCGGGCGCGACCCTGACCGCGATGCTTTCGGGGTCGCGCAGCGCCACCTGTTTCGGCACCAGCTCACCGACGATCAGGGTGGCGTAGGTGATCAGCGTCACGACGATGCCGACGCCGACGATGTCGGCAATTCCCGTGGACAGACCGAGCTCGAGCAGCCATTGCGTCAGCCGCTGTCCGAGCGTCGCGCCGGAGAACGCGCCGGAGAGCACGCCGACCAGCGTGATGCCGATCTGCACCGTCGAGAGGAACTTGCCGGGATCGGCTGCCAGTGTCAGCGCCCGCTCGGCGCCGCGCACGCCCTTGGCGGCGAGCAGCGACAGCCGCGCCGGGCGGGACGAGACCACGGCCAGCTCTGACATGGACAAGAGGCCGTTGATGACGATCAGGACGACGACGATGACGAGTTCGACCGAGAGCATTGACGTTCCGAGGTAAATGAGTGTGGCCGAATAGGTCGGCACACGGCTTGATATAGGTATGCGGCGAAGAAATGCCGGCAATTTTGCCGCGTTTGACGCCCCGAGGGAACCGCGCGGCCGCGGGCCTCGACATGCTTTGCGCGAGTTCCCGTGGAACTACGGGGCTGCCGTTGCTTAACGGGCTCTTAGTGGCCGCCCGGCTAGGTTTTCGACATTGCAGAAATGTATTCGGGGGACCCAGGATGCGGATCGGGAAGCTTTTCGCGCTGTCGATGCTGACGGTGACGGTGTTTGCAGTCATCCTCGGCGCCGAGGTGCTGATACCCCAGACGCGAATCTTCACGAACCGCTCCGACGCGATCAAGACCGTCGATGCCTTTGGTGCGACGCTGATGGCCAGCCAGCATGTCGCCAGCCTTCGCGCTCCCTATATCGGTCCGATCTTCCAGGAAGGCGCCGCAACACCGGCACAGCTCGAAGCTGCCACGAAGGCTGCGAAAGCCGCCGAGGCGGGCTTCGAGGCCGCAAGACGCGCCGTCATGGTGCTGGATGACGGCGGCGCGATTGCGGAGAATCTCGACCGTGCCGCGCGGCGGCTGAAGGAGGTCACCAACGCTGCCGATCGCGCGATGGGCGTTCCCCTGGCGGCGCGCGACAGTGCCGCGACAAAGGGCTTCCTCCCCGGTGTTGCCGACGTCATCGGCAACATCGAACCGGTCATGAACCGGCTCGAAGCGAAAGTCATCAACGCCGATTCCTCGCTCGCGGCGCTGTTGAGCCTGGCACGGACGGCCCAGGATCTACGTGTTGCGGCCGGCAGCCGAGCCGCCACGCTGTCCCCGGCGCTGTCGGCGAGCCGCCCGCTCACGGCGAGCGAATTGTCGCTGATGGATCGCATGCAAGGCCGCGTGGAGGCCGACCGCGAGCGCATCGAGGCAGGCATCGACCAACTCGGAAATCCCTCCCGCATCGCGACCGCGCTGAAGGCGGCAACGGAATCGTATTTTGGAAAAGCTGCGGCTGCCGTCGACAAGGAGATTCCCGCAGCCCGGAGTGACGGCAAGTACAGCAGCAACGCCGACGAACTGGCGAAGGTCATCGTGCCAGCCATCCAGATGTTCTACGGCGTGCGCGATGCCGCCTTGGCCGAAGCTTCCGAGCGTGCCTCGGCGTCGCGCGATGGCGCGCTGGCGATGCTCGCGCTCGGCGGTGTCGCCGTGCTGGCGCTGCTGGGGACGCTCGGTGCCGTGACCATGATGCTGCGCAGACGCGTGGTGACGCCGCTCAGCCGGCTCGCGGACGTGATCGGAACGCTCGCTGCCGGACAGCACGAGGTCGAGATCCCCGCGACGGGCCGCAATGACGAGATCGGCCAGGTGGCGGGTTCGCTGCAGCACTTCAAGGATTCACTGCTCGCCAAGAAGGCCGCCGACGAGGCGGCCGCGGTCGAGGCCGACGCGAAGCTGCGGCGCAGCCAGCGCATGGACCAGATCGCGCGCGATTTCGAAGCCATGATCGGCGACGTGATCAACACGGTGTCGTCGGCTTCCTCGGAGCTGGAAGTGTCCGCGGGAACGCTGACGAGCACGGCCGATCAATCGGAAAAGGTCACCGCGACCGTCGCGGCCGCTTCCGAACAGGCCTCCACCAACGTGCAAACCGTTGCCGCGGCGGCCGAGGAGATGGCCTCGTCGGTCGACGAGATCAGCCGGCAGGTGCAGGATTCCGCGCGCATCGCCGGCGAGGCGGTGCAGCAGGCGGGGCGGACCAACGATTATGTCGGCGAGCTCGCCAAGGCCGCGGGGCGGATCGGCGACGTCGTCGAGCTCATCAGCCAGATCGCGGGCCAGACCAATCTTCTGGCGCTCAACGCCACCATCGAGGCGGCGCGCGCCGGCGAGGCTGGGCGCGGCTTTGCGGTGGTCGCCTCCGAGGTCAAGGCGCTGGCTGAGCAGACCGCCAAGGCCACCGGCGAGATCAGCCAGCAGATCACGGGAATCCAGACCGCGACGGAGGACTCCGTCGGCGCCATCAGGTCGATCAGTGACACCATCTCCCGCATGTCCGAGATTGCGTCCGCAATAGCCGCGGCGGTCGAGGAGCAGGGCGCAGCGACACGGGAGATTTCCCGCAACGTGCAGCAGGCCGCGCGCGGCACCCAGCAGGTTTCCGCCAGCATCGTCGACGTGCAGCGCGGCGCGAGCCAGACCGGATCAGCCTCCGCCAACGTGCTCACCTCTGCGCGATCGCTGTCCGGCGAGAGCACGCGCCTCAAGGTCGAGGTCGGAAAATTCCTGGACGCGATCCGGGCGGCTTAGACTGCGTGGTGGGATCAGGGCTAGTTGCCATAACGGAGGTCAGCTCCCTCTCCCGCAAGCGGGAGAGGTGAAACGGCCACCACCTGATTTCGCCGCACTCGCGCCGCCGCTCAGAATTCGCCGTGCAGCCTCCCCGAAAACACCGACACCGGTCCGCGGTCGGCATTGTAGGCGGGGTTGACGATGAGTTGGTAGTCGGCGGTTAGTGTCAGATTCTTGTTCAGCGCGTAAGCGTAGTAGGTTTCGAGGATGCGCTCCTTGCGGTAGTTGAGCGCGCCGTCGCCGATCAGCACGCCGAGGCCGCCGGCGGCGAGGAAGTCCCGGTAGTCCTGCGAAATCGCGTTGATCGCGCCGCCGACGCCGATCACGTCGTCAGGCCGGCCCCATTTCGTGCCCTTGATCGAAAGACCAGCCGACAGGCTGCGGTTGATGTCGGTGAAGGCGAGCGTTTCGCTCTTGCCGTCGTTCCAACTCCAGCGGCTGAACAGTCCGACATCCTCGGTGATCGCCTGCTCGAGGTTGACGACATAGCCGACCTTGATGCGGCCGCGCCGGGTCTGCGCGATGTCGAGATTGAGCGCGGGATTGTTCAGCGTCTCGCGGAAGCTGCCCATATTGGCACTGTCGAGCCAGCCCATGGTCCTGAGCTTGCCGGGTTGGCCGAACAGCGAGAAGCGCGTCTCGAGCTCGATCACGTACTGGCCGCGCTCCCCGACCTTGGTGTCGAAATGATTTGCATTGGGCTCCGCGACCATCAGGAAATAGCCGCCGCGCAGCGCCCATAGCTTCTGATTGAGCTCGGCGGTGACGCCGTAGGTGAGGCCGACCTTGTCGGCGGAATAGTCGAAGGCGCCAGGCGCCCACAGCGACCAGTTCATGAAATCCTTGCGCGTGTCCTTGGCGTAGGCATTGCCGTCGAACACGTCGACCACCGCGAACTTGCCGGCCTGCACGGTGAGGCGGGACACGTCGACCTTCTGGCCGAGTTGCAATTGGCCGCTCGCGAGCTCTTCCTGCTCACCCCCGAAACCGAAGGTCTGGCGCACGAACAGGCGCGAGGTGTTGTAGTGCGGATAGGGGAAGTTCGACTTCTGCGCCTCGCCGTTCGGGAAGCCAGCCGCGCCCACGGTGTCGCTCAGTCCAAATCCCTGGAGCAGCTCGGGATTGTAGTAGACCTCGCCGCCGTCCCACAGCCGCGCGTTCAGGAACAGGCTGTTGCTCCAGGTCGCCTTGGCTTGCGGCGACGGCGTGAGCGAGTTCGGTCCGGTGTAGAGCGCGGGGAATGAGGGATAACCTTGCGGCAGATAGGTGCTCTGGCCGTGGATCTCCCAGCGATCCGATTCGGTGTCGATCAGGGAGCTTTTCGGATTGTAGCTGGGCATGCCCGGCCAATCGACCTTGCGGTTGAGGCCGAGCCTGACCTGCTGGAAGTCCAGCGACGAGGAGCTGTATTGGGCCCCCGTGGAGAAGGCGACATTGGCGCCGTCGAAGCGGCTGTAGAGATATTCGAGCCGTGCGCTCCAATGCGGCGCGAAGCCGTATTCGACACCGGCACCGGCGATCCAGCCGGGTCGCGTGTTCAGGATTTTCGGGACTTCGGCGCCGGAGGCCGGCGCGTCGAAATAGCGCTCGCCCATCCAGGCAAAGCCGCCGGTGGCATAGACGAGCCACGGACCGCTGGTATAGCCGACGCGGCCGCGCAGGCTGGCGGCGTAGTCCCATTGCTGGGTGACGGTGTTGCCGGGCGTCGCCAGGAAGGAGACGATCGAATTCGACGTGATGTAGTTGGGAAACGTGAAATCGCCTTCGACGCCGACCAGCCAGCCGGAATTGAGCCGGTAATTGTAGCCGGCCTGCACGCCGCCGATCATGCCGCTGAAGACGCCGTTATCGTTGATCCCTGTGCCGTCGTTCAGCGCAAAGTGCGATGAGCCGCGGCCGTAGCCGGCATGCGCGCCGATATAGAGGCCGGTCCAGTCATAGACAGCTCTCAGCGCCGGCGCCTTCAGCGGCAGACCGGCCGCACGGCCCACGGCGGGAAAAGAAAGCACGCCCGAGGCAATCGCCGCGGCCGTCCGCAAGTACCTGTAACGGTGACCTCTCAACGTCAAAACGCACGCCCCCAAACGCGAATGGAATCCATCCGCCGCGACATCCCTGCCGATTCGCAGCGGTCCTGTCATCAGTCTTGGTTGCTCGCGTCATCGAGATGATCTCGATTCGACGCGATTTCGTCCCAAGTTCCTGAACTTGCGCGAACCTTATTGCGATTAATTCGCAATAGCAACTGATGAAGATTGCCGCACGCGATGGTTCGCACCGCTGTGTGACGGGACGGCAACAAACTCCCGGCAAAAAAGAATGACCCGCCCGGGGGGACAGCCGGGCGGGGTCGGGGGCACGACACGGGGTGGATGAGGCGCCCGTGTCGGACGCAGGATCCACGTAAGATCGGCCTCAGGTACTCAGATCAGTAGCAGGTACGAACGCGGCCGACGTACTGGCCGAAAGCGTTGTACTGGGCGACCCAGCCGCAGCGGTGATAGCCGTAGTAATAGGGGTCGTTGTTGGCGGCGATCGCGGAGCCGACGACGGCGGCGGTCGCGATGCCGGCACCGACACCCCAGACCCAACCGGGCTGCTTGGCTTCGGCAGAGGAGGTGGTGGACACGATGCTGCCGGTGACGGCGAGGGTCGCGAGAGCGAGAGCGGCAATCTTGGTCTTGATCGACATGTAAAAACTCCATCCGGGGTTGAGGCGGTCCGTTGTGGCCCGCGTGCCCAGTTTGACGGAGGCTCCCCGTGTCCGGTTCGAATGCGGCAAATCCGTTCCTGGAGAAATGAGTTTTTGTAAATGATTACAATAGGATGTCGGCTAGCCGAGCGGCCCCTTGGCGAGCCTGTTCACGTCGAAGTTATCGACCTCGCTGAGGAGCTCGCAAAAAGCACGAGCGCCTTGATCGATCAGCTGCTCGCCCTTCGCCGCCACGGCCAATGTCGCATTGCCGACGGCACCGCTGGCGTTGAGATCCTGCGCCTGCCAGGCGAAGGGCGCCGGGCGCTGCGTCGACAGCCAGCGATATTGCTGCTCCAGCGCGATGCTGCTCGCCGGAAAATCCGCGATCGCCTCCTTGCGCACTTGGTCGGGAAAGCGCGCCAGCATGATCGAGGTTTCGACCGCGCCGCCATGAATGCCGTGGCGCACCTCGTCGGCCGGGAACAATGTGTCGGCGCCTGACAGCCGCGACCATGACGTCGTCACCACGAACAGTTTCTGATGCGCACGCAGATCCTGCGCGATCAGCATCATGGCCGCGCTGTTGCCACCATGGCTTGTGATGATGACGAGCTTCTTCACGCCGCGACGCGCGACGTCCTCGCCGATCCCGGTCCATCGCTTCAGCGCGGTTTCAGTCGGCAGCGTTTGCGTGCCGGGATAGTCGATATGCTCGGTGGAAATCCCGACCGGTTCGACGGGAAGAAAACTGGCCGGAAGGTTGTCGGGCAGAAGCTCGCGCACGCGCGCGAGATAGGCGTCCGCGATCAGCACGTCGGTCTCGAACGGCAGATGCGGGCCGTGCTGCTCGGTCGCCGCCAGCGGCAGCACTGCGATCCAGCGCGACGATTCCGTAGGGGTTGTCTCGGCCCAGCGGATTTCGGTCCAGTCGCGGGATGGCATCATTGAGTTTTCTTTGGAGGTTTCATTGCCCGAATTTGTCACGTAATTTGGGGTAAGGGGATGCGGGCCCGGCCGGCTCGCGTCCCCTGACGTCATGCGGTTTTATCGCGTTGGCCTGCCACGAGCTAGACGCGATTATGCTGGAAGCGATCGACGGAGTGCCATTATGACCCCCTTTCATCTGCGCAGAGCGTTCATTGCGGGCTTGATGGCTGCTTTCGTCTGCAGCGCCGAGGCGCATGCCGAGACGCTGGACAAGGTCACCTTCGGCACCAACTGGGTCGCCGAGGCCGAGCATGGCGGCTTCTTCCAGGCGGTCGCCGACGGCACCTACAAGAAATACGGGCTAGACGTCACCATCGTTCCCGGCGGTCCCAACGAGAACAACCGGATGCTGCTGATCGCCGGCAAGATCGATTTCTTCATGGCCGCGAACACGCTGATGTCGTTCGACGCGGTCGCCAACAACGTCCCCGTCGTGACCATCGCCGCGATCTTCCAGAAAGATCCGCAGGTGATGTTGACGCAGCCGGAAGCCAAGGTCAGCAAGATCGAGGACCTCAAGCCGCTGACGCTGTTCGTCTCCAAGGAGGGCATGACCAGCTATTTCCAGTGGCTGAAGTCCGAATACGGCTTCAACGAGAAGAACGTGCGGCCCTATAATTTCAACCCGCAACCCTTCATCGCCAATCCCAAGAGCGCGATGCAGGGCTATGTCACCTCCGAGCCCTTCGCGGTCGAGAAGGCCGCCGGCTTCAAGCCCAACGTGCTGCTGCTCGCCGATTACGGCTTCAACACCTATTCGACCCTGATCGAGACGCGCCGCGACGTCGTCGAGAAGAAGCCCGATTTGGTGCAGCGTTTCGTCGATGCCTCCATGATCGGCTGGTACAATTACATCTACCGCGACAATTCCGCCGGCAATGCCATGATCAAGAAGCTCAATCCGGAGATGACCGACGACCTGCTCGCTTATTCCGTCGCCAAGATGAAGGAGCATGGCATCGTCGATTCCGGCGACAGCCTGAAGAACGGCATCGGCGCGATGAGCGACGAGCGCTACACCTCCTTCTTCAACAAGATGGTCAAGGCCGGCGTCGTGAAGCCCGAACTCGACTTCCGCAAATCCTACACGCTGCGCTTCGTCAACAAGGGCGTCGGCGTCGAGCTGCGCCCGAGCAAGCCGTAGCGCAAGCTCGATGTCATCAGGCAAAACCTCGTCCGCGGCCGACGCCGGCCTGACGCATCTCGCCGTCAGCCTGCGCGGCGTGACGAAGACCTATGACAATGGCGTCATGGCGCTCGGCCCGTTCGACCTCACTGTCCGCAAGGGCGAGTTCATCTCGCTGCTGGGTCCGTCCGGCTGCGGCAAGTCGACGGTGCTGCGGTTGATCGCGGAGCTCAGCGCGCCGTCGTCAGGCATCGTGCGGGTGGCGCGTCACGAAGGCGAGGTGCTGCCGGGCCACGGCATCGGCTTCGTGTTTCAGGAGCCGACCCTGATGCCCTGGACCAGTGTGCGCGAGAATGTGCGGCTGCCGCTGAGGCTCGCCGGCGTGCCGAAGGCCGAGGCGCGCGGGCGTGCCGACGCGGCGCTGGCCAGCGTCGGGCTCGCCGATTTCGCCGATGCCTTTCCGCGCGAGCTCTCCGGCGGCATGAAGATGCGGGTGTCGCTGGCGCGCGCGCTGGTCACCGATCCGGATATCCTGCTGATGGACGAGCCGTTCGCCGCGCT
Organism: Bradyrhizobium sp. CIR18; assembly: GCF_014198295.1. NCBI lineage: Bacteria > Pseudomonadati > Pseudomonadota > Alphaproteobacteria > Hyphomicrobiales > Nitrobacteraceae > Bradyrhizobium > Bradyrhizobium sp. CIR18. Next base: position 337,049 of record NZ_JACIHF010000007.1, on the reverse strand, counting down.
CGACGAGATCACGCGCTTCCGCCTCAACAATGATCTGCTCGCGCTGTGGCGCAGCCTCGGCAAGACCGTCATCTTCGTCACCCATTCGGTGTTCGAATCCGTCTATCTGTCGCAGCGCGTGGTGGTGATGACGGCGCGGCCCGGCCGCATCCAGGCCGATATCCGCATCGAGACGGTCGAGCCGCGCGGCGAGGCGTTTCGCACCTCCGCGGCCTATTCCGATTATTGCCGGAAGGTGTCGGCGGCGCTGGCGCCATCCTATTCGGGGCAGTCGACGTTATGAACGCGCAGGCCCCCGTCACCGCAAAACCGCGAGGCGCGCAACGCGCGATGCGCTTTGGGCTTCCCGTCATCGTGTTCGCGGCCGGCATCCTCGCCTGGGAACTCATGGTCCGCATCAAGGACATCCCGCCTTACGTGCTGCCGGCGCCCTCCGTCATCGTCCTGACGCTCATCAAGGACTGGGCGGTGCTGTCACAATCGCTCGCCACCACGCTGCTGACCACGCTCGAAGGTTTTGCCGCGGCCAGCATCGGCGGCATCGCGCTGGCGCTGTTGTTCAACCAGTCGAAATGGGTGGAATACTCGCTATTTCCCTATGCGATCGTCCTCCAGGTCACCCCTGTCATCGCGATTGCGCCGCTGCTCCTGATCTACCTGGAGCAGCAAACCGCAGTCGTCGTCTGCGCCTTCATTGTCGCGTTCTTCCCGGTGCTGTCCAACACCACGCTCGGGCTGAATTCGGTCGATCGCAACCTTGCCGGCCTGTTCCAGCTCTATGGCGCCTCAAAGCCGCAGACGCTGCGCTTTCTCAAGCTGCCCGCGGCACTGCCCTACATTCTCGGCGGCCTGCGCATCGCAGGCGGCCTGTCGCTGATCGGCGCGGTCGTGGCCGAGATCGCGGCCGGAACAGCGGGCGCCGGCTCCGGGCTTGCCTACAGGATCGCGGAATCAGGCTATCGATTGAACATACCCCGCATGTTCGCAGCGCTGCTTTTGTTGTCGCTTGCCGGGATTGTCATCTATGGGGTGCTGGCGCTAGTTTCGCACCTCGTTTTACGGCGCTGGCATGAAAGCGCGCTTGGAAAGGAAAACTGATGGCTGCCGGTTCGATTTCGTCCGAAAAGATCGACCTTCTGATCTATGGGCCGGTGCGGCCGATTCTCGAGAACGGGTTTTCCGACCATTTCGTCGTGCACAAGGCCGAGACGCACGGCGACCTCGAACGGCTGACGCCGGCGATCCGCGAAAAAATCCGTGGCGTCGCCGTGACCTATCACACCGTCCGTGCCGACAAGGGTTCGCTGTCGCAGCTGCCCAAGATCGAGATGGTGGCAAGCTTCGGCGTCGGCTACGATCACGTCGATGCCAAATACGCGGCCGAGCACGGCATCATCGTCACCAACACGCCCGACGTGCTGACCGAGGAGGTCGCCGACGTCGCGATGGGCCTGCTGATCTCCACCTTGCGCGAATTCATCAAGGCCGACCGCTACGTGCGCTCCGGGCTCTGGCAGACGCAGAACTATCCGCTCAGCGTCGGCTCGCTGCGCGACCGCAAGGTCGGCATCGTCGGCATGGGCCGGATCGGGCAGGCCATCGCGCGCCGGCTCGATGCCTCGCTGGTGCCGGTGGTCTACCACTCGCGAAACCCGTCCAAGGACGTCTCCTACAAGCACTACCCTGATCTGATCGAGATGGCGAAGGCGGTGGACACCTTGATGGTGATCGTGCCCGGCGGCGCCTCGACCAACAAGATGATCAATGCCGAGGTGCTGAAGGCGCTCGGCCCGCGCGGTGTGCTGGTCAACGTCGCACGCGGCTCGGTGGTCGACGAGCCGGCGCTTGTGCAGGCGCTCAAGTCGGGTACCATCCTGGCCGCCGGCCTTGACGTGTTCGCGGCGGAGCCGACTGTGCCGGACGAGCTCAAGACCATGCAGAACGTCGTGCTGCTGCCGCATATCGGCTCGGCCTCGGTGGTGACGCGCAACGCGATGGACCAGCTCGTGGTCGACAACCTCAAGTCATGGTTCTCAGGCAAGGCGCCGCTGACGCCGGTTGCCGAAACGCCGTTCAAGGGGCGCTGATGAAAATTCTTCGGGTCGTTGCATTCGCCGTCGCGGCCCACTTGGCCGCGATCGGCGCTGCGCATGCGCAGGATGCAACGAGCCTGAAGAAAGAGATGCTCGGTCAGTGGGAGCTCTCCACCACCGAGCGCAGCAAGACCTGTGTCGTCACGATGAAGGGCGATGTCGCGGGGCAGGGCTTCAAGCTCGAGCTGGAGCCGGCCTGCAAGGCAGCGCTGCCCTTCACCAAGGACATCGTCGCCTGGAGCGTCAGGGGCCTCGACATCGTCCGCCTGCAGGATGCGACCGGTGAGGCCGTGATCGACTTCACCGAGGTCGAGGCCGGCATCTTCGAAGGCCTGCGCCAGGGCGAGGGCGTCTACATCCTGCAGGATCTCGCCGCCGCCCGCTCGATGGCCAAGTCGATGGACCAGATGATCGGGGACTGGACGATGGTGCGCGGCAACGGCCAGCCGGTCTGCGGGCTGACGCTGACCAACACGGAAGCCGGCCAGGACAATTTCCAGGTCTTCCTCAAGCCGAAATGCGACGCGGCCATCGCGCAGTTCAACCCGACGCAATGGCGGCTCGAGCGCGGCCAGATCATCCTGATGTCGAAGTCTGGCAACGTCTGGCAGTTCGAGGCCGACGACAACGCGCAGTGGCGGCGCGTCCCCGATACCGCCGATCCCCTCATCATGCTGCGTCAATAGGCGGCCCGACATCCGTTGCCGCCGAATGACGCCACGCGAAGGCGGAACCTGCAGACCGGGCATCTCGTTGACGGAAGAGGTGATTTCGTTGGGAGATCCGGCATGGCCAAGCGCGTCCTCGCGATCGGCATCGAACCCGGCAGTGCCGACTACAGCGCATTCCCGCAGCTCACGCCGGAGCTCGTGCGAACCTACATCGAGGCGCAGCTCTTGCGTCTGCGCGATCTCGGCTTCGAGGTCACGAGCTGCCTGATCGATCTCGACGCCACCGCGGAAGCCAGCGTCACGGCGGCACTGCGCGACGAGCGCTTCGACTGTGTCGTGATCGGCGCCGGCCTGCGCGAGCCGAAGGAGCGCCTCGTGCTGTTCGAGAAGGTGCTCAACCTCGTCCACCGCCTCGCGCCTGACGCTGCGATCTGCTTCAACACCACGCCCGCCGATACCGTCGAGGCCGTGCAGCGCTGGGTCGAACCGTAATCTTCGGCCTGGAGGCAAGTGCGCCGCCGTCTGGGCGGCCGCCACGTCTTTTCTGTGGCCTGCATGACATGGTGCATGATACGGTCGCTGCAATCCAGCGTAGAGCATGAATTCCGTTCGGGCCCTTCGATGTTCAGAGCCGTCGTCATCGTTGTCCTCGCCTTTGCCCTGTCCGGCTGCGATGCCTTTGGCGCGCTGAAAGACGGAATGCAGCACGCACGGGCCGTGGAGGGCGATCTCGAGCAATCGACCGGCGTCAGGCCGCAGGTCGGTTTCAACTGGCGCAATGGCCGCCTCGCATCGGTGACGGTCATGTTTCCGGGCCTTTATCAGACCAAGCCGTTGGGCGACCTCGCCGGCCTCGTGCGCGAGACAGTGACCAGGGAATTCAAGCAGGCACCGGACGCGATCGTGCTCTCGTTTGCCCTGGGCAAGGGTCCTTCGGCCTGAGGCCCCGCGCTGGCTGCGACAATTGGTCTGGTCCGGCGCCGTCCCGAGCGCTATGACTGGCGGCATCAACCGGGAGGATTCGGGATGCTTCGAGCTGTTGGAATGGCGGTGTGTCTGACGGTTGCGATGGCGGTGCCGGTGCATGAGGCCGCCGCCCAGGATGCCATCGGCGGCGCGATCATCGGCGGCGTCGGCGGGGCGATCCTCGGTGGCGCGCTCGGCGGAGGCCGCGGTGCTGCCATCGGTGCCGTCGTCGGCGCCGGCACGGGCGCCGCGATCGCCTCCGAAGGCGAGCGCCGCCGCTCCGGCTACTACGCCTATCAGCGCGGCTGCTACATGCAGAGGCCGGACGGCTACTACGTCCGGGTCGATCACAGGTATTGCTACTGAGCGATCATCGCGTTCTTGGCGAGCGGCCGCAACGCGCATCGCGACGGACGGTATCTCGCCCTAGATCAACCGCATCCCGCGCAGGCTGGCATGTCCGCTCTTGCCGACGATGATGTGATCGTGCACGGCAATCCCGAGCGGCTTGGCGATGTCGATGATCGCCTTCGTCATCTGGATATCCGCCTGCGAGGGCGAGGGATCGCCTGAGGGATGGTTGTGCACGAGGATCAGGGCGGTCGCTGATAATTCCAGCGCGCGCTTGATCACTTCGCGCGGATAGACCGGGGTGTGGTCGACGGTGCCGGTCTGCTGCACCTCGTCGGCGATGAGCTGGTTGCGCTTGTCGAGAAACAGCAGGCGAAACTGCTCCTTGTCGGCAAACGCCATGCTGGAGCGGCAATAATCGATCACCTCGTTCCAGGACGACAGCGCGTTGCGGCTGTTGACCTCGCCCTTGGTCACGCGGCTCGCGGCGGCCGCAATCAGCTTGAGCTGGTTGATCGCGGCTTCGCCGATGCCGTCAACCTCGCGCAAACGCGCCACCGGCGCGTGCACGACCTCGGCGAACGAGCCGAAGGTCTTGATCAGCGTCTTCGCGAGCGGCTTGGTGTCGCGCCGCGGCAGCGTCGGAAACAGCGCCATCTCCAGGAGCTCGTAATCGCTCAGTGCATCCGCGCCGGCATTGTAGAAGCGCTCGCGCAGCCGCTCGCGATGGCCGTGATAATGCGGCGCGTCCTCAGGTTTGCTCTTGTCGTGGTCCGGCTTGGCGGGCATCGGCCGCCAGCATCGCCGGGGGCTAGCGCTTTTGCAACCGTCAATTGCGTCGGCGAGTTCGGTTGATGCCTAAGGGTGACCCTGAAGGATCACCCGATCTGCTTCTCGCCGTGCCGCTCCGACAGCGTAAAAATCTCGACGCCATCAGCGGTGACGCCGACGGAGTGCTCGAACTGTGCCGACAGCGATCGGTCGCGGGTGACGGCAGTCCAGCCGTCGGAGAGGATCTTCACATGCGGCTTGCCGAGATTGATCATCGGCTCGATGGTGAAGAACATGCCGGGCTTGAGCTGCACGCCTTCGCCGGGCCGGCCGATATGGATGATGTTCGGCTCGTCGTGGAACATGCGGCCCAGACCGTGGCCGCAGAAATCGCGCACCACGCTCATGCCCTGCGGCTCGACGAAGCTCTGGATGGCGTGGCCGATGTCGCCGGTGGTGGCGCCGGGCTTCACCGCGGCGATGCCGCGCATCATCGCTTCATAGGTCACCTCGATCAGCCGCTCGGCCTTGCGGGCGATCGGGCCGACCGCATACATCCGGCTGGAATCGCCATACCAGCCGTCGACGATGAGGGTGACGTCGATGTTGACGATGTCGCCTTCCTTCAGCGGACGGTCACCGGGCATGCCGTGACAGACCACATGGTTGAGCGAGGTGCAGGTCGAGTAGCGATAGCCGCGATACATCAGCGTCGCCGGATAGGCATTGTTGCTGAAGGCGAAGTCGCGGACGAATTCGTCGATGCGCTCGGTCGGCACGCCGGGCCCGACGATGTCGGTGAGCTCGTCGAGGCACTTGGCCACCAGCGCGCCCGCCTTGCGCATGCCGGCAAAGGCGCTCGGCCCATGCAGCTTGATCTGTCCGGTCTTGCGCAGGGAGGTATCGGAGGCTTCGACGTAGCTCATGCGGGCGCAATCTTCTGAGGTGGGCTTATCGGCGGAAAGTCTTGATTTCAGGCCCCAATTTAATGATTGCGGGCCTTCGCGCAAGCCAAGGCGGAGCGTTTTCGAGCGACGTGGCTACCGGTTCGTGTGAAGAAAACGCGTCAAACAAGGATCTTGCCGCCTGTTGCGCCCGAAAGCGGGCCTAATTCGGGACTTCTACGGTGGTTTCCACCGGCAGCGCGCCGCCGCGGATGCGGATTTCGCGGACGGGGTAGGGAACCCGGATGCCCTCGCGCTTGAAGGCGTCCCACAGTGCCAGCATCACGTCGCTCTTGACGTTGTCCATGCCGTCGGGGTCCGCGATCCAGAAGGTCAGCGAGAACTTCATCCCGGCTTCCGCGAACTCGGTCAGGATGGAGTTCGGCGGCTTGCCCTTCGTCGCGCGCGGATGGGCCGCTGCGGTCTCGGCGGCGAGCTTGGTGACCAGGCGGGGGTCGGCGTCGTAATTGGTGCCGAAGGCGATCTTCACCAGCGTGTTTTTGTCGGTATAGGTCCAGTTGACGACCTTCTGCGTCACCAGATCCTCGTTCGGCACCAGGAACTCGCGGCCGTCGCCGGCGGCGACGGAAATGTAACGCGTCTTCATCGCGCTGATGCGGCCGGTATTGTCGCCGATGGTGACGAGGTCGCCGGGCTTCACCGATTTGTCGGCAAGCAGGATGATGCCCGAGATGAAGTTGGCCACGATCTTCTGCAGGCCGATACCGATGCCGACGCCGACCGCGCCGGAGAACACCGCAAGCGCCGACAGGTCGATGCCGACCGCGCCGAGCGCAATGACGATTGCGACGGCAAGAAGCCCGATGCGGATGATCTTGACCAGCAGCACCTGCACGGACGGCGTCAGATCGGTGGTTGCGTTGATCCGGCTCTCGGCGAAATTGCTCGCGATGTTGGTGAGCCACAGCGCGATCAGCAGGAGCGCGCCGGCCTTGAGGACCAGCAGCGGGGTCAGCCTGAGGCCGCCGAGCACGATCGCGTAGGAATCGAGCAGGTCGACCGTCGTATCGAGCTGGCCGAGGATCGAGAGCGCGGCGAGAAGCCACGCCGTGATCGACACCAGGCGGACGATGAAGGCGTTGCGCAGCACCGAGGTCACCAGCCGGATCACGAGCCAGGCGAAGCCCAGCTTGGCGGCGACCATCAGCAGATAGGAGCGGCTCGGCCAGGTCGCGTGATACATCACCACGCGCGAGATGATCACGAGCAAGGTGAACACCGCCGTCGAGGCGCTGGAGACCATCACCCGGGCGAAGTGCCGGAGCGGCAGCGGCCAGCGCATCGTCAGCGCGGTCATGTCGACCCGGTTGCGCACGCCGGTCTCGGCGGCATAAGCGATGCCGGCCGCGGCCAGGATGAGGCCGAATTGCAGGTAGAACCAGGGCGAGGAGATTTCCGCCCCGACGCTGCGCGCGGTGGTCTGCACGAACTCCATGAAGTCCTTGAGGTCCATGTCCATCGGTCTCGTCGGCAAGCGGGGAGGAATTGATTCGAGGGAGCCGCAGAATCCCACAAAGAGCGCGGCCGGGCCATCGATACACCGCGAAGTGAAGTGCGTTAAGGCCGTAAAATGCGGGCAGATTGCCGCGAGCGGGAGAAATGGGTTGGCGTGCCGCTGCGGCGACGATAGAGATGCTGAAGCAGAATAATTGTTGGACGAATAGGGTACCGGCAAGCGCGCTCTTCGCCTCTCCCCGCTTGCGGGGAGAGGCCGGATCGCATCGTCAGATGCGATCCGGGTGAGGGGGACTCTCCGCGAGTCCATCTGTCGCCGCCCCCGCGGAGAGCCCCCCTCACCCCAACCCTCTCCCCGCAAGCGGGGCGAGGGGGCGCACTGCCGGTGCCTGCCTAGCCCTTTATTGCGTCCATTCCGGAGTAACCCGCAGCACCGCATGGCCTCTCTCGACTCCGTCAGCATCGCCATATTGCTCGGCTCCGTCCTCGTGATGGCCGGTATCCTGTCGAGCCTGCTTGCGCTGCGCTTCGGAGCGCCCTTGCTGCTCGTCTTCCTTGTGATCGGCATGCTCGCGGGCGATTCCGGCCCCGGCGGGCTCCAGTTCGACGACGTCCGCACCACCTATCTGGTCGGCTCGGTGGCGCTGGCCCTGATCCTGTTCGACGGTGGCCTGCGAACGCGCTTTGCCAGCATCCGCACCGTGCTCGCGCCGTCCGTTGTGCTCGCGACCGTCGGCGTGCTCTTGACCGCGCTGATCACGGCGCCGTTCGCCAAATACGCGCTCGACCTCAATTGGACGGAGTCGCTGCTGGTCGGCGCGGTGGTCGCCTCGACCGACGCCGCCGCCGTCTTCCTGCTGGTGCACACCCAGGGCCTGCGCCTGCGCCCGCGCGTCGGCGCGACGCTGGAGGCCGAATCCGGCACCAACGATCCTTTCGCGATCTTCCTCACTTTGATGCTGGTCGAATACATCTCACTGGGATCGAGCTCCGCAAGCCATGTGGCGATGGAGTTCATCCAGGAGGCGGTGCTGGGCGCCGTCGTCGGCGTCTTCGGCGGACGGCTCGTCGTCATCGCGCTCAACAAGGTCGCGCTGCCGCAGGGTCTGCACGCGCCGTTCGTGACGACCGCGGCGCTCGTGATCTTCGGCGGCTCGCAGATCATGCACGCCTCCGGCTTCCTCGCGGTCTATCTGGCCGGCATCATCATCGGCAACCGGCCGACCCGCGCGCATAATTCGGTGGTGGCTTTCCTCGATGCCGCAACCTGGCTGGCGCAGATCGTGATGTTCGTGCTGCTCGGCCTGCTGGTCTCGCCGAGCCGGTTAGGGGCCAGCGTGCTGCCGGCGGTCGGGGTCGCCTTCGTGCTGATGCTGGTGGCGCGGCCGATCGCCGTGTTCGTGTGCCTGGCGCCGTTCCGCTTCAACTGGCGCGAAAAGATCTTCATCGCCTGGACCGGCCTGCGCGGCGCCGTCGCGATCTTCCTGGCCTCGATCCCGATGCTGGTCGGCCTGTCCAAGGCCTATCTCTATTTCGACGTCGCCTTCGTCGTCGTCATCATCTCGCTGCTCTTGCAAGGCTGGACGCTGGCCCCCGCCGCGCGCAAGCTGCACGTGGCGCTGCCGCGCGCCGAGCGCGGTCCGCGCCGTGTCGAGCTGGATCTGCCCGGCCAGCTCGAGCAACAGCTGGTCGGCTATCCGGTGCGGCCCAAGAGCCTGTATTTCCGCCGCGGCCTGATCCCGTCCTGGTCCAAGCCGACGCTGGTGATCCGCAACGAGAACATTTTGACGCCGCTGGAGGCCGACCCCATCGCGCCCGGCGACTACATCTACCTGCTGGCGCCGCCGGAAAAGGCCGAATCGCTCGACCGTTTCTTCGTCGACATGCAGCCGAGCTCGGCGCCCGATCCGCATCTGCTCGGCGACTTCATGGTCTCCGGTGAGCACACGCTGGCCGAGCTCGCCGGGATCTACGGCGTCAAGGTCGGCGAGGACGAGAGCAAGCTGACGCTGGCCGATTATTTCGACGTCCATCTCGACCGCGCCCCGAAAGAGGGCGCCGAGCTCCCGCTCGACGAGATCGTGCTGGTCGCGCGCAGCATCTCCGGCGGCCGCGTCAATGTCGTCGGCCTGCGCCTGCCGGAAGAAGACGAGACGCCACCGCCGCTGACGCGGGCGCAGGCGCTGCGGCGCAGGCTCGCGGACGTGTGGACGTCGGTGGCGGGAGTTTAGCGGGGCTCGACCTTCGCTTTTCGAATGACAGTTCGTAGCCCGGATGGAGCGCAGCGTAATCCGGGGCCGCTGTATCGGTACGGAAGAGTCCCGGATTGCGCTGCGCTCCATCCGGGCTACGCCCTCACATCAGCACCTTCACTCCGCCAAAACTCGTCACCCGCCCCTGTTTCAGCATCACGATCTGCGTCGCGAGCTGGCGCAGCTCGGCGGCGTCGTGGCTGACATAGACCATCGGCACGTTCGCCTCGTCGCGCAGCCGCACCAGATAGGGCAGGATCTCGAGCTTGCGGCCCTCGTCGAGCGCGCCGAGCGGTTCGTCGAGCAGCAGCAGGCGCGGTTTTGCCAGCAGCGCGCGTCCGAGCGCGACGCGCTGGCGCTCGCCGCCGGAGAGCTTCCCGGGACGGCGGCCCTGCAGGTTACCGATATCGAGCAGGTCGATGACGCGCTTGTGCTGCGCCGGATCCGGCGCCAGGCGGTTCATCTGCCGTCCATAGTCGAGATTCTGCGCGACGTTGAGATGCGGGAATAGCCGTGCGTCCTGGAATACATAGCCGATGCGGCGGCGCCAGGCCGGGACATGGATGCCGGCCGCGGTGTCGTCGACGGTTTCGCCGTCGAGCACGATGGTGCCGCGGTCCGGCCGCAGCAGCCCCGCGATCATGTTGACCAGCGACGTCTTGCCGGCCCCCGAGGCGCCGAACAGGCCGATGACGCGGCCCTCGCCGGTGAAGGATGCTTGAAGCGAGAATTCACCGAGTTGCTTCTCGACGTCGACGCGCAGCATGGTCAATTCCCGTGCAGGCGCTGCGTAGCGCGGCGAGCGAACCATTCGGCGGCGATCAGTGCGCCCAGCGCCAGCACGATCGAGACGATCACGAGCCGGCCGGCCGCGGCGTCACCGTCCGGCGTCTGGATCAGCGAATAGATCGCCGAGGAAATCGTCTGGGTCTCGCCGGGAATGTTGGAGACGAAGGTGATGGTGGCGCCGAACTCGCCGATCGCCTTGGCAAAGCCCAGCACCATGCCGGCGAGCACGCCGGGCAGCGCCAAGGGCAGCGTCACCGTAAAGAACACTTTCCATGGCGCGGCTCCGAGCGTCTCGGCGGCCTGCTCGAGCCGGCGGTCGATCGCCTCGATCGACAGCCGCATCGGGCGCACCAGCAGCGGGAACGACATCAGGCCGCAGGCAAGCGCCGCTCCGGTCCAGCGGAAGGCGAAGACGATGCCGAAAGTGTCGGCCAGGAAGCCGCCGACGAGTCCCTTGCGGCCGAAGGTGAGGAGCAGGAGATAACCGGTGACGACAGGCGGCAGCACCAGCGGCAGATGCACGAATGCGTCGAGCATCGACTTGCCCCAAAAGTCCTTGCGGGCAAGCAGCCACGCCAGCGCAATGCCGAACGGCGTCGCCACCAGCGTTGCGATGATCGCGACCCTGAGCGAGAGCAGGATCGCGGTCCATTCGGCGGGAGAGATGTCTGACATCAAGTGGTGAATATCAGATTGTCGGGCTGACCAGGAACTTGAAGCCGTATTTTTCCAGAATGGTCTTGGCGGCGGAGGAGCGCAGGAAGGCGAGATAGTCGCTGGTCCCGTCCTTCGCCGTCGTGGTCGCGGCGACCGGATAGATGATCGCGGGATGCGACTCCGCCGGGAAGGTGCCGACGATCTTGACGCCGGGCTCGACCTTGGCGTCGGTGGCATAGACGATGCCGAGGTTGGCCTCGCCGCGCGCCACCAGCGTCAGCGCGGCGCGCACGCTCTCGGCCATCGCGAATTTCGGCTCGGCGGCGTGCCATGCCCCGAGCTTCTCCAGCGCCGCCTTGGCGTATTTGCCGACGGGTACGGACTTGACGTCGCCGGTTGCGATCCTGCCGTCGCCGGCAAGCTTGGCGAGGTCGAAACCTTGCGTGATGGTGACGTTGTCGATCTTGGAATCCTTTGGCGCGATCAGCACGATGCTGTTGCCGAGCAGATTGACTCTGGAAGGCTCGTTGATGGTCTTCCTGGCGATCGCGTAGTCCATCCAGTCGGTGTCGGCGGAGACGAACACGTCGGCCGGCGCACCCTGCTCGATCTGCCGCGCCAGCACCGAGCTCGCGGCATAGCTGACCGAGAATTTGACGCCGGTCCTGGCGGTGTAGGCGGCATCGATCTCGTCGAGCGCGTTCTTCATGGACGCCGCGGCGAACACGGTGATGGTCTTGTCCTCGGCGGCGGCCGGCGAAAGGCTCGCGCTTGCGAGGATCACGAGGGCGGTGAAAAGTCGACAAATGCGTAACATGGGGAGCGCTCCGTGCGAGTCCGCGCGCGCAAGATGCACGCACAGGTCTGGCGTTGGTGGGTCAGGTCGCGACGGGTGGAAGCGCTGCTCCACGGGGCCCGGCTGCGGCTTACGGCCGGCAGGGATATCGCAATTGCGAAGATAGCAGGCTGGCGCCCGAGGTCAAAGGGTGGCCGCTTGTCCGGCCGGGCGGGCCTATTGCGCCGGCAGGATCGCGATCCCGACCGAATTCTCCTTGGCGCCGCTGAGCTGAAGGACGAAAGGCTGCGCCGAAAGCTCGTATTTCACGGACTTGCGGATGCCGCCGCAACCGGTGGCACCGCTGAAGGCCACGGGCTTGAGAACATGCCCATCCTGGACCACGTCGATCCAGGCGCCGGCGGACAGGCTGATCGTGTAGAGCCCGGCCGTGGCGGACTTGACGCTCGTGAAGCCGGCGAAGCTGCCGTCCTTGGGCGCGCGCTCCGGCGGCGTCGGCAGTTTTGCCTCGCTTGGAGCAACCAGTCCCAGCGTGATGGCCGAGGAGGGCAAGCTCGCCTGCTCGCTGCCCGATGCGAGTGTTGTGCGGTCCGGCGCGGTGAGCGCGGCGCGCTCGCGCTCGATCGGCCATTTGAACTTGTCGCAGCCGCTCGGTTCTTCAGCGGCGAGAGCGGAGGTCGCGCCGAACGAGAGTGCAGCGAGGAAGGCAAAGACGCGCATGTGAAATCCCATCGTTGGCCGCGCGAGCGGTGCGAGGCTTGCGGTCAGGCTTGTTCGACGGGATGCGCGTCCCGGAGATGCCGCGGGCTTACGGCTGAGCGGCGAGGTCATCCTAACGCATTATTATGACGCGAACCAACCAACGAGTTCGTCATCCCGGGACGACAGCGGCAGCGCGGTCCACACACACTACGGCTTTGCATCCGCCCCATGCAGCACCGCTTTGCATGCTGCCGGCATCTGCGCCAGCGTCATCGGCGGTTTCGGCTTTGGCGGCTCCGGCGGCGGCTTGGGGTGCAGCACCGCGTCGGAGAACCAATAGGCGAGATCGGCGGGCTTGCAGCCTTCGTCCTCGGCCTGCGACGGCTGGCCCTCGCATTCGCCGGCGCCCGCTGGGCAGCGCATGCGAATGTGGAAATGATAATCGTGGCCCCACCAGGGGCGGATCTTCGAGAGCCAGGCGCGGTCGCCCTTGGCCTCGCGGCACAGCGCCTTCTTGATCGCGGCGTTGACGAAGATGCGCTGCACCGCAGGCTCCCGCGCCGCGTCGCGCAGCACCAGCACATGGCCTGACGTGAACACTTTTGGATCGATGTCGAGCCGGTCGCGGCGCACCATCATCACCGCCGACATGTCCTCGCGTTCCTCGCGCGAGAGGCGGCGGTCCGGCATCGGCGTCAGCCAGATGTCGGCATCGAGGCCGATCTGGTGGCTGGCATGACCCGACAGCGCCGGCCCGCCGCGCGGCTGAGCGATGTCGCCGACCAGGATGCCGGGCCATCCCGCGTCCTTGCGCGCTTTGGCCGCGAGCCGCTTGATCAGCGCGATCATCTCGGGGTGGCCGTAGCTGCGGTTGCGCGACAGCCGCATCACCTGCCAATTGTCGCCGTTGAGCGGCATCTGCTCGGCGCCGCCGATGCAGCCCTTGGTGTAGGAGCCGATGACATGGGCCGCCCCCTTCGACGGCAGCAGCTTGCGCGCGAACAGCTCCTTGGCGGCGAGATCGGGGTCGTTGGGATTGGCCAGCGGCGGCAGCGGCTTCGGGGTGACGCTGCCCTTGTCCTGGGCCAGCGCGCCGCCGGCGGTCAGGAACGCCGCTAAAACCAGGAGAGGGGTGAGGCGGCGGGGACTCATGCGCAGCCCTTATAACCCAACACGGCGTCGGGGTTAAGAATGGGGCTGTGCTTCGGCGGACGATCTCACAGCGTCTTGACGACCGTTGCCCCAGCGCGAAGGCGCGCCCGGCATGTCGATCCCACGTCCAACAAGGTCGTCCAAAAGTCGTGTTTTTTCGTGGAGCCAGCCGGATTCTTAACAGTGCGATAACCGTATCCTGCATTGACCAAAATTCATGCGCGGAGCGAGGACCGTTTTCCGCCGGCATGCAAGCCGATGCATTTTCGGAATTGAATCATGAATAGTGCGCATATTTGCGGTCTTTCTGCGATAGCGGCGAGGCAACAGGTTTGCCGCGCCCTGTGACGCTGCTGCGCCTCTCAAACAGGCAAATCGATCCGGTCTACAGCCGCCGCAAGGCGCGGCCGCGTCCGGCCGGACCACCCAAGATTACTTTTTTTCAGACACTTGCCCCAAAACTTGCGCCGTTGGGCGCGACTGGGACGAGTGAAGTTGGGTTTGGGGTCTCGAAAAACAAGAAAACGAAAGCAAAGCGTGCTTGCCCGGGCCGGCCAATCGCCGCGCAAGCCGCGCTTCGCGCGCGCGCCGCGCGCCCTTACGGAGCGCGATGAAGTCCTGCGCAGCCGCGCCGAGGCGGAAGCTGCGATCGCGGACGCGCGCAAATCCCACGAGCGCCTGCGCCAGGCCGTCGACATCCTGCCGCAAGGCATCGTGTTTCTCGACGCCGAAGGCCGCTACGTCCTCTGGAACAAGAAATACGCCGAGATCTACAGCAAGACCGCCGATCTGTTCGAAGAGGGCGCGCGTCTCGAAGACACGCTGCGCATCGGCGTTGCTCGCGGCGATTATCCTGAGGCGATAGGCCACGAGGACGAGTGGATCGCCGAGCGCCTGCAAAGGCTCTATCAGCCCGGCGCGCGCCACGAGCAGAAGCTGTCGGACGGCCGCGTCATCCTGATCGACGAGCGCCTGACCGACGATGGCGGCGTCGTCGGCCTGCGCGTCGACATCACCGAGTTGAAGCAGCGCGAGGCCTCGTTCCGCCTGCTGTTCGACGGCAATCCCGTTCCCATGATCGTCTGCGCGCTGGACGACGAGCGCATCCTCGGCGTCAACGACGCCGCGGTCGCGCATTACGGTTACAGCCGCGCCGAGTTCGAGCGGTTGAAGATCCGCTCGCTGCAGGCTTTCGACAGCGAGCCGCCCTGGACCGCCGGCTCGACCGGCGAGGAGCAGGCCGGCCGCACCTGGAAGCACGTCAAGGCCGACGGCGCGCTGATCGACCTTGCGATCTATTCCCGCGAATTGACCTATGCCGAGCGGCCGGCGGTGCTGCTCGCGCTGATGGACATCACCGAGCGCAAGCGCGCCGAGGCTCGGCTCGCCTTCATGGCCCAGCACGACGGCCTGACCGGCCTGCCCAACCGCAGCCTGCTGCGCCAGCAGGTGGACGAGATGCTGCTGCACACGCGGCGCAGCACCGACAAGGTCGCGCTGCTGATGCTGGGGCTCGACAGTTTCAAGTCGGTCAACGACACGCTGGGATACGCGGTCGGCGACAAGCTGCTGCGCGGCGTCGCCAAGCGGCTGCGCTCCACCTTGCGTGAGGAAGACGCGCTGGCACGGCTCAATTCCGACGAGTTCGCGATCGTGCAGAGCGGCCTGACGCGTCCCGAGGACGCGGTGATGCTGGCAAAACGTCTGCTCGCGGCGATTGCCGATCCCTATCTGCTCGACGGCCATTCCGTGGTGATCGGCGCCTCGATCGGCATCGCGATGGCGCCGGGCGACGGCGATGATTCCGAAAAGCTGCTCAAGAGCGCCGACATGGCGCTGTCGCGCGCCAAGCTGGACGCGCGCGGCACCTTCGCCTTCTTCGAGGCCGCGCTCGATGCCAAAGCGCAGAGCCGCCGCAAGATCGAGGTCGAGCTGCGCGGCGCGATCCAGAACGACGTGCTGCGCCCTTACTATCAGCCATTGATCGACCTGCAGAGCGGCCGCATCACCGGCTTCGAGGCGCTGGTGCGCTGGCCGCATGCCGAGCGTGGCATGATCTCGCCGGCCGAGTTCATTCCGGTCGCCGAGGACACCGGCCTGATCAATCCGCTCGGCGGGTTGATGCTGCGCCGGGCGTGCCTGGACGCCGCGACCTGGCCGGACGACGTTCGCGTCGCGGTCAACCTGTCGCCGCTGCAGTTCCGAAGCGGCAATCTGCTTTCGATCGTGACGGACGCCTTGAGGCATTCCGGCCTGCCGCCGCGGCGGCTCGAGCTCGAGATCACCGAGACGCTGCTGCTGGAGAAGAGCGCACAGGTGCTGGCGACGCTGCATGCGCTGCGCGCGCTCGGGGTGCGCATCTCGATGGACGATTTCGGCACCGGCTATTCCAGCCTCAGCTATTTGCGCAGTTTTCCGTTCGACAAGATCAAGATCGACCAGTCCTTCGTGCGCGATTTAGGAGCCAACCGCGAGGCCCAGGCGATCATCCGCTCCATCGTCAGCCTCGGGAAGGGTCTTGGCGTCACCATCACCGCCGAAGGTGTCGAGACAGAAGCCGAGCTCAGCTGCCTGCGCACCGAGGGCTGCGACGAGGGCCAGGGCTTCCTGTTCAGCAAGGCCCGGCCGAACGCCGAGATCATCAGCCTGCTGGCCGCGCAGCGCGGCATCGACGGCGAGGACGCCGCGCTGGTGGCGTAGATCTTGGAGCGTCCGCTTCCAGGTTGAAGTTCGGGGCTACCGGCGACAGTGGCGGATGAACGTCACATTCCGGGCGTACAGGTAAGTGTACGGGTCCACCTGTTCGAGCGCGTGGTGCTTCATCACCCAGTCCCGCACCGCGGGCGCATAGGACGACATCATCAACTGAGTCTCGCCGGGGTTGATGCTGCGGTCGCCGTGATGCGCGGCGTGAAACATGAAATAGCCGCTCGGGGCAATGCAGATCTTGTCGAGGGGAACGACCCCCAGGACCGTTGTGCAAGACGACTTGCAGCGACCGTCGATCACCACGCGATCATATTCTGCGTTGACGTGTGTGTACGTGTAGATATGCGCGGCGGTGTTTCCGCCGGGGTCGTGAAGATAATAGACCTTTTCCGCAGAAGCGGATGCCGCCATGACCAACGTGAAGAGGATCGTACCGATCAGGGTTGGAATCCGGCGCATATCACCTCCCTTTTGTCTGGGCGTGTCCTGCAGATTATGCTGTTGTGAGACGCTACCTTAGGCTGCCGAAGGGTGTGATCAAAATGCGTTGAGCAACCCTATGGATCCAGCCAACGTGCCCGCGATCGGCCGCCGTCGCTCGGCGCGCACCGAGCTTGAGCCGACAAGCGGATCACGGCTCGGGCGTTGACAGGATTGCCTTCCCCACATCCTCGTAATGGCTATCCCGCGCCTGGATCTGCTGCGCGATCGCGTGCATGTCGCGAAATCGGCGTTCGAACGGGTTGCTGCGAAACACCGCGGTCGCGCCGGCCATGTGATAGGCGGTGTCGACCACACGTGCCGATTGATGGATGGTCCAGGTCGCGGCCAGTCGCACCGCGCTGCGGTGCGCGGCGCTGAACTCGCCCGTCGCGGACAGCTCGCGCCACATCGCGGTCGCGGAGGCATAGAGATAGGCGCGCGCGGCGCGCAAATCGCCTTCGGTGCGGCCGATCAGCCCCTGCACCGCCGCGTTGCCGCGCATCGCGCCGGCCGCCAGTGACGGGCGCTTTTCGCGCGCAAGTGCAATCGCTGCATCCAGCGTCGCGCGTGCCACGCCGAGCGACACCGCGGCAAAGCCGAGGCTGAAGGCAGAGCCGGTGCCGATCCTGTAGAGCGGGCCGGTCTCGCGCAAGCCTGACGGCACGTCGCGGAACGCCGTGAAGCGCTCGGGGATGAAGAGGTCGCCCACCTCGTAGGAATCGGTGCCGGTGCCGGCGAGCCCGATCGCCTGCCAGACGTCGTGCAACGTCGCACTTGCGGCAGGAAACAGAATGGTGCGCACTTCCGGCGAGCCATCGGCATTCTTGCGGGGCGTCCCGTCGGCATCGACGATGCGCACATGCGCGCCCAGCCAGCTTGCCTGCCGCGAGCCCGAGGCAAAATCCCAGCGCGCCGTGACGCGATAGCCGCCCGCGACCGCGCGCGCCTCATGCGCGATCGCGCCCCAGGCGAGGATGCCGGGCGCGGTGTTGAAGATCTCCTGCGCGGTATCGCGATCGAGCGAAGCCGCGATCATCGCGCAGACGCTGCATTGGCCGAGACACCAGGCCGTAGACGCATCGGCCTTCGCGATTTCCTCCAGCATCTGCATGAAGGCTTCGATGGAGACTTCCGCACCGCCAAGGCTCCGTGGGAGGAGGGCGCGATAGAATCCGTTCTCGATCAGCGCCGCGACCACGGAAGGCGTCAGCCGCCGCGTCCGCTCGATTTCGTCCGCTTCGCGCGCGATCAGCGGCGCGATGGCGCGGGCACGTTCGACGAGTTCAGATCCGGGAAGCTCCGACATTCGCGTGTCCTCGCCCCTTCTGTCGTGAGCGGTGAGAACAGGATGGTGGTCTATTTGACGGGGAGGATCAAGGTGCGGCCATCTCCGCGCGCGCCGCAAGAAGGCCGGGGCCGTGAACCTCGGCAACGCGGCTCGCGACGAACAACCATCATCGCCACGAACGTGTCGCCGGATGAGGTTGCCCATGCCGATCGTCAGAATCCTCATCGTCCTGCTCGCGCTCGCTTCGCCGGCGTTGGCGCAGGACGGGGCCCGTGACGCGGCCGCCGCGGGCGAGGCCGCGCGGATGTTCCGGGTCTACGTCGAAGGCGTGGCGAAGAAAGGGGAGCGACCCGACCTGACCCGGCCGGAGACCACCGCGCTGCTCGGCCGCGTGTTCGACGTCGAGGCCCTGGAGGCGTTGCCGCCGGCGAAGGCGAGCGACATGAGCTGGCTGATGGAGTGGATGGACGCCGCCAACGCGACCTCCAAGCTGTTCGCGCTCTATGGCGCGAAGCCGGGGGCGCAGCCCGATCTTGCGGCGCTCCAGCGCAACATGACCGAGTATGGCGACCAGTACGCGGCGGCGATGAACTTTGCCATCCGCGGTATGGCGCGCGAGGCGGTTGCGGGCGAGCTGTTCATGGCGAGCCTCGCGCCGGAGCAGCGCACCCGTATCCGCCAGGATGGATTTACGGGCTTCCGCCGGAGCGCCGCCGAATTCATCCTGGGCACCGTCTGCGCGGCGATCCAGGGCGCCGGCACGCCCGCCAACGCCCGGCTGGTCGCCGCCGCCATCCGCGACACCCGCGAGGTCTGGGCGAGCTTCCTGCTGCCGCAGGATCGGGCCCGCGTGATCGAGCAGCTTGCCGACCTTCCGAGATGGGCACCGGACGAAACGGCGCGAACCGATCTCGCCGCCTTCACGGCCGCGCTGCGAGCGGTGAATTGAGCCCCGGCGCCGGCTTGCGTGCGTGCGTCGCCTGC
Organism: Bradyrhizobium sp. CIR18; assembly: GCF_014198295.1. Classification (NCBI taxonomy): domain Bacteria; kingdom Pseudomonadati; phylum Pseudomonadota; class Alphaproteobacteria; order Hyphomicrobiales; family Nitrobacteraceae; genus Bradyrhizobium; species Bradyrhizobium sp. CIR18. Next base: position 317,965 of record NZ_JACIHF010000007.1, on the reverse strand, counting down.
TCGAAGGCATAGGCCAGCCGCAGCAGCTTGTGCTCGCTCCAGGCTCTCCCTGCGAAGGCGACGCCGAGCGGATAATCGGGTGTATCCTTGCTCTCCGTTGTCCCCGAGACGATGCCGCCCGGCACCATGACGCTGGGATAGCCTGCCTTGGCGGCAATCGCGGCGCCCGTGGCGCCGGCGAACAGCACCACGTCGAGCTTGTGCTGGTTCATGTAAGCATCCATGCCGCGCGTCTTGGCCGAGAGCAGGTCCATGGCACGTGCCGACTTGTACTCACGCTCACTCAAATCGCCCCTGGTCAAGTCAGCGGCCAGGAAATGGTCCTGACCGAAGCGCAACGCCTTCCCCGCGTTCGCTTCGTTGAAGGCTATGACGTCGCTGATGGCTTGATGTCCGTGCCGGTCGCCCAATCCCTCAAATAGAGGTTGAGATCGTGCTTCAGCTCGTAGAGGAAGACGACCGGCGGCCTCGCGATGGTGCCCTTGTGTGCGCTCAGTGGATTGCGGTTGAGCACGGCCATGGTCGTGCCCGGCCCGCCGATCCAGCCCAGCGTCGGCATGTTGGCGCGTACGATGACGGCGCCGAGATCCTCCAGCACCTTGATCGTCTCGGTCATCACCTTGATCCAGTCGGGCGGCAGCTTGCCGTAATAGCAATCGTTCAAGGGATCGGCGGGGTCGCTCGGCACGCCGATGCGCGCGCCCTTGATAGCGTCGGCGGCAAGGCCCGCGGTGAAGTCGACGGGCCGCCGCTGCTTTCGTGTCGCCGGATCGAGCGGGTCCCTGGCGGCCAGCACGTTCAGCAGCAGCGCCGCGTCGCGCACGGTGCGCGTCATTGGCCCCGCGGTGTCCTGGCTGTGCGCGAGCGGCAGGATGCCGGCGCGGCTGATCAGTCCGACGGTGGGCTTCACGGTGACGAGACCGTTTTGGCTGGCGGGGAACAGCAACGAGCCCGAGGTCTCGGTGCCGATCGACGCCGCACACAGGCCGGCCGCCACGGCGACCGCCGACCCCGAGCTCGATCCGCCTGGCTGCACGACCGGGATGCCGTGTTCGTCCGCCAGCGCCGGCGCGTAAGGGTTCTTCACCTGACCGCCTAGCGACGAATAGCCCGAGGGCATGTCGACCGCGAGCATGTTGGCGAACTCCGTCAGGTTCGCCTTGCCGAGGATCACCGCACCGGCGTCGCGCAGCAGCTTGACGAGGGTCGCGTCGTCCCTGGCGCGCGCGCCTTCCAGCGCCAGCGAGCCGGCCGTGGTCGGCTGCTTGTCACCGGTGGCGATGTTATCCTTCAACAATATCGGCACGCCGGCCAGCGGCCGCCCGACCGATGGCTTGATGTCGTCCAGCTCGGCCGCGATCGCGCGCGCATCGGGATTGAGCGCGCGGACGAAATTGAGCGCGGGGCCGTTGCGGTCATAGGCCTCGATGCGCGCGAGATAAAGTTCGGCCAGCGCGCTGGCGGTGAGCTGCCCGCCGGCCAAGGCGTCGACGATCTCGCTCAACGGCGCGTGCTCCGGCGCCAGCGCGGCCGGCCCCTCCGTGCCGGCGACAATCGGGGCGAGGCGAGCATCGCCGCGGATCGGCTGGTCCATCGTGTCCTCTCGGGCGGCTTGCGACTATTATGCTACCAATGGTAGCATTGAGTTTGGTTGCGCGACAAGCTGATTGCCGGTCGCGGCGCAGGCGTGAGCTTCCAATCCTTCCAGCGGCTTCAGTTGAGCGATCCATGGAGTGCACGATCCGGCCAGCGCGCGAAGACGATGCCGATGGCATCAGCGAGGTCATTTTGCATGCGCTGCGCGAGACGAACGCAAAGGACTACACGGACGAGATTATCGAACGGGTCGGGCGCAGCTTCAGTCCGGATGCCGTCAGGCAGCTGATAGGCAAGCGTACAGTCTTCGTCGCCGCCATTGGCGGCCGCATCATTGGAACGGCAAGCCTTGATGGAAGAGTCGTCCGCACCGTCTTCGTGGAACCTGATGTTCAGACCCGAGGCGTCGGCAAGCGGCTGATGGCGGAGGTCGAGCGCGCAGCGCGTGAGCGAAACGTCTCCGCCTTGACCGTCCCTTCGTCCGTCACCGCCGAGGGGTTCTATGCGCGGCTCGGGTTCAGAGCCGTGCGCGACAGCTATTATGGTGATGAACGCACGATCGTCATGGAGCGGGAGCTCGATGGCGCTCGGTCTCACGGAGCCGGATAGTGAGCGTTCCCACGATCGGGCAACAGATGCCGCATTCACGTAACGAAGCGACGGGTTTCGCGAGAGTTGAGCGCCATGTCCGATGGCGAGGCGCGGAGGATTGGACGCGCCTTTTTCATGTTCCCGCCTCAATCGGGTTCACCGAACCAGCGCACTGCAGCCTCTGATGCTTCCTCGAGGTCCGGTGTCCCCTCGCTGACCCAGCCCACGACGCCGTCGGGGCGCACGAGCAAGGCGGTCAGGCCCAATCGATCCCGGGCGTCGCTTGCGACGTAGTCGATCCGCCTCTGCCAGCGGCGCGCAAGCGCTTGGAGTGATGGCCGGGCGTCGAAGTCCAGCAGCAGCCCTCGTCCCGTTCTGAGCAACTCGCCTGGTCGCGTTCCATCGACGAATTCGAAGTCGGGCACGCTGCGCCCCACCAATGAATGAAGATCTCCGAGGTCATAGCGGAGAGAAACGCCCCAGACCCGCTCGGCGAAATAGGTCGCGCCGTCGCGCGTGTCGATGAGATCGCGGATAATAGCTTCGAGCGCGCGCGAGCTTCGGCTGGGACGCATGAGCCCGACCTGGGCGCGCGACCAGTCGAGGATTTTTGCGCCCACCGGCCGCCGCTCGGCCGAATAGGTGTCGAGCAGGCCGGCCGGCGCGTCGCTGCGAATGGTCGCGGCGAGCTTCCAGCCAAGGTTCATGGCATCGCCCAGGCCGAGGTTTAGGCCCTGGCCCCCCAGCGGCGAATGGATGTGTGCGGCATCGCCCGCCAGCAGCACGCGGCCCACGCGATAGTCGGTGGCCTGACAGGCGCGGTCGGTCCAGGTGGTGGCGAGCCGCAGGCGCGTCACTGTCACATCGAGGCCCGAGATCTTACGCAGCACCGTTTCGATATGGTCGCGCTGCGGTTCGCTGCGATGAGCCATGCCGCCGTCGAAATCGACCATCGCGATCGTGCCGGGTGTCGTATAGGTGTACATGCCCGACGCCGTGTAATGGCGCCCCGTCCTGAGCGCGGCCGGATCGGCCAGCTCGACTTGCACGGAATAGCCGGTGAACTCGGCATCGGTGCCGGTGAAACCGATGCCGGCCGCCTTTCGCACGAGGCTGCGCCCGCCGTCGCAGCCAATGAGCCAGCGGCCTCGCACCGTTCCGCCGCCCGCTGCAACGGTGACGCCATCGGTTGATTGAGCGAGAGACTCGACGCCGCAGCCCCGTCGGATCTCGATACCAAGCGTTGCGGCACGGATCGCGAGGACCGCCTCGATGCTTGCCATCTCGGCCGCGATGCTGCCGATCTGGCCCGGCAAGCGATAGGGCCATTGCGTGCCGTCGATCTGATCGTGGAAAAACTGGATGCCGGCGAAATGACCGCCCGGGCGGCGCTGCTGCTGCATCCAGTGCGCGGTCACCGGCACGTCGCGGCTGGCCGCGCGGAGCTTGAGATCATTCAGCAGGTCACGGCGGTCGAAGCTTTCGATGGTGGGCACCGAAAGACCACGAAGCCCGAACGGCAGGCGCTTGAGCGGCGAATGCGGATCTTGCGCTTTCTCCAGCACCAGCACCGAACAGCCCGCAAGCCGCAGCTCGCACGCCAGGAACAGACCGACCGGACCGGCGCCGGCAATGATGACGTCATAAGGGACAGTGTCGGGATTTTGCATAGACCACTCCGTTGTCGATGTTCGACCGGAGCGTTTCCCGAACCTGAGGACCTCACGGACGAACCATGGATCGCCTGGTCGGCGACCGTTGTTCGTCGTGGGGATCCCGGGCGCGAGGCCAAAGACCAGAGCTTTCGTTACCGAAAGGACTTGGGCTTACCAGACCAAGTCTGCCTTTTCCGACATGACCATTTAGCGTTTGGAGCGCGGCTTCGTCAACGGCTGGTGAGCGCGGATGATCCCGGCTCGTAGCATGGGTCGAGCAATGGTCTGCGTTTCGTCGGGAAGCTCAGCGCTACCGCGACGGCGGCGAGGCCGATCGCGAAGGAGCCGACGTGCAGCCATGTGTAGCGCTGGAAATTGTCGAACACGAGCCCGCCAGCCCACGGCCCGAGCGCCATGCCGAGGCTGGCGAAGGCCGACACCGCGCCGAACACGGTGCCCATGATGCGCGCGCCGAAGAATTCGCGGACCAGCACCGCATAGAGCGGCATCACCCCGCCATAGGCGAGGCCGAACACCACCGAGAGCGCGTAGAATTCGCCGAGCTGAGCGACCGCAAGATAGGTCGCGATGCACATCGCCTGCACGAGCAGGCCGCCGACCAGCACGGGCTTCGCGCCGATGCGGTCGGCGAGGGCGCCCAGCAGCAGGCGGCCGCCGAGGCCCGAGACGCCGGCGACGCTGTAGACCGTCACCGCCGTGAGCGGAGCGATGCCGCAGACCATCGCATAGGACACCATGTGGAAGATCGGGCCGGAATGCGCTGCGCAGCAGGCGAAATGTGCCGCGGCGAGCGCGATGAATTGCGGCGTGCGCAGCGCCTGCGCCGCGGTCAGCTCGACCTCCGGCGCCGAGTCGGTACCCGCGGCGCCCGCCGCCACCGGCGCCGGGCGCACCAGGAAGCAGGCGGGGATCAGCAGCGCCCACGCAGCGATGCCGATCACCAGCATCGCGGTGCGCCAGTCATAGGTCGTGATCAGCCAGCTCGCGGTCGGCGCGATCGTCACCGGCGACACGCCCATGCCGGCGGAGACCAGCGCCACCGCAAGGCTGCGGTTGGTCTCGATCCACGCGCTCGCGAGCGCCATCATCGGTGCGTAGAAGCTGCCGGCCGCAATGCCGATTAGCACACCGAAGCAAAGCTGGAATTGCCACAGGCTTGTCGCCTGGCTTGCGGTCACGAGACCAAGCCCCAGCAGAACACTTCCCGCGAGCACCACGATGCGGGTGCCGAACCGGTCCGACAGCGTACCCCACAGGAACGCGGCAAATCCCATGCAGAGGAAATCCAGCGTCGCCGCTGCCGAGACGCCGGCGCGCGACCAGCCCATCGCTTCCGATATCGGCTGCAAAAACACCGCCAGCGACAGCATCGTGCCGAACCCGACACACGTCATCAGCGCACCCGCGGCGACAACGACCCAGCCATAGTCGAAGCGTGACGGCTTGCTCATGCGTTTCCTCGGCGCTGTTGGTTTTGTTGATGGTGCGCGGGTGGGATGGTGGCCCAGAAGGCGGCGGAGGGCAAGGCTAGTCAGCGATCTAGCTTTGAAACTTGGATCTCCTGATCGCACAGAGTGCTATACTTTGATTGCATTTGAGAATGTTGGACGAGGCTGCCGATATGAATCTCAAAGACAAGAGCGATAGTGAAATTGAGTCTTGGATAGGCAATCACGAAAAACGCAACGCGACGAACAGCGATCTTTTACAAAGAGCTGCTCGAAGAGAGAGCAAGGCGGAATTCCAAGGGTCTCAAGATCGAGAAGTCACTTGCTCTCTTGATGGAATCCGCTCGGCATAGCAAGTTCACGACCTGCGGCGATTTGGCCAAGGCCAGCGGAGTCTCTTGGAGCGTCGCGCGTCACGCGATGAACGGAGCAGGCGGGCACCTCGATAGTCTACTGGATGTCTGTCATGCCAGGCCGCTGCTAACGGCCCTCTGCGTAAATCAGCAAAGTGTCCATTCGGGTGAGCTCTCGGACGATTCCCTGCGAGGATTTATTAAAGGGGCTCAGCCTCTCGGCTATGTGGTTACGGACGAACAAGCCTTCCTTCGTCAATGCCAGCAGGTGTCTCGTCCGTCCTTGGATGGAGACGTGCCGGAAGGACCGTGGATCACACTGGACGTGATGCCGCCGCCTCGATCGCAAGGCCGAGGTGGAGTTCGTGCCTGGCCCGAACGGCGTGGTTGTCCGCGTCGGATTCGATGGCGAAACGACGCACTCCGAGGAGCAGCAGAGGGGTGGTTGGCAGGCGATCCTCGACAGCTTCGCGCGCTACGTCGAGGCGAAGCAGAAGGCGTGATTGACCAGAAGGCAAGCGTGCAGCGCGGGCGAGAACGGCGAGAAGCCGCTTCGCCCGCTTTGTCGACGGGCTTCGCAAGGGCTCGACCCATCCGCAATTTGAAAGGTGCGCGCTAATCGTCAGTCCGCAGGCTTGCCGCGATCCGCATCGACTTGGGCCCGCCATTGCTTGACGAGGTCGCGTCGGCGGCCGGGATAGCGTTCCATCCTGAGCTTGATTCTCTCGATCCGATCCGTTCGGAACGAGCGAAAATCCTTCCTCATTTCGCACCAGCCGGCAAGGATGCGCCGGGAATCGAAGAATGCGACGCCAATCGGCCAGATGGTCCGGGTGGTTTTCGTGCCTTTGGGATCGCGATACACGATGGAAAGCTTGTGTTGGTCGCGCATGGCCTGGCGCACGATGCGAAGATCGACGGCTTCAGCAGGCGGCCTCGGTCTTCGCCCCACGTGAAAGGCATTGTCGTAGATCTTGTGTTGCAATTCCGACGGGAGCACGGCCCCGATTTTTGCGAGTGCGTCACGTGCGGCCAGTGCGAATTCTTCGTCAGTCTGGCGGGATACCCATTGGGCACCGAGCGCCAGAGCCTGGATTTCCTGCTCGGAGAACATCAGGGGAGGAAGGAGAAAGCCGGGCTGCAGGACATAACCGAAGCCGGGCTCGCCCTCGATTTGTGCGCCGAACGCCTGCAAGTCGGCGATGTCGCGATAAATCGTGCGCAACGACACGCCCGCCTCGGCAGCAAGATTCTTGGCCGACACCGGATGGCGGTGCCGCTGCAGGATTTGCATGAGGTCGAATAGCCGCTGGCTCTTGGACATGCCGCAAGTCTAACACAGATCATGCCAGAAATTGGCGGCAGGGTTGCGGGCGGCACGGCCTCGAGCAGTCGTGCCGCTTCGATGGTCCAGGCAGCATTCTCACATCGCGACCAGGGCTTTACCGGCGAGCCTGCGCCCCGTTTCGAGCGCCGCGATAAGTGGGATCGCATCGTTCAGGCGCACGGTCTCGGCGATCGGCAGACGAAGCTTCCCATTTCCCGCGGCGGCGGCGAGGCCGTCGAGGATATCGGCCCGCGCGATACAGACAATCGGCTTAAGTCTCCGGTTGAAGACCGCGCGAACGAACTTGGCTGGTGTTGGATTGATGTCGAGATACGCGCCGCCTTGACGCAGCAGAGCAAGTCCGGCCGCAACCGCCATCGTTCCCGCCGTGTCGTAGACAACGTCGAAGCGTTCACGGATCTTCGACAGATCGGTTGCTCGATAATCGAAGAGAGGCTGGACGCCGAGGTCGCGGGCTCGTCGCATCGCCTGTGCACCGCATGTTCCCGCAACGGTCGCCCCGAGCATCCTTGCGAGCTGCACCGAGACCTCACCGACGGCGCCGGTGCAGCCGTTGACGAATACTTGCTTGCCGGATTTCAGGGCGGCCTTGTCCAGGAGTCCGTTCCATGCGGTAACTCCCGGCGTGGCCAGGCAGGCCGCGTCTTCGAACGAGACCGAATCCGGCTTCCGGGCGACGAAGGTCTGGGGTGCGGTCACGGCCTCGCCGAGCGCGCCGCCATTCCTTATCTGCGCCATGCCGAACACGGGATCGCCAATCTTGAAGCGTGTGACACCGGGGCCGACCGCGGTCACGATGCCGGAAAAATCGCTGCCCATCGCGCGCGGAAATGTCTTCCCGGTCAGCATCTTCAGAGAGCCATTGCGCACCTTCCAATCGATGGGATTGATTGCGGCGAACTTGACCTTGACCGCGACCTCGCCCGTCCCCGGGGCCCTCAGCTCGAAGGCTTCAAGCTTCATCGTTTCGGGGCCGCCGTAACTGTCATATTGAATCCGCTTCATGGTCGATCGTGCCTCAATGCGGTTGGGCCGCAGCCATATGGGCAGAGAAGGGAGACGCGTCGTAGATCACTTCGGTCGACGCGATCTTGCCGTTCCTCACCGTGAGGAGCTCCGCGACGACGGCGTTGGCAACGGGATGGGTGTCCGCGTTGTAAACGACGACAGCCTGCTCATCGTCGCCGTAGGTGGCGAGGATCGTCACCTTCTTGACCATGCGGGCGAACCCGTCGTGGAACGCGCGAAACTTCTGGGTTCCCGTAATTCGCCCGATTGGCGAAGTGCATACGACGTCATCCGCGGTGACAGAGATGATCGTATCGACATTCCTGTGGGCGATAGCCTCGACATAGGTCTTGGCGATTTGCTGTGCCTTGCCGGCGCTCTGGGTCGTCATGGGGTTCCTTTCAGTGATTGGTACACTGAAAGGAAACCTAGTGCAGGGCAGTGACAGATTCTGGCAGTAGAAAATCGGCGCGGCCGTCAGTTGTTCGTCAGGTTGCTTCGACGGGATTGGGCCGGCCGATCACGCGCCGCGATGATGGCACGATGCCCCTGTTTTGCCCGACGAGGCAAACGGGTTTCGAAAAATCGAAAAAATGCAATGCCGCCAAGGGGGCGGCTACTGTGCATGGGGTTGTTTTCGCAATTTTTGCTGGCTGGCCCCGAAGACGGGCCGGCCCACCCCGAGCGTTCGCTCAGCTATCCACCTTCAGCGCGGCAATGAAAGCTTCCTGCGGGATGTCGACCTTGCCGAACTGCCGCATCTTCTTCTTGCCTTCCTTCTGCTTCTCCAGAAGCTTGCGCTTACGCGTGATGTCGCCGCCGTAGCATTTTGCGGTGACGTCCTTGCGCAGCGCGCGCACCGTCTCGCGGGCGATCACCTTGCCGCCGATCGCCGCCTGGATCGGGATCTGGAACATGTGCGGCGGGATCAGCTCCTTCATCTTCTCGACCATGGCACGGCCGCGCCCCTCCGCGCGGGTGCGGTGGACCAGCATCGAGAGCGCGTCGACCGGCTCGTTGTTGACGAGGATCTGCATCTTGACGAGGTCGGCCGGCTTGTAGTCGGTGAGATGATAGTCGAACGAGGCGTAGCCCTTGGAGACCGATTTGAGCCGGTCGTAGAAGTCGAACACGACTTCGTTGAGCGGCAAATCGTATTTCACCATGGCGCGGGAGCCGACATAGGTCAGCTCCTTCTGCGAGCCGCGGCGGTCCTGGCACAGCTTCAGCACGCTGCCGAGATATTCGTCGGGCGTCATGATCGTGGCCTCGATCCAGGGCTCCTGGATCTCGGCGATCTTGACCACGTCAGGCATGTCGACGGGATTGTGGATCTCGATCTCGGTGCCGTCGGTCAGCTTCATCTTGTAGATGACGCTCGGCGCGGTCGCGATCAGATTGAGATCGAACTCGCGCGATAGCCGCTCCTGGATGATCTCGAGGTGCAGCAGGCCGAGGAAGCCGCAGCGGAAGCCGAAGCCGAGTGCGGCCGAGGTTTCCATCTCGAACGAGAAGCTCGCGTCGTTGAGACGCAGCTTGCCCATGGCGCCGCGCAGCGTTTCGAAATCGTCGGCGTCGACCGGGAACAGGCCGCAGAACACCACTGGGATGGCCGGCTTGAAGCCCGGCAGCATCTCCGTCACCGGCTTCCTGTCGTCGGTGATGGTGTCGCCGACGCGGGTGTCGGCGACTTCCTTGATCGCGGCGGTGATGAAGCCGATCTCGCCGGGGCCGAGCTCGTCGACCTGCTGCATCTTCGGCGTGAAGAAGCCGACGCGTTCGACGTCATAGGCCGCGCCCGTGCCCATCATGCGCACGCGGCTGCCCTTCTTCATGACACCGTCGACGACGCGGATGAGAACGACGACGCCGAGATAGACGTCGTACCAGCTGTCGACCAGCAGCGCCTTCAGAGTCGCATTGCGGTCGCCCTTCGGAGGCGGCAGGCGGGTGACGATGGCTTCCAGTACGTCCGGCACGCCAAGGCCGGTCTTGGCCGAGATCATCACCGCGTCGGAGGCATCGATGCCGATGACGTCCTCGATCTGCTGCTTGATCTTCTCGGGCTCGGCCGCGGGAAGATCGACCTTGTTCAGGACCGGGACGATCTCGTGATTGTTGTCGAGCGCCTGGTAGACGTTGGCAAGCGTCTGCGCCTCGACGCCCTGGCTGGCGTCGACCACCAGCAGGGAACCTTCGCAGGCCGCCAGCGACCGCGAGACTTCGTAGGCGAAGTCGACATGGCCGGGCGTGTCCATCAGGTTGAAGATGTAGTCCTTGCCGTCCTTGGCGCGATACTGCAGGCGCACGGTTTGCGCCTTGATGGTGATGCCGCGCTCGCGCTCGATGTCCATGGAATCGAGCACCTGCTCCTTGCCCGCCATCTCGCGGTCGGAGAGGCCGCCGGTCATCTGGATCAGGCGGTCGGCCAGCGTCGATTTGCCATGGTCGATATGGGCGACGATGGAGAAATTGCGGATGTTGGAAATGGGGACGGTCGTCATGGGCGCGGGATACCACTCACATCCCCGTGCGGCAACCATATTGCTGTAATTTCAGGGCCTTTCTTCACGCCAAGCTGATTCCACGATGGGCCAAAACGCGCTAGGCAAGCGCCCATGTCGACCACGTCTCTTCCCACCCCTGGAGTGCGCACGAAGGCCCGCCCGAGCTTTGCCCGCTTCCGGGCCTGGCTGGTTGCCTGCGCGGTCCGCCCCGAGGCGAGATTGTGGCTGGTGATCCAGCTCGCCATCCTGCATGCGGTGCTCTGGACCTTCATCCTGATCAATCTGAAGGCAGCGCAGGACGTTCACATGGACGTCGCAGAAGCCTATGGCTGGGGCCAGAAATTCCTGTGGGGCTATGGCAAGCACCCGCCGCTGTCGGGCTGGGTCGCCGGGCTCTGGTTCAAGCTGTTCCCGGCGGCGGACTGGGCGACCTATGCACTGGCGATGGCGACGGTCAGCGCCGGCATGGTGATCTGCTGGCTGGTTGCCTTGCGCGTGGTGGATGCGCGGCGCGCGTTCCTGGTCGTGGTGATGGTCGCGCTCTACCCGATCTTCAATTTCAAGGGTTTCAAATACAACCCGGATCTGCTTCAGCTCATCACCCTGCCGCTGCTGGTGCTCGCCTATCTCAATGCATTCGAGAAGCGGAGCTGGCAGTCCGGCGTCCTGCTCGGCCTTGCCGGCGCGCTGGCGCTGATGACCAAATATTGGGTGCTGACCATGATCGGCGCCATCGGGCTTGCCGCGCTGATCCATCCGGAGCGGATGAGATTTTTGGGTTCGCCGGCGCCGTGGGTCGCGATCGCGACGATGGTCGTGGCGATGATCCCGCACGTGGTCTGGCTGGCCGAGGCGCATTTCGTGCCGCTGACCTATGCCGGCGACACCTACAGCCTCGCGGACAGCGGCCAGGTGCATCAGCTCGTCACCGGCTACATGCTGCATAATCTCGGACTGCTGGCATTGCCGGTGGCGCTGGCCGGGCTCGCGATGGCGCTGGTGCCGCCGTGGATGACGTTGCTCGTGCGAGCACCTCTGCGCATCGTCACGCGCGCCTGGGCGCGCGGCGCCAATCCGGGCGTCAATGTCTCGAAGGCGCTGAACGTGTGGATGATCCAGATCATCGTCGCATTCGGCCCGCCGCTCGGCGCGCTGGTCTTCGGCGTCTACCTGAAGACCGATTGGGGGATCTCGCTGTTCTTCCTGGTGCCGCTCGCGCTGGTCGCGATTCCGGCGCTGCGGGTGCAGGGCGCGAGCCTGTTCAACATCGCCGCGATCTGGCTCGTGCTCAGCGTTGCCACGCTCGCCGCCTCGCCCTGGATCGCCGCGCGCGAGATGACGGCCAATGCCGGCAACACGGCGACCTATGGCGCGCGCTCGGAGCTCGCACGCGAGCTGACCCAGGCCTGGCACGCGCGCTTCGCCTCGCGCTGGGCGGTCGTTGCGGGGACGATGGAAACGATCCAGCCGATGGTGTTCTACAGCCCCGATCACCCCAGCCCGTTCACGCCGAACGAGGCGTGGGCGTCGGGGCTGACCTCGCTCGACGAAGTCAAGAGATACGGCTTCATCGGCGTGGTCGATGCGACCGACGAACGCTTGCCCAAGTTCGAGAAGTGGGTTTCGGAGGTGGCGCCGAACGCCGAGCGCGTGATGATGACCACGCGCCGCTTCACCCACGGCAAGGCCGGCCCGGCGATGAGCTGGAACGTCTACATCGCGCCGCCGGCGAAGTGATTGCGGCGTTCTCGGTGTCGTAGTGTGGGCAAAGGCGCGAAGCGCCGTGCCCACCATCTCGCGCCAATCGCAGAAAAGTCGTGGGCACGCTTCGCTTTGCCCGCCCTACGGCAACCGAGCGCGTGGTTCAGATCCCTTCCTCGTTGAACTTGCTTTCAACGAGCTCGGTGATCGCCGCGAGCGCAGCTTCCGCGTCCGTGCCGGCGGCGGCCACGGTGATCGTCGTGCCCGGTCCTGCGGCAAGCATCATCAGGCCCATGATCGAGGTGCCGCCAACGGTCTCGCCGCCGCGCGTCACCCAGACCTGCGCATCGAAGCGCTCGACGGCCTGGACGAATTTCGCGGAGGCTCGCGCATGCAGGCCGCGCTTGTTGATGATCAGGAGGTCCTTGGAGATCGCGCCCGCGGGCACGCCTGTCCCCGCTTGTGGCGCCTCGTCGCTCATTTGCCGGCGAGCACGCGGCTGGCGATGGTGACGTATTTGCGGCCTGCTTCCTGGGCCATCGCGATCGCGTCGGGCAGCGGACGCTCCTCGCGCACCTTGGCGAGCTTGACCAGCATGGGCAGGTTGATGCCCGCGAGCACTTCGACCTTGGGCCGGCTCATGCAGGATATTGCAAGGTTCGACGGCGTGCCGCCGAACATGTCGGTGAGGATCGCAACGCCGTCGCCGGAATCGACGCGGTTAACCGCCTCGATGATGTCACTTCGGCAGAGATCGGAATCATCTTCGGCGCCGATCGTGATCGCTTCGATTTGCTTTTGTGGGCCCATGACATGTTCAAGCGCTGCCTTGAATTCGTCGGCAAGGCGCCCGTGGGTCACAAGTACTAGACCAATCATCGGAAAACTCCTCGCGGGCGCTTTTGGTGCACCGCACGAACGCGCCACTTTGACCATCCAGAGCCCCTGCGCAAGAGGGGATGTTGCGTATCTCCCTGAATCTAGACGGATGGATGAGGGGAGCTGCGCCGGTCTATTCGGTCGCGATAGTGGGGTTCATATGGTTACCATTTCCCTTCAAACAATCGCCTGAGGGGTTAACGGAAGATGAACTCTTGGTAGTGGTCAAGGCCGCGACAACCAGTGGGAGGGGTGAATATCCGCGGCCAACCGGGATTCGCGGTATTTCGACACCGGAAATGAGGGTTTTCAGCGAATCCGTCGCAGGCAGGCGCTCGGCGTCCGCGGCATCCAGATCGACCACGAGACCCACGGTCGCATGCTCCACGAAGTCGAAGCGGCGGATCCCGAGGCCCCGAATCTCGATCAGGCCAGCCAATACCGGCGCGGGGCGGACTTCAATTTCATCGCCGACTGTCGCCAGATGGACACGGTCATCCCCGACCAGAACGGCCCTTTCGACCACGCCCGAGCGTCCGGCCATGATCAAATCAAAGGCAAGGCGCGACTTGCCGGAGCCCGAGGGACCGCGGATCAGCACCGCCCGTTGTCCGATCTTGACTGCGGAGGCGTGAACGCTCGGCCCGACTTCGTTTAAGCTGCCTTCGTTCAAGCTGCCTTCTTTCAAGCTGCCTTGGCTCATAGCGCCGGCAGCCTCACCACGAAGCGCGCGCCGGTGATCGTCGGCACGCCCTCGTCATCCGGCGGGCCCGCACGGTTCTCGGCCCAGATGCGCCCGCCATGGGCGTCGATGATCTGCTTGGAGATCGACAGGCCGAGGCCGGAGTTCTGGCCAAAACCCTGATGCGGACGGTCGGTGTAGAAGCGCTCGAAGATGCGTTCCAGCGCGTCGTCGCGAATGCCGGGGCCGTCATCGTCGACCACGATCTCGATCTCCCCGCGCGCGCGGCGGCAGGTGAGGCGCACCTTGCTGCCGGGTTCGGAGAACGACTGCGCGTTGGAGAGCAGGTTGGAGACCACTTGCCCGAGCCGTGAATCGTGGCCGCTCACGGCGAAGGTGTCGGTCGGGCTGCGGCCCTCGAAGCGCGTCTCGACCGCGACGTCGTGGCCGAGCTTGGTTTCGTTGGCGACGGACACCAGCGTCGTCAGCAGGCGGCGCAAATCGACCGGGATCGCATCCTGGCGCTGCAATTCGGCATCGAGGCGGCTGGCGTCGGAGATGTCGGAGATCAGGCGGTCGAGCCGCTTGACGTCGTGCTCGATTACCTCGAGCAGGCGCGCGCGGCTGTTCTCGTTGCGCGCCAGCGGCAGCGTTTCGACCGCCGAGCGCAGCGAGGTCAGCGGGTTCTTCAATTCGTGGGCGACGTCGGCGGCGAACATCTCGATCGCCTCGATGCGGCTGTAGAGCGCGCTCGTCATGTCGCGCAGGGCGCCGGAGAGATGGCCGATCTCGTCGCGGCGGCGGGTGAAATCGGGGATCTCGATGCGGGCCTTGATGCGGCGGCGGACGCGCTCGGCGCTGTCGGCAAGCCGGCGCACGGGCCCGGCGATCGTGCTCGCAAGCAGCAGCGACAGCATGATCATGACGGCGGCCGCGACGCCGCCGACTTTCAGGATGGCGAGCCGTTCGGCGGTGACCATCTGGTCGATGTCGTCGCCTTGCGTCGACAGCATCAGCGCGCCATGGATCGCGCGCGAGCGCAGCACGGGGACCGCGACCGAGACGATCACCTCGCCGCGGGCATTGACCCGCACCATCGAGCGCTTCTGGCCCTGGAGCGCATCGCCCACCTCGGCATAGCCGTTGCCGTTCTCGGGGCCGAGCTCGCGATAAAGCGGCAGGTCGCCGCGGTTGAGCCAGGTGCGCACCGCGACCATGCCGCGCTCGACGAAGCCGGGCTTCTCGGCCGGCGGCGGCAGGTCGAGGCGCAGCACGTTTTCGAGGTTGCGGCTGTCGAGCAGCAGGCTGCCGTTCGGATCGTAGATGCGGGCGCGCGTCTTGGTCGGCGAGATCAGCGTGCGCAGCACCGGCGCCACGCGCTCCGGGTTGATCGGGAAGTCCAGCGGCGAATACTCGTCCGAACCGCCATAGGTCTCGCCCGGCTTGAGGTCGAGCAGCCGGTCGGGATCGATGGTGATGGCGTTGGTCTGAACCGTGGCGGAGGCCGCGATCGCGCCGGCGATGATCTCGGCCTGCACCAGCAGGCTCTGCGCCCGCGCGTCGATCAGTCCGGCGCGGAATTGCGACAGATACAGGATGCTCGCCACCAGCGCGACGAGGCCGGCGAGGTTGAGCGAGACGATGCGGCGGGTCAGGCTGGAGAAGGACAGCGCGAAGAAGAATTGCCCGGCGCGCTTGAGCCAGTTCAGCGGTCGGAAGCCCTGCGGCTTGTCTTCGACAAACTGCTCCTGAACGCCGTCGGATGCGACGTCGCCGGCGCTCTGGTTGGGATCAGGCTGCGTTCGGTCCAGCAATGCTTACGCCCGTGTTAGGACGGCGTTGAGAAGGTCCCCACACCTTAGAGCGATCCCGGTCCCGATGGAATCAGAACCGGCGATGCTCGTCGTCGTTCGTGAAGGCGCCTCGCGCCTCAGGCTTCCTTGAAGCGGTAGCCGACGCCGTAGAGCGTCTCGATCATCTCGAACTCGTTGTCGACCACCTTGAACTTCTTGCGCAGCCGCTTGATGTGGCTGTCGATGGTGCGGTCGTCGACATAGACCTGGTCGTCATAGGCGGCGTCCATCAGCGCGTTGCGGCTCTTCACCACGCCGGGCCGGGTCGCGAGCGCCTGCAGGATCAGGAATTCGGTGACGGTCAGCGTCACCGGCTCGTTCTTCCAGGTGCAGGTATGCCGTTCCGGATCCATGCGCAAAAGGCCGCGGTCGAGCGCCTTGGCGTCGTTCTCCTTCGGCGCGACGGTCGGGTCCTTCGGCGCCGAGCGGCGCAGCACCGCCTTGACGCGCTCGACCAGCAGGCGCTGCGAGAACGGTTTGCGGATGAAATCGTCGGCGCCCATCTTGAGGCCGAACAGCTCGTCGATCTCCTCGTCCTTGGAGGTCAGGAAGATCACCGGCAGGTCGGACTTCTGCCTGAGCCGGCGCAGCGTCTCCATGCCGTCCATGCGCGGCATCTTGATGTCGAGGATCGCAAGATCGGGCTGGGTGGTGCGGAAACCGTCAAGCGCGGAAGCGCCGTCGGTGTAGGTCATGATGCGGTAGCCTTCGGCTTCCAGCGCGATCGAGACGGATGTGAGAATGTTGCGGTCGTCGTCGACCAAAGCGATTGTGGGCATGAGCCTCTGCTTTCTGCTTTCCGTTTGGGTCGTGGCTTGAAACGGCGAGCAATCCACTGATGCGCCGCATACATGGGTGCCGATGTCGGCGTTCGAACCTTGTCACCGAGCAATGCAAGCTGGGCTGAAGTGTGACCAAGTTCCCCGAAACACGGCAGATCCGCCGCATGTCGACCCATAACCGGGCCCCCGTTTACCCGAAAAAAGGCCCCCCTTGCAACCACCTGAGCCGAGAAAGCCGATGCAACCGACCCCTGATTTCGACCCCGCAAAGCTTGCCAAATCCCTGCTGCGGCGATCGCGGCAGGGGGCGCTGGCAACCCTCATGGCCGGCAGCGGCGATCCCTATTGTTCCCTGGTCAATCTGGCCAGCCATCCCGACGGTTCCCCGATCTTGCTGCTCTCGGGCCTCGCCGTCCATACGAGGAACCTTCTCGCCGACAGCAGGGTCTCCCTGATGCTGGACGAGCGGGCGGAGGGCGATCCGCTGGAAGGCGCCCGGATCATGCTGTCCGGCCGGGCGGAGCAGGCCGGTGCCGAGAAGGATTTGCTCCAGCGACGGTATCTTAGTGCCCATCCGTCGGCGGAAGGCTTTGTTTCCTTTAAGGATTTCTCCTTCTTCCGGATCCGCCCCACGGGAACCCATCTGGTCGCCGGCTTCGGCCGGATCGTCGATCTCAAGCCCGCCCAGTTCCTCACAGACCTCACCGGCGCCGAGGATCTGCTGGCGGCGGAGGCGGGGGCTGTCGAACACATGAATGCCGATCATCGCGACGCCATGGGCCTCTATGCGACCAAACTCCTTGGCGCTGCCGCGGGGAACTGGCGCTGCACCGGCTGCGATCCGGAAGGCCTCGACATGCAGGACGGCCAGAACGCGCTGCGGCTGGACTTCCCGGAGCGGGTGACCGACGGCACATCGCTGCGCAAGATGCTGGTCCGCCTCGCTGGCGAAGCACGCATGAAGATGGACTAGAACGCAACAATTTGAACGCCGCGCCCCATCGCTGCGACCCAAGACGATCAGGTCTTAAGGCTCGCAGCGAGGGTTCATGACGCGTCGTCGTTTGGCATTGGCTGCGGGTCTGGCGCTCGCGATCGCCACGTCGCTTGCCACGCCCGGCCTTGCCCAGAAGAGCGATCTGTCGGCGCAGAGCGGGCGCATCAATGCGCTCCGAAGCGCCGGCAAATATGCGGAGGCGCTGCCGCTGGCGCAGGGCATGGTGGCCTCGCTCGAGAAGACCAGCAACAACCGCGACCTCGCCGCTGCGCTCAACAATCTCGGGCAGATTTACGCCGACCAGGGCCACGACGATCAGGCCGAGCCGCTTTACAAACGCGCCATCGCACTGATGGAGAAAGGGACCGGTCAGGGCAGCGTCGAGATCGCGCCGCTCCTGAACAATCTTGCGGCGCTCTATCAGCGGCAGAGCCGCTTCACCGAAGCCGAACCGCTGTTCAAGCGTGCGCTGGCCGTTCGCGAAAAGGCGCTGTCGCGCGAGCATCCCGATGTCGGCCAGGCCCTCAACAATCTCGCCACGCTTTACGTGAAGCAGGAGCATTTTGCCGACGCCGAACCGCTGTTCCAGCGTGCCCTCGCGATCTATCAGAAGGCCGCCGGGCCCGAGCATCCCGCGGTTGCCACCGTCCTGAACAATCTCGGCCAGGTCGATCGCGACCTCAACCGCGATGCCGACGCCGAAGCGCCGATCAAGCGCTCGCTCGCGATCCGCGAAAAGGTGCTGGGGCCGGATCATCCCGACGTGGCGCGCTCGCTCAACAATCTCGCCGGGCTCTACGAGCATCAGCAGCGCTATGCCGAGGCCGAGCCGCTCTATCGCCGCGCGCTTGCCATCCGTGAGCGTGCACTCGGGGTGGATCATCCCGATGTCATGACCTCGACCAGCAATCTCGCTTATTTCCTTCAGGTGTCGGGCCGTACCGCTGACGCCTTGCCGTTTGCGCAGAAGACGCTTGCCGCCAACCGCGCGCAGCTGCGCACCGTGCTGCCGGTTCTGTTCGCTGCGCGCCAGCAAACTCTGCTGGCGAGCGACAAGGCGCTGGATGACGCCCTCGGCGCGATTCAGCGCGGCACGCAATCTTCCGCCGCCTCTGCCGTGAACAAGCTCGCGGTGCGATTGGCCGCCGGCAGCGACCGGCTCGCCGAGCTGGTGCGCCGGGATCAGGATCTCGCGGCCGAGGCCGAGGCGCTCGACAAGGCGATCATCACGGCGGTGTCGAAGCAATCGGCGCAGCGCGACGTCGCAGCCGAGCAACGCAGCCGCGCGAGGATCGTTGCGATTGCGAACGAACGCGCGGGGCTGCAAAAGACGCTCACGCTCGAGTTTCCCGACTACGCCTCGCTCTCGAACCCGCTGCCGCTGGCGGTGAAGGACATCCAGCCGCTGCTGTCGGCCGATGAGGCCATGGTGATCTATTCCGTCGTCGACAAGCGAAGCTATGTCATCGCGATCACGCGCGATGGTGCCGACTGGAAGGAGATCTCGCTCGGCGCGGACGCGATGGCGCGGAAGGTCTCGGCGTTCCGCAGGGGACTGGATGTCGGCAAGGCGCGCGATGCCTCCGGCAAATCTGGGCTGTTCGATCTTGCGCTCGCGAACGAGCTCTATGTCGCGCTGCTCGGCCCGGTCGAGGCGCTGACGAAGGACAAGCGCAACCTCCTGGTCGTGCCATCGGCGGCGCTGACCGCATTGCCGTTTCATCTGCTGGTGACGGAGAAGCCGCAGGCTGCGATTCCGGACAGGCTCGAAGGTTATCGCGACGCCGCCTGGCTGCTGCGGCGTCAGGCGGTCTCGGTGCTGCCGTCGGTGATCAGCCTGAAATCCCTGCGTGCCTTCGCGCGCAGGGATCAGGGCGCGAAGCCTATGACCGGCTTCGGCGATCCCGTTTTCAATCCCGCGCTGGAAGGACCTGCCGACCGTCGCGCCGCAGGCGGCAAGGTCGCGGCGCGCAGCATTGCGACGATTGCCTATACCGATTTCTGGCGCGGCGCCGGGGTCGACCGCGCGCGGCTCGCGCAGGCGCTGCCGCAACTGCCCGATACCGCCGATGAGCTCAACGCGGTGGCGAGAGACGTCGGCGCCACTGATGCCGACATCCATCTCGGACGCGATGCCAGCGAAACGACGCTGAAGCGTGCAGTGCTTGCTCAATACGGCATCATCTACTTTGCCACCCACGGCCTCGTTGCCGGCGACGTCAAGGGACTGGGCGAGCCCTCGCTTGCATTGTCCATTCCCGATCAGCCGTCTGAGCTCGACGACGGCCTTCTGACCGCGAGCGAGGTGGCCCAGCTCAAGCTCAACGCCGATTGGGTGGTGCTATCCGCCTGCAACACCATCGCCGGCGACAAGCCCGGCGCCGAGGCGCTGTCGGGATTGGCGCGCTCTTTCTTCTATGCCGGTGCCCGCGCGCTGCTGGTCTCGCATTGGGCCGTGGATTCGGAAGCCGCCACCCGCCTCACCACATCGACATTCGAGCTGCTCAAGAACCAACCAAAAATCGGTCGCGCCGAAGCCTTGCGCCGCGCGATGTTAACGTTTGTCGACGACACCTCGTCACCGCGCAACGCCTACCCGGCGATGTGGGGACCGTTCGCGCTCATCGGCGAAGGCGAGGTACGATAAGCCGGCAGCCGGAATTGTGCGTCGCAAAAACCTTGATCAACGCCGAATTCCGCATTTGGTTGCGCGATCATTCGTGATTTTTTGATGCAGCTGCTCAGAGCTGACATGCGCGACGTTTGGCGCGGTCCTTGAATAAACCAAATCCTGCGGGATCAGCTTGGCAACGCCAGCGTTCATCATTATTAGGTCGCCCAGCCGAGGCTGGTTGGCCTATAAATCACGGTGACCGCGATGGTGCTGAAGTTCTGGTCGCGCTGAATGTCGCGGGTTCTAGGAGGATTTTTTCGTGCAAGAGACGGGCGTGCGCAACGGTGCCTTTGGCGCCGACAAGTTCGGTTTAAAGAATCTCAAGCAGGTTCACTGGAACCTCGGTGCGCCGCAACTCTATCAATACTCGCTCACTGCGGGCGAGGCGGTGCTGTCCGCTGACGGCGCACTCTGCGCCGACACCGGCGAGTTCACCGGGCGCAGCCCGAAGGACAAGTTCACGGTGCGTGACGCCACCACCGACAAGAAGATGTGGTGGGCCGGCAACCAGTCGATCACCGCAGAGCAGTTCGAGACGCTCTATCAGGACTTCCTCAAGCACGCCGAAGGCAAGAAGCTGTTCGCGCAGGATCTCTATGGCGGCGCCGACCCGGCCTACCGGATCAAGACGCGCGTCTTCACCGAGCTCGCCTGGCACTCGCTGTTCATCCGCACCCTGCTGATCCGCCCCGAGGCGGTCGAGCTGCCGACCTTCGTGCCGGAGCTCACCATCATCGACATGCCGAGCTTCCGCGCCGATCCCAAACGGCACGGCTGCAAGTCGGAGAACGTCGTCGCGATCGATTTCGCCCGCAAGATCGTCCTGATCGGCGGGTCTTATTATGCCGGCGAGATGAAGAAGTCGGTTTTCACCACGCTGAACTATTATCTGCCCGAGCGCGGCGTGATGCCGATGCATTGCTCGGCCAATGTCGGCGCCAAGGGCGACGCGGCGATCTTCTTCGGCCTGTCCGGCACCGGCAAGACCACGCTGTCGGCCGATCCGAACCGCACGCTGATCGGCGATGACGAGCACGGCTGGGGCCCGAACGGCGTCTTCAACTTCGAAGGCGGCTGCTACGCCAAGTGCATCAAGCTGTCGCAGGAAGCCGAGCCCGAGATTTTCGCGGCCTCGACCCGCTTCGGCGCGGTGCTCGAGAACTGCGTGCTCGACGAAGATACCCGCGTGGTGGATTTCGACGACGGCTCCAAGACCGAGAACACGCGCTCGGCCTATCCGCTCGACTTCATCCCGAACGCCTCGCGCACCGGCCGCGCGCCGCAGCCGAAGAACGTGGTGATGCTCGCCGCCGACGCCTTCGGCGTGCTGCCGCCGATTGCCAAGCTCTCGCCGGCGCAGGCGATGTATCACTTCCTGTCCGGCTACACCGCCAAGGTCGCGGGCACCGAGCGCGGTCTCGGCAACGAGCCGCAGCCTGAGTTCTCGACGTGCTTCGGATCGCCCTTCCTGCCGCTCGATCCATCCGTCTACGGCAACATGCTGCGCGACCTCATCGCCCAGCACAATGTCGATTGCTGGCTGGTCAACACGGGTTGGACCGGCGGCAAATACGGTGTCGGCTCGCGTATGCCGATCAAGGTGACGCGCGCGCTGCTCACCGCCGCGCTCGACGGCTCGCTCCGCAATGTCGAATTCCGCACCGACAAATATTTCGGCTTCGCGGTCCCGACCGCGCTGCCCGGCGTGCCGGCCGAGATCCTCAACCCGGTCAACACCTGGAAGGACAAGGACGAGTTCGACAAGACCGCCCGCGCGCTGGTCGGCATGTTCCAGAAGAACTTTGCCAAGTTCGAAGCCCAGGTGGACGCCGAAGTGCGTGCCGCCGCGCCGGACGTGAAGCTCGCGGCGGAGTAAGTTCTCCGCAAGACGTGATTGACGAGAAAGGGCGGCTTCATCAGCCGCCCTTTCTTTTACGGCCCGAGCATCGTCAGGCTGCCTAGCCCGTGCATTGCTTGCGATATTCTGCGGGAGTCGTACTCATGTGCCGGCGAAAGATCCGGTTGAGATGGCTCTGGTCGGAGAATCCGCTCAACAGGGCGATCTCCTTCAACGCCAGGCGGTCCTTGCGCAGATGTTCGCAGGCGCGCTCCACCTTGCGGGTGAGGACATAGCTGTGCGGCCGCATGCCATAGTGTGCCTGGAATTTGCGGGCGAACTGCACCGGCGTGCAGTTGCAGATGTTGGCCAGTTCGTCGAGCGTGATGTTCCGGGAAATGTTCTGCTCGATATAATCCTCGATCATTCGCGCATGCGCCGGCCTGAAGGGCCCTTGCGCACAGGGCATCTTGAACTGCACTGAGGCGTATTTTCGCAGGATGTGAATGCTCGCCTGAAGTGCCATGGCATCGTAGCAGAGCCGGCCGCCCGGACCTCCTGCGGAAACCTCCTGCACCATCTGGTCAGCAATCCAGGTCAGGACTGGATCCTCGATCCTGAGCAGATCATGAAGCTCGACGCTTTCGGTATCCCGGTCAAAAGCCTCGCTCGCGGTCTTCGCCATGAGCCTGGGCGAGATGTAGAGATGACTGACTTCGATGTCATGGGACCATCGCCAGTTCGACGCTTCGGCCCGCGTCAGCAGTGTCGTGACGCCGCGGCCGACGCGATCCTGCTTCCAGGATCCGGTCACGCGGCGCTTCATCGCCGTGGTGCCTTCGCGATAGATCACGATCAGAAAGTTATCGGATGGCGGCACCCAGATATCGGAAGGCGCATAGCGGAACACGCGCAGCCGAAAATCGGCTTTTCCCACCGCCGAACTGTCCAGCATCATTTCGCCGGGAGCATAGCGTGGCAGCTCCTCGACCGTGATGAACTGCCCCATCGCGCGAGCCTCCTCCCTGGAGTTTTGGCATGGTCGACGCTTGTTGTTCTCATTGGCCGATCGGCAAGGCAGCAGCATAGGCCGGATTTGCCATTTGCCAAGCGAGCTCGGGCGAGCTCGGCGCCGGCCTCCGGCTTCATTCAAAGGATTGTCGGTTTTGTTCAAGCCGGGAACGCAGCCCGCCTCATAGCCTCCCTCGCGTCCCGGGCAAGTGCGGAAGAAGGGTGAAAAGCCGCAGGCACTCGCGGGACCGACAAATGACGCGATGCACCACCATCCGAGCGCACGACGGGTGGGGAGGGCCGCGCGCGCTCTGGAAACACCTAGGAGGGAAAAATGGCGGAAACGGCGACCAAACCCAATGGAAGCAATGGCGCGCATGTCACGGCGAAATTCGACGCGGTGGTTGTTGGAGCCGGCGTCGCCGGGCTCTATCAGCTCTACCGTTTGCGCGAACAGGGATTAAAGGTCAGGGCAATTGACGCGGGCGCAGGCGTGGGCGGCACCTGGTATTGGAATCGCTATCCCGGCGCCCGCTTCGATTCAGAAAGCCACATCTACCAGTATCTGTTCTCCGAGGAGCTCTACAAGGGATGGAGCTGGAGCGAGAAATTCCCCGGCCAGCCGGAAATCGAACGCTGGCTCAACTACATCGCCGACCGCCTCGATCTGCGCAAGGACATCCAGTTCGGGACGATCGTCAAAACCGCCCATTTCAACGAAGCCACACAGCGCTGGCTGGTCACGACCGACAGGGGTGACGTGATCGACACCCAGTTTCTGATCACCTGTTGCGGCATGCTCTCCGCCCCGCACGTATCGTTTCCGGGACAGGAGACGTTCAAGGGGCAGTTGTTCCACACGGCGCGCTGGCCCAGGGAGCCGATCGATTTTGCCGGCAAGCGCGTCGGCGTCATCGGCAACGGCGCAACCGGCATCCAGGTCATCCAGACCATCGCTGGCGAGGTCGGTCATCTGAAGGTCTTTATTCGCACGCCGCAATACATGATTCCGATGAAGAATCCCAAGTACAGCGCGGCAGATGCGCAGGCCTACAAGTCAAAATTCCAGCATCTCACGGAGCGCCTCCCGCATACCTTCACCGGATTCGAATACGATTTCGAGCACGCCTGGGCCGGACTTTCGCCAGAACGGCGCAGGGAGGTGATCGAGGATTGCTGGAACGACGGCTCCCTGAAGCTGTGGATCTCGTCCTTCGCCGAGTTGTTCTTCGACCCCGAGGTCAACGCCGAGATCTCCGACTTCGTGCGCGAGAAGATGCGCGAGCGACTGAAGGATCCAAAGCTGTGCGAAGCCTTGATTCCGGCCGACTACGGTTTCGGGACGCACCGGGTGCCGCTGGAGCAGAATTTCCTCGAGGCCTTCCACCGCCCCAATGTCGAGATCGTCAGCGTCAAGGCCAATCCGATCGAACGCGTGACACCCATGGGTATCCAGACCGCGGACGGGACGATCCACGAGCTCGACGTCATCGTTCTGGCGACTGGATTCGACGCCGGAACCGGCGCGTTGACGCGCATCGATATCAGGGGCCGCGGTGGCCGGTCGCTGAAGGAGGATTGGAGCAAGGATATCCGCACCACGATGGGCCTGCAGGTTCACGGCTACCCGAACCTGTTCACGACCGCGGTGCCGCTGGCTCCGTCGGCTGCGCTCTGCAACATGACCACCTGTCTCCAGCAGCAGGTCGAATGGATCGACGATTGCATCAGGTTCGTGCGCACGAAGAACCTGAAGGTGGTTGAGCCGACCAGGGATGCCGAAGACGGATGGGTGGCGCATCACGATGAGATCGCCAATGCGACGCTGATCGCGAAGACCAATTCCTGGTACCTGGGCTCGAACGTCGAAGGCAAACCGCGCCGCGTTCTGTCCTACTGCGGCGGCGTCGGCGCCTACCGGCAGAAATGCAACGAGGTCGCCGCCAGCGGCTACCTGGGCTTCACCATGAACTGAGTGCTCGCGAAGCGCTGCGTCGACGGAATTCATCCAATCCAAACGGGAGGACAACCATGAGCACGAATTTCGGTGCTGCTGCAGACGCCGTTCTTGACGGTGTCGTTACATCCACGCCGCGCGTGCCCGGCGTCGTCGCGATGGTGACGGACCGTTATCGCAACATCTACGAAGGTGCTGCGGGAAAAAGGCGCCTTGACCAGCCCGCCGACATGACGGCCGACAGCATCTTTGCCATCTTCTCCACGACCAAGGCGATCACCGGCACGGCCGTGCTGCAACTCGTCGAAGAGGGCAAGCTCGATCTCGACGCACCGGCCAAGCGCTACGCGCCGGACATCGGCAAGCTCCGGGTCATCGAGGGCTTTGATGCCGCGGGTGAGCCAATGCTGCGGGCGCCCAAGCGGGACATCACCACACGGATGCTGATGACGCATACCGCCGGTCTCAGCTACGATTTCATCAACCGCACCTATAACCGCCTCGCCGAAGAGAAGGGGCAGCCCAGCGTCATCACCGCTTCCAAAGCCTGCCTGATGACGCCGCTGCTGTTCGATCCCGGCGAGCGCTGGGATTACGGCACCAATCTCGACTGGTGCGGCCAAATCGTCGAGGCCATCGCCGGGCGCCGGCTTGGCGAGGTTTTCAATACGCGCATCTTCGAGCCGCTCGGAATCAAGAATATGACCTTCGAGCTGACGGAGGCCATGCGCGGCAAACTGGCCGGGATCCACGCGCGCGGCGCCGACGGCTCGTTGACGCCGATGGATTTCGAGCTCCCCGCCAACCCTGAAGTGCATATGGGCGGCCACGGCCTTTACGGCACGGTCGGCGACTACATGCGTTTCATCCGGATGTGGTTGAATGACGGTGCCGGCGAGCATGGTCGCGTGCTGAAGGCGGAGACCGTGCGCATGGCGGAGAAGAATCATCTCGGAGACAAGAAGGTGACACCGATCACCGGCGTCATCCCAGCGCTGTGCAATGATGCCGAGTTCTTCCCGGGCCAGTCAAAGTCCTGGGCGCTGTCCTTCATGATCAACGACCAGGAAGCACCCACCGGGCGTCCCGCCGGCGCCCTCGGCTGGGCGGGCCTTGCCAATCTGTTCTATTGGATCGACCGGCAGAACGGGTTCGGCGGGTTCTGGGCCACGCAGATTCTTCCGTTTGGCGATCCAACGTCGTTCATCGGCTACATGAATTTCGAGACGGCGTTTTATCAGAGCCTGAGGCAGCGAATGGCGGGTTAGGGACCCGGTAAGAACGGGACGAGGGGTGGAGAGAGCTCACGCCTTGAAATACGCAATCTGCGTCGTGGTCGCCAGCAGCCTTCCGTTCGGCGACCACAGCTCGCCGTTCTGGTCGGCGTAGCTCTTGTGGAAGATCTTTGCGTCCGCCGTCGCCAGCACGCGGGTGATGTCCTCGGCCGCGAGTTCGTCTGCGCCGGTGTGGAAGTAGGTCGTCAGCGACACCGTGCCGAACGGCACCAGCTCGCGCCGCGCGTGGAAGACGCGGCCGAAGAAGGCGTCCGACATCGACATCAGCGACAGCATGTCGAGCTTGCGCGGCGTGCGGTCGCTGATCCAGATTTTTGAATAGGTGCTGGCGGGTTCGGCCTGCGCTGGGCCGATCCGCATCTCGCCCTCGACGAAGCGAAACTCGTATTGGTTGGCCCAGGACGCCGCGATCTTCGGGAACGGCAGCGTCTCCTCGAACGGCTTTGCATCGGGATATTGCGCCACCCGATACTCCCAGGACGGCCGCCGCTCGGCGAACACCGCGGTGGCGAGCGTTGCGACCTCGCCGCCGCCTTGGCTGAGCTCGACGCTCCAGTGCTGGCTGGAGCGGTTGGCCTTCACCAGCCGCACGTCGAGATCGAACGGCCCCTTGGCGATCGGCGCGCAGTAATTGACGGTCAGTGCCAGCGGATCGCCGGCGCGCTCCGGGTGGTCGATCAGCGCGCGCAAAATGGTCGCGGCGGTGGCGCCGCCGAACGGGCCGACAAAGGCCCAGTAATCGTCGCTGGTGTGCCCCTGCCAGCTGGAGTCGCCGGCAGTGACGCGGGTGGCATCGTCGAACGGGTGCGGGAGCTTGGCGTGCATTTTCGTTTCCGTCTGTCATTCCGGGGCGATGCGATGGGACCGCGTAGCGCGGGACCGAGCATCGAACCCGGAAGCTCGAGATTCCGGGTTCGGCTCTGCGAGCCGCCCCGGAATGACGGTCGTCATATCACAGCCATCGCGTGGCTGTGCAATTACCTGTCGGGTAACGCTTCCACGCCGCGGAAAAATCAGCCCGCGGCGTCGCGCAGGTTGGGCAGCAGCGGCGTGGTCGGATTGACCGGCACGTTCCAGATCTCCTCGGCGTATTCGCGGATGGTGCGGTCGGAGGAGAACCACGCCATGCGCGCGACGTTGAGGATGGAGGCGCGCGTCCAGGCCGGCGCCACCAGCCAGCGCGCATCGACACTGCGCTGCGCCTCGTAATAGGAATCGAAATCGGCGCTGACCATGTAATGATCGAGATAGCGCAGCGCGTGCGCGATGGACTCGAAGCGGCCGGGATCGCCGGGCGAGAATTCGCCGGTGCCGATCGCATTGATGGCGCGCTGCAGCTTCGGCGAGTTGCGGATCAGGTCGGAGGCGTCCAGCCCCTGCTTGCGCCGGATCATCACGTCGCCGGCCTCCATGCCGAAGATCGCGATGTTCTCCGCGCCGACATGGTCGCGGATCTCGATATTGGCGCCGTCGAGCGTGCCGATGGTGATGGCGCCGTTCAGCGCCAGCTTCATGTTGCCGGTGCCGGAGGCCTCCATGCCGGCGGTCGAGATCTGCTCCGACAGGTCGGCCGCGGGAATGATCACTTCGGCGAGGCTGACATTGTAGTCGGGCAGGAAGACCACCTTGAGCTTGCCGCCGATCGCGGGATCGTTGTTGACGACCTCGGCGACGTCGTTGATCAGCTTGATGATCAGCTTGGCGTAGCGATAGCTCGCGGCAGCCTTGCCGGCGAAGATCTTCACCCGCGGCACCCAATTGCCATTGGGGTTGTCCTTGATCGCCTGGTACAGCGCGACGGTCTCGATGACGTTGAGGAGCTGGCGCTTGTATTCGTGGATGCGCTTGATCTGCACGTCGAACAGCGCGGTCGGGTCGACCTTGATGCCCAGCCGTTCGCCGATCAGGCGCGCCAGCGCGGTCTTGTTATGAAGCTTGACGCTGCGGAACTTCTTCTGGAATTCGACGTCGCTGGCGCGGGCCTCGATCAGCGAGAGCTGGGTCGGATCGTCGAGCACCGCCTCGCCGCAGGTCTCGCGCAACAGGTCGGTCAGCTTCGGATTCGCCAGCATCAGCCAGCGCCGGAAGGTGATGCCGTTGGTCTTGTTGGTGATGCGGCCGGGATAGAGATGGTTGAGGTCGTGGAACACGGTCTCGCGCATCAGGTCCGAATGCATCCCCGAGACGCCGTTGATGCGGTGCGAGCCGACGAAGGCGAGCTGGCC
Source organism: Bradyrhizobium sp. CIR18 (assembly GCF_014198295.1). Taxonomy (NCBI): domain Bacteria; kingdom Pseudomonadati; phylum Pseudomonadota; class Alphaproteobacteria; order Hyphomicrobiales; family Nitrobacteraceae; genus Bradyrhizobium; species Bradyrhizobium sp. CIR18. The sequence goes on along the minus strand of NZ_JACIHF010000007.1, from coordinate 289,545 downwards.
CATGCGCACGCGGCGCCCGCTCTTCTCGTCGATCAGCGAGACCGAGGCACGGAAGTCGATGTCGCCGGGGCAGCGCGCTTCGGCCAGCGCCAGATGCTGCACGTTGATGCGGTAGATGATCTCCAGATGCCGCGGCAGCAGCCGCTCGAACAGCTCGACCGGCCAGGTCTCCAGCGCCTCGGGCAGCAGCGTGTGGTTGGTGTAGGAGAGGGTGGCGACCGTGATTTTCCAGGCCTCGTCCCAGCGGAAATTGTGCAGATCGACGAGGATCCGCATCAGCTCGGTGACGGCGAGGCTCGGATGGGTGTCGTTGAGCTGCACCGCGACCTTGCTCGACAGGCTGCGCAGCTGCCCGTCGGACGCAAGGTGCCGCTTGACGAGATCCTGCAGCGAGGCCGAGACGAAGAAATATTCCTGACGCAGGCGCAGCTCGCGGCCCGCCGGGCTCTCGTCGTTCGGATAGAGGAATTTGCAGATCGCTTCCGCGCGCGACTGCTCGGCGGTGGCGCTGACATAGTCGCCCTTGTTGAAGGCGTCGAGCTTGAGCGGATCGGGCGAACGCGCCGACCACAGGCGCAGCGCGTTGACGTGCTGGCCGCGCCAGCCGACGATCGGCGTGTCATAGGCGATCGCCTGCACGGTCTCGCCCGGATGCCAGATCGCGCGGTCGCGGCCCTTGTCGTCGACATGCTCGACGCCGCCGCCGAAATTGACGTCGTAGATCACCTCGGGCCGCTGCAATTCCCAGGGATTGCCGAAGCTCAGCCATTCGTCGGGATATTCCTGCTGCCAGCCCTGGTTGATGATCTGGCGAAACAGGCCGTAATCATAGCGGATGCCGTAGCCGATCGCGGGGATCGACAGCGTCGCCATGCTCTCCATGAAGCAGGCGGCAAGCCGCCCGAGGCCGCCATTGCCGAGCGCAGCGTCCGGCTCGCATTTGCGCAGCTCCGGCAGCGAGACGCCGAGATCGCCGAGCGCGACCTCGAAGATCTTGAGCAGGCCCATGTTGTTGAGCGCGTCGGTAAAGAGACGGCCGATCAGGAATTCGAGCGAGAGGTAATAGACGCGCTTGCGGCCCGCGTCGTAGCTGTGCTTCTCGGCCGTGAGCCAGCGATGCACGACACGGTCGCGCAGCGCCAGCGCCGCGGCCTGGTACCAGTCGTGCCTGGTCGCCATGCCGGCATCCTTGCCGATGGCAAGGCGCAGCTTCGCCAGGATCGCGCCCTTGATCTCAGCCAGCGCGAGCTCGTCGATCGGCTGGCCGGGGGCGGGAAAACTGGGCTGGAACGATTGATCTTGCAAAGCCGTCACTTCCTGGTCGAACACACCACTAACCCTACGCGTCTTGCCCCTGCACCGGAACTGTCGCCGATGCGGCCTTGCACTGCGCTGGCGTAAATTTATGCAAGGAACGGGCCGATTTGGGAACCCGGGGGAGCACGGAGAAACCGGGATTCGGTGCTAGATTGCGGATCAATTCAGCCATCAGTGTGGAGGAACATTCCCATGAGACTGCTGACGCGACTGCTGATCGAGATCGCCGCGGCGGCCCTGCTCGTCGTCTGCATCGGACCCTCAGTGCCGCGTTTGCCGCCGGCAAGCCCGGTCGCAGCGCCGATGGCCTCAGCTGCGGCTTCATGGTCCCGCACAGTGCCTCGCCCGCGGCCCGCTGCGCCGCCATCAAGCGCCAATGCGGCGGCAAGTTCTATGCGAATGCGTGCGGCGACAGGCTGATGTCCGCGGCGAATTGAGAGACCGTCCGATATTCTGCGAATTCAAGCCGCCTTCGCCTGCACTGCATCGCAAAACTCGGCGAGACGATCTGCAAGTCGCAGCGTTGCCGGGCTCGCATCGGGCGAGGCCATCAGTGCGACCTCGGTCTTGTTGATCGGCGCAAAACCATCTTTCGCCGTCAGCACGCGGTGGTCGGACTGGATCGACATCTCCGACAAGATGCTGAGGCCCATGCCGGCGGCGACCGCGGCCTGGATTCCGGAGAGGCTCGACGAGGAATAGGCCATGTGCCAGGCGCGGCCGACGCTTTCCAGCGCGTGGATGGCGCCGGCACGGTAGAGGCAGCCGGTCGGAAAGCCGATCAGCGGCACGGACGCGGCGTGAACATCGACAGGATGGCTCTTGCTGGTGACCCAGTGCACCCGCTCCGGCCACACCGCGATGGCGCCCTTCTCGCCGGCCGCACGCTTGAACAGCGCAAGGTCGAGCTCGCCGCGTTCGAGATCGCGCGCCAGATGCTTGCTCTGGTCTGCGCGCACGTCGAGCCGCAGGCCCGGATGCGAGCGCGCGAACGCGCCCAGTAATTTGGTCAGCCGGTACGCCGCGAAATCCTCGGGGATGCCGAGCCGGATCGCGCCTTCGCCATCCGGCTGGCGCAGCACGTCGCGCGCCTCCTCGGCAAGCGAGAGCAAGCGCCGCGCATAGGAGAGCAGCCGCTCGCCGGCCTCGGTCGGACGTACATTCTTGCCGTCGCGGTGCAGCAGCACCTGGCCGATATCGTCCTCCAGCCGCTTGATCTGCTGGCTGACGGTCGACTGCGTGCGGTGGACGCGCGCGCCGGCGCGGGTGAAGCCGCCGGCCTCGACCACCGAGACGAAGCTGCGCAGCAGCTCGAGATCGAGCATGACCGCCTCCATTCGAAATTCCACTGACATGGAGTTAATCATTTAATTTCCAAATGACAAGCGGGCTCCCTAGATCGAGGCTCAGGAGAATGCCCCCATGTCGCTCGCCCCCTCGATTTCGGCCCCCCGCACCCGCTTCAACACCCTTCCGCTCGCCATCGGCCTGTTCTGCCTGCTCTGGAGCTACGCCTTCGTCGCCGGCAAGATCGGGGTCACCCATTGCCCGCCGTTGATCCTGCTCGCCGCGCGCTTCTCGCTCGCCGGCATTTTGATCCTGGGCGCCACGCTGATCCGCGGCGACAGCTGGTCGTTAACCTGGCGCGATGCGGCGATCTTCGCCGTGCTTGGGATTGCCAACAACGCGCTCTATCTCGGCCTCGGCTACACCGGCCTGCAATCGGTCTCCGCCGGCCTCGGCGGCCTGATCGTCTCGGCCAATCCGGTCTTCACCGCCGCGCTCGCGACCCTGCTGCTCGGCGAGAGCATGACCTGGCGCAAGGCCGGTGGCCTGCTGCTCGGCATCGCCGGCGTGAGCTTGATCGTCTGGCATCGCCTGTCGGTCGGCACGGATTCCATGCACGGCATCGTCTTCACGCTGGCTTCGCTCGCCTCGCTCGTTGCCGGCACCATCCTGTTCAAGCTGCTCGCGCCGAAGGGCTCCTTGTGGATCGGCAATGGCGTGCAGAACCTCGCGGCCGGCCTCGCACTTTCGCCGATCGCGTTCAGTTTCGCCGACGTGCACGCGATCGACTATACGCCGGGCCTGATCGGCGCCTTTGCGTTCCTCGTGCTGGGCGGCTCGATCCTCGCCTACTGGCTCTGGTTCCATCTCCTGAAAGTGTGCGGCGCGACCGCCGCCAGCGCCTATCATTTCCTGATGCCGCCGCTCGGCATGCTGTTCGCGTATCTCGTCCTTGGTGAGCACGTCGAGGCCCGTGATTTGCTGGGCATCATCCCGGTCGCGCTCGGCATCTACCTGGTGACGCGCCCTGCAAAGCCTGTCTCGTAAGAGGAGAGTTCTCTCGTGCCCATTTCCATCACCCTGATAGGCGGCCCGACCGCGCTGATCGAGATCGACGGCTTCCGCCTGCTCACCGACCCGACCTTCGATGCGCCCGGCGCCTACCAGCTGCCGCATGTGACGCTGGAGAAAACCATCGGTCCCGCGTTGAAAGCCGATGCGATCGGCCCGGTCGATGCCGTACTGCTCAGCCACGACCAGCATTCGGACAATCTCGATCATTCGGGCCGCGACTATCTCCATAAGGTCAAGCGCGTGCTGACGACGGAGGCGGGCGCGAAGCGCCTCGGCGGCCATGTCGAGGGCCTTGCGCCCTGGAGCACGACGCATCTGAAGGATAGCGACGGCAACACCCTGACCATCACCGCGACGCCGGCGCGCCATGGCCCGGCTGGCATCGAGCCGCTGTCGGGCGACGTCATCGGCTTCGTGGTGGCGTCCAGCCGGAAGGACACCAGCACGGTCTACATCAGCGGGGACACCACCTGGTTCGACGGCATCGCCGAAGTCGCGCGCCGCTTCAAATGCGGCGTGGTGCTGCCCTTCGCCGGCGCCGCGCAGACGCGTGGGCCGTTCCACCTCACCATGGACACCAACGACACCATCGAAACGGCGCGCGCCTTCCCCGATGCGACGATCGTGCCCGTGCATACCGAAGGCTGGGCGCATTTCCGCCAGAACAGCGAGGATCTGCGCAAGACGTTCGACGTGCTCGGTTTCGGAACGCGGCTGCGGCTGCTGGAGCCGGGCGTGCCGACGGTGATCCAGGCGCCGTGAGCCCCACTGTCATGCCCCGGCTTGACCGGGGCATCCAGTACGCCGCAGCGGCCGTTGCGAGAGCGAGCTCCCTAACGCCGGCCTCTGGAATACTGGATCGCCCGGTCAAGCCGGGCGACGACGAGCGGAGAGAGTGGCGCGCGCCGCAATGACGGCAACTAATCCTTCCGGAACACGATCGACGCCATCCATCCCGTCATCAGCGCCATCGCGGCGGTGACGAGGCCATAGATCAGCCCGTTGTGCCTGGCGGTGGTGGCGACGAATTGCTCGAAGCCGACCTTGACGATCTCGAACGCGGTCTCGGTCTTGCTGATGAACGCGCCGTTCGCGAACAGCTTGATCTCGACCTCGTAGGTGCCGATCGGCACCTCCGCCGGCAGCGGAATGCCGGTGCGGAACAGGGTCGGCGTCAGGAACGTGACGGCGCTCGGATCCTCGCGATAGAGCCCGCGCTGGGTACGCAGGCGGATGAAGGCCGAGCGGAACGCGTCGTTCGGCACCACGTCGGCATAATCGCCGCCGACCCGTTGCGTCAGCAGCACGTTGTTCAGCCCGATCTGTTGCCGCCGCGCGATCTCGGGCGAGGTGATCGCCTCGAAGGGACGGTTCGCGAACAGCGCCAGATAGCTCGGCACCTGCAGGAACTGCCGGTAGTCGGTGTTGATCCAGATGCCGAAGGTGCGCTCCTTGCGCCGTGTCACCATGTCGGCGCGCGGGCCCATCACGGTGACGACGAGGTCATAGGCCGTGCGATCGGCGGGTGTCGTCGCGTCCTTCTCCACCGAGCCGAACAGCACCAGCTCCTCGCCGGAATAGTTCGGTGTCACCGTGACGCGGTGGTTGGACACCGACACGATCAGACGCTCGGCGCGCGCTGCGGAGCCGAGCAGCAGGACGAGCAGGAGTGCGAGAGCTGCGCGCATCATCCGCTCACTCCCAGCTCGCGGATGGTGAAGAGATCCTCAGGCCGGATCACCAGCTCGATCGCGAAGCGGACGCCGACCGAGAGGATCAGGAGGCCGAGCAGCAGCCGTAGCTGCTCGCCGCGGATCTTCTGCCCGGCGCGGACGCCGAACTGCGCGCCGGTGACGCCGCCGACCATCAGGATCAGCGCCAGCACGGCGTCGACGAGGTGATTGGTCACCGCGTGCAGCATGGTCGCGAACAGCATCGTGACGAGCGTCAGCACCATCGAGGTCCCGATCACCGTCGAGGTCGGCACCCTCAACAGATAGATCATGATCGGCACCAGGATGAAACCGCCGCCGATGCCCATGATGGCGCCGATGAAGCCGATCATGATGCCGACGATTACCACGGGGATGACCGAGAGATAGATTTTCGAGCGCTTGAAGCGCATCTTCAGCGGCAGGCCGTGAATCCAATTGTGCGTGCGTCGTGGCGGCAGCGCGCCGCGCCGGGTCCGCATCAGTGCGCGCAGCCCTTCCGAGAACATCAGGCTGCCGACGGTGCCGAGCAGCACCACGTAAGAGAGCGCGATCATCAGATCGAGCTGGCCGAGCGCACGAAGCTGCGTGAAGGTCCACACGCCGAGCGCCGTGCCGGTGACGCCGCCGCAGAGCAGGACGCTCGCCAGCGCCGGATCGATCGCACGCCGCCGCCAATAAGACAGCGCGCCGGAAAAGGAGGAGGCTGCAATGTGGCTCGTGACCGAGGCGACCGCGACCGCCGGCGTGATGCCGATGAAGATCAGCAGCGGCGTCATCAGGAAGCCGCCGCCGATTCCGAACATGCCCGAGACGAAGCCGACCGCGGCGCCCATGGCGAGCACCAGGAAGACGTTGACGGGAAGATCGGCGATCGGAAGATAGAGCTGCATCGAAGGACCATACGCCGGCGAGACGGATCGATTGTCGCGGAATGCTCGCGGGAAGGTCGGAACGATTGCCGCGCCCCTCAATAGCGGAATTCGGAGCCGGGAGGGACCCGGAATTTCGGGCGTGGTGAATGTTGACGTGAAACGAGACCCGATCGTTGCGATAACGCGAGATGCGCTCCCTCCCCCGCTTGCGGGGGAGGGTTGGGGAGAGGGTGTCTCCTCTCGCGAGAACCCCCAAGAGGCGAGAGCCCTCACCCGCGTCGCTTCGCTCCGCGACCTCTCCCGCGAGCGGGAGAGGTGCACCGCGCGCGCGGCTCGTTCTCTCTCTAAAGCAATTCGCCTTTAATGCGCCGCCGAGGCCGAGCGCTTGGTCGCGACTTGCTTCGGCGCCGGCTTTGCATTCGCCTGCGGCGCGCTGTCCCAGCCGCCGGCGGGCGCCGTGACGTTGACGGCGTCGTCGGGCTGCGGCTCGGCGCTGAAGGTCTGGATCGCGAGCTTGGCGGCCGCGAGCGATTGCGGGTCGAGACGCTTGGCGACGTCGTCGCGCTTGCCGGAGGCGTCCGCATCACCCTGGGCAGCTGCGAGGCTGAACCATTTGTAGGACTCGGCGAGGTTCTGTTCGACGCCGATGCCGCGGGCATAGAGGATGCCGAGGTTGAACTGGCTGTCGGCAACGCCGCGATCGGCGGCCTTGCGGAACCATTGCGCCGCGCTCTTGTAGTTGGCGCCGCGTCCGCCGCCGTCCGCGTCGAGCACCGCGAGATTGTGCATCGCCTTGGCGTTGCCGCGCTCGGCGGCCTGGGTGTAGTAGCGGCGGGCGATGTCGGCGTCCTTCTTCACGCCGAGGCCCTTCTCGTAGAGCGTGCCGAGGCGGAAGGTCGCGGGCACCACGCCGGCCTGCGCCGCGCGGTCGTACCATTTGGCCGCTTCGTCGTAATTCGTGGCAACACCCTTGCCTTCGGCAAAGCGCAAGCCGATCTCGTAGGCCGCGGTCGCATCGCCCTTCATCGCGGCGGTGCGCAGCACCGGGCCGCCGATGCCGTCAGGCAGCTTTTCGCTCGGCGGCACCTGGATCATGCCGAGCTTGGCGCGGCTCGTGCCGGACAGCGCGCCGGTGACGTCGCTGCTCGTGGCAGGCGGCGGCACGGATGCGGCGGGCGCCGGCGGAATTTCGACCGAGGCCGAGTTGCCCGAATTGGCGGCGGGAGCCGGCGCGGCGTTGTTCTGGGACTGCCGTCCAATCGGCGTCGGCGAGGTCATCGATGGCGTGACCTGCTCGGGCGTGGTGGGCTTGTTCTCGATCACCGGCGGTGGCGGTGGGGCCTGCGGCGCGGGCTGGCTCAACGTATTGTCCATGGCCTGCGGCGCCGGCGGCGCGCTGCCTTCGAGCAGGTTCATCGCCATCTTGAAGGTGCCGAGCACGATCACGACCACGCTCGCGCCGACCAGCAGCGAGCGGATCTTCGAGGTGATGGTCGAACTGCCGTCCTTGCCCTTGTCCTTGCCGCGATCGGCGCCGGCCTTCGCGCCAGCCTTGGCGCCGCGTGCCGGCTTTTCCGGCTGCGCGGCGGCGGCCTGGGCGGCGCGGCGGGCGGCTGCGATGAAGCTCGACGACGACACCGGCTCTTTCGGCGCGGCGGGAATGTCGCTGATCGCGCTCTCGGAGGCGGCGATGCGCTCCGACGGCGTGGCGAGGCGTCCACCCGGCCGTGTGCCCGGCTCGAGCGGATGATCCGGCGGCAATTCCGGCGCGAGCGCGGTGCGCGCGGGGACCGTGTGCGGCTCCAGGATCTCGCTGATCGCGCGCGGTGGCACCGGTGGCGCCGACGGAACCGGCGATGGCGCGGCGGGGGTAGCGGCATGGAATTCACGCGGCGCGGCGGAGAAGGCGGCTTGGGCGAAGGCGCCGTGGGCCTGTTGCTGCGCGTGGGCCTGTTGCTGCGCGGCGGGGTTCGGCAGCTCCGGCTTCGGATCGTATTTCGGTTGCTGCTGGGCTTGCGGCCGCGGCTCACGCGCCATCGGCGGCGCGGGCTCCATGGGAGCGGCCATCGGCATGGGCATCGGCTGCGGCGCGGGGGCCGGCGGCGCGGTGCGCACCGCGCGCAGATCGCCCTCGATCATGGAGAGGCGGTCGACGACATGGCCGAGCGCGCTATGGACGGCGTCGAGCGAGTCCTGGGTGCTGCGGTTGGTCTCGGCCTGGCTGAAGCGGATGTCGGACAGCTCGCGCTTGACCAGATCGACCACGCCGGAATCGGCCGGTGCTGCGGAGCTGCGGCTCTCGGCCAGCGCGGAATAGGTCGCCTGCTGCCGCTCGAGGTGGCGCAGGATGTCGTGCAGCCCGTCCTCGACGCGGCTCAAATTGCCGTTGCGCGGATCGGCGGCGGCTTCGATCCGCTCCAGCAAATACGAGACGCGCTGTTCGAGATGCGCAAAGGTCGAGGCCGAATCGTTGCCGACCTGCATGCGGTCGAAGCGGTCCGACAGCGCGCGGATCGCGGATTCCAGGTGCTCGGTGCTCTCGGCCGGCTGCGGCCGCTCGCGCGTTTCCAGCGCCGCGGTGAGCGCCGCAATGCGCTGCTCCAGCACCGCGAAGCTGTCGCCCTGGCCGGAGGCGCGGGTGACCTGGTCGACCTTGGACGACAGCAGCTGCACGTCTTCGGACAGGCGTGCCAGCGCTTCGTTGGAGGCGACGTTGGAAACGATGCCGCGCAGCGCGGTGATCGCGCCTTCGAGCTGGCGCACCGTCGAGGGATCGTCATTGGCGCGCAGGATCAGGTCGAGCTTGGCGCCGAGATTGCGGATCGCCTCGTCATAGCCGGTGAGCTGTTCGGCCGGCGTCAGCGTGCGCAGCACCTGCTTGATGTCGGACAGCGCGTGCTCGATGCCCGACAGGACCTGGCCGTCGGTGCCGTTGGACCGCGTCTCGTCGATCCGGCGGTGCAGCGAGCGGATCTCGTTCTCGATCGATTCGATCGCGCGCCGCGGCATCGCCTCGGTGATGGCGGCGCGGATCTCGGCAAGCTCGCTGCGGAAGGCGTTGATCGCCTGCTCGGTATTGTCGGGGCGCTGCAGCGACTCGATCTGGCTCGTGATCTTGAGCAGATGGCGCTCGAGCGCGGAAAAATCCGGCCCCGGCTGCGGTGGCGGCGGAGCATAGGCAGGCGCGGGTGGCGCCATCGGAGGTGCGTAAGGAGCGGCCCAGGGAGCAGCATTGGGCGCGATCGAGGGCGCGGCGCGAGGCGGCATCTGCCGCGGCGTGAAGCCGTCGAGCTCGCTCTGCCGCGCGGTGATCTCGGCGACGGCGACGTCGAACGAAGCGGGGCTGAGGGGCGGGGCGTTGCGATAGACTTGCGCCGCCGCACGCTCGACCGCATCGGCCTGGCGCTGGCGCGTGTCGGCCGGCGCGGGACGCGGAGCCGAGGGCTGCTGCGGTTGAGGCTGCGGCCGGGAGATTTGCGACAGCCGCGCATCGAGACGCGAGATCGCATCGTTGAGCTGGCGCGCGACGCCCTGCTCGCGCGAGGCGTCTGGCCGCGAAGGGTCCTGCCGCGACGAATCCTGTCGTGACGAATCCTGGCGCTGCGCGGGCTTGGAGATCCGCTCGATCTGCTGGGTGATCGCGTCGAGCCGCTGGTGGATGTCGGCGACTTCGCGGCTTTCCTGGCTCGATCCCCGGGTTTGAGCGTGCGGGGCTTGCGGACGCTGGTCGTACGGTTCGCGAAAGTTCGGGGGAGCAGTTTCGCCGAGGGTGGAGTTCAGCCAATCGTTGAGTGACATGCCGGCGCGACGCGCAGCAGCTTCGGCCCGCTCCCTGACGGATGGATCGATGCCGTCAATACTCCACGATACGCGCGAATTCATGACTCTGTCCGGTTCCGACTCCGGCGCCCCACCCGGCGCCTCCAGCCTCCCCTCGCGTGCCGGTTGCAAAGACAATCGGATTTGGCGCGGGTCGTCTGCCTCGAAAACCGACTTTTTCCTGTTACGGTAAATAACGGGTTAAGGAACGCGAGCCCGGTGTCTTAAAGTTGGGCGGCGGGAACTGGGGCACGCCGGAAGCGGCGTCATTGCATCCTTCGCGACCTGCCGCCGCCATATACTCCGCTGTCATCGCCCGCGAAGGCGGGCGATCCAGTACGCCGCGGCGGCTCGATTCCAGCCGCGCTGCCTCGGAGTACTGGATGCCCCGCTTTCGCGGAGCATGACACCGGTAAATGTGGTGACAGTCTCCTGTCGGGTCGGGCCACCCCTCAGCCCTTCCCCTCGCGCTTGCCATCCTCCAGCGGCACCACCGTGGCCTTGCCGGTCATCGCCGACAGCGCATCGAGCGCCTCTTCGCAGAAGTCGGCCACCATCTGTTCGTGGCGGGCCCCTAAGCGGAGCAGGAGCAGATTGCCGAGATCGAGCCGGCCCTCCGCCGTGCCCTCCGGAAAGCGCTTCTTCAGGATGCGCTCGTAATTGGCGTGGCGGTCGCGATGGTGCTCCAGGCGGGCCATCAGGTCGGTGCGCAGCGGCTCGATGTCGATGCTGTCGAGGGCATGGAGGCGGACCAGCAGGTCGTCCTTGGTCGAGGCTGGCGTGCTTGGTCGCGCGGCCCAGTGCCGCAGCGCTGTTCGCCCCTCCGGAGTGAGCGTATAAACCAGCTTGTTGGGCTTGCCCGATTGCACGACCTCGCGGCCCTGGATGTGGCCGCGGTCGCGCAGCTTGGAGAGCTCTCGGTAGATCTGCTGGTGGTCGGCCTTCCAGAAGAAGCCGATCGAGGAGTCGAACGTCTTGGCGAGTTCGTAGCCCGTCATGGGGCGTTCCGTCAGGCATGCGAGGATTGCGTCGCCCAGTGCCATGACCGGCCTCCTTCTTCTTCGACCTCGACCAACCCGCTTGACTTTATGCGCATTGGCGCATATGCGTCAATGTGCATATGAGGCGTTCAGGGACGGGCTGAAGATCCGACCCGAAAAACCCAGCGGAATCAATCAGCAAGCTACTGTGCATGGGGTTGTTTTCGCGTTTTTTGCCAAGGCCTTTAGGGAGGCATCCTGGAATGACCGGCCTCGACTCCTGGTACGGCTACATGAAGTCCCACGACCGCACCGCGCTTTGGGACTTGCTTCATCCCGACGCCGTCTTCGAAAGTCCCGTCGTGCATTCGCCGCAGCGCGGGCGCGACATCACCTTCAAATACCTCTCCAGCGCCGAGAAGGTGCTCGGCGGTCCCGGCTTTACCTATGTCGGTGAGTGGACCAGCGAGCGCGGCGCCGTGCTCGAATTCAAGACCATGATCGACGGTATCGAGATCAACGGCGTCGACATCATCAGCTTCGATGCCGAGGGACGCATCACGCATTTCAAGGTGATGGTGCGTCCGCTCAAGGCGATCAACATGCTGCACCGCCTGATGGCGGAGCAGTTGGCCGCCCAATCATGACCCTGCCCTGAGGTTGCAGAACCCGCTAAGCTCGCGGGCAAGGCTGCGCCGCAAGGACCGTTCAGAGAATTCCACCACTTCAAGGCCCATTGCCGGGAGAACCCCATGCCGATCTACAAAGCCCCCGTCGAAGACGTGAACTTCCTGCTCAACGACGTCTTCCAGATCGACCGCTACGACAATCTCGCCGGCTTCTCCGATGCGTCGAGCGATGTGCGCGAAGCCATTCTGGGCGAAGCCGCCAAGCTCGCCGAAGAGGTGCTGCAACCGCTCAATCGTGTCGGCGATCTCGAAGGTTGCAAGCGTGCCGATGACGGCAGCGTCACCACGCCGAAGGGTTTCAAGGACGCGTTCAAGCAGGTTGCCGAAGGCGGCTGGCTTGGTCTGTCGGCGCCGACCGAGTTTGGCGGGCAGGGCCTGCCGGTGACGCTGAGCCAGGCGGTCAACGAATTCCAGATCTCCGCCAACATGGCGTTCTCGATGTATGGCGGCCTCACCATGGGCGCGACCGCGGCGCTGATCGTTCATGGTTCACCCGAGCAGAAGAAGACCTACGTGCCGAAGATGGTGGCGGGTGAATGGACCGGCACCATGAACCTGACCGAGCCGCATTGCGGCACTGATCTCGGCATGCTCCGCACCAAGGCGGTGCGCCAGGCCGACGGCAGCTTCAAGATATCAGGCACCAAGATCTTCATCTCGGCCGGCGAGCACGACCTTGCCGACAACATCATCCATCTCGTGCTCGCCCGCATCGAGGGCGCACCTGCCGGCATCAAGGGCGTGTCGCTGTTCGTGGTGCCCAAGTTCCTTGTGAATCCGGATGGTTCAGTCGGTGCCCGCAACGGCGTCGTCTGCGGCTCGATCGAGCACAAGATGGGCATCCACGGCAATTCCACCTGCGTGATGAACTACGACAGCGCCACCGGCTGGCTGATCGGCGAAGAGAACAAGGGCATGCAGGGCATGTTCGTGATGATGAACGAGGCGAGGCTCGGCGTCGCCGTGCAGGGCCTCGCGCAGTCCGAGGTCGCCTATCAGAACGCGGTCGCCTACGCCCGCGAGCGCATCCAGGGCCGCGCGCTCACCGGCGCCAAAGCGCCGGACAAGCAGGCCGATCCGATCATCGTGCATCCCGACGTGCGCCGTACGCTGCTCTCGATCCGCGCCTTCAACGAAGCCGCGCGCGCCTTCGTGATGTGGACTGCGCTGAAGAGCGACGTCGCCCATCGCTCGGAAGACCCGAAGGACCGCCAGGCCGCCGACGATCATATGGGCCTAATGACGCCGGTGCTGAAGGGCTTCCTCACCGATTACGGTTTTGCCAACGCGGTGCAGGCGCAGCAGATGTATGGCGGCCACGGCTACATCGCCGAGCAGGGCATGGAGCAGTTCGTGCGCGATGCCCGCATCGCCATGATCTATGAAGGCGCCAACGGCATCCAGGCGCTCGACCTCGTCGGCCGCAAGCTGCCGCGCGACGGCGGCCGCGCCATCATGGCCTTCTTCGGCGAGGTCATGGCCTTCGCCAAGGAGAATGGCGGCGACGAGGCGCTAAAACCCTTCATCGCGCCGCTCTCGGCCTCGCTCGGCCATCTCCAGCAGGCCACGACCTGGCTGATGCAGAATGCGATGGCGAAGCCCGATAATGCCGGCGCAGCCGCAACCGATTACCTGCATCTCTTCGGCTTCGTCGCGCTCGGATACATGTGGGCGAAGATGGCCAAGGTGACCAATGCCAAGATTGCCGAGAGCGGGGCGACGCCCTATCTCTCCACCAAGCTCGTCACCGGCCGTTTCTTCATGGAGCGGATGCTGCCGGAGACCGCCGCCAATCTCGCGCGCATCCAGGCCGGCTGCGCCACCATCATGGAATTGCCGGCGGAAGCGTTCTGAGGCTGCTTCCGCTGCCTGCTCCCAATCGTATTGAACATCACATCAGGAGGGCGTCATGCCTGAGGCATTCATCTACGACCACGTTCGCACCCCCCGCGGCCGCGGCAAGGCGGACGGTTCGCTGCACGAAGTCACGGCGCTGGCGCTCGCGACCGTGCCGTTGAAGGCGCTGAAGGACCGCAACAATCTGCCTGAGGATTCCGTCGACGACGTCATCCTCGGCGTGGTCGATCCGGTCGGTGAAGCCGGCTCCGACATCGCGCGTTTCGCGGCGCTGAAAGCCGGTCTCGGCGAAGCCGTGCCGGGCGTGCAGATCAGCCGCTTTTGCGCCTCCGGCCTCGATGCCGTGAACTTTGCCGCCGCGCAGGTGATGAGCGGCCAGCATGAGCTGGTGATCGGCGGCGGCGCCGAATCGATGAGCCGCGTCGGCATCGGCGCCTCCGGCGGCGCCTGGCCGATGGATCCCTCGATGGCGGTCCCCGCTTACTTCATGCCGCAGGGCGTCTCGGCTGATCTGATCGCCACCAAATACGGCTTCTCGCGCGACGACGTCGATGCCTATGCCGTGCAGAGCCAGCAGCGTGCAGCGAAGTCCTGGGAGGAAGGCCGCTTCGACAAGTCGATCGTCCCGGTGAAGGACATCAACGGCCTCACCATCCTGGCCAAGGACGAGCACATGCGTCCCTCGACGACGATGCAGTCGCTGGCGCAGCTGCAGCCGTCGTTCACGATGATGGCGCAGATGGGCGGCTTCGACGGTGTCGCGGTGCAGTCGCACCCCGAGATCGAGCGGGTCAATTACGTGCACCACGCCGGCAATTCGTCGGGCATCGTCGACGGCGCCGGCGCCGTGCTGCTCGGCAGCAAGGAGGCTGGTAGCAAATACGGCCTGAAGCCGCGTGCAAAAATCCGCGCGTTCGCCAATATCGGCTCGGAGCCGGCGATGATGCTGACCGGTCCGGTCGACGTCACCGAAAAGCTGTTCGCGCGCTCCGGCATGAAGAAGTCGGACATTGATTTGTTCGAGCTCAACGAAGCCTTCGCCTCGGTCGTGCTGCGCTACATCCAGGCCTTCGACATCGACAACGCCAAGATCAACGTCAATGGCGGCGCCATCGCGCTCGGCCATCCGCTTGGTGCAACCGGTGCGATGATCCTCGGCACCGTGCTCGACGAGCTCGAGCGCACCAACAAGGCGACCGCCCTGGTGACGCTGTGCATCGGCGGCGGCATGGGCACCGCGACCATCATCGAGCGGGTGTGACTTCTTCCCCTCTCCCCTTGTGGGAGAGGGTGGCGCGAACACGCGGAGCGGGTTCGAGCCGGGTGAGGGGTCTGTCTCCGCGGATGCAGACCCCTCACCCCCTCGCTTCGCTCGGACCCTCTCCTACAAGGGGAGAGGGTAAGACGAGACCCCATCAACCGCCGCGCCTGAGATTGGCTGCGGCACCGAGGAGCAACCAACATGTCGTACAAGAATTTCAAGGTTGAGACCGACGCAGACGGCATCGCGCTCGTCACCTGGGACATCCCGGGCCGGTCGATGAACGTGCTCGACGAGACCTCGACCAACGAGCTCGACGCCATCGTCAAGGCGACCACTGCGGATGCGGCGGTGAAGGGCGTCGTCATCACCTCGGCCAAGGAAGCGTTCTGCGCCGGCGCCGACCTGTCGATGCTCGAGGGCATGAACCAGGCCTACGCCAAGGTCTTCAAGGAGCAGGGCGAGACCGCCGCGAACCAGATGCTGTTCGACCAGAGCCGACGCTTCTCGCTGGTGCTGCGCTCGATCGAAACCTCCGGCAAGCCGTGGGCGGCCGCGATCAACGGGCTCGCGCTCGGCGGCGGTTTCGAAATCACGCTGTGCTGCCACTATCGCGTCGCCGCGGAGAATCCCAAGACCAGGCTCGGCCTGCCCGAGGTCAAGGTCGGCCTGTTCCCGGGCGCCGGCGGTACGCAGCGCGTGCCGCGCCTGGTGCCGCCGCAGGACGCGATGACGATCCTGCTCAAGGGCGATCCCGTCACGATCGACAAGGCCAAGGCGCTGAACCTGATCCACGCCATCGTACCGGCTGCCGATCTCGTCAAGGCGGCAAAGGACTGGATTAAGGGCGGCGGCAAGGCGATCGCGCCCTGGGACGAGAAGGGTTTTAAGCTGCCCGGCGGCCCGGTGTTCTCCAAGGCCGGCATGATGATGTTCCCGGCCGGCAATGCGATCTATCGCCGCGAGACTTACGACAATTATCCGGCCGCGCGCGCCATCATGAGCTGCGTCTATGAAGGCCTGCAGTTGCCGATCGACGCCGCGCTTCGGGTCGAATCGCGTTACTTCACCTCGGTGCTGCGCTCGAAGGAAGCGGCGGCGATGATCCGCAGCCTGTTCCTGTCGATGCAGGAGCTCAACAAGGGTGCGCGCCGTCCGAAGGACGTGCCCGCAACCAAGGTGAAGAAGATCGCCGTGATCGGCGCCGGCTTCATGGGCGCCAGCGTCGGCTACGTCTCGGCCCGCGCCGGCCTCGACGTCGTCCTGATCGACCGCGACCAGGAGAGCGCCGACAAGGGCAAGGCCCATGCGCAGAAGGTGATCGAGGAGCAGATCAAAAAGGGCCGCGCCAAGCCCGGCGATGCTGAAGCCCTGCTCGCGCGCATCACACCGACCGCGGACTATGCGGCGCTGAAGGACGTCGACCTGGTCATCGAGGCGGTGTTCGAGGATCGCAAGGTCAAGGCCGATACCTTCGCCAAGGCGCAGGAGCACATGAAGCCGGACGTGATCTTCGCGTCGAACACCTCGACGCTGCCGATCACCTCGCTGGCTGAATCGTTCAAGGATCAGGGCAAGTTCGTCGGCATCCACTTCTTCTCACCGGTCGAGAAGATGATGCTGGTCGAGATCATCAAGGGCAAGAACACCGGCGATCTCGCGCTCGCGACCGCGCTCGACTACGTCCGCCAGATCGGCAAGACGCCGATCGTCGTGAATGACTCCCGCGGCTTCTTCGCCAACCGCTGCGTCGGCCGCTACGTCGCCGAGGGCAACGAGATGTTCCTCGAGGGCGTGCCACCCGCGATGATCGAGAACTGCGCCAAGATGGCCGGCATGCCGGTCGGCCCGCTCTCGCTCTCCGACGAAGTCGCGCTCGACCTCGGCCTCAAGATCATGAAGGCGACGGAGGCCGATCTCGGCCCCAACGCCATCAATCCCGATCAGAAGAAGCTGATGGTGGAGTTGGTCGAGAAGCAGGGCCGGCTCGGCCGCAAGAACAGCAAGGGCTTCTACGACTACCCTGAAAAGGGCAAGGGCCAGAAGAGCCTGTGGCCGGGTCTCTCCGCGCTCCAGCCGAAGCAGCTCGACCCTGACACGCTCGATATCGAGGAGCTGAAGCAGCGCTTCCTGGTGGTGCAGGCGGTGGAAGCCGCGCGCACGGTCGAGGATCACGTCATCACCGATCCGCGCGAAGCGGATGTCGGCTCCATCCTCGGCTTCGGCTTCGCGCCGTTCACCGGCGGCACGCTGTCCTATATCGACTTCATGGGCACGAAGAAGTTCGTCGAGCTTTGCCACAAGCTGGAAGCGAAGTACGGCTCGCGCTTCACCCCGCCGAAACTGCTCGAGGAAATGGCGGCGAAGGGCGAGACCTTCTATGGCCGCTTCGCGCCGAAGAAGGCGGCGGCCTGACGAGCAGCCTGTAGCCCGGATGGAGCGTAGCGAAATCCGGGACCAGTTTTTCAACTTGCGAGAGCACCCCGGATTACGCTTGCGCTCCATCCGGGCTACGCAGAAACAGGAAAGGCCGGATCGTCGATCCGGCCTTTCTATTTGCAGTCGTCGAACGGTTAGAAAACGCCGCTGCAAACCCGTCCAGCCGCGCTCGCTCCGCCCTGGCACCGCTCTTGCTGACGATCCGTCGGATGGCTCGTCAGCATTGAAGGTGTCCCGCAATGATCCCCACGGTGTCTCAAGTCAGCGCAGCCGGCGTTGCCGTAAGATACGCCCCCCTCTTGCGGCTGGGGCAGCCGTGGCCGCGGCGCAGGCTCTTCCGGCGGCGCAGAAAGCTCCCCTCCTGGGTCGGCCTGGCCCTACTCGTTCTCTTCATCGACATGGCGATGGCCGCGCTGGCCTGGGTCGCCGTCGACGTCGTCCTGCACTGAGAGCTCGCCTCTGTGCACGTAGAGCGTCGCCGCCAAATAGGCGACCTGGCCGGCAATCAGGCAGCCGGCGACGATGGGAATGCCCGTCCAAAATCCAAAGCCCGAGGTCTGAAGGACCGTTGCGACGAGGATCGCGGTCGCCGGCGAGACCAGCAACAGACTCCCGACTCGGAAGAAGAGTCCCGCCGCCAAGCCGGTGATCGTGCTCGCAAGCAAGAGGAGGAGTACGGTTGTCACGAGAGCTTCCCAGTTCAGGCCGCATCGCGGTACATGGCTGAAATTGAGCCAACTGGATTGCTCTCACAACGATGGTGATCTCTGCCGCACACACAAGGCGGAGTTATTGTTAACTCCGACAATGCTCGTAAAATTGATGCCCGGGACATCGCGAACGTCCGGGCTTCCGCGACCGCTTCAAGCAAAAGAGCCGGATTATCGATCCGGCTCTTCGTCGTCCCGACTGTCGTGCGCGGGTCTTACTTCGCCTGCGCGAGGCCTTCCTTCTTCAGCGCTTCCTGCACCTGCGGCCGCGCCTCGACGCGGGCCTTGTAGGCGGCAAGGTTCGGCATCGCCGAGAGGTCGAACTTCATCCGATCGCCCCAGGTCAGCATCGTGAACAAATATCCGTCGGCGACCGTGAACTGCTTGCCCATGAGGTAGTCGCGGCCGGCGAGCTGGCTGTCGATGTATTTCAGCTTGCCCATGACGCGATCCCTGAAGAAGGCCTTGGCCTCGTCGTTCAGGGCCGGCGCGAACAGCGGACCAAAGCTCTTGTGCACCTCCGAGGTGAGGAAATTCAGCCACTCCAGCAGCTTGTAGCGCTCGGAACTGCCATGGGCGGGCGCCAGCGCCTTGCTTGATGCCTGATCGGCGATCATCTGGACAATCACTGGGCCTTCGGTCACGATCTCGCCGCTGTCGAGGCCCAGCGCAGGGACCTGGCCCTTGGGGTTCAGCTTCAGATAATCCTCACCATTTTCGAGCTTCTTGGCCCGGATATCGACCTTGACCAGCTCGTAGGGCAGGCCGGCTTCCAGGAGCGCGATGTGGGGGGACAGCGAGCAGGCACCGGGCGAATAGTACAGTTTCATGGAATTTCCTCCTCTTGACGCTTGGTTCGGCGGAAAGAACGACTACATGCAGCTGCTTGTAACAGTCAATATTGATGCAGCTGCATCAAATGGGGTAAGAGACGGGCGACGAGCTTGAGCGGGACCATGAAACGCAAACCATCGACCGAGGCGACTTCCGCCTGGATCCGCCTGATGCGGGTGCAGAGCCGCGTGCTCGATTGCGTCGAGCAGGATCTGAAGAAGGCCGGCTTCCCGCCGCTGGCATGGTATGACGCGTTGCTCGAATTGTCGCGAGCTCCCTCGGGCGAACTAAGGCCGGTGGAACTCGAACGGCAGATGCTGATCCCGCAATATTCCACCTCGCGCCTGATCGACCGCCTGGTCGACGAGGGCCTCGCCTCGCGGCGCGAATGCAAGATCGACAAGCGCGGCCAGTTCGTCGAGATCACGGAAGCCGGCCGCGAGTTGCAGAAGCGGATGTGGAGCGCATATTCGGCTGCGATCGAGAAATATGTCGGCTCGAAACTGTCCGATGCCGATGCCGTCAAGCTCAGCGGTCTGCTCGACCGCCTGGGCTGCTCGTGCGGCGAGATGAAACTGCCGCCCGTCGCCAACGCCAACGAAACCTCGCCGTCGCGATGATCGCGCGGCACACCAGCTCGTCCGTGCACCCGGTGGGTTCGCGGACCATCCCGTCACCCGCGCGCGTTCGATCGAAGCGCCTTTTGATTAGAGTTTGATATGGCGCGAGACCAGATCGATATGACGCCGCTGCAGTCGCGCGACGAGCTCGTTTCGTGGTTCGAGGAAGGCTGCAAGGACCCGTCCGAATTCCGCATGGGCACCGAGCACGAGAAGACGCCGTTCACGCTCGAGGGCCACCGTCCGGTGCCTTACGAGGGCGCGCGCGGCATTGGTGCGTTGCTTGAAGGCATGAAGCTCCTGCTCGGCTGGGAGCCGATCATGGAGAAGGGCAACATCATCGGCCTCTACGATGTCACCGGCGGCGGTGCGATCTCGCTCGAGCCCGGCGGACAGTTCGAGCTCTCCGGCGCGCCGGTCGAGAACGTGCACCAGACCCAGAGCGAGCTGATGGCGCATCTTGCACAGGTGCGCGAGATCGCAACGCCGCTCGGCATCGGCTTCCTCGGTCTCGGCATGACGCCGTCCTGGTCGCGCGCCGATATCCCGGTGATGCCCAAGGGCCGCTACAAGATCATGACCAACTACATGCCGAAGGTCGGCCAATACGGCCTCGACATGATGTACCGGACCTGCACCGTGCAGACCAATCTCGACTTCTCCTCCGAAGCCGACATGGTCAAGAAGCTGCGCGTCTCGCTCGCGCTGCAGCCGGTCGCGACCGCCTTGTTTGCCAATTCGCCGTTCACCGAAGGCAAGCCGAACGGCTTCCTCTCCTTCCGCTCCGAGATCTGGCGCGACACCGACAATGCGCGTTCCGGCATGATGCCGTGGGCGTTCGAGGACGGCATGGGGTTCGAGCGCTATGTCGACTACGCGCTCGACGTGCCCATGTATTTCGTCAAGCGCGGCGAGGAATACATCGACGTGTCGGGCTCCTCGTTCCGCGCGTTCTTCGACGGCCGCAACAACAACCTACCCGGCGAGCGTCCGACGCTGTCGGACTGGGCCAACCATCTCTCGACGATCTTCCCGGAAGTGCGGCTCAAGCGCTATCTCGAGATGCGCGGCTCCGACGGCGGCCCGTGGGGCCGGTTGCCGGCGCTGCCGGCGTTCTGGGTCGGGCTGCTCTATGACGACGTCGCGCTAGATGCGGCCTGGGAGATCGTCAAGCACTGGAGCGCGCCCGAGCGTCAGGCCCTGCGCGACGACGTGACGCGCTTCGGCTTCAAGGCGCGGATCAAGAACCGTTATCTGTTCGAGATCGCCAAGGAATGCCTGGTTCTGGCGCATGCCGGCCTGCGCCGGCGCGGCCGGATCGACCAGCTTGGCCGCGACGAAACGCGGCATCTGGAGCCGCTCGACCGCATCATCGATTCCGGGCGGACGCCGGCCGAGGAAATGTTGGACAAGTTCAACGGTCCCTGGAAGGGCTCGGTGGAACCGGCCTACGCGGAATACGCGTTCTAGGACGGTCAGGGATTCAGCCGTTCATCGCCCATACAGGTTTGCGGCGATCAAATGACCGGCTGAAAAAACCTGAACGTCGTCAATAACTCGAAAGCTGTTCTGATGGGGAAGGGCCGCCTGTCCGGCGCCGTCATGGCAAAGGTCTTGGCAAAAGTCCTGGCAAGCGCTGTGGCATGCGCCGCGCTGCTTTCGCTCGCATGCGTGAGCGTGCCGGCGCGCGCCCAGACTGCGTTCGACCGGCCCGGCGGCGACTATTTCAGCACGCCGGTCGCCTCGGGCGATCCCGAGGATTGCGCGCTGCTGTGCGAGCGCGACCGCCGCTGCCGCTCGTGGAGCTTCAGCTATCCCGACGTCGAGGGCGGCGCGGCGGTGTGCTGGCTGAAGAACACCGTGCCGGCGCGGGTGCCGGGAAGTTGCTGCATCTCGGGTGTGCGCGGCGCCGGCGTGATCGAGCCGCGGGTCGAGGGCGTGGAGACGTCGATCGACCGCCCCGGTGGTGATCTGCGCAATTTCGAGCTGAAGGACGGCGAGGGCGAAGAGGCCTGCAAGGCCGCCTGCACCGCCGATAACAAATGCCGCGCCTTCACCTATGCCCGCCCCGGTTACACCGGACGCGAGGCGCGCTGCTTCCTGAAAAAGGAAATCAAGCCGCCGCGAAGGAAGGCGGGATTCACGTCGGGCGTGGTGCGGTAGGCAAGGTGCCGTAGGGTGGGCAAAGGCGCCCTTGCGCCGTGCCCACGATCTCTGAGATACGGCGCAGGCGCGTGGGCACGCTCCGCTTTGCCCACCTACGGCATCTTACTCTGCCACGATCACCGTGAGCTCCGGCCACAGCGGCCTTCACCGCGTAATTCGCCGCGGAAAAATTCGGTCCCGGATTGGCCGCGCGATCAGCAGCTCTCACCGCAATCATTGCGAGCGTAGATGCCGTAGGGTGGGCAAAGGCGCCCTTGCGCCGTGCCCACGATCTCTGAGATGCGGCGACAGGCGCGTGGGCACGCTTCGCTTTGCCCACCCTACGGCATCTCACTCTGCCACGATCACCGTGAGCTCGGGCCACAGCGCCTTCCATCGCGCGGCCTTCGCTTCGTAATTGGCGATGGAGAAGTTCAGCGCTCGATTGGGCCGCACGATCAACCCCGCGACGTCGTCGAACCCGTGGGGCGCATAGACGTCGAAATCTCCGCCCGCGCATCTCACTCCGAATTGCGTGTTCTGCGTGAGGAAGCGGTCGATACCGTCAGTCGAACGTGTCAACGGCGGATAGGGCAGGCCATGCTTGGCAGGGTACCAGAGATGGACGCGCGCCTGGTTGCGGATCTCGATCTTGGCGCCGAGATGTCCAAGCCGCGCATGCAGCGTACGGATCACCGCGTCCTCGGCTTCCCAGGAGGTATCGGGATCGAAATAGAACACGTCGTAATCGGCAATGCCGTGACCGATCGGGCGGCCCGTGAGCCCGTTCCACGCCGTCTGCACCAGGCAACCTGCAACCAGCCACGCATCCGGCAGCGCGAGCTGCACGAGCGCGTCGGTGATCGCGACGTTGAGCGGATTGCGGAGCGCCAATGCGAGGAATTCGTCGCGGATCATCAGGAGTCGCAGGTTAGGGCTCTCCAGATTGCGACAGAAGAGGTGGGCACGCTTCCGCTTTGCCCACCGCAGGATCTACGCGATCAATGCACGGCGGTGAAGAACCGGCCGAGCCGGAAGCCGGAGAGCCAAGTGTAAACCGGCTGGCCGCGTATGCCGAGATCCCAGGAGCCGAGCACTGCATCGGCACGGCCGATCAGATTGTCGATCGGCAACAGTCCGACGCCGCCGGACCGCAGCGGCACGCGGCTGTCGGCGGAATTGTCGCGGTTGTCGCCGAGCACGAAGAGGTGGCCGGCCGGCACCGTCACTTCCGGCGAATTGTCGAGCGGACCGTTGTCGCGCATCTTGAAGATCAAATGCGAGACGCCATTCGGCAACGTCTCGACATAGCGATAGGCGGGCTCGCTGCCGCCATTGTCGTCCTCGGCCGCGCCAACGCCGTCCGGCTTGAGCTCGGCGGGGCGGTCGTTGATGAAGAGCTGGCCCTGCCGCATCTGGATGCGATCGCCGGGCAGACCGACGACGCGCTTGACCCAGGCCTGCGAGCGATCGCCAGGCCAGCGGAATACGACGACGTCGCCCTGCTTCGGCGTCTCCGCGAAGACGCGGCCGCTCTCGGGCAGGCTGATCTGGATCGGCAGCGACGAGGTGCCGTAGCCGTAGGGGAATTTCGAGGCGAGCAGTGCATCACCGATCAGCAGCGTCGGCTCCATCGAGCCCGACGGCACGTAGAAGGGCTCGGCAAGCGCGCCCTTGGCGATGAAGACGGCTGCGACGATGCCGGCGAGCTGAACGATCTGCCCGCCCCAGCCGCTGCTCTTCCGCTTGGGGGTGACGGTGACCTTTTCTTCCACGCTCATGCGCCCGTTCCACCCACCGTGATGCGCTCCATCAGCAGCGACGGCTGGCCGACGCCGACAGGCACGCCCTGTCCATTCTTGCCGCAGGTGCCGATGCCGGTATCGAGCGCAAGGTCGTTGCCGATCATGCGGATGCGATGCAGGTCGGTCGGCCCGTTGCCGATCAGCATGGCGCCCTTCAGCGGCGCGCCCAGCTTGCCGTTCTCGATCTTGTAGGCCTCGGTGCACTGGAACACGTACTTGCCCGAGGTGATGTCCACCTGGCCGCCGCCGAAATTCGCAGCGAAGACGCCGTTCTTCACCGAAGCGAGGATCTCCGCCGGATCGCGGTCGCCCGCGAGCATGTAGGTGTTGGTCATGCGCGGCATCGGCACATGGGCATAGCCCTGGCGACGGCCGTTGCCGGTCGGTTTCATGTTCATCAGCCGCGCGTTCTGGCGGTCCTGCATGTAGCCGACCAGGACACCGTCCTCGATCAGCACGGTGCGATTGGTCGGCGTGCCCTCGTCGTCGATCGACAGCGAGCCGCGGCGCGAGGCCATGGTGCCGTCATCGACCACCGTGACGCCCTTGGCCGCGACCTGCTGGCCCATCAGGCCGGCAAATGCCGACGTCTTCTTGCGGTTGAAGTCGCCTTCGAGGCCGTGGCCGACCGCTTCATGCAGCATCACGCCGGGCCAGCCGGCCCCTAACACGACGTCCATTTCGCCGGCGGGGGCGGGGATCGATTCCAGATTGACCAAGGCCTCGCGCAACGCGCCGTCGGCCGCATCGCGCCAGTTCTTGCTCTCGATGAATTCGGCATAGCCGGCGCGGCCGCCATAACCCTTGCTGCCGCTCTCCTGGCGGTCGCCCTGGCCGGCAACGACGGAAATGTTCACGCGCACGAGCGGGCGGATGTCGCGATAGCTCTCGCCGTCGGGCCGCAGAATCTCGACGACCTGCCAGGTCGCACCCAGGCTGACGCTGACCTGCCGCACCCGCGGATCCTTGTCGCGCAGATAAGCGTCGATCTCGGCGAGCAGTTTTACCTTGGTCTCGAAGCCCGGGGCATCGAGCGGGTTGTCATCGCCGTAAAGGCGCACATTGGTGTGCGCCGGCGGCGCGGCGAAGCTGCCGGAATAGCCGCCGCGTACGGCCGCGACTGCGTCGGCGGCACGAATCAGCGCCGGCAGCGAGACGTCGGAGGAGTGGGCGTAGCCGACCGCATCATCCTTGACCGCGCGTAAGCCAAACCCTTGCGAGGTGTCGTAGGTCGCCTGCTTCAGCCGCCCATTGTCGAACATCAGCGCTTCAGTCTGGCTGTACTCCAGGAACAGCTCACCATCGTCGGCACCGGAAAGCCCGCGCGCGACCTCGTGGCGAACCTGGTCGCGGTCGAGATTGGCGCGGTCGAGCAGGGAGGTCGTGGCAGGATTTGTCATGCGTCCGTCCATTAGCGGAAGATGTAGGGCAAGATAATGGTTTCCCGCCAGTTCCGCGAGGGCCGGACCGTGACATTACGAAAACGATAGGTGCGGCTCGGGCTTAAGCCGGCTTTCAGGCTTTTCGGGCAATCAACGGCGAACCCGGAGTCGGAGCCGCAGACAGAGCATGTGGAATTCCCTGACAGTGTTCTGGGATCAGTATCACGGCCTGATCATCGGCTTCGCCGCGCTGGCTTTGGTCCTGATCTTCAATCAGTTCGTCTACCGACGCCGCTGGACATCCTATCCCACGCGCGAGGCCTATGTCGCGGCTCACCCGGCCTGTGACACCGTTGACGGCATCCTCTGTGCGACATGTCGGCGAAAGGCGCTGGTCGGGCCAGTGGCCGGCAGAGGCCGCATCTATCGCTGCGGCTGGTGCGACACGGAGCTTTATCGCGTGGACAGGGCGTAGCCCTAAGGCAGCTTGTCATAGCCCTCGCCGAGCCCGTTCAGGCTGAGAGGGAAGCCGATGCCCTCTTCCGGGGTCTCGAAGATGATGAAGGTGGCGGTCTTGGCGGTGCGGAGCTGGCCGAGCAGCTTGTCGTCCATGACGACCTCGGCGACGCAGCCATTGGGCAGGCAACGGACGAAGCCGGCGCGGCCGACGTCCTGGTTGTCGAGCTTGAGGCCGAGACCGGAGGGCAGCAGGACACCGAGCGGCGCGACCACGCGCATCAGGCGGCTCTTCTGGTCGGCGGTCTTCAGCACGATGACGGTCAGGCCGGCATTGGAGCGGTCTTCGGCTACCACGCTCTGGATCAGGGCGCATTGCTCGGTCTGGGCGCCCGGTGGGGTGTCGCAGCGGATCTGCCAGTCGCCATGGACGGAGCGGACTGCGCCCTGCGCATGGGCGAGGCCGGGGAGTGCCAGAAGGACGAGCGCGGCCAGCAGGCTGGCCAGCGCCGAAAGGCGGGTCATCTGCCTTCTAGCCAGCCTTGCCATAGCCAGCCCTGCCATCGATTTCGAAAGCCCCATCGGGTCGGTCCCTCTGCTCGCCTTCCTCGCTCGCGCTTGGCGGACTAATCTGGCGGACTGATACGGGAATGACGGCGCCTTGAAGGCGATTCCCAAGCAAATTCCACGCCGCCTCGCGCCGCCGCCGCCCGCACGAATCAGGTTCCTGCGCGGCCATCTGTCAGTGCCTACCGCGGGCAATTCCGCTGTCAAGCGGCAGCATCCCGGCAAACGGTATTTTTGTCTGATCTTACTAGGAAATATCTTGCGGGTGATCGCTGGCAGACGGGGCTCAAGACTGCATTGCGATAGATCAAAAATTATGGTTTGAGAGGCTTGATTTCGGCGTTCTAGCGATCTGGCCCCAATTCCTCTTAGAGGTATTCTTGCGCGGCGGTTTGTCAGGCGGGCGGATCGAATAAGCGTTTCCCGCAAACAGGGGGAGCGCACTTGGGGTGATTTCGTAAGGGGAGCGCGAACGGCATGAGGATGTCGATGGGCCCGGTGGGCCGGCACTTGCTGGGATTGGCCGTGGCGGGTCTGACGCTGGCGACGGGCGGTGCGGCATTTGCCGAGCTCGGGCAACCGAAGCCCTGGGAATGGACGCTTCAGGAGTCCGGCTCGCCGGTGATGGACAACATCGTCTGGTTCCACAACTTCCTGTTCGTGCTGATCACGCTGATCACGCTGTTCGTCCTGGCGCTGCTCGTGGTCGTGGTCGTCAAGTTCAACGCGCGGGCCAATCCGGTGCCGTCGCGGACCACCCACAACACGCTGATCGAGGTGGCCTGGACGCTGGTTCCGGTGCTGATCCTCGTCGGCATCTCGGTGCCGTCGTTCCGGCTTCTGTTCCTCGAGCTCGACGTGCCGAAGGCGGATATCACCATCAAGGCGACCGGCAAGCAGTGGTACTGGTCCTATGCCTACCCGGACAACGGTAAGTTCGAGTTCGACTCGCTGATGGCGCAGGACAAGCAGCCCCGCCTGCTCGGCGTCGACAACGAGATGGTGGTGCCCGTCAACAAGGTGATTCGTGTCCAGGTCACCGGCGCCGACGTCATCCACGCCTTCGCGCTGCCGGCTTTCGGCGTCAAGATCGACGCCATTCCGGGCCGGCTGAACGAAACCTGGTTCAAGGCGACCAAGACCGGCATGTTCTACGGCCAGTGCTCGGAGCTCTGCGGCAAGGACCACGCCTTCATGCCGATCGCGATTCGCGTCGTGAATGACCAGGAGTTCGCCTCCTGGGTCGAGACGGCAAAGAAGAAATTTGCGAGCGGCGGCACCAGCACCTACGCCTCCGCGGCCGGCCCGACGCAGTAAGCGTCGGGTGACGGCTCTAAGGGACTGAAAGCGACATAAGGGCGGGACCTCCAGAGGTCCGATTGGGACGCAAGGCAGGATTTGAAAATGGCAACGAGCGCAGCGGCACACGGCGATCACGCCCACGGACATGACGAGCATGCCCATCCGACCGGATGGCGCCGCTACGTCTATTCGACCAACCACAAGGACATCGGCACGATGTACCTGATCTTCGCGGTCATCGCCGGCGTCATCGGCGCCGCGATGTCGATCGCGATCCGTGCCGAGCTGATGTATCCGGGCGTGCAGATCTTCCACGAGACGCACACCTATAACGTGTTCGTGACCTCTCACGGCCTGATCATGATCTTCTTCATGGTCATGCCCGCGATGATCGGCGGCTTCGGCAACTGGTTCGTGCCGCTGATGATCGGCGCGCCCGACATGGCGTTCCCGCGCATGAACAACATCTCGTTCTGGCTGCTGCCGGCCTCCTTCGCCCTGCTCCTGATGTCGACCTTCGTCGAGGGCGAGCCGGGTGCCAACGGCGTCGGCGCCGGCTGGACCATGTACGTGCCGCTGTCGAGCTCGGGCCATCCGGGCCCGGCCGTCGACTTCGCGATCCTGTCGCTGCATCTGGCGGGCGCCTCCTCGATCCTCGGCGCCATCAACTTCATCACCACGATCTTCAACATGCGCGCGCCGGGCATGACCCTGCACAAGATGCCGCTGTTCGTGTGGTCGATCCTGGTGACGGTGTTCCTGCTGCTGTTGTCGCTGCCGGTGCTTGCCGGTGCGATCACCATGCTGCTCACCGACCGCAACTTCCACACGACGTTCTTCAACCCCGAAGGCGGCGGCGACCCCGTGCTGTTCCAGCATCTGTTCTGGTTCTTCGGCCACCCCGAAGTGTACATCCTGATCCTGCCGGCTTTCGGCATGGTCAGCCAGATCATCTCCACCTTCTCGCGCAAGCCCGTGTTCGGCTATCTCGGCATGGCCTACGCCATGGTCGCGATCGGCGGCATCGGCTTCGTGGTGTGGGCGCACCACATGTACACGGTCGGCATGTCCAGCGCGACGCAGGCCTATTTCGTCGCCGCGACGATGGTGATCGCGGTTCCGACCGGCGTGAAGATCTTCTCGTGGATCGCCACGATGTGGGGCGGCTCGATCGAATTCCGGGCCCCGATGATCTGGGCGGTGGGCTTCATCTTCCTGTTCACGGTCGGCGGCGTCACCGGCGTCGTGCTGGCGAATGCCGGCGTCGACCGCGTGCTGCAGGAGACCTATTACGTCGTCGCCCACTTCCACTACGTGCTGTCGCTCGGCGCGGTGTTCGGAATCTTCGCCGGCTGGTACTACTGGTTCCCGAAGATGTCGGGCTACATGTACAGCGAGACGCTCGCGAAGGCGCACTTCTGGGTCACCTTCATCGGCGTCAACCTGGTGTTCTTCCCGCAGCACTTCCTCGGCCTGTCGGGCATGCCGCGCCGCTATGTCGACTATCCCGACGCGTTCGCGGGCTGGAACCTGGTCTCGTCGGTCGGCTCCTACATCTCCGGCTTCGGCGTGCTGATCTTCCTCTACTGCGTGCTCGACGCCTTCATGAAGAAGGTGCCGGCTGGCGACAATCCGTGGGGTGCAGGTGCGACCACGCTGGAGTGGACCTTGCCCTCGCCGCCGCCCTTCCACCAGTTCGAAGTGCTGCCCCGCGTGCAGTGATCGATCTCCCGCGGCGCCCGTGACGGGCGCCGCGGCTCTATAACGAAGCGAGTTGAATTAAGTGTCCGTCCTCGACCACAACGCCATCGACATCAATCCCCGCATCTCCGAGGCGGAGGTCGGCGACTACATCGCGCTCTTGAAGCCGCGGGTGATGTCGCTGGTGATCTTCACCGCGCTGGTCGGGATGGCGATGGCGCCCGGGCATTTCCACTGGGTGCTGGCCATCACCTCGCTGCTCTGCATCGCCGTCGGCGCCGGCGCCTCCGGCGCGCTCAACATGGCGCTGGAAGGCGATATCGACTCCAAGATGTCGCGCACGGCGAACCGGCCGATTCCGCGCGGCCGCATCACCCGCCCTGAAGCCATGGCGTTCGGCCTGACGCTGTCCTTCTTCTCGGTGATGACGCTCGGCATCCTCGTCAACTGGATCGCGGGCGCGCTGCTCGCCTTCACCATCTTCTTCTACGTCGTCATCTACACGATGTGGCTGAAGCGCTGGACCGCGCAGAACATCGTGATCGGCGGCGCCGCCGGCGCGCTGCCGCCGGTGGTGGCCTGGGCTGCGGTGACCGGCACGGTCGACGTCGAGCCGCTGCTGCTGTTCGCCATCATCTTTTTCTGGACCCCGCCGCACTTCTGGGCGCTGGCGCTGTTCCGCTCCGACGATTACGCGCGCGCCGGCATTCCGATGCTGCCCAATGTCGCCGGCCCCGACGCGACGCGGCTCCAGATCCTGCTCTACACCATCGTGCTGATCGCGGTCGCCGCCGCGCCCTGGGCGCTCGGCTATTTCGACGCGATCTACGGCATCGTCTCGCTGATCCTTGGCGCCGGCATGCTGGTGCTCGCGATCAACGTCTATCTGCGCCGCGAGCGAGCTGCGTCGCTGCGCGCGACCCGCAAGCTGTTCGCCTTCTCGATCCTCTATCTGTTCGTGCTGTTCGCGACCCTGCTGGCCGAGGTCATGTTCCGGGCAGTTGCTCCGCTGGTAGGGGGCGCATGATCGCAGGGATGGTCGACAAACCGGAGCCAGATGGAATCGTCCTCACCGAGGCGCAGAAGAAGAGCCGTCGTCAGCGTTCGATTGCGATCGCGCTCGCGCTCGGCGTGCTCGTGGTGCTGTTCTTCGCCGTCACCATGGTCAAGGGGCCGGCAGTCCTCGTGCGGCCGATGTAGGAAACATGGATCACGATCCCACCATATCGCAGGATGTCAGCGCCAAGCCGGCCAAGCGTGAGCCGACCAAGGGCCGCGGGCTGGGCCGCGATGTGGTGGTTGCTTCTATCTGCGGCGGTGTGGTCGCGCTGATGGTCGGTGCCTCCTACGCGGCGGTGCCGTTCTACAACTGGTTCTGCCGCGCCACCGGCTTCAACGGCACGACCCAGGTCGCGACCTCCGCGCCGGCCACCGGCCCGATCGCGCGGAAAATCTCGGTGCGCTTCGATTCCAACGTCGCGCCCGGCCTGCCCTGGAAGTTCGAGCCGGAGCAGAGCGAGATCGAGGTCAATATCGGCCAGGTCGTGACCGTCTTCTACACCGTGACCAACCAGGCCGCGCGCACCACGGCCGCGCAGGCCGCCTACAATGTCGCGCCGCTGACGGTCGGCTCCTATTTCCAGAAGATCAACTGCTTCTGCTTCACCGAGCAGACCATGGCGCCCGGCGAGAAGCGCGAGATGCCTGTTGTCTTCTACGTCGATCCGTCGATCGCTGACGATCACGAGAACGACGGGCTGAACACGATCACGCTGTCCTACACCTTCTATCCGGTGAAGGATCCCGTGGTGAAGCCGCTGGCATCGGGCGAAGGCGACAAGCGCAAGGGAAATCTTTGATCGCCGGGCTCGCGCTCAGGCGGTTGGAAACAAGGGGATAAGTGCCTGACAGGCACGGGATTGAGGAGAGAGACCGAAATGGCTACGGCGCACACCAAGCATCACGACTATCACCTGGTCGATCCCTCGCCCTGGCCGGCCGTCGGTTCGCTCTCGGCCTTCATCATGGCGGTCGGCGCGATCGCCTGGATGCATCACATGTTCTCGGCCGCGCCGATCGTGTTCGGCGTCGGCACCGTGGGCGTGCTCTACACCATGGCGAGCTGGTGGGGCGACGTGATCAAGGAAGCCCAGTACAAGGGCGACCACACCCGCGTCGTGCAGCTGCATCACCGCTACGGCATGATCCTGTTCATCGCCTCCGAGGTGATGTTCTTCGTGGCATGGTTCTGGGCCTATTTCAACGCCGCGCTGTTTCCGGCCGACGCCGTCCACGCCACCCGCGATGCCGTGTTCGGCTGCGGCCTCGGCACCCAGGCCGGCGCCTGCGCCGTCCCCGGCACCTGGCCGCCGAAGGGCATCGAGACCTTCGATCCCTGGCACCTGCCGCTCCTCAACACGCTGATCCTGCTGACGTCGGGCACCACCGTGACCTGGGCGCACCATGCGCTGCTCGAGAACGACCGCCAGGGCCTGAAATACGGCCTGATCCTCACCGTCGTGCTCGGTGCGCTCTTCACCTGCGTGCAGGCCTATGAGTACAGCCATGCGGCGTTCTCGTTCGGCGGCAACGTCTATGGCGCGACCTTCTTCATGGCGACCGGCTTCCACGGCTTCCACGTGCTGGTCGGCACCATCTTCCTGCTGGTGTGCCTGTTCCGCGCCTATGCCGGCCACTTCACGCCGACGCAGCACCTCGGGTTCGAGTTCGCCGCCTGGTACTGGCACTTCGTCGACGTGGTCTGGCTGTTCCTGTTCCTCTGCATCTACGTCTGGGGACACGGCGCCGAGACCATGGCCCACGGCGCGCACTGAGCCCGCGCGGCAGATCATCAACAAGGGCGGCCCGCAAGGCCGCCCTTTCGCTTTCAGGCCGCCGGAGCTCCGGCGGAACTGTGATAGAGTCCGCGATCATGAACGACACCACCGGCCCGTCCGTGCCTGAAACCACCGTCCTGCAAAGCGCGCTGCGCGGGCTTGCCTGCCGATGCCCGCGCTGCGGCCAGGGCAAGCTTTATGCGGGCTTCCTGACGCTCGCGCCTGCCTGCGACCGCTGCGGTCTCGACTATGCCTTCATCGATACCGGCGACGGGCCGGCGATCTTCATCATCATGCTGGCCGGTGGGATCGTGGTGGCGGCTGCGCTCATCGTCGAGGTCAAATACCAGCCGCCATACTGGCTGCATGCGGCGCTGTGGTTGCCGCTGATCCTGGCCACCACATTGTTGCCGCTGCGTGCGATGAAGTCGCTGCTGATCGCGCTGCAATTCCACCACAAGGCGGCGCCGGGCCGGTTGGTCGACCGCGCGAAATGAATCAGCCTGCGCGCAAGCCTCGCGTGGCCGGCTTCGCGCTGTTCACGCTGTTCCTCACGGCCGTCTTCATCGCGCTCGGCCTCTGGCAATTGCAGCGCCGGACCGCCAAGCACGCGCTGGTCGCGGCGCTCACCGAGCGCCTTGCAGAGGTGCCCATCGCGCTGCCGCCATCTTCGCAATGGGCTGCACTCGATCCCGCGCGCGACGAATTCCGCCGCGTCAGCTTCACCGCGACCTACGCAGCCCTGCCGGATGCGATGATCTATTCCTCGGGCTCGGCGGTGCGCAAGGACGCCTCCGGCCCCGGCACCTGGGCGTTCCTGCCGGCGCGGCTTCCCAGCGGCGAGACGGTCGTGATCGATGCGGGCTTCGTCGAGAACACGATGCAGGACCGCAGCGTCGAGGATCGCGCGGTGAAGAAGCTCGTCACCGGGCAGCCGGTCGCGCTCACCGGTTACCTGCGCTTTCCCGAGCCGCCAGGCTGGCTGACGCCGGCGGAGAACCGCGACAAGCGGCTCTGGTTCGTGCGCGATCATCCGGCCATCGCAAGCGCGCTCGGCTGGGGCGCGGTTGCGCCGTTCTATGTCGACCTCGAGCAACCGGTGCCCGAGAACGGCATCCCGCGCCCGGGGCCGCTCGACGTGCATCTGAAGGACAATCACCTGCAATACGCCATCACCTGGTTCCTGCTCGCAGGCGCCGTGCTGATCGCCTTCGCGGTGTGGGCAAGAGGGCGGCGGCAGAGCTGAGCTCGACGGTAGATACCCCGAGGGAACCCGGTATCGTCCGGGGTTTATTATTCAGCGCACATTCACGAGTGTGGTCCTAAGCCGCCGGTGAGTTTCCGCGGCAGACAGGGATTGCGGCGTGAGCGATTTCGACCAGATGGGAATTGTCGTCGATTGGGTGGACGCCTGCCGGAAGGGCGACCTCTCGACGTTGCTCGACCTCTATGCGGACGACGCCCAGGTCGAATGCACGTGCAACGGCGCGCAACGCTATCGCGGCCGCAGCGAGCTCGAGGCCTATTGGCAGCCGCGCCTCAGTGCCTTCTCGTTGGCGGGTTTCGGGCTGGAAGAGATCCATCCCGCGCCCCATGGCGTCGATGTCGAATATTCCGTCGCCGGCGCGCTACGCATTCATGCCTCGTTTCGCTTCAGCCCGGAAGGCAAGATCCGCAGCACGCTGTGCGAGCCGGCGCAACAGGACGCGCATCATGGCTGCGCCTGTTAGGGCATGATGCGGACCCGAAGGGCCGCGTTGGCGCAAAGTGCGCAGCGGGTCTCCGACAAGGTCAGCTCATCCAATTGGCTGGACCGGCGCCTGGCGTGCCGGCTCGGTCGGAAGCCGGCAGCGTACATAAGTTCGCCCATCCACGCGCAACAGTGACAGCGATCCGCTGAGCGCGCGCACGCGTTCATGCATGCCGGTCAGGCCGCGGCCGAAAACGTTGCCCTCGGGAAAGCCGTCGCCGTCGTCGGAGATATCGATGATGAGCGCCTCGCCGGTGACGGTCGCCTGGACATGGGCGTTGCCGGCCTTGGCGTGGCGCAGCACGTTGGTCAGCGCCTCCTGGATCACGCGATAGACGGTCTGGGCCAACGGCCCGCCGATGCCGTTGAGACCCGGATCGATCGTGTCCGTCAGGACGATATGTGGTGCCTGCTTGCGAAAGTTCTGGAGCAGCGTCTGCACGCTGGTCGAAAGGCCAAGCTCCTGAATGTAGAGCGGCCGCAACCGATCGAGGATGCGGCGGTTGGTCTGCTGGAGCGCCTCGACCGATTGCAGCACATCCTGGGCTGATTTGCCGAGATTTCCCACCTGCGGCGAGGCGTCGACCAACGCGATCGTGCCGGCGCGGATGCTGAACAGCAGCGGTCCGAGTTCGTCGTGCAATTCGCGGGCGAGGTCACGACGCTCGTCGTCCTGGAGCGACACCAGGCGGTGCATCAGATCGCGATTGTCCTGGCTCAATTGCGCCAGCGTCGCAGCCAGCGCATTTGCTTCCGCACAGCTCTGCCGGATCTCCGGCGGCCCTCCGACCGGGATCGGCTTTGCGTAGTCGCCGCGCCGCATCCGTGTGAGGCCTTGGCCGAGATGCTGCAGGGGACGCATTGCCGATCCCGCGAAGACGTAAGCGATGATTCCGGTGAGCACGGTCAGCACGGCGACGAGGCCGGTCAGCGCCAGGAAGCCGATCCACTTCTCGAACAGGTCGGCCGACAGGTCCGGCAGGAACACGATATCGCCGACACGTCTGCCATCGATCAGCACCGGGGTTGCGGCGTCCATGTCCGGTACCGTGAGCAGGTTGACAAACCACTGCGGAACCCCTTGCAGCTTGTGCAGGCCGTCCTTTGGTGGCTCCGCAGGAGGGGCTTCCGCGGAACGGAATTGGATGTCCGAGGAGGTGGTCAAGGATTGAACAAAGGCGTCAAGCGTCTTCCGCGGGTCGTCCGACGCGCGCAGAGTGTTGTTGAGTGCGGCCGCGATCGTCCGGGTCGAACGTCGTGCGGGCTCGTTCTCGTCGGCGAGCTGACCGGCCGCGAAGATCTGGAGCAGCACGCCGCCAAGGATCAGCGCTGCGAGAAAGCTCGCCCCAAGTGGAAGAAACAGTTGCGTTCTGAACGAGAGTCGTTGCCACATTAGGTCAATTCTAACGCGCATCGGCGGGATTTACTCTTTCCATTTGTTCCCGCCGGTCTATGAGTCGAAAAACAAGAGAGTGCGCGATGCAAGATACCGCCAAGCCGGCGACTAGGGTCCTGATTGTCGATGACCACCCCGTGGTGCTGTCCGGTTGCCGTACCCTGTTCGCTTCGGACCATTCGATCCGTATCGACGAGGCGACCGACGCCAAATCCGGCCATCGCGCCTATGTCAGCAAGCGGCCCGACGTCACCGTGATCGACATCAGCCTGCCCGATGTCTCCGGCTTCGAGCTGATGCGACGCATCCGCAAGGACGATCCCGACGCCAAGATCATCATGTTCAGCATGAATGACGATCCGGCCTTCGTGGTGCGGGCGGTCGAGCTTGGGGCGCAGGGCTATGTCTCCAAGGGCGATGATCCCAGGATCCTGCTGAAAGCGGTGCGCAAGGTGGTCGCGGGCGACAATTACATCTCACCGCAACTCGCGGAAGCCGTGACGTTTTCCGGCGCGGCGATCAAGGCCAACCCGGCCTCGCAGATGACGCCGCGGGAGCTCGAAATTCTCCGCCTGCTCGGACGCGGCGACAAGATCGTGGAAGTCGCCGAGGCGCTCGGCATCTCCTACAAGACCGTCGCCAACACCACGTCCCTGCTCAAGCAGAAGCTGGGAGCTAAGAATCATTCCGACCTGATCAGGATCGCGGTTGAAATCGGGATGAATTGACGGTCCGGGGCCCCGGCACCGAACCGGCTGCTCCAGGATGCAGCCGGTTCGGCGAGACGGATTAGTGCCGGCGTGCAGCCGGGCAATGCATGGACACAGCCGACACCCATCCGCGGACACAATGGGTCGAGGTGGCATTCGTTCCGGATCCCTGCAATTGTCGGGATAAAATGGCAATTCTTCGCGACGATTGGCTGGAGCGCGCTCGCAAAAGCTTGGGCATGTCGGGAAAAATAGGAACATCTTCCCGCGCTCGTCGTTTTCGCCCTTGACGATTTCGTGACTGACGGCGAAAGGTTGCCGGACAAGTTTCAGCGGGGGCGGCGACCCCAGAGGCAAACCGGTCTGCACATATCAACGACAGACCTTCCAAGAGAGGGCTGCGGCATCGCCGCAGCCCTTTTTGCTGGGCAGGGGTGCCGGCGGGAAGCGGTTTCCTGATGCTGCAAAACACTTTATGGTGGCGCAAAGCCTCTGGCTGTTAACAAGTAATTTCGTAAAATCAAAGGCTTAACGAGCGGGCGTAAGCCCGGTCGGCCTTTGGAGGGCAGTTTGACTCGTTATATCTCGACCCGGGGCGAGGCCCCCGAACTCGGCTTCTGCGACGTGATGCTGACCGGGCTTGCGCGCGACGGCGGCCTGTATGTGCCGACCATTTGGCCCCAGCTCTCCACTGAAACCATCGCCGGCTTCTTCGGCCGCCCCTATTGGGAGGTCGCGGTCGACGTGATCCGTCCGTTCGCCGGCGGCGAGATTTCGGACGCCGAACTTGGCCGCATGGCGAACGAGGCCTATGCCACCTTCCGCCATCCGGCGGTGGTGCCGCTGCGCCAGATGTCGCCGCACCAGTTCGTGCTGGAGCTGTTTCACGGCCCGACGCTCGCCTTCAAGGACGTGGCGATGCAGCTGATCTCGCGGCTGATGGACCATGTGCTCGCCAAGCGCGGCCAGCGCACCACCATCGTGGTCGCCACCTCAGGCGATACCGGCGGCGCTGCGGTCGAAGCCTTCGCCGGCCTCGAGAACGTGGATCTCATCGTGCTGTTCCCGCACGGCCGCATCTCCGAGGTGCAGCGGCGGATGATGACGTCGACGGGCGCGGCCAATGTCCATGCGCTCGCCATCGAGGGCAATTTCGACGACTGCCAGGCGCTCGTGAAGGGGATGTTCAACAACCATCGCTTCCGCGATGCGACCTCGCTCTCCGGCGTCAACTCCATCAACTGGGCGCGCATCGTCGCCCAGGTGGTCTACTATTTCACCTCCGCCGTCGCCGTCGGTGCGCCGGCGCGCGCGGTGGATTTCGTCGTGCCGACCGGCAATTTCGGCGACATCTTCGCCGGCTACGTCGCCAAGCGCATGGGGCTGCCGGTGCGGACCCTGCGCATCGCCGCCAACGTCAACGACATCCTGGCGCGCACGCTGAAGACGGGGATCTATGAGGTGCGCGAGGTGCACGCGACGGCGTCGCCGTCGATGGACATCCAGATCTCCTCGAATTTCGAACGGCTGCTGTTCGAGGCCGGCAAGCGCGATGCAGCCGGCGTGCGCCGCCTGATGGATTCGCTGAAGCAGTCAGGACGTTTCGTGCTGCCGGACGCAACGCTGGCCGCGATCCGCGAGGAGTTCGACGCCGGCCGCGCTGACGAGACCGAGACCGCGGCTGCGATCCGCGCCGGCTGGCGGGAGGCAGGCGAGCTGGTCGATCCCCATACGGCGGTGGCGCTCGCCGTCGCCGATCGCGACACCACCGACACGAGGGTGCCAAGCATCGTGCTCTCCACCGCGCATCCGGCCAAATTCCCCGACGCCGTCGAAGCGGCCTGCGGCCAGCGGCCGCAACTGCCGGCCTGGCTCGACGGATTGATGACCAAATCCGAACACATGAAGGTGATGAAGAACGATCAGGCCGAGGTCGAGCGGTTCGTGCTGTCGGTCAGCCGCGCCGCAAAGCAGGGAGTTGCCGGATGAGCGTCGAGATTTCCAAGCTTGCCTCCGGCCTGACCGTCGTCACCGACAAGATGCCCCATCTCGAGACCGCGGCGCTCGGCGTCTGGGCCGGCGTCGGCGGACGCGACGAGAAGCCGAACGAGCACGGCATCTCGCATCTGCTCGAGCACATGGCGTTCAAGGGCACGACGAAGCGCTCCTCGCGCGAGATCGTCGAGGAGATCGAGGCGGTCGGCGGCGACCTCAATGCCGGCACCTCGACCGAGACCACGTCCTATTACGCGCGGGTGCTCAAGGCCGACGTGCCGCTCGCGCTCGACGTGCTCGCCGACATCCTCGCCAATCCCGCCTTCGAGCCCGACGAGCTGGAGCGCGAGAAGAACGTCATCGTGCAGGAGATCGGTGCCGCGCAGGAT
Organism: Bradyrhizobium sp. CIR18; assembly: GCF_014198295.1. Taxonomy (NCBI): domain Bacteria; kingdom Pseudomonadati; phylum Pseudomonadota; class Alphaproteobacteria; order Hyphomicrobiales; family Nitrobacteraceae; genus Bradyrhizobium; species Bradyrhizobium sp. CIR18. Next base: position 251,636 of record NZ_JACIHF010000007.1, on the reverse strand, counting down.
ACGCCCGATGACGTCGTGTTCGAGCATCTCAACGAGCTCTGCTATCCCGATCAGCCGATGGGCCGCTCGCTGCTCGGCACGGCCAAGACGCTGCGCGCCTTCAACCGTGACATGCTGCGCGGCTACCTCTCGACGCATTATCGCGGGCCCGACATGGTGGTGGCGGCCGCAGGCGCGGTCGATCACAGCCAAGTCGTTGCCGAGGTCGAGAAGCGCTTTGCGAGTTTCGAGGGGACGCCGGGCCCGAAGCCGCAAACCGCTCAGTTCGGCAAGGGCGGCGCCAAGGTGGTGCATCGCGAGTTGGAGCAGGCGCATCTGACGCTGGCGCTGGAAGGCGTGCCGCAGAGCGATCTGTCGCTGTTCTCGCTCCAGGTCTTCACCAACATCCTCGGCGGCGGAATGTCGTCGCGCCTGTTCCAGGAGGTGCGCGAGAAGCGCGGCCTCTGCTACTCGATCTACTCGTTCCACGCGCCCTATACCGACACCGGCTTCTTCGGCCTCTACACCGGCACCGATCCGGCCGACGCGCCGGAGATGATGGAGGTCGTGGTCGACATCATGAATGAGTCGGTGGAGACGCTGACCGAGGCCGAGATCGCGCGGGCCAAGGCGCAGATGAAGGCAGGGCTCCTGATGGCGCTGGAGAGCTGCTCGTCCCGCGCCGAGCAGCTGGCGCGCCACGTGCTGGCCTATGGCCGGCCGCAGACGGTCGAGGAGCTGGTGGGCCGGATCGACGCCGTCAGCGTCGAATCGACCCGGGACGCGGCGCGTGCGCTGCTGTCGCGGAGCCGGCCTGCCGTTGTCGCATTAGGCAGTGGCAGGGGTCTGGACACGGCGGTGTCTTTTGCGGAAGGATTGACGCGGGCACGTGCCAAGGCGCGGCTGCATTAGGAGCCGCGCGCGGGCTGAGCTGCCCCGGGAAGCATCACCATGGCCCTCTTTCGCCTGCCGTCCAGTGGACCCGCCGCCCTCGCGCCGCGCGGTAACGGGCTGTTGCTGCGCGCGCCGCAGATGTCGGACTTCCTGCAATGGGCGCATTTGCGCGAAACCAGCCGCGATTATCTGACGCCCTGGGAGCCGATCTGGCCGTCTGACGATCTCACCCGATCCGGCTTCCGCCGCCGCCTGCGCCGCTATTCCGAGGACATTGCCGCGGACCGTTCCTATCCCTTTCTGATCTTCCGCGAGCTTGATGGCGCCATGGTCGGCGGCATCACGCTGGCCAATGTCCGGCGCGGCATCGTGCAGGCCGGCACCATCGGCTATTGGGTCGGCCAACCCCATGCCCATCGCGGCTACATGACAGCTGCACTGCGGGTCCTCCTGCCGACGCTGTTCGGCGAGCTCAATCTGCACCGGGTCGAGGCCGCCTGCATCCCCACCAATGCGCCGTCGATCCGGGTGCTGGAGAAGTGCGGTTTCTCCCGTGAGGGCCTGGCGCGCCGCTATCTCTGCATCAATGGGGTCTGGCAGGACCATTTGCTGTTCGGCCTGCTGCATGAGGATTTCCGCGGCTGAGCCGCGCGAACATATGGCCAAGTCCCTTGCCCAAGTCTTTTGGCCAAGTCCCTTGCCAAGTCCCCTGCCAAGTCCCCCTTTTTGCTGCCTTGGGTTCGCCGATTTTGACGATATAACCCGCATGCCCCGGCCCGATCGGCCGGACAATTGTCATTGGAGTACGGGCTTTGATGGTGAAGCAGCTTCGGTCATCGCGGAATGTGCTGCGGCGGGGGACGGCGATCGCGCTTGTCTTGTCGATGTCGTTCGCGGCGGTTTCGCCGGTGGCCGCCCAGTCCTTGACTGACCGCTTCAAGAGCCTGTTCGGCGGCAAGTCGGATGAGCCGGCCCCGCCCAAGCCCGCGCCCGCGCCTGGCCAGCCGGCGGAAGACGAGGTTGATTGCCCGCAGGTGACGGTGCGCGCGGGCGCATCAACCTACGCGGTCGGGGCGGCCGGCAAGCCGGCCGTCGGCAACGAGATCCGCTTCCAGGCCTCGATCACCAAGATGGCGCGCGAATGTTCCCGCAGCAGTGTCGGCATCACGGCTCGGATCGGAATCCAGGGCCGCGTGATCGCCGGGCCCGCCGGCGCGCCCGCCACCGTCGAGGTGCCCTTGCGTGTCGCGGTGGTGCAGGGCGGCGTCGGCGAGAAAGTGATCGCCTCGAAGGCTTACCGGACGACGGTCGAGATGTCGGAGGGCGGCAGCGTGCCCTTCACCTTCATCGTCGAGGATCTGGCTTATCCGACGCCCTCCGCCGCGGTCGCCGATTCCTATGTCTTCTATGTCGGCTTCGACCCGCAGGCGCTGTCGCCCGAGCCGAAGGGACGGAAGAAGAAGTAGGTAAGCAAGTCGTCACGAAGAACGCTGTCATGCTCCGCGCAGGCGGGGCATCCAGTACGCCGCGGCTTCTCCGTATCTCATTGCTGTCTCTGGAATACTGGATCACCCGCTTTCGCGGGTGATGACACGGTATTTGTGGATTGCGGTGTCGCAAACAAAAAAGCCGGCGCTCATCGCGCCGGCTTTTTGATTACTGAAGGCAAAACCCTCAGTTCAGCTTCTGGCGAACCTCGGTGATGCCCTTGGCGAGCAGATCGTCGGCGACCTGGCCCTTGACCGACTGCGACAGGATCGTGGAGGCGGCCTGAACGGCGGCTTCCGCGGCTGCGGCGCGGACATCGGCGAGCGCCTGGGCCTCGGCGAGCGCGATCTTGCTCTCCGCGGTCTTGGTCCGGCGGGCGACGAAGTCTTCCATCTTCGCCTTGGCGTCGGCCGCGATGCGCTCGGCTTCGGCCTTGGCGTTGGCGATGATGTCGGCAGCTTCGCGCTCGGCCGTGGCGCTGCGTGCCTTGTAGTCGGCGAGCACCTTGGCCGCTTCCTGCTTGAGCCGCGTCGCGTCGTCGAGCTCGGCCTTGATGCGGGCGGCACGATGATCCAGCGCCGTCATCGCCGACTTGAAGACCCCGAGATAGGCGAACACGACCATCAGGATCACGAAGGCGATGGCGACCCAGGTTTCAGGATCGAAGAACATCTCGACTAACCTTTCAGGGACGCATCGACCGCGGCATTGACCGACGCGGCGTCGGGAACGACGCCGGTAAGCTGCTGCACGATCTGGCCTGCCGCATCGGCCGCGATGCCGCGGACGTTGCTCATGGCGGTGGCGCGGGTCGAGGCGATGGTCTTCTCCGCCCCGGCGAGCTTGGCCGCCAATTGTTCCTCCAGCGTCTTGCGCTCGGCTTCCGCCTGCGCATTCGCCTTGTCGCGGGATTCGTTGCCGATGGCCTGTGCCCGCGTGCGCGCCGAAGCGAGCTCGGTTTCATAGGCCTTGAGCGCCGCCTCGGACTGGTCCTTCAGCTTCTGCGCCTCGGCGAGGTCACCCTCGATCTTGTTCTGACGCGCCTCGATCGCACCGCCGACCTTCGGCAGAGCGAGCTTGGACACGATCACGTAAAGCAGGACGAAGAAGATCGCGAGCGACACCAGCTGTGAAGCGTAGTTGCTGCTCTCGAACGGCGGAAAACCGCCACCGTGGTGACCACCGTCAGCCTCGGTGTGAGCGCCCGCCGCCGGACCTTTTGCGCCGCCATGACTTTCAGCCACGGAGTTCTCCTGTTGCAGTCACACGCGCCGTCCCAATGGATGGAACGGCGCGAAAAACGTCGTCCTCAGAGCGGAACGAACAGCAGCAGCAGCGCGATCAGCAGCGAGAAAATGCCGAGCGCTTCGGTCACGGCGAAGCCGAAGATCAGGTTGCCGAATTGGCCCTGAGCGGCCGAGGGGTTGCGAACGGCTGCGGCAAGGTAGTTGCCGAAGATCACGCCGACGCCGACGCCCGCGCCGCCCATGCCGATGCATGCGATGCCCGCGCCGATAAGTTTTGCTGCTGCCGGATCCATTTTAGACTCCTTGGAAGAAAGATTGGGTTGTGGGTGGAAATTCCCCGGACCGCTCAGTGTCCCGGATGAATGGCGTCGTTGAGGTAGATGCAGGTCAGGATCGCAAACACATAGGCTTGCAGGAACGCGACCAGAATCTCGAGCGCGTACAGCGCGACCGTGAGAGCCAGCGGCAGCACGCCGCCGACCCAGCCCAGCGCCCCGAGCGAGAAGCCGAGCATGGCGACGAAGCCCGCGAACACCTTCAGCGCGATGTGGCCGGCCAGCATGTTGGCGAACAGACGGACGCTGTGGGAGACCGGCCGCAGGAAGAACGACAGGATCTCGATGAACATCACCAGCGGCAGGATGTAGCCGGGGACGCCGTGGGGTACGAAGATCGAGAAGAACTTCAGGCCGTTCTTGGCGACGCCGTAGATCAGGACGGTGAAGAAGACCAGAAGCGCGAGCGCCGCGGTGACGATCAGATGGCTCGACACCGTGAAGGTATAGGGGATGATGCCGACCAGGTTCGAGACGCAGATGAACATGAACAGCGAGAAGATCAGCGGGAAGAACTTCATGCCTTCCGCGCCGGCCGTCGAACGGATGGTCGAGGCGACGAATTCGTAGGAGATTTCGGCGACCGATTGCAGGCGCCCGGGAACCAGCTGCGTGCCGCTGGCGAGCATCAGGATCGAGATCACCGCCACCGCCACCAGCATGTAGAGCGACGAATTGGTGAAGGCGATCGTGTGATTGCCGATATGGCCCAGGGTGAAGAGAGGCTCGATGTTGAACTGGTGGATCGGGTCGATTTTCATCAGCGCGGCATCTCTTGGTCTGCCGGGCAATGCCGGCGGGTCTCGGTCTGCCGGCCGGGCCGGCCCGTACCGGCAAGGCCGGCACGATCATTCCTGTCCTGGTGCGGATCGGCTAAGACCCACCGCGCCTGTTTTGACCCGCACCCGCCGTTCTCACCACATTCACCACGCCGGCGACGAAGCCCAGCAACAGGAACACGATAAATCCGAAAGGCGACGTCGACAGCAAGCGGTCGAAACCCCAGCCAATCCCCGCTCCGACAACGACCCCGGCGATCAACTCGGAGGATAACCGGAAACCAAGCGCCATCGCCGAAGCTCTGGCCGCTCTGTCCTCACCGTCACCTGCGGGTTGCTCGGTCTTGATTCGTCGGTCCCGGAATTCGGACAACCGCTGATCAAGATTTCCGAGCCGTTCGGAAAGCGCAGCTTCCTCGGACGATCTATCGCGATCCCCATTCTCGCCGTGTCCCGTGCCCTGTGTCATGCAACGAAGACCCGAAACGCCGCGGCTGAATGGAAATTGCGCCCGCCACCCTCAAAAGCCGCGCGGACCATACTGATGGCCCATAATCAAGTCAAGCCAAGTCACGATTGCGTCGCTTTCGGTTATGTAGCTGATTTATTTGATGATATTGGCGCGCACGGCAGCGCTGCACACAGCGTGACGCCGCACCGCAGCAGCAAGCCTCAGGATCGGCGAAGGCGGCCGCCCTTTCGCCACGCTGCCGGGATCGAACACGCCGCCGCGATCGTTGATAAGGGTGCGTGTTTTGGGCGGCGGATCGCCTCACCGGGGTGTAGAATTTGCGAGAGGGCCACCTGCACGTCGTGGCGGAGATCGCGATGAGACCAGTGACGTCATCCACAACATCATGGCTTGCGCTGGCGGCGTTCGCCGCCGCGGTGGCGATCGGCGGCGACCTCGAGGCCGCGCAATCCGCGCCCGATAGCGAGAACGGCCGCTACAGCATGACGCCCATCCCCGAGGGCGTGTTGCGGCTCGACACGCGCACCGGGACGGTATCGACCTGCACCAAGAACGGCGCCGGCTGGGCCTGTTACGCGGTGCCCGACGAACGGACCGCGCTCGACGCCGAGATCGGCCGGCTCCAGGCCGAGGTCGAAAGGCTGCAGGGACAGCTCGCGGCCGGGCCGACGGTGTCGGGCAAGATCGACGAGGCGCTGCCGAAATCCGACCCGCTGAAGAAAGCGGAGCCCAAGGCCGCCGAGGGCGAGCGCAAGATCGAGATCCCGCTGCCGAGCGACCAGGACGTCGACCGCGTGATGTCGTTTCTGGAAAAGGCCTGGCGGCGGCTGATCGACATGGCCAACCGCGTCCAGAAGGACGTGTCGGGGAAGATTTGAGGACCCCTTCGCGCCATCCGTGCGTTGAGGTGCCGTAGGGTGGGCAAAGGCGTTCTTACGCCGTGCCCACCATGCTTCTAAGACAATGAAGAAAAGACGTGGGCACGGCGCTTTGCGCCTTTGCCCACCCTACGGCAGTATTCGATTAGTCGAGACCCTTCATGACATCAACCAGATCAGTCACCCGCTCGGCGCCATCGTCGGTGCAAGCCGACACCATCGCATCGTCATTGCTGACCGTGCAGACATCGGGTCACGGCTTCACCGATCTGACGAGCGAGGCTGCAAAATTCATCGCCGAGGTTCACGCGCGCGACGGCGCGCTGACGCTGTTCATCCGCCATACCTCGGCCTCGCTGACGATCCAGGAGAACGCCGATCCGTCCGTGCTGGTCGATCTCACCACGGCGCTGTCCCGGCTGGCGCCGGAGAATGCCGGGTGGACCCACGACACCGAAGGACCGGACGACATGCCGGCACATATCAAGACGATGCTGACCGGGGCCTCGCTTCAGGTCCCGGTCCTGAGCGGCAGGCTTGCCCTCGGCACATGGCAGGCGATCTATTTGATCGAGCACCGCAAGCGCCCGCACCGGCGCGAGGTGGTGCTGCAATTCGTCGGCAGCAATCAATAAAGCAATTTTAGTGCTCAAACAAAACCGGCCGCGGATCGCTCCGCGGCCGGTTCGTTGTACCTATCGCTGCTTTCGATCAGGTCGCCTTGATGTCGACGTCCTTGGTCTCGGGCAGGAAGAAGAAGCCGATCACAACGGTAATCGAGGCGAAGATGATCGGGTACCAGAGGCCGGCATAGATGTCGCCCGTCGAGGCCACGATGGCAAAGGCGGTCGCCGGCAGCAGGCCGCCGAACCAGCCGTTACCAATGTGGTAGGGTAGCGACATCGAGGTGTAGCGGATGCGGGTCGGGAACAGTTCGACCAGCATCGCCGCGATCGGGCCGTACACCATGGTGACGAACAGCACCAGGATGAACAGCAGGCCGATGATCGCCGCCACCTGCGGACGGAAGATGTCGAACGGATGGGACATCTTCACGATGCCCGCATCGCCGGCCTTCGGATAGCCGGCCGCCTGCACCGCGGCGAGCACTGCCGGGTTGCTGTCCTTGGCGCTCGTGTAGGGCACTTCCTTACCATTGACGACGACCTTCACACCCGAGCCGGCTGCGCCAGACGTGGTCGAGTACTTGACCGACGACTGCGACAGGTAGGCACGTGCGGTGTCGCAAGGTGCGGTGAAGACACGGGTGCCGACCGGGTTGAACAGGTCGCCGCAACCCGCGGGATCCGCCACCACGTCGACCTTGACCGATTCGATCGCCTTTTCCAGCGCCGGGTTGGCATTGGTGGTGATCATCTTGAAAATCGGGAAGAAGGTCAGCGCCGCGATCAGACAGCCGCCGAGGATGATCGGCTTGCGGCCGATCTTGTCGGACAGCATGCCGAACACGATGAAGAAGCCGGTGCCGAGCAGCAGCGACCAGGCGATCAGCAGGTTGGCGGTGTAGCCGTCGACCTTCAGGATCGATTGCAGGAAGAACAGCGCGTAGAACTGACCGGTGTACCAGACGACGCCCTGGCCCATCACGCCGCCAAGCAGCGCGAGCAGCACCAGCTTGCCGTTCTGCCAGTTGCCGAAGGCTTCGGTCAGCGGCGCCTTCGAGCTCTTGCCCTCGTCCTTCATCTTCTGGAAGATCGGGGATTCATTGAGGCGAAGCCGGATCCAGACCGAGATGCCGAGCAGCAGCACCGAGACCAGGAACGGGATGCGCCAGCCCCACTTCGCGAAATCGGCCTCGCCGAGGGCGCTACGGGTGAACAGGATCACCAGTAGCGACAGGAACAGGCCGAGCGTCGCGGTGGTCTGAATGAAGGAGGTGTAGTAGCCGCGCTTGCCGTTCGGAGCATGCTCCGCGACATAAGTGGCCGCGCCGCCATACTCACCGCCGAGCGCCAGGCCCTGGGCGAGGCGCAGCGCGATCAGGATGATCGGAGCCGCGATGCCGATGGTCGCCGCGTTCGGCAGCAGGCCGACGATGAAGGTCGACAGACCCATGATCAGGATGGTGACGAGGAAGGTGTATTTGCGGCCGACGATGTCGCCGACGCGGCCGAACACGATCGCGCCGAACGGACGCACCAGGAAGCCGGCGGCGAAGGCCAGCAGCGCGAAGATGTCGCGGGTGGCTGGCGGGTAATCCGAGAAGAACTGCACGCCGATGATCGAAGCCAGCGAGCCGTAGAGGTAGAAATCGTACCACTCGAAGACGGTACCGAGCGAGGAGGCGAGAATGACGAACCGTTCGTCCTTCGTCATCCCTCCCGCGCCTGCTTGAGACACAGCCATTGTCGACATATTGAGTCGCTCCCCGAATTGCGTTTCCTCGCACCCCAGACGTCCGGACATGCCGGATCAACCCAGGTCTTGGCTGCAAGGTAACATCGGCGTGAAACCCGCCCCAATACGACTTTCGGCCTTGCGCACTGACGCGTAGCTGACGCCGGTATCGGGCACCGGCGCGCCGCCACGTAGGCTTCCGGATTAACCCCTTTGCAGCAAAGGGATAATGTGCACTTGCATGCCACGGCCGCTCGGGGAAGAATTGACATACCCGGGATCTGTCCGCCGGCCCGCGAACGACAGCAAGAGAACGATGAACGCTCCCTCGACCCATCTCGTCATCGCCGATGACCATCCTCTTTTCCGCGACGCGCTGCGACAGGCGGTGGCCGGCGTCCTGACCTCGGCCAGGATCGACGAGGCCGGATCGTTCGAGGATCTGACCAAGCTCCTGGAACAGACTTCGGATGTCGACCTGATCCTGCTCGACCTCTCGATGCCCGGGATCTCAGGCTTTTCCGGCCTGATCTATCTGCGTGCGCAATATCCGGCGATCCCGGTGGTGATCGTCTCGGCGTCCGACGACAGCGCCACGATCCGCCGCTCGCTCGATTTCGGCGCCTCCGGCTTCATTCCCAAGCGATTCGGCGTCGAGACCCTGCGCGACGCCATCCTCAAGGTGATGGAGGGCGACGTCTGGGTTCCCGCCGATACCGATCTGTCGGCTGCGGCCGATCCCGATATGACGCGCCTGCGCGACCGTCTGGTGACGCTGACGCCGCAGCAGGTCCGGGTCCTGATGATGCTGTCGGAGGGCCTCCTCAACAAGCAGATCGCCTATGAGCTCGGGGTCTCCGAGGCCACCATCAAGGCACATGTCTCGGCGATCCTGCAAAAGCTCGGTGTCGAAAGCCGCACCCAGGCGGTGATCGCGGCCGCCAAGATCGCCGGCGGCCAGTGGAAGCAGGGCACGCCGACGGGGTGAGCCCGCTACAGCGCCTTCAGGAGGGCATCGGCGGCCCTGATATCTTCAGTCTCGGAACCTGCAGCGAAACCTTCGCGTGCCGATTGAAGTAATCGCCTGGCTTCCTTGCCGCGGCGCCGGTGGGCAAGAAGCTGCGCCAGATCGATTGCCGCGCGCAATTCCCACGCTTTGGCGCCCTTGTCGCGGCTGAGTTCCAGCGCCTGCACCAGGCAGGCCTCCGCTTCCTCGATTTGCGGCTCGGGCAGGTGCGACAGCACCTTGCCCTTCATGCGCAACAGCTCGGGCATATAGAGGTGATCGCCGCTCTGCGCGACGAGGCGGATGGCGTCGTCGATCAGCTGTGCGCTCTGCGCGATCTGGCCGAGCGCTACCAATCCCTGAACCAGCGCGATGTTGAACGTCGTGGTCAGCAGCTCGTAGCGGGCATCGTGGAGCTCACGCAGGCAAGTCCTGATCGTCTCGGCGCCAACTGCGGCATCGCCGCGCCGGATCGCCAGCTCGCCTTTGACGCCGCGGCCGACGGCGAGATAAGGCCCCATCGAACGCGACGCCGCATGCGCGATGAAGCGGTCGATGTTCGCGTCCGCACCGTCGAGGTCTCCGCTCCAGAGATCAATTGCGACCGTCCAGATCAGCGCAATGCAGAGCGTGATCGGGTGATCCATCTGCGCGGCCTCGGTGACCGTCTGTCGCGCCAGTTGCAGCGCATCCGCGGGGCGGCCCTGCAACCAGAGCTCGCGAGCCAGCGTGATGCCGGCCCGATTGCGATGATCGAAGCCGTGGACGGTGCTGATTCGCTCCGTGCCCGGTCCCCGCCATGCGACCTCCAGCATCTCGAGCGCGTCGCGATGCCGGCCTGCCAGATGCAAGGAGACGCCGAGGAGGGAATGGGCGAGGGCGATCGAGGCGGAATCGCCCAGCGACCTCGCGACCCCGAGGCTCTGCTGCGCATAGCCGAGCGCGGCGTCGAACTCTCCCATCCGCTCGTGAAAAATATGCATCCGGCCGAGCAGCTGGAGCTGGTTGATTTCGTCGCCGCGCGCTTCGGCGATCGCAAGGCTCCGGCTCAAGGCGCTGCGCGCCGCTTCGCTGCCGCCGCGGGTGAACATCAAGGTCAGTCCGAGAGCGGCCTGGATGTGCATTTCCTCGGCGCTGCCGCGCGAGGAGGGGTCCATCGCCAGCAGCGCCCGTTCCGACCAGCGCCGGCATTCGATCAACAAGGACATCGCCAGGAAGATCGGCGCCGCGGCAGCGGCGAGCGCAATGCCGATGCCAAGATCACCGCCCGCCCCGAAGCACCAGTCGAGCGCGGCGCGCACATTGTGAAGCGCGGAGAAGTGAGCAGCTCGCTCGTCCGCGCTCGGCACGGCGGCCCATGTCATGCCGGCCTGTTCCAGCCATCGCCGGTAGTACGTCGCGTGGCGGGCGGCGAGAGCCGCGTCATCGGGCTCGATCTCGAGCAGATAAGCGCGCGTCGTGTCGAGCAGGCGGTAGCGCATCATGGCGCCGATGGGGCGCGGCGCGACCATCGATTTGGCCACGAGACTGTCGACGGCGTCGAACAGGCGGGCCTGGTCGACGCGCTCGTCCGGCACGACCTCGAGCGCCGCGTCGATGGTGAAATGCCCGGCGAAGACCGCAAGCCTGCGCAGCACGAGGCGTTCGAGATCCGACAGCAGTCCGTAGCTCCAGTCGAGCGTGGCCTGCAATGTCTTCTGCCGGGGCGGCGCCGTTCGCTGGCCCTGCCAGAGCAGATTGAGGCGCTCGTCGAGCAATGCGGCCGTCTGCTCCAGGCCGTAGGCTTCGACCCGGCCGGCAGCGAGTTCGATCGCCAGCGCCATGCCGTCGAGCTTGCGGCAGATCCTTGCGATGATCGCGGCATTGGCGTCATCGAGACTGATCTGCGCGCCGCTGGCCGAGGCACGTTCGAGGAACAGCTGCAGCGCTGGATAGGTCTGCGCTGCGGCGACCGTCAGTCCGGAGCCGTCGGGCGGAACGGCAAGCGGCGCCAATCGATAGACCTGCTCGCCCTCGACGCGCAGGGCCTCGCGGCTGGTCGCGAGGATATGGATATGTGGCGCTGTCTGGAAGATGTCCGCCGCCAGCGGCGCGGCGGTCGCGATGACGTGCTCGCAATTGTCGAGAACCAGCAGCATCCGCTTGTCCCTGACATGCGCGAGCAGCGCGGGCAGGGGATCGTCGGTCTCGGCCGGCAAACCCAGCATCAGCAGGATCGAGGTGATCACGAGATCGGGATCACTGAGCGCGGCAAGATCAACAAAGTGCGCGGCGTCGGAGAAAGTCTCGAGCAGGTCGTGGGCGATCGCCACTGCGACCGCCGTCTTGCCGACGCCGCCGGGACCGGCGATCGTGACAAAGCGCGAGGCGATGAGCTTGTCAGAGACGGCGGCGATCGCATCGTCGCGCCCGACCATCCGCTGTAACCGGTTCGGCAGTTTCACCGGCGGCAATTCCAGCCGCGGCGCAGGGCGCTGGGCTGCCGCAATGCCTGTTTGCGAAATCGGCGCTGCGAGTTGCGAGATCGGCGCCACGAAGCAATAGCCCCGGCCGGAGAGCGTCGTGATGTAGCGGGCGCCGTCCTTGCCGTCGCCGAGCGCCTTGCGCAGCGCTGCGACGTGAAAGCGCAGATTGGCCTCTTCGACGGTGACGCCGGGCCACACCAGCGCCATCAGGTCCCATTTACCGACGACCTGGTTCGGCCGCGACATCAGCGCCATCAGCGTGTCGAACGCTTTCGCACCCAGCGGCAACGCGACGCCGTCGCGCATCACGAGCCTTTCATGCGGCGTCACGGAGAATGGCCCGAACGATAAAGTTCCCGCTGCGGTGCCGGCCGGCTCTGTCATGGCAAATCTCGGGTCCCTTCGACAGGACCCGATAGCCAGATGATCGCGATCCGGCAAGGCCGTCGCTGCATCGGCATCAGGCCGCGGATGCAGGCCTTGTTAAGCGCGCCAGGTCTGACCTCACAACTTCTCACAACTCCCAACGGGTGTCCTGCACCAGCCACTGCTAGACAGTTGCGCAACGGAAAGGACAGCTTCATGACGCAGGCGGCAAAAATACTCTACACGGCCAAGACCCACACCAGCGGCGGCCGAGGCGACGGCATATCGCGCAGCTCCGATGGCCGCCTCGATGTCAAGCTGTCGCCGCCGGGCGCCGCAGGCATCGGCACCAATCCCGAGCAATTGTTCGCCGCCGGCTGGTCGGCCTGCTTCGAAGGCGCGATGGAGATCGCGGCGCGCAAGCGGAAGATCGAGCTTCCCAGGAAATGCGCGATCGATGCGGAAATCGATCTCGTGCTCGACGAGGGCGCCTACTCGCTCCGGGCGCGCCTCAATGTCAGCCTGCCGGGCCTCGACCCCGAGATCGTACGCGGCATCATCGATGATGCGCATCAGACCTGCCCCTATTCCAAGGCCGTTCGCGGCAACGTCGACGTCACGGTCGCGCTGATCTGACGCGCCATCACCAACCATCAAGAAAGGTAGCACCACCATGAAGCGGATCATCGATCAGCATCGCCGCCAGTTCCTTGGCGTCGCCGCCGGAACCGTCGCCGTCGGCCTCGGCGTGATCGAACTCGCGCGCGCTGAGACCGAAGCGCCGAAATCGTCCGCATCGACTGCGTCCTTCGGGGCGATCAAGCAGATCGATGCCGGCGTCCTCAATGTCGGGTATGCGGAGGCGGGTCCTTCGAACGGTCCCGTGGCGATCCTGCTGCATGGCTGGCCCTACGACATTCACGCCTTCGTCGACGTCGCGCCGATCCTGGCCAAGGCCGGCTATCGCGTGATCATCCCTCACTTGCGCGGCTACGGCACGACGCATTTCCTCTCCAGCGAGACGCCGCGCAACGGCGAGCCTGCCGCGATGGCGGCCGACGTCATCGCGCTGATGGACAAGCTCGAGATCAAGAAGGCTGTTATCGCCGGCTTCGATTGGGGCGCGCGCACCGCCGACATCATCGCCGCGCTGTGGCCGGAGCGCTGCCGCGCGCTGGTGTCGGTCAGCGGCTATCTGATCTCCAGCCAGGCTGCCGGCAACGCGCCGTTGCCGCCGTCCGCCGAACTGCAATGGTGGTACCAGTTCTATTTCGCGACCGAGCGCGGCCGTGCCGGATACGAGAAGTACACGCATGATTTCGCCAAGCTGATCTGGAAGCTCGCCTCACCGCAATGGAAGTTCGACGACGCCACCTTCAATCGAAGTGCGGCGGCGCTGGACAACAAGGATCATGTCGCGATCACGATCCATAATTATCGCTGGCGGCTCGGGCTCGCCCAGGGTGAAGCGAAATACGAGCATCTCGAAAAGAAGCTGGCGGCAGCTCCCGTCATCGAGGTGCCGACGATCACGATGGAGGGCGACGCCAACGGCGCGCCGCATCCCGACCCGAGCGCCTATGCCAAGAAGTTCTCGGGCCGATACGAGTTTCGCCTGATCACCGGCGGCATCGGCCACAATCTGCCGCAGGAAGCGCCGCAAGCCTTTGCCAAGGCCGTCATCGACGCCGACGGCGCGTGATCATTCATGCGTGCCTCGGTCCAGCGTGGCTGGGCCGGGGATGTACCGCGATCCCAGCTTGAAGAAACGTCATGCCATCTATCGAACCTGAAAAGAATGAGCGATCCTACGTCACGGCGATCACGCTGGCCGTGCTTCTTCTGGTCGTTCTGCTGACTTGCGTGCCCTATCTGGTCTCGATCGCTCTTGCCGAGGGGCCTGCGCAAAACACGGCAGACGCCTCGCCGATCTTCGGCGTCACGATTCCGCCCGGTTACAAGCAGTGGGAGCTGATCGCGCCGGCCGAAGAAGCCGCGCCGCTCGACGAGCTTCGCGCCGTTGTCGGCAACCAGACCGCAATCGACGCGTATCAGGCCGGCAAGCTTCCGTTCCCTGACGGCACCATCCTGGTCAAGCGCGCCTGGCAGCGGAAGCAATCGCCGGAGTTTGCGTCCGCGACAATTCCTGGTGCCGCCACCACGGTCCAGGTGATGGTCAAGGATTCCAAAAAATACGCGGCGACGGGCGGCTGGGGCTTCGGCCGTTTCATCAACGGCAAACCGGTCGACGAGGCCCAGCACCGCACTTGCTGGGGCTGTCACGAAGCTCGCGCCAAGAGCCGCGATTACGTCTTCACGCGGCTGGCGCCGTGAATTGTGCAAACGTGCTGGCCGTCGCCAGCAAGCCGCTTCACTCCGCCGCCACCATCTGCTGCGTGCGCCACTGGCCGAGCAGGGCGCGGAGCGAGGCCGGCTTGACCGGCTTGTTCAGCACCGCGACCTTCTCGTCGCGCGCAGCGATCTGCACAGCGGGGCTGCGGTCCGCGGTGATCAGGATTGCGGGGATGCCGTCGCCGAAGCGGCGGCGGATCTCGCGGATCGCGGCAATGCCGTTGCCGCGGTCGAGATGATAGTCAACCAGTAGGCCGGTGACGCGCCGTCCCGCCGTCTCGATGGCGGCGATCGCGCCTTCGGGATCGGCGACCGCGATCACTTCGGCGTCCCAGGCCTTCAGCAGCGTGCGCATGCCATCGAGGATCGCCGCGTCGTTCTCGATACAGACGATCAGGGCGCCGGAGATCGGCGTGCGCGCCAGCGGCGTCGCGCTGGTCACCGCGGCGGTGTGGGTGATCGCTTTTGCCGTCGGCACCGTCACGGAGAAGACCGAGCCGCCGCTCCTGTTGCCGTCGATGGCGATGCCGTGCTTGAGCACGCGCGCCAGGCGTTCGACGATCGACAGGCCGAGCCCCAGCCCGCGCGCGATCCGCGCGCCCTGCTCGAGGCGGTGGAATTCCTTGAAGATCTCGCCGCGCTTGACCGGCGGGATGCCGACGCCGGTGTCGTAGACGCAGATCTTGAGCGAAGGGCCTTGCCGGCGACAGCCGACCAGGACGCGGCCGCGCGGGGTGTATTTGATCGCGTTCGAGATCAGGTTCTGCAGCAGGCGCCGCAGCAGGAGCCGGTCCGATTCGACTGGCAGCGAGCACGGCACGAAGGTGAGGTCCAGGTTCTTGGCGCGCGCGATCGGCGCGAACTCGATCTCCAGCGAGCGCATCAGATCGGCCATCTTGAAGCTCGAGGTCGAGGTCGTCATCGCGCCGGCGTCCAGCCGCGAGATGTCGAGCAGCGCGCCGAGGATCTCCTCGATCGCCTGCAGCGATTCGTCGATGTTCTCGACCAGCCGCGTCTCCTCGCCGCTGTGCTGGCGCTCGACCAGGCTCGTGACATAGAGCCGCGCCGCGTTCAGCGGCTGGAGAATGTCGTGGCTGGCGGCTGCGAGGAAGCGCGTCTTGGAGATGCTGGCGTCTTCCGCCGCGCTCTTGGCCAGCGCCAGCTCGGAGTTCAGCCGCGTCAACTCCTCGGTGCGGTCGCGCACGCGCTTTTCCAGTGTCGCGTTGGCGCGCTCTAGCGCTTCCGCCGCCTCGAAGGTGGGCGTAACATCGGTAAAGGTGATGACGAAGCCGCCGCCGGGCATGCGATTGGTGAGCACCTCGATCACCATGTGGCGTTCCGGCAGGCGTTCGAGATATGGCTCGCTGTCGGTGGTGTAGGCGGCGAGGCGCCGCTCCAGCATGGCCTCGCGCTCGACCGGGTCGTCCGGATCGCTCACGCCGATGAATTCCAGGATATCGCGCAGCGGCTCGCCGAACTGGACGATATGCGGGGGCACGTTGAGGAGATCGCCGAACTGCCGGTTGGAGCAGATCAGCTGCAGATCGGCATCGAACACGGCGATGCCCTGGCGCACGTGGTTGAGCGCGGTCTGCAGGATCTCGCGGTTGAAATGCAGGGCCGCGTGGGAGTCGTCGAGCAGCTTGAGTGCAGCCTTGGCCGAGACCGTGCGCTTGCGCAGCAGCAGCGACATCACGAGGCGCGAGGAGGCCGCTCCAATCGAGGAGGCGATCAGGTGCTCGGCGTGCTGCAACAGCTCGAAATCAGCGGGCGCTCCCGTCTCCAGACGAACGTTGCGCCGCGCGGAGAACGCCTCGAAGGAATGCCGGGCGCGGTCGGGTCCGAGATATTGCGCCACAGTGGTCTGGATGTCCTGCACGGTGACGGTGGTGCGCCAGCGGCGGAAGCTCGGTGAGATCGGCGCGAGCGTATTGGGCACGAACAGATCGGCCTGCAGCAGCTCGATCGACGAGGGCCTTCGTGCCAGCGACAGCAGCACATAGGTCAGGATGTTGAGCGACAGGGACCAGATCACGCCGTGCATCAAGGAAGGCAGATCGGCGCCGAACAGCGCCTGCGGCCGCAGCGCCTCGATGCCGAAGGGGCCATGCTGGAGCAGCAGGATGCCTGATGTCGAGGTATCCATGAAGCTCGGGATGAACAGTGTGTAGAGCCACACCACGAAGCCGACCAGCATGCCGCCGATGGCTCCGCGCGCGGTCGCGCGCCGCCACAGCAGCCCGCCGAAGAAGCTCGGCGCAAGCTGCGCGATGGCGGCAAAGGAGAGCAGGCCGATCGCCACGAGCTGGGTATTGCCGAGCGCGCGATAGTAGAAATAGGCCATCACCATGATGGCGAAGATCGCAAGCCGCCGCGAGCGCAGCAGGAAGTCGCTGAAATCCGCGCCGCCGGCGCGTCCTTCCGGCCGCCGTTGCAGCACCAGCGGAACCACGAGGTCGTTCGAGACCATGATGGAGAGTGCGACGCATTCGACGATCACCATTGCGGTCGCCGCCGACAGGCCGCCGACGAAAATGGCGACGCTGAGAAGCCCCGCACCGCCCTCCATCGGCAGCGCCAGCACGTACATGTCAGGGTCGGCCGCGCCGAACGGGAAGGTGACGAGGCCGGCGAGCGCGATCGGGATCACGAACAGATTGATGGCGACGAGGTAGAGCGGGAACAGCCAGCGCGCGCGGCCGACCTCGGCATCCGAGGAGTTCTCGACCACACTGACGTGGAACTGGCGCGGCAGCAGCATGATGGCGCAGAGCGACAGCAGCGTCATGGTGAGGAAGTTGCCGATCGACGGCGAATAGTTGATGGCGCGCACCGCCTCCGGCGTCTTCATGGCGCGCTCGATCAGTTCGTGCGGCGAGAACATCCAGAATGTGACGAAGATGCCGGCGGCGAGGAAGGCGACCAGCTTGATGATGGATTCGGTCGCGATCGCCAGCATCAGGCCGTGCTGGTGCTCGGTCGCATCGGTCTGACGCGTGCCGAACAGCACGGCGAAGGCCGCCATCGCCAGCGTCACCATCAGCGCGACGTCGCCGACGATCGGGATGTGGGAGAAGGCCTGGTCTTCGCTCAGGATGGTTTCGAGCGAGGAGGCGACCGCCTTGAGCTGGAGCGCGATGTAGGGCACCGAGCCGATGATCGCGATGAGCGCGACGGTGGCCGCCACCGCCTGGCTCTTGCCATAGCGGGCCCCGATGAAGTCGGCGATCGACGTGATGTTGTGGGTTTTCGCGAGCTGGATCACGCGGCGCAATACGCCGGCGCCTAACCCGATCATCAGGATCGGCCCGACATAGATGGCAAGGAAGTCGGTCGAGGCGCGGGTGGCGAAGCCGACCGAGCCGAAGAAGGTCCAGGAGGTGCAGTAGATCGCCAGCGAGAGCGGATAGATCAGCCCGGAGGCACGGCCGCGCCCGGCCGGCGAGCGGCGGTCGCCATGGCTCGCCACCAGGAACAGGAAGCCGATATAGCCGAAGGCGGCGGCGATCACGCCCCAATCGTGCAGCATGGCGAGCGCGCTTCTCGAAAGGGCGCCGGCGGCGCCCGAGCTCATTTTCCCAGTAATTCTAGCGCGTTGGACGGGGCGAGGCGACAGCGAAATGCCGCGCGGCGGTGGGAACTGGGGTTGTCGTTAAGTCGTAGGGCGAGCTGCCTGCTCTCACCCTCCCCCTCCAGGGGAGGTAAGACAGACCTACTCCGCCGCGAGCGACTTCTGGCGCAGCGGCAGACCCAGGCGCTCCCACACTTGCAGCAGGGCCTCGGCGAGTTGATCGATCAGGCCATCGTCGTGATAGGGCGAAGGCGTGATGCGCAGCCGCTCGCTGCCCTTGGCGACCGTCGGATAGTTGATCGGCTGGATGTAGATGCCGTGCTCCTCGAGCAGCAGGTCGGACGCCTGCTTGCACTTCTCGGGATCGCCGACGAACAGCGGCACGATGTGGGTGTCGCTCGACATCACAGGCAGGCCGGCGGCGTTGAGGATCGCCTTGACGCGGGCGGCACGGTCCTGGTGGCGCTCGCGCTCCCAGTTCGAGGTCTTCAGGTGCTTGATCGCGGCGGTCGCAGCCGAGCAGATCGCCGGCGGCAGCGCGGTGGTGAAGATGAAGCCCGGTGCATAGGAGCGCACGGCGTCGATGATCTGGCCGTTGGCGGCGATGTAGCCGCCGAGGCAGCCGAAGGCTTTGGCCAGCGTGCCTTCGAGGATGTCGATGCGGTGCATGACGCCGTCACGCTCGGCGATGCCGCCGCCGCGCGGGCCGTACATGCCGACCGCGTGGACTTCGTCGACATAGGTCATCGCGTCGTACTTCTCGGCGAGATCGCAGATCTTGGCGAGCGGTGCGACGTCGCCGTCCATGGAATAGAGGCTCTCGCAGACGATCAGCTTCGGCCTATTCGGGCCGGCCGCTTTCAACAGCTCCTCAAGATGCGCAAGATCGTTGTGCCGGAACACGACCCGCTCGCAGCCGGACTGGCGGATGCCCTCGATCATCGAATTGTGGTTGAGCTCGTCCGACAGGATCAGGCAGTTCGGAATGAGCTTGGCGATGGTCGGGATGCCGGTCTGGTTCGAGACATAGCCCGAGGTGAACAGCAGCGCGGCTTCCTTGCCGTGGAGATCGGCGAGCTCGGCCTCGAGCTGCACCAGTGGGTGATGCGTGCCGGCGATGTTACGGGTGCCGCCGGCACCGGTGCCGACGCGCGTCGCGGTCTCGACCATGGCGCCGACCACTTTCGGATGCTGGCCCATGCCGAGATAATCGTTCGAGCACCAGATCACGACGTCGCGCTTGCCCTTGGGCGAGTGCCAGACCGCGTGGGGGAATCGGCCGGCCGTGCGCTCCAGGTCGGCGAACACGCGGTAGCGCCGCTCGGAATGGAGACGATCGAGGGCGGAATCGAAGAACTGGTTGTAATCCATCGGCAAAACCTGCAACGGAACCCGGCCACGGCGGCCGCTCATTTTTAGAGCTTTTCCAGCTCCAATGTCCATGCGCCCGCACACATTTGTGACGAGGCGCGCGGGTCCATTGATAGCGGCGTCTCACCGGCGATAGTTGATGTGGATCAAACGCCTAACGCTGGCCCGCCCGCGCGGGCCGAGGCTCCGGGAAAGCCGGGGACTGTTGCAGCTGGCTTGGACATTTTGTCCATGGGGCGCGCTCCGTCCATGATTGCTGAGCCGGTCGCGCCGATGTCGTAGCCTTGTTTCGACGAGGCGCAGATCGGCGCCCGGCTAGCGCATGCGAAAGGACGCCCCGATGAAGCGTGTCATGGTTCTGAACGGTCCCAACCTCAATATGCTCGGCATCCGCGAGCCGCACATCTACGGCACGACGACGCTCGCAGAGGTCAACGCGAGCTGCGAGGCGGCTGCCGCAACGCTCGGGCTCAAGCTCGCCTTCCACCAATCCAACCATGAAGGCGTGCTGGTCGACCTGATCCAGTCGGCGCGGCAGGGCGCCGATGCAATCATCATCAATCCCGCCGGCTTTTCCTTCACCTCGGTCGCGATCATGGACGCGATCAAGACGTTCGAAGGGCCGGTGCTGGAAGTCCACATCTCCAACATCCACGCCCGCGATGAATATCACCGCCACTCCAAGATCTCGTTCGTGGCGACCGGGGTGATCTGCGGCTTGGGCCCGTTCGGCTACATCGCGGCGCTGCACGCGATCGCGAATATGAAGTGAGATGTTGCCACAAGCCCGGCCATGACGAAGTGACTCACGTCGTCCTGAACTGCAGCACGCCGTCCTTCGTGTCCGCGGTCAGCCGGCCTTCGACGATCATGTAGTTGACGTGGGCGACGAGTTCGCCGGCGGCAAAGCCCATCTGGTGTTCATCTAGCACGTGCTTGTTGAACACGACGGGCACCAGGGCGCGCGAGGTCTGCGGCACCTCGCGGCAGGCTTCCGCGATCAGGCGGCAGCGCTCTTCATGGTGGTCGGCGAGCTGCTTGATGCGGGTCTTCAATCCGTAGAACGGGACGCCGTGGCCGGGCAGCACCAGGACGTCATAGGGCAGCGTCGTGGTGAGGCTGGCGAGCGAAGCCAGGTATTCGCCGAGCGAATTCTGGTCGGGCTCGACCGCCCAGACACTGACATTGGGCGAGATCTTGCTCAGCACCTGGTCGGCGGAGAGGAACAGCTTGTCGTCGGCGCAATACAGCATCACCTGGTCGAGCGCGTGGCCGCCGCCGGTGATCACCTTGAAGCGGCGCGTGCCGATCACGACGTCCTCGCCATGGGAGATCCGGCGGTAGGAGGGCGGCAGCACCGAAACGCGCTTGAGATAATCCTGGCCGCGGCCCAGCAGCTTTTCGGTGAGCGACTCGTCCATGCCGTGGCGGCGGAAGAACAGCCGCTGCGCTTCCTGTCGCTCCGCGGTGCCGCGGTTCTGGTGATAGACCGATTGCAGATATTCGACCTGCGACATCACCAGCGGGCAGTTGAACCGCTCGACGACCCAGCCGGCAAGGCCGACATGGTCAGGGTGGGAGTGCGTGACGATCAGGCGCGTGATGTGGACGCCCTTCAGCGGCCCGTCGAATAGCTTGGTCCAGGCCTCGATCGTCTCCTCGTTGCCGAAACCGGTATCCACCATCGCATAACCGTCGCCGTCGGCGAGCAGGTAGATGTTCACGTGGTTGAGGCGGAACGGCAGCTTCAGCCGCACCCACAACACGCCGGGTCTGACCTCCACGACCTCGTCGTGGCCGGGGTGCTGTTCCCAGGGGTAGCGCAGGGCTTCGGCCGAGGACTGTGCGGTGTCGGTTTTTGCGTTCATGCATTATCGGTACCCGCACATACGGCGGGACGCCAGCCGAAAAAAGACCGTCCGTGGTCTCCGCATGGCGGTCATACCGGGCGGCGTTTTTCCGTGATGTGGGACGCTCGTGCGCCGAACTCGGTCACCTCTCCCGCTTGCGGGGGAGGCTTAGGCCGCCTAAGGCGGCCGTCTCTTAGAGACGCCGAGGCGAAGCCTCGGCTACGGCGGAGCGCCGGGTGGCGGCTCGCTCCACTGGGGGACAATTTCGAGGCGTCTGAGGCACCCCCACCCCAGCCCTCCCCCGCAAGCGGGAGAGGGAGTGGAGTCCCCGTGGCGGTCCCGTCTTACGCCGCCCGCATGTTGTTGAGGAATGCGTCGATCTCTCCGCGCAGCATGTCGGCTTCGCGCCGGAGCGCGTCGGAGGCGCCCAGCACTTCGTTTGCCGCGGCGCCGGCTTCGGCCGAGGCGGTGGAGACGCCGACGATGTTGCTGGAGACTTCGCTGGTGCCGCCGGCCGCATGCTGGATGTTGCGCGCGATCTCGCGGGTGGCGGCGCCCTGCTCCTCGACCGCGGCTGCGATCGTCGTGGTCACGTTGTCGATCTCGCCGATGATCCGGCCGATGCCCTGGATGGCGCCCACCGCCGATGTCGTGATCTCCTGCATGCTGGCGATCTGGGTGCGGATTTCCTCCGTGGCCTTGGCGGTCTGGCTCGCGAGGCTTTTCACTTCGGAGGCAACCACGGCGAAGCCGCGGCCGGCCTCGCCCGCACGCGCCGCCTCGATGGTGGCGTTGAGCGCGAGCAAATTGGTCTGCGAGGCGATGGTCTGGATCAGGTCGACCACGACGCTGATGCGGCTCGCGCTGTCGGCAAGGCTCTGCACCGTGGTGTCGGTGGCGCCGGCCTCGTCGACCGCCTTCTTGGCGATTGCGGCCGAGGTCACGACCTGCTTGCTGATCTCCTCGATCGAGGACGACAGCTGCTCGGTGCCTGACGACACGGTCTGCACGTTGACCGAGGTCTCCTCGGCGGCGGAGGCGACCGCGTTGACCAGCGCGTTGGACTGGTCGGCGGTGGTCGACATGCTCTGCGCGGTCGATTGCATCGAATTGGCCGACTGCGCCAGATTGTCGAGCGCGGAGCGCACCGTGCTTTCGAATTCGGCGATCTTCGCTTCCATGCGCGCGGCCCGCTCGGCCTTGGCGACACGGTCCTTGTCCTGCTCGGCGGCGAGCGCCCGGGCTTCGATCATGCTGTCGCGGAACACGGTCAGCGTTTCCTTCATCACGCCGATCTCGTCGTTCTGCCGGGAGCGGACGATCTCGGTGTCGAGGTCGCCGGCCGACAGCAGCTGCATGGCGCGCTGAAGCTCGCGGATGCGGCGCAGGATGTTGCGGCCGACATAGAGCCAGACGAACAGCGCCGAGCCGACCAGCATCAAGGCACCAAGGGCCAGCATCACGGTGGTCGCGAGCGAGGTCTCCTGCTGCGCCTGCGAGGTCGAGGCGTTGGTCTCCTTCTGCACGCCGTCGACGAGCTGCTGCACGCTGATGCCGAGGCCGACATTGAGCTTGCGGGTCTCGTCTAGGATGGTCTGGCCGTAGTCGACGGAGTCGAGCTCCTTCTCACGCAGATTGAACACGCCGGTCTTGCCGGTGCCGAGCGCCATCAGCTTCTCCGCCGTCTCGCGCAGCATCTTGTTGCCTTGATTGTCCGGCAACAGATCGAGGTTGGACCGCAGGCGTCCCTGTGCCGTCTTGAATTCCTTCTGGATGTCGTCGAGCTTGTCGCTGGTGTTCGCCGACAGTGCCGCACTCATGTTGGCGGCTGCGAGATTGCCGCTGGCGACGACGTTGCCGAGCTGGCCGACGGTCTGCGCGGCATCGTTGGCATCTGCGGCGGACAGGTCGGCCGAGCCGAGAATGGCGTTGACCCGGGTCTGCGCGTCGAGCATCGCCGGACTGGCCGCGCCGACGAAGGCGCCCTGGGCGCTGCGCAGCGCGTCATATTGCTTGTCATGGAGGGCGGCGATATCGAGCCGCTCGCGGGCCGCCTTGGCGAGGCTCTGCGCCGCCTCGTTGATGCTCTTCATCGTCTCGCTGAGTCCGGAGACGACGGTCTTGTCGCCGCCGAGCCCGATGATCTCGGTGAGCTTCTGCTGCGTCTGCTCCTGCAGCTCCTTGAGCTTCTTGGTGCGCTCGTTCAGGGCTTCCTCGCTTTGAGCCGCGAGCAGGGCAGGTCCCTGTGCCGCAAGGCTGGCGCTCAGGGCCGACAATTGCAGGCTGGCAGTGAGGCGCGGAATGTCCCGCCCGCTCAGCTCGGTCATCCGTCCGCCGAGGTTCTGCAGCGCCAGGCCGGCGCCGGCTGCGATCACGAGGCCCATGCCCGCGATCACTGCAAAGGCCGCGAACAGGCTGCCGCGCACGCCCCAGGTCGGCATTTTGAAACGAGGCCGCATTCGGCCAAGTGAGCCGCCAAGGCTGAAACGGATCGCCATCGAAATTCCCCCAACATTCTTGCTTCTGTTTGCGGCCGGCAGTATCCGCACCGCCGGTTAAAAATTCGCAATCTCCGCAAACGGTTGCGCGTGTTCCGCAGAGCGAAAAAAGAAGGGCCGGCGAAATCGCCGGCCCTTCCGTCCTGGTAAGGTTGTGGTAACCGATCAGTAGCGCGCGACGGCCGGGCTTGCCCAGTTGAAGCGGTAGTTGACGCCCGCCTTGATGGTGTGGTCGTCGGTGGTGAAGCTGCCGGTACCCGCGAGCGGGCCGCCGGTGAAGCTCGAGTCGCCGAAATTGTAGTACTGGTACTCGGCCTTGGCCGACCAGTTCGGGGCGAACATGTATTCGAGGCCGGCGCCGACCGTGTAGCCGTTGCGGTGATCGCCGGTGATGACGAACGCGGTCGGCACGCCGCCGACGGTCACCTTCTCGTTGTTGTCCGAATAGGCGTAGCCGCCCTTCACATAGACGAGGCCGGGACCCCAGGTGTAGCCGACGCGGCCGGTGATCGAGCCGAGGCCACGCTGATCGTTGGTGTAGGCGATGCCGCCCGGAAACACGGCACCGACGCTGCCGGAGAGCCAGGAATACTGGCCTTCGACGCCGACCACGAAGTTCGGGTGGAACTGCCAGTCCCCACCGACCTGCACGCCGCCGAGGAAGCGGCCGTTGCCGTTGTTGCCGGTGGAAAGGCCGTTGAAATTGTTGTCGCTGGAGAACGCGCCGCCGACATGGCCGCCGATGTAGAAGCCGGTCCAGTTGTAGATCGGCGCGGCATAGGCCGGCGCGGGCGTCTTGTAATAGTTGCGGTTGCCGAGATCGGCACCGACGGCCGGTGCAGCAGCGCCCATCACGAGCAGCGCAACGGTCGCAAACAGAATCTTCTTCATCGTCTTGAACTCCGACACTTAAGGTCCCCGGCAGGCGCGCTTTCCGCGCCGCGTTGGTTTTGCAGATAGCTTCCTTTTGACGAAAATGCTGTCACATGCATGGCACAGCGCGACCCAACCTAACTTATTGGGCTGCAAATGAATTTCGTGCTTAATGCCGGCTTAAGAAGTGGTGAAGGAAGGCTTAACCTCGCGGCCCTTCGGTAACTTCTGGGCGTCCTTCGTTAACCGAGACGCCGTCGCGCCTCATCGCGCATCTGCGCGCGGAACGCCGCGCGCTTCGCGGGACGGTCTTCCTCGCGCACGTCATGTCGATCGAAGATGTCGAACTTCTCCAGGATCGGGTAGCGCTCGCTCGCCATAGCAAGCACGCGCAGCACCTTGGTCGCCTCCGGTGTCGGGCCGCTCACCTCCCAGCGCCGGATGGTGTCGCCGCCGCCTTTCTCCGGCAATCCGCAGAGCTTTGCCATGTCGGCCGCCGTGAGCTTCCGCTCGAGGACATCGGAGAGGTCGGCGCGGAGTTGCTTCAGTTCGGGCCCGGTCATGTCGCCTCAATACGCGAAGTCGCCAAGGGCAATGCACTAGCGCTGATTCGGGTCCATCCGAAGGCGGGCATGATCCGCCCGAAGCGGAGGTGACGAACGCATTGCTTCGGCACATTCGCCAGCACACGGAGTTATGAACTTGTGCCTATGGACATCGTGCGATCAATGAACACATGGCACAAGGGCCCCAGCGATCGAGGGATCAGCCATGACAAGCATCAAACTCGCCATTGCCGCGCTCATCACGACCGGGCTGCTTGCCGCGCCCTTTGCGGCTGAAGCGAAGAAGGCGCGGTCGAGCCGACATTACAGCACGGGCGTGGTGGCCCCAACCTATGGCGGCGCCGGGGCGCCCACTGCTGTGCAGCCGCGGGCGTCCTACGGCTCGTCCGGCCAGACGGTCGGAACGGTCACGGCACCGTCGGTCGGATCTTACAATTGGCCCTCGGTCGGCGTGACCAACTCGGCGCCCACCTGGAGCAACACCACGAGATAAGTGCGGGTTAGCGCGTGCCGGTCGCCAGACCCGAGAGAAGGTATAGCGCGACCAGCAATGTCGCTACCGACAGCATCGTCGTGACCGAGACCGTGGCCGCGACCAGTTTCTCCTCGACCTTGTGCTCGTGCGCCAGCACGTACACCGTCTTCGCCGTGGGCACGGCGGCGCATATCACGGCGGCGACGGTGTAGAGCGCGTTGAGGCCGGTGACCACACAAAGTCCGTAGACGATCAGCGGCATGATCACGAGCTTCACGAGCGCGAGCGCGAAGGTTGCCCTCAGGTTGGAGCGCAGGCCCTCGACCGACAGGCCGAGCCCGATGGCAAACAGTGCGCAGGGCGTGAGCGCGGCGGCGACCATATTGAGGTAGGCGGCAACCGGCGCCGGAATCGGCAGGCCCGTAATCGCCCAGACGAGACCGCAAAGCGTCGACAGCACCATCGGATTGAGCAGGATCTGCTTCGCGAGGCCGGCGGACCGCGCGGACGATCCGCGCGCGTCCCTTTCCAGCAGGATGACTGTGATCGGAAACATCACGGCCGCGACGAATACTGTCGCTACCGCAGCAGGCAGGACGGCGGGCTGGCCGTAGATCGCGTGCAGGATCGGCAGCGCCACGAAGCCGGTATTGGTCATCGCCGCCGCCATGCCATGAATCGTGCTGCTGGCGAGATCATGCCTTCCGCGGGCGCGGACCACCAGGAAGACCAGCGCAAAGCAGACGAAGGAGCCGCCGCCGAACGCGAGCAGGAAACGCCATTCCAGCAGATTGCCCGCGGGCTCCTGCGCGATGGTGACGATCAATAGCGCAGGCATTGCCACGTTGTAGGCGAAATGCACCAGCGCGTCGGCGAGCGAGCGGGAGAGATAGCCGAGCTCGCCGGCCAGCCAGCCGGTGACGATGATCGCGAATACGGGAAGAACGAGGCTCGCGACTTCCATGCGGATTCCCCCCTTGCTGCCAATGGCCGCAACGAGAGGTTACCCCGGCAATGGAGTGTCGTCACTGCTTTGGTCGAGCCGCGGCCCCCGGCCAAGAGCTCCCTTCAGTCGAGACCGTCATGGCCGGGCGGGCGCGCCGATCGAACGCAGCCGTCAGACGCTAGATGCCCCGGCCGGCCTGTTGACCGATCACGCAGCGCCACGCAGCTAGCCGCTCGGCTGGATGCTGGTTCATCCAGTCGGCGAGCTGCGGCGCGCCCATCAGGCAGGACTGCACCGAAACCTGCGCGAAATCCGAGGTGGTGACGACCTGCTCGTGACAATTGGTCGGGGAGGCAAGGCTGCAAAGCACGGCGATGATCTTGATCACGACAGGTTACCCCCGTCGCGGCCGATATATGCACGGCCCATCGCGGCCTTATCCTGGCCTTCGCTGGCCGGGTCGGTCGGCGGGAAGATACTGTCGTAGATGGCGCGCGCCTCCTGGATGAGACGTGCTCGCTCGCGCTCGGACTTGGAGACAAATCGAATGACTTCGCCCATGTTGGCTCCGAATATCAGTTGGCAAATCCCGTCATCAGATGACGGCTATCATTTCATCGTCATCTATGACGCCGTCTTCGGCTTTGAAGCGGTGTCGCCCATCACGAATGAGTAAAAAGCGCGTGAGCGCACTCCGGAATCCCAACGTCTCCCGTGCCTTTGATGCGCCGGGTTGAGAGACCGCTCACCAGCTCACATCCGTCGCGCGGCTTTCTGGAGCCGCGCGAGCGAATGCTGGTGTCGACTTGCTCCTTGCGCTCATCGGCAAGGATATTCTCGTCAAGAAAATTCTTCTGGACCGAATATGTTTCACCTCGGGCCGCGTGCAAGTTTTTGGAACAATCCCGGAATTCGGCGACTCGATGCGATCGATCGTCACGCCGCCGGCGCGCGCTCTTTACGTCCCGGCACCGCCGCCAGCAGCTCGCGCGTATAGGCATGCTCCGGCGCGGCGAACAGCTGCGCGGTCGGCTTCAGCTCGACGATGGCGCCGCGCTGCATCACCGCGATGCGGTCGCAGATCTGGGCGGCGACGCGCAAGTCGTGAGTGATGAAGAGCATCGAGAGACCGAGACGGGTCTTGAGGTCTTCGAGCAGCCGCAAGACCTGCGCCTGCACGGAGACGTCGAGTGCGGAGACGGCCTCATCCGCAACGATGATCTCGGGCTCGAGTGCGAGCGCGCGCGCAATGCCGATGCGCTGGCGCTGGCCGCCGGAGAATTCATGCGGATAGCGATCGAGTGCGCCGGCATCGAGCCCGACCATCTTGAGGAGGTCGCGGGCCCGGTCGAATGCGACCTTGGCATCAAGGCCGGCCGCGATCGGGCCGTCGGCGATGATGTGGCCGATTTTGCGGCGCGGATTGAGCGAAGCGAACGGATCCTGAAAGATCATCTGGATGCGATGGCGCTCGGCGCGCAGCGCCTTGCCGGAAAGAGAAGTGAGATCGGTCTCGCCGATCCGTACCGTGCCGCGGTCGGCCTCGATCAGCCGCATCACCAGGCGCGCCACCGACGATTTGCCGGAGCCGGATTCGCCGACGAGGCCGAGCGTCTCGCCCTTGAGGATGTTGAAATTGACCGCGCGCGCGGCATCGACGCGGCGGTCTTCGCGAAACCAGCCGCCCGAGGTGACGTAGGTCTTGTCGAGCCCGATCACCTCGACCGCCCTGGCCTGGGCGTCGAGCGGCTCGCGCGCCGGCGGGTCCATCGAGGGCACCGCGGCGAGCAGCGCCTTGGTGTAGTCGTGCTGCGGCGCGTTGAAGACGGTTGCGGCCGGACCTTCCTCCACCACCTTGCCGTGCCGGAGCACGACGACCTGGTCGGCGATATCGGCGACGACGCCGAAATCGTGGGTGATGAACATCACCGCCATGTTGCGGTTGCGCTGGAGGTTGCGGATCAGCTTGAGGATCTGCGCCTGGGTGGTGACGTCGAGCGCGGTGGTCGGCTCGTCCGCGACCAGCACGGCTGGCTCGAGCGCGAGCGCCATCGCGATCATGGCGCGCTGGCGCTGGCCGCCGGAGAGCTGGTGCGGGTAGGCGCGCACAATTCTTTCAGGGTCGGGCAGGCCGACTTCCCGTGCCAAAGCGAGCGCTCGCGCGCGCCGCTCCCTCGGCGTGAGCAGGCCGTGCGCCTCGAACATCTCCGCCATCTGGTCGCCGATCCGCATCAACGGATTGAGCGCGGTCATCGGCTCCTGAAAGATCATCGCCAGACGGCGGCCGCGCAGATCGCGCCAGCCGTCGTCGTCGAGCTTGAGCAGGTCGCGACCCTCGAACTGGATCTCGCCGGAGGCCACCGAGACCGTATCGGGTAACAGGCCCATCAGCGCATGCGCGCACATCGACTTGCCGGAGCCGGACTCGCCGACGATGCAGACGATCTTGCCGGGCCGCAAATCGAGCGAGACGCCGTCGACGGCGAAGGGACGCTCGGCGCCTTTGGGAAGGGCAATTCGCAGGTTCTTGATGGAGACGGCGGGCGGGGCGGTCATCGTCAGCGTCCCTCCCGCGACAGGCGCGGATTGAGCGCGTCGTTGAGGCCTTCGCCGATCAAATTGAGCCCGAGCACCGAGATCAGGATGGCGACGCCGGGAAACACAGTGATCCACCAGGCCTGGCGGATCACGGTGCGGCCGGCGCCGACCATGTAGCCCCAGGAGATCAGATTGGGGTCGCCGAGGCCGAGGAACGACAGCGAGGATTCCAGGAGGATCGCGGTCGCCACCATCAGCGAGGCCAGCACGATCACGGGCGACAGTGCGTTCGGCAGGATTTCGCGCATAATGATCCAGGTGTTGCTTTGGCCGGTGACCACGGCCGCCTGGACATATTCCCGCGTGCGCAGCGACAGCACCTCCCCGCGCACGAGGCGGGCGACCGGCGGCCAGCTCACCAGCGCGATCGAGGTCACGATCGAATAGATCGAGGGCTGCAGGATCGCGACCAGCACGATCGCGAGTGCGAAGCTCGGAATGGTCTGGAAGAACTCGGTGAAGCGCATCAGGGCGTCGTCGACCCTGCCGCCGAAATAGCCGGCCATGGCGCCGATGGGAACGCCGACGATCAGCGCGACCAGCGTGGAGACGAGGCCGACGAGCAGCGAGACGCGCGCGCCAAAAATCATACCGGCGAACACGTCGCGGCCGAGCGCGTCGGTGCCGAGCGGCACGGCGGAGAGCGTAAACGGCGGCAGGAACGGCCGCTGCACCATGCGCCATGGCGAGTTTGGGAACAGCATCGGTCCGAACAACGCGACCGAGATCGCGAGAACCAGGATGATGAGCCCGATGACGCCGCTCGGGCTGCGCAGCATCGATTTCCAGAACTGTTTCATGAGGCGAATTCGATGCGCGGGTCGACCAGGCGATAGACCAGGTCGGTGATGAGGTTGAAGATCAGGACCATGGCGGAGCAGATCACGAAGACGCCGAGCAGCAGATTGTAGTCCCGTTGCAACAGCGCGTCGTACATCAGGCGACCGATGCCGGGCCAGGCGAACACGGTCTCGGTGATGACGGCGCCGCCGATCAGCGTTCCCGAATGCACGCCGGCCAGCGTCACGACGGGCAGCAGCGCGTTGCGCAGCACGTGGCGGCGCTGGATCACGGCGTCGGAGAGGCCCTTGGCGCGCGCGGTCTTGACGAAATCGAGCCGCTTCACCTCCAGCATCGAGGCGCGCGTCATGCGGGTATAGGTCGCCATGAAGAACAGGCCGAGCGTCATCGCCGGCATGATCAGGTGTTTCGCGACGTCGACCGCGTGGGCGAAGCCGGTCAGATTGGCGCCCACCGTCTCGTAACCAAAACTCGGCAGCCAATCCATGGTGACCGAGAACAGCAGGATGCCCATCAACGCCACCCAGAAGATCGGCATGGCGTAGAAGATCAGTGCGAACACGGTGATGGCGGTGTCGAGGAAGGTTCCGGCAAAGCGCGCGGCGAAGGTGCCGAACAGGATGCCGAGCGCGAGCGAGATCGCGAATGCGGTCAGCGTCAACAGCAGCGTCGCCGGCAGCCGTTCGCCGATCAGCTTTGCGACCGGCGCCTGCTGGCGGAAGGAGAAGCCGAGGTCGAGGGTCACGACACCCTTGACGTAGATGAAGAGCTGCTCCGGCAACGGCTTGTCGAGGCCGAACTTCTCCCTGAGCTGATTGACGAAGATCTGATCACTGGCCCCGGCCTCGCCCGCCATCACCACCGCGGGGTCGCCGGGCGCAAGCCGGATCAGGAAGAAATTGAGGACGACGATCGCAAGCAGGACGATCACGCCCTTCAGGACACGCTGAGCGATAAAGGAGAGCATACTTAGAGCGACGCTTGTTTGACGAGAGTGTCGCCGCAGCGACGGTGCGCTCCCTCTCCCGCTTGCGGGGGAGGGTAGGGGTGGGGGTGTTTCCGCAGAGAAGGTCCCCGAGTGGAGAGAGCCCCCACCCGCCGCGCTTGGGACGATGCTTCGCATCGCCCGGCGCGCGTCGACCTCCCCCGCAAACGGGAGAGGTGCACCTTTTCCGTGGGCCGGACGGCAATCATTCGGCGAAAGCTACAGCACGAGAGATCAGACGCGAAGCGCCCGTCACTTGTCGAGCCATGCGTCCTTGAAGCCGTCATTGACCCCGATTCCCGTGGTGATCAGGTTCTTGACCTTGCAACGGGTGATGGTCGGGAACTGCAGCTCGAGCATCCAGGCCACCGGCACGTCCTCGACCAGGATCTTCTGCGCCTTCTCGTAGATCTCCTTGCGCTTGGAGTCGGGGGTCGCGACCGCGCCGTCGGCGAACAGCTTGTCGATCTCGGGGTTGGAATAGCCCTCGACGTTGTTGAACATCTGGCCCTTGGCGATGGCGCTGGAGACGTAGTTGCGGCCAACCCCGAGCGCGGGATCGCCATACTGGTAGAGATAGGTGAAGGCGATGTCGTAGTCCCAGTCGCCGATCTTCTGGTTGCCGCCGGCGACGTCGGTGGCAATGGTCTCGATGTTGATGCCGACGTCCTGGAGGTTCTGCTTCACCGCTTCCCCCCAGCGCTGCCAGGTCTCGCCATAAGCGAGCGGCAACAGCCGGATCTTCTCGCCCTTGTAGCCGGCCTCCTTCAAGAGGGCCTTGGCCTTGGCCGGATCGTACGGATATTTCTTCACGTCGTCGGTGTAATATTTGATGGTCGAGGCGGACGGGCCGGTCGCGACCTTGCCGAGCCCGTTCCAGATCACGTCCTTGGCGAAGTCGCGATCGATCGCATACATGACCGCCTGCCGTACCCGCTTGTCCGCGAGCGGACCCTGGCGGTTGTTCAGCCACAGCCAGGCCAGCGGCGAGAAAAACTCCCAGCCGGCGCCGGTGACGCAGGTGTCCTTCAGCTTGGAAAGCCGCGGCACGTCGAAATTCTCCACCGAGCCACCGGGCAGCACGTCGACCTTGCCGGTCTCATACGCCACCGAGCGCGCCGCAGCGTCGGGAATGATCTGCCAGTAGATCTCGTCGAGATAGGGTTTGCCCTTCTCGTGATAGTTCGGGTTCTTGACCAGGCGGATGAATGAGCCCTTTTGCCATTCCCTGAACATGAAGGGGCCGGTGCCGACGGGGGCGTTGTTGTAGGGATTGGTCTTCCAGTCGGTGCCTTCATAGAGATGCTTCGGCACCATCGGCATCGAGCCGACCTCGAAGATGCCGAGGAACGGGCCGAACGGCTGCTTCAGCGTGAACACGACAGTGTAATCGTCGGGCGCCTCGACCTTGTCGACCTGCGCGAGGTTGTTGCGGGCGCGCGCGTGGGTCTGCTTCAGCATCTCGATCGAGAACAAGACGTCCGCGGCAGTGAAGGGCTTGCCGTCATGCCAGGTGACGCCCTTCCGGAGCTTGAACGTGTAGGTCTTGGCGTCCTCGCTGACGCTCCAGCTCTCGGCGAGCTCCGGCTGCGGTTCGAGCTTCGGGCTGTAGCGCAGCAGGCCCTCGAAGATGTTGCCCGAGACCATCTGCACGGGGCCGTTCTGGACCATCGCCAGCATCAGGCCGGGCGGCTCGGGCTGGATCACCGCATTGATCACACCTCCGGTCTTCGGCTCTTGCGCCAGTGTCGGGGCCGTGAGGCCGCACGCCAGGAGGAGACCAAGCAACACTCGTTTCGGCATGTCGTATCTTTCTCAAGCGAGACCAGCCGTCAGCGCTTCGCACGTCATGGCGCGCGAAGCTACGGCCGGTCCATCCCAGTCCCCATCCGATATCGAGGCTCACACAGTCCCGTTCGGCGCCGCAAGATGAAAGTCGCGACAGTGCTCGCACAAAAAATGTACAGCGCGTCCTGTTTTCCGCATACCTTCGCGCACGGCGGATCGGCCCGCTCCGGGCGATCAGGCGGCCTTACTCGTGTCGAGAGTCTGCGAAGGCGTTGCACAAGCCTGCGCCTGCGACCAAAAGCGTCAGGCCATCATGATGCGCCGAGCCCGGCGCCGCCCAACCGGCCAGGAATAAACCGGATCGCCTTGCGATAGGTCAGAGGCGGCCCCGCTCCGGATTTGATCCGGATCAAAGCCAGGCCGCCGCTTTTGCGATCGAATAGCAACTGGCAGGACCCGGCGCTGTGCGTCCTGCTCCCCTGAGCCGTGAGACGATCGATGGACATCCAGGCCACGAATTTCCCTGCGCGCGACGATAGCGATCCTGATGTCGCCGGCCTCGAGCTGCCGCCCGATGCAGGGGTGCAGCACTGTCTGCAATTGCTCAGCGATGCCGGCCTGCGCCCGACGCGCCAGCGCCTGGCGCTCGGCCAATTGCTGTTCCTGCGCGGCCATCGTCATGTCACCGCAGAGAGCCTGTTCGAAGAAGCAATGGCGGCGAACGCCTATCTGTCGCTCGCGACCGTCTACAACACGCTGAACCAGTTCACCGAGGCGGGCCTCTTGCGCCGAATCGCCGCCGACGGCATCAAGTCGTTCTTCGACACCGACACGTCGGTGCATCCGCACTTCTATCTCGAGGGCGAGGACGTGCTGGTCGACGTTGCCGAAGGCCTCGCCTTCACCAGGATTCCGGAGGCGCTTCCCGGCCACGAGATCGCGCGGCTCGACGTCATCGTCCATTTGCGCCGCAAGCGCGCGTAGCGCCGGGGTAAGAGCAGCCGCCTAGCGCAGTCCCGCGCGCCGAAATCCCTCCAGATAGTGCTCGCGATCCCCGTCATTGGCCCACGGCAGTTGCGTCGCGATCCAGTGCAGCGAGATGTCGGGCTGGGTGCGGCGGAGCTCGCCCAGCGCCGTCTCCGCAAGCGTTCCGTCGCCGGTCATGCCGGCGGAGACCGCGAGCACGCGGTAGGCGCCGGTGAGATCGCCGCGATGGCGGATCGCCTCGCGCGCCAGCGCTATGGCCTCGTCATAACGGCGTTCGGTGAAGCGCGCATAGCCGGCGATGCCGTGATAGATCGCCAGCGACGGATCGCGCGGTGATAGCCGGATCGCCCGTTGCGCAGCCTCGAACGAATCCTTGGGACATCCGGCATAGGACAGCGCCAGCGCGTAATAACCCTGCGCCAGCGAGAAGTTCGGATTGAGCGCGAGCGCCTGCTCGAACTCGGACAGCGCGTCCCCGAGCCTGCGTGTCGAGAAGCAGACGCTGCCGAGCGCGACATGCGCCCAGGCATCCTCATGGTCGCAGCGCACCGCGGCCAGCGCGGCGGCTTCCGCCACCGGCGCTACGGTGGCGAGCTCGGCCCAGCCGAGATGCACGCCCAACATGTAATTCGCCGCCAGCACCGACAGCGCCTGACCGTAATTCGGATCGATCCCGATCGCGCGTTCCAGCAGCGTCCGTGCGGTCTCGTGATCGTGCCGGGTCACGCGCCAATAATGCGACAGCGCCCGCATCAGCAGATCCCATGCGTCCAGGCTCGCAGGTCCCTTGCGTTGGGCGCGAAAGCTCTCGGCCGCGTGAATCTGCGGTTCGATCGCCGCGGCGATCGCGTTGGTGATCTCGTCCTGGACGGCGAAGACGTCGACCAGCTCGCGATCGTAGCGCTCGGCCCACAGATGGCTGCCTGACGTGGCATCGTTCAGCTGCGCGGTGATGCGCAGCCGATTGCCCGCCTTGCGCACGCTGCCTTCGACGACGTAGCGGACGCCGAGCTCCTCCGCGATCTGCCTGAGGTGGACTGCGCGCCCCTTGTAGGTGAAGGACGAGTTGCGGGCGATCACCATGAACCAGCGCTGCTTCGACAGCGCCGTGAGGATGTCCTCGCTGATCCCGTCGCCAAAATAGTCCTGCGCGGGATCGCCGCTCATGTTCTCGAAGGCGAGCACCGCGATCGCCGGGCGGTCCCCCACGCGCGAGGGGGCGGGCCTGGCTTCGGCCGGCACGATTGACGCTGCCACATCTTCCCGGACCTCGCCGACGAAACGAAAGCCCTTGCGCGGAATGGTCTTGATCAGCCGCTGCGTCGCGCCGTCGTCGCCGAGGGCCTTGCGCGCGGCGTTGATCCGGCTGTTCAGCGCCGAATCCGAGATGATCCGGTCGCTCCAGATCTGGCTGATCAGGTCATCCTTGCTGACCACACGCGCGCGTTGCGCGACGAGATAGAGCAAGAGATCGAACACCTGCGGCTGCAACGGCACGGCTGTCCCGCCGCAAGTGAGTTCCCGCAGGTCGCCGTCGAGCACGTTGTTTTCAAAGCGAAATCGCACGTTTCTGTCGTCTCAAGCAAAAATCAAAGTCGTCTCAGGCGAAAATCAACCGGTCGCGAAAGTCTGGGGACGTCCGATCCGGCATGGTGCAAAGACCAAACAGTGTCGATGCCTCGGCACAACGGAGCGTTCTATGACCCAACTTGATCACCAGGTTCATTCCCTCAGCCCGGAGGTTGCGGGCTCACGCATTTTCAAGTTCATCGCCTTTCTGTACGGAATTGCGGCATATCTCGTGTTTTTCGTCACCATTCTCTACGCCATCGGCTTCGTCATGGGGCTGGTGGTGCCCAAGACCATCGATACCGGAACCGACACGCCGACGGCCGAAGCCGTCATCGTCAATCTCCTCCTGATGTCGCTGTTCGCCCTTCAGCACAGCGTGATGGCACGCAAGCAGTTCAAGGCGTGGTGGACGCAGTTCGTCCCCAAGCCCGTCGAGCGCTCGACATATGTGCTGTTCGCGAGCCTGTCATTGCTGCTCCTGTTCTGGCAGTGGCGCCCGCTGCCTGCGATCGTATGGAATGTCGAGAACCCGGATCTCGCCGTGACGTTGGTCACGCTGTCCTTCGCTGGGTGGATCCTGGTGTTCACCAGCACCTACCTGATCAATCATTTTGAATTGTTCGGATTGCATCAGGTGACCAACCATCTGGTCGGCAAGGAGATGACGCCGCCGCGCTTCAGGACGCCGCTGCTCTACAATTTCGTCCGCCATCCGATCTATCTCGGTTTCATCATTGCGTTCTGGGCGGCGCCGACCATGACCGCGGGGCATCTGCTGTTTGCGGTCGTCACCACGCTCTACATCTTCGTCGGCATCGCGCTGGAGGAGCACGACCTCGTCGCTCTCTTCGGCGACGAGTACCGGCAGTACAAACAACGGGTGTCGATGCTTATTCCCTGGCGCCGGTCACTCTAGCCTCGTCGCGGCATCGCGCGCGTCCGCCGAACGGAGGACGCTTGGCCGCGCCGGCTGAGGTATGCGAGCATCTCACATACCCGTCCCCTCAACGTCCCCCGGGGTGATGTCCCCCTTCACCCCGACACCTCTCCCCGCATTCCCATCGGTCCCGACATATTGTGGACGAGGAGCGGGGAGAGGATTTCTTCCTCTTCATCAAACGGAGACGACCAAATGAAACATGTCGGAAATTGCTTCTGTGGCGCGGTCACGATCGAGGTCACGGGCGCACCGGAGGCGATGGGCTATTGCCATTGCCGCTCCTGCCGCTCCTGGTCGGGCGGCCCGGTCAACGCCTTCAGCCTGTGGAAGCCCGAGGCCGTGCGCGTCACCGAAGGCGCCCAGAATGTCGAGACGTTTGCCAAGACGCCGCTCAGCGAGCGCAAATACTGCAAGAAGTGCGGCGGCCATCTCATGACCAATCATCCGCCGCTCGGACTGGTCGACGTCTTTACCGCCACCATCCCGACGCTCGCATTCGCGCCGGGCGTTCACGTCAACTATGCCGAGACCGTGCTGCCGATGCGCGACGGCCTGCCCAAGCTGAAGGATTTTCCGGCCGAGTTCGGCGGCAGCGGCGAGATGATGCAGGAGTAGCGGCGCCAGGTGTTGAGAGGGCGGCAGCACGCCGCTCCTCTCTTCTTCGCGAGAACGTTGGCAGATCAGCCGCCGCGCGATTCGACGACCTTGCGGCAGCTGTCCGAGAGTTTCGACTTGTTCTCGCGCAGGCAGGCATTCATCTGCGGGGGCTTGCCGATATGCTCAGCGCAGAATTTGCTGGCATCGCCACGGCAGGCCATTTGCTCCTGGACCGATGGACCGGATTGTGCAGCAGCGGGCACGGCGGAAGCGGCGAGCAGCAGCGCGGCAACAGCTGAAATCTTCATAAAGCACCTCTTTGGAATCGACGTTGGTCCCGACCGGGATCAATCGGGCCGGACCATCTCGCGAAGGTCGTGCATGGGTCCATGCCATGTTCATGGCGTCGGCCCGGTGTCCCGGCCGCAGCGACCCCCATCTTCATGGCATGTATCCGCGCGCCGTCTTTTGTCATTCAGGCTGCACCTCGGCTGCGAAACCCGGTGATTGCATCGGGGCGCCGAACGGGAAGCAGGAGAGCAAAGGATGTCGAAGAGAGCTGGAGCGCTGAGTGCGGGGCTGACGGTCATGGCGCTGGCCGGCGCGGCGATGGTGTCGCTGGGCACGAGCCCGGCACAGGCGGTGGTCTATTGCAAGACGGTCGGCGTGCCCAAGGGCTGCGTGGTGCGGCCGACGGCGGCGGTGGTGGTCGCGCCGGGAGCGCCGGTCGCAAGGGCCGCGGTCGCAACGCCCGGCGTCGGCGCGCCCGGGGTCGGCGTGCGCGCGGGAACGCCGATGAATCGCGGCGGCCCGGTCAATCGTGTCGGCGTGCGCTGACATTTCCATTCGATTGAATTGATTGCATCGCCTCGGGCCCAGGGCGCCCTGCGGACGAACCCCCCGTCCTCCGCCGGCAAATCACCCGGCCCGTTCCCTCTCTCCGCGCGTCCCACACGCTCGGAGAGGGGGGTTTTCAGCCCGCAGCCGCGTCGCTGTCGGGAAAACGCTGCGGCAATTGCAGCCGCACCCGCGTCCCGGAAGCGTCGGAACTCAGGTCGAGCACCGCGCCGCAGCGCGCGGCGCGGCTTCTCATGTTGCGCAAGCCGCGCGCGGTCTGGCCGGTGCGCCCGGCTTCGCCATTGCCGGCCAGTGCAAAGCCATGGCCGTCGTCGGTCACACTGATCAGGCCGTACGGCCCCTCGCTCGCATCGAGCGTCTCGATGGTGACCGCGATGCGGTGTGCCTGTGCGTGCTTGACCGCATTGGTCACGGCCTCGTCGAGGATGCGCACGATCTGGATGACGTGCCATGGCCTGAGTTCAGGGTGCAGTGGCAGGCCCTGCGGGGTCGCCACGCGCCAGTCGAGCGTGATGTCGTGCGGCCGCAATTGCGCGCTCGCGCGCTCGCGCCAGGAGCCGAGCGCCAGCATCAGGTCGCCGCCGATGTCGTCCATGGAATCGATGACGAGACGCAGATCCTTCAGCGCGGCACGGGCAGCGTCGGTGATGGTCGCGCCCTCATGGCCGCGCTCGGAGAGCGCGACGATGCTGACGAGCTGGCCGCCGAGACCGTCATGCAGGTCACGCATCAGCCGCGTGCGCTCATTGGCAAGCGCGGCGGCGCGCGCGCGCTCCTCCTCGCGGACGAAGCTCGCCTTCAGCCGCTCCTCGGCCTCGCGCACACGTGTCACCAATTGGCCGGCGAAGCTGTCGACCTGGTTGAGCGCGCGGGCGAAGCGCCAGGTCAAGCCGGCCCCGATCGCGACCAGCATCGCCGAATAGGACAGGCGCGAGACGAAGATGCGTTCGTTGGCGACGATCTCGAACACCGTGAACATGTCCTGGACCCAGCAGACCAGCACGATGGTGACGGCGCATCCGATCGTGAAGCTTGCCGCGTCCTGCCGCCGGACGACCGCGGTCGCGGTCACGCAGGCCATCAGAAACAGGCAAATCCCGACGGTGGGGATGCCGAGCACCAGAAAGAGGATGCGCGGCAGCGGCGGGCCCCCGATCAGCCCGACCACGAACACGACGAGGCCTGGCACGAACAGCAGCATGCCGTAGCGCGGCCAGCGCCAGCCGAAAAACAGCACGCCGAACATGACGACCAACGCGCTCTCGATCGGCGCGGACGCCAGCAGCACCGCGGCAAGCCGCGACGTGGCGGCCGGCGGAACCGGCGGCGGTACGTACGCCTGCACCACGCCGAGCACCATCGCGGCTGCCAACACGCCGTAGACCGGCTCGCGGCGCCGCATCAGCCACATGATCGCGAGGATGACGGCGAGGATCGACTGCCAGGCCGAAAACACCACGGGGAGGGTGACAAACAGCAGCGTGCGCGTCTCATAGGCTGGCCGCAAGGCGGCATCCGGCCCGACATAGACAGTGTCGAGAAAACCCTTCAACGGCCCCCACACGAACAGGCGCACCGTGATCTCGTTGGCGCCCTCGCGCAGCAGTGAGGCGGGTATCGCTGCGATCTGCGGCGTGTTGCGGTCGGGCCGGTTGGCATTGGCGTCGCGCCGGGAATCGAGCACGACGACGCCGTCGACGGCGACCTCCACCGCGTTGCTGAAGCGCGGCAGATAGACCGACCATCCCGCGGCCGCTTCGCCGCGCCGGAACATGAAGCTGCCGGTGTAGAGCGGCGGGTCGTCCAGGGAATAGCGCGACGCCGTGAAATGCGGGAGGTTCACGGGCAGCGTCACGCCGTCCTGCCGCAGCGAAAACCCGTTCAGCGCAAAATCGTCGGGGTCGCTCGGCTGCAGCAGCCGCAGCCCGAGAATGGTGGCGATCACGATCAGGGCCTGCAGCAGCAGATAGGGCACGAGGCGCGAGGCGATCAGCCGGCGCCGCGGCCGCGTAGGCGCCTTCGTAGCTGCCTTGATAGGTGCTTTGGCCGCGATCTCGCTCACAGCTTGATCAGGCCCTGCTGCACCGCCTCGAAGACCGCTTCGCTGCGCGTGTGCACCTCGAGCTTGCGATAGATGTTCTTGATATGGCCGGGCACGGTCTGCTTGGACAGGCCGAGATGGCTGGCGATCTCGGCATAGCTGAAGCCTTTTGCGATGCCCCAGAGAATGTCGATCTCGCGCGGTGTCAGCCTCGCCGTGTTGAGCGCCGGGCCGGGCGGCGGCTCCGCCGAATTTGGCGCGGCACCTTGGGTTCTGCGCACGATGAAGCGCGCGATGGAGGCCGAGATCGGCGAATGCCCGGCGACCAGATCGCGCACCGTGGTGGCGATGTCGGTGGGGAAGGCGTCCTTGAGCAGATAGCCGGTGGCTCCGACCGTGATCGCCGAGATCACGCTTTCCTCGTCCCCGAGTGCCGAGATCACCATGATCTCGGTGTCGGGGAAGCGCTGCCTCATCTCGCGGATCAGCTCGATGCCGTGGCCGTCGGGCAGGCGCAGATCGGTCAGCAGCACGCGGGGCGCGCCGCCGGCAAGCGCGGAACGGGCTTCGCCGAGCGTGCCGGCGCTGCGCACCTCGTAGCCGGCCTTGACCAGCGCATCCTGCAGCCGCCAGCAGGTCGGCGCGTCGTCCTCGACGAGGAGGATGGTGATGGCTTCACCCGTCTCGCCCTGTTCGGTCATGATCATGGTCCCGCGACCCGCGTGTCCCCCGCGGCGCAAGGGCAAGTTTAACCGCCGGATGCAGGCAGCGACACCCATAATCATGGGGGCGGGAATGCCCCGTGTCCAAGTCGCGGCACGGAGAGCTCCGAGGCGGGGGCCCGCTGGGCCTCAGTTGCTCGCCAGCGGTAATGACGGCTTGTCCGGTGGCATCGGTGGGGCCGGCAGGCGCTGGACCTTGATCTTCGCAGTGCCGCTATTGTTTCGGTAGAACAGATCGTGCGGTCCCTGGATCGCATCGAGCCAGGACGGGACCCACGACTCCGGAAGCAGCCGCGGGAATATCTGGACGGCATCATTGACGTAGAAGAACAGCTCGCCGGACTCGGGCGCCACGAATTCGGAGACGACGCGGCCGGTCAACAGCTGCTTCGTCCAGACCGGGCCTGCCTCGGCGAGCATGGCCGGCGGAATCGGTTCGAATCTGCCGAGTCCGTCGAGCCTGCCCTTGAACTCGGCCGTGTCGTCGAGCCGCACGGGGTACCTGTTGCGGCTCCTGCTGATGTCGTCCTCCGCGGGCAGGGTGGGCTTCATGCGGCGGGGAAATTCGTCGGCCGGCATCACATTGACTGCCTTGAGCGGCAGGTCGTTGATGCCTTTGCTGCCGACGCGCACCACGGGCTGGAACCAGTCCGCGGCGAACAGACGACGCTCCGGCAGCGCCACGTAGTTGTGCGGCTCGTAGGTCGCAAATCCGTTCACGCCGCTCATGATGGTGCGGTCGAACCATGGCTCTTTGATCTCGAGAAAGACGCGGTATTTGCGGCCCTTCTCGACGGCGAGCCCGCTCCACCAGCAAAAGTCCCTGGTGTCGAATAACGCGCGCGCGTCGACCGGCTCGTCCGTCACCGGCGTGCCGGTCTGGAACGCGGCCGAGCCCTTGACCGCAGGCGGCGAGCAGACCGATCCGAGGGCGAGACGTGCGGTGAACAGGCTGCTCGACACGATCAGCGCGGCCGAGCCGAAGATCGCGATCAGGAAGACCGCCGGCACCAGTCCCCTGGTGATGACGTGCTGCGCCGGGCTGGCGTTCAGGCGCATCCAGTGTCCGAGCCGCATCAACGGCCCCGGCTTGTCGATGTGCTCCATGCTCGCCCTGCGGCGCGACGTGTTCCAGGCAAGACGTGCCCGCTCCTCGATGTCGTCACGCAACGTTCCGTTCTTGTGCCAGATCCACCAGGTGACGATCACCACGATCGAGGTCAGGAAGGGATAGTAGGTCGCGATGTTGAGCCAGGGGGCAGCATAGGACGGCAGCACGTCTCGCAGCAGATTGGTCAGCGGCGCCACCATCGCGCCCATCACCCAGTCGACATTGGTGATGAAAGACAGTGTGCCAGTGCCCTCCAGGGCGCGGTCTTCGGACCACTGCACCAGCGCGTGCGCGATCCACGGCCAGGCGGCGATCACGCCGGCCATGAACAAAAGCGAAAAATAGGCGACGCGCCGCCACCACACGGTGTCGCGCGTGAGGCTCGACATGGTGGCGTCGGGCGTGCTCATCGTGGTGAAGGCCCTGGCCTCCTCGGTACGACGCGGTCCCGTCGCCTTTTGCAGATAGGCGGCCTTCATGACCTCGCGCGCATGCTGCTCGTCGAGATTCTTGGTCTCTCCCTCAGAACGCAGCGGCAACCTCGTTCCGTCCGGCAGCAGCACCAGGCAGTTCGCCGGAAGCATGATAGGCGCGTAATCGTCGCAGCCGAGCAGCATGCGCTCGATGACGGCGAAGTGCACCACCGGCAGCCCGCCATTCACGTCGCCGCCGAGGATCGGACGCGGCCCGTAGCGGTACAGCACCGCTGCGCCGCTGCGTGAATCATGCCGCGGCCCGAGCGCCGATTGATATTCCCTGAAATGCTCGATCTCGCCGTCCTGGAAGCGCAACCGGTCGCCGAGCTGCTCGACCATCCAGACTAGCGGCACGAAGGACAGCGTGGATTCAGGATAGCCGCCGCCGATATCGGAATGGACGCCCGTGAACCACACTTCCTTGACGATCTGCCCTTCCGCCAGATGGCTCTGGTCGATTCGCAGCGGATGGAAGGTGGTGCGTTCGTCGTCGAGCGCGAGCGCGTGACAGGCGTGCCTGACCTTGTGCGACAGCCGGTGATTGCGGAACGAGATCGGCCAGATTGCCCAGTCGACGGCGAGGCGGAGCTCCTCGACCGGCACGCCGAAGGCCTCGACGGTGTCGAACAGGCCGAGGAATGCGATCTCGACCTCGCTGCGCCCGTTCATTTTGCTCCGCACCTCGGCATAGCTACGGTGCCCGCAAAGCCAGTGATAGACGAACAGCAGGAAGTCGCGGATCCAGCGCGTGACCCAGATCGTCGGCAGGCTCTTGGTCCAGGGCACGGTCTCGCGCCGATATTCGCGCCAGGCGGCTTTGACGTTGCGCCCCATCTCCGCGTGCGACACCGGCGTGTCGTCGATCTCCGCCGGCACCAGGCCCTGGCTCGCGATCAGCGCCGCCAGCGTGCGCGCGGTGAAGGCGCCGCGGCTGAAGCCGAAGATGTAGATCTCGTCGCCGGGTCGCCAATTCCAGCACAGGAAGCGATAGAGCTTGCGGACGTTGCCGGGGACGCCGATGCCGGTGGCGCCGTCGAGCGCGGCAAGCGGTGCCCAGCCGGCGGTGCCGACACCCTTGATGTAATGCGCGATCTGGTCCGGCTGGGTATGGTCCAGGGCCTCATACAGACGCCAGACGCTGGATTCCTGCTTGGTGAACGCATTGCCGGTGCCGTCGGCGAACAGCACCAGCTTGCGTCTTGGCAGGGCCGCGCCCGCGCCCCCGCCGGCATTCCTATCCCTGTCGCTGGGCGCGCGTTCCGGCCTCGGAGAATCGGCGTTCCCCCCGACATCATGATGCGTCATGGGCCCCTCCGGCAAATTCGACAAGGAAAGCGTCAGGCCAAACCGGGCATCATTTCCCGAAATCAATCAGTGGTTGAAATCTCTGACTCATGAAAATACAGATGCATTCTGCGCACAGTCGCGTTGAGGTAGCAAGCGGGATCGTGCGGCGTCGCCGTGTCGGGTCGTCGCTGGCTGGCAGCGGCGATGCATCGAGCGGTCATTGTCTCCGTGGCGACAGACTTGTGCTGGATGGGCTGACGCCGTTACGAAAGATCCACCCGCGGGGGCGGATACCGGCGCGCCAGCATCGACAGCGACAGATCGCGCTCGTCCGCCGGCAACTCCAGATAGGCAAGCACCAGCGGCCGCTTCCAGTCGCCGACGCCGAAATCCATCGCCATCCATTTCTGCGGCTCGGGGCCTTCGAGGCCCCGGACCCAGACGAAATAGCGGGGGAGGTCGTCGGCGTCCGTCCTGCGTGTCCTGGCCATCAAACTGTCCGCTGCATCACATCTGCTGCCACAGGATATAGAGACTGGCGCGGCGAAGTGGAACGGGGCAGGGCAGCCGCTTAGGGCCTGCTGGGCGTCTCAAAGGATGGGCCGCAGGAAAATCATAGCCCAAACCTCAAGAGCCGGC
The DNA here is from genome assembly GCF_014198295.1 of Bradyrhizobium sp. CIR18. Classification (NCBI taxonomy): domain Bacteria; kingdom Pseudomonadati; phylum Pseudomonadota; class Alphaproteobacteria; order Hyphomicrobiales; family Nitrobacteraceae; genus Bradyrhizobium; species Bradyrhizobium sp. CIR18. The sequence goes on along the minus strand of NZ_JACIHF010000007.1, from coordinate 207,465 downwards.
CCAAAAGATTCTGGTTGACCGAAATTCGGAAATATCGTAGCTTTGCGTCATCCCGGCCCAAGGATAAGGGGCGTTTCGCGATCGTCACGATGCGCGGGCCGGGTGGCGGTGGACGTGGAGTGCATCGGCGCGCCAGCAATCGCAGGGCGGGTTGGCCCGTGAGCGGTTGAGCAGCGCGCACACGACCAGTGCGGTCCGCGTACGGCAAAAGCGTGTCGTCCTGACGCCCGGGGTCTGTGCGTCAAGGCTTGTGGTGGTGAAGCGGCCCGACCGGGCACGCGCGCCAGTCATCCGCAAGGCGACGGGGGCAATAGTGCATCGCTCCCCGGGGAGAGCGCGCCATAAGCCGTAAAACCATTGCGCAGGGAAAGGCCGGGATGTCCTGGGCTGCCCTGTATGCCGCTGTGCATTTGTCTTCGCAATTTGCGCGCAGCGGACCGCGGGTGCCAGCCGGCGCCCGGCCTTCCCTGCGCCCTTTCCAAGGAAGGGGCGTCAAGAGAAGCTCAAGACTCGGGCGTCATGCGTCGCGAGGCCGAAGAGGCGTGTCCTGTTACCTAGAAATTGAAGTGGGCACGCTGGTCCTGACGATCACCGCCACAACTCGCAGGTCGCCACGCGGTTGATGTCGGCGAGCCGGCGAGCGGCATTTCCGTGCAGATCGAGGCTTCCGACCAGCGTCAGCAGGCGCCGATAGGCGTCCTCGGCAATGTCGACCGGCAGCGGGGCCTCGTCAAAGGCCTCGACATAGCTGCCGATGACGCCGCTGAGCAGGCGGCACAGGCCGCGCTGGGCGGGATCGTGCTGGCCGAGCGTCTCGAGCTTCTGCTGAAAGGTCTGGAAGGTCCGCAAACCGTGGTGTTGCTGCGAGAGCCACGCGTGCAGGTCGTTCATATGAGCTCCTTCGAGTTACGGAAGAAGCTACCGGTTTATACAGTGGAGATGAGGGGATGGCTAGGGAGGGGGGAGAGCGAGTGTGTTGAGCCAGTCCGCCTTCGCCAAGGCTTCGGCGCGACAGCCTTCGCCGCTTCGCATGGATATGGCTGCGCCCGGCTTGCCGAGCCGTAGCTGCGAAGCAGCGAAGGCTGGTGCCCCTGGCCGGAATCGAACCAGCACTCCTTGCGGAACTCGATTTTGAGTCGAGCGCGTCTACCAGTTCCGCCACAGGGGCCCTCGGTCGGCCCTTGCAGGGAGCGTCGCGAAGCCGGCGGACTATAGCCATGGACAAAGCGGGGTCAACCCGCGCCAAAGTGATGTCAGCCGTTCTCGACAGCCGCATGGAGCGGGTCTAGAGGCTTAGGAGCGCGACCTACCGGAAAGAGGCTGCCGTGACGACCCAGAGTGCCGCCATACCTGCGTTCAAGCCGGCTGCGAGCGGCGCTGCGCTGACGGCCTCGCTGCTCGTCACGCTGATTGCCGCGGCGACCATCGCGGGCGCCTGGTTCTTCCAGCTCGTGCTGGAGATCCTGCCCTGTCCGCTCTGCCTGGAGCAGCGCTACGCCTATTATCTCGCGATTCCGCTCGGTGCGCTCACGGCGCTGGCGGCGCGGAGCGGCGCGCCGCGGCCGCTGCTGCTGGCGGGGCTGGCGATCCTCGCGCTGGCAACGCTCGCCAATGCCGGACTCGGCACCTACCATTCCGGCGTTGAGTGGGGGTTCTGGAAGGGGCCGACCGATTGCAGCGGTCCCGTCGTCAATCTCGGCAATGCCGGCGATCTGTTCTCAAAGCTCGACACCGTGAAGGTGGTGCGTTGCGACGAGGTGCAGTGGCGCTTCCTCGGCCTCTCGCTCGCCGGCTACAACGTCCTGATCTCGCTGCTGATGGCCGCGATTGCCGCGTGGGGATTTGCGAAGACGGCGAGAGGCTAGGTCAGCTGCCGTAGGGTGGGCAAAGGCGCGCCCTTCGCGCGCCGTGCCCACCACCTCGTAGTGATAAGGTCGAAAGAGAACGTGGGCACGGCGCTATGCGCCTTTGCCCACCCTACGAGAGCGGAGTTCGCGAGGCGCACTGCGCGCCATCAATCATCCACATCGTCCTGCGTGCGCCCGAACAGATGCACGATGCCCGGCGTTGCGATCGTCACGAACACGAAACGCGACAAATGGTGGGCCCCGACGAAGATCGGGTCGATGTGCAAGGTCAGCGCCAGCGCCAGCATGGCATCCATCGCGCCCGGTGCGAAGGCGACGACGGCGTCGGAGAATCTGACCTGGGTGGTCAGCGCCACGATGCCGACGAAGATGGCGGAGACGGCGATGGCGACCGTGAACGAGCCCAGCGCCGCGTTGAGGTGGCCGGCCAGCGTCTTGATCCGCATCCGCGCGAAGCGGCTGCCGATCAGCGCGCCGATGCCGACCAGCGCCACGCCGCGCACCCAGTCCGGCAGGCCGCCCTCGACCCAGCCGGCGCCATGCAGCACGCTCGAGCCGATCATGGCGCCGAACATCCAGCTCGCCGGAAACCTGATCAGGCGCAGGACCAGCGCCATGGCCAGCGAGGCCGCGACCAGCTCGACGAGATCGAGCGGCGAAGCGATCGTCGTCGCCAGCGACGGCGCGGCCGAGGGGACGACGCCTGCAAACGCGAGCACCATCGGCAGGGCCGCGGTGAGGATGATGACGCGCATGGTCTGCACCACCGCGATGCCCGGCAGGTCGGCGCCGCGCTCGACCGCCAGGATCGTGATCTGCGACAACGCGCCGGGGCTGCCGGCCAGGAAGGCCGAGGTGCGGTCCCAGCCATGGATGCGCTGGAGGTAATAGCTCGAGCCGAAGGTCGAGCAGAAGGTCGCGAGCGCAAGCAGCCCGATGGTGAGGGGATATGCGCCGACCTGCTGAAGCAGATGGCGCGAGACCACCGAGCCCAGCGAAATGCCGAGCAGCACCAGCACGGTCTGGGTCAGGAGCGGCGGCAGCGCGAGCTGGCGCCCGGCGATCGCGGCGATCCCGACCGCGATCATCGAGCCGGAGATCAACCCGCCGGGAAGGCCGGCGAGGAGAAACACAAGGCCGCCGGCGGTGCCGATGACGAGCGTCTCCGCCGTGCTCAAGATCTTGGCACGGCTCGGCCATTCAAACGACAGGGAGGCGGCGATTTGCTTCACGCCACCTTATCGCAAATCAGCGAGAGGCGCACAATTGCAGGCTCGTCATGCCGCAATGCGCGCGCCTCTCGCTGGAAGCTCGCGGAAGATCGTGTCGGGGCTACTTCTTGTCGGCAGCCGGCGCGGCGGCGCCCGCCTTGGCGGTCTTGATGCATTCGGAGCGGAATTTCTTGCGCTCCTTGCCGTGCAGGCCCTTGGCGTCGGCCTGCTTGGAGCATTCGAGCGACTCGGCCGAGCGCTCCTTCGGGGCTTTCTTGTCGGCCGTGGCGGCGTCGGTCTTCATATCGGTCTTGGCCGCCGGCGCGGCGGTCTGCGCGAAGGCAGTGCCGCCGGCGAGCAGGGAGGCGAGGGCGACGGCGGCGAGGCGAGAGGCGAGGGTCATGGTGTTGCACTCATCTTGCGAGAATTGCGAAGGGCTGCGAACGTCGGCTCGCATTGCTGAACGCGACATGAATAATCTGAACGGCGCCGTTACTATATTTTGGCGGCCGGGAGCCATCGCTTCCTTGTCGCAAATGGCCGGCACGCTAGGATAGCAATTCTTGTTTCACTTCCCCTCGGGGGAAGACCAAGGAGGAGACCTAAGGATGACCATTCAATCAAAAATGCTGTGCGCGATTGCGTTGTCGGGATTTGCTGCGCTCTCGGTATCGGCGCCGGCGCAGGCGCTGACGTCGCAGGAGTGCAGCGCCAAATACCAGGCGGCCAAGAAGGACGGCTCGCTCGGCACCATGAAGTGGAATGACTTCCGCAAGGCCCAGTGCGGCGCGGATGCAACGCCGGCTGCCGCCGCGCCGGCTGCTCCTGCACCGACCGCGGCTGCGCCCGCCGAGCCGAAGCAGGCAAAGAAGGAGGCGGCCCCCGCCGCCGCGCCGACCCTGCCGGCGGGACCTGCGATCTATCCGAACGCGATCGATCCGAAATATGCCAAGGAGACCCCGGGCAAGGGACGCCTGCACACCTGCGTCGACCAGTACAACGCCAACAAGACCACCAACGGCAACGGCGGCATGAAGTGGATCCAGAAGGGCGGCGGCTACTACAGCGAATGCAACAAGAAGCTGAAGGGCGCCGCCTGAGCTTCGAATCGATACGAAGGCCGGAGCACCGCTCCGGCCTTTTCACTTGATTTTGAGTTGGAGCATGATCTTTCGGAAAACCGCTGCACACTTTGCGCTCACGCGGCCCTTCGGGTCCGGATCATGCTCTAGTTGAGCAGCTTTTCGGCCGATTTCGCCACCAGTTGCGACCGCTTGCGCGGGCCGCGCTCGACGAACAACAGGCTCTGGCCGAAGATGAAGCAATAGAACAGGAAGGCCTGCGCCTCGGCCTCCTCAGTCGCAAGCCCGGTCGCGCGGTAGAGCTCGGCCACGTGCTTGAGCCGCGCTGCGTCCACGCTCGCCACGGCCGCCGCGGCCCTCTCGTCGGAGCGGGCCCATTGCCGGATCGCGAGCTCGATCGCCATGGCTTCCGGATTGAGCCGCTCGGAGTAGAGCTGGATCACCGTCTTCAGCCGTTCGCGGGGCGGTTGACCATCGAGGCGCGTCTGCTGCGCGATCGACGCGGCCCGCCCCTCGCGCCAATGTTGCAGCATGGCATCGAGCAGCGCGGCGCGGTCGGCGAAGCGGCGGTAGAAGCCGCCCTTGGTGACGCCGAGATTCTTGGCAAGCACCTCGACCCTGACACCCTCGACCCCCGCGCGGGCGAGCTCGGCAAATCCCGCCTCGACCCAGACATCGCCCTTGCCGTCGCTCATGAAAGAAGCCTCTCGAACTCTTGATACGGTGCCGTATTGCTAACGCGTCTCGTGCCTGATACGCTACCGTATCAATCAATAAACCAACGAGGGCGGAAAATGGCGATGGAGCAGGAGGTGACCTATCGCGGCACGGTCTATCCGTGGCAATGCGACCATGTCGGCCACATGAACATCATGTGGTATGTCGGCAAATTCGACGAAGCCAACTGGAATCTATTCGCCCGCCTCGGCCTCACGCCGAGCTATTTGCGCTCCTCCGGCCGCGGCATGGCCGCCGTGCAGCAGAACATCGCCTACAGGCGCGAGCTGCTCGCCGGCGACATCGTCGAGATCCGTAGCCATCTGCTCGAGGTGCGCGACAAGTCGATCCGCTTCCGGCACGACATGACGAATGCCGAGACCGGCGAGATCGCGGCGATTTGCGAGATCACCGGCGTGCACATGGATCGAACCCAGCGCAAATCGGCGCCGTTCACGGATGCCGTCCGCGAGATCGCTCTTCGGCATCTCGCCGAGCCGGCCGAGGCCTGAGCCATGGCTGCGTTCGAGCCGAAGAACCCGGGCTATCGGGCGGCGGCCATCGCCATGTTCGACGGCCAGCCGGCGATGCACACGCTCGGCATCGTGATCGTCCGCCTTGCACCGGGCGAGGCCGAGCTGGCGATGCTGCATTCCGCGGCCTTCACCCAGCAGAACGGGTTTGTCCATGCCGGCATCATCACCGCCGGGCTGGACAACGCCTGCGGCGTTGCGGCCTTCACCCTGATGCCGCGCGAGGCTGATATCCTTACCGTCGAGTTCAAGACCACGCTGCTGGCCCCGGCTAGAGGCGAGCGCTTCGTCTTCAAGGCCGAGGTCGTCAAGCCCGGCCGCACGCTGACGTTCTGCGAGGCCAGGGCGTTTGCCGAGCACGAGGGCAAGACCACGCTGATCGCAACGATGACCGGCACGTTGATGGCGATGCTGCCGCGCATTGCAGCGCCGCCCGCGGCGAGTGCGTCCGGCGCATAGCCTGATGGTCACGCTGCTGGTGCGATGACATCGCCGCCGCGACACTCTATATGACGAGTAACAATTCCCGGTCCCGACCGTATTCAGGGAGATGGGACCGAAACGGGACGAGATATGGCTGGATTTGGGACTAAGGGCCTTGCGCCGACGCGGCGCGCGGCGTTGACGTTGATCGGGGCGGGCGCCCTCGCACTGACGGGCGCCTCGGCGCGCGCGGCGACCGACGACAACGAGGTGCTGACCGAAGCCAAGGTGCTGCGCGATCCCGACACGCCCGTCGCCGGCAATCCCAACGGTAACGTCACCATCGTCGAATGGTCCGACTACAATTGCCCCTATTGCCGCAAGCTCGAGCCCGAGCTGCGCCAGGTCGTCCAGGACGACGGCAAGGTGCGGCTGGTGATGAAGGATTGGCCGATCCTCGGGCCGGTCTCCGTCACCGCGGCGCGGACCGCTCTCGCGGCAAAATTCCAGGACAAATACCATCAGGCCCATGATGCCTTGATGGGCGTCAGCTCGCGCCTGACCGAGCCGCGCATCAACGAGCTGCTTGCCGCCGCCGGCCTCGACATGGATCGCCTGAAGCGCGATCTCACCGGCCATGGCAGCGATATCGATGCGCTGCTCAAGCGCAACAACGAGCAGGCCGAAGCCTTCGGTTTCAGCGGCACCCCGTCTTTCATCGTCGGCAAGTACCGCGTCCCCGGCGTGCTCAGCATGACCGAGTTCGAGCAGGTCATCGCCGATGCGCGCAAGGCCAAGATGAACTGAGGCGCATCGGTCGGTAGCCAACGCAAAGGCGCCGCCGCGGAGCTCGCGACGGCGCCTCGTTCATGATGGGCGTTGTTACTTCGACGAGATCCGGACCCAGTCCTTGTGCGCGCGGTCGCGCAGCGCATCCCAATCCGCCTTCGCGACATCCCAGTTCACGATGGTGCGATTGGTGGTCGCGACCTCGCCATTGGCGACGGACGAGGTCTGCATGGAGTCATAGACATACACGCCGCCGGCAAGCAGCAGCGCGCCAAGGATCATTCCGAAAAAAGTCTGCATTTGCGAACCTCCGGTGGGCCAGCAATAACGTCGGCCCGAAGCGATGGTTCCGCGGCAGTGCGGCGCGGATAAGGACGGGTTGTTCACCCCGCGTTCAGCCACTGCACCAGCTCCGCGTTGATCTCGCGGGGATAGGTGTGGCTGAGGTCGTCGATCTCGCGATAGGTGACATCAGCGCCGGCCGCTGCGAGCGCGGCCTGGGTCTGGCGCGCGGTCTGCACCGGAAACATCCAGTCGAGCTTGCCGTGGGTGATGAAGATGGGCAGCCCCTGCAGGCGCGCGGCGTCGGCCATCTCCGCCATCAGCGGATGGAAGGTTGCCGAGACCGGCGCCAGATGGGTGAAAGGCGAGGCGCCGTCGAGGCCGCTGACGTAACTGAAGGTGCCGCCGTCGCTCATGCCGGTCAGTAGCATGCGCGAGGCGTCGATGCTCCAGCGGCTGCGCACGGTTTCGAGGATACGCATGAGGTTAGGCGTATCGGCATCATCGCCCATCAGCGCCCAGGTCGGACCGGTCGCGGTTGGCGCCACCAGAATCGTGCCAAGGCTGCGGGCGTCGCGCAACCAGCTCCACAGGAAACCGCGTCCGTTGCCGCTGCCGCCATGCAGCGCCATCACCAGCGGCATGGCACGCTCGGGCGTATAGTCCTCAGGCACATAGACCGAGAAGCCGCCGCGACTGCCGGGTTCGTTGTGATCGTGGAAGATGCCAGTATTTTCGCTCGCGCCGACGTCGAGCCGCGACAACAGATCCGCATTTTCGCGATTGGCGGTGTTGAGGAAGAAGCTGCTTACGGGAGGAAATTGCATCGCCAGGGGATAAAGCGCCTCCTGCGCGCGCGGCACGTGGCGCAGCGCGCGGAAGACAGCGACGAGATCGCCATTGCTGCGCTCGACCTCGCGGATCCCGGCAAAGGCGGCGAGCGTCTCGCCGCAGGCGCGATCGAGCCGCTCGCGGAGGCCCGCGAACTGCTCCGGCCACTCTCCAATAGCCGCGTGTGCCGTTTGCAGCGCCTGATCCGGTGCGCCGATCGCGTTCATCACGGTAGCGAACGCCGGCGGATGCAGATGGCGTTGGAAGAAGCCGAGCGCTTCCAGCGCATTGAGCAGCGGCGGCAGCACGGCCACGATGTCGTCGATCACGGCCTCGCTCATCGCGGCTTCCTTCAGCGTGGGATCAATGCAGCTTCGGTGCCTTCAAGAGCTTGAAGCGATCGGTGGAGGTCACCGTGACGTCGAAGGTGACGCCTTGGTGGTACACGGTCAGCGGCACGTCGACGCCGGCGGTGCCGAGCGCCCACATCTTCTTGTAGAAGGCGGTCTGGCTCGTGACCTTGTCCCCGTTCACGGCGAGGATGATGTCGTCGGTCTTGAGCTCGGCGCGCGCGGCAGGGCCGTTGGGGGAGATCCCGATTACGACCAAGCGGTTGTCGATCTCGGTCGAGTAGAGCCCGAGCCAGGGGCGCGCCGGCTTGTTGACGCGACCGAACTTGCGCAGATCGTCCAGGACCGGCTTCAAGAGGTCGATCGGCACGACCATGTTGACATGCTCGGCCTTGCCGTCGCGCTCGCGCTCCAGCTGAAGCGAGCCGATGCCGATCAGCTCGCCGCGCTCGTTGAGCAGCGCCGTGCCGCCCCAGTTCGGATGCGCGGGATAGGTGAAGACGGCTTCGTCCAGCAGATATTCCCAATAGCCGGCGAACTCCTGCTTGGCCACGATCTGGCTGGCGACCGAGCGCGTGCGGCCGCCGGCGCCGCCGACCACGACGCGGTCGCCGATCCCGGCTTCCGCCGAACTGCCGAGCGGCAACGGTTCGACGTCGAGCTCACCGAGTGCTTGCACCAGGCCGAAGCCGGTTTCGGAATCGAAACCGAGCGCATGGCCTTCGACCACCCGCCCATCGCCGAGGTGCAGCCACACCGATTCCGCCTCGGTGATGAGATAGCCGATGGTGAGCACCAGTCCGTGATCGATCACGACGCCGTTGCCGGCGCGTTCGGTGCCCAGCGTCTCGGCGCTGAAGGCGTCCGGCGGGACGATGGCGTGCAGGCCAACGACGGATGCGAGCGCGCGGTCGAGATCGAAACCGTAGTCGCCCGCACGCGGCTGATTGGCCGGCGGCACTCTCCATTCGGTCAAAGCGGGCATGGAGTTCTCCTGGTCTTTCCTTGGCGCTTTGACATACCTCTCGCGCACGAGAAGCGCCGCGCTAAATCAAAGACAATCTATGCCGCAAACGCCCCTCTTTAAAGACCGCCATGCCTGGGTCGGTCGGGAAATGCAGAAATTCTGGACCGATCGTGCCTTGTGGGTCCCGGTGTCCGCGCGAAAAGACGTTGTCGACCCAGAGTGGCAAGCGTATCGTTCGCGGTCTGTGGAACAAGCCATGAGCGATGACAAGAATTTCGATCGGCTAACTTTGGAAAATGCACTGGCCGAGCTGGGCCGCAGGGCCTTCGCTGCAGGCCGCACCGTCGAAATCGTCGTCTACGGCGGATCGGCCCTCCTGCTGACCTTGAATCGGCAGATCAACACCGGTGACGTCGATGCGGTGTTTGAAGGAAACAAGGATTTCATCAAGCGGCTTGCGGCCGAGATGGCGGAGGAGTTCGGCTGGGACGAAAACTGGTTGAACGACGGTGTGAAGGGGTGGTTGAGCAAGAGAGACGCGGATCCTGACGTAAAGGCTCTATTCAAGACCTACCCCACCGAGGATCAGCCGGGCCTCCGCGTCTATACCGCCAGACCGGAATACTTGTTTGCCATGAAGTGCCGGGCGATGCGTGTCGGCGGTGTCGAAACGAATTCGGACATTGACGACATCAAGCTCCTCGCCCGCGCGATAGGCATCAAGAACAGCCAGGATGCACTCACGTTGGTCGAAAAATTCTATCCGCAGAATGCGCTTCAACCCAAGACCCGATTGGGTCTCGAGGAGATTTTCTCAAATCTCGAGACTGGGCCCGAAGATGACCACACGCCTCCGTCGAGCCAACCATGAGCCTGTTCGGCAAGAAGCCCGCAACGCTGGGTGACGTCGTTCGCCGCGTACAAGCTGGCGAGCAGAAGTTCGACCCGTCGCTCCGCGAATTTCTCGATTGGTTCTACATGAACCCGAACGCACGCCAGCAGGCCATCGAAGAACGACCCGCTTCCATCGACGCTGTGCACGACGCCTATACGGCGGCCGTGGCAGAGCACCTTGCGCGCGTTTACGGATTACAAATACCGGAATGGACCGAGGTTCACGGTAATGGGCTTCGCGAGCCCTTCTTCGCAGGCGGTCTACAATCTCTGAAGGGGGTGCTGGTTGCCGAGAGTCCGACGGCGTTCCGGCGACGCCTCCTGTTCGTAAGCAAAGACGCGCTCTCGAGGCCGAGAATGTAGCGCCGTAGGGGCGGTCGCCTTGGGCCGCGCTGTGAGACCCTGTCGGGCCGCATGGCTGGTGTCCCTGCCGCTGCTAGGCGGCCCCTCCCTAAGCTGCTAACCATTGCCGCTTCGTTTGACCAAGGGATCACGGACCGAAGCAATGGACAACCGCAGCGACATCTGGCGTGGCGTCGACACGATCAAGGGGCGTTTCATCGACCTCAGCGACAAGGTCTGGGGCATGCCCGAGGTGTGCTACACCGAGGCGCGGTCCGCCGCCGAGCATCTCGCCGAGTTGCGTCATCAGGGTTTCCGCATCACCGAGAACGTCGCCGGCATTCCGACGGCGGTGATGGGTGAGTGGGGCGAGGGCGGTCCGGTCATCGCATTCATGGGCGAATATGACGCCCTTCCCGGTCTCAGCCAGGAAGCGGGTGTCGCCGAGCATCGTCCGATCGAAGCCGGTGGGCACGGCCATGGCTGTGGTCACAATCTACTGGGTTCCGCCGCGCTGCTCGCCGCGACCGCGGTGAAGGACTGGCTTGCCGAAAACAAGGTGCCAGGTCGCGTGCGCTATTATGGCTGTCCGGCTGAAGAAGGCGGCGCCGCAAAGGCGTTCATGGTGCGCTCCGGCGCGTTCGAGGACGCCGACATCGCCATCACCTGGCATCCGCACAGCTTCTGGGAGGTCGCGGTGACGCCGTCGCTCGCCAACACGCGCGCGGATTTCATCTTCACCGGTCGCACCTCGCATGCCGCGGCCTCGCCGCATCTCGGCCGCTCCGCGCTCGATGCGGTGGAGTTAATGAATGTCGGCGTGAACTACATGCGCGAGCACATGCCGAGCGATGCGCGGGTGCATTACGCGCTGCTCGACACCGGCGGCATTGCGCCGAACGTGGTCCAGGCCCATGCGCGGGTGCGCTATTCGATCCGCGCCCGTGACCTTCCCGGCATGAACGAGCTGGTCGGACGTGTGAGCAAGATCGCCGAGGGCGCGGCGCTGATGACCGAGACCAAGGTCGAGATGAAGATCATCTCCGCGGTCTCCAACATCCTGCCGAACACGCCGCTGGAGCAGGCGCTGCACCGGGTCATGGAAGAGCTCGGACCGCCGCATTTCGACGATGCCGACAAGGGCTTTGCCAGCCAGATCCGCGCGACCTTGAGCGACAAGGATATCGCGTCGGTCTATTACGCGATCGGCATGGAGCAGACCGATCGGCCGCTGGCCGACTTCCTGGTGCCGCTCGATGCCAAGCGCAACCCGCTGGTCGGCTCGACCGACGTCGGCGACGTCAGCTGGGTGGTGCCGACCGTGCAGGTTCACGCCCCCACGGTTGCAATCGGCACGCCGTTCCACACCTGGCAGGTGGTGGCGCAGGGCAAGAGCCCGCATGCCCACAAGGCCATGGTGCAGGCCGCCAAGGCGATGGCCGGTCTCGGCATCAAGGCGCTGACAGATCCGGAACTGATCAAGGCGGCCAAGGCCGACTTGAAGAAGCGAACGGCCAAGACGCCGTATGTCTGTCCGCTGCCGGATCACGTCGAGCCGCCGCTCGACATGTCCGTCGCGTAGAATTTCGCCTCCACACTTCGTCTGATCCTGCGAACAAATTTTCCGCAGTGCAGCGTGCAATCCAGCATGTTTTGATGCTGGATTGCCGAACGGATGGGCTGCAGAACACAGTTTTGCCCAACAGACAGCCAGAAGACCGTTTGCATACACACGGTCCCAGTTGACGCGCCCCCCATTCGGTGTGCCATCTACTGCCAGCTAATTGGGCGGCCGCCTCTGACGGCCGTCTTCATCACGATGGGAACCAGACGGGGGACAACCATGCTGGATAAAGAACTGCGTTCGATGATCGGCCAGGTGAAGGACGGACGGATGGATCGCCGCGCCTTCATCACGCGCATGGCCGCGGTCGGTCTCACTGCCCCGCTGGCCAACCAGATCCTCGCGCTCGGCGGCGTCGCCATGGCCGAGGGCGCCTCGACCTACAAGCCGACCAAGCGTGGCGGCGGTGGTGCGCTGAAGCTGCTGTGGTGGCAGGGCCCGACCTTGCTCAATCCGCATTTCGCCACCGGCACCAAGGACCAGGACGGTGCGCGCTTGTTCTACGAGCCGCTGGCCTGTTGGGATCCCGACGGCAACATGAAGCTGGTTCTCGCCGCCGAAATTCCCTCGATCCAGAACGGCGGCCTGGCCGCCGACGGCAAGTCGGTGACCTGGAAGCTCAAGCCCGGCGTTAAATGGCATGACGGCGCGCCGTTCACGGCCGACGACGTCGTGTTCAACTGGGAATACGCCAAGGATCCCGCGACCTCCGCGCTGACGATCGCGACGCTCCGCGACATCACGGTGGAGAAAGTGGATGACCTCACGGTCCGCATCCTCTTCAACAAGCCGACGCCGTTCTGGGCCGACGCCTTCGTCGGTGCGCCCAACACCATTATCCCGAGACATCTGTTCAAGGACTATATGGGGTCCAAATCGCGGGAGGCGCCGACCAACCTCTCGCCGGTCGGTACCGGCCCCTACAAGTTCGTCGAGTTCAAGCCGGGCGACCTCGTCCGCGGCGTGCTCAACCCCGATTATCACATGCCGAACCGCCCCTATTTCGACTCGGTCGAGATGAAGGGTGGCGGCGACGCCGTCTCGGCCGCACGCGCGGTGATCCAGACCGGCGAATACGATTTCGGCTGGAACATCCAGGTCGAGGACGACGTGCTGTTGCGCCTGGAGAAGGGCGGCAAGGGCAAGACCGTCTATGCGGTCGGTGGCGACACCGAGTTCATCGCGCTGAACTTCACCGATCCCAACACCGAGGTCGATGGCGAACGCTCCTCGATCAAGACCAAGCACCCGCTGTTCTCGGATCCGGCGGTGCGCAAGGCGCTCTCGCTGCTGATCGATCGCGAGTCGGTCAAGAAGGCGATCTATGGTCGCGCCGGCCGCACCACGGCCAACTTCCTCAACGGTCCCGAAAAGTTCGTCTCCAAGAACACCTCGTGGGAGTTCAGCATCGAGAAGGCCTCGAAGATCCTCGACGAGGCCGGCTGGAAGCCGGGCGCCGACGGTATCCGCGAGAAGGACGGCAAGAAGCTGAAGCTGCTCTACCAGACCTCGATCAATGGTCCGCGCCAGAAGACCCAGGCAATCGTCAAGCAGGCCTGCCAGAAGGCGGGCATCGACGTCGAGCTGAAGTCGGTCGTCGCCTCCGTGTTCTTCTCGTCCGATGTCGGCAATCCCGATACCTATTCCAAATTCTACGCCGACATGGAGATGTTCCAGATCCCGCTGAGCCAGCCCGATCCGTCGCAGCACATGCGTCGCTATCTCTCGACCCTCGTCGCCACCAAGGAGAACAAGTGGCAGGGCACCAACTTCCCACGCTGGGTCAACAAGGAGTACGACGCAACCATCCAGGCTGCGGACGGCGAGATGGATCCGGTCAAGCGCGCTGCGCTCTACGTCAAGGCCAACGACCTGATGTACCAGGACACCGTGTTCATTCCGGTGCAGCATCGCCTCAAGGTCGAGGCGGCGGCCAACAATCTGCGCCCGGTCGTGTCCGGCTGGGCCAACGAAACCGACAATCTGTTCGACTGGTACCGCGAGGAATGATCCCCCAACTCTAGACGGGGCCTTCCCTCATGAGCCAATACGTCCTGCGTCGCCTGATGATCGCGATTCCGAGCCTGCTCGGAATCTCGGTCGTGCTGTTCGTCGTGCTCGCGCTCGCGCCCGGCGATCCGTTTTCCGAGCTGGCGACCAACCCGAACGTGCCGCCCGAGGTACAGGCGGCGCTCCGGGCCAAGTTCGGCCTCGACGATCCGATCCACCTTCGCTACCTGCACTGGCTCAACGCCATGCTGCACGGCGACTGGGGCTTCTCCTTCGTCAGCCGGATGAACGTCGACACGCTCATCCTGCAGCGCCTGCCGGCCACGCTCTACGTGATCGGCTCGGCGCAGATCCTGGCGCTGCTGATCGCGATTCCGGTCGGCGTCTACGCCGCCACCAAGCCCTATTCGCTGTTCGATCAGATCGCCAACACACTCGCGTTCGTCGGCTTCTCGCTGCCGACGTTCTTCACCGGCATCCTGTTCATCCTGATCTTCTCGGTCACGCTGGACTGGCTGCCGTTCGTCTACACCACCGACATCAAGGGCACCGGCATCCACTGGGTGCTGGAGATGGTCCGTCAGGCGATCATGCCGGTGGCGGTGCTCGGCCTGTTCCAGGCGGCGTCGATGACGCGTTTCGTGCGCTCGGCGATGCTGGACGTGATCCGGCTCGACTATGTCACCACCGCCCGCGCCAAGGGGCTCGGGCAGGCCAAGGTCATCGTCAAGCATGTCATGCGCAACGCCATGATTCCGGTCGTGACGTTGATCGCGCTGCAAATGCCCGCGGTGTTCGGCGGCGCCATCGTCACCGAGCAGATCTTCCGCATTCCCGGCATCGGCTCGCTGCTGATCTCCTCGATCCTTTCCAACGACACGCCGGTGGTGATGGCCGTCACCTTCGTCTTCGCGTGTCTGGTCGTGCTGTTCAATCTCATCGCGGACGTGCTTTATGGCTGGCTTGACCCTCGCATCTCCCTCCGCTGAGCGGCGCGTCTACTCGCCCTGGCGCGAGACGTGGCGGCGCTACAGCCGCCACAAGCTTGCCGTGGTCAGCGCGTTCCTGCTGCTCGTTCTGATCCTGGCAGTGGTGCTCGGCCCCTTCATCTGGCGGGTCAAGATCGACGACATCGACATCGTCGCAGGCATGCAGGGGCCTTCGCCGGCGCATCCCTTCGGCACCGACGATCTCGGGCAGGACATCCTCGCCCGCATGATCTATGGCGGGCGCATCTCGCTCGCGGTCGGCCTCGCCGCGATGCTGGTCTCGGTCTTCGTCGGTGTGTTGATCGGCGCGCTCGCCGGCATGTCGCGCGGTGCGCTCGGCCACGGGTTGATGTGGCTGACCGACCTCTTCCTGTCGCTGCCGCAATTGCCGCTGCTGCTGCTGCTGATCTATCTGTTCCGCGACGGTCTGAAGGCCGCGTTCGGTCCGGAGGGCGGCATCTTCATCCTGATCGTGCTCGTGATCGGCGGCCTGCGCTGGATGCCGGTGGCGCGGCTCGTGCGCGCCCAGTTCCTGTCGATCCGCGAGAAGGAATTCGTCGAGGCCGCGCGGGCGCTCGGGGCGAGCCCGGTGCGGCAGGTTGTGCGTCACATCCTGCCCAATGCGCTCGGTCCGGTGATCATCGCCGGCACCATCGACGTCGCCGCCGCGATCATCGCGGAATCGACGCTGTCCTTCCTCGGCCTCGGCTTCCCGCCCGACACGCCGACCTGGGGCCGGCTGCTGTATGATGCCAAGGACTTTCTCGACATCGGCCCGCACTGGGCGCTGTTCCCGGGCGGCGCGATCTTCATCGCGGTGGTCGCCATCAACTTCATCGGCGACGGCCTGCGTGACGCGCTCGATGCGCGACGGGTGATCTGATGGCGCCGCTGCTCGAGATCAAGGGACTGAAGACCCACTTCTCCACGGACGACGGCATCCTCCAGGCCGTCGACGGCGTCGACATCTCCATCAACCGGGGCGAGACGCTCTGCGTGGTCGGCGAATCCGGCTGCGGCAAGACCGTCACCGCGATGTCGATCCTGAAGCTGATCGCGATGCCGCCGGGCCGCATCGCGGCGGGTCAGATCATCTTCGAGGGGCGCGATCTCGTGCCGCTGACCAGCAACGAGCTCGACGAGATCAGGGCCAAGGAGATCGGCTTCATCTTCCAGGAGCCGATGACCTCGCTCAACCCGGTGCTCACCGTCGGCGAGCAGATCGCCGAAAGCCTGCGCCGCCACGAGGCCGTGACCAGGAAGCAGGCGCTCGATCGCACCATCGAGATGCTGAAGCTGGTGCAGATCCCCAACGCCGAAGGCCGCGTGCACAACTATCCGCACCAGTTCTCCGGCGGCATGCGCCAGCGCGTGATGATCGCGATGGCGCTCGCCTGCAAGCCGAAGCTGATCATCGCCGACGAGCCCACCACCGCGCTCGATGTCACCATCCAGGCCCAGATCCTGGACCTGCTCCAGGACATGAAGGAGCGCTTCGGCATGGCGGTGATGCTGATCACCCATGCGATGGGCGTCGTCGCCGAAACCGCGCAACGCGTCGTGGTGATGTATGCCGGCAAGGTGGTCGAGGAAGCGCCGGTCGACGATCTGTTCGGCCATCCCGGCCATCCCTATACGCAAGGGTTGATCCGCTCGATCCCGCGCATCGACCTCGACAGCGAGCACAAGACGCGGCTCGAAGCGATCGGCGGCTCGGTGCCGATCCTGATCAATCCGCCGGTCGGCTGCCGCTTTGCGCCGCGCTGCAAGTTCGCCATGAACGTCTGCACCGAGAAGGAGCCGCTGCTGCGCGAGATCGCACCCGGCCATCGCATGGCCTGTCATCTCGGCGATACAAATCTGGGAGGCGCGGCATGAGCGAACCCTTGCTGCAAGTCTCCAATCTGAAGAAGCATTTCCCCGTGCTCGGTGGCCTGCTGTCGCGCCAGGTTGGCACCGTCTATGCGGTCGACGGCGTGTCGTTCTCGGTCAATCGCGGCGAGACGCTCGGTCTCGTCGGTGAATCCGGCTGCGGCAAGTCGACGACGGGACGCTGCGTGCTGCGTCTGATCGAGCCGACCGACGGCGAGGTCACATTCGACGGCCAGGACGTGCGCAGCCTCGGCGGCAACGATCTGCGCGCGATGCGGCGCAACATGCAGCTGGTGTTCCAGGATCCGTTCGCCTCGCTCAATCCGCGCATGACGGTCGGCGCGATCCTCGGCGAGGCCTTCACCATCCATAACCTTG
This sequence comes from Bradyrhizobium sp. CIR18, assembly GCF_014198295.1. Taxonomy (NCBI): domain Bacteria; kingdom Pseudomonadati; phylum Pseudomonadota; class Alphaproteobacteria; order Hyphomicrobiales; family Nitrobacteraceae; genus Bradyrhizobium; species Bradyrhizobium sp. CIR18. The sequence goes on along the minus strand of NZ_JACIHF010000007.1, from coordinate 190,303 downwards.
CGACCTCCGCCAAGGAGCGCGAGGAGCGCGTCGCGGGCCTGCTGGTCAAGGTCGGGCTCAAGGCCGAGCACATGCGGCGCTATCCGCACGAGTTCTCCGGCGGCCAGCGCCAGCGCATCGTGATCGCGCGCGCGCTCGCGGTCGAGCCGAAGCTGATCGTCTGCGACGAGCCGGTCTCGGCGCTCGACGTGTCGATCCAGGCCCAGGTCATCAATCTGCTGGAAGACCTCCAGGCCGAGCTGAACCTCACCTATCTCTTCGTCGCGCACGACCTCTCGGTGGTCGAGCACATCTCCGACCGCGTCGCGGTGATGTATCTCGGCCGGATCGTCGAGCTGGCGAAAGCAAGCGATCTCTACCGCAACCCGCAGCATCCCTACACCAGGGCGTTGCTGTCGGCGGTGCCGGTGCCCGATCCAAAGCTCAAGCGTGAGCGCATCCGCCTCAAGGGCGACGTGCCGAGCCCGATGAAGCCGCCGTCGGGCTGTCACTTCCACACCCGCTGCCCGATCGCCCAGCCGCGCTGCGCGGAAAGCGCGCCCGTGCTGAAGGAAGGGGCGGGCGGGCATTTCGTGGCGTGTCATCTGGCTTGAGGCTCCGAAAGCGAGTTCAGAACCTGTAGGGTGGGCAAAGCGAAGCGTGCCCACGATTCTGAAGACGTGGGCACGGCGCTGTCGCGCCTTTGCCCACCCTACGCACTTCCATCTTAGTCGCGAAGCAGGCCGTGCTCTGACAGGGCCTGCGTGAAGGTCGCCACGGACGTGTACTGATGCGCGAACAGGCCCGCCTCTCGCGCGCCGGCGACGTTGGCTGCGAGATCGTCGACGAACAGGACGGTCTGCGGCCTCAAGCCGAGCTCCGCGAGGCAGAGGCGATAGCAGTGCGGGTCCGGCTTCGCCGTCTTGAACTGGGCCGAGGTGTAGATCCCGGAGCCGAACAGCGGACGCAATTCCGGCAGCAGCGTGTCGATGTGGTCGGCAACCAGCGTGGTATTGTTGGTCAGCACCGCGATATCGACGGTATTTCGCAGGCTTCCGGCAATGTCCAGCATCGCGCGATCGGCCTGCATCGAACGACGCCGGGCTTCCACCCAGTCATCGAGCGAGAGGGGATAGCCGATGCGTTCGCCAAAACCTCGCAGATAGTCGGCGGCCTCGAGCGCGCCGGCATCGCCGAGCAGCTCGAATCCGCTGTCCCAGATCGCGTTGTGGACGGCTTCGCTGCTGGTCCCCGCAAGCTCCGCCAGATAGGCGACGCGCGTCGCCCTGTCGTAGTCGCAGAGGACATTGTCCATGTCGAAGAGGATGAGCTTGATGGCATCAGTCACGGCGACGCTCGCGCATTGGCCGAACATCCGGCCCTGGCGTGAGTCATATCCCGCCGGAACGCGGGCGACAAATCAGGTGCTGGCTAGGGCTGCGATGCGCGCCGCCGCGCCAGTTGATGCAGCACCGTGTCGACGGCCGGCACCGCTCCGGTCTCGCGCAGCCACGTGTCGGCCAATTCCCTCAATTCGCCCGGCGTCAGGCCGAACTTGCGACGGAACGCGCGGATGAAGGTGGAATCGCTGCTGAAGCGCATGTCGACGGCGAGCTCGATCAGACGGCCGTCCTGCGCGGATGGCGATATCAAGCGCCGAAACGCGAGATTGAGCCGTTGCTCCCGCACATAATGCGCAAGCCCGCCCTCGGCCTCGAACAGCCGGTAGAGGGTCGCGCGCGAGATCTGGAAGTGGCGGCAGAGCTCTTCGCTGGTGAGCGCATCGGTTTCGAGATTGTTCGCGATGCGGCGCTTGATCATCGTGAGGTAGAGGTGCCGCTCGGCGCGCTCGAGGCCCGCGACGATCTCGGCCGTCCCGCCGGCGGCGGCCGCCACGAGATCGGCGATCGCCTCGACCGTGGCTTCGGCATGGCCGGTCGCGGTGTCCGTCCCGGGCTCGGACGGCAGGGCAAGCGCGGCATAGTGGCTGGCGAGCAGGCGTGCATGAGGGTGATCCGACGGCAGCAGGGTTGCCGTCGCCGCGTCCGGATGGGCGAGCCGAGGCGCCAAAATCGCGCGTTGCAGCACGATCGACATCAGATGGGTGCGGCTGCCAGCGGCGCGCAGCGCGGTCCGGTTTGGCTGCGCCATGTCGATCAGAACGATGTCGCCGGGCCGCAGCGCGACCTCGCGCCGGCCCGAGCTGAACTGCATCTCGCCCTCGACGCAGAGGGTGATCTGAAAATGATCCATGACGCCGCGGGCGACGTGCGCGGGCGTGCGGTCATAGTCCTGGTCGGTGGCACGCGTGTCGATCAGCAGGGCGTTGCGGGTCATCCTCGTCACCGTAGTGACATGGAAGTCGTCCTCCGCGGTGCGCGGAATGACCTCACAAATGTCGACCGTCATGGCCCGCAACTGCGCGAGCGCCTCCGGACCGCGCCCGGGAATGTCCGCCGCCGTGCTTCCGTTCAACGCAGTCCCGTCCACATCCCCTCGCGATGCGGAAGACCGCATGCAACTGATTTCTCGAGATCGGCGGCAAGCCAATGTCGGGTCTGGATGTAGCCATTCGGAAATCGGTGCGCAAGCGAGGTCGAGATAGATTGTGCTCCTGTGTATTTGCAATCATCGGGAGATTTGCTTGGATTTTGTCGCGCTGAGACGCTGGGCACATCATCCGGTCTGCCGTCCTGTTAGAGATTCTCCCGTCTCTGGAATGCGAGCGCGCCATGCGGGGCTGCGCCGTCGGAATGGGGTTGTCGCGTGGGGTCAATGGGAATTGAGGGCGCTGGGCGTCGGCAACGACGTCCGCGCGGCTGCCGTCGTCGCCGGACAGTGCGAGCTTGCGGGATGCTCGTCATCCTGGTCCTGCCGTATCTCGGCTCGACCACCGCCAGCCGGGCGCAGATCGACAATTACGGCATCTGGACCGGACTCAACAGCACGCCGGGGCAGGTGATCGAATTCAGCACGCTGAGCAACGCTCCGATCGGGTCCCCGATCGGAACGAGCATATATCCTCACAGCGCGGTGCTTTCGGCCGATGGCCGCTTCGCCTATGTCGTTGCCATGTCCGGCGCGGTGGAGGTCATCGACGTCGTCGGCCGGACGGTCGTCGCGACTATACCCGTCCCCGGATCGTCGGCAGGATTGGCGCTCAGCCCGGACGGCGCGAGCCTCTACGTGACCTCCTCCTTTCACAATTCGGTCACGGTGATTTCGACCGCGACCAATCTCGCGGTCGGCTCATCCATCGCGGTGGGAGTAACCCCTTACGGCGTCGTCGTTTCGCCGGACGGGACCCGGGTGTACGTCGCCAACCAGGGCTCCTCAAACATTTCAATCATCGACGCCGCGTCGAAAACCGTCATCGGCACGGTCGCGGCGGGGAGCTCCCCTTCCGGCATCACGATGTCTCCGGACGGAAGCCGCATCTACGTGGCCAATCAAGGTGGTGGCGTCACGGTGATCGATGCGGCGGCGCAATCGGTGGTTACGACGGTTCCGGTGTCCGGAGCCCCCCTGAGTGTCGCGGCCAGCCCGGATGGATCGCGGATCTATGTGACGACGCAGTCCAACCAGGTCGTGGTGATCAATGCCCTGACGAACACCATCACGGCAAGCGTGACCCTGCCCGGCGGCCTGTCCGGCAACAGCATCGGAGTGACCGTGACGCCCGACGGCAGCCGGGCTTACATCACGTCTCCCCTCGGGTTTTTCGTGATGGATACGGCCACCAACACGCTCCTGCCCTTCGTCACCGTGCCGATCGTGGACAACGGCAATGCCGGGACCGCCTTCATCGGGCCGAACGTCATCGTTGCGGCGGGAGGGGCGGTCTCAGCGGGCAGCGATGCCGCGCTCACGGCACTGGCCTTCGGGCAATACGTCAATTTCAACGGCGGTGCGCTGCGTTTCACGAGTGCTTTCAACACCGCACGGACGATCTCGCTGCTGGCCGGCGGCGGCACGATCGACACCAACGGCTTCAATGCGACGTTGTCAGGACAGATCATCAACACGGGAGCCCTGACCAAGACGGGTTTGGGCACGCTGACGCTGACCGGCGTCAACAGCTACAGCGGAGGCACCTTCGTCAATGGTGGCACGCTGGCCCTGAGCGGCGCCGGCACGCTGGGCGACGCCGGCGGGACGACCACGGTCAACAGCGGTGCCACACTCGATCTGGGCGGCACGACGCAGACCCAGGGCGCGGTCGGCCTTAACGGCGGCACGATCCGCAACGGCAATCTGAACGCGCCCATTACCTCCGTCGGAGGCGTCCTCAACGGCGTCGGCGGGACCGCGAGCCTGACGACGACGGCCGGCTTCACCATGTTGCTCGGCAACAACGGCTACACCGGAGCCACGGCCGTGAATGGCGGTGTGCTCGACGTCGAAGGAACGATCACCGGCACCTCTTCAGTCACCGTGAATGCCGGTGGCGTGCTGATGGGATCGGGCACGATCAATCCGCTGTTGGTGGCGATCGCCGGCGGCGGCACGTTCGCGCCCGGCAACGGCACGCCCGGCAGCGTCACGAGCATCGTCGGCGATCTCGCCCTGCAATCGGGCGCGATCTATCAGGTCCAGGTCAATCCGTCGACGGCGTCCCATGCGAACGTCACGGGCAGTGCGACGCTGAGCGGGGCTACCGTGAGCGCGGTGCTTGCAGCCGGCAGCTATATCGAGAAGAAATACACCATCCTCAGCGCGGGCGGCGGCCTCTCCGGCAGCTTTGCCTCGGCCGTTGCCAGCAGCAATCTCCCGGCGAACTTCAAGACCGATCTCAGCTACGACGCAAACAATGCCTATCTCAACCTGTCGCTCGCCTTCGTCCCGCCGCCGAATTCCGGCCTGAACGGCAATCAGCAGGCGGTGGCGAATGCACTGGTCCATTCCTTCGACGTCAATGGTGGCATTCCGCTGGTCTACGGTCGCATGACGGTGGCCGGGTTGACCCAAGCCTCGGGCGAACAGGGCACGGCCGCGCAGCAGACGACGATCAGCGCAATGAGCCAGTTCATGGGCCTGCTCACGGGTCCCTTCGCGCAACGGGAAGGAGGCTCGAGCCCGGCAAATGGTACGGCCGGATTTGTCGACGACGTTCAGGCGAGCGCCTATGCCGCACGCCGGCCCACCGACGCGTTCGGCATGTTGGCCAAGACGCCGGCGCAGGGATCTGCACAGCGCTGGAGCGTGTGGGCTGCCGGCTTCGGTGGATCGCAATCGACCGACGGCCGTACGACGGATGGTTCGAACGACATGACGAGCCGCATCGCCGGCACGGCGGTCGGCGCGGACTATTGGCTCGCGCCGAACACGAAGCTCGGCTTCGCGCTTGCCGGCGGTGGCACCAGCTTCGGCGTGAACGCCCTCGGCTCCGGCCGCTCCGACCTGTTCCAGGCCGGCGCCTATCTGTATCACGCGAACGGCCCGGTCTACGTCTCCGCCGCGCTGGCCTATGGCTGGCAGAACATCACCACCGATCGCACCGTGACGGTCGCCGGCACAGACCGCCTGCGCGCCGCATTCGACGCCAATGCGTATTCCGGTCGTCTCGAAGGCGGCTACCGCCTGGTCGGGACATGGATCGGCGGGATCGGCCTCACGCCTTATGGGGCGATGCAGTTCACGACGCTCGACCGGCCAGCCTATGCCGAACACGTCGTCTCCGGTTCATCGGCATTCGCCTTGAACTACGCCGCGAAGAGCGTGACCGACAGCCGCAGCGAGCTCGGCCTGCGTACCGACAAGTCGTTCGCCACGCTGGCCGGCGTGTTGGCACTGCGCGGCCGTGTCGCCTGGGCGCATGATTTCAATCCCGATCGTGCGGCCGCCGCAACCTTTCAGGCTTTGCCGGTCGCAAGCTTCGTCGTCAACGGCGCAGCGCAGGCCCGCGACGCCGCGCTCACGACGGCATCGGTCGAGATGAAATGGCTGAACGGCTGGTCGGCGGGGGCCACGTTCGAAGGCGAGTTCTCCAGCGTCACCCGCAGCTACGCCGGCAAGGGCAGCGTTCGCTACAATTGGTGAGCGGTGGGTCCCGTCACGCGGTCTTCGCGGGCCAGGGCACGACCTGTCCGGACATCACCAGCCGATCGCGGCCGCTGTCCTTCGCGGCATAGAGCGCACGATCAGCCGCGGCGACCAGCGTGCTGAAGTCCGTGGAGGTCAGGGACGGAACCCCGGTTGCGGCGCCGACGCTTACCGTGACCAGCCGGGAGGGCGGATTTTGCGCATGCAGCATGGCAAGATCGTGCAGCGCCTGGCGGACCGCTTCTGCGACCTCCACGCAGCCATCCGGGCCGGTGTTCGGCAACAACACGGCGAATTCCTCGCCGCCGTAGCGCGCCGCGAGGTCGGCGGGGCGCCTGGCCTGGGCGGACAGGATCCGGCCCAGCGCGCGCAGACACCCGTCGCCCGCCAGATGCCCGTAATGGTCGTTGAATTTCTTGAAATGATCGACGTCGATCAGCAGGAGCGAAAGCTGCGTGCCGTCGCGCCGGGCGCGCGCCCATTCCTCAGTGAGGCGTTCGTCGAATGCGCGCCGGTTGGCAAGGCCGGTGAGGCCGTCGGTCCTCGCAAGCGAAGCGAGCTTGTCCTGAAGATCCTTCTGCTCGGTTATGTCGCGCACGACCGCGACGACGCCGTCGATCGCGCCGCTGTCCGATGCCACCGTCACGTGCAGCGCCGCCTCCGCCCAGATCTCCCCTTTTTCGCGATGACGCTGGCGATAGACGAACCGCGCTTCCTCGGCCTCGCCGTTCTTCAGTGCCGTGATGGCCTGCTCGACCCGCTCCATGTCGTCGGCGTGAATGCCGGCCAGGGCCGACGAGTTCAGCAGTTCCTCGGCGGTCCAGCCGGTGATGCGCACGCATGACGGAGAGACGTAGAGTAGCCGGTTATCCAGCCCGATCCGGGTCACCATGTCGCTGGATTGCTCGGCCAGCAGGCGGAAATTGGCCTCCTTGGCGACCAGGGCCTGCGCCATGCGCTGCCGCTGCCAAAGCTGACGGACCAGGTAGGAGCCGATCACCGCGATCAGCAGGACGAGGCCGACGACGAAGGTGATGCGCGTGGCGGCGGCGCGTCGCCAGGGAGCCAGCACGTCGTCCCGAGACTTGCTCGCCAGCACCATCAGGGGATAGCGGCTGCTGCGCTGGTAGTAGCTCAGGCGCTGCACGCCATCGAGCGGCGACTTGAAATAATAGACCGCTTGGGCGGGGCGGCTTTGCCAGCTTTTGAACAAGGGCGCATTGGACAGGTCGCGTCCAACGAAGGCGCCGCTCTCGTCTCGGCTGCGTGCCAGCATGATGCCGCCATTGTTGAGCAGCGATACCGAGCCGTTCGGCCCGACGTCGAACCGCTCGTAGAATTTGACGAAATAGCTGACGTCGATGGTGAGCAGGGCAACGCCGGCGAAGCCGCCGTCGTGATCGTTGATCCGACGGGACGCCGTGATGATCCACTGGCCCCCGGAGCGGCTCTTGACGGGCGGGCCGATCAGCGTGCCCGTTGCCGGGGAGGCGCGATGGCGCTGGAAATACTCCCGGTCGCTGTTGTTGAGCTTGGAGAAGTCGAGGCGCTCGGTCGTGGCAAGCCACCGGCCCGTCGCGTCATAGACGAAGATGCCGCGAATGCGATCCGATGATTTGCGTGTCGGCAGATAGGCCTGGAGCTTTGTGATGGTGTCGGGGCCGGTTCCGTCGAGTTCGAGCCGGTGGACCAGCCCGACCAGGAGCGTATCGGCAAGCTCGAACGTATCGTCCGCGTGCTGGATCAGTGAATGTGCGAGGTTGGCGACGTCGATCTCGGCGTTCCTGAGGTCGACATTGCGAGCTTCCCATTCGCGCCAGGCGCTCAAGCCGAGGATCGTCACGCAAATCAGCGCAACGAAGCCCGCCGCCCAGAGCGGAAGACGCGCCTTGCCGAGTTCGCGGCTGGTGACCATCGGGCTTGCTCCAAATTGGGGCAAACCTCTCACTTTCGCCTTAACGGCCTATTGCAAAATCCGCGATGATTGTGCGGGGTCCGTAATCAACCGGAAGGATTGCCGATGTCGCCAGGGCTCGTCGGCGGAGCCACGCTACCGCAGTGCGACAGTTCCGTCTGCTGCCCGCCGCGTCATCCCTCCAGCGTGAAACCGACGCGCAGCGTCACCTGATAATGGCGCACGGCGCCGTTCTCGATGTGGCCGCGCGTCTGCACCACCTCGAACCATTTCATTTCGCGGATGGTCTTGGACGCGCGGCTGATCGCGTTCTTGATCGCGTCCTCGATCGAGGTTTCGGACGATCCGACGAGGTCCAGGATCTTGTAGACATGATCACTCTCGGTTGCGGCCATGGGTCTTCCCTTGTCTCATCTTGCAGCGGACAAACGCGCTCGATGGAACGTGCATGCGAGCGCATGGCGTTGACTCTGAACGGGCGTGGACGCTTCCGGTTCCCAGCGCCCGATGGCCCCGGAGCGGAGGCGAGAAATGGTTTTCAAATCGCCCGCCGGCGCTGGATGCCGCGGTTGCCCGCGCGAAGACGGATGAGCTAACCTCTGCGCATGTCGTGGCAGCTTCGAGTGCGGTGATGATCGACCGTTGGACGAGGGGCACCCTGGTTGCGATCGGCCTCGGCGTGCTGCCCGCGCCTTGTATGGCGCAGGATGAGCTCGATGGCGCGCCGGCGAGCATGTCGCTGCAGGTCACGACCGATCCTTCCACCATCGCGTGTCGCCGGCTCGATACGGTCAATCCGGCTTCGCTGGTGTTCCTGCCGCTGCGCCGGACTTTCAGCGAGGATTTCGACGAGCATCCGCTGTCGACGGGACGTTGGGTCCCGCATTATGCCGGCGGCGCGGCATGGCCGGAGGCGCGATATTGGGGTGGCGACGGCTCCGACTTCAAGCGCAAGACCAGCGCCAATGGCGAGCAGCAGATCTACGTCGACCCGCGCTATGCGGGCCGCGCGGCCGCGCCGCTCGGGCTCGATCCGTTCAGGGTGAAGGACGGCGTGCTATCGATCATCGCCAGCCGCACCCCGCCGGAATTGAAGCCGGTGCTGTTCAACAATGAGTACATCTCGGGCATCCTGACGACCCAGGGCACATTCGCCCAGAAGCACGGCTATTTCGAAATTCGCGCCAAGGTGCCGGTCGGCCACGCAGTGTGGCCGGCGTTCTGGATGCTGGCGGACGACGGCGGCTGGCCGCCGGAGGTCGACGTGCTGGAAGGCCGCGGCGAACGGCCGGGAGATCTGGTGATGACGACGCATTGGCGGATCCCCTCGACCCAGAAGATCCAGTCCTGCGGCTTCGATTTCGCGGTCGGCGACGCCTTGAGCGTATTCCACAATTACGGTGTGCTGTGGCAGGAGGATCGGCTGGTCTATTTCATCGACCGCAGGCCGGTCTCCGACATCAAGGTGCCGATCGGCTTCGATGATCCCATGTACATGATCGTCAATCTGGCGATCGGGTCGAAGTTTTTTCCGGGTGTCAGTCAGGTCGATGCGGAATCGCCAGCGAGTGTCGCGTTCGAGATCGACCGGATTTCCGTCTATCAGATCGATCTGGAGCTGGCACGGAGATAGCGATGCCAGCCGATGTCTCGCGGCGCCGTTTTGCCAAGCTCACGGGCCTCGCGGCGCTGGGCGTAGCCGCAGGTGTCCGGGCCGCGGAGAATGAAAAGTCCGCATCGACCGACCGGCACCTGCCGGCGCCGTTCCCGAAGGATTTTTTGTGGGGCACGGCGACCTCGTCCTACCAGATCGAAGGCGCGGTCGATGAGGACGGTCGCGGAAAGTCGATCTGGGATATTTTCAGCCACATCCCCGGCAACATCGAGGACGGCTCGACCGGCGACCGCGCCAACGAGCACTATCACCGCTACAAGGAGGACGTCGCGCTGATCAAGGCGCTTGGCGTCAGGGCCTACCGTTTCTCGATCGCGTGGCCGCGCGTGTTTCCGGAAGGTTTTGGCCAGCCCAACCCCAAGGGGCTCGATTTCTACGACCGTCTCGTCGACGAGCTGCTCGCGAACGGCATCGAACCATATGCCACGCTCTATCATTGGGACCTGCCGCAGGCGCTCCAGGACCGCGTCGGCGGCTGGTCGTCGAGCGACACCTCGAAGGCTTTTGCCGATTACGCTGCGCATGTCGCCGCGCGTCTGACCGATCGGGTGAAGAATATCTTCACCGTGAACGAGGTCGGGCGTTTCGTGAATTTCGGCTATGGCTGGGGCATCGATGCGCCCGGTCTCAAGCTGCCGACCGCGCAGCTCAATCAGGCGCGCCATCACGTCGCCTTGGCGCACGGGCTTGCCGTGCAGGCGATCCGCGCCTCCGGCCGCGCCGGCACCCGCGTCGGCCCGGCCGAGAACATCGCCGCCTGCGTGCCGGCGATCGCGACGCCGGAAAACATCCACGCCGCCGAGATCGCGACGCGCGAGCTCAACGCCGGCTTCCTCGGCGTGGTGCTGGAGGGCAAATACACCGAGGGCTTTTTGGCCTATGCCGGCGCGGATGCGCCGAAATTCACCGCCGAGCAACTGAAGATCATCGGCGCGCCGAACGATTTCGTCGGCCTCAACATTTACGCGCCGCAGTATTACGTCACGGCTTCCGACCGCGCGCCCGGCTTCCACGTGCTGCCGTTCCCCACCTCGTTCCCGCACATGAATTCGGAATGGCTGCGGATCGGCCCCGAAGTGATCTACTGGGCGCCGCGCCTCGCTGCAAAGATCTGGAACATCGAGAATATCTATATCAGCGAGAACGGCACCTCGTCCGAGGACAAGATCGCTGCCGACGGCCAGGTCTACGACCTCGACCGCATCATGTTCCTGCGCAACTATCTGACCCAGATGCAGCGCGCGACCGCCGAGGGCGTGCCGATCCGCGGCTACTTCCTCTGGAGCCTGATGGACAATTTCGAGTGGATCTTCGGCTACGGCAAGCGCTTCGGCCTCTACCGGGTCGATTTCGAGACCCAGGCAAGGCTGCCGAAGTTGAGCGCGGCGTTCTATCGCGACGTGGTGGCACGGAATGCGATCGGGGCGTGAGACCACACCCTACGGATCCAGCTCCGTATCCCAGTACAGATAGTCGAGCCAACTATCGTGCAGATAGTTCGGCGGGAACAGGCGGCCGTTGCGGTGAAGCTGGTGCACGGTCGGGGCGAAGGCGTGCTGGCGCGGAAACATTTTTGCCTGCACCGGCGTGAGATTGCCCTTGCGCAGGTTACACGGCGAGCATGCCGCGACCACGTTCTCCCAGGTGGTCTGGCCGCCTTTGCTGCGCGGGATGATGTGATCGAAGGTCAAGTCTTCGGGCGAGCCGCAATACTGGCAGGCGAAACGGTCGCGCAGGAAGACGTTGAACCGGGTGAAGGCCGGATGGGTGGTCGGCTTGACGAAGGATTTGAGCGAGACGACGCTCGGCAGCTGCATTTGCAGCGTGGGGCTATGAACCGCCTGATCGTAATGTGCGACGATGTTGACGCGATCGAGGAACACCGCCTTGATCGCGTCCTGCCACGACCAAAGAGACAGCGGGTAGTAACTCAGCGGCCGGAAGTCCGCATTCAGCACCAACACCGGCCAACTGCCTTGCGAGACATGTGCGTTCAAGTAACGCTCCCGGCCTCCAATATACGCTGCGAAGCAGCATGTACTGACATACTACATGCAGCGTGACGGGATTGTGAAGCCCGTTGAGCGACTTATTCAGGTGCAAGCAATGCGGCGCCGGGGTGGCGAAAGTGCTCAAAAAGCCGCGTTTTGGAGGAGGTACGCGGCTGGCTAGGAACCGCCGTGACCAGCGGCTCTTGGCCTGCTGCGGAAGCTACTCCCGTACCCGCTCCAGCTTCTGCAAGCACCGCGTCGCGCGCACCGCCGCCGGCATCTCCTCGTCGGGAAAGCTGGTGTCCCAGTTGGTCACGCCGACCTCGCCGACATAGATGTCGCCCCTGGAATCCAGCGCGATGCCGTGGGGCGCCAGGAACTTTCCGCTCGCAACACCCGGCCCTTCCTCGCCGCCGAGGCGCGCGATGCGCTTGCCCTTGGCGTCCACGATCGACAGCCGCGGGCCGAGATTAGGCACCTTGCGGTTGATGGCGAGGCCCGGGCCGAGCTCGCCGATCATGAAGGTCGGGCTTTTGCCCCCACCGCAGCAGCACAGCGCGCAGGGGCGGTGAAGGTTGTTCCACTGCGTCTCGTATTTGCCCTCGCCATCGAACACCTGCACCCGGTGGTTCTCGCGGTCGGCCACATAGACCCAGCCATCGGCATCGGTGGCAATATTGTGCACGATGTTGAACTGGCCGGGATCCGTGCCCGGCTCGCCCCAGCTCTTGAGCAGCTTTCCGTCCGGCGTGAACTTGTGCACGCGCGCATTGCCATAGCCGTCGGAGACGTAGATCTCGCCCTTCGGCGACAGCGCCGTGTGGGTGCAGCGGTGGAAGGGCTCGCCGCTCATGAACGGCGCCGGTTTCTCGGGGATGCCGATCGTCAGCAGCACCTTGCCGTCCGTGGTGCATTTGCGCACGGTGTGGTCGCCGTCATCGGTGCAGTAGAGATTGTCGTCGGCGTCGATATGCAGCCCGTGTGCGCGCGAGAACAGCCCTTCGCCCCAACTGCGCAGGAAATTGCCCTCGCGGTCGAGCACCACCATCGGGTGGGGGCCGCGGTTGAAGACGTAGACACGATCCTTGCTGTCGACCGCGACGGAGGCGACGTCGGTGAGCTGCCAGCCGTCGGGCAGTTTCGCGAAATTGTCGACAACGCGGTAGCGGTGCTCGCCGCTGCCGAGAATGGCTGGCATTGATCTCTCCTCTTGTCATTCCGGGCTCGCGCTACGCGCGCCCGGAATGACGGCTATATTCGCCCCAAGATCCTTTCCTCGATCGCCTTGATCTGCAGCGCGAGATATTTCGAGTTGATCCGGCATTGGGCGAGGCTGCCGGCGATGAACCAGAGCCCGGGCTGCCTGGTGCGCGCGTACATGTTGCGCAGCTCAAGACCATCGCCAAAGCCCCAGATCGACCCGACGCGGTCGGCGATGGCCTCGCCGAACAGTTTTCGCACCAGATATTCCTGCGGCTTGTAGCCGGTCGAGAGCACAATGAGGTCGGCGGGAAGGAGCGTGCCGTCCTTCATCCGTGCGCCCTCCTCGACGAAGCCCTCGATGTCGGCAAACTGCCTGAGCTTGATCGCGCCCTCGACGACCAGGTTGGAGCAGCCGACGTTGAAATAATAGCCGCCGCCGCGGGTGAGGTATTTGAACTGCCAGCCGGTGCCGGCCTCGCCGAAGTCGAGCTTGAAGCCGACGTGGGAGAGGCCGTCCAGCAGCTCCTTGTCGAGCTGCTTCGATTGCTCGGTCAGCATGACGTGCGTCTTCTTCGCCAGTGGCGTCGGCATCGAGGCCGCGATCAAATCATTATCCTCGAGCGTGCCTTCGTTGTAAGTCGCATAAGCGAGCTGTGCTGAGGGTTCGATATTGGTGACCAGCGTCGGCGAACGCTGCACCAGCGTCACCTCGGCGCCGCTGGAATGAAGGTCCTGCGCGATGTCGTGGCCGCTGTTGCCGGTGCCGATGACGATCGCGCGCTTGCCGGTCCAGCTCTCGCCATCCTCGTAGCGGCTGGAATGCAGCAGCGTTCCCTTGAAATTGTCGAGCGTCGGAATGGCAGGAATATTGGCGATGCCGCTGACGCCGGTTGCCATGATGACATGACGCGGATGCATGGTCCGCTTGCTGCCGTCGGTGCGGCGCAGTGTGACCGTCCAGCGTCCCTTCGCCTCGTCATAGGCGCCGCCTGCGAATTCGGTGCCGGTCCAGAAGTTCAGCTCCATGGCATCGACGTAGGCCTCGAACCAGTTGGCGAGCTTGTCCTTGGGGATATAGACCGGCCAGTTCGGCGGGAACGGCATGTAGGGCAGGTGATTGACCTGCACCTGGTTGTGCAGGGTGAGCGCATGATAACGCTTGCGCCAATTGTCGCCGATCCTCATCTCGCGATCGACGATCAGCGCGTCGACCTTGAGCTGCTTCAGCCGTGCTGCGATCGCGAGCCCGGCCTGGCCGCCGCCGACCACCAGCACGGCCGGATCGCGATCGGCGTAGTCGCGCGAGGCGTTGCGCAAATCGAGCCAGTTCGGCCCGCGGAAATCGCGGGAATAAGCCTGGCCGCGCGGTCGCGATGTGCCGAGCCGCTCCTCGAATCCTTTGAGCTCGTCAAGGGCGGTGAGCAGCGTCCACGCCTTCAGGCGGTCGCCGTCAGCGCTGTCGGGAATGAGCCGCAGGATACCGCTGCCACGCCCGGTCGCGGTTTCGAAATCGAAGATCGCTTCGATGTTATTGGTACCGGCGCGTGTCACCCAGCGCGGCGGCGCGCGGTTCGGCGCGATCTTGAAGTTGGTCGGTGCCGCCTTGGGCGCGAGCGCGGTCAGCGCTTGCGCAATCGTCTCGTGGCCGGGGATTGTTTGCAGGTTCCAGCTCAGCGCCAACACGTCGCGCCAAAAACTGTCGACGAGGAAGAGGCGGTCCAGCGTGGCGGGATCGGGCCTGCCCAGCGCGCGCTCGAATTCATCGAGCCAGGCCTGGGCGCAGGCGGATAGATCCTTGATCTTGTCGAGCATGCGCGACCTCTTGGCCGTCTTTCGCGGCGTTTCCTCTGAGATCGAACGCTATACGGTTTCCTCGCCCGCCAAAAGCTGCCGACCCGAGCGAGGCAGGCATGCAGCCCTGCTCGGGCGGAATATGGCCTGGCCCTCCACTCGTGCGCGGGACGCCGGCCGGTGAGGGTTTAAGCGCCGCCCGGACCGCGGCCGGTCCAATAGGGATCGCGCAGCTTGCGTTTGAAGATCTTTCCGGTCGCCTCCCGGGGCAGCGCATCCAGGAACCGGATCTCCTTCGGCACCTTGAAGTTCGCCAGCCGCTCGCGCAGAAAAGCCTGCACTGAGGCGGCGGAGAGCTGCTCGCCGGTGTCGGGCTCGATGCAGGCACAGAGCCGCTCGCCATATTCCGGGTCGGGAATGCCGAACACGGCGCAATCGCGCACGCCGGGCATGCCGATCAGCACGTTCTCGATCTCGGCGGGATAGATGTTGACGCCGCCCGATATCACCATGTCGCGCTTGCGGTCGCACAGGAACAGATAGCCGTCCTCGTCGAGATAGCCGACGTCGCCGACGCTGACGAGGCCGTCGCGCCCCGCCTCGGCGCGCGCCTGCGCCTTGCCGTGATAATCGAAATCGGGCACCGCCGTCTGACGCATGTAGATTTCGCCGACCTCGTCGGCGTTGCACGGGCTGCCGTCGTCGCGGAAGATCCTGACGATGCCGCCTTCGATGGCGCGGCCGACGGTGCCGGGCTTCTTCAGCGCCTCCTCGGCGGAGTGCCACACCGGGATCCCGGTCTCGGTCGAGCCGAAATACTCGTTGATGACCGGCCCCCACCAATCGATCATCGCCTTCTTCACCTCGGGCGGGCAGGGCGCAGCGCCGTGCACGACGAAGCGCAGCGACGACAGGTCGTAGCGACGCCTGACCGTCTCGGGCAGCCGCAGCAGCCGCACGAACATGGTGGGGACCATGTGGATGTGCGTCACGCGGTGACGCTCGATCAGCGCCAGCAGCTCCTCCGCATCGAACCGCGGCTGGAGGATGATGGTACAGCCATTGCGGAACGCCATCATGCCGTAGGAATGCGGCGCCGAGTGATACATCGGCCCGTTGATCAGCACGATTTGGTTGTCCCGCGGCTTGATGCCATAGGCGATGGCGCCGACGCGTTCGGAGGCGGCCGCCTGCTCGGGCTGCATCGGCATGCGCCGCACGCCCTTCGGCATCCCGGTCGTGCCCGACGTGTAGATCATTGCCGCGGCCCGGCGCGGCGGTTCCTGAGCTTCCACCTGGCCGTCGCGCCAGCGGTCCCAATCGGTCAGTCCGGCGGGGATTTGCGTCAGAGCGGCGGGCACGGCGAACGTTGTCGCCAGTTCGGGCGGCGTCTGGACCACAAGAAGACGGACGTCCTCCGGCACGCCGTCACGAATCTGCGGCAGCAGGTCGGCGTGGCAGACCAGGATCTTCGCGCCGCTGTCGGTCAGGATGTAGCGGACCTCCTCGGCCTTGAGATGCCAGTTGATCGGCACCACCGGGCTGCCGAGGGCGGCGGAGGCCGCAACCACCTCGAACAGGGCGAAGTCGTTGCGCAGCATCATCGCAACCGGTGCGGCCTCGGCAAGGCCCAGGGCGCGGAATCCGCTTGCCGCCCGCCTGATGCGTGACTGGATCTCGTCATAGCTGATCCGGCGCTCGCCGCTGATGATCATGGCGTGTCCTTCCCGCGCGAGCCTAGCGATCGTCCAGCACGTCGCCGAAGCCGACCCAGCTCTTGCCGTTGAAGCGGCGGAGCTGAAGCTGCTGGAACGGCAGATAATCGTCGGGACCGGTCGTAACCGATATTCCTGGTAGCAGCAGCGGCAGCTTCACCTCCTTCAGCGAGGCCGCCTGGCGCATGATGTTGTCGCGGCTGACATCATCCTTGCACGCCTTCAGCACCGTCATCAGCAGCGTCGCATAGTGGTAGCCGGCGGCGTAGTTGGAGTTGGAAAGGTCGGCGTTCGGCATGTATTGCTTCATGAAGGCAAAATACTCCCTCACGCCGGGATCGTTGGCCCATTGCGGGTCCATTGTATCCTTCTGGTTGCTCGACGAGATCAGGCCGACGGCGTTGTCGAGCCCGGCCGGCTCCAGGAACGAAATCGACGAAGCCGAGGTCGGCACGAAGAACAGCTCGGGCTTCCAGCCGATCTCGGCCACGCCCTTGACCATCTGCGAGGTGAACTTTCCGAGCACGACGCCGAACAGCACGTTGGCGCCCGAGGCCTTCAGGGTCGAGAGCTGCGAGCTGATCGTCGGCGCGCTGGTCTCGTAGGTCTGCTCCGCGATGATCATGCCGGCCGCCTTGGCTCCGAGCGCGCGCTTGAAGCCTGCGACATAGTCGCGACCGAAATCATCGTTCTGCGCCAGGATCGCGATCCTGGCGTCGGGCTTGGTCTGCAGAATGTATTTGGCATAGACCACGCCCTCGGATTCGTAGGCCGCCATCCCCGGCATCGTCCACGGATTCTTCTGCGGCTCGGCCCATTTTGTGGCGCCCGAGAGCACGAACAGCTGCGGCACCTTCTTGGCGTTGAGATAGCGCTGCACGGCGCTGTTGGTGGCGGTGCCGAGCGAGCCGAACATCATCAGCACCTCGTCCTGCTCGACCAGCTTGCGGGTCTGCTCGACCGTCTTCGGCGGCGAATAGGCGTCGTCCAGCGTGATGAACTTGACCTTGCGGCCGCTGATGCCGCCTTCGGCATTGATCTTCTCGAAGAACGCTTCCTGTGTCCGCCCGATCGCGCCGAAGCCGGAGGCCGGGCCGCTATAGGGCAGGGTCTGCCCGATGCGGATCTCGGCGCTGCCCTCGGCGTGGGCGCTGGCGGCGCCGAGCGTCAGCAACGACATGCCGATCAATGCGGCTGCGAGCTTCATGGTGTCCTCCCGTTTTTTCTTGTCAGTCCGAGACGTCAGGCGCTGGCGCGGAGCAGGAAATCCTGGCGGGCCTGATCGAACTCCGCCTTCATCCGGTCGACCAGGTCGGCCACGGGCGGCGCGTCGGTGATCTGGCCGATGCCCTGGCCCGAACCCCAGATGTCGCGCCAGGCCTTTGATTTCGTGTTGCCGCCGGAGCCGAAATTCATCTTCGTCTTGTCGGCCACCGGCAGATTGTCCGGATCGAGTCCCGCGGCGGCGATGGAGGGGCCGAGATAGTTGCCGTGCACGCCGGTGAACAGGTTGGTGTAGACGATGTCGTGCGCGGCATGCTGCGTCAGCGCGGCCTTGTAGGCTTCGTCGGCGTTGGCTTCCCTGGTCGCGATGAAGCGCGTGCCGATATAGGCGAGGTCGGCGCCCAGCGTCAGCGCGGAGGCGATGCCGAAGCCGTCGCTGATCGCGCCTGACAGCAGGATCGTGCCCTTGAACCATTGCTTGACCTCGCGCACCAGCGCGAAGGGCGACAGCGTTCCGGCATGCCCGCCGGCGCCCGCGCAGACCAGGATCAGGCCGTCGACGCCGTGCTCAGCCGCTTTCCGCGCATGCTTGACGTTGATGACGTCGTGGAAAACTAGCCCGCCGTAGGAATGCGCGGCCTCGACGATCTCCGCCGGCGGCCGCAGCGAGGTGATGATGATGGGGACGCGATGTTTCACGCAGGTCTCCATGTCCTTCATCAGGCGGTCGTTGGAGGCGTGGCAAATCTGGTTGACCGCGTAGGGCGCGACCTTCCTGCCCGGATTGAGCGATTTGTATTGGCCGAGCTCGTCCTCGATGCGGCTCAGCCATTCGTCGAGCTTCTCGACCGGACGGGCATTGAGCGCCGGAAACGAGCCGACGACGCCCGCCTTGCACTGGGCGATCACCAGCTCTGGTCCGGAGACGATGAAGAGCGGCGAGCCCACCACGGGCAGCGCGAGCGAATCCTTCAAGAGAGCGGGCAGCGCCATCATGTCCTCCTCGAAAACGCGGCTCCGCCGGCGGGCGGATGACGAGGCGTTTCCCTGTTGATTGTCGCGCGGGCGATTGCCGCCCGTGTTGCGGGTTTGAACCCACTATAAGGTTGGACGGCGCGCTCCGATCGTTCAATAATGAACGGATAGTCATTCAGATATGAACGGAGGGCCGATTGGACTGGGATCTCTGCAAGACCTTCGTCGCGGTCGCCGATACCGGAAGCTTCACCGCCGCCGCCCGCCGGCTCCGCACCAGCCATCCCACCGTCAGCCGCGAGATCGCGGCGCTGGAAGCTCAGCTCGGCACCAGACTGGTGGCGCGCGCCGCCGACGGCCTGGCACTGACCGCGGACGGACGGACATTGCGCGAGCACGCCGAGGCCATGGCGGCGGCGGCGCTGCGGGCCGAGACCGCGGTCGCGGCCGGAGGACACAAGGCACGCGGCATCGTCAAGCTTTCGATCGGCGCGACGCTGGCCTCGCATTGGCTGATGCCGCGCCTGCCTGCCTTTCTGCGTGCGCATGACCATGTCCAGCTCGAGATCATCACCCACCCGTTTCCGGCGAGTGTGCGCCGGCGTGAGGCGGACGTGGTGCTGAGGCCTTTCGACAGCGGCGAGGAAAACCTGGTCGGCCGCAAGATCGGCCGCCTTGGGACCGGATTCTATGCCTCGCGCGATTATGCCGCGGGGCGGTCCTTGCCCGAACGGCGCGGCGAGTGGAAGGAGCATAGCGTCGTCGGCTTCGCCGACCAGGCGTCCAACGCGCAGCTTGCGCGCTGGAGCGACGTCGTCACCCGGCAGGCCAGGGTGGTGATGCGCTGCTCTTCCCAGGGCGACATGCTGGCAGCGGTCCGCGCCGGGATTGGGATCTCGGCGCTCTCCTGCTTCGTCGCGGAAAGCTATCCCGACCTCGTGCGCGTCGCCCCGCAAAAGCTCGCCAGCGTGGCGGACCTTTGGCTGCTTGCCCATCCCGACCTCGTCGAGCTTCCGGCGGTGCGCGCCGTCGTGGATTTCGTCGCCGAATGCGCCCGGGCCGACCGCGCGAGGCTGCGGGGCTAGGCATGATCCTGAAAAGTGCGCAGCGGTTTCTTTAGCCCGAGCCGGCGAGCACGCCCTCGCGCTTCTTCACCGCGCGATAATAGCTCCACCACAAATGCGCCGCCGCGCCGCGCAGGGGACGCCAGGGCTCGGCGAGCGGCGCCATCTGCTTTTCCGTCGGCCTTGCCTGAAGGCCGAGCCCGACGCGGATAGCCTCCTGCACGGCGAGGTCGCCGGCGGGCCAGGCATCGCCATGGCCGAGGCAGAACAACAGATAGACGTCCGCGGTCCAGGGGCCGATTCCGGGCAGCGCGATCAGCGTGTGATGCGCGGCGTCGGCGTCTTCCTCGGCGAGCACCTCGAGGTTCAGCCGCTGCGCGCCGATCTCGCGCGCGAGATGCTTCAGCGTCTTGATCTTGGCGGCCGACAGGCCGAGCCGTCCCAGCCGGTCAGTGCGAGCCCGGCGCACCGCGTCGTGGTCAAACGGATCGAAGGCGGCCGACAACCGTCCCCAGATTGCCGCGGCGCTCGCGGTCGAGAGCTGCTGGCCGCAGACGATGTGGGCAAGGCCCGCAAAACCCGGCTCGCGCCGCCGCAGCGCCGGCATGCCCGCGATCTCGAACACGGGTTTGAGGCGCGGGTCGCGCTTGATCAGCGCTTGGACGGCCTCTTCGAGATCGGATTGGGTTTCGAGATGGATGGTCATGCGATCGGCAAGTTCTCTTCGACGTCATGCGCGGGCTTGACCCGCGCATCCATCTCCTATCGTAACAGAGTCCTTGGAAGATGGATGGCCGGGTCGAGCCCGGCCATGACGAGATTCATGTGATGGCACCACCCGTTTTCCGATTCGCCCCGAGCCCGAACGGCCACCTCCATCTCGGCCACGCCTATTCCGCACTGCTGAATTTCGACCGCGCGCGCGAGACCGGCGGCCGCTTGTTGCTGCGGATCGAGGACATCGATGCGACGCGCTGTCGGCCGGAATTCGAGGCGGCGATCTACGAGGATCTGGCCTGGCTCGGGATCAACTGGGAGACGCCGGTGCGGCGGCAGTCGGAGCATCTCGCTGATTATCGCGCCGCGCTGGACAAGCTGTCGGCGCTTGGGCTCATCTATCCCGCCTTCGAAAGCCGCGCCGAGATCGCAAAGCTCGTCTCCGCGCGCGAGGCTGACGGGCCGTGGCCCCGCGATCCCGATGGCGCGCCGCTCTATCCCGGCGATGCGAAATCGCTCTCAGCTTCCGAGCGCGACCGGCTCATGGCTTCGGGCGTGCCCTACGCGCTGCGGCTCGACATGGCGGCCGCCTGTCGGCGCGTCGCCGGCCTGACCTGGAATGAGCTGGGCGAGGGGCCTGATGGCGAGCGCGGCACGGTCCCGGCGCGGCCCGAGGCCTGGGGTGACGTCATCCTGGCGCGCAAGGAGACGCCGACCAGCTACCACCTGTCCGTCGTCGTCGATGACGCGCTCCAGGGCGTCAGCGAGATCGTGCGTGGCCAGGACCTGTTTCACGCCACCGCCGTCCACCGCCTGCTCCGGGTCCTGCTCGGCCTGCCCGAACCCGCCTACCGCCATCACCGGCTGATTTGCGACAGCGACGGGCGGAAGCTGTCGAAATCGAGCCGCTCGACCGGTCTGCGCGCCTTGCGCGCGGCCGGCATCACGCCTGCCGGCATCCGTCAGCTGGTGGGATTAGATTAAGTTTCTCTGGGGGTTAGCCAAACGCCGCCGTGACTCCGGGGGTTCCGCCGTGCCATGCTTGGCCGACAGCCCGGGGTTCGAAGGGGATACTTCGAAGGGGATTTATGGCGGCGAAAACGCGCCCAGCGCGCACCACGCGGACGTCCAGGCGACCGCCTCGGAAGCGGTCCGGGACGGCCGGCGGGTTGCGCAAGCGCAGCACAAAGGCGGTCGCCCCGGACGTGGTCCAGGCGGCGCTCGCCGCCTTTGCCCATGAGGTCCGCACCCCCCTGACCGGCATTCTGGCGATCAGCGACCTGCTTGCGACCTCCGATCTCGGCGAGCGGGAACGGCGCTGGGCCGACACCATCAAGGCCGGCGCCGAGCATCTGGCGAGCCTTGCCACGCTGTTCGTGGATGCCGCCCGAACCGGCAAGGGGGCCGGAAAGGGCGGAGGGACGCTGCGGCAGGACCTGTTCGATCTGCGCACGCTCGCCCGCAGCGCCGGGGATTCGCTGGCCGGCCGCGCCGCCGCCAAGGGTCTCCTGGCCCAGGTCGAGATCTCCGACAAGCTCCCCGGCCTCGTGGTCGGCGATCCCGTCCGCCTGCGCGCCGCGCTCGAGAACCTGATCGACAATGCCGTGAAGTTCACCGACCAGGGCGGCGTGGCACTCGAGGTCGCGCCCTGGCGTCCAGCCAAAGGCAAAGCGAAGGGCAAGCCAAAAGAGAAGGGCAGGGTCGGCGTCGCCTTCGCGGTGTCCGACAGCGGCATCGGTCTGACCATGGCCGAGATCAAGCGGCTGTTCCGCCCGTTCACCCAGGCCAATGTCACCATCGCCTCGCGCTTCGGCGGCGCTGGCTTGGGCCTGTCCTCGGTCAAGCAATTGGCGCGCGCGATGGGGGGCGACATCACCGTCGCCCCACGCCGGGGCGGTGGTGCTACCTTCACGCTGACGGTGTCGCTCGATGCGGCCGGACCGCGCAAATCCCGCAAGGCGAAGGGCGAAACCGAGGCGGATGTGGCCGCGGCGCTGCGCGTCCTCAGCGTCGAGGACAATCCGTTCGGCCGCGTCGTGCTCAACACGATTCTGACCGAGCTCGGCCATCATGCCGAGTTCATCGGGCGCGGCGAGGACGCCGTCGGCCGGCTGGCGCAAGGCGCGTTCGATGCGGTGCTGATGGATATGGTGCTGCCGGGCATCGACGGCGTCGAGGCCATCAGGCGGATCCGCACCATGGAGGCCCCGCTGGCTCAGATCCCGATCATCGGGGTGTCCGGCCGCGGCGAGGACGAGGCGGCCTCGCGCGAGGCCGGTGCCGACGCCTTCCTGGTCAAGCCTGTGTCTCCGCGGGCGCTAGCGACTGCGCTGCTTGAAGCGACACGCCGTGAGGAAGCCGCGACTTGATGATCGCGGCGTTGAGCTCGCCGCCGTAAACGAAGATCGCGGCGATGAAATACAGGAACACCAGCGCGATGATGACCGAGGCGAGCCCCGCATACATGGTCACGTAATTGTTGGCGAAGCGCGCCAGATATTGCCCGAACACGATGCCTGATATCAGCGACGCCACGATGGTGAAGACGATGCCGGGAAGGATCTGGAAGAAGCCCCGCCGTCCAGCCGGCAGCCAGGCATGCAGGATGATCAGCGCCACCACCAGCGCACCGATGGTGATGCCGTAGCGGAGCCAGGTCAGGATGCTCTCGTTGGATTCGACGAACAGCGGGATGTGGCGCCGCGCCGCCTCGATCAGGAGCGGACCGAGCACGATCAGGAACGCCATGGCGAGCGCGGTGAAGGCAGCAATCAGCGTGTAGACAATCGATTCCAGCCGCAGCCAGTACCAGCGCCGCATCTCCACCACCGCATAGGCGCGGTTGAGTGCGACCCGGAGGGCCTCGACGCCGTTGGAGGCGAAATAGACCGACAGCGCCGCGCCGATGGTCAGAATGCCGGTGCGGGTCGTGGTCAGCACGTCATGCACCTCGCCCGAGATCGAATCGGCGACCTGCTTGGGCCAGATTTGCAGCATCAGGCTGGCGGCCTGGTCGGCGAGTTCCTTGGAGCCGAAGAAGCCCGCGAGCGAGGTCAGCACGATCAGGAACGGGAACAGCGCCATCAACGTCGACAGCGCGATATGGCTCGCGATCGCCCAGCCGTCGTCGGCCAGGAACGTGTAGAACGCATCCTCCAAGACGCAGTAAATGTAGCGGATGGCTTTCAAATGGCACCTACACCGCTGCCCGCTCTCCCCGCACGTAGGGAGAGGTCAGGAGAATAGGCAATGGGCGCAAATCGGAAATCATCGCAATACCATCTGATATTCTTGCCCCAAAAGCCAGTTCGCGAAGCGTCTCGCTGTCATTCCGGGCTCGACGCTTCGCATCGCCCCGGAATGACGCCGGAGGCTGCCGCGGCACCATGGCGGACCGGCGCGCACGGTGTTATCACCCCCCAATGGCATCTCTCCTGACGACTTTCATCCTGCCGGCGGCAGCCGGCGCCGTGGCGTTGGTGCTGCTGCTCGGGCTCATCAACATGATGCGCGGCGGCTCGCCCAACATTTCGCAGAAGCTGATGCGCTGGCGCGTGCTGCTGCAATTCGTGGCGATCATCATCGCGATGCTCGCGGTCTGGGCGATGGGGCGTTAGGGCATGATCCGGAAAAGTGTGAAGCGGTTTTCCGACAGGATCATGCCCCAAAATTAAGAGTCTCCTATGGTCGTACTGAATCGCATCTACACCAAGACCGGTGACGACGGCACGACAGCGCTCGGAACCGGCGAGCGGCGTCCGAAATACGATCTGCGCATCGAGGCCTATGGCACCGTCGACGAGACCAACGCCGCGATCGGCGTGGTCAGGCTCCACACCGCGGACATGCCCGAGCTCGACGTGATGCTCGGCCGCATCCAGAACGACCTGTTCGATCTCGGCGCCGACCTTGCGGTGCCCGAGCGTGAGGGCAAGGCGGAGCGGCTGCGGGTGGTGGCGAGCCAGGTCGAGCGGCTCGAGCGCGACATCGACGCGCTCAACGACAAGCTCGCGCCGCTGACCTCCTTCGTGCTTCCCGGCGGCACGCCGACTGCGGCCTATCTCCACGTGGCGCGCACGATATGCCGCAGGGCGGAACGGGTGATCGTGGAACTGGCGGCGCAACCCGGGGAGCAGGTCAGCGCGGCTGGCATCCAATATATGAATCGCCTGTCGGACTTCCTGTTCGTGGCCAGCCGGGCCGCCAACGGGAACGGCGCCGGCGACGTGCTTTGGGTTCCGGGCCAGAACCGCTGACCTACCGTGCCCTCTGCATTTCAGAAGGCCGAAATTAGACTCGTTCGCGCGTTGACCGGGGCAGATCGGGCCTTTAGGTTCCGCGCCAGTTGATAACCCCCCTCCCAAGTTGAGTGAAAGAGGATCGATGAAGGTCTTAGTGCCGGTAAAGCGGGTGGTCGATTACAACGTCAAGGTCCGCGTCAAGGGCGATGGATCGGGCGTTGAACTCGCCAACGTCAAGATGTCGATGAACCCGTTCGACGAAATCGCGGTTGAGGAAGCACTGCGCCTGAAGGAAGCCGGCAAGGCGACCGAAGTCGTGGTGGTTTCCATTGGACCTGCGCAGGCGTCGGAGACGATCCGCACGGGTCTTGCCATGGGCGCCGATCGCGGCATCCTGGTGAAGGCCGAGGGCACGGTCGAACCGCTCGCGGTCGCCAAGATCCTGAAGAAGGTTGCGGAAGAAGAGCAGCCCGGCCTGATCATTCTCGGCAAGCAGGCGATCGACGACGACAGCAACCAGACCGGCCAGATGCTGGCTGCGTTGCTCGGCTGGTCGCAGGCGACGTTCGCTTCGAAGCTCGAGGTCGAAGGTTCTGACTTCAAGGTCACCCGCGAAGTCGATGGCGGTCTCCAGACCGTGAAGCTGAAGGGACCGACGATCGTCACCACCGATCTGCGTCTCAACGAGCCGCGCTATGCCTCGCTGCCGAACATCATGAAGGCCAAGAAGAAGCCGATCGCGGACAAGACCGTCGCCGATTACGGCGTCGACGTCGCTCCGCGTCTCGAGGTCGTCAAGACGACGGAGCCGGCCGGCCGCAAGGCGGGCGTCAAGGTCAAGGACGTCGCCGAGCTGGTGTCGAAACTCAAGAACGAAGCCGGGGTGCTCTGATGACGACGCTGCTGATTGCCGAACACGACAATGCGTCGCTCAAGGATGCGACCAACAAGGCCCTGACCGCGGCCGCCGCGCTCGGCGCGGACGTCGAAGTCCTCGTTGCCGGCCAGAACGCCAAGGCCGCGGCGGATGCCGCTGCCAAGCTTGCCGGCGTCAAGAAGGTGCTGCTCGCCGATGGCGAGCTCTACGCGCACGATCTCGCCGAGCCGCTGGCCGCGCTGATCGTCTCGCTGGCCTCCGGCTACGATGCGATCGTCGCGCCCGCGACCTCGCGCTTCAAGAACGTGATGCCGCGCGTCGCCGCCCTGCTCGACGTCATGCAGGTCTCGGAGATCATCAAGGTGGTCGCCCCCGACACCTATGAGCGTCCGATCTATGCCGGTAACGCCATCCAGACGGTGAAGTCCAAGGACGCCAAGAAGGTCATCACGGTGCGGACCTCGACCTTCGCCGCAGCCGGCGAGGGCGGCAGCGCGGCGGTCGAGACCGTCGCGGCGGCGGCCGATCCGGCCCTGTCGTCCTTCATCGGCGAGGAGGTCGCCAAGAGCGACCGTCCCGAGCTGACCTCGGCCAAGATCATCGTCTCCGGTGGCCGCGCCATGCAGAGCCGCGAGAATTTTGCCAAGTACATCGAGCCGCTCGCTGACAAGCTTGGGGCCGGTGTCGGTGCCTCGCGCGCGGCGGTGGACGCCGGCTACGCCCCGAACGACTGGCAGGTCGGCCAGACCGGCAAGGTGGTGGCGCCCGAGCTCTATGTCGCCGTCGGCATTTCCGGCGCCATCCAGCATCTGGCCGGCATGAAGGACTCCAAGGTGATCGTCGCGATCAACAAGGACGAGGACGCGCCGATCTTCCAGGTTGCCGATTACGGCCTGGTCGCCGATCTCTACCAGGCGGTTCCGGAGCTGACGGCCGAACTCGGCAAGCTCGGCAAGTAAAAGACGCCAAAAACACCGGCCGGAGGCATAAACTCCGGCCGGTGTTTCATTTCTGAAGCGTTTTCTTTGGCGTGGGGCACGCCTTCGAAGCGATCCAATCTAGGTTTCGAGCCCGGGTTCTGATTAAATCAAGCTTCTGATCAAATCAGACCTCCCGGCTCGGGGGATAGGCAGGCGCGCTCGTCGCGCGCCGTTCCGGTGGATGACAAGATGGCGGCAGTGATCAAGAAGGTCGGCGTGATCGGCGCGGGTCAGATGGGCAATGGCATCGCGCATGTTGCGGCGCTGGCCGGTTTCGACGTGGTGCTCAACGACGTTTCGGTTGATCGCCTCAAGTCGGGCATGGCCACCATCAACGGTAATCTGGCGCGCCAGGTCTCCAAGAAGGCCGTCTCCGAGGACGACAAGGCCAAGGCGATGGCGCGCATCACGTCCGCCGAGAAGCTGGACGACCTCGCCGATTGCGACCTCGTGATAGAGACCGCGGTCGAGAAGGAAGAGGTCAAGCGCAAGATCTTCCACGAGCTCTGCGCCGTGTTGAAGCCCGAGGCGATCGTCGCCTCCGATACGTCCTCGATCTCGATCACCCGGCTTGCCGCCGCCACCGACCGGCCCGAGCGCTTCATCGGCATTCACTTCATGAATCCGGTGCCGCTGATGGAGCTGGTGGAGTTGATCCGCGGCATCGCCACCGACGACCAGACCTTCGAGGCGTCCAAGGAATTCGTCGCCAAGCTCGGCAAGCAGGTCGCGGTGTCCGAGGATTTCCCGGCCTTCATCGTCAACCGCATCCTGCTGCCGATGATCAACGAGGCGATCTACACGCTGTATGAAGGCGTCGGAAATGTCGAGGCGATCGACGCGGCCATGAAGCTTGGCGCGCACCATCCGATGGGCCCGCTGGAGCTCGCCGATTTCATCGGCCTCGATACCTGCCTCTCGATCATGCAGGTGCTGCATGAGGGGCTGGCCGATTCCAAGTACCGCCCGTGCCCGCTGCTGGTGAAATACGTCGAGGCCGGCTGGCTCGGCCGCAAGACCCAGCGCGGCTTCTACGACTACCGCGGCGCCAAGCCGGTTCCGACGCGCTAAGCCGGCGGTGCCGTAGGGTGGGCAAAGCGAAGCGTGCCCACGCATTTTTCGCGACCATGGTGAGGGGGTGGGCACGGCGGCAAGTGCGCCTTTGCCCACCCTACGGCACCTATCCTGTGTCGATTCATGTCGCGTTAACCCCTCGCGCCTAGGCTGCAGCCGGTAAGAGGGTTCGCGTAATGGACATGATGGCAATGGTCAGCACCATGCTGGCCGCTCAGCAAGGCGCGCTGCAGTCGAATATTGCGGCGACGCTGACCAAGCAGAACGCGGATATGGAGAAATCCACCGTCCTGACGCTGCTCGGTGCGGGTCAGCCCTCGCTGGCCAATGTCGGTGCCGGCGTCGGCGGCAACCTCAACATCACCGCCTGAAAATCCTAGAGCGCTGCGGCGGCCTTGCCGGTCGCCGCCCGGATCAACTTGAGCGCGTCCTCGCTCGCCCATTCCGCCGGCCCCGCGATCGTCGCAATCTCGCAGCCTTGCGGATCGACCAGCACCGAGGTGGGCATGCCCAGCGCCCGGCCTATCGCCTTAAGATCCTGAAAAACCTTGGCTTTCTGATCGCTGAAATAGCTGAGCCGGGCCAGATTGGCCTCTTTCAGGAAGGTCTTCGGCTTCTCGGGGTCGCGAGTGTCGATATTGATCGCCACCACCTCGAAATTCGGGCCCGACAGCTTGCCCTGGAGCTCGTCCAGCGCCGGCATTTCCTTCCGGCATGGCACGCACCAGGTGGCCCAGAGGTTCACCAGCAGCGTCTTGCCGCGGAAATCGGACAGCTTTTTCGGCTTGCCGTCGGCATCCTCGAAGGCGAGGTCGGGCAGCTTCAGCGGCGCGCTCGCCATGGTCAGCGCCGCCACCTCGCCATGGGCCAGCGGGGCGATCTTTTGCGCCGTAGCCACCGCCGCTCGGCAGGCCGGATCGCCTGATGGGGCCCGGCTCAGGCCCAGTCCGTACAGCGCAGCGAAGCCGGCCAGCCCTACGACCGCCACGGTGGCGATGACGAGGGGGACCCGGCGCGTGGCGGAGGGCGTCTTGTCGAGCATATCGTTTGTCATCCGGTCGCAGATATGGCTATCAGGGGCCTCTTAATACGGCTGGCGGCGGCCAGCAAACGTGCGGCAAATCAAGGCGTGAGCAGGGGATCATGAGCAACAAGATGTGGGGCGGCCGGTTCTCGGAACGTCCCGACGAGATCATGCAAGAGATCAACGTCTCCATCGACGTCGATCGTCACCTCTTCGCCCAGGACATTGCCGCGTCCAAGGCCCACGCTGCGATGCTTGCCGCGAAGGGCATCATCACGGGTTCTGATGCGAAAAATATCGGCAAGGGTCTAGACACGATTTTGTCAGAGATCGGCAAGGGCGGCTTCGAGTTCAAGCGCGCGCTCGAGGACATTCACATGAATGTCGAGAGCCGCTTGTCCGAGTTGATCGGCCCCGCCGCCGGCCGCCTGCACACCGCGCGCTCGCGCAACGACCAGGTCGCGACCGATTTCCGTCTCTACGTCCGTGACATCATCGACGAAACCGACGCGGCGCTCGCCGCGTTCCAGGCCGCGCTGGTCAATCGCGCGCTGGAGCATGCCGCAACCGTGATGCCCGGCTTCACCCATCTGCAGACCGCGCAGCCCGTGACCTTCGGCCATCATCTGCTCGCCTATGTCGAGATGGCCGCGCGCGATCGCGGCCGCTTCCAGGATGCGCGCAAGCGGCTGAATGAATCCCCGCTCGGCGCCGCCGCGCTGGCCGGCACCTCGTTCCCGATCGACCGCCACGCCACCGCGAAGGCGCTTCTCTTCGACCGTCCCATGGCGAACTCGCTCGATGCCGTCTCCGACCGCGACTTCGTGCTGGAGGCATTGTCGGCGGCCTCGATCTGCGCCGTGCACATGTCGCGCTTTGCCGAGGAGATCGTGATCTGGACCTCGCCGCTGGTCGGCATGATCCGGCTCAGCGACAAGTTCACCACCGGCTCCTCCATCATGCCGCAGAAGCGCAATCCGGATGCCGCCGAACTGGTGCGCGCCAAGACCGGCCGCGTCATCGGCGCGCTCAACGGCCTGTTGATCGTGATGAAGGGCCTGCCGCTCGCCTATCAAAAGGACATGCAGGAGGACAAGCAGGGCGCCATGGAGGGCTTTGCCGCGCTGTCGCTGGCGATCCGCGCCATGACCGGCATGGTTCGCGATCTCGTGCCTGACGAAGCCAAGATGAAGCTTGCTGCAGGCGAGGGCTATTCCACCGCGACCGATCTCGCCGACTGGCTGGTGCGGACGCTGAAAATGCCGTTCCGCGACGCCCATCACGTCACCGGCCGTATCGTCGCCAAGGCCGCCGAGGGTGGCGTCGCCCTGCACGAGCTGCCGCTCAAGGAGATGCAGGCGATCGAGCCCAAGATCACCAAGGACGTGCTCGGCGTGCTCTCGGTCGAATCGTCGGTGAAGAGCCGCACCAGCTTCGGCGGCACCGCGCCGAAGAACGTGACGTCGCAGGCCAAGGCCTGGGCGAAGCGGCTGGAAAAAGAGCGAAAATTGGGCTGAGGGGCAAAATTTCGCTTATGTTTCATGGTCATCCGGCTCTCGCCAGAGCGCGCCAATCTCTGTATGGTGCGCCCCGCGTAGTGGGGAATTTCGTCGTGACGTCAAAGTTTCGCCCGGCCGGCTCGGGGTGGGCCATCATTGTCTTGAGCCTGACGGCGCTCGCGCTTGCCGGCTGCGGCCGCAAGGGTCCGCTGGATTTGCCGCCGACCGCCTCCAACGCGCCAACGGGCAACGTCGCAGCTCCGACCGACACCGAGACCGCAGCCCAGAAGACGCCGAGCCTCTTCGACCCAACCTCCGGTGCGGATGCCGCACCCGCGGCGGCCAAGGGTAGGAAAAAACCGTTTATTCTCGACCCGCTGTTGGACGAACCTCCCGGCAAGAAATAAGCCGGGACAACCGAGCCTGCGTCATGAACCATTTCGACTATCGCAACGGCGTGCTGCACGCCGAGGCGGTGAACCTGTCCGAGCTGGC
The DNA here is from genome assembly GCF_014198295.1 of Bradyrhizobium sp. CIR18. Classification (NCBI taxonomy): domain Bacteria; kingdom Pseudomonadati; phylum Pseudomonadota; class Alphaproteobacteria; order Hyphomicrobiales; family Nitrobacteraceae; genus Bradyrhizobium; species Bradyrhizobium sp. CIR18. The sequence continues at coordinate 159,822 of NZ_JACIHF010000007.1, read as the reverse complement.
CGCAACCGTCGGCACGCCGTTCTATTGCTATTCGACCGCGACGCTGGAGCGGCACTATCGCGTCTTCACCGATGCCTTCGCCGGCGAGAAGGTGCTGGTCTGCTACGCCATGAAGGCGAACTCGAACCAGTCGGTGCTGCGCACGCTCGCCAAGCTCGGCGCCGGCGCCGACGTGGTCTCCGGCGGTGAGTTGAAGCGCGCGCTCGCCGCCGGCATTCCGCCAAGCAAGATCCTGTTCTCCGGTGTCGGCAAGACCGAACAGGAGCTGCGCGCCGCGCTCGCCGCCGACATCCTCTGTCTCAACGTCGAATCTGAGCCCGAGCTCGAGCTGCTGTCGCGCCTGGCGACCGAGACGGGCAAGACCGCGCGCGTCTCGCTGCGCGTCAATCCCGATGTCGACGCCGGCACCCACGCCAAGATCTCCACCGGCAAGTCCGAGAACAAGTTCGGTATCCCGATCGTGCATGCCCGCGAGGTCTATGCCCGCGCCGCGAAACTCCCGGGCATCGAGGTGACGGGCACCGACGTGCACATCGGCAGCCAGATCACCGACCTCTCCGGCATGGAGACCGCGTTCCGCATCCTCTCCGAATTCGTGCAGACGCTGCGCGCCGACGGCCACAACATCTCCCATGTCGATTTCGGCGGCGGCCTCGGCATTCCCTATTACATGGACCGCGAGGCGCCGCCGGCGCCGGCGGCCTATGCCGCCATGGTCAAGCGCGTCAGCCACAATCTCGGCTGCACGCTGATGTTCGAGCCGGGCCGCATGATCGTCGGCAATGCCGGCATCCTGGTCGCCAAGGTGATCTATGTGAAGCATGGCGACGGCAAGAATTTCGTCATCATCGACGCCGCCATGAACGACCTGATTCGCCCGACGCTGTACGAGGCGCATCACGACATCCTGCCGGTGACGCAGCCCACCAAGGGCGCCGCCACCATCATGGCCGACGTCGTCGGCCCGGTCTGCGAGACCGGCGACTATCTCGCGCTCGACCGCACGCTGCCGACGCCCGCGCCCGGCGATCTCATCGCCATCATGACCGCCGGCGCCTATGGCGCGGTGCAAGCCGGCACCTACAACACCCGCCCGCTTGTGCCGGAGGTGCTGGTGAAGGACGATCAGTACGCCGTGGTCCGCCCGCGCATCGAGGTCGAGCAGCTGATCGCGATGGACACGCCGGCGCCGTGGCTGTGAGACAGTGATCGTAGCTCGGATGGAGCGCAGCGAAATCCGGGTTCTCGCCGAGCCGTAACAACCCCGGATTACGCTGCGCTCCATCCGGGCTACGGGTTTGGCGTTATTTTTTTTCGCCCACCACCACCCCCGCCCTCTTCTCGATCGGCTTGATCGCCGCGGTGAAATCGGACTCGGCGCCTTCCGCGCTGATCACGGTCTCCCACAACCGCCCGACCGCGTCCGCGACCTCCATCGACAGGCCGAGCTGCTTCATCTCCTCCAGCGCCAGCCGGACGTCCTTCACCATCAATCCCGTGGCGAAACCGAAGTCGAAACTGCGCGGCAGCACAGCGCGCGGAAACTTGTCGCGGCTCGCCGTGTTCATGCCGGAGCCGGCGTTGATGACGTCGATCATCACGGCGGGATCGAGCCCGGCCTTCACGCCCATCACCACGGCTTCCGACGTCGCCACGATCGCGGTGGCCGACAGGAAATTGTTGGCGAGCTTCATGGTCTGCGCCGCGCCGGGCTTCTCGCCGATGAAGAACACCTTTCCGATCACGTCGAGCGCGGGCTTGAGCAGCTCGAATTCCGCTCTCGGCCCTGACACCATCACCGCTAGCGTGCCCTTCTCGGCGCCGCCGACGCCGCCGGAGACGGGGCAGTCGATCTGGACGATGTTGCGCTTGGCGAGCAGGTCGTGAATCTTCACGGCCATCGCCGAGCCGACGGTGGAGAGGTCGATGAAGCGTTTTGCCCGGCGGCCCTCGATCACGCCGTTCGCTCCCGTTGCAACCTCGAGCGAGGCTTGCAGCGAGGGCAGGCTCGCCATCACGGTCTCGACCTGATCGGCGACGTCCTTCGGCGATGTCGCTGGCTTAGCGCCGAGTGCTACGAGCTTGCCCGTCACCTCCTTGCGCGTGTCGAACACGACGAGCCTGTGTCCCGCCTCGATCAGCCGCCGCGCCATCGGGAAACCCATGTTTCCGAGCCCGATGAATCCGATGTCCATGGTGTTTCCTTGTGGTTGTCATTCGTTGGTGGTTGAACGTGAAGCGGCGATCATTCTCCGCTCGTCGTCCCGGGGCATCGCGAAGCGATGAGCCCGGGGCCCATAACCCCAGGGAGGAGTCGTTGCGCGGAAGCGGTCACTCCGAGTCCCGCTAACCACCGCTGCCTGTGATTATGGGTCCCGGGTTCGCGCTACGCGCGCCCCGGGACGACAGCGGAGATTTTGACGACATCTCACGCCTTGCCATCGATCTCCGCAAACACCTCGCGCGCGATGCGGAAACTGTCGACTGCCGCGGGCATGCCGCCATAGATCGCGACCTGCATCAGGATCTCGCGGATCTCCTCGCGGCTGACGCCATTGGTCAGCGCGCCCTTCAGATGCGCGCGAAACTCGTGCTGGCGGTTGAGGATCGCGATCATGGCGATGTTGAGCATGCTGCGGGTCTTGCGCGGCAGCTCCTCGCGGCCCCACACCGTGCCCCAGCAATATTCGTTCAGCATCTCCTGGAACGGGCGGTTGAAGTCGTCGACATTCTTCAGCGCGTTGTTGACATAGGCCTCGCCCAGCACCGCTTTGCGGACTTCCAGGCCCTTGTCGTGCATCTTCTTGTCCATGGCGTTTCCTCTTGTCTCCCTCGGGGCGGCGCGGAAATTACGGGGTTGCAGCGGGCCAGTCACGTCCTCGTGTTATGCGGGAAAAGGGGTGTCTCCCGTACCGGAACGGATGCCTCAGTGCTGCCGTTGTGATAGGCTTCTCTACCGGGCAACCTGGAGAGTTGATTGAACGGCGTCACCCCCGACCCGTCAGACCCGATCCGCAACGGCGATGCTCTGTCGCGGCTGAAGCTGGCGCAGGCCCTCGATCGGGCCATTTATGCCATCGCGTGGGAGCGTGCCTGGCCGAATTTGGCGCGGCTGCTGACCGTCGTCGGCCTGTTCCTGGTGGTGTCCTGGGCCGGCCTCTGGTTGGCGCTCCCGTTCGTTGCCCGTGCCATCGGTCTCGTTGTTTTCGCCGGCATCGCAATTGCCGTCCTGTTTCCCTTGATTCGCTTCCGCTGGCCGAGCCGCGCGGAGGCGCTCAGCCGGCTCGATCGTGGCTCCGGCATCCGTCACCGCCCGGCCACGACGCTGACGGACACGCTGTCCTCGCAGGACCCGGTCGCACAGGCGCTGTGGCAGGCGCAGCGCGAGCGTACGCTGGCCTCGCTCAAGCGCATCCGCGCCGGGCTGCCGCATCCGCGGCTCGCGCTGCATGATCCCTGGGCGCTGCGCGCGCTGGTCATGGTGATGCTGGTCGCGACCTTCTTCGCCGCCGGCGACGAGCGCGCGATGCGGCTCGGGGCCGCCTTCGACTGGAACGGCGTGCTGGCGCCGGCCAATGTTCGCGTCGATGCCTGGGTCACTCCGCCGCTCTATACCGGCAAGCCGCCGGTCATCCTGTCGGCCGCCAACAAGGAGGCCGCGGCGCTGCCGGCCGCCGGCCCGCTTGCCGTTCCCGTCGGCTCGACCCTGATCGTACGCTCCTCCGGCGGCAGCCTGGATGTCGTTGTCTCCGGCGGCCTCAAGGAGGTTGCTCCCGCGGAAGCCGCGCCCAAGGGCACCAACGAGAAGCATTTCACCATCACGGCAGATGGCACCGCGCATGTCCGCGCGCCCTCCGGCCAGCCGCAATGGGCGTTTGCGGCAACGCCGGACCGTGCACCGACGATCGCGCTCGCCAAGGATCCCGAGCGCCAGGCGCGCGGCGGGCTCCAGCTCTCCTACAAGATCGAGGACGATTACGGCGTGACCGGCGCGGATGCCCACATTGCCCTGCGCCCCGCCGACGCCAAGGATGGTAGCAAGAATGGCAGCAAGGATTCCGACGGCAAGGCCGCGGCGCGGCCGCTGTTCCAGCCGCCGCAATTCCCGCTCGTGCTGCCGAACGCGCGCACCCGCAACGGCGTCGGCCAGACCGTGAAGGATCTCAGCGAGGACCCCTATGCCGGCGCCGACGTCACGCTGACGCTCACCGCCAAGGACGAGGCCGGCAACGAGGCCAGGAGCGAACCCTTCAACATGCGCCTGCCCGAGCGTCTGTTCACCAACTCGCTCGCACGCGCGCTGATCGAGCAGCGCCGTATCCTCGCGCTCGACGCCAACAGGAATTCGGACGTCTACACCGCGCTCGACGCGCTGATGATCGCACCCGAATTGTTCACGCCGGATGCTGGCTGCTATCTCGGCCTCCGCAGCCTCGCGAGCCAGCTCGAGGCTGCCCGCACCGACGATGCGCTGCGCAACGTGGTGGCGAGCATGTGGGCCTTCGCGACGACCATAGAGGACGACGGCGTCGCCGGCAGCGTCAACGCCGCGCTGCGCTCGGCGCAGGATGCGCTCAAGGCGGCGCTGGACCGCGGCGCGAGCGAGGACGAACTCAGGGTGCTGACGCAGAAGCTGCGTGAGGCCATGGCCGGCAAGGTGCGCGATCTCGCCCGCCGCGCCGAGCAGAATCCGCTCGGCGCCCGGCAGCCGTTCCCGGCGGAGGTCCAGCTCATCCTCGACAAGGCCGTCGAGCTGCGACAAAAGACCCAGCACGCGACGCCCGAGCAGCTCGCCGAGCTGGCGCAGCAGCAGGACGTCTTGCGCGAGCAGCTTCAGGCCTATCGCAAGTCGGCGAACAACCGTGCCAACAAGGCGGGGGACGACAGGACCAACCAGTTTACGCGGGACCGGAAATGCGGAAGCTAGCACCCGTGCCAGTCTTGAAGGCGATATCGATCGCCTGCCTCGCCTTGCTGTTGGGCGGCGTCTCGCCGGCCGCCGCACAGCTGGATCAGGATCCCGATGCGCTGCTCGACAGCGCGGAAAAGGCGATGCAGGAATCCGGCGACAGCCTCAGGCAGAAGGAATCCGGGAAGAGCCTGAGCAACCAGTCCGACGCCATTCAGAAGCTCGAGGAATACAAGCGCGCCACGGAAAGAAGCCAGTCTTCCAATCGCGATCGTTCCGTCATCACGCAGCGCGATCTGGACGACCTCCTGCGGCAGATCGAGAAGGCGGCGCGCGAGGGCAATAAAGAGGCGGCCCAGCGCATGCTCGAGCAGCTCGCGCAGATCATGGAAAATCTACAGATGGCGCAGCCCGGGCAATCCGGCGAGAGCGACATGGAGCAGGCGCTGAACGAGCTCAGCGACATGATCCGCAAGCAGCAGCAGTTGCGCGACAAGACTTTCAAGCAGGGCCAGGATTCCCGGCGTGACCGCTCGCGCGGCAAGCAGCAGGGCGACCAGTCGATGTCGGACCTGCAGCAGGATCAGCAGTCGCTGCGCGATCGCCTGAAGAAGCTGCAGGACGAGCTCGCCAAGCGCGGCCTCGCACAGAAGGGACAAAAGGGTCAAAAAGGGCAGCAGGGTCAGAAAGGCCAGCAGGGCGACCCGGGCCAGAGCGGCGATCAGGACGGCGATCAGGGTGATGACGACGGCAGCCTCGACGCCGCCGACGGTGCCATGGGTGATGCCGGCTCGAAGCTCGGTGAAGGCAATGCCGACGGTGCCGTGGATTCGCAGGGCAAGGCTCTCGACGCGATGCGCAAGGGCGCGCAGAAGATGGCCGAGGCGATGCAGCAGGGCGATGGCGACGGGCAGGGCGATGGTCCCGGCAATCGGGCCGGCCGTCAGCAGAGCGGCGGCAACCAGACCGATCCGCTCGGGCGCCCGCTTCATGGCCGCGATCTCAGCGACGACTACACCGTCAAGATCCCGGGCGAGATCGACGCCCAGCGCGTCCGCCGCATCCTCGAAGAGCTCCGCCGCCGCCTCGGCGACAGCTCGCGTCCGCAGATCGAGCTCGACTACATCGAGCGGCTGCTGAAGGATTTTTGAGGCGGCCCAGTACGTGCCCTATCTATCACCGTCACCCTGAGGTGCTCGCCTCTTCGGCGAGCCTCGAAGGGCGACGGCCCGGCTGGATCGGTTACATCGGGGCCGTACATCCTTCGAGGCTCCCCATGCAGCGCGTTGCGCCGCACGGCTCGCGCCTCAGGATGACGGATCAGCTGTGACTGTGTTGAGGTGTCAGGTTTTCTTCGCCGCCAGCGCATCCGCCACGGCGGTGCGGATGTCGGCGACCGAGAACGGTTTTGTCACGACGTCGTGCACCAGCGCATTGAGGTTCGAGGCGCGCTCGCGCTGGTCGGCAAAGCCGGTCATCAGCAAGATGGTCAGGTCGGGAAAATCGCGCGCGGCGGAGAGCGCCAGCGCGATGCCGTCCATCACGGGCATCTGGATGTCGGTGAGCAGCAGGTCGAAGGCGCCGTCCTCGCGGGTCAGGATCTCCAGCGCCTCGGCGCCGTCCTGCGCGGTGACCGTTTCGTGCCCGTCCATGGCGATGGCGCGCGCCACCAGCGTGCGCATCGAATCTTCGTCGTCGGCGATCAAGATCTTCGGCATGGGACCAACTTTCGGACCAACCTCGGTACCGGGCGGCGCAATTATACGCTGCCGCCGGCAATGTCGCGCCGGTTGAAGAAGCGAACGTCGATATTGCGGCCTTCCGGCGGCGGCGAGGCCAGGCGGGAGCGGAAGAAGGCGCGCTCGCCGGGCCGCAGCACGGTCTGCTCCAGCACCGTATTCCAGGCGTAGATCTCCGCGCCTTGCCCGTCGCGCACGGCAAAGCGCAGCCGCGGAATGTCGAGCGGCTTCTTGCCCTCGCCGACGATCACGCCCTCGATCACCAGCACCTGCTTACCGTCCACGGTCTCGCTGGACAGCTTCACGTCCTTGAAGGCGAGGCCCCGCAGGTTCACCTCGAGCCCGACCATCTTGTAGAAGGCGGCGGTCTGCGGCAGCAGCCGCACCATGTCGCCGCGCCAGATCACCAGCGCCAGCACCAGCGCGCCCAAGGCGGCGCAGGCGGTCGGCAGGCCGAAATGGGATTTTTTGGGCGACGCGGTGGCGACCGGACGGCTCACCCGCGCGCCGCGGCGGCCGAACAGACCGCGGAACCAGGACTGGTGCTGCGCGCCGACGACCTCCTCCTCGGCTTCCCGGGCCGCCGCGGACCACTCGTCCTCGGTTTCCTTGGGGGCCTCTTCATCGGGCCAGTCGCTGGCGATCGAGGGACTGTCGACGACAGGTGTGTCAGTGGCGCTGTCGTCCTTGGCATAGGAGTTCCACTGCTCGGCAAGGTCGGTTTGGTCGTCGGCCTGGCTGGCCGCGGCCATGGCCGGGACGGATGCCTCCTCGATGGCATCCTCGGCGTGGGCGATCCAGGTCTCCTTGCAGCGGGAACAGCGGACCGCCCGTCCGTTCGCCCCAAGGCTCGCGAGCTTGATGGCGTAGGATGTCATACAATGGGGGCAGACGATATGCATGGACGGGCCTCGACGATGACCCAGTCGCGCCGAACCGGGCACCCTGGATGCTACAAGGCGACCGTTAACGAACCGGAAACCATAACGGCGGCAAAACCCGTTGGTCGCGTATGGCGGAGCGCAGCAGTGCGACCCGCGTCCCCTCTCGAACGGAGCTGAGCTTGGTTCGGTTCGAAAATGTCGGATTGCGTTACGGTCTGGGGCCGGAGATCCTGCGCGACCTCAGCTTCCAGATCCCGGCGCATTCGTTCCAGTTCCTCACCGGCCCCTCGGGTGCCGGCAAGACCTCGCTGCTGCGCCTGTTGTTCCTGTCGCACCGTCCGACGCGGGGACTTGTCAATCTGTTCGGCCACGACATCTCGCGTCTCGGCAAGGACGAGATCTCCGATTTGCGCAAGCGCATCGGCATCGTGCTGCAGGATTTCCGCCTGCTCGATCACATGACGACCTACGAGAACGTGGCGCTGCCGTTCCGCGTCATGGGCCGCAGCGAGTCGAGCTATCGCAAGGAGGTGATCGACCTGCTGCGCTGGGTCGGGCTCGGCGACCGCATGGACGCGCTGCCGCCGATCCTGTCGGGCGGCGAGAAGCAGCGCGCGGCGATCGCGCGCGCCGTGATCTCGCGGCCGCAACTGCTGCTCGCGGACGAGCCGACCGGCAGCGTCGACCCGACGCTGGGACGTCGCCTGCTGCGGCTCTTCATCGAGCTCAACAAATCGGGTACCGCCGTCATCATCGCGACCCACGACATCGGCCTGATGGACCAGTACGAGGCCCGGCGGCTGGTGCTGCACCAGGGACGGTTGCACGTCTATGAGTAGGACCGACGAGCGCGGCGTGTTGGTCGACCTCGGACAGGAGCGTCCGCAGCTTCCGGCCAACGCGCGCAACATGTCGCCGATCGTGCCGCGCGCCTCGATCCAGGGCCGCGCGCTGGTCGCCGTCGTCGCCATCATGACCTTCCTGGCGTCGATGACCACGGGCACGGTGCTATTGGTGAGCGCCTCCGCCGCGGAATGGCAGTCGGACGTCGCCAGCGAAATCACCATCCAGGTTCGCCCGCAGGCCGGCCGCGATCTCGAACGCGACACCGCGGCTGTGACGGAGGCGATGCGCGCGCAAGCCGGCGTCGTCGAGGTCAAGCCGTTCACCCGGGAGGAGAGTGGCAAGCTGCTCGAGCCCTGGCTCGGCACCGGGCTGTCGATGGACGACCTCCCGGTGCCGCGCATGATCATCGCGCGTGTGCAACCTGGCACGCTGCTCGATCTTGGCGCCTTGCGCGCGCGCGTGACCCAGGTCGCGCCAAGTGCCAGCGTCGACGATCACCGCGCCTGGATCGAGCGGATGCGCTCGATGACCAACGCCACCGTGCTCGCCGGCCTCGGCATCCTCGCGCTGGTCATCATCGCCACCATCATCTCGGTCTCGTTCGCGACCCGTGGCGCCATGGCGGCGAACCGTCCGATCGTCGAGGTGCTGCATTTCGTCGGTGCCGGCGACCGCTACATCGCCAATCACTTCCTGCGTCATTTCCTGAGGCTGGGCCTCGAGGGCGGCGTGATCGGCGGCGGCGCCGCCATGCTGGTGTTCGGCTTCTCCGAGTCGATCGCCGGCTGGTTTTCCGGTACCCCCGTCGGCGACCAGTTCGCCGCGCTGCTCGGCACCTTCTCGCTGCGGCCGTCCGGCTACATCGTGCTCGCGGCCCAGGCCGTGCTGATCGGCGCCATCACCGCGGTGGCCTCACGCCAGACCCTGTTTGCGACGTTGAACGATGTTGATTGAGTTCTTTCTTCCGTTCTCCCGCAGGAGAGGGCGAAGAAACCGGACTCCACTTCGCCTCAAAACCTTTTAAAATCACCTCAGGGAAGGGATCATCGACATCATATGACCTCGCCGACCGACGATCGATCGCCGAACCTGCCGCGCGGCTGGCTGCGCGCGGCCGTGGTGTCGACGATTGCGCTCGCCTTCGTCGGCGCGGCGGCGGGCTTCATCGCGTTCCTGTCGCAATTGCGCGGCGCCGAGATCGCCCCAAGCCGCAAGGCAGACGGCATCGTGGTCCTGACCGGCGGCTCCTCGCGGGTGTCGGACGCGATGGAGCTGCTCGCCGCCGGCTACGGCAGGCGGCTCCTGATCTCCGGCGTGCACCCGACGTCGACGGCGAGCGACATCTCCCGGACCTTGCCGGAGAACCAGTCCTTCATGACCTGTTGTGTCGATCTCGACCGCACCGCGCTCTCGACCCGCGGCAATGCGGCGGAGGCGCGGCGCTGGGCCGACGGCCGCCGGTTCAAGTCGCTGATCGTGGTCACCTCGAACTATCACATGCCGCGCGCGCTGGTGGAATTCTCGCATGCGATGCCGCAGACGACGCTGATCCCGTTCGCGGTGGTCGGCGACAAATGGCGCGAGGAGCCGTGGTGGACATCGGCGTCCACCTTGCGGCTGCTGCTGTCGGAATATGTCAAGTACGTCGCGGCCGAGCTCAGGGTGCGGCTGGAGGATTTCGGGATTGACCTTTCGCCCGAGATGTCGGAGCAGCCTGCAGGTCAGCAGCCAAAGCGGCCTGCCACCGCACAGGCCAATTGATCGGCAAATTAATCGGATCGTCGATGTTCCTGATTTTCCTGCGCTCGCTCGTGTTCAACGTGCTGTTCTACGCCGTGCTGGTCTGCCTCGCGATCGTGGCGCTGCCGACCTTCGCATTGCCGCCGCGCGCCATGCTGACGGTCGCGCAATGGTGGGCCAAGGCGACGCTGGTCCTGATGCGCGTGGTCTGCAACATCAAGGTCGAATTCCGCGGTGTCGAGAACATCCCGCAGGGGCCGCTTGTGATCGTGGCAAAGCACCAGTCGTTCTGGGAGACCTTCGTGCTGCCCGGCTTCTTCAATCGTCCGATCTTCATCCTCAAGCGTCAGCTCATGCAGATCCCGGTGTTCGGCCAGTTCCTGGTCAAGACCGGGATGATCGCGATCGACCGCAAGGCCGGCGTGAAGGCGCTCTTGGACATGACGCGGCGGGCGCGCGAGGCGGTGCGCTCGGGCCGGCAGCTCGTCATCTTTCCGGAAGGCACGCGCCGCGCGCCGGGCGCGCCGCCCGACTACAAGACCGGCTTCGCGCAGATCTATTCGTCCTGCGGCGTGCCGTGTCTGCCGATCGCGCTCAACTCCGGCCTGTTCTGGCCCCGCCGCACCTTCATGCGCTATCCCGGCACGCTCGTGGTGGAATTCCTCGATCCGTTGCCATCGGGCCTGCCGAAGGATGAGTTTCTCTCCCGTGTGCAGACGGCGATCGAAGAGGCAACCGGCCGCCTCGTCGAGGCCGGCCGCAAGGAGCAGGAGCAACTGATTGGCGCCTCGCCGAGTTACGCCCCGTCGGAGAGCTAAAGCGCGATGAGATTAGGATGAATCGTCATCGCGCTTTAGTTTATTGTTTGAGCATGATCTTTCCGGAAAACCGCTGCGCACTTTTCCGGATCATGCTCTAGCGGCTCTCTCGATCGTCGCGAGCCGGCGGGTGCAGGGAATGCGCCTCCCCATGCAGCATGGTCGCGAGCTGATGCAATTGCGTATCGCGAAAACCTTCGGCCTCGATCGCCTTCACCGTCGCGGTGACATAGTCGCGATTGGCGCCGGACTGGCCGTGGCCCTGGACGACATGGCGGTGCTGCTCGGCGAGCGAGAGGCGGCCGGCATATTGCACATGGCCGCGGTCGACGACATAGGCGAGCGCGGAGACGCGCTGGCGCGCATCGTTCTCCAGCCACACCGAGCGCATCACCTCGCGATAGACCGAGGTGACCTGCTCGCGCGCCCGCAAATACGCGACCACGTCGGTGCGGTTCTTTTCAGCGACGCGAAAGGCGATGCCGCGGCAGGCGCCGCCGCGGTCGAGTCCGAGCACCAGGCCCGGCTTCTCCGGTGTGCCGCGATGGACGAAGGAATAGACGCAGAGCGCCCGGTGCTCGCCGACCAGCCGTGCCGGGACGCGCTCCTCGAAGTCGAAGCCCGGCCGCCACATCAGCGAGCCGTAGCCGAACACCCAGAGGTCGCCCGTGGCTGTGGTGACGGAGGGGAGGGTGATTTCGGACATTTCGGGCACGGCTACCAGAACCGCGCCCTCAAGCGAAGCGAATTCTCCGCCTTTCGTCGGGGGCGGGCCTCGCTTACATTTGCCAAAATCTGGGGCCAAAGGGTCGCCGCATGTCCAATATGACCGTTGCCGCAGGCCGCCGTTCCCGTTGGGGCCTTTTCATTGCCCCCGTCATCGTCCTGATCCTCGCCGTCGCCTGGAGCTGCTTCTGGTTCTACGCGGCCTCGCAGGCCGAAGTGGCCGCCGACGCGTGGCGGGCGCAGGAGGCCAAGTCGGGCCGCATCTATGATTGCGCCAAGCGCTCGATCGCCGGCTTCCCGTTCCGCTTCGAGGTCCAGTGCTCCGGCGCCAGCGTCGCCCTGGTCTCGCAGAATGCCAGCAAGACGCCGTTCACGGCCAAGCTCGACAACATCCTGGTCGTTGCCCAGGTGTACGATCCCAAGCTCGTCATCGCCGAATTCTCAGCGCCCGCGACGCTGACCGACGGCGTCACGCAGAACACCTTCGTGGTGAACTGGAGCAAGGGCCGCAGCAGCGTGGTCGGCCTGCCGGCCGTGCCGGACCGCGCCTCCATCGTGTTCGACGATCCCAACATCAATCGTCTCGACGGCAGCATGCAGGTGCCGCTCGCGCGCGCCAAGCAGGTCGAGCTGCACGGACGCCTCGCGGATGGCTCGCCGGCCGATCATCCCGTGATCGAGACCGTGCTCCATGTCGCGCAGGGCAGCATCCAGGGCGTTCATCCCCTGCTTGCCGAGCCGTTCGAGGCGGACACGCGCGCCAAGATCACGGGCCTGTCAGACCTGACGCCAAAGCCCTGGCCGCAGCGCTTCCGCGAGATCCAGGCCGCCGGCGGCCACATCGAGATCGTGCAGTCGCGGATTCAGCAGGGCGAGATGATCGCGGTTGCGGCCGGCACGCTCGCCCTCTCGGCCAACGGCCGGCTCCACGGCGAATTGCAGATGACGGTGACGGGGCTCGAGCGCGTGATCCCGGCGCTGGGCATCGAGAAGATGCTGGAGGAGGGTGTGCCGCAGGCCACGCTCGACCGCGTCGCGCCCGGGGTGAAGTCGCAGGACCTCAACAATCTGTTCGGCGCGCTCGATCGCGCCGTTCCCGGCCTCGGCAAGGTGATCAAGCAGAACGCCAATGCCGGCGTTGCCGCCGGCATCAACTCGATCGGCACCGAGAGCATGCTGGAAGGCAAGAAGGCGAGAAGCTTCCCGCTGAAGTTCGTCGACGGCGCCGTGCTGCTCGGCCCGGTCAAGGTCGGCCAGATCCCGCCGCTGTATTAGGTGGCGTAGCTGCCGTAGCCCGGATGGAGCGAAGCGCAATCCGGGACGGTGCCAGCCGCGATCAAGAATCCCGGATTACGCTTGCGCTCCATCCGGGCTACGAACTCACGGCTTCTTCAGCGCCCCGTGCTGGCGGCCGAAATCCGCGGCCGCCGAATCCTGGCCGATCTCGACGATGCCGCGGCGGATGGCGCGGGTGCGGGTGAAATGGTCGAACAGCGCCTCGCCGTCGCCGCGCCGGATCGCGCGGGTGAGTTTTGCGAGATCCTCGGTGAAGGTGCCGAGCATTTCCAGCACCGCCTCCTTGTTGGCGAGGAAGACGTCGCGCCACATCGTCGGATCGGACGCCGCGATGCGGGTGAAATCGCGGAAACCGCCGGCGGAGAACTTGATCACCTCGGACTCCGTCACCTGCGCCAGCTCGTCGGCGGTGCCGACGATGGTGTAGGCGATCAGATGCGGCAGATGGCTGGTGATCGCGAGCACGAGATCGTGATGATCCGGCGTCATGACCTCGACCTTGGCGCCCATCGCCGCCCAGAACGCGCGCAGGCGATCGGTCGCGGCCGCATCGACGCCTTCCGGCGGGGTGAGGATGCACCAGCGATTGATGAAGAGCTCGGCGAAACCCGAATCCGGCCCCGAATGCTCGGTGCCCGCGACGGGATGCGCCGGCACGAAATGAACGGTCTTCGGCAGATGCGGCGCCATGTCCCTGACGATGGCGCCCTTGACCGAGCCGACGTCAGAGATAATTGCGCCGGGCTTCAGATGCGCGGCGATCTCCTGCGCGACCTCGCCGCAGGCGCCGACGGGAATGCAGAGGATGACGAGATCGGCATCCTTCACCGCGTCCGCATTGGTCGCCACGACCTGGTCGACGATGCCGAGCTCCATCACACGCGCGCGCGTCTTCTCCGAGCGCGCGGTGGTGACGATCTCGTCCGCCAGGCCCTGGAGCTTCGCAGCGCGCGCGATCGAGCCGCCGATCAGGCCGAAGCCGATCAGCGCGACGCGCTGGAAGTGCGCTTGCTCGCTCATTTGCCGGCCATGAAGTCGCGCAGGCCTTCGACGACGAGGCGGTTGGCCTCCTCGGTGCCGATGGTCATGCGCAGCGAATGCGGCAGGCCGTAATTCTTCAAGCCGCGCAGCACGAGGCCGCGCTTGGTCAGGAAAGCGTCGGCGTCGTCAGCGGTCTTGCCCTTGTCGGTCGGGAAGTGGATCAGCACGAAATTGGCGACGCTCGGCGTCACCTTCAGTCCGAGCTTGCCGATCTCCTCGGTCAGCCAGTTGCGCCATGTCTCGGTGAATTGCTTCGACATCGCCTGGTGCGCGGTGTCCTCGATCGCGGCGACCGCGGCATACATCGCCGGTGTCGACACGTTGAAGGGGCCGCGGATGCGGTTGACCGCGTCGATGATGTGCTCGGGGCCGAACATCCAGCCGATGCGCAGTGCGGCGAGGCCGTGGATCTTGGAGAAGGTGTGCGTCACCACCGTATTCTCGGTGGTGGCGACCAGCTCGATCCCCATCTCGTAATCGTTGCGCGAGACGTAGTCGCAATAGGCGGCATCGAGCACCAGCAGCACGTGCGACGGCAGGCCGGCGCGCAGGCGCTTGACCTCGTCGAACGGCACATAGGTGCCGGTCGGATTGTTGGGATTGGCGAGCCAAACCAGCTTTGTCTTCGGCGTCACTGCCTTGAGGATGGCGTCGACGTCGCAGGTCAGATTGGTCTCCTGCGCGATGACGTTCTTGGCACCGACCGCCATGGTCGCGATCGGATAGACCAGGAAGCCGTGCGTGGTGGAGATCGCCTCGTCGCCGTGGCTGAGATAGGTGTGCGCCAGCAGATTGAGGATCTCGTCGGAGCCGGCGCCGCAGATGATGCGGTTGGGGTCGAGACCGAAGGAGCGGCCGATCGCCTCGCGCAACACGCGCGAGGTTCCTTCCGGATAGTCTTCCAGGTGGTCCGCCACGTGCTTGAAGGCCTCGATTGCCTTGGGCGAAGGCCCGAACGGCGTCTCGTTGGCCGACAGCTTGAACACCTTGCGGCCCGGCTCCGCGACCGGGCTCTTGCCGGGCGTGTAGGGCGCAATATCGAGAATGCCGGGATTCGGCACGGGGCGGGACATCTTGAACTCCGAAAATGGCGGGGCGCGGCGCGTGGTTTACGATTTCGCCCCGGTCGGGGGCACCGTATAGCGCGTTGCGTGGCTGCCGACGAGGGCCGTGGAGCGCACCGAGGCCCCCGCCTCGATCAGGGCAGCCCTGATTTTGTCGATGCTGGTCGCATTCGTGACCGAGACCAGCAGCGCTGCGCCGTCGAAGGCGGTGTCGGGTACCGCCACGATCTCGGCGAGCGGCGAAAGGGCCCGCGCGACCTCGGCGTTCCAGCCGGAGACGCGGACGCTGAAGGTCTCGACCTCCGTCACCAGGGCGCTGTCGGCGACCCGCGAGATCGCGAACACCGGCAGCGCCGCCGGATGGTCGGCGCGCTCGACGAAGGGCATCCGCGCGATGATCTTCGGCGCGCCTTCCGTTTCGAGCAAGAGCCACCATGGCGTGCGGCTCGACGTCGCCGAGACCAGCGCCAGATCGCCCTTGGATTTCGCCACCGCCTCGACCGCGGCCTGTGCGCTGAAATGCGCGACGTAAGGCACCGTGAAGCCAAAATGGAAGCGCGCGGAATCGCGCATCGCCGGCTCACTCGCCGAGATGTCGGCATGCACCGAGAACGGCGCCTGCACGTAAGTGAACGTCGAGATGATGACGCGCCAGATGCTCTCGACCGTGTCGAGCGGCAGGATGCCGCGATGACGCTGCACGAGGTCACGCATCATGGCGGCCTCGCGCGCGGGGCGGAACGCCGAGCCGACCTCCTGGGTCTGCTTCACCTGGATCAGGCGATCGATGATGTCGCCGCGTTGCATCAGCAGGCGATGCATGCCCTCGTCGATCGCGTCGATCTCCTTGCGCAGTTCCTGGAGCGATGGTGGCGCGGGCGGACGTTGGGACATGTCTGGCTGTCGATGGTTTCGATGGGGGATGTCCTGATTAGGCAGTCGGGACGGCGAAAGCAAAGAGAAATCACGTCCTTTTCGGATGACGCGAGAGAGACGAATTGGGCCGATCCCGGCCGCGACTTGACGAAAACCACCCAAGACGGTAGTTTTTGCCCGTTCCGTGGTCATTTGAGCCGGCCGGCTTGCAGCCACGTTAAAAAACTCGCTAAACAGGCCGGGGACGCTTCCGATCCCGGCCGAACCTATCGTTCAGGCCGGGTTTTTCATGGCCTGATGCAAGTGGCGATCACGCGTTTGATCGCAAACGAGGTCGATGGTCAGATGGGTGGCGTCAAGTCGATACCGAGTCCTGCGATCAGCGCCGACGAGCGGTCGCACGAGGTGGATCATCCAAGCTCGCAGATCGCGCATTTCGGCGCCGAGCAGCCGCTGCGGCTCGATTGCGGCGTCGATCTCACCCCGTTCCAGATCGCCTACCAGACCTATGGCGAGCTCAACGCCGATCGCTCCAACGCGGTGCTGATCTGCCATGCGCTGACCGGCGATCAACATGTCGCCAATGTGCATCCCGTCACCGGCAAGCCCGGCTGGTGGGAGACGTTGGTCGGCCCTGGACGTCCGATTGATCCCAAGCACTACTTCATCATCTGCTCCAACGTGATCGGCGGCTGCATGGGCTCGACCGGGCCGGCCTCGATCAATCCTGCCACCGGCAAGGTCTGGGGCCTGGATTTCCCGGTCATCACCATCCCCGATATGGTGCGTGCGCAGGCGATGCTGGTCGACCGGCTCGGCGTCGACACGCTGTTTGCGGTGGTCGGCGGCTCGATGGGCGGCATGCAGGTACTGCAATGGACCGCCGCCTATCCGGGCCGCGTGTTCTCCGCGCTGGCGATTGCCTGCGCGACTCGGCACTCGGCGCAGAACATCGCCTTCCACGAGCTCGGCCGCCAGGCCGTGATGGCCGATCCCGACTGGCACGGCGGCGGCTATGCCGATCACGGCATCCATCCGCATCGCGGGCTCGCGGTGGCGCGGATGGCGGCGCACATCACCTATCTCTCGGATGCGGCGCTGCATCGAAAATTCGGCCGGCGCATGCAGGACCGCGAGCTGCCGACCTTCTCGTTCGACGCCGACTTCCAGGTCGAGAGCTATCTGCGCTACCAGGGCTCGTCCTTCGTCGAGCGCTTCGATGCCAACTCGTACCTCTATCTGACGCGCGCGATGGACTATTTCGACATCGCCGCCGACCAAGGCGGCGTGCTCGCCAAGGCGTTCGTCGACATCAAGACCCGCTTCTGCGTGGTCTCCTTCACCAGCGACTGGCTGTTTCCGACCTCGGAATCGCGCGCGCTGGTGCACGCGCTGAATGCATCGAGCGCGCGGGTGTCGTTCGCCGAGATCGAGACCGATCGCGGCCATGACGCCTTCCTGCTCGACGTTCCCGAATTCTTCGACATCTCCCGCGCCTTCCTGCAATCCGCCGGCAAGGCGCGCGGGCTCACCGGCAAGAAGGACGGCTAGCGATGTCTGTACAGGAAGCGCTGCCGCTGAACGGCGTGACGACCACCTCGTCCGGTCAATATCGCGCCGATCATCTGCTGGTCGCCGAGATGGTGAAGCCCGGCTCGAAGGTGCTCGACGTCGGCTGCGGCGAGGGCGATCTGCTCCAGCTGCTGGAGACGCGCGGCATCGACGGCCGCGGCATCGAGCTGTCGCGCGAGGGCGTCAATCGCTGCGTCGCCAAGGGCCTTGCGGTGGTGCAGGGCGACGCCGACACCGATCTCGTCAATTATCCGGATGACGCCTTCGACTATGTGATCCTGTCGCAGACGCTGCAGGCGACGCGGCAGCCGCGCGTGGTGCTGGAGAATCTGCTGCGCATCGGCCGCCGCGCCATCGTCTCGTTCCCGAATTTCGGTTTCTGGAAGATGCGGCTGCAGCTCCTGGTCGGCGGCCACATGCCGCGCACCGAGAATTTGCCGGCGACATGGTACGACACCGCCAACATCCATTTCTGCACCATCAAGGATTTCGTGCAGCTCTGCGACGAGATCAACGTCAAGATGGAGCGCTCGGTCGCGCTCGATCTCTACGGCCGCCCGGTGCCGCTGAATCTGCCCTGGTGGGTGTGGAACATGTTCGGCGAGCAGGCGGTGTTCTTGCTCAGCCGCGGCGGGGGGAAGTAGTTTTTCTCGCCTGCTGCGGCCTGACCCGTCATCCTGAGGCGCGAGTGGCGCGATGCGAAGCATCGCGCCGGGAGCCTCGAAGGATGAGCGGCCGAGTGTTTCGGCGTGCTCATCTCTCGCTGTGGCGAGAGCGTGGCCGTCGCCCTTCGAGGGCCGCTGAAGAAGCGGCCACCTCAGGGTGACGGAGTTGAGAGCGCGGGGCGTTTCATAGTGCAGACCTAACCGAACCCCGTAGCCCGGATGAAGCGCAGCGCAATCCGGGGCAAGTCGCGCCGCGTTGACAATCCCGGATTACGCTTTCGCTCCATCCGGGCTACGCGACGGAGTATTTGCTGCGCCTGTGCCTAATGCGCCAGCGACCTGGGATCACGCACCGGCCATCGCCCGGCCTCAACCAGCGCCACGAAGCGCTCCACGCTCGCGTTGAACAGCGCGGGCTCTTCGAGATTGAGCACGTGGCCCGACTTCGGAAACATCGCCAGCCCCGCCGCAGGCAGATGCTTCTTCAGGAACAGGCTCGGTCCGACGCATAGATCGTCCTCGTCGCCGCAGATGATCAGCGCCGGCGTCGATGCGCGCTTGATCGCATCCGTCATCGTGTAAATCGAGGGGCGGCGGCCCTGGAAGCCGCGCATCGTGCGTGCCGACCCCTTGGCGTCGTGGCGCGCCAGCGCGGCGTAGAAATCGGCGTGGCCGCGGGGATCCTTCACCAGGAAGGGAATCCGGCTCGGCGCCTCGCGCGTGACTTTCGCGACCTCGGCGGAGCCCAGCGTCTCGAACTGCTCGGCATTGGCGCGGCACTGCTTGCGCCAGGCCTCCAGGTTCTCGATCTCCGAGCCGGAGCCGACGCCGGCCAGCGTCATCGACAACGCGCGCTGCGGCGCGTTGAGCCCGATCTGGAGCGAGGAGTAGGCGCCCATCGACAGGCCGACCAGATGCGCGCGCTCAATCTTGAGATGATCGAGCACCGCGAGCGCATCGCTATAGAAATGCGTGTAGCTGTAAACCTCGCCCTCCGGCACGTCCGACGGCGTGTAGCCGCGCGCCGAATAGGTGATGCAGCGGTGGCCGCGCGAGAAGTAACGCATCTGCGGCTCCCAATTGGTGTAGTCGGCCGCGAACTCGTGCAGAAAAATGATCGGCGTTCCCTGACCCGCTTCCTCAAAATAGATGCGGACGTCGTCCCTGGTCGTGGCGTGGGGCATTAACCGTTTCCCTCTCTTCAAGCCGCCTTTGCAGGATTGCAGTTAATGCTGTTGTCCGCAATGCGGCGGCCTCGATCAGTGTCGGCGCAAAATCATCACAGCTATTCGCAGGCAGCCCGCGTCTTTTTCTCGCCACATCGGACGGCTTAACGGCCAGACCGATGTCGGCCGTTGCACGGGCCGATCGGGAAGTGGGGTGTCAACGAAGGATGAAGAATGTTTGAGTTGTTTGCGTCTCGCCTGTCGCGTTGTGTAGTCGCGCTGGCGATCTTCTTCGCGGCGGTTGCCGCGTTCGTTTCTCCGGCCTCAGCGCGGCCGCATCATCGTCATAGCGCAGAGCGGCACGCACACGTGCACCACGCCAGACATCATCATTACCGCCACCATGCACGCAGCTCGCGCTTCGAGCGCAGCGCGGCGCAGTTGCGGGCGAGCGGATTCGCCGACACCCAGGCGAGCTATGATCCGAACGCCAACAGCGGCGGCATGGCCAACAACACCATGGCTGCAAGCGGCGGCTTCGGCGGCGGATCGAGCCTGGTGTCCGAGGCGCGCCGCTATGTCGGCGGCAATCCGACCGGGCGCGGCAGCCTGTGGTGCGCGCGCTTCATGAACATGGTGCTGGAGCATACCGGCCATAAGGGCTCAGGCTCCGACATGGCGAGCTCGTTCGCCCGCTACGGCACCCGCGTCTCCGGTCCGCAGGTCGGCGCCATCGCAGTGATGTCGCGCGGTCGCCGCGGCGGTCATGTCGGCATCATTACCGGCATCGATGCACAGGGCAATCCGATCATGATCTCCGGCAACAACGGCAACCGCGTCCGCGAGGCGCCGGTCTCGCGCGGCCGGATCTACGCATATTTGATGCCGAACTAAGGACGGAGCCGTAGGGTGGGAACTTGCGCCGTGCCCACCATCTCTCTCCGTCGCAGATATTGCGTGGGCACGCTTCCGCCGTCGCTCTTCGAGCTATGGCGGACAAGTCGCTTTGCCCACCCTACGGTACCGGTGCCGGCTCAAACCAGCTTCGGCTCTTCCACCGCGACCGCATCGCCGACGCTGATCTCGCCACCTTCGATCACCTCGGCATAGATGCCGCAGTCCATGTGGCCGAGATTGCGCGAGAGCGTCGGCGGTATCTCGAGATCGCGCTTGGCCGTCACCGGGTCGACATTGGTGGCCGGGCAGCGGACGATGCGCTTGACCACTTTCAGGCGCGCCGCGCCGATCGCCAGCGTCTGGCCGACGAGATCGAGCTCTGACCAGGCCGGCCAGCCCTTCACGTAGAGATTGGCGCGGAAGCGCAGCGGATGCACGGCGGTCCCGCCCAGCATGGTCTCGATGGCGCGGACGCTGCCGAGATTGATGATGGAGACCACCTTCCGGGCGACGTCGGAGAAGCTGTGATCGCGGCCGGACAGCAGCTTCGGCGGGCCCTTCAGCTCCGGCTGGAAATTTTCCGCGAAGTAGCGCTCGATGGCGGCGCGCCCGACCGCGGTTTCCAGATCGCCGCTGGCGACGATCTGGCCGTCCTTGCGGATGGTCAAGACATGGGTGGCATCGTCGAAGCGGCTGTCGAGCTCGGCAAGCCGCTCATTTCGTGCGAGCATCAGAAACTGGATTTTCGGCTTCCACTCGGGCGCCTCGGGATCGAAGCCGCTCGGGCCATTCTCGATGGCGTAGCGGCGGTCGGCGGGCAGGGTCTGGCCGGTCCGCAAGGGGACGCGGCGCAGGGCCTCCGGCGTCAGGCCCTTGATCGGGTAGCGGTAAAGGCCGGTGATTTCGGCAGTCTGGCTGGCTGTCATGACGCTACTTAAGGGATTCGACCTGGCCCCGCCAAGCCGACGGATCGGCGCACGAAATTGTGAACGCGCCTCTTTCGCATCCGCAACCTGCTTCCCACATCTGGCTCAGGCCGGCGGCAACGCCGACAGAAGACGACCGTTACCGGTTGAGAAACGTCAATGCGGTAATCGGAAACCCAATGAAGATGCCGTTTGGGGTGCCTTAGAGGGCCCTGAGGGCAGGCCGAGGGACAGAAAAGATGAATATCGACAAATACACCGAACGCTCCAGGGGCTTCGTCCAGTCAGCGCAGTCGCTCGCGATGCGCGAGGGGCACCAGCAGTTCTCCACCCTGCACGTGCTCAAGGTCCTGCTGGACGACAATGAGGGGCTGGCTTCCGGTCTGATCGACCGCGCCGGCGGCAATTCCCGCGCAATCCTGAAGGCGACCGAGGATGCCCTCGGCAAGGTGCCGAAGGTCAGCGGTGGCGGCGCCGGCCAGATCTATCTGGCGCCCGAGCTCGCCCGCACTTTTGATGCCGCCGAAAAGGCCGGCGAGAAGGCTGGCGACAGCTTCGTCACCGTCGAGCGGCTGCTGCTCGGCCTGACGCTGGAAAAAACCAGCGAGGCCGGCACCATCCTCGCCAAGGGCGGCGTCACCCCGCAAAACCTCAATGCGGCGATCGAGGCGCTGCGCAAGGGCCGCACGGCCGACAGCGCGACCGCCGAGAACGCCTATGACGCGCTGAAGAAATATGCCCGCGACCTGACCCAGGCCGCGCGCGACGGCAAGCTCGATCCGGTGATCGGCCGCGACGAGGAAATCCGCCGTACGATCCAGGTGCTGTCGCGCCGGACCAAGAACAATCCCGTCCTGATCGGCGAGCCCGGCGTCGGCAAGACCGCCATCGCGGAAGGGTTGGCGCTGCGCATCGTCAACGGCGACGTGCCGGAGAGCCTGAAGGACAAGAAGCTGCTCTCGCTCGACCTCGGCGCGCTGATCGCGGGCGCAAAATACCGCGGTGAGTTCGAGGAGCGGTTGAAGGCCGTGCTCCAGGAGGTGACCGCGAGCGAGGGCACCTACGTTCTCTTCATCGACGAGATGCACACCCTGATCGGCGCCGGCAAAGGCGACGGCGCGATGGACGCCTCCAATCTGCTCAAGCCCGCGCTCGCCCGCGGCGAGCTGCACTGCATCGGCGCGACCACGCTCGACGAGTACCAGAAGCACGTCGAGAAGGACGCCGCGCTGGCGCGGCGCTTCCAGCCGATCTTCGTCAGCGAGCCTTCGGTCGAGGACACCATTTCGATCCTGCGCGGCCTCAAGGACAAGTACGAGCAGCACCACGGCGTGCGGATCACGGATTCCGCGCTGGTGGCCGCGACGACGCTGTCGAACCGCTACATCACCGACCGCTTCCTGCCCGACAAGGCGATCGACCTGATGGACGAGGCGGCTGCGCGGCTGAAGATGCAGGTCGATTCCAAGCCGGAAGAGCTGGATTCGCTCGACCGCGAGATCATCCGGCTCAAGATCGAGCAGGAAGCTCTCAAGAAGGAAAGCGATCCCGGCTCCAAGTCCCGTCTCGAGGCGCTCCAGAAAGAGCTCGCCGAGCTCGAGGAGAAGTCCGCGGCGCTGACGGCACGCTGGAGCGCGGAGAAGAACAAGCTCTCCAACGCCCAGAAGCTGAAGTCGGAGCTTGACGCGCTGCGCGTCGATCTCGCCGACGCCCAGCGTCGCGGCGAATTCCAGAAGGCCGGCGAGCTCGCCTATGGCCGGATCCCGCAGCTCGAGAAGCAGCTTGCGGATATCGAGGCGCGTGAAGGCTCCGGCGAGATGATGGAGGAGGCGGTCACCGCCAACCACATCGCGCAGGTGGTCTCGCGCTGGACCGGCGTGCCCGTCGACAAGATGCTGGAGGGCGAGAAGGAAAAGCTCCTGAAGATGGAGGAGCAGCTCGGCACCCGCGTCGTCGGCCAGGCCGAGGCCGTGCGCGCGGTCGCAACCGCCGTGCGTCGCTCGCGCGCGGGCTTGCAGGACCCGAACCGCCCCACGGGCTCGTTCATGTTCTTGGGGCCCACCGGCGTCGGCAAGACCGAGCTGACCAAGGCGCTCGCGGAGTATCTGTTCAACGACGAGACCGCGATGGTCCGCCTCGACATGTCCGAATACATGGAGAAGCACTCGGTCTCGCGGCTGATCGGTGCGCCTCCGGGCTATGTCGGTTATGACGAAGGCGGCGCGCTCACCGAGGCCGTGCGGCGCCGGCCCTACCAGGTGGTGCTGTTCGACGAGATCGAGAAGGCGCATCCTGACGTCTTCAACGTCCTGTTGCAGGTGCTCGACGACGGCCGCCTGACCGACGGCCAGGGCCGCACCGTCGACTTCCGCAACACGCTGATCATCATGACCTCGAACCTCGGTTCGGAATTCCTGGTGAACCAGCCGGAGGGCGAGGACACCTCGGCCGTGCGCGAGCAGGTGATGGCAATGGTGCGCGGGCATTTCCGCCCCGAATTCCTCAACCGCGTCGACGAGATCATCCTGTTCCACCGCTTGCAGCGGAGCGAGATGGGCCGGATCGTCGAGATCCAGTTCGCGCGGCTGCAGAGGCTGCTGACCGATCGCAAGATCGTGCTGACGCTCGATGCCGCCGGACGCGACTGGCTCGCCGCCAAGGGCTGGGATCCCGCCTACGGCGCAAGGCCGCTGAAGCGCGTGATCCAGCGTCACGTCCAGGACCCGCTCGCCGAGATGATCCTCGCCGGCGACGTCAGGGACGGCGATACTGTCGCGATCTCGTCCGAAGGCAACGTCCTGACCTTCAACGGCAAGGCGCCGCAGACCGCCGAGATCACCCAGTTCGAGGCGCCGGTGGCGAAGCGCAAGCTGAACTGAAACGCGGGCGGTCGCCGTTAAACATTATCGCCCCGGAGAGGTCATCCTCTCCGGGGCGAATTGTTCTTGCCCGGCTTGCCCCCCGGTCGATCGCTATTTCTTCGAGACCTTGTAGATCGCGTTCTCGATGTCGGACGAGAAGTAGATCACCCCCGTCGCCCCGACCGCCACGCCTGTCGGAATGTTGGTCGGCAACCCTCCAGGAGCGCCCGCGAGGCCGATCGGGAGATTGGCCGCGATCTCGGTGATCTTGCCGCTCTCCGGCGCGATCTCGATCAGCCGTTTGGCGCCGACTTCCGCAACGATCAGCTTGCCGTCGCTGCCGCGCGCAATGCCCTCCGGCATCTTCAGCTCCTTGGCGACCACAGTCTTTTCGCCGTTGCTGTCGATCTTCGAGACAGTGCCCGCAAAGGCGTCGGTGACGTAGACCTCGTCGGTCTTGCCACGAACGAGCCCGACCGGGCCCTCGAGGTCGCCGATCAGCGTGGTGCGATCCTTGCCGTGCTCACCGCTCACCTTGACCAGCGACTTGGTGCCGAGCTCGGCGACCAAAATGCTGCCGTCGGCGAGCACGATCGCATCATGCGGCGCCTTGAAGCCATGCAGCATGTCGCGCGTCGCGCCGGTCTTGGCGTCGATCACCTGCACCGTGCCGGTGAACCAGCTCGACAGCACCACGTCGTTGCCCCGCGCCGTCGCGCTCATGGGATATTCGAGCGTGGTGTCGGCGGCGTGCATGCGCGCCTTTTCGGTGACCTCGCCGGTCGCCCCATCCACCGTGCGATAGGCGAACACGTCGGCGAGGTGGATCGTATCCTTGCCGTTCTCCGAGGTGACGCCGATGCCGCCGGGCAAAGCGAGCTTGCCGATGATGATCTGCCTGGCCTGGCCGGTCGCGGGGTCGACCTCCTGGATGCCGTTGTCGGCCATGTTGGAGACGTAGATGCGGTCCTTGTCGTCGATGGCGAGATTGTCCAGTGACGGCTTCAATTGTGCGACCATGGTCTTGGCGCCCGATTTGGGATCGACGCGGACGAGCTGGCCGAGCGCGGTGTCGACCACAAAGAGATTGCCCTTGGAATCGAAGTTCACCGCGGCCGGGACCTTGAAGCCGTCGGCGACGACGGTCAGCTCGGACTTGTCGACGTCGACTTTTGCGACCTGGCCCTTGAACCAGAGCGGACCGTAGAGCTTGTCGTCGGGACCGAACTCGAAGCCGTTGAGGCCGCCCATCTTCTCCATGATCTGGCGCGGCGGCTTCACGCCCTCGACGTCGATCTCATAGAGCGTGTCGCCGAGGAAAACGGTGGTGGCGTAGAGCCTGCCGTCCTTGCGGAAGGCGAGCGAGTTGATGCCGGGAAGGCCGCTCGCGAGCTTCTTGATCGGGCCGTCGCCCTTGCGCGCATAGAGATCGCCGGTGAGGAATCCGGTCCAGGCCATGGTGCCGTCGGGCGCGAAGGCAATGTCGTCGGCCATTCCGATCGGCGAGGGGATTGCAACCTTGGCGGTACCGCCTGATATGTCGACCTCGTAGAGCGCCGCGCCGGCGACGCTGCCGGCGAACAGGTGGCCGGCCTTGTCGATGCCGAGCCCATGCACGCCATGGAACGCCGAGCCCTGGACCAGCTTGGTGACCTCCCAAGTCTCGGCCGATACGCTCGTGGTAGCGAAAAGGGCAGCGACGAATGCTGCGCAGGCGAGCCTGTTCTTCATGGCGAGACCTCCCGTTTTTTGGAAAGTATTCGCCCCTGGTGCCGCTTTGGCAAACAAAACTTGACGTTGAGCCGCCGCCAAGCGCGCCTCGCGCGAGAACGTCCAATTCGGATCGGATCTTGAGATGTCCGGCCGATGCCGACCGGTTGCAATTAGCGGTTGCTGACCTGCAACGGGCCGCCGGTCGCATCCGACATGCGGGCGATGGCGCCGCCGCGGCCGCTCATCATGCCGTCGAGCCGGTCGCGCTCCTTCTCGAAGCCTGCGAGCATCGGGCCCTCGAGCGAACGGCCGCGCGGCAGCTTCACACGCATCGGGTCGACGAAGCGGCCGTTGACCAGGATCTCGTAATGGACGTGCGGGCCGGTCGACAGGCCGGATGAGCCGACGAAGCCGATCACCTGGCCCTGCCGCACCTTCTTGCCGATCTCCATGCCCTTGGCGAACGCCGACATGTGGCCGTAGGCCGTCTCGTAGCCGTTGTTGTGCTTGATGCGGATATATTTGCCGTAGCCGCCTTCGGGGCCGGCCTTCTCGATCACGCCGTTGCCGGACGCGAAAATCGGCGTGCCGTAGGCGGTGGCCCAGTCGACGCCGGTGTGCATCTTCACATAGCCCAGGATCGGGTGGCGGCGGCCGCCGAAGCCGGAGCGCATGATGGCGTTGTTGACGGGCTTTCTGACCAGGAATTTCTTCGCGCTCTTGCCGGTCTCGTCATAGTAGTCGACGACGCCGTCGTCGGGGCTCTGGTAGCGGTAGTATTTCTTGGTCTCGCCGCCGACCGTGAGAGAGGCGAACAGCACGTCGTTCTTCTCCGTCGACGTCACGCCCTCGTCCTCGCCGGCGTAGAACACGTCGAAGGAATCGCCCGGCTGCACCTTGCGCTGGAAATCGACGTCGTAGGAGTAGATCTTGATCATGTCGTCGATGACCGGCATCGGCACTTTGTTGCGCATCGCGGTCTCGTAGATGCTCTGGTAGAGCCGCACGCCGGAGCCGTCGTCATCATCGTCGTCATCGCTGCTGGCGCTGGCCGCGGCATCGGCGACGGTGTTCATGCTGGAGACGTCGACCGCGACGTATTTGCCGAGATCGGACAGCGCCGCGATCGCCTCGACCATGGTCTCGTTGGCGACGACGACGCGATAGGGCTGGAGGCGGGCGCCAGGACTCGCCGGCGCCATCAGGATGCGGAGCTTCTCGCCGTCCTTGAGGCCGCCGTCGCGGCCGCGGGGGCCGAGCGTCGCGGTGATCGCCTTGATCTCGTCGGCGTTCGCGCCGAGATCGCGCAGCACCGAGGCGACGCTGTCGCCCTTCTTGACCAGATGGACGCGTTCGCCGTTGGGATTGCCGCCGGTGATCTGCTCCTTGGTCTTGGGCAGAAGCGTGACGTTTTCCGGCACCACGCGCGTCTCGAAGCCGGCATAGGGATCGGAGGGCGAAGCTTCGGCGGCGTAGGCGGTTCTGATGTCGGACGGGCCGGTCGCGCCGGAGACGTCGGCTGCGGCATTGGCGAGCGAGGCGTAGCGCACTCCGCCATTGCCGCGCCAGTTGGCGGCATCGCGCACCCGCATCAGGATGTCGTCGAGCGCCACCACCGCGGAAATCTTGGCCTTCGGCAGCACCGGCGACAGGTCCTTGGTGACAAAGGACACTTCGGCGTCGGGCTCGACCGCTTCGGGATTGTTGGGATCGTCGGACGCGGTCTTCGGATCGGAGCCGACATCGGTGAGCAGGCGCTGGGCGTTGAACGGCGGGATCTTCGCCGACAGGTCGCTCGTCGTCATCGACAGATTGCCGGCGATTCGGACGAAGGGGCGCACCCGCATCACGTCGCGGTTGCCGACGCGCGCCACCGTGGAGACGCGCATGATGTTGCGGGACGCCGTGGATTCGCTCGGTGGCGGCAGGCGGTCGCTCTTGTGCAGCGTGGCGGCGCGATCGGCGGCGCCGAATGCACCGCGCAACGCGCCCTCGACCCGCTCCGGCACCTTGGCGAAGGTCATCTCGCCGTCGAGCGATGCGAAAACGGCGCCGCCGATCAGGGCTGCGCCGCAGAGTCCGGTCAAGATTGTCCCGCTGAACCATTGCACCGAGACGCGGCGGCGGTCGATTACGGCGGCTTCAGAACCATCGACGGACAGCGGCGGCTCGTGGCCGAGATCGATGATCCCGGTCTCACGCCCGTAAGCGCCGCGTGATGTCCTGTGGTTCAACGCAAGTCCCCCAATCAACGACCCAAGATGCCCGCTTTCGAACCTCGTCCTGGTCGCCCTCTTGAAGGGGGATCGCCGGAAAAGGCAAGCCGCGCAGGCGTCCGTGCTCAGAAGGCCCCTCGGGTGGGGCCGGCCGAAATTACGAACAGCTGGACGGGTGAAGCTCTCTCGATGTCTCTCGAATGTCGGAGGAAGGCCGCGTCATCTGCAAGATCGCCTTCCTCTGACCCCATGAAAACCGCCGGCAGCCCCCACTGGCATCCCTGCGATTCAAGCTTGTCTCTTATCAGAACGCCGCGGGATTGTGGCTCAAGTACGGCGCCTGTCATCGAAAAAGTTTCCCGAACGGCCGGAGGGCGGGGGCCTCCCGAGAGGGTGCTGCAAGCTGCTTCCCACCGCGAAGGTACGGTAAGCCGCCCCTCAAGCCCTCCCCAAGTACCCTGTGTCGATCCCGACCCGCGCGCCAATCCACTCGCCAAGCCGTTCCCCATGTGGCTTCCGATGTGGCTTCCCAGGTGGCTCGCCAGGTTGCTTCCCTGTCCCACCCACAACCCCTCCCAGGTCGGCTCCGGAGCCCCCTGGGGCCCAAACTTTTTTCAAGTTTTTTCACCGGCCCGACCGGATCGGCGCATCTGCGGTCCTTGTAACCGCCTGGAAACACGTTGTTTTTCGCGACAATCCACCGTGCGACGATTTGTTGACAATGGGCGTTGACAATCCCGAGTGCGGGGGCCTATAACCCGACCACTGAGCGCGGCGCCGCCGGGTCACTGACCAAGGCGAGCGAACGCGCCACTGATGCTCCTCACCTTGTTGAGTGACACAACAGTCGACGTAAGTCGATTGGAGTTCATCCATCGTCGGTAAGGGTGTCGGAACCCTTCCTCTCAGGAAGGTTGGGGCCTCCACGGTCCCGGGCTGTTTGACAAGTGAAGATGAAGAAAGAGAAACGTGGACGGCGGAGTCCTTGCGGGTCTCGCTCCTGAAAAGCTTCGGCTTTTCTGGTCGGGACCGGACGAAAGACTTCGGCGGTACACGTTTCAAAGGAAACACCATCGTTGCCAGCGATGTGAATCGCAGGCAGCACATCGACTTCGGTCGATAATGGTGGGACCTCGTCAAACGTTGTGATCAGCCGGTTCAAAGTTCAAGTCCAACTTGAGAGTTTGATCCTGGCTCAGAGCGAACGCTGGCGGCAGGCTTAACACATGCAAGTCGAGCGGGCGTAGCAATACGTCAGCGGCAGACGGGTGAGTAACGCGTGGGAACGTACCTTTTGGTTCGGAACAACACAGGGAAACTTGTGCTAATACCGGATAAGCCCTTACGGGGAAAGATTTATCGCCGAAAGATCGGCCCGCGTCTGATTAGCTAGTTGGTGAGGTAATGGCTCACCAAGGCGACGATCAGTAGCTGGTCTGAGAGGATGATCAGCCACATTGGGACTGAGACACGGCCCAAACTCCTACGGGAGGCAGCAGTGGGGAATATTGGACAATGGGGGCAACCCTGATCCAGCCATGCCGCGTGAGTGATGAAGGCCCTAGGGTTGTAAAGCTCTTTTGTGCGGGAAGATAATGACGGTACCGCAAGAATAAGCCCCGGCTAACTTCGTGCCAGCAGCCGCGGTAATACGAAGGGGGCTAGCGTTGCTCGGAATCACTGGGCGTAAAGGGTGCGTAGGCGGGTCTTTAAGTCAGGGGTGAAATCCTGGAGCTCAACTCCAGAACTGCCTTTGATACTGAAGATCTTGAGTTCGGGAGAGGTGAGTGGAACTGCGAGTGTAGAGGTGAAATTCGTAGATATTCGCAAGAACACCAGTGGCGAAGGCGGCTCACTGGCCCGATACTGACGCTGAGGCACGAAAGCGTGGGGAGCAAACAGGATTAGATACCCTGGTAGTCCACGCCGTAAACGATGAATGCCAGCCGTTAGTGGGTTTACTCACTAGTGGCGCAGCTAACGCTTTAAGCATTCCGCCTGGGGAGTACGGTCGCAAGATTAAAACTCAAAGGAATTGACGGGGGCCCGCACAAGCGGTGGAGCATGTGGTTTAATTCGACGCAACGCGCAGAACCTTACCAGCCCTTGACATGTCCAGGACCGGTCGCAGAGATGTGACCTTCTCTTCGGAGCCTGGAACACAGGTGCTGCATGGCTGTCGTCAGCTCGTGTCGTGAGATGTTGGGTTAAGTCCCGCAACGAGCGCAACCCCCGTCCTTAGTTGCTACCATTTAGTTGAGCACTCTAAGGAGACTGCCGGTGATAAGCCGCGAGGAAGGTGGGGATGACGTCAAGTCCTCATGGCCCTTACGGGCTGGGCTACACACGTGCTACAATGGCGGTGACAATGGGATGCTAAGGGGCGACCCTTCGCAAATCTCAAAAAGCCGTCTCAGTTCGGATTGGGCTCTGCAACTCGAGCCCATGAAGTTGGAATCGCTAGTAATCGTGGATCAGCACGCCACGGTGAATACGTTCCCGGGCCTTGTACACACCGCCCGTCACACCATGGGAGTTGGTTTTACCTGAAGACGGTGCGCTAACCCGCAAGGGAGGCAGCCGGCCACGGTAGGGTCAGCGACTGGGGTGAAGTCGTAACAAGGTAGCCGTAGGGGAACCTGCGGCTGGATCACCTCCTTTCTAAGGATGATCCTTCAGCGAGCTTCGGCTCACTATCGGATCGTTTTAGAAACATCAGTGGCCAACAATCGTCAGGATTGTTGAGCTGCATTGGCGGGATTTCGCCGTCTTCGTTTCTCTTTCTTCGCGGACGAACACGCGCTGGGGCTGCAAGCTTGCAGAATCCCTGGTCCTTGACTGGATATGCGTTAGGGGCTTGTAGCTCAGTTGGTTAGAGCGCGCGCTTGATAAGCGTGAGGTCGGAAGTTCAAGTCTTCCCAGGCCCACCAGCCTTCGCGCTTCGCTGCTTCGGCTAGGCGAGCCCTTCGATATGAAGGCTGCCGTGCCGTAGCCTTGGCGAAGGCAGGCTAATCAAGCAAGCATTCGTCTTCTGGTTACGGGGCCATAGCTCAGCTGGGAGAGCGCGTGCTTTGCAAGCATGAGGTCGTCGGTTCGATCCCGTCTGGCTCCACCAGATGGTTTGATCATCGACTGATCGTGCACCTACAATCGTCCGCGAAACATCACTTCGCATCTTGTTAGTCTGGATAGACAGCAAGTTGCGTGATTTCTGACATCGTAAAGAGGAGATCGATCCGAGTTGGATCGTGCAGCAAGCAATTGCTACGCGAGACTTCATTATCTCCGGATCATTTCGGCGCTCGTGCGTCTTTCAAGAGTAGCTCACAAGGCTGCGCTGGAAAGACAAGCGAGTTGTAAATGATCCTTTTAGCGAAGCTTGACCGCCTCGCTATCGGAACGATCTTACGAAGCAAGCTGGTCTTTCTAATCATTGTCCGGCTGCAGATAGCGTTCATCGAGGGCGCGTGCCGCAAGGTAATTCTGCAGACAACATTCTGCCGAGTGTGTGGACATTGATAATGAGAGCAATCAAGTGCCTTAAGGGTGTTCGGTGGATGCCTTGGCGCTGAGAGGCGATGAAGGACGTGCTACGCTGCGATAAGCCGTGGGGAGCTGCGAAGAAGCTTTGATCCATGGATTTCCGAATGGGGAAACCCACCTTCGATAGCCGGAACTCCAAGACCTTGTGTCTTGGTGTTCGACCAGAAATGATCGGGACCATGACCGCGAGGTTTTGGATTTCCGGTTATCAAGAGAAGGTATGAGACTTCTGAATACATAGGAGGTTTCAAGCAAACCCAGGGAACTGAAACATCTAAGTACCTGGAGGAAAGGACATCAACAGAGACTCCGTTAGTAGTGGCGAGCGAACGCGGACCAGGCCAGTGATACATCAAAGACAATCGGAACCAGTCAGGAAAGCTGGGCCTCAGAGGGTGATAGCCCCGTACGAGTAATTCGATGATGTATCCACGAGTAAGGCGGGACACGTGAAATCCTGTCTGAACGCGGGGGGACCACCCTCCAAGCCTAAGTACTCCTCAGCGACCGATAGTGAACCAGTACCGTGAGGGAAAGGTGAAAAGCACCCCGACGAGGGGAGTGAAATAGACCTGAAACCGGACACCTACAAACAGATGGAGCCCAAGATTCGTTCTGGGTGACATCGTACCTTTTGTATTATGGGCCAGCGACTTAATTTAACGAGCAAGCTTAAGCCGATAGGCGAAGGCGTAGCGAAAGCGAGTCTGAATAGGGCGTCAAGTTCGTTGTATTAGACCCGAAACCTAGTGATCTAGCCATGAGCAGGTTGAAGGTGAGGTAACACTCACTGGAGGACCGAACGGGTGCCTGTTGAAAAAGGC
>NZ_JACIHF010000007.1:0-122500 GCF_014198295.1 Bradyrhizobium sp. CIR18 | reverse complement strand
TGACCAAAGGGGGATCGCAAATCAAGCGCGCTTTGGTTGAGCTTGCGGTGGCGCCGCTCAATGCTGCGCTGCGAACGCGGCCTCCATCGCTTTGCGCGTCTTCACCGTTTCGTTGCCGGCGTCGAACTCGACGTCGCTCCAGCGCACCACCGCGCCGTGCGCGACGTCGTGCTTCAGCTTCAGGCGGTGGGCGAGGCCAATCGGCAGCGCGCCGGCCTTGAGGCTTGCGCCCGCCGGTACCAGCTTGCCCCACACCGTATAGCCGCCTTCGCCGTCCAGCATCTCGCCCGCGCGCAGATTGCGCTTGGCCACTGCCGCGACGTCGCCGCGGAAGCCGCTGGCCTGGCCGGTCGGCTCGCCCCGCAGCGCCGCCGACAGCACCGAGATGTTCAGCTCGAGCCCGATCAGATGATACGGCTTGTACATCGCCGCATAACGTCCGCTGCCGTCGGTCTTGAGGCCGTATTGCCGGAAGCAGTCGGCGGCATAGTCGTTCGGCGCCTCCAGCACGACATAGACGCCCCAGCGCAGGTCGCGGAACACCGGCCGTCCGTCCCGTTCGAGCGAGGAGACGACCTCGACCACGCCCGGCCGCTCCAGCACGCCGCCATGCGAGCGCGGCCGCATGATGTGAGGCAGATCGTCGACGCCACAGGGCGGAAACAGCAGGCCGTCCGTGGGCACGTCGAGGGCGCAGGCATTGGCGATCGCGGCCATCTCGATCGCCGATTTGGTGCCGTCGAGGAACGAGTTGAACATCTGCGGATTCATGCCGGCCGACTGCGCTTCGCCTGCGGTCAGGCCGTAATGCTGCCAGACGCCGTCAGGCGTCACGTCGTGATAGGCCGGCAGATACTTTGTGCCTTTACCGGCGGCGACGACGCGGAAGCCGGTGGCGCGGGCCCAGTCGACCATCTCGGCGGTCAGTGCCGGCTGGTCGCCATAGGCGAGCGAATAGACCACGCCCGCTTTGCGCGCTTCCTCGGCGAGCAGCGGACCTGCCAGCACGTCGGCCTCGACATTCACCATCACGATATGCTTGCCCGCGGCGATCGCGGCGCGCGCATGCCTGATCCCAACGGCGGGATTCCCGGTCGCCTCCACAACCACGTCCATGGCGCCGCCGGCAATGGCGCGCACGCCGTCATCGGTGAAGACGGTTGCGGCGATCCGCTCGGCGCTCCAGCCGACGGTGCGGCAGGCCTCGCGCGCGCGGTCGCGGTCGATGTCGACGATGATGGGCACCTCCAACCCCGGCGTATGCGGCACCTGCGCCAGAAACATCGAGCCGAACTTGCCTGCGCCGATCAATGCGACCCGGACCGGCTTGCCGGCGGACGCGCGGGCCTGGAGGAGGCGGAAGAGGTTCATGGGGAATTGTCCTGGTAATGGTCGTGTCCCGGACGCGGTGCAGCACGTAGTGCTGCTGCGCAGAGCCGGGATCCAGAAAGGAAACTATCAGCGCGGCATGGGCCCCGGCTCAGCAGCGCATCGCTGAAGAAGCGCTGCGCTGCGTCCGGGGCGCGAGACCTACTTACTCCGCCGCCTGCCGCGGCGCACGGGCAAGCCGCAGCAGCGCGTCGTCGTCCACCGTCTTGATCGGGGCGAAGTCGCGATGTGCGATGTAGTCCGGCCGCGTCGGGCTGCGGATGTAGTTCGAGACCGCGTTCAGCGTCAGGTACACGATCTTGCGCGGGAAGGGCGTGATGTTGCCGGCCGAGCCGTGCACGAGATTGCCGTGGAACATCAGCATGCCGCCTGGCTTGCCGGTCGGCGCCACGATGCCGCCCTGCGCGACGAGGCGCGTCACCGTCGCCTCGTCCAACGTCCACAGCGGATAGGAGGTGGTGGCGAGGTCGTGCGAGGCTTCGAGATCGCCGGCGTTCTGGCTGCGCGGCACCAACATCAGAGGCCCGTTGATCGGCATCACCTCGTCGAGGAAGATCGCGATGTTCATGGCGCGCGGCTCCGGCATGCCGTCGTCACGCTTCCAGGTGCCGTAATCCTGGTGCCATTGCCAGACGTCGCCGGTGAAGGCCGATTTCGCGTTGATCTTGAACTGGTGCATGTAGACGGGCTCGCCGAACAGCTGCTCGACCGGGTCGATCATGCGTGGATGCGCGCCGAGGAGGCCGAACGCCTCATTGTAAAGATGGGCGGCAAACGCCGTGCGCGGCGCGCCGCTCTTCTCGCGCCAGACTTCGGGACGGTTGGCGTCGTAGATGCCGACCGCCTCGCGCGCCAGCAGATCGACCTCCTCCTGATTGAACAGCTCGGGCAGGAACAGCCAGCCCTCGCGGTGGAAGAACTCCAATTGCTCCTGAGACAGTTTCATGGGTCGTTTCCTCCTGTTTTGTTTATTTGTCGTTTCGTCGCTCCGGGGCGGTCCGCAGGACCGAGCTCCGGTGCGCACTTGCGCACCGGAGTCGCGCGTCGCGCGTCCGGAATGACAGCGCAAATCGCTACGCCGCCGCTTCCTCCGTCGCCCTCAATCTCTCCTCGGTCATCCGTCCCGCCGTCTGCGCATGCGCCAGCGCGGCGGCTTCGGCGGCCTTCGCGTCGCCCGCGAGAATGTGTCCGGCGATATCGGCGTGCTCGGCCCAGGCGCTGCCGCGATAGTCGAGCTCCGACAGCACTGTCGCCATCGAACGCCGCATATGCGGCCATTGCGGCGCGATCGTCTCCTCGATCACGGGATTGCCGGCGAGCTGATAGATCGCGCGGTGAAAATCCACGTCGAGCACGATCAGTTCAGTGAGTGTCGTGTTGCGGTCGATGCCGCGCCCCGCGACGAACGCAGCCTCCAGCCGTGCGCGTCCTGCCGCGTCGCTGGCGGCGCGCTTCGCCGCAAGCCGCGCGGCCAGCGCGTCGAGCGCGCCGCGCACCTCGTAGAGCTGGCGGATGCGCGCGGGATCGAGCTGGGTGACCTCGAAGCCGCGCTTGCCGCTCTCGGCGACGAGGCCCTGGCGGTGCAGCAGGTGCAGCGCATGCGAGACAGGCTGGCGCGACACGCCGAGCTTGTCGGCGAGCTCGTTCTGCCGGATGCGCTGGCCGGGCTCAAGCGTGCGGTCGGAGATCGCCTCCAGGATGCGGGCATAGACCTGGTCGATCAGGTTTGGGAGCGGGTCGAGAGGGATCACGCCGGCAGCTCCTGGGAGGGAATACGGAATTCCGTATTCGAAGGTATCGCGGGAGGGGGAGGGCGTCAAGACGAGCTGCGCGCCCGGGCCCAGGGCGCCCGCGCGGCTTCACTAAGTCATTGATATCGCTATACCCGTCTACTGTGCATGGGGTTGTTTTCGCGGAAAAAACCTCCGCCTCAACCCTCCAGCACCTCCACCTCCAGCGCGGCGATCCCTCCCGCATCGGCCAGGGCCTCGATCCCGGCAATGCGCTCGCCCTTGAACGTCACGCGTAGCGCGATGCGCAGTTGGCCACCGAGGATGACGGCAACGCCGATCTCGCCGTCGACCAGTGCCGTCCGCGCGGCCTGGGCGCGGCCCTTGTAAAGCTGTGCGACCGCATCCGCGCCCCGGATCTCCGGTAGCGTGCCGAGCCGCACCGCGGCCTGATCGGCGCGGAAGACGACGTCGGGGTCGAGCACGGCGAGCAGCCCCTCGAAATTGCCTTCGCGCGACGCTTTGAGGAAGGCATCGACGATTCCGCGCTGGCGCGACAGGTCGGTCTCGGGCACCGGCGCCCCCTGCACGCGCCGCCGCGCCCGGCTCGCGAGTTGCCGCGATGCGTCGACCGAGCGGCCGACGATCGGCGCGATCTCCTCGAAGGGCACTGCGAACATGTCGTGCAGCACGAAGGCGAGCCGCTCCGCCGGCTGCAAGGTCTCGAGCACGACGAGCAGCGCCGCGCCGACGGAATCGGCCATCTCCGCCTCGCGCTCCCGCGTCTCGTCGAGCGGCTCGGGCACATGCGGGCCCATCGGCTCTTCCTTGCGCGACTTCCGTGCGCGCAGCATGTCGAGGCAGATGCGCGCGACCACGGTCGTCAACCAGCCGCGCAAATTCGCAACATCGGACATGTCGTAGCGGCTGACCCGCAGCCAGGCCTCCTGCACGGCATCGTCGACCTCGGCGCCGGAGCCCAGCATGCGGTAGGCGACCGCGCGCAGATGGTCCCTGCTGGCTTCGAACTGGTGGCTGAGAAAATCGTCTTCGAAGTTTTTTTCGGTCATCGGTCACATTCCCTCGTCGCGATCCGTCATGCCCATGACGAAGCCAATCCGGCCGATGTGACCGGAACCTTCGACATTCGAGCGATGGAGACGAAAAAGATGCACGCCCGCATGAATCACCCTGTCATGGTCCTCCCCGAGGCCATGAATGTCCTGCAATCCCTCGGCAATCTGACCAAGCAGGGGCTGCCGGAAAAGCTCCTGGAACTGGTGCACCTCCGCGCCAGCCAGATCAACGGTTGCAGTGTCTGCGTCGACATGCACCCCAAGGTCGCCCGCAAGCTTGGTGAGACCGACGAGCGCCTGTTCGCCGTGTCCGCCTGGCGCGATGCGCCCTATTTCACCGACGCCGAGCGCGCCGCGCTGGCGCTGACCGAGGCCGTCACGCGCCTCGCCGACCGCGAGGATCCGGTGCCCGACGCAACCTGGAACGAGGCCGCCAAGCATTTCGACGAACGCGAGCTCGCAACGTTGATCCTGTCGATCGCGACCATCAATGTCTGGAACCGGCTGAATGCAACGATCAAGATGCCGGTCGGCGTGTGGAAGGTGTGAGGTCTCTTTCCCTCGCCTCTCCCCGCTTGCGGGGAGAGGCGACGAGAGCACCTACTCCGCCAAGAACCGGTTCACCACCTCGCCGAACTCCAGTGGCGCTTGCTCGAACATCCAGTGGCCGGCGTTCGGAATGACTGCCGTTTGCGCGCCCGCGATGTGCGCGGCCAGCACGCGCCACATCACTGACAGGCTTCCCGTCGTCGCGCCGCCGCCGATCAGCAGCGTCGGCGTGCGGATCGCCTGTGCGTCGCTGAGCGTGTAGGGCCGGCGCTGCTCGTTGATCTGGCCAAGGAAGGTGAGCGCGTTGTCGCGCAGCTGCTGCTTGGCCGCCGCGGGCACGCGCCGCCACGAGCCGTCACCCTCGATGCCCTCGTAGAAATTCTGCAGCGCGCCCTCGATATCGCCGGCGCGGATCATCTCGACCGAGCGCGCGGTGCGCGCCGCCAGCGGCGGGTGCGCGGGCGTGCCTTCCGGCACCGGCAGGGATGCATCGAGATCGCCGCCCGGCTCGGCCAGCACCAGTTTTCGCAGCAGATCAGGCCGGGCCTGCGCCACGCGGAATGCAATGTGGCCGCCGCGCGAATGGCCCATCAGGTCGATCGGTGCGGGCGTCACCTGCTCGATGAAAGCGATCGTGTCGGCAACGTGCTGCGCCATCTTGTAGTCGTCGCCGACGGCATCCCAATGTTCGGGGAAGAAATGCCGCAGACTGACCGAGATCACGCGATGGGATTTCGAAAGCGGGCCGAGCACCGAATACCAGGTGCGGAAATCCCCTAACGTGCCATGCACGCAGACCAGCGGATGGCCCTCTCCGACTTCGAGATAGGCCATGTCGTAACCGTTGACGCGGAATGTCTGCATGATCAGCTCGCCAGGAAGTCGAGAACCACTTCGGAGTATTTCTGCGGCGCCTGCTCGAACATCGGATGCGTCGCATTCGGGATGATCGCGGTCTTGGAATAGGGCACATGCGCAGCGAGCGCATGCAGTACTTTCGGCAGCAGGCCTTTGGTTCGCGCTCCCAGGACGAATAGCGTCGGTATCTGGATCGCCTCCGCATCCGCCTTCGAAAACGGCGGACGATTGTCGCGGACCTGGCCGATTAGGGTGGTGGCGTTGTCGCGAAGGTTCTGCTTCACCAGGGCCGGCAGCCGCGGCCAGGTGCCGGCGCCTTCCAGCGTGTCGACGAACACGGCAAGGCCGCCGTCGACGTCGCCGGCCGCGATCTTCTCGCCCGAGGCCGTGAACCGCGCCAGGAGCGGCGAGGGCCCGCCGACATAGTCGGGATCGAGGCTCGCATCGAGTTCGCCGCCGGGTTCAGCGAGGATCAGCCGCCGCAGCAGATCCGGCCGCCGCTGCGCCACGCGGAAGCAGATGTGCCCGCCGCGGGAATGGCCCATCAGGTCGACGGGCCCGAGGTCGAGCTCCTCGATGAAGGCAATGACGTCGTCGACATGCTGGGCGATCGAGTAGGTGTCGCCGATGCCGTCCCATCGCGCCGGGAAGAAGTGCCGGAGGCTGACCGCGATCACCCGGTGTCGTTGCGACAGCGGGCCGAGGATGCAGCCCCAGACCCGGAAATCGTTGAGCGAGCCGTGCACGCAGACCAGCGGGGGCCGGCCGCTGTCCTCGCCCACGTCGAGATAGGGCATGTCGTATCCGTTGACGTGGTGGCTTTGCATTCCGGGCTCGCGAAGGGATTGGAACTCCTGTGCAAGATTCCCGGAAACCGGGTGGATCGCAACTATTTCCAAGCCTAGATTTGGTCCGAGATCACATTGGGGGCATGCGACGGCAACGCAAGCTCAGGAACCAAGCCATGACCGACCAGCACTTTGCCTTGTTCGATACCAGGATCGGCCTCTGCGCCATCGCCTGGGGCCCGCGCGGCATCAACGGCACGCAATTGCCGATGGGCGGCGAGCAGAAGATCCGCACCCGCATCAGCCAGCGCCACGGCGATGCCGTTGAGACCGAGCCGACCGCCGAGGTGCAGCAGGCGATCGACCGCATGACAAAACTGCTCGCAGGCGAGCCGGATGACCTCACCGATATCGAGCTCGATCTCGACGGCGTGCCCGAGTTCAACCGCGGCGTCTACGCGATCGCGCGTGCCATCCCGCCCGGCAAGACCCTCACCTATGGCGACATCGCCAAGCAGCTCGGCGGCGTCCAGCTCTCGCGCGACGTCGGCCAGGCGCTCGGCCACAATCCGTGCCCGATCGTGGTGCCCTGCCATCGCGTGCTGGCTGCCGGCAACAAGCCCGGCGGCTTCTCGGCGAATGGCGGCGTGATGACGAAGCTGAAGATGCTCGAGATCGAAGGCGCGCTGGTGAACCATACGCCGAGTTTGTTCGATTGAGGCGGCTTGCACCCGTGCCGTAGGGTGGGCAAAGCGGAGCGTGCCCACCGTCTCGTCGTAACATAGAGACGTCGTGGGCACGGCGCTTCGCGCCTTTGCCCACCCTACGAGACCTCCGCTAGATCTTCGCCGCCGTCTTCGGCCAATATTTGTCGCGCAAATGCCGCTTCACCAGCTTGCCCGTGGGCGTGCGCGGCAGCTCGGCTTCGAAATCGATCGAGCGCGGGCACTTGATGGCAGAGAGGCGGCCCTTGCAGTAGGCGATCAAATCGGCCTCGAGCGCCTTGCCGGCACGCTTCATGTCGTGCGGCTGCACCACCGCCTTCACCTCTTCGCCCATCTCCTCGTTCGGGACGCCGAACACCGCAACGTCGGCGACCTCGGGGTGGGTGATCAGCACATCCTCGGTCTCCTGCGGGTAGATGTTCACGCCGCCGGAGATGATCATGTAGGACTTGCGGTCGGTGAGGAACAGGAAGCCGTCCTTGTCGAGATAGCCGACGTCGCCGAGCGTCGACCAGCCCTTGGCGTTGTAGGCTTTCTTCGTCTTCTCGGGGTCGTTGTGATAGGTGAACGCCGGAGCGTCGGCGAAATAGACCGTGCCGATCTCGCCCGTCGGCTGCTCTTCGTCGTTCTCGTCGAGAATCTTGATCTTGCCGACCACGGCGCGACCGACGCTGCCGCGATGCGCCAGCCATTCTTTCGAGCTGCAGACGGTGACGCCATTGCCTTCCGAGCCCGCGTAATATTCGATCAGGATCGGCCCCCACCATTCGATCATCTTCGCTTTCACGTCGACCGGGCAGGGCGCCGCGGCGTGAATGGCGCCCTTGAGCGTGGAGACGTTGTACTTCGCGCGGATCTCGTCCGGCAGCTTCAGCATGCGCACGAACATGGTCGGCACGAGCTGCGACTGCGTCACCTTGTATTTCTCGACCAGTGTCAGGAATTCCTCGGCGTCGAAATGCTCCATGATGATGGAGGTGCCGCCGAGCACGATCGCCATCATGTTGAAGCGCAAGGGAGCGGCGTGATAGAGCGGCGCCGGTGACAAATAGGTGCTTTCGGTGTTCATGCCGCACATGTCGGCGCAGAGCACGCGCAGAAGCGGGTTCGGCTCGTTGATGGTCTTGCCTTCAAACGCCTTCTTGACGCCCTTGGGCCGGCCGGTGGTGCCGGACGAATACAGCATGTCATAGCCGGCGATCTCGTCGGCAATCGGTGTGATCGGCTGACTTGCTGCTTCCTCGTCGTAGGAGCGGAAGCCGGGCAGCGGCTCGTCCATCATGTAGAAGATCGGCTCGCCGGCGGCGCCCTTGATCAGGCCCTTGATCTGGTCGGCGCATTTCGGCGTCGTGATCACGACCTTGGCGCCGCAATCGGCGATGATGTAGTCGATCTCGTCCTGCTTCAAATAGCGGCTGATCGCTGTGTAGTAGAGCCCGCTCCGCTGGGCGGCCCAGCAGAGCTCCATGAAGGCGAGGCGGTTCTCCATCAGCAGCGCGATGTGGTCGCCGGCCTTGAGGCCGAGCGAGCGGAACAGATGCGCGCCCTGGTTGGAAAGCTCGTCGAGCTCGCGATAGGTGATCGCCTTGCCGGTGCCGGCCATCTGGTAGGCGATCTTGTCGGGCGTGGTGCGGGCATGGATGGAGGGGTGAGTCATGGCGTTTCCTCAAAACGCGAATGGCGAGTAGCGCGTGGCGAATAGGGGAGAAGGGCAACCGCTCTTCGCCTACTCACCATTCGCTACTCGCCACTCACTACTCGCTTTTGTTTTTTTTACAGTCGCTCGACAATCGTCACGTTCGCCATGCCGCCGCCTTCGCACATGGTCTGCAGGCCATAGCGCTTGCCGCGCTGGTGCAGGGCGTGAACCAGCGTCGTCATCAGCTTGGTGCCGGAGCCGCCGAGCGGATGGCCGAGCGCGATGGCGCCGCCATTGACGTTGAGGCGGGCCGGATCTGCACCGGTGGTCTTGAGCCAGCCGGTCGGCACCGAGGCGAAGGCCTCGTTGACCTCGAACAGGTCGATGTCGCCGATCTTCATGCCGGCCTTCTCCAGCGCCTTCTTGGTGGCGTGCAGCGGTGCATCCAGCATGATCACGGGATCGCCGCCGGTCATGGTCATGTGATGGATGCGCGCCAGCGGTGTGACGCCGAGCTGCTTGAGGCCGCGCTCGTTGACCACCATGACGCCCGAGGCGCCGTCGCAAATCTGGCTGGCGCTGGCCGCGGTCAGCTTGCCGTTCTCGGCGATCAGCTTGACGCCCTTGATGCCCTCGAGCGTGGCATCGAAGCGGATGCCCTCGTCGATGTGGTGGGTGTCCTTGGAGCCGTCGGCGCGGGTGATCTCGAGCGGTACGATCTCCTTCTTGAAGTGGCCGGCTTGGGTCGCCGCGATCGCGCGCTGATGGCTGTTATAGGAATATTCGTCCAGATCATCCTTCGACAGGCCGTACTTCTCCGCCATCATCTCCGCGCCGGTGAACTGGCTGAACACAATGTTGGGATATCTCGCCTCGATGCCCGGGCTCTTGTAATGGCCGAAGCCGTTCTTGGCGGCGAGCTGCGAGGACAGGCCCATCGGCACCCGCGTCATCGATTCCACGCCGGCGGCGATCACGACGTCCATGGTGCCGGACATCACGGCTTGCGCGGCGAAGTGCAACGCCTGCTGCGAGGAGCCACACTGGCGATCGATCGAGGTGCCCGGCACGCTCTCCGGCAGCTTCGAGGCCATGATCGCGTTGCGCGCGACATTGTTGGATTGCTCGCCGACCTGCATCACGCAGCCCATGATCACGTCCTCGACCAGCGCAGGATCGACCTTGGTGCGGTCGACCAGCTCGTCCAGCACTTTTGCGGCGAGATCGGCCGGATGCCAGCCGGCGAGACGGCCCCCCTTGCGCCCGCCCGCGGTACGCGCAGCGGCGACGATGTAAGCCTCGGCCATGTCGGTCTCTCCCTGAATTCTTGATTGGGTCGGTTGTCGGGGCGGATTTAAGGGACGCAAGATCATTTAGTCAATCGATCAATTAATTCTTGTGATGAGGCACTGCTTGCGCTTATCTGCGCGCCTATCGAGGTGCATTCAGGGATCTCCGTGACTACCAGCGTACCGAACAGGCTCCACAGCGGAAAAAATTCCACGGCAGAGAAATTGCTCGTGGCCGCGAGCGAGTTGATGATCGAACGCTCCTCGATCGAGATTTCGCTCAGCGACATCGCGCAGAAGTCGGGCGCCAACGCCGCGTTGGTCAAATATCACTTCGGCAACAAGGACGGGCTGCTGCTGGCACTGCTCGCGCGGGATGCCGCGACCGAGATGTCCAATCTCGAATATCTGCTGGCGCAGCCGATCACGGCGACGGCGAAGCTCAAGCTGCATATCGGCGGCATCATCCGCGCCTATCACCGGTTCCCCTATATGAACCGGCTGATCCACTATCTCCTGCATGAGAGCGTCGCCGGCTCCGCGGACGAAGTTTCAAAATTCTTCGTCGCCCCGCTGCTGGACTTTCACCGCCGCCTGCTCGCCGAGGGCGTCAGCCGCGGCGAGTTCCGCCAGACCGATCCGGTGCTGTTCTACACCAGCCTGATCGGCGCCTGCGATCATCTGTTCTTCGGCCGGCACGCGATGTCTCGCGCGACCGGCGTCGGCCCGGTCACCGACGACGTCTGCCGGCAATATATCAAGCACATGGAAACGCTGATCTGCGGCGGCATCCTCACGCAAGCCGGGGAAGCTGCCGCGGCCGGATGATCCGGCCGCAACTCTCAAGTCTAGAGAAGAAACGTCCAAGGAAAGGTAGCCTGTCATGGAATTGAAAGACGTAGCCGTTCTCATCACCGGCGGTGGTTCGGGCCTCGGCGAGGCGACCGCCCGCGCCATGGCGGCCA
This sequence comes from Bradyrhizobium sp. CIR18, assembly GCF_014198295.1. Taxonomy (NCBI): domain Bacteria; kingdom Pseudomonadati; phylum Pseudomonadota; class Alphaproteobacteria; order Hyphomicrobiales; family Nitrobacteraceae; genus Bradyrhizobium; species Bradyrhizobium sp. CIR18. The sequence goes on along the minus strand of NZ_JACIHF010000007.1, from coordinate 111,492 downwards.
AGGGCGCCAGGATCGGCGTGATCGACCAAAACAAAGAGAATGCCGAGAAGGTCGCGGCCGAGGTGAAGGGCGTGGCGCTCCATGCCGACGTCACCAGCGAAGAGCAGATCAAGGCCGCGATCGCCAAGGCGGAAGCCGCGCATGGCGTTGCGCGGGTGCTGATGAACTGCGCCGGCATCGGCGGCTCGCAGCGCATCGTCGGCCGCGACGGCGTCTATCCGCTGGAAAAGTTCGCGCGCATCATCAACGTCAATCTGATCGGCACCTTCAACTGCCTGCGGCTGTTCGCCGAGCGCCTCGTCACGATCGAACCCGTCGGTGAAGAGCGTGGCGTCATCATCAACACGGCGTCGGTCGCGGCCTATGAAGGCCAGATCGGCCAGATCGCCTATTCGGCCTCGAAGGGCGGCGTCGTCGGCCTGACCCTGCCGGCCGCGCGCGACCTCGCCAGCCAGAAGATCCGCGTCAACACCATCGCGCCCGGCCTGTTCTTCACGCCGCTGCTGATGGGGCTGAACGAGGAAGCCCGCAAGAGCCTGGGCGCGCAGGTGCCGCATCCCTCGCGCCTCGGCGATGCCAAGGAATACGGCTCGCTCGCGGTGCACATCGTCGAGAACGCAATGCTGAACGGCGAGACCATCCGCCTCGACGGCGCCATCCGCATGGCGCCGAGGTAAGCGGCGCTCTTCTTCCTTCTCCCCCTGTGGGAGAAGGTGGCGCGAAGCGCCGGATGAGGGGTTTCTCTCCCCGATCTCGTCTGCGGAGACAGACCCCTCACCCAAGTGAACTCTAGGCTGACAGCGATCTTGCCCTCTCCCACAAGGGGAGAGGGCGCAATAACCGCCACCCAAAGAGCGGATGCACGAGGCCCCCATGTCCCAACCGCTGCTGATCGAGCATGACGACGGCGTCGACCGGGTGACGCTCAATCGGCCGGAACAGCTCAACGCGCTCGATCCGGCGCTGATCGACGCGCTCAACGACTACTTCCAGGGCCTTCAACGCAACCGTGACACGCGTGTCGTGGTGCTGAAGGGCGCCGGCCGGAATTTCTGCGCAGGCCTCGATCTCAAGGCGGCGATGGCCCGCCGTGCCGGGCAACAGGAGCCGCCTGGCGTCACGGAGTCGCTGGACTCGCAGCGCCGCATCGCTGACATCGTGATGCTGATGCGACGTTGTCCGCAGCCGATCCTGACGCTGGTGCAGGGTGCGGCCGCCGGCGGCGGATTTGCGCTGGCGCTGGCTTCCGACATCCGCATCGCGACGAGATCGGCGCGAATGAATTGCGCCTTCATCAAGCTCGGCCTCGGTGGCTGTGACATCGGCACCAGCTATTTCCTGCCGCGGCTGGTCGGCGTGTCCGTGGCGTCGGAACTGATCCTCACGGGCCGGTTCATCGGCGCCGAGCGCGCGCTGGCGGTCGGCCTCGTCTCGGAAGTCGTGGACGAGGACAGGCTCGATGACGCGGCCGAGCCTTATGTCGAGGCGATGATGACGGCCTCGCCCGTGGGCCTGCGGCTATCCAAGGAATGTCTCAACATGAGCGTCGATGCGGGATCGCTGGAGGCGGCGATCGCGATGAAGGATCGCAACCAGGTCCTGTGCAGCCGCTCGGAGGAATTTTCGGAAGGCATCAGGGCCTTCCTTGAGAAGCGAAAGCCTGTCTATATCAAGCGCTGAATGAGAACGATCCGCAAAGGACGATAATTCCGGGAGACGCAAAATGAGTGGAAGCGCGGCGGCCGTGATGACGAAGCCCGCCTTTCGCAAGATCGAGTGGCTCGCGCGCGACATCGACGTCGAGCGTCGCAGCGAAGGCACGGTGGTGCTGAAGTCGCGCATTCCGCTGCAGCCTTACGAGAAGCACATCCCGGCCTCGCTGGCGAAATGGGCGAAGGAAGCGCCCGAGCGCATCTGGCTCGCTCAGCGCGGTGGTCCCAATCGCGAATGGCGCAAGGTGTCCTATGGCGAAGCCAAGCGCACTGTGGATGCGCTGACGCAAGGTCTGCTCAACCTCGGACTCGACGGCCGCCCCGTTGCGATCCTCTCCGGCAATTCGATCGAGCATGCGCTGATGACGCAGGCCGCGATGCAGGCGCGCGTCCCGGCAGCGCCGGTCTCGCCGGCTTACTCATTGATGAGCCACGATCACGTCAAGCTGAAATACCTGTTCGACCTGATCAAGCCGGCCGTGGTGATGGTGCAGGACGGCCCGACCTTCGAGAAGGCACTGAAGGCGATCGACCTCGCCGGCGTCACCGTGGTTCACGTCGCGCGGCCATGTGAGGGTATCAAGAGCGTCAGCTTTGCTGAGCTCGCGGCAACTCCGGTGACCGAGGACGTCGAGGAGTCGATCGCGAAGATCACGCCCGACACCGTCGGCAAGCTGCTGTTCACGTCAGGCTCGACCGGCATGCCCAAGGCGGTCATCAACACGCAGAAGATGATGTGCGCCAATGCGGCGATGATGATGCAGGTGCGGCCACGTTCGCCTGATGGCCCTGTTGCGACCATGCTGGACTGGATGCCCTGGAATCACACCATGGGCGGCAACGCGGCGTTCCACCCGATCCTGGTCGATGGCGGCACGCTCTATATCGATGACGGCCGGCCGATGCCGGGCCAGTTCGAGGAGACGCTGCGAAACCTGCGCGAGATATCGCCGACCTATTACGCCAACGTGCCGGCCGGCTATGCCGCGCTCGCGGCCGCCATGGAGAAGGACGACGCGCTCTGCCGCTCGTTCTTCAAGAACCTCTCGATCATGGCCTATGGCGGCGCGCGCCTGCCTGACGATCTCTACGACCGCATGCAGGCCCTCGCGGTGAAGACCACCGGCGAGCGCATCGTGTTCTACACCGGCTGGGGCTCGACCGAGACCGCGCCGACCTCGACCGGAACTTATTGGGACACCGAGCGCGTCGGCCTGATCGGCCTGCCGTTCCCCGGTGTCGAGTTGAAGATGGTGCCGTGCGGCTCGAAATACGAATTGCGGCTGCGCGGCGTCAACGTCGCGCCCGGTTATTTCGGCCAGCCGGAGCTGACGAAGCAGATGTTCGACGAGGAAGGCTTTTACTGCATCGGTGATGCCGGCGTTTTCGTCGACGATTCCGATCCGGTGAAGGGCATCATCTTTGCAGGTCGCGTGGTCGAAGACTTCAAGCTCACCACCGGCACCTTCGTGCATGTCGGTTCGCTCCGCACCGATACGATCGCAGCTGCGACGCCTGTCGTGCACGATGCGCTGGTCGCGGGGCAGGACCGCCCGTTCATCGGCCTGTTGGCCTGGCCCAATTTGCACGCCTGCCGGCAACTTGTCGGCAATCCCGAGCTGAACTTCGAGGATGCAGTGAAGCACCCGGAGGTCGTCGCCTGCTTCAGGCGCGGGCTGGAAACTCACAACAAGGAGTGCGAGGGCGCCAGCAGCCGCATCATCGCGCGGGCCATGCTGATGGTCGAGCCGCCCTCGATCGACGGCAACGAGCTCACCGACAAGGGCTACATCAATCAGCGTGCCGGCCTCGAACGCCGCGCCGCACTGGTGGAGCGGCTGTATGCCGACAAGCCGGATCAAGACGTCATCGTTCTCAAGTAATCGACATCATCAACACGGGTACGCGCCATGAACTTCGACTTCTCCGACGACCAGAAGCAGCTCCGCGATCAGGCGCGCAAATTCCTCGCGGAAAAATGCTCGCCCAAGGCGGTGCGTGTGGTGCTCGACGGCAAGGCGCCTTACGACAAGGAGCTCTGGAAGGGCCTCGCCGAAATGGGTTTCCTCGGCGTCGCGATCCCCGAGGAGTTCGGCGGCGCCGGCGCCGGTCATCTCGAGCTCTGCGTGATCGCCGAGGAGATGGGCCGCGCGAACGCGCCGGTGCCGTTCTCGTCGACCGTGTATCTCGCCGCCGAAGCGCTGTTGTTCGCCGGCAGCGACGCGCAAAAGAAGAAATGGCTGCCGGCCATTGCCTCGGGCGAGGCGATCGGCACGCTGGCGCTGTTCGAGGGCAAGGGCAATCCCGCGCCGAAGAACGTCAAGCTGACGGCTGCGAACGGCGTGCTCAACGGCGTCAAGAAACCGGTCGCCGATGGTGCGATTGCCGACTTCGCCGTGGTTGCTGCGCGCACAGGTTCGAGCGGACGCGACGGTGATATCTCGCTGTTCCTGGTTGATCTCAAAGCCGGCGGCGTCGAGGTGAAAAGCCTCACCAATCTCGATCCGACCCGCGGGCAGGCCGAGATCACCTTCAAAGACTGCAAGGCCGAGCCACTGGGAGCTGCCGGCGAAGGCTGGAGCATCCTCACCCAGGTGCTCGACCGCGCCGCGGTATTGTGTGCGTTCGAGCAGGTCGGCGGCTCCGACCGCGCGCTGGAGATGGGCCGCGACTACGCGCTCGACCGCATCGCCTTCGGTCGCCAGATCGGCTCGTTCCAGGCGGTGAAGCACATGCTCGCCGACATGTATGTCTCGGCCACGCTGGCGCGCTCGAACAGCTATTACGGCGCCTGGGCGCTCTCGACCAACGCGGCTGAATTGCCGGAAGCCGCTGCTGCCGCGCGCATCAGCGCGACGCAGGCGTTCCAGCACTGCGCCAAGAACAACATCCAGGTTCACGGCGGCATGGGCTTCACTTGGGAGTTCGACTGCCACATGTACTACCGCCGCGCCAACGCCATGGCGCTCGGCCTCGGCAGCCTCACCTATTGGGAAGATCAGTTGATCGACCGCATGCGCAAGAAGAACGCGGCGTAATTAGGTTCGTAGGGTGGGTTAGTCCTGCGGATGCGCGAAGCGCGATCCGCTGGGCGTAACCCACCACTTCCGTCGACGAGGAAACCAAAGAGGTGGGTTACGCCTTCGGCTAACCCACCCTACGAAGGTAAGAAGACGACCATGAACTTCGACGACACCCCTCAGGAAGCCGAATTCCGCGCCACCGCCCGCGCCTGGATCGGCGCGAATGCGCCCACGCAATACGAGGAAGAGCTGCGCAAATCCTCGCTCGGCCGCACCGTGCTCAAGAACGCCAACATTCTTGAGGTCGCAAAAGCCTGGCAGAAGAAGAAGGCCGATGCCGGCTGGGCCTGCCTGCACTGGCCGAAGGAGTATGGCGGGCGCGGCGCCTCGCCGATCGAGCGGGTGATCTGGCAGCAGGAGGAAGGGCCGTTCGGCCAACTCTCCCGCATGTTCATCATCGGCCACGGCATGTGCGGGCCGACCATGATGGCGTTCGCGCGCGAGGAGCATAAGCGCACTTATCTGCCGCCGCTCGCTTCCGGCGAGAAGGTCTGGTGCCAGCTGTTCTCCGAGCCGGCCGGCGGCTCCGACGTCGCGGGCTTGCGCACGCGCGCCGAGAAGGACGGCGACGACTGGGTCATCAACGGGCAGAAGATCTGGACCTCGGGCGCGCATTATTCCGACTACGGCATCCTGCTGACGCGCACCGATCCCACCGTGCCCAAGCACAAGGGCCTCACCATGTTCTTCCTGGACATGAAGAGCCCCGGCGTCGAGGTGCGGCCGATCAAGCAGGCCAGCGGCGCCTCCGACTTCAACGAGGTCTATTTCACCAATGTCCGCATTCCCGATCATCAGCGCCTCGGCGAGGTCGGTGACGGCTGGAACGTCTCGCTGACCACGCTGATGAATGAGCGCAGCGCGATCGGCGCGGCCGTCTCGACCGGCTTTCCTGAGTTGTTCGAGTACTGTTCCAGCCTGATGCTCGACGACGGCCCCGCGATCGAGGATCGCGCGGTGCGCTCGAAATTGGCGAACTGGGCGGTGAAGGCGAGCGGGCTGAAATACACCAGCATGCGCGCGATCTCGGCGCTGTCGAAAGGCGAGCGGCCGGGGCCGGAGAATTCGATCGGCAAGCTGGTGGCGGGCTCGATGATCCAGGACGTTGCGACCTACGCGCTGGATTTGCAGGGTGCGAGCGGCGTCGTCAGCGGCGAGGATGGCGAGCTCGCCGGCCGTTTCCAGGCGATGCTGCTGCGCGCGCCCGGCACCCGTGTCGAAGGCGGCACCGACGAGATCATGCGCAACATCATCGCCGAGCGGGTGCTGGGCCTGCCCGGTGATATCCGTGTCGACAAGGACGTGCCGTTCAACAAGATCCCGACGAAGGGAAGAGGCTAGAATCGTAGGGTGGGCAAAGGCGCGGCACGCGCCGTGCCCACGAAGTCTATCGAGAGAAGGTGGTGGGCACGCTTCGCTTTGCCCACCCTACGCACTGATCAAGGATCGAGAGGGCCGTTATGAATTTCGACGACACCCCGCAGGAAGCCGCATTCCGCCAGACCGCGCGCCAATGGGTCGAGGCCAATGCGCCGAAGGAGCTGCACGCCGAGCTTTCAAAATCCTCGCTCGGCCGCATTCGGCTTGCCAAGCAAGATATCGTCGAGGTCGGCAAAGCCTGGCAGAAGAAGAAGTTCGAGGGCAATTGGGCCTGCCTGCACTGGCCGAAGGAATATGGCGGCCGTGGCGCGACGCCGATCGAGAAGGTGATCTGGCAGCAGGAGGAGGGTGTCTACGGCAAGCTGACGCAGCCGTTCCAGATCGGCGAAGGCATGTGCGGCCCGACCGTGATGGCCTTCGGCAGCGAGGACGCCAAGCGCCGCTATCTGCCGAAGCTGGCTTCGGGCGAGGAGATCTGGTGCCAGCTGTTCTCCGAGCCGTCTGCCGGCTCGGACGTCGCCGGCTTGCGCACCCGCGCGGAGAAGAAGGGCGAAAATTGGGTCGTCAACGGCCAGAAGATCTGGACCTCTGGCGCGCATTACTCCGACTATGGTCTGTTGATCGCGCGGACCGATCCGAACGTGCCCAAGCACAAGGGCCTCACCATGTTCTTCCTGGACATGAAGAGCCCCGGCGTCGAGGTGCGTCCGATCAGGCAGGCCAATGGCATGCAGGAGTTCAACGAGGTCTATTTCACCGACGTCGTCATCCCCGACAGCCAGCGGTTAGGGGCCGTCGGCGAGGGCTGGAGCGTCTCGCTGACCACGCTGATGAACGAGCGCATGTCGATCGGCTCGCGCCTTGCGACCGGCGTGCCTGAGATGTTCGAGCTCTGCTCCAACCTGATGCTGGAAGATGGCCTCGCGATCGACGATCCCGCGGTGCGCTCGAAGCTGGCGAGCTGGGCGGCGAAGTCGAGCGGGCTGAAATACACCAGCTATCGCACGATCTCGGCGCTGTCGAAGGGCGAGCGGCCGGGTCCGGAGAACTCGATCGGCAAGCTGGTGTCGGGCATGATGCTGCAGGACATCGCGACCTACGCCATGGACCTGCAGGGGGCGGCCGGCGTGCTCACCGGCAACGACGAGGAGACCGTGCAGGGCCAGTTCCAGCAGATGCTGCTATCCTCGCCCTCGATGCGCATCGCCGGCGGCACCGACGAGATCCTGCGCAACATCATCGCCGAGCGCGTGCTGGGCCTGCCCGGCGACATCCGCGTCGACAAGGACGTGCCGTATAACAAGATCCCGACCAAGGGGCGATGATCTCACCTCTCGCTGTATCTCGTAGGGTGGGCAAAGCGAAGCGTGCCCACCATATGCAGATGCTCCGGAGCAAGTCTGTCGGTGGGCACGGCGCGATGCGCCTTGCCCACCCTACGAGAAGAGCGCGAGCTGAACCATGGACGCTACAGTCAAACAGAACGATCGCATCGGCGTGCTCGAAGAGCTCCTCAACGAGCGCTACTCCGTCCGCGCCTTCCTTCCCAAAGAGGTCGACCGCGCGACCATCGAGCATGTGCTGACCACCGCGCAGCGCACCGCGTCCTGGTGCAACAGTCAGCCCTGGCAGGTGATCATTGCCAGTGGGGAGGCCAAGGAGCGCTTCCGGAAGCTGATCTACACGGAGGCGTCAGGCGGGCTCGGCGACGATTACGATTTCACCCCGCCGCGCGAATATGTCGGTGTCTATCTCGAACGCCGCCGCGAAAGCGGCTTTCAGCTCTACAACACGCTCGGCATCGCCCGCGGCGACAGAGGCGCCTACGCCAGGCAGGCGCTGGAGAACTACAATTTCTTCGGCGCGCCGCATGTCGCCATCATCCACACCAACGAGCCTCTCGGCATCTACGGTGCGATCGATTGTGGCGCCTATGTCTCCAATTTCATGCTGGCCGCGCAGGCACTCGGGCTCGGCACGATTCCGCAGGCGGCGCTCGCGCGGCATTCCGGGCTGATCCGCCGCCACTTCAATCTGCCCGACGATCGCCGCGTCGTCTGCGGCATTTCGTTCGGCTATGCCGACGACGCTCACAAGGTCAACAGCTACCGCACCTCGCGCGCCAGCGTGGCCGAGACCGTGGCCTTCGCGGACGAGTGATCAAGCGGCGTAGCTTCCGCTATCGCTGTCGGACGCGCGCGAAGACGGCCGTGAGAACGGCCGCCTTCATCTTCATCTAAGTCCTTGAGGACGCCGGCCGTCAGCCGCCGCTGCCGCCGATCACGGCCCGCACGGTCTCGTCCGGGCCAAAATCCTCGGCGCCATCGACATAGAGCAGCGCGGCGAGCTTCGAGCGCGCGCGGTTGACGCGGCTCTTGATCGTGCCGACTGCACAGCCGCAGATCGAGGCCGCGTCTTCGTAGGAGAAGCCGGAGGCGCCGACCAGAATCAGCGCTTCACGCTGGTCCTGCGGAAGCTTGTCGAGCGCCGTGCGAAACTCCTCGAACTCGAGATGCGCGTTCTGCGACGGCTGTGTCTTCAGCGTCTTGGCGTAGTTGCCTTCGGCATCCTCGACCTCGCGCCGCCGCTTGCGATAGTCGGAGCGGAAAAGGTTGCGCAGGATCGTGAACAGCCATGCCGGCAGATTGGAGCCAGGCTGGAACGAGTCGATGTTGGCGAGCGCGCGGAGCAGCGTCTCCTGGACCAAATCATCGGCGCGGTCCGCATTGCCGCTGAGCGAAATGGCGAACGCGCGCAGACTGGGCACGGCCGCCAGGATGTCGTTACGCAGGGAGTCCGTGAGAGGCATTAATCCCTCCCATTGTTGTCGTTGGATCCGCCTTCATGTCCCACGTGGGGTGTCGCTCCCGGCGCATCAAGCTTCTTGATCAGTTCTGCGAACCGATCTGGAACCCCTTGTCGCACCACATCATCATACATGGCGCGCAACTGGTGCCCGATCCGGGATTGAATCTCCGGAGTGAGGCCTCCCTTGCCGGGGGTCGTGCTTCTGCTGGCTTGAGACTTGAGATCTTTCATGACCTGTTCCACGTTTCCCCGAGTTAAGTGACTGTAAAATCGAGAGGTTTTCTCAACCGGGAGCCGTTCCCTGGATAGGCTCAATTCCAGGTTCGATAAAAAGTTCCCGCTCAGACGGAACTTTTCTTGGCCTGAGGCGTAATCAGCCCAGCAGGGGAACCCGGGCCCCCCTCGGATTGCCTGGACGTCAAGGTTGGCCCCGAAGATGAATGGAGTGGGGATGTCCCGTTCACAGCTTGTTGCTGAACACTTGCCGTTGTTGCGCCGGTACGCACGCGCCCTGACGGGCAGCCAGGCCTCCGGTGACGCCTATGTCGCAGCCATGTTGGAAGCCATGCTGGGGGATCCGTCGGTGCTCGACGAGAGCCATGGACCGCGGGCCGGCCTGTTCAGGCTGTTCACCCAGATCTGGAATTCGGTCTCCGTCAACGATGATTCCGAGGTGACGACCTTGCCGATGCCGCCCGAGCGGCGGCTGTCGAACATCACGCCGCTGCCGCGCCAGGCCTTCCTGCTGCTCTCGCTGGAGGGATTCTCGGAAGAGGAAGTCGGCTACATCCTCGGCACCGACGTCGCCGAGACGCGGCGGCTTGCGGATGCCGCCGGACGCGAGATGGCCGCCGAGATCGCCACCGACGTGCTGATCATCGAGGACGAGACCTTCATCGCCATGGACCTCGAGAGCCTGGTGAAGAATCTCGGCCACAACGTCGTCGGCGTCGCGCGCACCCATGCCGATGCGGTGGCGCTGGCCAAGAACAAGCGGCCCGGCCTGATCCTCGCCGACATCCAGCTCGCCGACGGCTCGTCGGGCCTCGACGCCGTCAACGAATTGCTCCGCACGTTCGAGGTGCCGGTGGTGTTCATCACCGCGTACCCGGAGCGCTTCCTCACCGGCGAGCGGCCCGAGCCTGCGTTCCTGATCTCAAAACCGTTCCAGCCCGCGATGGTGTCGGCGGTGGCGAGCCAGGCGCTGTTCTTCCAACGCAACTCGCGCAACCGCACGCCGAAGGCGCCGGCGGCTTAATAGAGCTGGCCATTTGGCCAAACGATTTGATCCGGCGTGCTGCAAGGCACGCCGGATTTTTCGTTCGCCTGCCGTGCTTGACGTGCGTCGGCTTCGCCGCTCATACCTCCTGCATTGATCCCAGCCGGAGATGTGCCCATGGACCAGCAACTCCTCGATCGCCTCGCCATTCGCGACCTCGTCGAGAACTGGGCGGTCTGGCGCGATGCCGGTGACTGGGAGCGCTTTGCCACGGTCTGGCATGACGAGGGCTGGATGTCCGCCACCTGGTTTCAGGGGCCGGCGCGGGATTTCATGCGCGTCAGCCAGGAGGGGTTCGCCAGGGGTGTGCGCATCCTGCATTTCCTCGGCGGCACCAGCATCGATCTCGCGGGCGCGCGCGCCATCGCGCAGACCAAGATGACGATCTCGCAGCGCGCCCCGGTGCACGACGTCGTTTGCGACGTCGTCTGCACCGGCCGCTTCTACGATTTCCTCGAGAAGCGGCAGGGGAAGTGGGGCATCGTCCGCCGCCAGCCGATCTACGAGAAGGATCGGATCGACCCGGTCGATCCCGCAGCAGAGCTCCGCCTCGACCAAAAGGCGCTCGCCGCATTGCCCGAAGGCTATCGCCACCTCGCCTACATGCAGGAGCTGATCGGCTACAAGGTCAAGCGCGACATGCCGGGCCTGATCGGACCCGAGGTCGAGAAGCTCTATGGCGAAGGGCGCGACTGGCTGGCGGGGAAGTGAACCCCAGACAAAAGTAAGGCGCGACTGGCATCACCACAGTCGCGCCCTACGTCACCGGCTTATGGGGCAGGGGGGAATAGCCGGCTGTTGAGACGACTCCAGTCTGCGAAAGTCGTTCCACCCCTCGCGAAATATTTTACGCACGCTGTCGTATTTGTCGCACACGGTTAAGTGATCGTAACCGCTAAGAACCCCTGATCCTTCACCGGCGTTGTTCCCGCGATCGCCTGGGGCGAGGGATCGACAGCCATGTCACAGATTCATAAGGTATTTTTGAGCGTCGTTGCCGCTGCTGCGACGCTCGGTGCCGTGCAACTGGCCTCGGGTCATGATCTGGCAGACCGCTGGCAGGCGGTCGCCGATAAGGCCGACAAGCCCGGCCACAATGTCAATCGGACCGGCAAGGCCGACCGGCTCGCCGAGATCAAACAGGCAGCTGTTCCGACCCGCACCGTCTCGATGCGGCTGAATGACCTCGCCGACACCTCGGTGCTGCTGCGGGTCCCCGCGGTGATCGAGACCGGTAATGCCAAGCCGCCGGTGCTGCTCCAGAACCAGAAGAAGGTGCGCAACAGGCCGACGATCGCCTGCGAGCCGATGGTCAGCTCGCTGACCGAGGTCGCAAAGCTGCTCCAGCCCGGCCGCTGCGTGACCTGATCCGCCCGGGCGCCGGATAGATCGCTCTCCCGCCGGGAGGACGATTCTTCACGTCCACTTGATCCCCTCTACGCTCGCGTTATATCCCGGGTTTCTTCCCTTTCGTTTTGACCGGGTAAACGCATGACGACGTCAGACACGGCTGTGCATACGCAGCCCTTCCAAGCCGAGGTTTCCGAGCTTTTGCACCTCATGGTGCACTCCGTCTATTCCGAGACCGACATCTTTCTGCGCGAGCTCATCTCCAACGCGTCGGACGCCTGCGACAAGCTGCGCTATGAGGCAATCGCAAGTCCTTCGCTGCTCGGCGAGGGCGACGCGCTCAAGATCCGCATCATCCCGAACAAGGCGGCCGGGACGCTCACGATCGCCGACAACGGCATCGGCATGGAGCGGCAGGAGCTGATCGACCATCTCGGCACCATCGCCCGCTCCGGCACCAAGGCATTCGTGTCAAAGCTGAAGGAGGCCAAGGACGGCCTCGGCCTGATCGGCCAGTTCGGCGTCGGCTTCTATTCCGCCTTCATGGTCGCCGACAGGATCGTCGTGGTCAGCCGCCGTGCCGGCGAGAGCGACGTCTGGACCTGGACGTCCTCCGGCGGCTCCGGCTTCGAAATCGCCCGTGCCGGCGACGAGGAGGCGGCGCGCCTGACGCGCGGCACCGAGATCGTCCTGCACCTGAAGGAGGACGCCAAGAAATATCTCGAGACCTTCGAGATCGAGCGCATCGTCGGTGCCTATTCCGACAACATCCTGTTCCCGATCGAGCTGGTGCCGGAAGAGGGTGAGCCCCGTCAGATCAATTCGGCCAGCGCGCTGTGGCAACGCTCGAAATCCGAGCTGACGCCGGACGACTACAAGAAGGCCTATCAGCAGATCGCCTCCGCCTTCGACGATCCCGCGATGACGCTGCATTACCGCGCCGAGGGCCGCTATTCCTACGCGGTGCTGCTGTTCGCGCCCTCGACCAAGCCGTTCGATCTGTTCGAGCCGAACCGCAAGGGCCGGGTGAAGCTCTACGTCCGCCGCGTCTTCATCACCGATGATGCCGATCTGTTGCCGGGGTATCTGCGCTTCATCCGCGGCGTCGTCGACAGCGAGGATCTCCCGCTCAACATCTCGCGCGAGATGCTGCAGAACAATCCGCAGCTGGCGCAGATCCGCAAGGCCGTGGCGACCCGGGTCGTGTCGGAGCTCGAAAGCCTGGCCGAGAAGGATCCGGAGAACTTCGCCAAGATCTGGGACGCGTTCGGCGCGGTGCTCAAGGAAGGCATTTACGAGGATTTCGAGCGGCGCGAAAAGCTGCTGGCACTTTCGCGCTTCACCACGACATCGGGCGAGAAGCGGTCGCTGAAGCAGGTCATCGCCGATTTCAAGCCGAACCAGACCGAGATCTATTATCTCGTCGGCGACAGTATCGAGCGGCTGAAATCCAATCCGCGGCTGGAGGCTGCGACCGCGCGCGGCATCGAGGTGCTGCTGTTGTCCGATCCCGTCGATGCGTTCTGGACCTCGATGCCGTCGGAGTTCGACGGCAAGCCGCTGAAGTCGCTGAGCCAGGGCGATCTCAATCTCGACCTGATTCCGCGCGTCGACGACAAGGACGAGGCAAAGAAGGACGAGCCGGCTGCGGATGAAGCGGCCACCATTGCCGTGATCAAGGCTGCGCTCGGCGAGCGTGTCAGCGACGTCAAGGCCTCGACGCGCCTCACCAGCTCGGCCTCCTGCCTCGTCGCCGACAGCCAGGGCCCGAGCCGCGAGCTCGAGCGCATCCTGTCGCAGCAAAACCGCGGCATGAAGACCAAGCCGATCCTGGAGATCAATCTGCGCCATCCGATGGTGGGCGCGATCACCAAGGCGCAGGCCGGTTCGAAGGCGGTCGACGATCTCAGCCTGCTCCTGCTCGAGCAGGCGCAGATCCTGGACGGCGAATTGCCGGAGGATCCGGCTGCGTTTGCCGCAAGGCTGAACCGGCTCGTGCTGCAGGGGCTCGGCGCCTAGCGCCGCAGCCCGCAGCGCTCACCTTGCCGTCATCTGTCCCTAGGAACAGTCGCCTCCGGCCTGGCGTTATGCCATACGAGGCTGCCGGCATCAGATCCGCCGAGGCCGTCGGTTCGAGGATTAAGTCCATGCGCCTGTCGATTTTGACCCTCACCGCGATTGCCGCGCTGTTCGTCGCGGCAGATGCCAGCGCCCAGACCTACGATCCGCGCTACCCGGTGTGCATGCACGTTTATACGCCCGGCGGCTTTACCGGTGGTGGCGGCGATTATTTCGACTGCTCCTTCACCTCGCTGCCGCAGTGCCGCGCGAGCGCGTCGGGCCGCGCGGCCAGCTGCGACGTCAACCCGTACTACGCCTTCGACCAGCCGCCGCAGCCGCGCCGGCGTCACAAGAAGGTGCAATAGCGAATCCGCGATGCCTCGTACCGGAACACAGTTCATGCGTTTCTCGTTCGGAATGATCGTGACCGCCGGCGCGATGCTCGCAGCCGCGCCGTCGCATGCGCAGACTTTTGATCCACGCTATCCGGTCTGCATGCACGTTTATTCAGGTGCGAACGGTGGGGGTGGAGAGTGGTACGACTGCTCCTTCACCTCGTTGCCGCAGTGCCGCGCCACGGCTTATGGCCGATCCGCGATCTGCGATCTCAATCCGTATTATCCGGTTCACGCGCCGCCGCCGTACTTGCGCTACAGGCGTAGCGGCTAGCGTCGGCAGGTGCTGCGCGCTACTCCTTCCTGCCCCCACAGCTCGACCACCTTGCGCCAGCGCGATCGGTCTCGGCCGTCACCACGCCGCCGAACTCACCGGCGTTGCCGTGCGGCGGTAAGGATCACTAGAGTTAACCGCGCCCTAACAGAGTTTTACCTTGTCTCTTAACACCTGGGCAGGGCGCGGGGGCTAGATTGCCTGATGTCAGCAGGCGGCCCGAAAGAATCAACGGCATGACCCCCGGTGTCATCGAACGACAAAAAGTCACGCGCGCGCCTTCGGCTTCAAAGATATGGCTGAAGGCCATCGAGCTCACGGCGCGGATCGAGACGCTGCCGGGGCGTCTGTTCGCCGACGTCATCGACGATTGGGCGCAGCGCCAGCCCGACCGCGTCGCGCTGATCACCGACGACGCAAGCCTCGACTATGAAAGCCTGTCGAAGCGCATCAACCGCTACGCGCGCTGGGCGCGCTCGGCCGGCGTGGCCAAGGGTGATACGGTCGCCTTGATCATGCCGAACGGCATCGATTATGTCGCGGCCTGGCTCGGCATCAGCCGGATCGGCGGTGTGGCGGCGCTGCTCAACACCAGGCTGGTGGGACAGTCGCTCGCGCATTGCCTCGATGTCGCAAAGCCCTCGCATATCATCGTTGCGCAGGAGCTGACGCAGATGCTGGAGAGCGCAACGCCACACCTGAAGACGCAGGCCAAGGTCTGGACGCATGGCGATGCCCGCAGCGAGCGCGCCATCGACGTCGCCCTCGCGGCGCTGGACGACGCTCCTTTGTCGCCGGAGGAGCACGGCGAGGTCACCATCGATGATCGCGCGCTGCTGATCTACACCTCGGGCACCACCGGCCTGCCGAAGGCTGCCAGCATCAGCCACCGCCGCATTCTCAATTGGGGCTTTTGGTTCGCCGGCCTCACCGGCGCGAGCCCGCAAGACCGGCTCTACGATTGCCTGCCCCTGTTCCACTCAGTCGGCGGCATCGTCGCGCCCTGCAGCATGCTCGCTGCGGGCGGCTCGGTGGTAATTGCGGAGAAATTCTCGGCCTCGCATTTCTGGTCCGACATCGTGCGCCATGACTGCACGCTGTTCCAATATATCGGCGAGCTCTGCCGTTATCTGCTCAAGGCCGCGCCGTCGGAATATGAGAACCGGCATCGTCTCCGCCTCGTCTGCGGCAACGGCCTGCGCGGTGACATCTGGGAAGACTTTCAGGCGCGTTTCGCCATTCCGCGCATCCTCGAATTCTATGCGGCGACGGAAGGCAACTTCTCGCTGTTCAACGTCGAGGGGCAGCCCGGCGCGATCGGTCGCATCCCACCGCTGCTGGCGCATCGCTTCCCTGCCAATCTCGTCAAGCTCGACCCCGACAGCGGCGTGCCGCTGCGCAACGAAGAGGGGTTTTGCCTCGCCTGCGCCCGTGGTGAGGCCGGCGAAGCCATCGGCCGCATCGGCACCGCCGATGAAGGCGGCGGCCGCTTCGAGGGCTACACCGACACCGGCGAGACCGAGAAGAAGATTCTTCGCGATGTCTTTACCAGGGGCGACGCCTGGTTCCGCACCGGCGACCTGATGCGGATCGACGACAAGGGCTTCTTCCATTTCGTCGATCGGATCGGGGATACTTTCCGCTGGAAGGGCGAGAATGTCGCGACCTCGGAGGTGAATGACGCGATGCGCGATTTCACCGGCGTGGTCGATGCCACAACTTACGGCGTCAGCATCCCCGGCGCGGACGGCCGTGCCGGCATGAGCGCGATCGTCGTCAACGAAGGCTTCGACATCGCGGCATTGCCCGCACATCTGGCGCAACGCCTACCGGCTTATGCGCGCCCGGTCTTCATTCGCATCTCCAGCGAGATCGATGCGACCGAGACGTTCAAGCAGAAGAAGGGCGATCTGTCGCGGGAAGGCTTCGATCCCGCCGCGATCTCCGATCCGCTGTTCATGGCAGACCCGAAGTCCGGGGCCTATGCGGCGCTCGATACCGAGGCCCATGCGCGAATCGTGGACGGCTCGATCAGGCTGTAAATCCCGTCAAAATCCGCAGATAGGTCCAATTTTATCTGAATTGTCCAAGAAGCCATTTACTTCTGTCGGGTAAACAGGCGGCCATGGGGAGGCGG
Source organism: Bradyrhizobium sp. CIR18 (assembly GCF_014198295.1). Taxonomy (NCBI): domain Bacteria; kingdom Pseudomonadati; phylum Pseudomonadota; class Alphaproteobacteria; order Hyphomicrobiales; family Nitrobacteraceae; genus Bradyrhizobium; species Bradyrhizobium sp. CIR18. The sequence goes on along the minus strand of NZ_JACIHF010000007.1, from coordinate 95,013 downwards.
CCAGCAAGAGCCGCCGCAACACCAACGATAACAAAGCGAGCCAGCCATGTCGGTAAGGTCTAAGGTCATTGACGCGATCCAGCAGATCGCCAAAGAGCAGCACGTCACGCTTCCCGCGCTCTCGGACGATCTGTCGCTGCACGAGACGGGTTTCGACTCGCTCGCCTTCGCCATCCTGGTCGCGCGCCTCGAGGACGAGACCGGCGTCGACCCCTTCACCATCTCCGAGGACGCAGCGTTTCCCGCCACGGTGGGCGATTTCGTGCGGGCCTACGAAAATGTCCCCGCGTGAGATCTTTGCGCTTCGCGACCATCTCGGCGCGGAGCTGACCGGCCGTACGCTGTCGGACGCGCAAACCTGCGTGTCGCTGACCGATATCCTGTCGCAGACGGTCCTGGGCGGCCGCCTGCGCGAATTGTCCGGCCGCTCCGTGCTGCTCAAATTGTCCGACCAGCTCCGGTCGGGTCTTGCCATGATCGAGCTCGACGGCATCGCCCGTCGCATGCTGCTGTGCCCGCCCGATCTCAATCCGGCGCATCTCGAGGCATTGATCGCCGATGCCGAGATCGACGCCGTCGTGACCGACGAATCCGATCGCTGGGCCGGGACTGGCGTCCCGCTCATCGTCACCGCGCAATTGCCGCTCGAAGCCACCGCGCCAGCCAAGACCGAACGCGCGACGGAATGGCTGATGCTCACCTCGGGCACTTCAGGCGTGCCGAAGATCGCCGGCCACACGCTGGAGGCGCTGACCGGTGCGATCGTTGCCGAAGGCCCCGCGCGCGGCCCGGCGCCGGTCTGGGCGACCTTCTACGACATCCGCCGCTATGGCGGCCTGCAAATCTTCCTCCGCGCCGTCCTTTCCGGCGGCTCGATGGTGCTGTCCGATCCGCATGAGGCGCTCGGCGATCACGTCGCGCGGCTGAAGGCGCGCGGCGTCTCGCACATCTCCGGCACGCCCTCGCACTGGCGCAAGCTCCTGATGAGCGGTTCGGCCGCGCAGTTCGCCCCTCGCTACGTCCGCCTCTCCGGTGAAATCGCCGACCAGGCGGTGCTCGACGGGCTGAAGGCGGCATTCCCCAATTCTTCCGTCGGTCATGCCTATGCCTCGACCGAAGCCGGCGTCGGCTTTGCCGTCAACGACGGACTGGAAGGCTTTCCGGCCGACTATCTCGGCAATCGCAACGGCGTCGAGATGAAAGTAGTCGACGGCTCGCTGCGTATCCGTTCGACGCGCACCGCGCATGCCTATGTCGGCCGCAATGCCGCCGCGCTCACCGATGACGACGGATTTGTCGACAGCGGCGACATCGTCGAGCTGCGCGGCGAGCGCTACTATTTCGTCGGCCGCCGCGGCGGCATCATCAATATCGGCGGACTGAAGGTCCACCCCGAAGAAATCGAGGCGGTCATCAACCGCCATCCCGACGTGCGGATGTCGCGGGCCAAATCGCGCAAGAGCCCGATCACCGGCGGCATCGTGGTCGCCGATGTGATCCTCACCGAGGGCACCGATCCCGCCCGGGCGAAAGAGATCCGCGACCAGATCCTGGAGCGGTGCCGCGCGCAGCTCGCGTCCCACAAGGTGCCGGCGGTGATCCGCTTCGTCGAGGCGCTCGACGTCACCCCGGCCGGAAAACTGGCGCGCACCGATGCATAATGTCCTCGTCACCGGCGGCAGCCGCGGCATCGGCCTTGCGATCGGCAAGCGCCTCTCCGGCGCCGGCTACAACGTGGTCGCGGCCGCCCGGCGCGAGAGCGAAGAGCTCAAGGCCGCGATTGCGGAGTCCGAAGGGCGGCTGCATTTCCGCGCCTGCGACCTTGCCGTGATCGACGCCATTCCGGCTTTTGCAAAACTCGTGCGCGACGAGTTCGGCCCGACCTACGGCCTCGTCAACAATGCCGGCCTCGGCACCGAAGGCCTGCTCGCCACCATGCATAATTCCGAGATCGAGGCGCTGGTGCAGCTCAACGTGCTGTCGCCGATCATCCTCACCAAATATGTCGCGCGGCAGATGATGGCCGACGGCGCCGGCCGCATCGTCAACATCTCCTCGATCATCGCGACCACCGGCTATAACGGCCTGTCCGTCTACGGCGCGACCAAGGCGGCTGCAACCGGCTTCACCCGCTCGCTGGCGCGCGAGGTCGGCAAGCTCGGCATCACCGTGAACGCGATTGCGCCGGGCTTCATCGACACCGAGCTCACGCACAATCTGTCCGACGAGGCGCGCAAGCGCATCGCCGGCCGCAGCGCGCTGCGCCGCCTGCCGGAGACGGATGACGTCGCGCGCATGGTGGAGTATCTTTTGGGCGAAGGCGGCCGCAACGTCACCGGGACGGTGTTTACTGTCGACGCGGGGAATACGGCCTAGGCGGAACTCCGCCGTCATGATTGCGTTGATCCGGCACAATGACATCCAGCCGGATTTGGTCGTAAGATGCCCCGCAATCGATTGGGTTACGTCAATCGATCTGCCCTAATCGACAAGGAGCAGTCCATGACCATGCCCAGCATGACCGCTTCAAATCAGGGCCGGACCGAGCAATCCCGCGCGAAGCAGGATGATGCCCGTTGCCCGCCGATGACGCACCAGAATTCCGGCGGTCATGGTCACGAAATGTACCCGCAGCAATTCGTGCGCCTGGTCGGCTGCCATGATGCGTCTCTCGATAGCTTGCGCAAGCGTCAGGACGAGAAGCTGCATTAGCAGCTCACGTCCGGTGCTTCGGCGGGTCTTTCGGCAGGTCAATCCGCTCATGTGAAAATTCCGGCGGCCCTTCGGTGAGGCGGCGGATGCGGCGGTCGCGTTCGTCCACGGGCAATGCCGGATCGAGCAGCGTCTCGATCTCGTGGACCGCGATCTCTTCGATCCTGGTGGCGTCCGATGCGATCGGATGCGCCGAGGAGTGGACCGGGGGCGCGATCTTCAGGCCCAGCTCGATCAGCTTGCAGATCGCATCCGAGCGGGTCAGTTGATGGGCTTCAGCCCAGGCATCGACGGCTGCCGTCAGTCTTTCGGGCATCTTCACCGCGCTGATCGGGTCAGTGCCCGTGCGCCGGCGGACGGGAGAGGTGGAATCCTTGCTGCCGAAGTCTGACACCTGGATCATCCCATGCAACCGTTGGAGCTGGCCAACGATAGCCGTTCTCCCCGGCCGGCCGCTTGATTCCGATCAATGACCCGCTGCGGTATTGCAACGCGGCCTCACCTTGTTGTTGCCGTATCTTGTTGTCCTGGCCCGTTTCGGCCAATGATTGAAAGGGGCCGCCGGCCGGCGAACCCGGATCGATCCTGCCACGTATTTGTTTCGCATTCCAACCATCCGGCATCCCCGATGACCTCAGGCGAATCCTTCTATGGCGGCATTCCCGTCTTCCGCGGCTTCACCAGCCTGATGGACCCTGCGCTCTATGCGCCGCTGCCGGACGATTGGAGCATCGGCGTCGCCGATATCGTCGATTCCACCAAGGCGATCGCGGCGCAGCGCTACAAGGCGGTGAACATGGCCGGCGCCGCCGTGATCGCGGCGGTGACGAACGCATTGGAGGGGCGCGAATTCCCCTTCGTGTTCGGCGGCGACGGCGCGAGCTTTGCGGTTGCGCCAGGCGACCTCGAACCTGCCCGAGAGGCGCTGGCGGCAACCGCGACCTGGGTGCGGGAAGATCTCGATCTGACGATGCGGGTCGCGCTGGTGCCGGTCAGCGCCATCCGCGCGCAGGGCCTCGACGTGCGCGTCGCGCGCTTCGGTCCGTCGGCCAACCTGTCCTATGCGATGTTCTCGGGCGGCGGGCTCGCCTTCGCCGATGCCGCGATGAAGCGCGGGGAGTTTGCCGTCCCGGCAGCGCCGGCGGGCACGCAGCCCGATCTCTCGGGCCTGTCCTGCCGCTTCGAGGTGATACCAGCCTCACGTGGGCTGATCCTGTCGGTTCTGGTGATGCCGGCGCGCGGCGCCGACCCGCATGCCTTCCGCAAGGTGATCGAGGACGTCATCCATCTCGTCGAGCGCAGCCCGGACGGCGCCCGCCCGGTGCCGCCGCAGGGACCGCCGCTGAAATGGCCGCCGCAGGGGCTGGAATACGAAGTCCGCACCAGACGCGGTGGTCCGCTGCTCGCGCGCCGCGCCACCGTGCTGGCCTATACGCTGTTCATCTATCTGATCATGCGCTTCGACCTCAACGTCGGCGGCTTCGTGCCCAACGTCTACAGGCGTCAGGTGGTCGAGAACTCGGACTTCAGGAAATTTGACGACGGCCTGCGCATGATCCTCGACTGCACGCCGCAGCTCGAGCGCGCGCTGAGCGACCGACTGGCGGCGGCTGCGCGCGAGGGTATCGTGCGCTACGGTCTCTATCAGCAGGACGCGGCCATGATGACCTGCTTCACGCCGTCGGCGCTGCGCAGTGATCACGTCCATTTCATCGATGGCGCGCGGGGCGGCTACGCCTCGGCGGCGACGGCGCTGAAGGCGATGGTGGCGTGAAGCGTCAGCGTCCCGCCCGCGTCCAGGTCTCGCCGCCGCAGAGCGCGCCGACGCAGCCTTCGACCCGCAGCGAATCCGCTCCCGTCACGGAGATGCTGCTGGCATAGGTACTGCCGTCGTCGGCATTGTAGATCTGGCCGGACCATTTGTTCGGACCTGACGGCTGCATGCCGCTGAACAATGGCAGGCCGATCATCGGGCGCCTGGCGAGCTCGCGATTGGGGTTCTTGCTGTCGGTGGCGGGCTGGCCGGTCGCGGTGTCATAGGGCTCGCGCAGCCAGGCGACGACGCCGCAGATGCCGCCGCCGCACTTGCTGATCTTGACGCGCGCATCACCCGCCTGGGTCAGCCATGTCCCATCGGCGCTCTGCGCATGCGCGGCCGGCGCGCCGAGCAGCGCAGCGAGAAGGACGATGAGAGCAGCGAATCTGGAAGTCATGGAAGAGGCCCCGAAAATGGAGCGCCTCCATAGCAGCCCGGCGGGATAGTGCAACGCTGGCTGGAATCACATTCCTGCGTTCATTTGCCTGCGTTGATGTCCTGCGATCATTTGTCCCAGCGCGCGAAGGCGACCGAGGCCGCAGTCGACAGGCCGAACACCGCCATGGCGCCGCCGACCAGCGCGAACAAGGTCCAGGCCGGCGCCTGCGTCATCATGAGGACGACGCCGCCGATCGCGACGATCAGAAGCCGCGCGGTGGAAGCGAGCACGGGGCCGCCGACGCGCGCCGCGCCTTGCGAGGAGAAGTAGAGCGACACGCCGATGCCGAAGAACACGAAGGTCGGGCCGGCCCAGTGGAAATAGCTGTGCGCGGCGGCGGTGACGCCGGGATCGCGCGTGAAGAGCGCGACCCATAGCGACGGAGCGAGCGCGATGGCGAGGCCGATCAGGCCGACCGTCAATCCGGAAGCTGCAGCGGCGGTCCAGGCCACACGCCGCGCGCGCTTCACCTGTCCGGCGCCCATCGCCATGCCGACCATCGGCACCGAGGCGATGCCGAAGGCGAAGGTGATCGGGATCAGCAAGAATTCCAGCCGCGAGCCGATGCCGTAGCCGGCCAGCATCTCGGTGCCGAACGTGGCCAGGATCTTCGTGAAGATCAAAATGGTGAGCACGGTCTGGAGCGGCGACAGGCAGGCCACCGCACCAACCTTGAGGATGTCCAGGAACATCGCGCGCTCGAAATGAAACGCGCGAATATTCAGCGGCAGCCGGCTGCGGCCGGACGCGAGATACCAGAGGAAAAAGATCGCGGCGCAGGTGAACGCGATCAACTGGCCGCTGGCGACCCCCGGCATGCCGAAGGGCTTCACGCCGAACAGGCCGAGCCCCAACGTGCCGCCGAGCGCGATCTGGAGCACGCTGGCGCCGATCAGCGTCATCGAGGGCAGGCGCATGTCGCCGGTGCCGCGGATCACCGAGGCGAGCGTGTTGACGAGCCAGATCGCGACCGCGCCGGAGAACAGCACCTGCGAATAGCCGCTGGCCTCCTCGAGCACGCGATCGCGCCCGCCGAGCAGGGTGAAGAAGGAGCGGCCGAAGACGAGCATCATCACCGTGAAGAACAGCCCGCCGCAGAGGCCGATGATGGCGGCATGCAGCGCCAGCGTCGCGGCGCGGTCACGATCCCCGGCGCCGAGCGCGCGGCTGATCGCGGACGAAACGCCGCCGCCCATCGCGCCCGCGCTCGTCATCTGCGTCAGCATCGCGAACGGAAACACCAGCGCGATCGCGGCGAGCGGAATGGTGCCGAGCCGGCCGATATAGGAGGTCTCGGCGATCGCAACCAAAGTGCTGCCGACCATCGCGATCATGTTGGGGATCGCGAGCCGCAGCAGCGTCGGCAGGATCGGCGCAGTCAGCAGGCTGGCGATCGGGGAGGCGACCGGCGCAATCGGCGGGACGGCGTCTGCAGGGGCGTCGATCGTCATGTTCACCGGGCGGAATTTTAGATGATGATCGACATATTATAGGACGGCCGAGCCCCTGCGGCAGCCCTCACTCCACGCAGGGGTCACCACGGCAGGCCGCATAGGTCGATGGTGCCCAGCGTCGGCGCGCGGACGATGTTGAAGACGTAGGGCGCCATCTCGGTGAAGCGGATCCGCCCCTCCGGCTGCTCGCAATAGACTTCGCCCTTGAAGGGCAGCCAGCTCCGGGTCTCGTAGAACGAAAAATTGTGTGGTTCGCAGAACAGCAGCGCGAAGCGAACGGCCTCGTTGGCGCGAATGGTGTGAACCGCCGCGTCGATCGCTACGGTCGCATAGCCGCGACCGCGCCGGTCCTCGCGGGTGCAGACCCCGCCGATGCCGCCGATATGGACCTTCTGTCCGTTCCAGGTGACGGTGCGGAAGTAGATGCCGACATGGCAGACGAGACCGTCCTCGGGCGTCTCGATCAGCACGCGCAGGTCGGCATTGGCCCATTTGACGTGAGCCCAGGCCGGCTTCTCCGCCGCGTCTTGACCCCAGACCGCGCTGAGCAGCGGCTTGGCGATCGGCCACGAGGCGTCGCCGTTCAAAATGTCGATCTCGATGCTCATGGATTTGTCTCTCGCAACGCGGCTGCGCGGTTCATTCGTTCTGTCATAACCGGTTCAAAGGCAACGATATTCTGCGGCCGGCGATCGGCCCGGGTTGAATGTCCCTCGGTGCTGCGAAGTTATGCAATCCGGCCAAGCCGTGGCATCACGTCTTTTCGCAAATTCTGAGGTATTTAACGGCGGTGGAACCTTCTATAAGAGTCCCCGTTAAGCCAGTTCCCCATCAGTCGCGGACAACATCCCATGACCTTTACGCTGCCCCCCCTCCCTTACGCCTATGACGCCCTCGGCCAGTTCATGTCGAAGGAGACGCTGGAATTCCACCACGACAAGCATCATCAGGCCTACGTCACCAACGGCAACAACGCGCTCAAGGGGACCGAATGGGAAGGCAAGTCCCTTGAAGAGATCGTCAAGGGCTCGTTTGGCAAGAACCCCGCGGTGTTCAACAATGCCGGCCAGCACTACAACCACATCCACTTCTGGAGCTGGATGAAGCCCAATGGCGGCGGCACCAAGCTGCCGGGCAAGATCGAGAAGAAGATCAACGAGGACCTCGGCGGCTTCGAGAAGTTCAAGACCGACTTCCAGGCGGCCGGCGTCGGCCAGTTCGGCTCCGGCTGGTGCTGGCTCCAGGTCAAGAACGGCAAGCTCGAGATCTCCAAGACCCCGAACGGCGAGAATCCGCTGGTGCATGGCGCCACCCCGATCCTCGGCTGCGACGTCTGGGAGCACTCCTATTACATCGACTACCGCAACCGCCGCCCCGATTATCTCAAGGCGTTCGTCGAGAACCTCGTGAACTGGGAATACGTCGAGTCCCTGCTCGAGAAGGCGTAAGGCCTCGTTGTCATTCCGGGGCGCCCGCAGGGCGAACCCGGAATCCAGAAGTTGTGGCGCGAGATTCTCAGGTGCGCAGTTGCGCACCAGAGCTCGCACTTCGTGCGCCCCGGAATGACAGAAAACAAAAGGCGGTCGCTCGCGCGGCCGCCTTTTTGCTGTGCGGAATTGCCCTGCGTGGCGCGCGCACCGGTCTGTCATCGTACTGTTTGCATCGAATGGACGCCGCCCTTAATCAGGAATGGCATCACCCTCGAGCGACCGAGCCCGTTGTCAGAACCTTCCCCGAAGAACCCGGCGCCTGCCGAGGACGCGGAGTCCGAACCGCGGCCGGGGCGGGTCCGCAAGCCGATCGGCTGGTCGACGATCATCATCGCAGCGCTGGTCGCGGTGAGTGCGACCTTGGTCTGGCGGCGTGACGGCACCGACGGCGTTCTCGACATTCTGACCCACGATCTCTCGCTGTTCTCAGGCATCCTGCCGCGCGTGCTCGCCGGCTGCCTGCTCGGGGCCTTCATCTCGGAGATCCTGCCGCACGAAAAGGTCTCGCGCTCGCTCGGACCGAAATCCGGCCTGATGGGGCTGCTGATCGGCACCGCCTTCGGCGCGATCCTGCCGGGCGGTCCCTTCACCGCCTATCCCGTGGCGAGTGCGCTGCTCGCTGTCGGCGCCGATTTCGGCGCCACCATCGCCATGGTCGTGAGCTGGACTCTGATCGGCTATGGCCGGGCGGTGGCCTGGGAAATCCCGATCATGGGCACCGACTTCACGCTGTGGCGGATTCTGATCTCGCTGCCGCTGCCGGTACTCGCTGGTGCGCTCGGCCGCTTCGTCTATGTCCGGCTCTATCCGAAGCACGAAAGCGACGAGGACGCGGCATGAGCGCCGCGCTTTTCATCGACATCCTGTTGTGGGGCTCTGTGTTCGGCGTCGGCCTGATCGCCTTTCGCCGCGGCCCGCCTGTGTTCAAGGCCTCGCTGCGCGAAGGCGCGATGGATTTCATCAACATCGTGCCGCGCATCGCGCTGGGCGTGATCGGCTCCGGCTACATCGCCGCGATCATCCCGCAGGAGGTGATCACCGGCTGGCTCGGGCCGGACAGCGGCTGGCTCGGGGTTGCGACCGCCGTGGTCGCCGGCGCCGCCACGCCGGGCGGGCCCGTGATCGGCTTCTCCATCGGCACGGTGGCGCTGAAGTCGGGCGGCGGGGTGCCGCAGGTGGTGGCTTATGTCGTTGCCTGGGCCCTGTTCGCCTTTCAGCGGGTGATCTTGTGGGAAATCCCATTCATGCCGGCCCGTTTCGTCTGGTTCCGCTGCGCCGTGTCGGTGCCGTTTCCTTTCGTGGCAGCTGCCATCGCGATGGCGATCGGCAAGCCGTGAGCCCGGCGTGGACAGGGGTTATGTTATAATATAACGTTCCGAAATGGTTCCCGCCGCGTCCCACGCCCACCATCACGACCATGCCCCTGGCCATTCTCATGACCACGCGCATTCGCATGGGCACGACCACACCCACGCCCATGTCCACGACGCGGCCTCGCCGCATCCGGCCCAGGCGGCGCCCTGGTCGATCCTGCGCATGACCATGGCGGCGCGCCTTGGGGCCGCGCTCGCCGTCTGTGCCGTGCTCTGGGGCGTGGTCTTCCTGGCGATGAGGTGACGATGGCGGCGCTGCACTTTCACAATGTGACGCTCGGTTATGACCGGCATCCGGCCGTGCACCATCTCAACGGTGAGGTTGCGCGGGGCGCGCTGGTCGCCGTGATCGGCCCGAATGGCGCCGGCAAGTCGACCCTGCTGCGCGGCATCGTCGGCATCCTCCGGCCGCTCGACGGCAGCATCCATCTCGGCGGGCTCGACTCTCGCGATATCGCCTATCTGCCGCAGAGCGCGGAGATCGACCGCAGCTTCCCGATCTCGGTGTTCGACTTCGTCGGCACCGGGCTGTGGCGCGGGACCGGCTTGTTCGGCGGCATTGGCAAGGCGGCGCGCGGGAAGATCTTGCGCGCGATCGCCTCCGTCGGCCTCAATGGCTTCGAGAACCGCCCGATCGGCACGCTCTCGGGTGGCCAGATGCAGCGCGTGCTGTTCGCGCGCGTGTTGCTCCAGGACGCAAGCCTGATCGTGCTGGACGAGCCCTTCAACGCCATTGACAGCAAGACCACCGCCGACCTGCTCGCGCTGGTCAAGCACTGGCACGGCGAGGGCCGCACCGTGCTCGCCGCGCTGCACGACATGGAGATGGTGCGCAACCATTTCACCGAGACGCTGGTGCTGGCGCGCGGCCCCGTGGCGTGGGGACCGACGGTGGAGGTGCTGACGCCGGAAAACCTGCTGGTGGCGATGCGGATGTGCGAGGCGTTCGACGACAGCGCCGCGGCCTGCGCCGCCGACGATACCCGGTCGCGGGCGGCGTGATCACCGATGCTCTACGACGCGCTGATCGGTCCCTTCACCGAATTCGAGTTCATGCGGCGGGCGCTGGCCGCCGTGATCGCATTGTCGCTGGCCGGTGCGCCGATCGGCGTCTTCCTGATGCTGCGGCGGATGAGCCTCGTCGGCGATGCCATGGCGCATGCAATTCTGCCCGGCGCGGCGGTCGGCTTTCTGCTCTCCGGGCTCAATCTGTTCGCGATGACGGCCGGCGGGCTGATCGCAGGCTTTGCCGTCGCGATCCTCGCCGGCGTCGTCGCGCGCTCGACCGGGCTGAAGGAGGACGCTTCGCTCGCGACCTTCTATCTGGCCTCGCTGGCGCTCGGCGTCACCATCGTCTCGATCAAGGGCACCAATATCGACCTGCTCCACGTGCTGTTCGGCAACATCCTCGCGATGGACGACCAGACCCTGCTGGTGGTGGCCTTCAACGCCACCGTGACGCTGCTGGTGCTCGCCGTGATCTACCGCCCGCTGGTGATCGAGAGCGTCGATCCCTTGTTCTTGCGCACAGTCAGCCGCGCCGGTGGTCCCGCGCATCTCGCCTTCCTGGCGCTGGTCGTGATCAACCTCGTCAATGGCTTTCAGGCGCTTGGCACGCTGCTTGCGGTCGGCCTGATGATCCTGCCGGCAGGTATCGCGCGGTTCTGGTCACGCGATCTCACCGTCATGATCTGCATCGCGGTGGTCGCTGCCGCGGCTTCCGGCTATGCCGGCCTCGTGCTGTCATTCCAGACCCGCGTGCCGTCGGGCCCTGCGGTCATTCTCGTGGCGACGGTGCTCTACATCGTCTCCGTGCTGTTCGGCCGCGTCGGCGGCATCGTCCGGCAGATATTTCCCGGCCGGCATCTGGAAGCGTGACGGGCGATGCGCTTCCTTCTATTCCTTGCCTTGCTGACCATCGCCTCGCCGCTGCAGGCCGCGGAACGGCTCAACGTCATTGCGAGCTTCTCGATCCTCGGCGACTTCGTCCGTAACGTCGGGGGAGATCGGGCCAACGTTACGACGCTGGTTGGCCCCGACAGCGACGTCCACGTCTACACGCCGGCGCCTGCCGACGCGAAACGGGTCGCGGAGGCGAAGCTCGTCATCGTCAATGGGCTCGGGCTGGAGGGCTGGCTGCCGCGTCTAGTGCAGTCCGCAGGGAGCAAGGCCGTGGTGGTCACCGCGAGCGCCGGCATCGTGCCGCTGAAGCTCGGTTCGGCCGCCGACCCCCACGCCTGGCAGTCGGTCCCCAACGCCAAGGTCTACGTGACCGATATTGCCAATGCGCTGGCGGCGGCCGCCCCGGATGATGCGGAGTTCTTCCGGGTCCAGGCAAAAGCCTATCTGGAAAAGCTCGAAACGCTCGACCGCGAGGTCCGCGAGGCCGTGGCGAAAATCCCGCCGGAGCGGCGCAAGGTGATCTCGACCCATGACGCCTTCGGCTATTTTTCCGCCGAATACGGTATCCAGTTCATCGCCCCCCTGGGGGTCTCCACCGAAACCGAGCCGAGCGCACGCGACATCGCGGCCATCATCGGCCAGATCAAGGCACAAAAAATACCGGCCGTGTTCCTGGAAAATATCAGCGACGACCGGCTGATCCGGCGGATCGCGGCCGAGACCGGCTCAAAAGTCGGCGGGACCCTGATTTCGGACGGTTTGACCGGCGAAAAGGGGCCTGCACCCACTTACATTGATATGGTCAGGCACAATATAAAGGCGCTGACCAGCGCGCTTGACCACTAGGGCAGGGGCCACCCCGCCTCGCGTCGCGCGAAAAGCCCGAAGTCCGGAGTTGTTATGTCTGAAGCGACCTCTCAGAAAATTCCCGTGACCGTCCTGACCGGCTATCTCGGTGCCGGCAAGACCACGCTCCTGAACCGCATCCTGTCGGAGAATCACGGCAAGAAATACGCCGTCATCGTCAACGAATTCGGCGAGATCGGCATCGACAACGACCTCATCATCGGCGCCGATGAGGAAGTGTTCGAGATGAACAATGGCTGCATCTGCTGCACCGTGCGCGGTGACCTCGTGCGCATCATGGACGGCCTGATGAAGCGCAAGGGCAAGTTCGACGCCATCATCGTCGAGACCACCGGCCTTGCCGATCCGGCGCCGGTCGCCCAGACCTTCTTCGTCGACGAGGACGTGCAGAAGAATGCGCGGCTCGATGCCGTGGTCACGGTGGCCGACGCCAAATGGCTGTCCGATCGGCTCAAGGACGCGCCCGAGGCCAAGAACCAGATCGCCTTTGCCGACGTCATCGTGCTGAACAAGACCGATCTCGTCAGCAAGGGCGAGCTTGCCGAGGTCGAGGCCCGCATCCGCGGCATCAATCCCTATGCGAAACTCCACCGCACCGAGCGCTGCTCGGTGGCCCTGGCCGACGTGCTCGACCGCGGCGCCTTCGATCTCGACCGCATCCTCGACATCGAGCCGGACTTCCTGGAGGCCGACGATCATGACCACGACCATGATCACCACCATCACGGCCACGATCATCACCACCATGATCACGGTCACGGCCTGAAGCACTATCACGACGAGGACATGCAGTCGCTGTCGCTCAAGACCGACAAGCCGCTCGATCCGAATGTGTTCATGCCCTGGCTGCAGAATTTGGTGCAGGTCGAAGGCGGCAAGATCCTGCGCTCCAAGGGCATCCTCGCCTTCCACGACGACGACGACCGCTACGTCTTCCAGGGCGTCCACATGATGCTGGAGGGTGACCACCAGCGGAAGTGGAAGGAGGGCGAGCCGCGCGAGAGCCGCCTCGTCTTCATCGGCCGCGAATTGCCGGAGGAGGCCATCCGCAAGGGTTTTGAGAGCTGCATCGTCTCGTGATGAAAGAGTTTTCGCCGGCCCCCGATTCCGCCTCGATCGTCTCCGTCACCGATCGCGTCAAGCCTGTTACGCTCGGCATGGGCGTGATCTCGGTGCATTTCCTCAGGGATCGCGCCGCCTTCGTCGGCGGCGAGGAGAATGTCGCGTTCGTCGATGACAAGGGTGAGATCAGCACGGTCACTGTTCACAGCGGCGGCATTCTCTCCACCGCTTGCGACGGCAAGCGCCTGGTGATGGGCGGCGACGACGGCAAGGTCGTCTCGCTCGACGCCAAGGGCGAGGTGACGCTGCTCGCCACCGATCCCAAGCGACGCTGGATCGATGCGGTGGCGCTGCACGCGGACGGCTCCTACGCCTGGTCGGCCGGCAAGACGGCTTTCGTCAAGAGCGGCAAGTCCGAAGAGAAGTCGCTCGAGGTGCCTTCGACCGTCGGTGGGCTTGCGTTCGCGCCTAAGGGACTCCGGCTCGCAATCGCCCATTACAACGGCGCGACGCTGTGGTTTCCGAACATGGCGGGATCAGCCGAATTCCTGCCGTGGGCCGGCTCGCATCTCGGCGTTACCTTCAGCCCGGACAACAAATTCCTGGTCACCACCATGCACGAGGCGGCGCTGCATGGCTGGCGGCTTGCCGACAACAGGCATATGCGGATGACCGGCTATCCCGGCCGCGTCCGCTCGATGTCCTGGAGCGCGGGCGGCAAGGGGCTCGCGACCTCGGGCGCCGACACCGTCATCATTTGGCCGTTCGCCAGCAAGGACGGTCCGATGGGCAAGGAGCCCGCGATGCTCGCGCCGCTGCAGGCGCGGGTGTCGGTGGTCGCCTGCCATCCGAAGAACGACATCCTCGCCGCCGGCTACAGCGACGGCACCGTGCTGATGGTGCGGCTGGAGGATGGCGCCGAGATCCTGGTCCGCCGCAACGGCACGCCGCCCGTGGCCGCGCTCGCCTGGAATGCGAAAGGCACGCTGCTCGCTTTCGCCGATGAAAATGGGGACGGCGGAATGCTGGAGCTTTAAACTGTCATCCTTTAGGCCGTAGGGTGGGCAAAGGCGCTCTTGCGCCGTGCCCACGATCTTTTTGCGTTGACGGGAGCCGTGGGCACGCTTCGCTTTGCCCACCCTACGGCAGCTGACATTCATGCGATTTCTGACGACCTTCCAGCTTGCTGATTTCCTCGACACGCTAATCAGCCTGACCACGGCGTTCGTGCTGGGCACGCTGATCGGTGCCGAGCGACAATATCGCCAGCGTACCGCGGGCCTGCGCACCAATGTGCTGGTCGCGGTCGGCGCGGCCGCCTTCGTCGATCTCGCCATGCAGCTGGACGGCGCCGACGGCGCGGTGCGGGTCATCGCCTATGTCGTCTCGGGCATCGGCTTCCTCGGCGCCGGTGTCATCATGAAGCAAGGCATGGACGTGCGCGGGCTCAACACCGCTGCGACCCTGTGGGCCTCGGCCGCGGTCGGCTCCTGCGCAGGTGCCGATATGATCGCGCAGGCTGCAGCGCTGACCGTGTTCGTGATCGCCGGCAACACCATGCTGCGCCCCCTGGTCAACGCCATCAACCGCATCCCGCTGAACGAGAAGGCGCTGGAGGCGACCTATTATTTCAAGCTCGCGGTCGCCGCCGACGCACTGCCCGACATGCGCGACCGCCTCGTCGACAAGCTCGAGGGTGCGAAATATCCGGTGGCGGGCATCGAGGTCGTCGAGCTCGGCGAGGACATGCTGGAGATTGTCGCCAAGCTCGTCGCCAGCGCGGTCGACCCGAACGAGCTGAACGCGGCGGCGACCGACCTCCAGCATCTGCCCGGCGTCCGCCACGCGACGTGGGAAGTCAGCACGACGGAGTGAGCGCGGCGTTTTGGCGCGCAGGCTGCAGTTCCCCCTCGCCGGGAACGGAACCCTGGTCCGGCAATTTCGTTGATCCCGCGGACAAAGGCGGTGATCGACATGACAGTCAATGACAAGCGCAGACTGAAACTCGACCTTCTGATCGCCTGTTCGCTGTTCGCAGCAGGTGTCGTTATATCGGGCATATCGATCGCGCAGATACGCGCCGAGAGCCGGATGCAACTGGCGCAGGCGACACCGCCGCTTCAGGGCACGCCCTCTGACGAGCAGAGCAAGGTGCCCGCGGAAGCCAAGCCGGGCGGCGACCGGCCGACCACGCCGGCCCCCGAGCCGGCGCGGCCTGAGCCGCAGACACAAGGCGCGGCGACCAAGCCGGCACTGCCGCCGGCACCGGCCGAGAAGATCGCGCCGCCGATCGAGAAGAAGTAGCTGTCTGATAGACCAACGGTGTCATCGTCCGCGAAGGCGGACGATCCAGTATTTCAGAGACCGTAGTGATTGAACCGAGACGCCGTACTGGATGCCCCGCCTTCGCGGGGCATGACAGCTGTGGTGGGGCCGAAGCCCGCGCCCCTCACCGCACCAGAATGTTCTTGAACTGCCAGGGATCGCTGGTGTCGATGTCTTCCGGGAACAGTCCCGGACGATCCGTCAGCGGCGTCCAGTCGGTGTAGAACCCCTTCACTGGGCCGAGATAGGGCAGCTGGATTTCCAGCAGGCGATCGAAATCCATCTCGTCGGCTTCGACGATGCCTTCCTTCGGGTTCTCCAGCGCCCACACCATGCCGCCGAGCACGGCAGAGGTCACCTGCAGGCCGGTGGCATTCTGATAGGGTGCGAGCGCGCGGGTCTCTTCGATGGAGAGCTGCGAGCCGTACCAATAGGCATTGTTGTCGTGGCCGAACAAGAGCACGCCGAGCTCGTCGATGCCGTCGACGATCTCGTTCTCGTCGAGGATGTGGTGCTTCTCCTGCATCTTGGCGGCGCGGCCGAACATCTCGTGCAGCGACAGCACGGCATCGTCGGCCGGATGATAGGCATAGTGGCAGGTCGGCCGGTAGATCGCCTTGCCCGATGCGTCGCGCACCGTGAAGTAATCGGCGATCGAGATCGACTCGTTGTGGGTGACGAGGAAGCCATATTGCGCGCCGCGGGTCGGGCACCAGGTGCGCACGCGCGTGTTGGCGCCGGGCTGCATCAGGTAGATGGCCGCGCCGCAGCCAGCTTCGTGGGTCCGCGCGTTCTCGGGCATCCATTTTTCATGGGTGCCCCAGCCGAGCTCTGACGGCTGCACGCCTTCCGACAGGAAGCCTTCGACCGACCAGGTGTTGACGAACACGTCGGGCTCTTTCGGCTTCTTCGAGCGCTGGGTGTCGCGTTCGGCAATGTGAATGCCCTTGATGCCGGCCTGCCGCATCAAATCCGCCCATTCGGCCTTGGTCTTCGGCTTGGGGGCATTGAGCTTGAGATCAGCGGCGACGTTGAGCAGCGCCTGCTTGACGAAAAAGGAGACCATACCGGGATTGGCGCCGCAGCAGGAGACCGCCGTGGTCGAGCCCGCGGGACGCGCGCGCTTGGCCGCCAGCGTGGCTTCGCGCAGGGCGTAGTTGGAGCGCGCTTCCGGACCCTTCGAGGAGTCGAAATAGAAGCCCAGCCAGGGCTCGTTGACGGTGTCGATGTAGAGCGCGCCGAGCTCGTTGCAGAGCTCCATGATGTCGGTGGAGCCGGTGTCGACCGATAGATTGACGCAAAAGCCCTGGCCGCCGCCTTCGGTCAGCAGCGGGGTCAGCAACTCGCGGTAATTGTCCCGGGTCACGGCCTTCTGGATGAAGCGCACATTGTGCTTTTCGCAATGCGCCTTGCGGCCCTCGTCCTTGGGATCAATCACGGTGACGCGGGACTTGTCGTAGTCGAGATGCCGCTCGATCAGCGGCAACGTGCCTTTGCCGATGGAGCCGAAGCCGACCATGACGATGGGACCGGTGATCTTCGCGTAGATCTGCGAGGCGGGGCTCATGGGATGGTTTTCTCCGGAACGTGCTGGCAAACAAATGGTGAGGGGTGGATCAGGCGCTGCGGCGCTTGTCAGACGCTGCGGCGCTTGGCGGTGACTTCGATCTCGACCTTCATCTCGGGCTTGGCGAGGGCGCTGACGACCAGCAACGTCGCCGCCGGCCTGATGTCACCGAGGACCTCGCCGCAGACGGCGAAGTGGGCGTCGATGTAGCTGGCGTCGGTGACGTAGTAGGTCGCACGGACAATATCGGCCATCTCGAATCCGCCCTCTTTCAGGGCAGCTTCGATGGTCTTGAAGCAGTTGCGTGACTGGCTCGTGACATCGGCCGGCATCGTCATCGTGGTGTAGTCATAGCCCGTGGTTCCCGCCACGAAGGCGAAATCGCCGTCGATCACGGCGCGGCTGTAGCCGACAGTCTTCTCGAGGGGAGAGCCGGTGGAGATGAGGCGACGGGACATGCTTCGGACCTCGACTGAAAGGGGTGTTTCGCGGGGTTAAAGGGCGTTTCCCGGGCCTGCGCAACCCCGAAAGAGCGGGCGTCAGGACGGGCGCAGCCGGGCGTTGCCGCTTTACGCGGCTTCGGTCGTCGCCATCATGGCAATCCCTCAGGCCGCGTGCGCATGGAGGGCGCGAAGGACCCTCCGTTTGGACAGGGGCGCGCCGGTCGGGACAATCATCCCCTCGGCGCCATCGAGCGCACCCGCCTGGAATTCGATCGCGAGCAGCCGGTCGCGCTCGAACGGGCCGGGCAGCGCCAGCGCGCCGGTCTTCTCGCCCGAGAAGCCGAAGCGGGCATAATAGGGGGCATCGCCGAGCAGGATGACGGCTTCATGCCCGCGCGCCCGGGCGGCGGCCAGCGCTTGATGCATCAGCGCGGCGCCGATCCCGAGCTCGCGGCAGGCAGGGTCAACCGCCAGCGGTCCGAGGACCAGAGCAGGCCTGCCTCCGGCGCTGACGTGCCACAGCCGCACGGTTCCCACGAGCTTGCCCTCGCGCACCGCCGACAGGGCAAGGCCTGTGGCGGGCGCGCGTCCGTCGCGCAGGCGCTGGCAGGTGCGGTCATGGCGGTTCTCGCCAAAGCAGGCATCGAGCAGCGCTTCACGGGCGGCGACGTCGGCAGCACGCTCCGCGCGGATCACGAACGGAGCGGCTTTCGAGGTGAGGGCGATCTGTGGCTTCCGAAAAGCAGTCATGGCGCGTCAGTCCCCGCTTGAACCGGCGTGCGCACAGCACGCCTGTCCAAGACGTCGTCAGATCGAACTGTCAGGGAGGAGCCGGCAATCCGGCTCCCGGGTTCGTCAGGCCTCAGAGAAAGAGGCGGATCAGATATGGTACGTCCGCAGCGGCGGGATGCCGTTGAACGCCACCGACGAGTAGGTCGACGTATAGGCCCCGGTGCCTTCGATCAGCACCTTGTCGCCGATCTCGAGCGTGACGGGGAGCGGATACGGGCTCTTCTCGTACAGCACGTCGGCGCTGTCGCAGGTCGGACCCGCGAGCACGCACGGCGTCATGTCCGCGCCGTCGTGACGGGTACGGATGGCGTAGCGGATCGACTCGTCCATCGTCTCGGCGAGACCGCCGAACTTGCCGATGTCCAGGTAGACCCAGCGCACCTCGTCCTCGTCGCTCTTCTTCGAGATGAGCACGACCTCGGATTCGATGATGCCGGCGTTGCCCACCATGCCGCGGCCCGGCTCGATGATGGTCTCCGGAATCTGGTTGCCGAAGTGCTTGCGCAGCGCGCGGAAGATCGAACGGCCGTAGGTCACGACCGGCGGCACGTCCTTCAGGTACTTGGTCGGAAAGCCGCCGCCCATGTTGACCATGGACAGGTTGATGCCGCGCTCGGCGCAGTCGCGGAACACCTGCGAGGCCATCGCCAGCGCACGGTCCCACGCCTTCACCTTGCGCTGCTGCGAGCCGACATGGAACGAGATGCCGCACGGCTCCAGGCCCAGGCGCTTGGCAACGTCGAGCACCTCGACGGCCATTTCCGGGTCGCAGCCGAACTTGCGCGACAGCGGCCACTCGGCGCCGGCGCAATCATAGAGGATGCGGCAGAACACCTTCGCGCCGGGTGCGGCACGGGCGACCTTCTCGACCTCGGCGGCGCAATCCACGGCGAAAAGCCGGATGCCGAGCGCGAAGGCGCGCGCGATGTCGCGCTCCTTCTTGATCGTGTTGCCGAAGGAGATGCGGTCGGGCGTCGCACCCGCGGCCAGCGCCATCTCGATCTCGGCGACCGTCGCGGTGTCGAAGCAGGAGCCCATGGATGCCAGCAGCGCGAGCACTTCCGGCGCCGGGTTCGCCTTGACGGCGTAGAACACGCGGCTGTCGGGCAGCGCCTTGGCGAAGGTCTGGTAATTGTCGCGCACGACCTCGAGGTCGACGACGAGGCACGGCTCGGTGTCGAGGCCATCCTTGCGGCGGTTGCGCAGGAATTCCTGGATACGTTCGGTCATAGCACTCTCCAAAGCGGCCCCAGCGACGGAGCTCGTTCAAAGTGGTTCTCGGACGAGGGTGCTACGCCGCTGCCGCACGATGGAGACGCGACAGGGCAAAGACCCCTAGACCGAATTGTGCTGCCGTGGATTGGTTGGGAATTTCCCGCCCGCACACCTGGCAATGAAGGACAAGCCTTTTCAGTAGCCCGCGCCGGCGTTGGAATGCCGGTAGAGACCAAAAAAGCCCGATCCGTCGTTGCTTTAAGTCGCGTCCCCCGTTGAGAGCGGGGTGCGCCGGTTCGCCTCCGGCTGCCAGTCACGGTTGCAAAGAGCGAAGTCACCTTCGACAAGGCATCTCTTTGAGAGAGATGCTGGACGCTCCGGGTTTGCTTCCTCGTCCGACCTTCAGGCCTTGCGACCTTCAGTCTTCCGACTTCCGCACTTCCGAAGAGCCCCTCGGCTTCTTCACCCCTTGGCGGCTGTCCGGCCTCTTGTCCGGATACCTACCGACTGACACACGACCACAGGCACGTGCGAAATTGGGCAAGAGCGCACATAAGCGTTTTGAATCAGCTTCGCAAGAATTTTTTTAGGCTGAGAACAGAATTGCCTAACATCTGCTTGCGCGGTGTTGCGCGAGCGACGCGGAAGATGAACACGCGTTAAGTTTTCTGTGGCAGCGCGCGCGTCTCTCGCGCGCGAAGCGTCAGCGGCGCTTCGTGAAGGGCTCGACACGCTGGGCCGCGCGGATGAACGCGGTCATCACGAGCACACCGAGCGCGAACAGCACGGCCTGCAGGATGTGGGTGCCCTGGTCGCCAAGCCCGAACAGGATCGCGAGCGCCCAGCCGCCGGCGAAGGCCGCGCCGAACACCTCCGCGCCGATCAGGATGGCGGCGCTGATGACGGTGATGACGCTTGGCCAGGCGATCTGGCGGGACGAGGAGGAAGGCGCGTTCATGGGCTCAGGGATCCCTAGTCTTCAAGGGCCGCAATCTCCCCGAAAAGGCGGCCGGGAGCAAGGCCAAATGGCCCAAAAAAGCCCTATCGCGTGCTATAGCTGGCCGCAACAATTGAGCCACGAAATCGGGACTTGTGATGTCAGAACCCCGCCAAATTACGGACTCCGAGACCAACCCGCTGCTGAAGGCCTGGGTGACGCCGTTTGCGACCCCGCCGTTCGACGAGATCAAGCCCGAGCACTTCCTGCCGGCCTTCGAGCAGGCCTTCGCCGACCACTCCGCCGAGATCGCGGCGATCACCAACGATCCGGCGGCGGTCGACTTCGCCAACACCATCACGGCGCTGGAGCGCTCGGGCAAGCTGCTGAGCAAGGTCGCGGCCGTGTTCTACGACCTCGTCTCGGCGCATTCCAACCCGGCCATCCTGGAGATCGACAAGGAGGTCTCTCTGCGGATGGCACGGCACTGGAATCCGATCATGATGAACGCCGTGCTGTTCGGCCGCATCGCCCAGCTGCACGAGAACCGCGCCAATCTGGACCTGGCTCCGGAGCAGCTTCGCCTGCTGGAGCGCACCTACACCCGCTTCCACCGCGCCGGCGCCGGCCTCTCCGAGGAGGCCAAGATGCGGATGGCGGAGATCAACGAGCGGCTCGCCCAACTCGGCACCAGCTTCAGCCATCATCTGCTCGGCGATGAGCAAGACTGGGTCATGGAGCTGGGAGAGGCCGACCGCCAGGGCCTGCCGGAGAGCTTCGTCGCCAGCGCCAAGGCTGCGGCAGAAGAGCGCGGCATGGAAGGCAAGGCCATCGTCACGCTGTCGCGCTCCTCGGTCGAACAGTTCCTGAAGAGCTCTGCCCGGCGTGATCTGCGCGAGAAGGTCTACAAGGCTTTCACCGCGCGGGGCGACAACGGCAATGCCAACGACAACAATGGAACCATCGTCGAGGTCCTCAAGCTGCGCGAAGAGAGCGCCAAGCTGCTGGGCTATCCGACCTTCGCCGCTTACCGGCTGGAGGACTCCATGGCCAAGACGCCGGATGCGGTCCGGAGCCTTTTGGAGCGGGTCTGGAAGCCGGCCAGAGCGCGGGCGCTCGCCGACCGCGACGACATGCAGGCGCTGATCACGGAAGAGGGCGGCAATTTCAAGCTCGCTCCCTGGGACTGGCGCTTCTACGCCGAGAAGCTGCGCCTTCAGCGCGCCAATTTCGACGATGCCGCGATCAAGCCGTATCTGTCGCTCGACCAGATGATCGCCGCCGCCTTCGACTGCGCCACGCGCCTGTTCGGTATCACCTTCAAGGAGCGCAAGGACGTTCCGGTCTGGCATCCCGACGTCCGGGTCTGGGAGGTCAAGGGCCCCGACGGCAAGCACAAGGCGCTGTTCTATGGCGACTACTTCGCCCGGCCGTCGAAGCGCTCCGGCGCCTGGATGACCTCGCTGCGCGACCAGCAGAAACTCGACGGCGATGTTGCGCCGCTGGTTCTCAATATCTGCAATTTCGCCAAGGGCGCCGGCGGCGAGCCTTCGCTGCTGTCGCCCGACGATGCCCGCACCCTGTTCCACGAGTTCGGCCACGGCCTGCACGGCATGCTCTCCAACGTGACCTATCCGTCGCTGTCGGGCACCTCGGTGTTCACCGATTTCGTCGAGCTGCCGTCGCAGCTCTACGAGCACTGGCAGGAGCGGCCCGAGGTGCTGCAGAAGTTCGCCCGTCACTACCAGACCGGCGAGCCGCTGTCGGACGAGCTGTTGCAGCGGTTCCTGGCCGCACGAAAATTCAACCAGGGCTTTGCCACGGTCGAATTCGTCTCCTCGGCCCTGGTCGATCTCGAATTCCACACCCAGCCGGCCGAAGCGGCGCAGGATGTCCGCGCCTTCGAAAAGAAGGAGCTGGAGAAGATCGGCATGCCCGAGGAGATCGCGCTGCGTCACCGGCCCACCCAGTTCGGTCACATCTTCACCGGCGACCATTATGCCGCCGGCTATTACAGTTACATGTGGTCGGAGGTGATGGACGCCGACGCCTTCGGCGCCTTCGAGGAGGCCGGTGACATCTTCGACCCCGCCGTCGCCAAGCGTCTGCACGACGACATCTACGCCTCGGGCGGATCGGTCGATCCCGAGGCCGCCTATGAGGCGTTCCGCGGGCGGCCGCCGGAGCCCGACGCGCTGCTGCGGCGGCGCGGGCTGCTCGACGACGCGAAGGCGGCCTGATGGGCATGCGCGCCCTGTTCGGATCGCTGCTTGCCGCCGGCCTGTCGCTCGCGGCAGGCACGGCGCAGGCCCATCCGCATGTCTGGATCAGCGCGACCAGCGAGCTGCTCTACGCGGCCGACGGCACCATCACCGGCGTCCGCCACGCCTGGACGTTTGATGACATGTTCTCGTCCTATGCGGTGCAGGGGCTCGAGAGCAAGACCAAGGGGGCCTATACGCGCGAGGAGCTCGGGCCGCTGGCGCAGACCAACGTCGAGTCGCTCAAGGAATACGCCTACTTCACCTTCGCGCGAGCCGACGGCAAGAAGGAGCGATTCCAGGAGCCGGTCGACTATTTCCTCGACTACAAGGATACGGTCCTGACCCTGCACTTCACGCTGCCGCTGAAGAACCCGGTCAAGTCCAAGCAGCTGGTGCTCGAAGTGTTCGACCGCTCTTTCTTCATCGACTTCCAGATGGCCAAGGAAAGCCCGGTGAAACTGGTGGGCGCGCCCACCGGCTGCCAGATGAAGCTGGAGCGCCCGAGCGACGGCACCGCGAGCGCGCAGAAGCTCAACGAGCAGACCTTCATGAACGGCGAGAACTCGAATTTCGGCATGATGTTCGCCAACAAGATCACGGTGGATTGCCCTTGATCCGCCGTCTTCGCTCTCCGCTCGCCCGCGGGCTTCTTGTCTGCGCCGCCGTCTTCCTCGTCATGGGCGTGGCTGATGCGGCGCTTCACGATGTCTTCGCGCAAAACCCCTTTGGCGCGCCGCGCCCGGCGCAGGCGGCCCAGCCCGAGGCCAGCGGCCTCATCGGCTGGCTGCTGGCCAAACAGTCGGAATTCTATCGCCAGATGTCGGCAACCATTCGCGCCGCCAAGTCCGACGGCTCGGCGGTGTGGACGCTGCTCTTCATCTCGTTTGCCTACGGCATCTTCCACGCCGCCGGCCCCGGCCACGGCAAGGCGGTGATCGCGTCCTATCTCGTCGCCAACCGCGAGACCGCGCGGCGCGGCATCGCGCTGTCGTTCGCCTCGGCGCTGATGCAGTCGCTGGTCGCGATCCTCATCGTCGGCATCTCCGCTTGGGTGCTGAATGCGACGGCCAAGACCATGTGCAAGGCGGAAGGGGCGATCGAGATCGCGAGTTACGCCCTGATCGCGTTGTTCGGGCTGCGTCTCGTCTGGGTCAAGGGCCGCATTTTCATCCGGGCGCTGCAGGCGGCCCAGCCGGTGCCGGCGATCGCCGGCGTGCCGCATCATCACGATCACGGTCATCACCATCATCACGATGCCCACGATCATCACGATCACGGTCATGATCACCATCACCACGGTCATGATCATGCCCACCACGGGCATGACCACGTCCATGACGAGCATTGCGGTCATTCCCATGGCCCCACGCCGAGCGAGCTCGCCGGCCCCGGTGGCTGGCGACGCGGCTTCGCTGCGATCCTGACCGTCGGCATCCGCCCCTGCTCGGGCGCGATCCTGGTGCTGGTGTTCGCGCTCGCCCAGGGCCTGTTCTGGGCCGGCATCGCCGCCACCTTCCTGATGGGATTAGGCACCGCGATCACGGTCGCGGCCATCGCGGTCGTCGCCGTCTCCGCCAAGGACATCGCCGCCCGCCTCAGCGCAGGGCGCGACGGCGGCGGCGCGCTGTTCATGCGCGGCATCGAATTCGCGGCTGCTGGCGTCGTGCTGCTGTTTGGCGCAGGCCTGTTGTTCGGCTACATCGCAGCCGAGCGGACGACGTGTTTCTAGGCGAAGGTCTCGTAGCCCGGATGGAGCGCAGCGCAATCCGGGACAGTGCCGCCGTGGAAAGACCCCGGATTACGCTTTGCTCCATCCGGGCTACGGTCGCAAACCTCACACCGGCAGAAACCGCTTCAGCGCCGGCATGAAGAAGATCCCGAGATTGATCGCAAAGCCGATGCTCCAGAGGATCGAGCGCAGCGTCGGGCGGTTGCCGAGATAGGTCAGCACATAGGCAAGGCGCACGATGAGGAAGAGGGCCGCGAGCTCGTCGATCAGCCGCTGCGGCGAATCCTTGAATTCGGCGAGCAGCACCGCGAAGGCGAAGAACGGGAAGGTCTCGATGCCGTTCTGGTGCGCGCCGAGCGCGCGCTGCGAGAGTGCGTCCTCGTAGAAGGCGGGGTCGCGTGGCCGGGAATTGTCGAAGCGGCGAAACCTGATCCATTTGATCGAGCCGATCGTCGACAGATAGAGCAGCAGCGCTCCAAAGACGCACCATTCCGCGAGTGTCATCGTCGCTCCCCCGCCTGGGTGCGACCCTAGCGAAACCGGCCTCATCTTGACAAGTTCGGACCAACGCGCGACCCACAGAGCCATGACCAGTGTCGTCCCCATCGAGGCCGCGAGACCGGCCGCCCAATCCGCCCTGCCGCGCGCTGGCGTGCTCCTGATCAATCTCGGAACGCCCGACACGGCCGATGCGCCGGGCGTGCGGGTGTACCTGAAGGAGTTCCTCTCGGACGCCCGCGTCATCGAGGACCAGGGCCTGGTCTGGAAGTTCGTGCTGAACGGGATCATCCTGCGCAGCCGCCCCCGCACCAAGGCGCTCGACTACCAGAAGATCTGGAACACCGAGAAGAACGAGTCGCCGCTGAAGACCATCACGCGGTCGCAGAGCGACAAGCTGGCGGCCGCCCTGTCGGACCGCGCCCACGTCGTGGTGGACTGGGCGATGCGCTACGGCAATCCCTCGATCAAGTCGGGCATCGACGTACTGATCGCGAAAGGCTGCGAGCGGATCCTGGCGGTCCCGCTCTATCCGCAATATTCCGCCTCGACCTCGGCGACGGTCTGCGACGAAGTGTTCCGCGTGCTCGCCCGTTTGCGTAACCAGCCGACGTTGCGGGTGACGCCGCCTTATTACGAGGACGCGGCCTATATCGAGGCGCTTGCCGTCTCGATCGAGACGCATCTGGCAACGCTGTCCTTCAAGCCGGAGCTGATCGTGGCGTCGTTCCACGGCATGCCGAAATCCTATGTCGACAAGGGCGACCCCTATCAGCAGCACTGCATCGCCACCACGGCGGCACTGCGCCGCCGGCTCGGCATGGACGAGACCAAACTGCTGCTGACCTTCCAGTCGCGCTTCGGCAATGCCGAGTGGCTCCAGCCTTACACCGACAAGACCATGGAGCGGCTCGCGAAGGAAGGCGTGCGCCGCCTCGCGGTGGTGACGCCGGGCTTTTCCGCCGACTGCCTGGAGACGCTCGAGGAGATCGCGCAGGAGAACGCCGAGATCTTCAAGCACAATGGTGGCGAGCAGTTTTCTGCGATCCCCTGCCTCAACGACAGCGACCCGGGCATGGACGTGATCCGCACCCTGGTGCTGCGCGAGCTCCAGGGCTGGATCTGATGGGCGCCTCATGAACCGCCGTGAGTGTCTGGCGCTTCTTGGGACCGTCGTCGCGTTGCCGTCCTCGGTGCTGGCGCAGCAACCAGCACGTCGGCTCGGCGTTCTCTCGGTCACGGCTGCCGATGATGCGATCGGCCAGATCCGCAGCATGGTCCTGCTCGAGGCGCTCGCCGGACATGGCCTGAAAGAGCGCGACAACCTCAAGATCGACTGGCGCAGTGGTGGCGGCGACCGCGCGCGCATCGCGCGGCTCGCCGACGAGCTGATCGCGCTCAGGCCCGACGTCCTGCTGGCGGTCGGCACGCCTTCGGTCGAGGAGCTGCGCCAGCGCACCACCACGATCCCGATCGTGTTCGCCGTCGTCACCGATCCCGTCAGCCAGGGCTTTGTCGAAAACCTCGCGCATCCCGGCGGCAACGTCACCGGCTTTACCGATTACGACGGCCCGCTGGCCGGCAAATGGCTGGAGATGCTGACGCAGGTCACGCCAAAGGTGTCTCGCGTCTTCGTCGTCTACAATCCCGCCACCGCCCCGTTCGCGCCGTTGATGCTGCGCACGATCGAGGACGCCGCACGGACCCTTCAGGTGACGGTCGAGCCCGCGCCGGTGCATGACGCCGTCTCCATAGCAGCGCTGGCTTCGCGGAGGGACGGCGGCCTTCTGATCCTGCCGGACTTCTTCACCATGGCCAATCGCGGCCAGCTTCTGGCGGCGATCGCGCAGGCGCGCGTGCCGGCGGTGTTCTGGAGCCGGACCTTCGTCGACGAGGGCGGGCTGATGTCCTACAGCACCGACAGCGCCGAGCAGCTCCGCCGCGCCGCGGACTATATCGACCGCATTCTGAAGGGCGCGCGGCCAGCCGACCTGCCAGTGCAGAACCCCACCAAGTTCGAGCTAGCGGTCAACCTCAAGGCCGCTAGGGAGTGCGGCGTCACACTTCACCCGGGCCTCATCGCCCTCGCGAATGACGTGATCGAATGAAATCGTCTAACGTGCGCCTTCAGATTCGTTAATTTTCGCCGCTAGGTTTCCGCTGCACGCTTTCAAGGTCCCGCCGCAAATACATATCGTGATCCTTCCCCGCCTGGATGACTTGTGCAGAATTAGCCCGATACCGACGTGAATTGCGACCGCTGAACCGGTAGGGTTGCACTCCCGACCAATGACAGCGCGGGAATAGGCATTTTCCTGCCTTGGAGGAGCTATGAGCGGTTTCGACATTTTCGCGATTGTTTTGGTGTTGCTCGTCATCGTCACGCTGGTTGCCGGCGTGAAGACGGTGCCGCAGGGCTATGACTGGACCATCGAACGGTTCGGCAAATACACCCAGACGCTGAGTCCCGGGCTCAATCTGATCGTGCCCTATTTCGATCGCGTCGGCCGCAAGATCAACATGATGGAGCAGGTGATCGACATCCCCGAGCAGGAGGTCATCACCAAGGACAACGCCACGGTAACGGTGGACGGCGTTGCCTTCTACCAGGTGTTCGACGCCGCGAAGGCGAGCTACGAGGTCGCCAATCTGACCCAGGCGATCACGGTCCTGACCATGACCAACATCCGCTCGGTGATGGGGTCGATGGATCTCGACCAGGTGCTGTCGCACCGCGACGAGATCAACGAGCGCCTGCTGCGCGTCGTCGACGCCGCGGTGTCGCCCTGGGGCGTCAAGGTCAACCGCATCGAGATCAAGGACATCGTGCCGCCAGCCGACCTCGTCGAAGCCATGGGCCGGCAGATGAAGGCCGAGCGCGTCAAGCGCGCCGACATTCTCGCCGCTGAAGGCCAGCGCCAGTCCGAGATTTTGCGCGCCGAGGGCGCCAAGCAGGGCCAGATCCTCCAGGCCGAAGGCCGCCGCGAGGCCGCCTTCCGCGACGCCGAGGCGCGCGAGCGTCTGGCCGAGGCCGAAGCCAAGGCGACGCTGGCGGTGTCGGAAGCGATCGGCAAGGGCGACGTCGCCGCGTTGAACTATTTCATCGCCGACAAATATATCAAGGCGTTCGGCCAGTTCGCGGACGCGCCGAACCAGAAGATCATCATGCTGCCGATGGAAGCAACCTCCATGCTGGGCTCGCTCGCCGGCATCGGCGAGATCGCAAAGGCAACGTTCGGCGAAAGCGCCGCCTCCGCAGCCGCCGCCGCGCGCCGCACCGGCTCGGTGCCGACGACCGGCAGCACGCCGCCGGCGGTGCCGCCGCGGCAGGGATAGTCACCGGAGTATGTCCCTCCGCACGGGGGCATGCACCATGATGGAAGGTCGTGTCATGACCGACATGTTCGTATCGCTCGGCAGCTGGAATTGGCTGATCTTCGGCTTCGTCCTGATGGCGCTGGAGGTGCTGGCGCCGGGCATATTCCTGTTCTGGCTCGGGTTAGCTGCGCTGCTCGTCGGCCTGATCTCGTTCACCGTCGTCATATCGTGGCAGATCCAGCTCGTGATGTTCGCGGTGTTTGCCGCGGCCGCCGTGCCGATATGGCGCCGCCTTGCGCGGCCGAAGCCGGATGCAAGCGCCAGCCCGTTCCTCAACAAGCGCACCGAGGCACTGCTGGGGCGCGAGTTCACGCTGGAGAAGCCGATCATCGACGGCAGCGGCACCGTGCGCATCGGCGACACCGTGTGGCGCGTCGCAGGTCCGGATACGCCGGCCGGGACGCGGGTGAAGGTGGTGCAGGTCGACGGTGCGAATCTGACCGTGGCGGCGGCGTAGCCGTCTCTTACCCTCCCCTGGAGGGGGAGGGTCGATCGCGCGTAGCGCGAGCGGGGTGGGGTGATCTCTCAACACGGGCGCTGCCGCGGTGGAGAGACCGTCACCCCACCCCGTCTCACATTTCGCTACGCTCCATGTGAGCCGACCCACGGGCGAGCTTCGCTCGTCCCGGACCCCTCCAGGGGAGGGTAAGAAAAAGCGCTACCCCTTCCACCTCTCCGCAAACCGATGCAGCGGCATGACCATCGCGCACAATTCCCGCCCGAGCGGCGTCAGCCCATAGCCTGCGCCTTCCCCCAGCTCCACGAACCCCGCCTCGCGCAACTCCGTCAGTCGCGCTTGCAGCACGGTCGGTGAAGCCTCGTCGCAGGCGGTGCGCAATGCGCGGGAGGTGAGGGGCTCGCCGCGCAACTCCCACAATATTCGCAGGCTCCAGCGCCGGCCGAGCAGGTCCAGCAGCGCCATGATCGGCCGCCCGGTGCGCGAGCCGCGGACGCTTCCTGATGCTGCCTGTTTTGCCATCGCGGCCCCCTTGCGTCGTGCTACAGATAGTGTAGCGTATTGCTACAATAAATGTAGCAAAGGAGGCGGCCGATGTCCCAGTCCACGCCGCGCATTGCCCCGCTCACCCCGCCTTATCCCCCGGAGATCCAGGCGCAGTTCGATCGCATCATGCGCGGCGCGGCGCCGCTGGTGCTGTTCCGGGTGATGGCAGGCCATGCCCGCGCCTGGGACAAGTTTCGCGCCGGCGGCCTGCTCGATCCCGGCCCGCTCTCTCTGCGCCAGCGCGAAATCGTCATCGACCGCACCTGCGCGCTGAACAGATGCGAGTATGAATGGGGCGTGCACGTCGCGGTTTTCGCCGGGCCGGCGAAGCTCGCCGAAGACGAGGTGCGTGCCACCGTGCAGGGCGATGCGAAGTCACCGTGCTGGTCGCCGGCCGAACAGGCGCTGATCGCAGCGGTCGACGCGCTGCATCACCGCGCGACGTTCAGCGATGAAGAGTTCGCCGCGCTCTCCGCGCACTACGACGAGGCGCAGATCCTGGAGATCATGCTGCTGTGCGGCTTCTATCGCACGGTGTCGTATCTGGCGAACGGGCTGCGGCTGCCGCTGGAGGAGAACGCGGCGCGATTTCCGGCGGTGGACTCCCTCTCCCCGCAAGCGGGGAGAGGCGAAGAAATTACGCCACGCCGGCCCGCAGCAGATCGTGCAGATGCACGATGCCCACCACCTTGCCCGCCTCGGTCACGACCAGCGTCGTGATCTTGCTTGTGTTCAGCACCTCGATCATCTCGGTGGCGAGCATGGACGGCGGCACGGTCTTCGGCTGCTTCGTCATGATCTCGTCGACCGACGCCGTCAGCAAATCGGGCCGCATGTGGCGGCGCAGGTCGCCGTCGGTGATGATGCCTGCGACCTCGTTTGCTTCGTTGACGATGCAGACGCAGCCGAGGCCCTTGGCCGACATCTCGACCACGGCCTCCGACATCTTGGTGCCCAGGGGCTTGACCGGGATCTCGGCGCCGGTGCGCATGTAGTCGCGGACGAATTTCAGCATCGCGCCCAGCTTGCCGCCGGGGTGGAAATGCGCGAACTCCAGGGCGGTGAAGCCGCGGCCTTCGAGCAGCGCGATCGCGAGGGCATCGCCGATCGCGGCCTGCATCAGGGTCGAGGTGGTCGGCGCCAGATTGTGCGGGCAGGCCTCGCGCGCCTTCGGCAGCTCGATCACGAGGTCCGCGGCTTGTCCCAGCGAGGACGCCGCGTTCGACGTCACCGCGATCATGGGAATGGCGAACCGCGCCGAGTAGTTCACGAGGTTCTTCATCTCCGGCTGCTCGCCGGACCAGGACAGCGCCATGATGACGTCGTCGGTGGTGATCATGCCGAGGTCTCCATGGCCGGCCTCCGCGGCATGCACGAAGAAGGCCGGCGTGCCAGTCGAGGCCAGCGTTGCGGCGATCTTGCGCCCCATATGGCCCGACTTGCCGAGCCCGGTGACGATGACGCGGCCCTTGGCGTTGCGGATCAGATCGACCGCCTTGACAAACGTTTCGCCCAGCGGGCCGCGCAGGGCGGCTGCGAGCGCGTTGATGCCGCCGCTCTCCGTCTCCAGCGTGCGGAGCGCGGATTCGACGCTGTCGGGGATGGGGCCGGATGATTGGGTCATCAGCGGTTTCGAACTCGGCATGTTCTGGTCCAGGGAGGAGGGGGCATTGGCCCGGTCGGCGCCTCATTAGCACGCCGCGGCCGTGGAGGCGACGAGCGCGCCTAAGCCCTCAACCGGTCATTAACCATAATTGTTTTAACTCCATTAACGATGGTTCCCGCCAGCCGGCGGAGGTCACCGTGAAAGTATTTGATTTCGTTGGAGTTATTCCATCGTGGGGTCGTCTCCAGGCACCGGCCGGAGCAAACGCGCGCAGTTCCTGCGCGCGGCTTTGCCGTGCCTAGCGCCGGGTCTTGCGCTGACGGCCCTCACAAGCGCGCCCGCGGCCGGCCAGAGCCTCACGCCCGATCTGTTCAATCCCAACCGCGGCGGCTTCGCTGCGCCCGAGACGCTGCCGACGCGCCGCACGGCAGGCGTGCCGCAGGCGCCGTCGGATGCGTTGCCGGCACTGCCCGATCCCAGTGCCGATCCGCGCAAACGCCAGCAGACGCCGGCGACCTCGCGCGTCGGTCAGGTCCCGACCTACGGACTGCCCGCCGCCACCGGCGCGAGCGGCTCCGGCTATGATTCGCTCAACCGCAAGCGACAGCAACCAAAACTCTATCCGGGCCAGCCGAAGCCGAAGCGCGCCGCCGGGCCCGGCTCGCCGGTGCCGACCACGGCGCCGCCGCCCTCGACGCTCGGCCTGCCCAGAATCGCGCCGCCGCCATCCGCGTCCGCCAACAAGGCGCCGGTGCCGGCGGCGATGGCGGGCACCGTGCCCGGACAGCCGCTGCGCCGCCGCCTCAAGGCGGATGACGATGCGTTCGGAGCCGTCGGCGACTATGCCGGCAGCTTCCTGATCAAGGGCGGGCTCGAGCTCTCCACCGGCTACGACACCAATCCGACGCGTCTCAACAAGCCGGTGGGATCGCCAGTCTATGTCGTTGCACCGGATCTTCTGGTGATGTCCGACTGGGAGCGCCACGCGCTGGTCGCTGACCTGCGCGGCTCGTTCTCCGGCTACACCAACAACATGCCGGCGACGATCAACGGTTTTGCCTCGCCTTCGCCGGTCGAGGCCGATCGTCCCGACTTCACCGGCCATGTCGACGGCCGCCTCGACGTCGACCGCGATCTCAAGCTGACCTCGCAGCTGCGCCTGCGGCTCGCCACCGACAATCCCGGCAGCCCGAACGTGCAAGCCGGCCTGCAGAAATATCCGGTGTACGCTGCCTACGGCACCACCGTCGGCTTCGACCAGACCTTCAATCGTTTCCAGGTCGCCGCCGGCGCCACCGTCGATCGCACCGCCTACACGGACTCCAAGCTCACCGACGGCTCGACCTTCAGCAACGGCGATCGCGATTTCAACCAGTATGGCGGCATCGGCCGCTTCTCCTACGACCTCAAGCCGGGCCTGAAGCCATTCGTCGAGATCCAGGGCGACACCCGCGTCCACGACCAGGCCGCCGACCGCAACGGCTATTTCCGCGATTCAAACGGCGGCTACGCCAAGGTCGGCTCGTCCTTCGAATTCTCGCGCATCCTCACCGGCGAAATCTCGATCGGCTATTCCGCGCGCAACTACACCGACCCGCGCCTCAGCCAGCTCGCAGGGTTTCTGACCACGGGCTCGCTGATCTGGAATGCGAGCGGCCTCACCACGGTGAAATTCTTCACCGACACGCAGATCGCCGAGACCACCATCCCCGGCTCCTCCGGCGTGCTGGTGCGCACCTATTCGGCCGAAGTCGACCACGACTTCCGCCGCTGGCTCACCGCCGTCGGCAAGTTCACCTACGGCACGCTCGACTACCAGGGCCAGAACCGCAACGACAAGACCTACTCGTTCGAGAGCAATCTGATCTACAAGCTCAACCGCAACATCTGGGTCAAGGGCACGCTGCGGCATGACATCCTGGATTCAAACCAGCCGGGCTCGAGCTCGCAGGGGACGGTGGTGATGGTGGGCGTGAGGTTGCAGAATTAGGGGCGGGCCCCTAGTTTCTCACGCGAACCAGATCGGCGCCAAACACCAGATTGTCCCCGCTGATGGTGTAGCTTTCTCCCTTCAGAGCGCCGAAGCCCAGCGACGAGTTGATCTTGTTGGCCACTGACCATTTGGCCATCACGCTGGCATTGTCCTTGAACAGGATGTCCACATGCACGTTTCCGACAATGATGCCGCGAACCTTCTGAATGCCTGGACGCTTCATGATGGCGTCGACGCAAGCCTTCACATGGCGGGGCACGGGCGCGCGGTTGGATCGCGTAGGTTCGCGGAGAGTCGATCCGGATTGTAACGCGTCGAATGAACTCGATCTCGTTCTCCTCGAGATTGAGGTCGGCCTTGGCCTTGCGCAAATGCAGTGCGTGACGCAGTGAGAGATCGAAATTGTAGGTGACGTGGGTTGGAGACCTATCTCGCCGGCCCACGTCGGATAGCGGATAGCCCGGAGGACAATAGATCGGGTCCGCCTGCCAGAGTGCGGCTTCGTTGCGCGACGCCGGCCTGAGTTCGACCGCCGACATGAGGGTGCCGGGAACGAATTCGTAGTTGCGATCGCTGAGGCTCACCGAGGTGGCCGGTAAGACCTGCTGATAGCCCGGATACCGGTCCTTGAGCACGCTGCCAAGGGTCGGTGGCCGCGCGCAAGCCCCGACCGCCACCGCCAGAACGGCGGCAGCGGCCCGAAGTGCAAATACGCTCATGCGCATGAATCAGCCGCTGGATCTATCGTAGTGGTGCGGGCATGGCCGTGACGGCGAAGATCTGATTGCCCTCGGTAAGCACCATCGCCGGCTTGTCGGGCGTGCCGACCTGCACGGGCGTAACGTTGAACCCGAGATTCGCCTTCACCTTGGAAGCGATGTCGAACTGCAATGTCGCACTGACTCCCGCGACGAAGTAGATTTTCACCGTGACGTCACCGGCGATGGCTGACGTGAGCACTCTGCTGAATGAGGGGCACCGTGCCAGCGCCTCGTTGGACCAATTCATCAGGACGTCAAACGGCGCCGCGTATTTTACCGCGTTCTTGATATCGACCGTAACGTCCTTGATGTACTTCGCGTCGATGGCCGAGAGCTTGAAAATGGTGTCCTCGGGCCTTGCGCCGGATACGGTAAATTCGCCAGTGAGGGTAATCTCTGTCTTGTAGCGCCAGTCTTGTACACGCAACGTGTTGCGTGGAGTGGGCATCACGGCTTGGTTCGGGTTGCAGTAGAAGCCCATATCGCCGTGAGAATAGGTCCCACCCTGCGTCCTGCCCTTTTCCCTCGTCGCCCTCCAGACGCTGCCAAGGTAGCCGCTCTGGAAGTGAAGCGGGTCATTGCTGGGCGCTTCGATAAAGGGCGCAAACACGCTGTAGCCCGGATAGGTCTGGCTGACGATATCGGCAAAGCGCTCGAGGCCGAAGTCGCGCGCATGTGCGGTGGACACCGCCGTGCACAAGGCGACGGCGGGAAGCAAATATCTCAACATGATGCCCCCAAAAGAATATCAAGTACAAAGTTGAAAGCTAGACCAGACGTTTCCCGCCGACAACCTAGAATGTGTGCGTTGTCCCGTCTATCGTACTAGTTCGGTAGCGATGCCCACCCATCGATCCGGCAACTTTGCGGAATAGGCGAATTCATCTCCCGCCGCCTTCCGAAAGGCGACCGGTCTGTCCGGCGACAGCGTCCTTGCCGCGCTATCGAGTTGTCGAGGCGACAGTGGACGGTGCGAGACGATCGTGACGTCTACGGTGGCAACCAGCGATCGGCTGATGACCGATCGATTGCCGGACGTGGCGGCGCAGGCTGCATCGGCGTCGCTCCGAGCCGAGAACTCGTTCAAGCGATCGAACGGGATGCTGAACATCCGGGGCTGAGAAAGCTCCAGACTGTATCCTTTGAGAGAGCCCAGAGTCTCCTGGTCGAAGCCGAACAGCAGCATCGCCTCGCGGATGTCCGATCCCGGCTCGGGTGAACGCGTTGATTGCGATTGCCTGTAGGTGGAGGTTCTTTGCCCGCTGCCATAGTCGATTCCGGGGACGGGACAAATGGTCGCGCCGGACAGGCGTAGTATCTTGCCTTTGTCCGACAGCGTATTGACGTCCACCCTCGCGATCATCGCGCCGGGGAATAGCGCCCGAGAGGATGTTGGGTCGAAGCGCTCCAGCGGCACAACGAGATCCACGCCGAAGCGGCGTAGCGTACTCGCGAAGGTCCCGGCCGACGACGCAAACGCGCCGCCGTCACCGATGACGGCGATGCAAAGCGCGCAGACCACCAGAAAAGTACGCCGCATTCTGTGCTTTCGTCGTCGTCGGTCGTTGTTGCCCGGAAGAAGGCCTGAAGGTCCGCCGCCGGCCTTCTCGGGTTTGCAGGGTTCGCTAAAGCGAAGGGTAGGGCGTAGGGGTGCTTGCCCCGAAACGCGTCGTACGAATTGATCAATCTTTGCGTGTATGCGACTAATTGAACGCTGACAGAAGCCTCGGCTGATGCGGCGAGCCTAGAGTTTCAGGAGTCATTGCACAAGCCATTGCCGAATTGGGAGCGTTTATGAATAGAGTTTTCCTTTTTTGTTTTGCATCGATGTTCGCCGTTCCGACTCACGCACAGAGCCTGCTGGACAAGGCTCCGATCGACGTTGCGGTCGGCACCGCGGTGAACGTCACCCGAATTGGAAACGCGCTTGCAGTCTCGGGCAAGGCCGAGCTGGCCATGAAGCAGGCGAGCCGCACATTCGAGGCGCTGCTGCCTGCGACCAGCAAACAGCTCCCTTGCCGCGGGGGAAATTTGGTCAAGTCCGTGACGTTATCCAACGTCTCGTTTGGTCAGACGAACTGGGGCGCGGCGAGTTCATCGCTGCCGATCTCGGTCGATGCGCATGTCGAGCTCTGCAACGCCCTGCTGCGCGATCTGTATATGCGTGTCACCGTTCCCATCGCCGTCGCGGGGCCGGGTAAGCCCGGATCGCAGTCACAATACGTGACTGTCGGGGAGCCGGCGATCGTTCCGGTCGGATTTGTATCGGCGAGCGTAGATCACCTCGCCCACGCTCGCATCGTCGACATGACGAAGAGGAAGCTCGATCCGCTGGTCGCACAGATGAATGCCGCCATCGGCCGCTTCGTGAAACGCGCCGATGTGCTGGCCGGCACGCGCGCCACGATCGAATCGATCGCGTTGGAGAGCGACGGCAGCGCGCTCAGCGTGCGCGTCGCATTTTCGGGTCAGGTCTCGACCAAAACCGCCAGCGGATGGCTCGGCGGCATCTGATTGCGCATCGATCCGGACATCTCATTCGGATCGGGCAAACGATGTGGTGTGCTCGGGATAGCTCCGAACCTGAGGAAGTGAGTCCTGCCGCGGAAAATCTCAGCGCGGCAGATCCGTTTTCCCCATCAGGAACGTGTCGATCGACCTTGCGCACAGCCGCCCTTCGCGGATCGCCCACACCACCAGCGACTGGCCGCGGCGCATGTCGCCGGCGGTGAAGACGTTCGGGCGGGAGGTCTGGTAGTCCAGCGTGTTGGCCTTGACGTTGCCGCGCGGGTCGAGCTCGACGGCGAGCATCTTGAGCAGGCCCTCGTGCACGGGGTGGACGAAGCCCATGGCAAGCAGGACGAGCTCGGCCTCTAACTCGAACTCGGTGCCGGCAATCGGCTTGAACTTGTCGTCGACATGCACGCAGTGCAGCTTCTTGACCTGGCCGTTCTCGCCGGAAAACTTCTGGGTCAGCACGGCGTATTCGCGCACCGCGCCTTCGGCCTGGCTCGAGGACGTCCGCATCTTCAGCGGCCAATTCGGCCAGGTCAGGCCCTTGTTCTCGCGCTCGGGCGGGGCGGGCATGATCTCGAGCTGGGTCACGGACAGCGCGCCCTGGCGCAGCGAGGTGCCGATGCAGTCGGATCCGGTGTCGCCGCCGCCGATGACGACGACGTGCTTGCCGCCGGCCAGGATCTCCTGGACGCCGTTCAGCGGCTCGCTGGCGACGCGGCGGTTCTGCTGCGGCAGGAAGTCCATGGCGTAGTGGATGCCTGACAGCTCGCGGCCGGGAATCGGCAGGTCGCGCGGGGCTTCCGCGCCGCCGGTCAGCGCGACGGCGTCATATTCGTTGAGCATCTCGCGCGGATCGACATTGCCGTCGACGCCGACATGGCTGTTGTAGTGGAAGGTGACGCCTTCGCCTTCCATCTGCTTGACGCGGCGGTCGATGACACCCTTCTCCATCTTGAAGTCGGGGATGCCGTACCGCAGCAGGCCGCCGGCCTTGGCATACTTCTCGAACAAATGCACGTCGTGGCCGGCGCGCGCGAGCTGCTGGGCGCAGGCCATGCCGGCCGGGCCCGAGCCGATCACCGCGACCTTCTTGCCGGTCTTGACCGCAGCGATCTCGGGCTTCAGCCAGCCATTGTCCCAGGCGCGGTCGACGATCGCGCATTCGATGGTCTTGATGGTGACGGGGTTGTCGTCGATGTTGAGCGTGCAGGAGGCTTCACATGGCGCAGGGCAGATGCGCCCGGTGAACTCCGGGAAATTGTTGGTCGAGTGCAGATTGCGCGAGGCTTCTTCCCAATTGCCCTGGTAGACGAGGTCGTTCCAGTCGGGGATCTGGTTGTTGACCGGGCAGCCGGGCGTGCCGGGCGCGACCGAGCCGGTGCCGTGGCAATAGGGAATGCCGCAATTCATGCAGCGCGCGGCCTGGTCGCGCGTTTCCTTCTCGGTCAAGGGAACGACGAACTCGTTGTAATGCTTCACGCGTTCGGCAACCGGCGTGTACTTGCGGTCATGCCGTTCGATTTCCAGAAAACCCGTGATCTTGCCCATTAAACCCGAAGTCCCTGCCGCTTAAGTTCTTTGTTCTCTCACTCCTCATCCTGAGGAGCGGCGCGCTCTTCGCGCCGCGTCTCGAAGGATAGAGGCCCGGATGGTGGTCTCATGGTTCGAGGCGGCGCTTTCCGCGCCTCCTCACCATGAGGGCTTTCTCTTACGCCCCGATCGCGATTTTCGGCTCGGCGTCCGCGTTGGCGGCCATCTCGCGCAGCGCGCGCCGGTACTCGACCGGCATCACCTTGCGGAATTTGGGCAGCCATTCCTTCCAATTGGCAAGGATGTCGGCGGCGCGCTTGGAGCCGGTGGCTTTCGCATGACGCGAGATCAGGACGTGCAGCCGCTCGACGTCGGAGGCGAGCAGGTTGTTGAACACGTCGACCCGGCCGTGCGCCTCGAGGTCACCGGAATGGTGATAGGTGCCGGCGTTGATCAGCTCCTCCGACAGCACCGGCTCGAGCTCGACCATCGCCATGTTGCACAGCCTGTCGAAATCACCGGTCTCGTCGACCACGTAGGCGATGCCGCCGGACATGCCGGCCGCGAAGTTGCGCCCGGTCTTGCCGAGCACGACCACGATGCCGCCGGTCATGTATTCGCAGCAATGATCGCCGGCGCCCTCGACCACGGCGACCGCGCCGGAATTGCGCACGGCAAAGCGTTCGCCGGCGATGCCGCGGAAATAGCACTCGCCCTCGATCGCGCCGTACATCACGGTGTTGCCGACGATGATGCTCTCTTCCGGCACGATGGCGGAGTTCTTTGGCGGCTTGACGATGATCTTGCCGCCCGAGAGGCCCTTGCCGACATAGTCGTTGCCTTCACCTTCGAGCTCGAAGGTGACGCCGTGGGCGAGCCAGGCGCCGAAAGCCTGGCCTGCGGTGCCCTTGAGGCTGACATGGATGGTGTCGTGCGGCAGGCCGGCATGGCCGTAGATCTTGGCGACCGCACCGGACAGCATCGCGCCCGCGGAGCGGTTGGTGCTGTTGATCGTGGCCTCGATCTTCACCGGCGCGCCGCGGTCGAGCGCAGGCGTTGCCTTCTCGATCAGCGAGCGGTCGAGCACCGCCTCCAGATGATGGTTCTGGCGCTCGGAGTGGTAGATCTTCTGGCCCTTCTCTTCCTTCTGCTTGACGAACAGCTTGGAGAAATCGAGGCCCTTGGCCTTCCAGTGCGCGACCAGTTTGGTCTGGTCGAGCAGCTGTACCTGGCCGACCATCTCGTTGAAGGTGCGGAAGCCGAGCGAAGCCATGATCTCGCGGACTTCCTCCGCAACGAAGAAGAAGTAGTTGATCACGTGCTCGGGCTGACCGGTGAAGCGCTTGCGCAGGACGGGGTCCTGGGTCGCGACGCCGACCGGGCAGGTGTTGAGATGACACTTGCGCATCATGATGCAGCCGGCCGCGATCAGCGGCGCGGTGGCGAAGCCGAACTCGTCGGCGCCCAGCAATGCGCCGATCACGACGTCACGCCCAGTGCGGAAGCCGCCGTCGACCTGAACCACGATGCGGCTGCGCAGCCGCTCGCGCACCAGGGTCTGGTGGGTTTCGGCTAGCCCAATCTCCCAGGGCGAGCCGGCATGCTTGATCGAGGTCAGGGGCGAAGCACCGGTGCCGCCTTCGAAGCCGGCGATAGTGACATGGTCGGCGCGCGCCTTGGCGACGCCCGCGGCCACCGTGCCGACGCCGATCTCGGAGACGAGCTTGACCGAGACGTCGCCCGTCGGGTTGACGTTCTTGAGATCGTAGATGAGCTGCGCCAGATCCTCGATCGAGTAGATGTCGTGGTGCGGCGGCGGCGAGATCAGGCCGACGCCCGGCGTCGAGTGCCGGACCTTGGCGATGGTCGCATCGACCTTGTGGCCGGGCAGCTGACCGCCTTCGCCGGGCTTGGCGCCCTGCGCCATCTTGATCTGCATCATGTCGGAGTTGACGAGATACTCCGTGGTGACGCCGAAGCGGCCCGAGGCGACCTGCTTGATCGCCGAACGCATGGA
Organism: Bradyrhizobium sp. CIR18; assembly: GCF_014198295.1. Taxonomy (NCBI): domain Bacteria; kingdom Pseudomonadati; phylum Pseudomonadota; class Alphaproteobacteria; order Hyphomicrobiales; family Nitrobacteraceae; genus Bradyrhizobium; species Bradyrhizobium sp. CIR18. The sequence goes on along the minus strand of NZ_JACIHF010000007.1, from coordinate 55,323 downwards.
ATCGCCGTTCGGCATCGGCTTGAAGCGGTCGGCTTCCTCGCCGCCTTCGCCGGTGTTCGACTTGCCGCCGATCCGGTTCATGGCGATGGCGAGCGTGGTGTGGGCCTCGCGCGAGATCGAGCCGAAGCTCATCGCGCCCGTGGCGAAGCGCCTGACGATGTCCTTGGCGGGCTCGACCTGGTCGACCGGGATCGGCTTGCGCTTCTCTTCGTCGGCGTTCTTGATCCGGAACAGGCCGCGCAGCGTCAGAAGCCGCTCCGACTGCTCGTTGAGGATCTTTGCGAAGGCGCGATAGCGCTCCTGCGAATTGCCGCGCGCGGCGTGCTGCAGCAGCGACACCGATTCGGCGGTCCATGCATGGTCCTCGCCGCGGCTGCGATAGGCGTATTCGCCGCCGACGTCGAGCGCGGTCTTGTAGACCTGCGCCTCGCCGAACGCGTCGGCATGACGGCGCACCGCCTCCTCGGCGATCTCGCCAAGGCCGACGCCCTCGACGCGGGTATGCGTGCCCGCGAAGAACTTTGCGACGAAGTCCGCCTTGAGGCCGACCGCGTCAAAAATCTGCGCGCCGCAATAGGACTGGTAGGTCGAGATGCCCATCTTGGACATCACCTTCAAAAGGCCCTTGCCGATCGACTTGATGTAGCGCTTGACGATCTCGTAATCGTCGAGCGAGCCGGGCAGGCGGTCCTTCATCGCGACGATGGTCTCGAACGCGAGATAGGGATTGATCGCCTCGGCGCCGTAGCCGGCCAGGCAGGCAAAGTGATGCACTTCGCGCGGCTCGCCGGATTCGACGACGAGACCGACCGAGGTGCGCAGTCCGACGCGGATCAGATGATGATGCACGGCGGCGCAGGCCAGCAGTGCCGGGATCGGCACCCGGTCGGTGCCGACCATGCGGTCGGACAGGATGATGATGTTGACGCCCTCGCGCACCGCGCTTTCGGCGCGCGCGCAGAGCTCGTCGAGCACCTGGTCCATGCCGGCCGCGCCGAGACCGGCGTGGAAGGTGGTGTCCAGCGTGCGCGACTTGAAGTGCGACTCGGCGACGTCCGAGATCGAGCGGATCTTTTCGAGATCCGCGTCGGTCAGGATCGGCTGGCGCGCTTCGAGGCGCTTGGTGGTGGCAAGGCCCTGCAGATCGAACAGGTTCGGCCGCGGTCCAATGATGGAGACGAGGCTCATCACCAGCTCCTCGCGGATCGGGTCGATCGGCGGGTTGGTGACCTGTGCGAAGTTCTGCTTGAAGTAGGTGAACAGCGGCTTGGCCTTGTCCGACAGCGCCGAGATCGGCGTGTCGTTGCCCATCGAGCCCGCGGCTTCCTCACCCGTGGCCGCCATCGGCGTCATCAGGATCGCGATGTCTTCCTGGCTGTAGCCGAACGCCTGCTGGCGATCGAGCAGCGACAAATTGGAGCGCACGCCTGTCGTCGGCACCTTCGGCAGCTCTTCCAGCACGATCTGGGTCCGCTCCAGCCACTCCTTGTAGGGATGGCTCTTGGCGAGCTCGGCCTTGATCTCGTCGTCCGGGATCAGGCGGCCCTGTTCGAGGTCGACCAGCAGCATCTTGCCGGGCTGCAAGCGCCACTTGGTGATGATCTGGTCCTCGGGGATCGTCAGCACGCCCATTTCGGACGCCATCACGATGCGGTCGTCCTTGGTGACGAGATAGCGTGCGGGCCGCAGGCCGTTGCGGTCGAGCGTGGCGCCGATCTGGCGACCGTCGGTGAAGGCGATCGCGGCGGGGCCGTCCCACGGCTCCATCAGCGCGGCATGATATTCGTAGAAGGCGCGGCGCTTCTCATCCATCAGCGGATTGCCGGCCCACGCCTCCGGAATCATCATCATGACGGCGTGCGGCAGCGAGTAGCCGCCCTGCACCAGGAATTCGAGCGCGTTGTCGAAGCAGGCGGTGTCCGACTGTCCCTCGTAGGAGATCGGCCAGAGCCGGTTGATATCCTTGCCGTAGAGCTCGGAGCTCACCGAGGCCTGCCGCGCCGCCATCCAGTTGGTGTTGCCGCGCAGCGTGTTGATCTCGCCGTTATGCGCGATCATGCGATAGGGATGCGCCAGCGACCAGGCCGGGAAGGTGTTGGTCGAGAAGCGCTGATGCACCAGCGCGAGCGCGCTCTCGAAATCTGTCTCGTGCAGGTCGGGATAGTACTTGCCGAGCTGGTCGGCGAGGAACATGCCCTTGTAGATCACGGTGCGGCAGGACATCGAGCAGGGGTAATAGCCTGCAAGGCCGCGGTCGCGGCGCTGGTAGATCGCCTGCGAGATCGACTTGCGCAGGATGTAGAGCCGACGCTCGAACTCGTCCTCGGTCTTGGCGGTGCCGTTGCGGCCGATGAACACCTGCATGCAGGCGGGCTCGGTCGGCTTCACGGTGACGCCGAGCGAGGAATTGTCGGTCGGCACGTCGCGCCAGCCGAGCAGGGTCAGGCCCTCCTCCTTGATCTGGTCGGCGATGATGCTCTTGATGACGTTGCGCCAGGCGGTGTCGCGCGGCATGAACAGCGCGCCGATGGCGTATTCGCCGGGTGCGGGCAATGCGAAGCCGAGCTCCTTCGCCTTGCGGCTGAAGAAGGCGTGCGGGATCTGCACCAGGATGCCGGCGCCGTCACCGGCGCGCGGGTCGGCGCCGACGGCGCCACGATGCTCGAGATTACACAGGATGCTCAGCGCGTCCGCGACGATCTCGTGCGACTTCTTGCCCTTGATATTGGCGATGAAGCCGACGCCGCAGGAATCCTTTTCCAGGCTCGGATCGTAGAGGCCAACGGCTGGCGGGCGCGAATTGTGTTCCTGAATCGGATCGGTCGTTTTCGAGGCGACCGTCGCCGACAGCTCTTCTGCCACGATGTTTGCGCGCTCGAATTGCGACCCGTTCATTGTTCCAATCCTCTCCATGCGGCAAGCTGCCTCACCGCCATCATCGGCGCACCTTGGGCGTTCCGCGGCACCCGCCTCTGGGTCACCGCTCGTCCGCTAGCGAGCCGCATTTTCTTAAATTCAGGCCAAGGCGTTCTTCGTCCCCGAGAACGGCTTTGCCCGTTGCCTTATGGTGCTCGAAAGCACCCGCTTTCGTTGCAATTCCAATGCCGGAACCGCAAGCAAAATTGAGACAGTCTTCCTGTCCTAACCATCACCTTGCCAAATTTTTGTCTAGCACACAAGCGTGCGGAAGTCCCGATTCCCGATATGTCAATCAATCGCTTTCCGAAAGTTGCGCGGCCCCGGTTTTGAAGCAACGCGCCCCGATTCGGCCCTGTGGGCGCCGAAATCCCAAATGAAGCTTCGGATCAACCCTTCGAAAGGCGCGCCACGCCGCAAGAAGCGAAAGAGCGCGAGGCATTCGGGGGCCTGACAGGAGCGTGTCGACGATGAAGTTTTTCACAGGATGTGTGGCTGCCGCCACGCTGGCGCTCGCCATGAGCGCCGGGCATGGGCAGGTTTTGGCGCAAGTTCCCGCGAACGGTATTGCGAGAGGGGCGATCATCCCGGCGTCGGATTTCGACGGACCCTATGCGCCCCCCGAAGCCGCCCCGCCACCGCCGCCGCGTTACGGCCAAGGCTACGGTTACGGCTATGGTTACGAAGAGCGCGGTCCGGCGTTGCTGCCGTCGACCGAGGTCTACGCGGTCTTGCGTGAAAACGGCTTCTCGCCGCTCGGCATCCCGCGCCTGCGCGGCAGCGTCTACACCATCGCGGTGATCGACCGTCGCGGTGACGACGGCCGGCTCGTGATCAACGCCCGCGACGGGCGGATCATCCGTTTCATGCCAGCCGCCGACGCCTACGGCATGGCGCCCGCCTATGACGAGCGCGCGGCCTCGCCTTACGGTCCGCAAAGCGCGCTGCCGCCGCCGACCGTGATCCGCGGCGGCCCGCCGCGGCCGCCGGCCTTGATCCCGCACGTGGCGAGCCGCGCCGTGCCGCTGCCGAGGGCCGCCCCGCGACGCGGCGAGACGCCGGTCGCCGTCGCCAAGCCGGCCGAACCTGTGACGCAGCAGGCTCAGGCGCCGCAGGCCCAAGCCCCGCAGCAGACCGCTGCCGCGCAGGCCAAGCCTGCCGAGGCCGCGCCACAAGCCATCGCGCCAACCGTGGGCCAGGCCAAGCCGGCACCGACGATTCTGCCGACGCAGGAGATGCCTGCCGCGCAGGGGCTGGATTAGCACTGCGAGTTTGACGCGATCGCGCCGGCCACACCCACGCCGTCGTCCCTGCGAACGCAGGGACCCATACCGCGTGATCTATCGGTGCGGAAGAGGTGCGAGTACCGGACCACTGGCCTTCGTTCGCGGGGACGACATCCGGGAGACTGAGCAAAACAAAAAGCGCCCGAGGATCTCGGGCGCTTTTGCGATGTCGCGGCGAAGCCTCAGCTCCGCGGATACCCGGCCGCTTCCAGGATCAAATTCGCGACCTCCTTCGGATGCGACACCAGCGAGAGGTGGCCTGCGTCGAGTTCGATCGTGGTGGCGTTCATGCGCTTGGCGAGGAAGCGCTCGAGATCGGGATTGATGGTGTAGTCGTTCTTCGACACCGCGTACCAGCTCGGCTTCGAATGCCACGCCGCTTCCGTGGTGCGGCCGGCGAAGATCGACGCCGCGGTCGGCCATTGCACGGCGTAGAGCTCTTTGGCCTGTTCGGGCTTCACGCCGTTGGCGAAGTACTTCAGGAAGGCCTCTTCCGAAAGCTTGGTGTAGCCGTCGCGCTCGACGATGCCGGCGCGGACGGGGCCGGTTGGAAACTGTTTCGACAGTGCGACGAAATCCTCGTTCGCATCCGGCGCACGGGCGGCGACATAGACGAGCCCGGTCACTTTCGGATCGGTGCCGACCTGGCTGATCACGGTGCCGCCCCAGGAATGCGCGATCAGCACCGTCGGACCATCCTGCTCGGCCAGCGCGCGCTTGGTCGCCTCGACCGAGTCCGCAAGCGACGACAGCGGATTCTGCACCGCGGTCACGTGCAGGCCTGCGGCCTGGAGGATCGGGATCACCTCCGACCAGCTCGAGCCGTCGGCCCAGGCACCGTGCACCAGCACGACGTTTTTCGCCTTCACCGTTTGCGGCGTCTGCGCATGAGCAAGGCTGAGGGGAGCCGCCAGCAGGCTCGCGGCGACAAAAAGGCTGCGCCAGAGTGACATGATCTTTCTCCGTCTTGTTTTGGGTTCGATCTCGAAAGGACGGCACGTGGAGCGTCGGCGTTACGCGCGGTCACCAAGCTGTGACAAGCGTCTGGTCGGGGAGCATCGCGATTGCGCAATCGATGCAGCTATCTCTGGTTTCCCGCGCCTGAACCGGACCAGACTTAGAATGACGACCCGAACCTGTATTTCCATTTCGACCGAAAACAAAAGCCGCGGACTGAGCACGCAAAAAACGCCCCGGGGCACCGGGGCGTTTTCGCAACCTGGAAGTGGCCTATTGCTTAGGCGGCGACCGAGTTCTCGATCACCTGCGCCTTGGGTGCGCTGGTGTTGATCGCGATCTGGCGCGGCTTCTTCGCCTCGGGAATCTCACGGACGAGGTCGACGTGAAGCAGCCCGTTCTCGAGCGAGGCGTCCTTCACCTGTACGAAGTCGGCGAGCTGGAAGGCGCGCTCGAAGGCACGCGCGGCGATGCCGCGGTAGAGCACTTCGGACTTGCTGTTCTCGTTGGCGACTTTCTCGCCCTTGATCGTCAGCGTGTTTTCCTTCGCGACGATGGAGAGCTCATCCCTGGCGAAGCCCGAGACCGCAACGGTGATGCGGTAGGCGTTCTCGCCGGTACGCTCGATGTTGTAGGGGGGATAACCGGGGCTGCCGTCCGAGCTGGCCTGGTCGAGCAGGCTGAAGAGGCGGTCGAAGCCGACGGTGGAACGATAGAAGGGGGTGAGATCATAGCTACGCATGGTCAAGTCCTCCATTGAGCGACTGTTGGGTAACCCGCCCGCCAATCGGGCCGGGCTTTAGTCTGTGTGCAGCCTGATGTTCCGGTTCCGAAACACTGGTAGCGGCCTGCACGAAGATGATATGGGTGGAACGAGACGGCGTTCAAGAGGGCGGCAATCAGCGCCTTTTCGGCGCTCCCGCCCCTTGATTTGCAGCACTTCGCGCCCAAGCACTTCCAATCATGACGCTGGTCTCGATCCCGTCCAATCCCGTCCCCGAAGACGTCGTCAGCGGTACCATCAAGACGCCCGATGGTGCCGAGCTGCGCTTTGCGCGCTGGGCGCCGCCGGCGAACCGCAAGGGCACCGTCTGCGTCTTCACCGGACGCAGCGAGCAGATCGAGAAATATTTCGAGACCGTGCGCGATTTGCGCGACCGCGGCTTTGCCGTGGCGATGATCGATTGGCGCGGGCAGGGCCATTCCTCGCGCCGCCTGCGCGACCCGCGCAAGGGCTATGTGCGCGACTTCGCCGATTTCGAGGTCGATGTGGAGGCCTTCGTGCAGCAGGTCGTGCTGCCGGACTGCCCGCCGCCCTTCTTCGCGCTGGCCCACTCCATGGGCGGCACGGTGATGCTGCGGGTGGCGCATGCGGGCAAGCGCTGGTTCGATCGCATGGTGCTGTCGGCACCGATGATCGACCTGCCCGGCCGCACCACCTCGCTTCCGGTGCGTGCGCTGCTCAAGACCATGCGCCTGCTCGGGCAGGGCGGCCGTTATGTCCCCGGCGGCAGTGACCGTCTCACCGGGCTCGATCCCTTCATCAACAATCCCGTGACCAGCGATCCGGTGCGCTATGCGCGCAATGCCGCGATCCTGGAGGAGGACCCGACGCTCGGGCTGGCATCACCGACCGTGGCGTGGGCCGACACCGCCTTCCGCGCCATGAACACCTTCAAGGGCAAGAACTACCCCTCGCAGATCCGCCAGCCGATCCTGATGCTGGCGGCCTCCAACGACGCCGTGGTCTCGACCGCGGCGATCGAGGAGTTCGCCTATCATCTGCGCGCCGGCTCCCATCTCGTGATCGCCGGCGCCAAGCACGAGATCCTCCAGGAGCAGGACCGCTACCGCTCCCAGTTCTGGGCCGCCTTCGACGCCTTCGTGCCGGGCACGCCGTTGTTTAAGTGAGGAGACCTTCTCCCTCGCCCCGCTCATGTCCGCCGAAGCCTTGGCGAAGGCGGATGCGGGGACGCGACGAGCTTCGCTCGCGCTGAGAGGGTCGGGGTGAGGGGGAGTCTCCGCGGGGGTGGTGAGAGTTGGATTCACGGAGAGTCCCCCTCACCCGAATTCGATCTGCGATCGAATTCGACCTCTCCCCGCAAGCGGGGAGAGGTGAAGATCATCTACAGCGTCTTCAGATACTCGATCAGGTCGTAGCGCTCGTTATCGTCCTTGAACATGCGGCCGATGACGCCGTCGCGTTTCGGTTCGCCTTCCTTGCGCTCGAAGGAATGGCCGAGCACGCTGTTGCCCTGGACCGGGTCCTTCTCCGATCCCGCCGAGAACTGCGTTTCGCCCGTCTTGCACGTCTCATCCGCGGTCACCGCAAAGCCGACGGTGACGGGATCATAGTCGCGGCGGCCCATGCAGAATTTGGTTGGGCGCTCGTTCGCCGGCTTCAGCAACCAATACAGCGAAGGCACCGAACCGTTGTGCAGGTAAGGCGCCGTTGCCCAGATGCCGTTCAATGGCCGCGCGCGATAGCGCGGGTCGGGCGCCGGATTGAGACAATTCTTGCGCGCGAGATTCCACAATTTCGCCCGTTCGGCCTCCGGGACCTTCTCGTCGTCCATCCATTTGCGGGCGACGAGATCGACCACCGTCATGAGCCCGAGCGCATAGACCATCTCATTGGGCGATTTGCTCGCGGTCGGGATGTCGCATTGCCACCATTTCTGGAGGTCGGCCGTATTCACCTTCAGGAAGCCGGGCACATCGACGATCCTGTTGCTGAGAACAAGGGATTGTTCGGGATCAGTCTTGATCTCCTTGAGGGGAATCGTGACCGCGTTCAGGACCTTGCTGTCGCCGCTCGCCTCCCAATGAGCCGAGGACCAGAAAGCCTTGGTGTTGACGGCCGGCAGGTGACATCCGGAACACATCTCGGCGTAGATCTTGCGGCCGTTCTCGACCTTGGCCTGATCGATCCTCCATGCATGGCCGAGGATCTGCGAGGGCCATTGCGGCGCCAGCAGGCCGCCGAATTTCGGATCGGCAGAGGGATCGGCCGGCTTGAATGGATCGGGGCCTCTCAACATGTCCTCGATCCAGCCGAGTGTCCTGATGTTCACTGAGGACCGCCACAGCCGGTCCTCCGGATAGGCGTCGGACAGGTTGAGCAGCGCCGTCACGCCGAGCGCTTCGCCGGCGTTGCGGATCAACGGCTGCTCGATCGACGCGTCGTACTGGGCGAATTTGAACCAGGGCACGGTCCAGATCGCGGGGTAGCTAACCGGAGCATCCTGGGCATGCAGGTTCTTCTCGAAGCCCTTGATCCCGCTCAGCGCGAGATCCTGCGAGAAGACCTGGTTGCCGATGCGATTGAGAGCGTCGAGGCGGCCGAACCCTTCCTCCGTGTCCTGCTGCTGCCTGCCGTTCCAGGTCTTCTTGCTTTCAACCGTCTTTTGCTGGGTTTTCGCCCAGTCGATCAGGAACGTGCCGATCGCGCTGAGCTTCTGCTTGAGTGCGGCGCGGTCAGTCTTGCTGGCATCGGTGCCGAGCACGCGATCGGCAAAGCGCTGGAAGCGGAACGGGACATACAGGGTGTAGGCGATCGACAGGCCGGTCGAGAGCTCCAGCTTTTTCAGGTCGGTCATGGCCGGGCCGCCGTCGAAGCGCACGTCCACGCCCTGGTAATGGATCTGGCCGGTGTGGCAGGCCGCGCAGGTCAGCCCGATCTTGTCTTCCTCGCGACGGCCGGTCGCGGGATCGACGACGCCGGTCATCCGCGCGAAACCGACCGGCAGGCCGTCGACGTTCTCCACCGGCGTCCATCTGGTCGACCAGTCCGGCACCTGCGTCGTCTCGTAGACATTGGCGTAACCGAAGCGGCGCAACGTCGTCGTGTCGGTCTGGATCGATTGCGGGCTCGGGATGAAGCCGAAGCCTTCGAGGTAGGCGCTGTCCTTCATCATGCCGGGCTTCGAGAACAGATGAAGGCGTGGCTGCTCCAGCGCCATGAACCATTCATAGGGCACGGGGAAGGTCGCGGTGCCCTGGCTGGCATGGTGGAACCAGTGCCGGTCCTTCAGCGACCAGTTTTGCTCGAGCCAGAAAGCGGCCTTCGTCTCCGGGACCGCAGGCAAGGGCGGCGGCAGGAGATTTACGAGAATTCCCTTCTGCGGCAGCATGGCGCGAACCTGATTGGGGAATTCGGCCACCGCGACAAGAGCAACGAGGCCGACGGCGACCAGCAAGGCCGCAAGCTTGAGGGCGCCCCGCACCACGCGCTGGCAGGTCGATAGCACCGGCGGGACCAGTCGCTGGTTGATGCGCGCGGGGAATTGGCGCTCGTTTAACAGCGTGCGCACGTCGGCAACGCTGAGATAGCGATCCTCGCCCGTGCCCTTGCCGATGATCTTCAGGAGGATCGGCCATTCGAACTTCATCAGCAGCGGGTAGTACCAGCGCGCGGCGCTGCCGGCGCGCTTGAGGTTGTCGCGCATGAAGATTTCGATTTCCGAGGCGTTGAGGCCCAGCTCGGAGCCGCCATTCGGATCGGTGTAAGTCCGGCCGAAACTCGCGAACCGAGCGATCTCGTCCTCGTTGACCTTGCCGTCGACGCCGAGGATGCGCGAGCCGGCACCGCGTTTGTCCAGCGGGCCGCCGCGCAGCGCATCGAGCTGCGCGCCCGAAAAGATGCTCTTGAGGATGTGACCGAGACCGTTGGCGATGAGCGCCACGCCGCGGACCTGGAGCCGGGCAGACGCCTTCTTCAGCCCGGTCTCGCCGGTCGCGTTCGCGATCGTCTCCGACAGCTTGCCGAGCGGGACGGTGCCGCCCTCGACGAAGCCCTCGCCGACGAGGCCGCGCAGGAATGGGCAGGGATTGTTCGGCGAGACCTGGATCGAGGGATCGAACGGCGGTTTCGAAGCGGGGTCATGCATGGCCCAAAATCCTGAAAACAGCGAATCGTGAAATGAGGCGCCGATCAAGCGCGGAAAGTCCTAACAAACCGACATCAGATTATACTACTTCAGCGTGTGGCGAAGTGTGGCCGAATTCACTGTCCTGTCAACAAGCAGGCGGTTCTGGCCAAAGACCAAAGGGAACGGCTGCGGGAGACCGCGGTCTGCCGGTCAGGACTCGGCGACGCGTTTGACGTCGCTCTGAACCAGGGTCAGCTTGCCGAGCGGCACGCCGGCCTTCAGCAGCCCCTCGCGATAATGGGCGAGATCCTCGGGCCGCTTCCAGTGGAAGTTGCGCAAATGACGATCGACATTGAGGGTCGGGTAGTTGCCCATCAGCACGCCCGTCGCCTCGCTCGCCTCGGCGCTCCGGCCCAATTGTGCCAGGGCCGCGGCGCGGATCGCCAGCGCCTGCATGTGGTTGGGGTTGATGTAGAGCTGCTCGCGCGCCCATGACAGGGTCGCGTCATATTGGCGCAACAGATAATGGCTGAAGGCGTTCAGTGCCGCCCATTGGTAGCGCGGGTCGCTGTTGTCGCGTTGCGCGGCCATCGAGAACAGCTCGATCGCCTCCCGGTGCTCGCCGATAACGAAATGGCAGATGCCGAGGACGCCCCGCGCGCCCATGTCGTAGGGATTGAGCGCGACCGCGCGCTTGGCCGCGTCCATCGCCGCCTCATAATGCCCTTCCATGGCGTGCGCCCAGGACAGGATCGAGAACGCAAAGGACGAGCGCGGGTCGAGCCGGACGCTGGTTTCGGCGAGGTTCATCGCCTCGGCCCACATCTCGCGCGTGCCCTTGACCCAGCCGAACTGGATGCTCTGGATCTGGATCGTGGCGAGATAGGCGTGCGCGATCGACAGTTTGGGATCGACCCTGATGGCTTCCCGGAACAGATCGACGGCGGTGGCCAGGTCCTCCTTGGTCTGCCGGTAGTAATGCGACAGCCCCTTGAGGAAGCGATCCCAGGCGGTGACGTCGGTCGAGAGCCGCGCGGGCGCCGAGGCTTCGGCACGGACGATCTCGGTGGCGATGGCGGCGGACAGATTGGTCGTGATCTCGTCCTGCATCGCGAAGAAGTCGCCGATGTCGCGGTCGTAACGGCCGGTCCAGAGCTGCTCGCCGGTCTCCGGCGCGATCAGCTCGGCGGTGACGCGGATCTTGGCTCCGGCGCGCCGCACCGAACCCTGGATCAAATAGGTGGCGTCGATCTCGCGCGCGATCAGGCGGGTGCTGGTGTTCCTGCCCTTGAAGGCGAAAGTCGAGTTGCGGCTCAGCACGCGATAGAAGGATTGCAGCGACAGCGCGTGGATCAGATCCTCGGTGAGGCCGTCGGAGAAATATTCGTCCTGGGCATCGCTGAGATTGGCGAAGGGCAGCACGCCGACGATCGCGGTGCGGTATTGTTGCGAGAGGGCGGACGCCTCCCGGAGCTCGGGCGCGAGCGCCGGCGCACCCTCGGGTGTCCAGGTCCAGACCCCGACCGCATCCTTGATGTTCTTGAAGCGATGATTGCCGGCATCGACCAGCGGCACGCTGAGATGCTTGCTCGCCTCCTTGTAGGCCTTGGCCGAGATCGCAAAGCCGCCCGGACTCGCGACCGATTCCAGACGGACGGCAATGTTGACATCGTCACCGAATACCTCGTCCTCATCGGCGATGACGTCGCCCATATGGATACCGAGGCGGAACTGCATGGCGCGGTCAGCCGGCAGATGGTGGTTGCGCTCCGCCATCAGCGTCTGCATCGCGATCGCGGCCTCGGTGGCGCCGACGATCGAGGGGAACTCCAGCAGGAAGCCGTCGCCGGTGTTCTTCACGACACGGCCGCCGTGATTGAGGATGATCGGGTGGATCGCGCTGCGATGGGCCTTGAAGGCGGCATGGGTGCCGGCCTCGTCGCTGCCCATCATGCGCGAATAGCCGGCGACATCGGCGCAGACGATGGCGGCCAGACGTCTTTCCATATCCCGGAAGCTCCAAGGGATCGATAAGTGATCGTGAAGGGACCTGGGACTGGCCACAGCGTGGCAAGTCGGCTCGAATCCCGCATTTCAAGAACCTCGCCTTTATAAAGCAGATGTGGCCGAGCGGAAGCATGATCCGCATTGCAAATTCGAGGTAAATCCCACGCAATCCCGGCGGTGGACGGCGGCGGCCGAACCGACTAAGCGGAATTGCGACCGCACGAACGGGCAGGGGCACCTTTGCATGCTGGGCATTCACGAAATCGGGCTCTTCATCCTCTCGGGCGTGCTGCTCAACATCACGCCGGGGCCTGATTCCGTCTACGTCATCGGTCGCAGCATGCAGATGGGCTGGCGGGGCGGCGCCGCGGCCGCATTCGGCATCAGTTGCGGCTGTTTTGTCCATGTCGCGGCCGCCGCGATCGGCCTTTCGGCCCTGCTGATGGCCTCGTCGACCGCCTTTTCGATCCTGAAGCTGGTCGGCGCGGCCTATCTCGTGTTCACCGGGATTCAGGTGCTGTGGTCGCGCCCGGTGCTGGCGGTGTCGATCGACGAGCCGGTGCGAAGCTCGCTGCGGCGGGTGTTCGTACAAGGGGTCTTCACCAACGCGCTCAATCCCAAGGTCGCGCTGTTCTTCCTGGCCTTCCTGCCGCAATTCGTTGCGGCCGATTCACCGCACAAGCCGCTCGCCTTCCTGACGCTCGGCCTGATCTTCATCTCTACGGGGACGCTGTGGTGCCTGGTGCTGGCCGCCTTCGCGGCCAAAGCCGCCCACCGGCTCCGCGAGTCCGAGGGCGCGATCGCCTGGGTCAACCGCGCGCTCGGCGGCCTCTTCATCTATCTCGGCATCCGCGTCGCCATGCTGGAGACGCGGTAGCTCGTTCGAACGGATGAGGGAAGCCGCGTAGGGTGGGCAAAGGCGCACTTGCGCCGTGCCCACCACCTCTCTCGGTCACAAAAAATGCGTGGGCACGCTTCGCTTTGCCCACCCTACGATCTGCCTCAAACGAATTCCTTCGCCAGCGCGCTGCCGGCGAGATAAAGGCCGAGCAGGATCATCGCGATCAGGAACCAGCGGCGGAACGCTTCCGCCGGCATTCGCGCCCGCACCGACTGTCCCACGAACATGCCGGCAAAAGCCATGGCCATGCCCACCGCGCCCGGCACGACATTGGCTGGCGTCAACAGGCCAACGGCGGTGAGGTTGAACGCGAGCGCCAGCGTCGCTGTCGTGAAGAACACGCCGAGCGCCTGAACCAGCTCGTCCTTCTCCATGCCGATCGCCTGCATGAACGGCATCGAGGGGATCACCTGCACGCCGGTCGAGGCCGAGATCACGCCGGTGACGACACCGACCACGCCGCCCACCCATTTCTCGTTTTGCTGCGCGACGCGGAATTGGAGCTTGTTCAGACCGATCACGGCATAGATGACGAGCAGGACGCCGAGCACGATCGTGCCGTAGCGCGCATGCGGCCCGGTCAGCGCGCCGGCATTGAGCCAGCATCCGATCACGGTGCCGATCATCAGCGGCCACAGCCGCTTCAGGATGTCGCGCAGATAAGGGCCGACGAAGGTCTGCCAGATGTTGGTGACGATGGCGGGCACGATGACGATGGCGATCGCGCGGCTGGGCGTCATGCTCACCGCGAGCAGGCCCATGGACACGGTCGGCAGGCCGAGCCCGACCACGCCCTTGACGAATCCGGCGATCAGGAAGACGGCGGCGATGACAATGAGAAGCGGGTCGATCATGTCGGCACATTGACCGAAGCCGCGCGCGGGCACAATCTGGAGGTTACGGAGTAAGCCTTCGTTGAAGGCGAAGGCTGGCGCATGATCCGGACCCGCAGGGCCGCGTCAGCGCAAAGTGCGCAGCGGTTTTCCGTCAAGATCGTGCTCCAACAACAAGAAGAGACCTGCCATGCGTTTCGACCTCGTCGACCTCCAGCTGTTCATCGCGGTCGCCGACCAGCGCAGCATCACCCGCGGCGCAGAGCGGTCGCATCTGGCCCTGGCCTCGGCCAGCGCGCGCATCAAGGGGCTCGAGGACGCGCTCGGGGTCGCGCTGCTCAAGCGCGGACGGCGCGGCGTCGAGCTGACCGCGGCGGGCGAAAGCCTGCTCGACCATGCGCGGCTGGTCATCCACCAGATCGACGCCATGCGCGGCGATCTCGCCGGCTTTGCCTCTGGCGTGCGCGCCAGTGTGCATTTCCTCGCCAACACCTCCGGCCTGTCCGAGCACCTGCCGAAGGCGCTGGCCGGCTTTCTGCGCGAGCATCGCGACATCGCCGTCGACATCGAGGAGCGCGAGAGCACCGACATCGCGGCCGCGATCACCGCAGGCGCGGCCGATCTCGGCTTCGCCGCCGAGCACGCGCTGCCCGATCATATCGAGCGCTTCGTGTTCAGCGAGGACCGCCTGGCGCTGGTGACCTCGCGCCGCGGCCCGTTCGCCGGCCGCCGCCAGATCGATTTCCAGGAGGCGGGGGCGTGCGAGTTCGTCGGGCTGACCAGCGCCACTGCGCTTCAGATGCATATTTCGAAGCACGCGGCGCGGCTCGGCATGCGCCCGCATTTCCGCGCACGCCTGCGCGATTTCGACGCGATCTGCCAGATGGTCGCCGCCGATGTCGGCGTGGCCCTCGTGCCCGAATCCGCCGCCCGCCGCTGCGCCAAGCTGATGCCGCTCGCCATCGTCCGCCTGCGCGATGCCTTCGCCAACCGCCGCCTCGTGATTTGCGCGCGCAGCTTCAAGGCGCTGCCACGGCCGGCCAAGATGCTGGTGGAGCATTTAAGGGCAGAGACGGTGTGAGCAGTGCCGTCGCGATCGAGGAGCGACGTCCTGACAGACCGCGCCTAGTGCGTGTTCGATTTCTGCCATTTCTCCAGGTCGACCGGTGGCCGCTTCGGATCGATCGGGTCTTTCTCCGGATTGCTCAATTCCCCGCTAGATATCCGTTTCCGCGCCGACGCCTTGGGAAGCATGCTGTTGTTGGTCGGCTACAGCATGTCCGACCCCAACATACGTCTGCTCCTGCATCGGCATATTTGGGACGATTCCGGCCACCGCCAGGACCGGCCGAAATCCCTTGTATTTGTCGCGCAGCGCAATCCTGTGCAGGAAGCCGTCTTGGCGAACTGGGACATCACCACCATTGCGCCGATGGATGGCGTGACCGCTTCCCGCGATCAAGGCTGCCGTGATCGCGCCCGCCGATGAACCGGCCACCCAATCGATCCGCGGTGCCAGATCAGTCAGGGCTTCGAATGCCCCGCCATGATAGGCACCTAGGCCCAGGCCGCCGAGAAGACCACGGCCGTCAGGGATCGCTCCGGGTCCATGGCACGGCTCGCCTTAGCGGAGGTTACTTACCGGTATTCCCTGTAACGGCGTGCCTGGGCATAGCGCGGGTTGATGCCGCAATAGGCGTGCGTGCCCGAGGCGGTCGCCATGCATTGAGCGTAACTGGCAAACTGGCAATTGCCCGGATAGCCCCAGGTCCGGCCCTGGAGGCAGTAGCGATCCTGCGCAACTGCCGAGGTCGAACAGCCAAGGCACGCCATGAACGACAGAGTGGCGGCAGCTATCAGCAAACGACGCTTCATGGAAATCTCCAATTTCGACATTGAAACGCGGCCAGTGAGGCGGCGTTCCAAATGGGCTCGGCACGCCTGGGGTCGCGGCACATCGTGTTCGGCGAGGTCGGCCGCCAGCGGCCCGTCAGCCGGCCCTACTTCGCTGTCTCCACGCCGGCGTCCTTGATCACCTTGGCCCATTTCGCGGTCTCGTCCGCGATGAACTGCCGGAAGTGCTCCGGCTCGTCGCCGACCAGCGTCGCGCCCTGGGCGGCGAGCTTTCCCTTCACCGCCGGATCCGCCATCGCCTTGGTGGCGAGGCCATGCAGCGCCGTGACGATCTCCTTCGGCGTGCCCTTCGGTGCGACCATGCCGTACCAGTTCTCGATGTGGAGGCCGGCAAAACCCGCTTCCGCGGTGGTCGGCACATCGGGCGCGGTCGGCGCCCGCGCGACCGAGCCGACCGCAATGGGACGCAGCGCGCCGGCCTTGACCTGCGGCAGCAGCACGGGGAGATCGAGAAACGTCATCTGCACCTGCTGGCCCAAGAGATCGTTCACCGCCGGAGCTGCGCCGCGATAGGGCACGTGGACGATGTCGATCTTCGCCGTCAGCTTGAACAGCTCGCCAGCGAGGTGTGGCAGGCTGCCAGCGCCGGAGGAGGCGAAGTTGAGCTTTCCCGGCTGCGCCTTGGCGAGCGCGATCAATTCGCCGATGTCCCTGGCGGGCACGTTGGTGGCGATCACGAGCATTTCCGGCACGGTCGCAACCAGCGTCACCGGGGTGAGGTCGCTCAAGGTGTCGTAGGCGACCTTTTCCATGCTCGGGCTGATCGCGAGCGCGCCGGCTGAGGAGATCGCGATGGTGTAGCCGTCGGGGGCGGCCTTGGAGACCGCATCGGTGCCGAGCACGCCGCCCTGGCCGCCGCGATTGTCGATCAGCACCGGCTGCCCTGACAGCTCCGACATGCGCTGGCCGATCACCCGCGCGATGATGTCGTTGGGCCCGCCGGCCGGGAACGGCACGATCAGCTTGATCGGCTTCGTCGGAAAGTTCTGCGCGGACGCCAGCGTCGGCAGCAGCAGCCATAATCCAAGAAGAAGCCTGCGTGAGATGGTCATGCAAGCCTCCGCCCGCGTTTGTTATTGGTTGAGCAGCTTCAGTGCTTCTTCGTGAACCCGGGCATCCCCGGCCGCGACGATGCGGCCGCCGCCCTGGGCCGGTTTGCCTTCCCAGGTGGTGACGACGCCGCCGGCGCCGGTCACGATCGGGATCAGCGCTGCGATGTCGTAAGGCTTCAGCTCGGTCTCGACCACGAGATCGACGTGGCCGGCCGCCAGCATGCAATAGGAGTAGCAGTCGCCGCCATAGCGCGACAGACGCGCGCCCTGCTCGATACGGCTGAAAATGGCGCGGTCGCGGTCGTTCATCAGAAGCGGGCTGGTGGTGTAGGTCGTGGCTTCCGAAAGTGAGGCGCAGCGGCGGACCTGGAGCCGGCGCTCGCCGGACGGGCCCTTGTAGTTGGCCGAACCGTTGTCGCCGGAGAAGCGCTCGCCGATGAAGGGCTGGTGCATCATGCCGTAGACCGGCGCGCCCTTGTGCAGCAGCGCGATCAGCGTTCCCCAGATCGGAAAGCCGCCGATGAAGGATTTGGTGCCGTCGATGGGGTCGAGCACCCAGACATAGTCGGCGTCCTCGCGCTCGTTGCCGAATTCCTCGCCGACGATACCGTGCTGGGGGAAGTTGGCCTTGATCAGCCGGCGCATCACCGCCTCAGCGGCGCGATCGGCCTCCGTGACGGGGTCGAAATCCTTGGTCTTGCTCTTGTCGTCGATCGACAGCGAGGTGCGGAAGAACGGCAGGATAGTTTCGCCGGAGGCGGTGGCGAGCCGTCCGATGAAGGCGGAGAAGTCGATCACCGTCACAGGCCAAATCCTCAAAGCGAAAGTTGGATGGAGCTCCCTCCTGCCTAGCTCAATTCGCCTCCCGCGTGCAGCGCTGTCTTGATCTTGCACCCTGGTATTTTGGATGCCGAAGGCGGCTGCCTCATTCAAGTCATCTGCTGGCCAAATATCGATCACAGAGTTGAAAACTTAGTTCCGAATATGCCTTGTTCGTATGCAAATGACTATCAACCCATTGAATTTCCTTATCAAAGGAACTGAATCTGGGTTTCCATAGAAGCAATTGAGCCATGTGCGTACTGCATGGGAAACGGCTCGAAAGCCCTTGCACTTTGTGCGTCGCGGTCGCATATTGTTGCGGTGCGGTAGCGCTTGGCGTTACCGCTGCCCTCCTTGGGCGTTTCCTCCCTAGACTTGGGCCGCTTGCGTCATTCGCGAGCGGCCCTTTTTTCTTTGTGCCTCTCTTTTCGTTTCAACGTGCGCAGCGAAAGCGAAGCGAAGGCGCGCTCGCGCCAATCACAGGCAATACGATCTGACGAAGGAAAGCCGGCGCCTATTCCGCCGCGGCCTGGAACGGGCCGAGATCGCCGAACGGAATCGTGGTCGCGAGCACGTCGGCGAGAACGCCGAAGTCGGATGCCACTTGCGCAAAGCGC
Source organism: Bradyrhizobium sp. CIR18 (assembly GCF_014198295.1). Lineage (NCBI taxonomy): Bacteria > Pseudomonadati > Pseudomonadota > Alphaproteobacteria > Hyphomicrobiales > Nitrobacteraceae > Bradyrhizobium > Bradyrhizobium sp. CIR18. The sequence goes on along the minus strand of NZ_JACIHF010000007.1, from coordinate 37,147 downwards.
GCACTCCGCTCGCGCCGCCGCTCGTCCATGTAGATCGCGCGGTTGAGTTCGAGCTGCACTGCGTGCAGGCCACTCGCGGGATTGCCGTAATGCTCGGTGATGAAGCCGCCGGCATAGGGCTTGTTGCGGCCGATCGAATAGCCGAGGCCGGTCATGGTCTCCTCGACCCGGTCGGGCAGAAGTGGGGTGCAGCTCGTGCCGTAGCGGTCGCCGATCACGACGTCGGGCCGGCGCGGCTCGTCGCGGGACACGCCGACCGACGGCATCGAATGGCAGTCGACCAGCACCACGGTGCCGAACATCTGGTGCACCTTGTTGATCAGCCGGCGCAGCGCGCGGTGGTAGGGCTTGTACAGCGTCTCGATCCGCCCCAGCGCATCGTCGACCAGGATGCGGTCGCGGTAGATCTCCTGGCCGTCGCCGACCACGCGCGGAATGGTGCCGAGGCCACCGGCGACCCGCATCGAGCGGGTATTGGCAAAGCTCGGCAGCCGTCCGCTGAACATGCGGGGATCGAGCTCATAGGGCTCGCGATTGACGTCGACATAGGAGCGGGGAAAGTTGACCCGCACGGTCGGAAAGCCGCGCTCGCTCAAATGGCCGATCAGCTCGTCCATGAAGGAATCTTCGGACCGCCGTAGCGTCGGCAGGTCGATCCTGGACGCCGCGAGGAATTCGTCCGGATAGGTCGAGCCGGAATGGGGCGAGTTGAAGATGACAGGCGCGCGCCATTGCGCGGGCTCAACGATCTCGAAGGCTGGCGACACCTCGCCGTCAAACCGGGTCATCTTCTCAGGCTTCGTCCCTTAGCGGCAGGATCCGGGCCCCGGATCGAATTGATTCGGCCGATCGATGCGGCTCTTATGTGTCGTCATTGTCCGGAATCGCAACCATTCTGCCAAGCGAAAAGATGTGATTGGCGCTGGAACATGTCTTAACCGTGTGGGCAGGGAAGCGGGGATGCGCCGGGGGCTCGATTGATTCGAGCAGCATTCCGGTTCACAAGGAGCCGGCAGCGCAGCCGGCTTGGGGTTAAGATTTTCACCCCAAATTTACCCTCTGTCCGGCTTAGTAAGCTCTGCTGATATCCTCTGGGGATTCGACGTTTCCTGCCATGCCAAAAATCCTGCTCGCCGAAGACGACAACGACATGCGCCGTTTCCTGGTCAAGGCGCTGGAAAACGCCGGTTTTCAGGTCTCGTCCCACGACAACGGCATGGCCGCCTATCAGCGGTTGCGGGAAGAGCCGTTCGAGATGCTGCTCACCGACATCGTGATGCCGGAGATGGACGGCATCGAGCTCGCCCGCCGGGCCTCGGAACTCGACCCCGACATCAAGATCATGTTCATCACCGGCTTCGCCGCGGTCGCCCTGAACTCGGATTCGGACGCCCCCAAGAACGCCAAGGTGCTGTCCAAGCCCGTGCATCTGCGCGAATTGGTCAGCGAAGTGAACAAGATGCTGGCGGCTTAAATCGGCCCCGTTCCGTCCTTGCGCAGGGTCCCCTCGTCCGTTATAGGGACCCCACCCGACGTAAGTGGACTATTAGGGCACGTAGCTCAGCGGGAGAGCACTACCTTGACATGGTAGGGGTCACAGGTTCGATCCCTGTCGTGCCCACCATCTTCTTCAAGGGTTTAGCCATCTTCTGGCTGCCCCTCGAAAAGATGGTTTCCACGAACTTTCCACGAGACCCGTCGTGGACGCATTCGCTATCAATGCGCTTCGCCTTGGCGGCCTTCGCCTGCACGTTAGAAGTCGAGCAAATTAAATAGGACTCCGAAGCAAAGCCCATCAAGCCCCTCGTTACTCCGATGGTAACGCTGGTAACGCCAGCCTTTTTGAAGTCCCCGCGATTCATACCGTAACCCGTCAGCTTCGTTCTCTCGCGGCCCTGCGATCTTAACCCACGCGCGCGTGGCACTGCGCATCCCCGCTACGACTATATGCGTCCTCAAGCCCATTGCAAGTCTAACAGATGTTAGACATTGTGCCTCATCCGAATTGCCCTCCTTCATGAAACGATCATGGTCGGTAAACCCAAGCTTCAAAACTGGCTCGCCCATATCCGTCCTCATGTGGCACCCTACTTGGCCTTGGGGAGGGGGGAGCGCCAAAAATATATCGCGAAGTTGTCGAAGCAAACCGACCTGTCCGACAACAGTTTGCGGCGGATGATCGCAGCTGCGCAGTTTTTGGAAGCCGAAGGCATTACGGATCTTCCCCCGGGGGGCCGGCTACCCCTGGGGGCTGTTGAAAACATCGCGCGTATCGCGGCCCACGAACCATCACGCCGGAGAGATTTGCTGGATTGGGTGCGGGGCGGCGAGATGACCGTCGTTGAGCTCCAGAGAGAGCTGGATAAGACGAGGAGAGCCGCAAGACGGCGCGCAAATGATCAGGAGTCCCGGGACTCTGATTTGAGGTCTCTGGCTGAAAAGGAACTCAAAGCGAGAAAGTTCGACTCAGAAGTGATGAAGGTTAGTCGCTTCGACGATGTCGGCGATCTCCGGTATTTCGATTCGCAGACCAGACCAGTCCTCGTCATTCAAATTCGAAACGAGCCGGACATCTTGGTGATGGATGGCAGCCAAACAGGAGGAACGTCCGCCTCTTTCATGAGACAGCGTAAAGAATTCATGCGCAATATTCTGGTCGCAGCCGGACTGTACGAAATGGTGCTAGTTTATGCGCCGCATTGGGGCGAAGATGTTCATCAGCTCATTCATCAAACGGGCTCGACAGTCAGAGATCGAATCATTCAACTTGGAGTTCCGAGGATCCGGACCGATCCCCTTACCTAGAGCTTGCTGGGACGCCGGTCTCTTTGCCAGCCGGCCGGCATCAGTCAGCAATTCAGCTTGCGCGAGGAGATGCTCGCCGAGCTGGATGAAATCCCTTGGGAGGTCACCTTCGCGGCGTTTGCTCGCCTTCTCGAAGTCGGCTGCGGCTTTTCAGCTTCTCATTCGCCGATCTTGGGAGCGGACTGCTTCGCCGGCTTCTGACGATGTCTTCCGCGCAGAGTCCGGCTCTCGCCGGATTTCAGGTCGGACGTGAGATTGGGCTGCTCGGCGAAGCGGCCGTTCGATCCTGCCTGGCGCTTGAGCACCACGCCTGGCTTCGACATCGTTGCGGCGACCACGTCTGGGTCGTCTGCCTCCTTGGCGACGCCCTGATCGAAGAGATTGCTGCCAGCGCCCCAGGGCCTCGGCCTGTCTCAGTTCGGGAGCGCATGAGCGGTGGGAAGGGCGCTGAGGGTGAGCGCACGATGCGTTGTTGGTCGGGTTGGAAGTAGTCTCCTCCCATACTGATATGGCGCGCAGACCATTGCGCAGTTTCAACAGATGGCCAAGGGGTGTAGCGTTTGAGACTCAGAAGATTGCGAGACTCGCCGGTCGGAATACGCAAACATGATCTGTGAATTCGGCTCGGAGCTGGGAGGCGAGTGCTACCGCTGGGTCCGTCGGTCTGCCCGTGCGCAGGACCTTACGTGCCATATCGATGAAGGCGCGTTAGCAGCCTCCAGCCACGGGGGAAGTAGAGGAAAAGACCAGTTTCTTCGATAGTCGTTCGCGGCAAGACTCTGCGCGAGTGCCTCGTGCGCAAGTCCTCGCGAACCAATGGCTCATAAGCGACTTCCCACTCCGCACAATGCAAGTTACCTCGCATACGAGGAAGCCGTGACACGCGTCAGCTCGCTCTCATCGAGGGGATGCGCTCCCACATTACGGTTGTAGCTCGATTCCGCAGATTGCAATTGCTCCGTAGCGATCCTGGCTCAGAACTATCCAGCATTGGGTTCAAGAGAACTAACTTTGTCATCTTCGCCATCAGCGGCCACACGCAGCGGCGCGTCAACAGCATAAACCAAGCAGCAAACGTAATCCTGCTCGATCTATCCCACGCGACAGTTCCGGGAGCGTCATGCAGAACATTGTTGAATTGCTGACATTGATAGGCGTTGCAGCGGTCTTGGCCCGGTCGGGAGTCCGTACTTGGCGTGCTGAAACCCTTGCCGTGAGATGGGGCGGTGCAAGTCTGTTAGGAGGGCTGTCCACTGCCGCGGTGTCCGTCGCCACGCTCACGTCCTGGGAATATTGAGCAGCATAGGCGCTTCGCGCCGATCCCGGATCTCAAGGTTGCGTCGACGCGGGATCGCTTGGTCTATGGCGCCAAAAATGCAAAAGTGCAGGGCGCAGAAGATTACCGCACGGGACGACGCTTAAGCCTGACCAGCGGACCTTCTTAGAGGTCTACCGAAGTTCGCAATTGGGCCAATAGGCAACGTCGCAGACTAGGCCCGGTATGAACGAAGGCCGCCTCAATCGGCGGCCTTCGGGTGAGCTGTGCACAGGAGCGGTGCCGAGCGATGCAGATCACTCTGCAACACCGACAATCAGCGCCCCTTTACAAGCGCCCTCTGCATGTCTGGCGATACCTGCGGCAATTTCCTTCGCCCCGTTCGCCCAATTCGTCCTTGTTAAGGCAGGCTTGTCGCAATTCGGCGCACGCATCCCTCCGAACCGGCCGTTGGCAGGCCTCCCGGTATCTCCGGCAATTTCCTTCACCCCGCTCACCTAGCACGTCCTTGTTTTCGCAGGCTCGCCGCAATTGCTCGCATTCCCCTCCTCGCATCCGGACCCCTCCCGGTCCAATCTCAATGGATTGAGAAAAGGCCGAGACTGGAAAAAGAGCAGCTGCCACTGCGGCGCCAAATGCATATTTACGGATTCCTTGCAACATTCCTGACCCTCCGGTTGGTGTGTGTCGATGGATTTTTGACGGCAGTCAGCGTTATCGCATCCCGGCTCCCACCCTTTGGTTGGCCAAACTTGGCCGGTGCGTCTCCGCTTACCTGTGCGTCCCTGGTAGGTTACTGTGGGGCGTGGAATTGGTTCCACGGCTCGGAACGATGTGGTTCGGGCTTTCGGTCTTCAGCTGGGACCTTAAACCGCGGGCTAGATGCCGCGCCAAGCGGGCAGTACAGAGATTTCACCAACCAACGTCACAATGGCTGCAGCTTTGGTTGGCGACGGGTTGGGTCATGAGCGCGAGTTCGGACGATCACCGCCTGCTCCCATCTATCCCCCAATGAGCCGACAATCTGGGGCTCCGGGATTTCGGGCCACTAGCGGAAGTCGCGGATCAGGATTTGGATGGTCCGCTGCGCACAAGCGGAAGAGCCTGTTGCGTTATGCGCCTCCTGATGCTGCTAACAGCGGAGCGCGATACCGATCTGATGAGCAACATGCCCCACGCGGCATTCGCGCCTTTCTCGCCGCGATGTAGAGCTAGCGACCGTATTTTTCCGGGGCTTGCAGATTATTCAGTTGTTAAGCGGTGGCGCTAATACGATATGCCATGTGTCGAGATGTTGACCCTCGCATGGAAGCTGATGCGGCGATGTGTGAAGCCGCTCGCGCGATGTGCGCAGTTGAGGAGAAGCTCGCACCAACCAACTGGCTCGGTGTAATCCTGATCGCCTGTGGTGCCGTCTTGGTCGCACATCGGGGATGATGAGCATGAGCCCGCATCCCACCAAATTGTTCGGCCTATTCACCACGCTGGCAAGTGACACCTTCGCGATCTGCTTGCTAGTGGCCGTCACAACGGCCGCTTTCTTCGCGTTTGTCTTGGAGGCAAGCGGAGAGTTGGTCATCATTCTTCTCGGTCTAGGGGGCCTTACTGCTTTTTTCGAGGCGCGGCATGTACGCAACCGCAAGAAGGGGGGCAGAAAGTGAAGCGCCGGATCTTCCTGGTTGAAGCGGGCCGGGACTACAGTCGGTATTATCGCGGCACTGGCAGGCGGCTGGGCAGGCTTTTTCGACTGACCGGCAATTTCCATGCAGTGGAGGAAGGGGCGCTTTACCGGTCAGCCCAGCTCAGCGGTTCTCAGTTTGAGGAGCGTATCAAGGCCAAAGGAATCCGAACTGTCATCAATCTTCGTGGCGACAATACAGGCCAGCCTTGGTACGACGCGGAGATGCAGGCGAGCCAAGCTGCCGGCGTGTACCACGTCGATTTTCCGTTGTCTGCCATCCGAGAATTGACCGATAACCAGCTTAAAAGGTTGACCGCCCTCTTGCGCCATGCGTCGCGTCCGATCCTCGTCCATTGGGAAGGAGGCGCCAATCGCAGCGGCATCGCTTCCGCGCTTGATCAGTTTGAGGTCGCGAGGCGACCGGTCGACGAGGCCGCGGCACAACTGTCGTTACGCTATGGCCATTTTCCTTGGCTCTGCAAAACCGCAGCCATGGACCGAACGTTCGAGCGACTTGTGGCGACCAAGGGGCTCGCTGACGACGGACGCCAACGCCGAGGTCGGCGCCATCCACCCGAAGGCGATGCCGGTGATCCTGACGACGCTCGCCGAGGTCGAGACCTGGATGACCGCGCCGGCCGAGGAAGCCCTGAAGTTTCAGCGGCCGCTTCCCGACGGGACGTTGCGCATCGTCGCTCGGGGCGTGAAGGAAGATCCTGCGCTGGCGACGTAGGATTCCCACAGGCGCGCTACGGAACACGTGGACAAGCTCAAGCCCTGCCGTTTGGGAATCCCTGCCCCGTGCTAACCGCCCGGAACGAGCAGAAGGGCCGAAGGATTCGTCCCGGCAGGAGCGATCTCGATGCTGATGACGGAGGAAAGACGGCCGGCGCTCCGGACGTTGCGCGGCTGGGCGATCTCGGTGCTGCAGGAAGCCGGGGCCATCCGCGAGTGCGAAGAGCACGGGTGGATGCAGGACCGCGCCAACCCGCACGCTCGCGAGCGGGCCTTCGACATCGCACGTCGGGATTCGCCGGCCGGTGTCGCTCCGGACGAGGCCGTCGCCGAGATCCGCGATGTTCTGGATTCGGTCGCCGATACCTGCCCGGAGTGCCCGCCCGAGGCCGACTAAGCCGCCTCGTCCGTCATGCCGCGCTCGCAGGAAGCCGAGGCACGAGGGCGAATGAGTTCGATCCACGCCAGCGCGGCGTTGATCCATCTCTGCCGTTCAGCTCCATCGGCTTCGGCGGCGAGCTTCATGGCCGCAAACGCCTCGCGCTCGGGATCGTACTCGACCTGCAGCCTCTCGAGCGATCCGCTCCGCCTTCAGGCGCTCCCGGTTTGCATGGAATGCCTGTTGGTCGCGCTCATGCTCTGAGACCGGCGCCTCCGCGCGCGTGTCGCGAAACACCTTGCGGGCTTCCCGTTGGGCAACGGTCGGCATCCGTCGGTCCGATATGCGATTGTTCATTGCTCCCTCCTTCGGGCGCAAACGGTCCTTGCGCTATGTTGCGCATTCGGACCGCCAACCTTGGGGTAGGTTTTCCCCCGGATGGGGCTTTTGGGGGCCGGGGGCTTGGATTCGACGTTTCGCGAACCCGTTCGTTCCAATCCTCCTGCTGTAGAAAATCACGCAGACTTCCGCTGCGGTTTGGCCGGCCTTTTCGCCGTAGCTTCCTTCGCCGTCTTCTTGCCCTCGATCGGCATCAGCATTTCCTTCTGGCCGGCGGCCGCCTTGCGCGGCTTCTTGGCGGGCTTTGCGGCCTTCGCCGGCGCGGCCTCGTTGCCGACGGACCGCCGCAGCGCCTCCATTAGATCGACGACGTTGGTCGATGCTGGACGCTCCTTCGGCGTGATCGGCTTGCCGGCGCGCTTCTTGTTGATGAGGTCGATCAGCGCGGTCTCACAGTGGTCCGCGAACTTCTCCGGCTCGAACCGCCCGGCCTTCTGATTCACGATGTGCTTGGCGAGATCCAGCATGTCCTTCGTGACCTTCACGTCCTGAATCTCGTCGAAATACTCCTGCTCGCTACGAACTTCGTAGGGGTAGCGCAGCAGCGTACCGACGAGCCCCTTGTCCATTGCCTCGAGGGCGACGATGTGCTCGCGATTGGTCAGCACCACGCGGCCGATGGCGACCTTGTCCATCTCGCGAATTGTCTCGCGGATCAAGGAGGTTTGCGACAGTCGACACCTCGCACCTCCCATGTTCGGTAACAATAATGGAGTTGGTGCGCCTATGAGGAACTTGCCAGTCCCAGCGTTTTCCTGGCCGTCAGACCAGACCGTCCTTCCGGACCCCTATTTCGCCGGCGGCCGCAGCGGGCCGTCCACCCACTTCCGGGCGGCGGGATCGTGCAGCGGGTCGTCGTCGCACTCGGGACAGACGTAGCGCTCGCCGCCTCTGGCGGCCGCGTCGCGAACAAGCTTCATCGGCCGCCCGCAGTGCGGGCACGGCTTCCGGATAGGATGCAGCATCGACACTTGGCTTCCCCCGCCTCGATCAGCGTAGTGCCCTTAGCCTTGCGGGCACAAGCGATCTCTTGACGCGAACGCCGAAGTCCGTCGAAGATCGGTGTCCGTGGTGTTGTTGCAGGGTGGCGTCATGGAAGAGTTCTACAGCGGGTTCGCGCAGCGGGCGCGGGATCTGGCGGAGAAGGCAGACCCGTTTACGCGCAGAAGACTGCTCGATCTGGCCAAGAGGTACGACGCCAAGAGCAGACCCGGATCTCCCGTCGGAAGGTCCATTCCGCCGGCCCGCGCGACGCCGCCCACCGTGCTTTTCTCCGGTTCCGGCGAAATTTGACTCAGCCCTACCCGTCCTTCGGGTCCGGCGAAGCATTGGCCCGGCATTCGTATTCTTCCGCCAGGGCGGCGAGCCGCTCGATCACCTCGGGATCGGTGATGGAAGCAGCAAGGCGCCTGCACCTCTGGGCTTCGGCGAGCAATCGGGTCTTCTCGTCTTCCATGGCAATTCCAGCCCGCTTCCAGGCGGGTCGCGGCGTCCTCCGCTACCGCAAGCGCGTCATCCGTCCTTCAGCGCATCCTTGGTGTCCTTCGCAGGCCAACTGTCGCCGACGGGCCTGACACGCACCTTCCCGCCAGCCCCCAGCAGTTCGTGGGTGGCGACCTCGTCTTCGACCTCGAGGACCGTCAGCTCGGTTTCCGGCTTCCAGTCGAGCGTCAGGTCGAGATCGCCCGGAAAGATCTGCCAGCGCGAGCCGTCTTCGAGTTCGACGATGTGGCTTTCGGAATGGGAGCGGATCTTCATCTCAGGCGCGTCCAGAGTTCGCGGCGAATCGCGCTGCACGGACGGGCGCCGCAGCCGGCCCGCTTCGTCACCGTGGCACCTTGGGCACCTGAACCGGATATCCGGCTGCGGGGATGACGTACGCTGCAGGTTCGCAGCCATGGCCAAGCGCCGCAGCGGGGGCATTCTTCCACGAGGGTCCCGGTTTCGATCATCGTGACGGTTCCTTCAAGGCGAAGCTCCGTGGTTGCGAACGGCCGGGACCTGCACAGGTTCCCGCCTCGACGCCCTGTAAACCGTCCGCGACGGACAGATCCCATTTGTGAACCAACAATCGCTCTTACCGTAGTGCCGCATCCGGACGTCCTCGACTGCGCGTGCACCGAAACGGCAACCATGAAGACCCACTCGCACCAGCATCTCGATTCAGCCGAGGGACTGGACCTAATCCGCGAGGATTTCGAGCGCCATCCCGGCGTGACGCTGGAGGATCTCAAGCGGCGTGCGTCGTTTTCCAGAGGACAGAGGCCTGCTGGATGCTGGTCGCGGGGGCGCGCGCGGCCGCATACCAAGTCAAAGAACGCTAACGATCAGCCTAACCGATGTGGGCTGGATCGAAGCATCGGAAACTCACCACGATTCCGGTTCAAGCCGGCGAGGCTCCGGTATCAAGTAGCTGCGAGACGGCGGCAGCCAATTGTGCCGGCGCAAAGGGCTTCTGAATCAGGACGCTGCCGTCGACGCCTTTCGATTTCCAGTCCGGTGCGCTGGCGCTCGTCATGTAGACCACGGGAAACCCAGGCGTGATTTCCCTGATCTGTCGCGCCAACTCCCATCCGCTGATGCCATCGCCGAGGTTGACGTCCGTCAGCAGCGCCCGACACCGTTCGCGGCCGTCGCGAAACGTGGACATGGCCTCCTCCCCCGAATGGACCGAGCAGGCCTCGAAGCCGCCGTCGGACAAGGCGTCCTCGACGAAGCTGGCGATGAGAGCCTCATCCTCCACGACCAGAACACGAACGGCATCACTCACTTTCAAGTCTCCTCGGCGATCAGGCCTGATCGTCGACCGGGCGGCGGTGCGTCGAGCAGCCAGACGCCAGAGTGTCGTCCCGCCTCAGGCCACCGGCACACCATAGTAGGCGTTCACGGAGCGCGTGGTCGCCGGGTCGCTCCAATTCCAACTGCTCTCGTCGGCGTATTTCGGGGCGCCGCGGAGCTGGTCCTGGGTGATGCCAGTGACGTAGCCGCCGAGGTTGGTGTCGTATTTCAACGCCTGCCAAGGCAGCGGATAGTGATCGTCGCCGATGCCGAGCAGGCCGCCGAAGCTGAGCACCGCGTACGACACCTTGCCGCTGACCTTGTCGATCATGACGCGCTCGATGTAGCCGACCTTTTCCCCGTCGGCCCCGTACACGTTCGTACCCTCCACCTTGTCGCTGCCGATCAGACTGAACGTCTCGCGATCTTCCATGGCCATGGGTGACCTCCTGGATGTTGTCTTCGGAAATTAACAGTGCGACGATGCCTCCGTTCCTGGCACAATCCGCGGCGAAATGTTGATTTCCCAGCGATGAAGCGGCCGGATCGGATGGCGCGCCGCAATGTGCCGGACGAAGGCGGCGAGCGGAGCTAGAGCATGGAGCTGACCGATCTGGAGCGCGATTTTCTGAGGAAGCTCCTCGGCGAATCCTGGGTCAGCCCGCCGACGTTCGACCATGAAATCGTGGCGCGGCTCGTGGAGCTCGGTCTCGTGGAAACCGAACCGCTTCCATCCGGAGATATTGAGTATCGCATCACCGACGCCGGGCGGGCGGCGGCCACCGCGTGAACCACAGATCGGCGAGCCGCGGGCAGATCGGAGGAACGATAACCTTGCCATCCCATTGAACTGCAGGGACCGTCGCCCGCCGTTGAACTACGGCGCCTGTCGCGGATAGCCAAAGGTCTCACGACCCGCTATTCAGAACTAGCGCTCGCGAGGATAGCCAAAGGCGGCGGCCTCTCCGGACTTCTGTGTTCTCGAAGCCACGCGCCTAGGCGCGCGCCAGCCCGCGCGAGGGGCACCCCACACCCGCCTTATCTGCCCCTCAGCGAGAGACTGATGCGCGTTACGATGTCGTCCCACTCGCGCTCTTCGCTCGCCGGGTAGTTGATCAGGACGCAGTGAATCAACCCACTCGAGAAGTTGCACCGGTTGTACCAGACCTTGTCGCTCTTGTAGCTGGACACCGCAAAGAACCGAGGCGTCATCCGCTTGTACTGAATGCGCGCGGGCGGATGCTTCTTTGCGAGAAATGCAGCTGGTGAATCGTTCGAGACGTTGGGTGCGGCCTGTATCGTCAGGTCGGCTCGGCCGTCAGCCGTCCGAAATCGCTGTCCGTACCCGTCCGGCCGGCCGGCTTCTTCGGTAAAGATCGAGGCCGGGAAATCCACCGAGGTACCCGTCTGCGGGATGGAATAGGTCGTCCATCTCACCGGTTGAGCCGAGACCGTGGAAGTCGAGACGGCAAGTCCAAGAACGAGCGCCGACACCGTCGATTTCATCGCGCCTCCTCCAACACTGGGGAGACTCGATCCAGAAGATCACTTCTGGCCCGACGGCGTCTGAGCATTCGAATCATTCGGGTTCTTCTTGTTCGCCTCATGATGGCCGATCGCGCAGCCGGCCGCCGCGCCAAGCTTGCCGTGGCCTGCCATGTGGCCGGCGACGCCGCCGACGATGGCGCCCTTGATGCAGCCTTTGGCGTTCGCGCCAGAGGCCGCGAGCGCAATTGCGGCCACGCATGCGGCCGCGCAGATCCATTTCATGAGCTTTCTCCCGGCTCGGTTTCCGCGGGATCAATTCCGTCCGGAGGCGCTCGTTCCCGCTGCGGGACGTTCCTGACGGCCGCAATTCACTCATCGGCAGCGAAGTCGGCCTCGTCGGCGAGAGGCCACCGCTTCCCACCCCTCGCATCAAGGAGCAAGTCGCCGGCCTCCGAGTTTTCGATCTGCTGGAGTGAAATTGTTCATGATGGAGAGGTCGCGCGCGCAGTCAAGGAGAGCAAACGGTCCAGGAGGTCCCGCTTCCTCCGCGACGCGATGGTCGACGTGCAGATTGCCAGCCGCGGCATCCGCAGCAGACGGGTCCTGCTGGCGATGCGGCAGGTCCCCCGCGAGATTTTCCTCGATCGGCGGTTCGCGGAAGCCGCGTATGACGACTGCGCCGTGCCGATCCCGAAAGGGCAGACCATCTCTCAGCCCTACATCGTCGCCAGGATGCTCGAGGCCGCCGCGATCGCCAAGTCGGACCGGGTTCTGGAGATCGGCGCGGGTTCGGGTTATCTGGCGGCGCTTGCCGCCAAGCTCGGGCGGGAGGTTTGCGCGATCGAGCGCCACGAGGCATTGGTGCGACAGGCCCGATCGCGCCTTCGGCATCTCGGCTGCCGCAACGTGGATCTGCGTCAGGGCGACGGGACCGCAGGATGGCCGGATGGCGGCGAGTTCGACGTGATCGTGGTGTCGGCCGCCGGCGCGCAGATACCCGCGGCTCTCAAGGCTCAACTGGCTCCGTCGGGACGACTTCTCATCCCGCTAGGCGATCCTAACGGTGTGCAGTGGCTGACGAAGCTGACACGCGGCCCGGACAGTCGTTTCGTCGAGGAAAGGATAGAGGAGGTGCGCTTCGTTCCTCTTGTCCCGGCCGAGAGCTGCGGAAGTCATGACGACGACCGGCCTTGACCTCGCGAAGTCGTCCGAACGCAAGATGCGTTAGTCGTGCCTGTTCGCGAGCCTCCCGACGCCGCTCGCGGCGTTCGCCGACGTTCTCGCCCGCTAGGCCGGCTGCCGTAGCGCCCGCACCGGGCGGCGGCGGTCTCGGTCGAAGGCGCCATCCGGCCAATCCCGGGGCGAGCGCGCGGCGAGGACGCTGTCGGCGCCGATTGCGAGTCTCAGCAGCGTCAGGGCGAGTTTGAACGAGCCTAGGGCATCTTGCCGGTGAGCGGGTCCCGCTGCGCTCGACCGGCCGAGCGGCTCCGGCGCGAGATGTGGTGGTCCGGCTCCGGCTCGCCGCGCCGCACAGACCGATGGGCGACCGACAGCAGCGTCAGCAGAAGCGCGCGATTGGCATTGTACCTCGCGGCCCGCCTCCTGCTCTCCGACCCCTGGATGACCACGTCGCCGTCAGTCGTACAGACGTACCATTTCCAGGTGCGGCCACGCTTCTTGAGGTGGGTCTCGAAAATGGGCAGCTGGTCGGGCATTGCCACCGTAGGATTGGCCACAGGGACTTCCTCTTTTATGGTCTGTCTTCCCTTCGCGTCGCAGGTTCAAGCGCGGGAAGGATCAAACAGATTGAAGGCCCAATCGAATAAAGGTACCTTCACGCGCGTCGGAGCCCGCAGGCCTCGCGACGGCACTGCGATTGAGCGGCAGCATCGAAGCCGCCCCAGCCCGGCCTTCAGTACCAATAACCTAGACCTCGTGCGGGGGCGCGTTGCTCCGCTTGGGGCAACCCGAGATCTGTCATGTCGCCCGTCCCTCGCAAGCTCGCTCTCTTCATCGACGGCGCCAACCTGCATGCCACTTCGAAAGCCTTAGGCTTCGACATCGACTACAAACGGCTGCTGATCGAATTCCAGAGCCGCGGCCCGCTCGTTCGGGCGTTCTACTACACCGCGATCATTGAGGATCAGGAGCTCTCCTCGCTCCGGCCTCTGGTCGACTGGCTGGACTACAACGGATACACGGTCGTGACCAAAGCCACGAAGGAGTTCGTCGACTCCTACGGACGCCGGAAGGTGAAGCGCAACATGGATATCGAGCTCGCGGTCGATGCCATGAGCCTCGCCGAGCAAATCGACGAAATGGTGCTGTTTTCCGGGGACGGCGACTTCCGCTCTCTGGTCGAGGCGGTGCAGCGCCGCGGCGTCCGGGTGACTGTCGTCTCGACCATTTCCAGCCAACCGCCGATGATCGCCGATGAGCTTCGGCGACAAGCCGACGTCTTCATCGACCTGATGGAGTTGCAATCCAAAGTCGGCAGGAACCTCTTGGAGCGGGTCCCATTGCGCGAGCGCGCCGTGCCGCCGCCCGTAGGACAGCATGTTCAGCGGCGCGGCCGCCCGGTTCGGGCCCCCGGCGAAAGCGACGATCTCAATCCGTAAATCGGCACGGGCGTCATTTGACTTGCGCACCAGTTCCGTGCCTCACGCAATCGCCGCGTTCGTGCTTTGAGCGCCTGGAATTTCCCGGGTTTCTGCAACTGTTCTCCGTAGAATCCGCGAAGGCGGCCGTATCGTAGGCGAGGCGCTACGCAACACGGAGCAAGGTGACGTTAGGAAGCATTTGCCCGAGCTCGTTCGCGCGCCTGCCGCCGACGCTCGCGGCGTTCGCGCCGCCGCTTTGCCCGATCCGCCGGTTGCGGGAGGGCAGGCACTGGCGCAGCAACGGTCTCAAGGAGATCGCCCGCGACCTGAAGGTGTCTCGGAACACGGTCCGGAAGGTGCTGAGGTCGGGCGAGACTTCGTTCGAGTATGAGAGATCGGTGCAGCCGCGGCCAAAGCTAGGGCGATGGGCATCGGAGCTCGACGAGTTGCTGTCGGCGAACGCGGTCAAACCGGCACGAGAACAGCTGACGTTGATCCGGATCTTCGAGGAGCTGCGCGGTCGAGGCTATGACGGCGGTTACGACGCCTTGCGGCGTTACGCCCGGCAGTGGGGTAAGGAGCGCGGGCAATCGACGGCGGCGGCTTATGTCCCGCTGAGCTTTGCCCCAGGCGAAGCCTATCAGTTCGACTGGAGCCACGAGGTGGTGCTGTTGAGCGGCACCACGGTGATGGTGAAGGTCGCCCACGTCCGGCTCTGTCACAGCCGCATGCTGTTCGTGCGGGCCTATCCGCGGGAGACGCAGGAGATGGTGTTCGACGCCTACGACCGGGCGTTCGCACTGTTCAGGGGCACCTGCAGCCGCGGCATCTACGACAACATGAAGACGGCGGTCGAGACCATCTTTGTCGGCAAGGATCGTCGCTACAATCGCCGCTTCCTGCAGATGTGCAGCCACTACCTAGTCGACCCGGTGGCTTGTACGCCGGCCTCGGGCTGGGAGAAGGGTCAGGTCGAGAACCAGGTCGGGCTAGTCAGGGAGCGCTTCTCCACCCCTCGTCGAGCGACCCAAGCTCGTTCCCTATGCCGGCCGCTTCGACGGCTTCCATGCAGTGACGGCGTCGGTCGATCCCTGGCACTATGTACCGGTACTGGCTCGCAAGCCTGGCGCCTTGCGCAATGGTGCTCCCTTCAAGGATTGGGTGTTGCCAACAGCGATCGAGCGGATCCGGCGCCGGCTTGCCAGCACCGCGATGGCAATCGGCAGATGGTCGACATCCTCAACGCGGTGCTGACTGACGGTCTGCCCGCGGTGGAAGTCGCCTGTGCCGAAGCGCTCGGTCATGGCGTCCATTCCGCCGATGTCGTGCTCAATATCCTGGCCCGTCAACGCGAACCCGCCCCACCGGCCAACATCATGACGCCGGCCGCACTGACGCTCCGTCATGCACCGATCGCCGATTGTGCCCGCTACGACAACCTCCGTAGGACCATCTGATGGAACGAACCCAAATCTTCGACCTCATGGGCGAACTCAAGCTCTACGGCATGAAGGCTGCCTTCGACGAGATCATGGCGACCGCCGTCAAGCGACAGCATGAACCTCAGCGCATCGTCGGCGACCTGCTCAACGCCGAGATCAACGAGAAGCAGGCTCGGTCGATCAAGTACCAGCTCACCATTGCCAAGCTGCCGCTCGCCAAGGATATCGCCGACTTCCAGTTCGACGGTACGCCGATCAACCAGACGCTCGTCAATGATCTCGCCGGCGGCGGCTTCATCGCCCAACAACGCAACGTCGTCCTGGTCGGCGGCACCGGCACAGGCAAAACCCACCTGGCCATTGCCATCGCCAGAAGCTGCATCAGATCAGGTGCCCGTGGCCGCTTCTACAATGTGGTCGACCTCGTCAACCGTCTGGAGACCGAGACCCGCAACGGACGGCAGGGCCGACTTGCCGAGCATCTGACCCGGATGGACTTCATCGTCCTGGACGAGCTCGGATATCTGCCCTTCGCCCAGTCCGGTGGCCAGCTTCTGTTCCACCTCGTCAGCCGGCTCTATGAGCGGGCATCCGTAATCGTCACGACCAACCTTGCCTTCGGCGAGTAGCCCAGTGTGTTCGGGGACGCCAAGATGACCACCGCGCTGCTCGATCGGCTGACCCATCACTGCGACATCGTCGAGACCGGCAACGACAGCTGGCGATTCAAAAGCCGAGACGACGATCATATCACCCGCGCTCGTCTCGCCTCCGCTACGTGAGACGATCAAACACATTATGGAAGGCGGCGAATGCGTCCAGTTAGACGGGGCGAAGTCCGGCTTCTAAGTCCGCAGCATTTTGGGCCGGATCGCGCCCATCCCGGATCTGGCCCTCAGTCACTCAGGAATATCTCCGCTAATCTCAGACAAGCCGACCTTCATTTTGCGGTGAATCGTCGATTGTGCCTTTGTTGTTAGAGGTATCGTTTTCGATCACTAATCGTTTCCGGAGTTGGTCGATAGCCCGCTGAAAAACGGCCGGATCATCCATTGCCCGAGAAAGAACAATGGCTCCTTGAATAGCAAGAACGGCCTCCTCCGCGAGGATGCGCGACTGATCGGCGTCACGGCCCTGCCGAATAAGCGCTGACTGCAATGCGTCCACCCAAGTTACGAAATAACCTCGGATGGCCTGCGCGAAGAGGTCACGCGTATTAGCAACTGCTAAAGCACCGACGAGGCACACGCGCCTGCCGGACCTGAAATATTGGTCCGTCGAGTCAAGCATTGCACCGATGGCGCCATTAGCATCGCTCTGGTTACGCAGCGGGGAATATACGGCATCCTCGAACCATTGGCCGATTTCGCCGAGAACAGCCTGCACCATCTCTTCCTTTCCGTTCGGGAAGAAGTGGTAGAGGCTGCCCTTGCCAAGACCGGTAGCCTTGCCAATCAAGGCAAGGCTTGCGCCTTCGTAGCCATGTTCGCGGAAAACTTCGGCCAACGGGGCTATGGCGTCGGCTCTTTCAGCGACCATGCGGGCCATGATTAGAGGCCCAAATCGCTGAGGCTGGGGTGATCATCCGGCCGACGACCAAGAGGCCAGTGGAACAAACGATCGCTTTCAGCAATGGGCATTTCATTGATGCTCGAGTGCCTGTGCGCCATCAGACCGTCCTCTGCAAATTCCCAGTTCTCGTTACCATAAGCGCGGTACCAGCGGCCGCCATCGTCGCGATATTCATACGCGTAGCGCACCGCGATGCGGTTACCGGTGAAAGCCCAAAGCTCCTTGATCAGGCGGTATTCGTGCTCCTTGTTCCACTTGCGTGTCAGAAGTGCCTGAGCTTCGTCGCGATTGCTCGTGAACTCGACGCGGTTCCGCCAGCGGGTGTCGAGCGTATAGGCCTGAGCGACTTTGGCCGCGTCTCGGGTGTTCCAGCCGTCTTCGGCCAGCCGAACCTTCTCGATAGCGGTTTCGCGGGTGAAAGGAGGGAGTGGGGGACGTGACATCTTCAGTTCCTTGTCAGTTGAGGTGATTGTACCTATCGGTAATAACTTTACCGATCGGTACAATCGCGGATGATTGTGTCGTTGTCAAGTGGCATTTCCGTCTGGCCGTTTGAGATCGATTTGGAGCGGCGCGTGGTAGCCTCGTTGGCGGCGGCTTCATCGCCCAACAACGCAACGTCGTCCTGGTCGGCGGCACCGGCACAGGCAAAACCCACCTGGCCATTGCCATTGCCAGAAGCTGCACCAGATCAGGTGCCCGTGGCGGCTTCTACAATGTGGTCGACCTCGTCAACCGTCTGGAGACCGAGACCCGCAACGGACGGCAGGGCCGGCTTGCCGAGCATCTGACCCGGATGGACTTCATCGTCCTGGACGAGCTCGGATATCAGCGAGGGCGAACCGCGTGCGTGGGATATCAATTCCCAGCACCTACAGAGATTGAGCAATAACTCGAACTTCTGACGTATTTTATCTCGGTGATCGCGGAGCGCCTCAAACTGCAAGCCGTAGGATATGGCCATTCAGCTGCTACTGGACAACGCGCGTTCTCGACTGCTGAAGACCAGCGCAATTCCGCCGAGTATCGCAAGCGATGATATGGAAAGGCGAAGGGAGAGTGCTTCTCCGAGCACCAAGGCGCCTGCCAGTGCCGTAATGACCGGAACGCTCAGTTGCACCGAGGCGCCTTGCGCAGGCGTCAGACCCGGGAGCGCAGCGTACCAGATCGTATAGCCAATTCCGGAGGCAACTGCGCCAGAAAGGATCGCAAGGGCGATCCCCCCAGAGGTGAGGTCGGTGCCGAACGACAGAGCGCCCAAGGAAAGGCAAATTGCGATTGGCAGGGAACGCGTGAAATTGCCGGCGGTCGCCCCGAGGGGATCCGCAATGCCACGGCCGAGCAGGGAGTAAGCGCCCCATGCAGCGCCGGCAGTCAGCATGAGACACGCGCCCGTCACAGACGGTGCCGATGCGCCGGGAGCAACGATCGCCGCCAGTCCCGCGACGGCAATAGTGAATCCGAACCACTGCAAGGTGGATAAGCGTTCGCCGCGGACGAGCCCATAGCCGACCATTGTCGCCTGGACCGCGCCAAACAAGAGAAGCGATCCCGTACCGGCTGGAAGCGAGACATATGCAAAGGAGAATGCGACCGCATAAACGAATAGCGCTACAGATGCAGGCCACGATCCCCCCGGCCGTTCATGCTTCCGGCGCAGCGACAACATGAGGCACAGTACGCCCGTCCCTGACGCAAGACGTACAAGGGTAAAAGTGGCCGGATCGATCGCAGCATGGGACAGGGCTAACCTGCAAAGCACCGAATTTGCTGCGAATGCAGTCGTCGCCAAACCGGTCAAGGCAATTGTCCCAATCTTGATGCAAGGCTGCTTCATCTTCACCCGGCCATTGGATTTTCCGGCTGCGCGAGAACGGCATTTTGAAGAATGAACAGGACTGAGCCGCGCGGTTGTCACTGTAACTGATGCATCAAAACCGCACGATGACCCGTCAGCTGACTACGGCACGCTTCGCCTGGCCGGCCACGCGCTGCGGCAGCGCCATCGTGTAAGTCGTCGCAGTTCCAACCACGCAGCTTTCCCCGCTTGCGTTGCGGACGACGGTCTCCAGCTTGCAGATCGGCTTGTCATCCCGGACGTGCTCGACTTTGACGCTTGCGGTAATCGTCTCTCCGACGCGGACGGCCTTGACGAAACGCCAGTTGGTTTCGAGAAACACCGTGCCCGGCCCCGGGAGATCCTCAGCAACGACGGCGTTCATAAGGCCGGTCGTGACGCCGCCCTGGACGATAAGCCCGCCGAAGGGCGAATTGGCCGCCAGCTCGACGTCGTAATGGATGGGGTTCTGGTCACCTGTCATCTCGGTGAACATTTCGACATCTCGCATTGTGGTCGTCCGGCTCCTTTCCGCGCGGCGACCTGGCACGGGCCGTCCGGCCAGCGTTCGAGTCCAGGGTGAATCGGTCGACATTTTCGTGCTCCTATGCTGCGAGGGACGGCTCTTGTGACAAGTTCGCGACGTAATTGGCCTCGGCTTTCATGGCTGCACTCAGATCAGCATGAAGCTGCTTGACCTCGTCGATGTCCCACAGGAACGAGGCGATTGCGTCGGTGGCGCGAAAAAGCGGCAAGGACAGTTCGTCGCGCTGGCGCTGATAGGCCTCAAGCCCGCGGGTGCTGCCATCGGCGATTCCTCGCGACAGCAATTGCGCGTCGCGAAGAGCGTCCGTGATCCCGTGTGCGGTCAGGGGGTCCTTGAAATAGCCGGCATCACCGACAAGGGCCCAGCCTGCTCCGTGACATTGTCGGAGGTAACTCCTTGCTCCCCCAAAGATCCGCAAGCGGCCGAGCAGCGTGGCCCTGTCAATGTCGGCGCGCAGCTCGGGAAAGCTCGATGCCAGCACCTTGATGAAACCGCGCATGACATCGCCGCGAAATGTCGCGACGAATTGCGAAGCCGGAACCGCCGCGAAGACGCAGTGACCGGCGTTCGTTGGAATCACGCCTGCCGCGGCGTTTTGTGCGAAATGCCAATGCAGGCCGTCCCAATCCAGTCCTGCAAAGTAGCCAAATACGACGCCAGAGGCGTTGAATCCTTCGACGGTGGCTCTTGAATTGACGAACTGCGCGACGGTCGACTGGCGGCCGTCCGCACCGATGACAATATCCGAACGGATAATCCTGCACGCACCGCTGCCATCTCTCAAGGAGGCGCCAATAACCCGGCCGTTCGATGCAAATTGCAACTCGGAAAGTGCGATGCCGTGGCGAACCGCCGCGCCGGCGTCGCGGGCCGCGTCAACTAGCAATGGGTCGAGTATAATGCGTCGTGGCGCCAACAGAAAATCGACGCCATGATCCGGCTTTATGTCCACCCGAACGGCCTCGTCGCCATAGTGAAACGTGGTCGATCGAATCACGGGCGTTCCCGCCGCCGCAATGTTCGGAACGAGTCCCCAGCGTGTGAGCTGCATGACCGCAGACCGCATCAGGGCATGCGTCGACATGGTATCGGAGCCATAGGGCTGACGGTCGACCACCAGGACCTTTGCTCCCGACCGCGCCAACAGGAAGGCCGTGGCAGCGCCCGCACACCGTGCGCCGACCACTACCGCGTCATAATGAGAGTCGAGACTATGCAGGTCGTTCATGGCATTTTGCTCTCAGGCAGCAGCGCAATTGAGGTTCTGGGTCAGGTGAGCGGCGAGATCCGCAGCATCGTCGCCCGCTCCATCAATGAAGGACGATTTGCGCCGGCGCATAAATGGCAGGCCCATGACATACATTCCCGGTGCGGAAACGATCCCGCCATCGTGACGGATGCGTCCCTTCCCATCGAGCACGGGGACGTCCAGCCAGGAGTAGTCGGGGCGATATCCGGTCGCCCAAATTACCGAACCGATACCAGCATCGATCAAGTCCAGGCTGAGCCTGGTTTCCGATCCGACATCTGTCGGCTCAAAGCGATGAGGCGCGGAAAACTGTCGCGCAAGTCCGCTCGCGTTCACCCAATCATCGATGCTGGCGAGCAACCGGTTCATTTTCAGATCGGCCAGCGCGCAGTGATTGGCGAGCGATCCGGAAAACTGCGCCTTGCCATCAACAAGGCCGACGAGGCGACCCGCCAGCTCGATGCCTGCCTTGCGCAGGCTGTTGAGGTCGACGGTCGCGCGCTCCGGCGTTCCTATGAGCTGGAGCGACGGCAGACGCCGCGCCCTTTCGATGTCCTCGATCATGGTATCGTATCGGACATCCATCGCACCGATGACGTCCATCCACCACTGGATGTCCCGTCCGCGGTAGGTCCGCGGCATCCGTACGTGCTCTCCGACGCAAAGCACGACGCGACGGCCGGCTGCCCGGATCTCCCGGGCGAGCTGAATGCCGCTCGCCGAGGCACCGACGATCATCACGCCCCCGTCCGGCAGAAGAGTGGGATTCCTGTATTGCAGCGGCGTGAGACTGTCTACGTTGCCAGGTAGACCGGCACTGAGCGATGGGATCGAGGCGAGGTTGCAGGCTCCGGTTGCTATCGCGAGCTTGCGGCAGCGCCATGGACCAAAGTTGGTTTCGACCTCATAGCCTCCCTCCTGCTGCCTCACCCGCGTGACGCGCGCTCCCGTCGCGATTGGAGCGCACGAAACCCTGGCGTACCGCTGTAGGAAACGGACGACCTCCGGCATTGTCATGAAGCCGTCCGGATCATCACCGCTGTAGGCGTATCCCGGCAGACGGGTTTGCCAGTTGGGCGTCAGGAGGCGAAGCGAGTCCCACCGCTCCGTCCGCCATGAGTTAGCCACCTCGCCGCGCTCGAGGACCACGTGGTCGATCGAGCGGGCGGTCAGATGCCTGCTCATGGCTAGTCCGGATTGGCCGGCGCCGATGATGATGGTAGTCACGAACCTCACGGCACTCGCTCCTTGGGTCCAGCCGCCGCCGTCAGTTGACGGTGACGAAGACGTTCGTCGGGTTGGTGACGATGTCGAACACGGCCGACCGCTTCTGCGATTGAGCGACCAGCGCCTTGATATCGTCCTCGCTCGCATCGGCGCGAATCTCGAAATGAACGCGGATGGCGCCGAAGCCGTTGCGCACCTCATCGTCAATGCCGAGGATGCCTTGAATGTCCATATCGGCCTCGAGCGAAGCCTTGACGGAGTGGAGTTGTATGCCGCGCCGCTGGGCGATCGCGGCAACGCCCGCCGTCAGGCAGCTCGCAAGTCCGGAAAGGATGAGTTCAACTGGGGTGGGAGCGTTGTCTTCCGCCGCAAAGACTTGGGGGTGGTCTGCCTCGACGGTGAATGTTTTGTTGCGGGACTGCTCGGCTCCGAGCCCGAAGAAATTGCCGATAGCGGAACGGCTGTGCGTGCCGTTCAGCCATTGGCAGCTTGCACGCCACTTGAACTGCGCCGCCTCTGGCACCTGCTCCAAGGACTCGCGTGCTCCGAGCAGCGCGGTCACATTAACGCCGTTGTCGACCTTCGCTAAAGGCGAGATGCTCGTGGTCGTGGTCATTGTCTCTCTCCTGTGTTGTGAGTAGCGAGTGACCTCAAAATTGAGGACCTGACATACCGGCCCCCTCCTTCGGCGAGGCCGGATCCCTCCGACGCGGCGAAATGCCGGGCCGGTCGTGGATTCCGTTGTTTCGGCGTGAATCGGCTAATCGCGGCTTACGTCGTGTCCACGCTTCTGCCGCACGCGATTGTTCTCTCCTGTGCGTCCTCCAGCACCGCGGATCCGATCTCGCTTCGATCGAGGCCAATAATTTCGAGCACGCGGTCGTGGAGAGCGACGAGCTCTGCCTCAGCTTTGCGAAGCCGCCGCGTGAGGAGAACAGAGAGGATTTCCTGCGTCTTGTTGAGAAACCAGGCCCGCGGCGGCTCGGCTGGTGTCTTTTCAGTCAATACTGCGCTCATTATCATCTCACTCATTCGTGATGTGATCTGCTGGCCGAGGCTTCCCACATGGCTATCGTGCTGTACTTTGAATCCGAGCGACCTGTCGTTGTGGATTAGATACGCTCGATCTGAGTGCCAGTGGAGGACTGCGCGTCCGGATGGGAGGACCATTCATCCAATATTGCGAGATAAAGGTCATGACAGTTCTTCGGTCACACGTTCTTCGGTCGGCCAGGCTCGCGAGCGGCTGCTCGAAATTTCGCGGTGTTCCAGGGCGTCGTACTTTGGTTGTCCGTCTGAGAGGTGCTCACGACCTTCTCCTGATTTCTGCAGCGTGTCTTTTGGATTGCTGCCCGCCGCAGTACGTTCTATGGATGGTAAGGCGAGAGCCGTTTAAGGTCCTTGGTTTAGAACCTTAATTGTTCTGAATCGGCGATCGTGACGCAGGACCCGATGAGCGACAAAAATGGTTCGCTTCGGTCGATTCCTTCTTGATACCGAACGGCGCGAGCTTTCGCGCGAGGGCGTTCGGGTTCAGCTGGGGAGCCGCGCGATGGACATCCTTTGCGAACTGGCTTCTGCAAAAGGCAATGTCGTCTCCAAGGACCACTTGCTGGAACGGGTATGGCCGGGCCTGTCGGTAGAAGACAGCAATATTCATGTCCACATCTCAGCACTGCGGAAAGCACTTGAGGATGGAGCGCGGGAGCAGAGCTTTGTCATTACAGTCCCGGGGCGCGGGTATCGACTGATTGGTCTGCAGACTATGTCGGGCGGCAATGAGGGAGAACCCAAGCGTTTCGATGCCGATCCTTCGCAAATCAGCCAAGAGATCAAATATTGCCGCACATCTGAAGGTGTTCGTCTCGCCTATGCGATTGCCGGCAGCGGACATCCGCTGGTCAAAACCGCAAATTGGTTGAATCACCTTGAATATGACTGGCAGACCCCTGTGTGGCAGCACGTCGTTCACGGGCTGGCGCGAAAGCATACGCTTATCCGGTACGACGCGCGGGGCACTGGCATGTCGGACTGGGATGTCGAGACGTTGTCTCTCGAAGCCTGGGTCAGTGACCTGGAAACAGTGGTCAATGCGGTTGGTATAGATCGATTTCCGCTGTTGGGAGTGTCCCAGGGATGTGCGGTGTCGATTGCATATGCTGTTACACATCCAGAACGAGTTTCTCACCTCATTCTTTATGGGGGTTTTGCACTTGGCGCGGCAAAGAGATCGCCGGAGCAAAGGGAGCTTCGAGCTGCAATGGCTACGTTGATGCGTCATGGCTGGGGATCAGACAATCCGGCCTTTCGGCAGTTGTTCACTGGGCAGTTCATGCCTGGGGCCACACCAGAGCAAGCTGCCTTCTTCAATGAACTGCAACGCCGGACGACCTCACCCGAGTGCGCAGCGCGCTATCTTGCCGCCGCCGGCGAAATTGATGTCACGGAGGTTCTTGGCAAGGTGACTATGCCAACACTTGTCATGCACGCTCGGGGAGATGCGAGAGTGCCCTTTGAGTTAGGACGCTCAATGGCTGCTGGCATTCCCGGCGCCCGATTCATCCCACTTCAGGGCCAAAATCATCTATTTCTTGAGCATGAGGCCGCCTCCGAGCGGTTTTTCGAGGAGGTAGAGTTTTTTCTGAAACGGTGACGCCTCGTGGCCAATGCGATAGTGCCGCCGGTCGCAACGCCTCTGGCGCACGCCGTTTGTGCGCGCGACGGCTGCGTCGAGGCTTCCGCATCGGGGAGCATCCAGTGGCTTGTCGTTATCGATCGATTTCACTTAAGCTGGATGCAAGTGGAGGACCGGACGTCCAGATGAGAGGACCATTCGTCCAGCATTGAGAGACCCAGACGATGCCAGATCCCCTGTCCGATGTTCTTCGGTCGGTTCGGCTCACGGGCGGCGTCTTCTTCGAGGCGACCTTCACGGCACCGTGGTGCGTCGCCGCCCGGGTTGGTCTCGAGGACGTCCGGCCGTTCCTAGCGAATCTCGTGCAGGTGATCGGCTACCACGTAGTTCTCGAAGGCCGCATGCTAGTCGGCCTCGACGGCGCCCCGGCGACGGAGGTTCACGCCGGGGAGATTGTCCTGTTTCCTCGCAACGACATTCACACGATGGCGAGCGCCGCGGGCGTCGTTCCAGTCAGCGCCGCCGACCTCATCCAGCAGTCGCCGGAGGGCGGCGTTATGAAGATCCGGTACGGCGGAGGACGCGAGCCGACGGGCATCGTATGCGGGTTTCTCGGAACTCAGGATGCTTTCAATCCGTTGCTTGCCACGTTGCCGCGTATGCTGAGGCTTGACATCAGCAAGGCCGCTTCCCGCGACTGGATCGAGACATCGGTGCGATTTGCTGCAGCCGAGTTGGTCCGTGGACGGTTAGCATCGTCGGAGGTGATGTCGAGGCTCTCGGAGGTGCTGTTGGTGGAGGCCGTTCGCGAGTACACCTCAACGCTTGGCGACCGGGAGCAAGGTTGGCTCAAGGGATTGACCGATCCCAATATCGGGCGTGCGCTCGCGCTCATTCATGGCGACATCGCCGCTCCATGGTCGGCCGATATCCTTGCCAAGGAGGTTGCCCTCTCCCGCAGCGCATTCATGGATCGCTTCGCACAGCTGATTGGAATGCCGCCCATCCGCTATCTCACGGTATGGCGCCTGGAGATTGCCAAGCGCCACCTTCGTGAGTCACGCATGAGCGTCCCCCAAATCGCTGCAGCGGTCGGATATGAATCCGAGGAGGGATTCCGGCGGGCCTTCAGGCGCGAATTCGAGATGTGGCCCGCCGAGTGGCGAGATCATTAGGCAAGTGCCGGGACTACGCGTAGACGCAATAGCAAATCTGAATGTCTCGTCTAGCTTGAAGCAGACGTGTGAAGAACGAATTTATAGTCGCCTAAGGGTGAAACGCGCTGCTTCAGCCCCTCCGCGATGATTTCCGGTCAGCCCCGGTGAGCGGACGATTTCAAGGTCAGCCGCAACGTCTCAAACGGGCCACTAGCGACATTGTCCAGCAGACGCCTACTGGGCAGGAGTGAACAGGTCCAAGCTCACTAAGTTTGTACTTTCGCTCGTTGAGACCGCGTCCGATAGTGGCTCCGTCCAATCAGGCATGTGGAAGCTTGCAAGCTTCGTCAGTGGGCACTGAAATGAAAGGAGGCCCCCAGGATGAGCAATGCTGATGGCATGGTCTCGAAACACCTCGACCGATATTAGCGTCTCTCTGCAGCTCTGTTCCATCATGGAACCACATCAGCGCCGGCGCCGTTTTCACCTTCGAAAGATTTCAAGTTGAAAAAAACAAAATTTGCTGCTTACTTGCTGTGTGTTGGTGATCCATCTTGCATGGCCTGTCGTCGAAAGCGCAAACAGGTGCTGACGCGTAAAATGCCGATGTAAATTTTCGATCCGGTCAGTGCTAAGCAGAGATACCGATAAAAGCATCGGGGCCATACTGTGACGCGACGACACGGTACTGCGTGTCTGGACGAGATCGATATCGGTAGTGTTCGTATCTCGCTTTGATTTTCGTCCGCGCAGGAAATGCAACATGTCTCGGGCAGGCCGTCGTTCGAACTACAATTAATTTCAGCGTGAGTAGAGATGCATCATGCGTATGAAATTCGACCGATCTCATTTCATCGAACCCGTTGTGTCGTTTGAAGAAGATGGCGCCTGTGGTTCCAAAGGGCTCCAGACCGGCGAATTGGCCACTCTGGTTGTTGCCACGCATGATGACATCGCAGGAGCTGGAATCGAGGCACTTTTGCAAGCGAGCGGCCATAAGGTCGTGGCGCGCTGCCCGTCCCAAGGTGAACTTCTGCGCTCCTTGAACACCTATCATCCGAATATTGTTCTGCTCACAGAAGACATCGCCCTCCACGAGGCCGCGAAAGCAGTTGCGGAACTCCGAGCCCACAGCACTTCCGTTTCGATCATCCTTCTGCTTGACGAGCGCGACGCGATAATGGCCGCGGACCTGCTGAAGCCTGATGTGGACGGGATTCTGCTGAGCGGCGCTCGCGCCACCAGTTTGATCGATTGTGTCCAGAGCGTATCCCGCGGCCGGAAATGGGTTGACCCTAACCTGTTGCACCACCTAGCAACAGCTGAACGGTCCTCACCGACGACAACTGGCCTGACATCGCGCGAAACCGATATCGTGCACCTCGTATTGCGAGGCTTGCGCAACAAGGAGATCGCCAGCAAGCTCGGTTTGTCAGAAGGCACCGTGAAGATGCACCTGCATCACATTTACGGGAAACTTCACGTCGGCGGCAGAACGCAGTTGGCGATGTGCATTGCTGGAGCACGCGCGGCGCCATGATCGGGCACTGGAGCGCGCCGCGACGGGGAGCCCGCCATTTCGGATTCTGCGGCGTCTGCAATTTGATCGGGATCAGTCCGAGCGCAGGGCTTCGACGGGTTGCAGCAATGACGCCTTCCAGGCCGGATAGAAGCCGAAGAAAATGCCAACTCCAGCCGCGAACGTCATTGCGACAAGGCTGAGCTGTCCGTTGAGGACAACGCCCAGGTTGGCGTAGCGCTCGACGGCCACGGCGCCGCCCAAGCCCAGGGCGACCCCAGCGATGCCACCGATCAGGGACAGTATCGTCGCCTCGACCAGGAATTGGCCCAGGATGTCGCTTCGTCGAGCTCCAACCGCGAGCCGCAGCCCGATTTCGCGGATCCGCTCGGTGACCGAGACGAGCATAATGTTCATGATGCCGATCCCGCCAACCAGCAACGATACGGACGCAATCGCAGCAAGCAGAATCCCGAGCGCCCGCGCCGAGTCCTCCTTGGCCCGCATTACTTCCGTTAGATTGATCAGGTGAAAATCGTCCTCCTGTGCAGGCAGGAGCCCGTGGCGCTGGCGCACGACCTGACGAATCTCGGTGAAGGCCGAAGCCATGTTGGCGCCGTCGCGCACCTTGAGGATCACGCCCGAGATCGCCCGAGGATTGGCCGGATTGCGCCCGATGACTCGGTTGAGCGCAGTCGAGATCGGAATCACAGCGGTGTCATCCGTGTCGATCCCAGCCAGGCTTTGCCCCTTAGCGGCCAGTTCGCCGATCACGGTCATCGGAACGCGGTTGACGCGGATTTCCTGCCCCACCGGGCTCTCATTGCCAAACAGTTTTTCGGCCACGGTGCGCCCGAGCATGACCACCTTGCTGCCCTGGAGCACGTCCTCACGGTCAAAGGCGCGGCCCCGGCTCACGGTCCAGTTGCGGATAATAAGATACTCGGGCGTCGTACCGGTGACCAGGGTGGACCAGTTCGCATTACCGTAGATCAGTTGCATCCCCGCGAAGTTGTGCTGCGGCGAGGTCGCGATCACGGTTGGGACTTCGTTCTCGATGGCCTGCGCGTCGGCGGGCGTGACGCTCGGTCGTGACCCCTGTCCCTTGGATACGCCGCGGCTCTTCAGCGCCCCCGAGTTCAAAACGATGGTGTTCGCCCCGAGATTGCGCATTTCGGTCTGGATGCGCTGGCTCGCTCCGCCGCCGACCCCCATCATGACGGTCACCGATGACACTCCGAGAACGATGCCGAGCATCGTCAGCGCGCTGCGCAGCTTGTTGACGCGAACGGCGCGCAACGCAGCAAGGGTGCTGTTGACTAACTTCATGCGGCCGCCCGAATGTGCTGGTTCAGATCATCGGACACTACTCTGCCGTCCTTGAAGCGGATGATCCGGCGGGCATAGCGGGCAATCTCGGCGTCGTGAGTCACGACCATCACCGTGAGTCCGTCCTCGTTGAGGCGAACCAGGGCAGTCATGATCTCGTGGGACGTCAATGAGTCGAGCGCTCCCGTGGGCTCGTCAGCGAGCAGCAGAAGCGGCTGATTCACCAGCGCGCGAGCTATCGCGACCCGTTGCTGCTGTCCGCCGGATAACTGCGAGGGGCGATGGTGCTCGCGGTCCGAGAGGCCCACCTGCGCCAGCGCGTTGCGTGCCCGCCGCCTGCGTTCACGCCACCCAAGGCCGGCATAAACCATCGGAAGCTCGACGTTTTCGAGCGCCGTCGCTCGTGTCAGAAGATTGAACTGCTGGAACACGAAGCCGATGCTCGTGTTGCGGACCGCCGCGAGCTTGTTGGTCGACAGGCGCAGCACGTTCTGTCCGGCGAGGTGATAAGTGCCGCTGCTGGGGGTATCGAGACAACCGAGAAGGTTCATCAACGTCGATTTGCCGGAGCCCGACGAGCCCATGACGGCGACGAATTCACCGCTGTCGATGGCGAGCGACACGCCCCGGAGTGCAGGCACCCCCGTCTGTCCGACCACGTAGGTTTTTGTCAGATCTGATACGGCCACCAGCAGCATCTACATGCTCCCGATGATCCGTCGCGCGATGGTAGGCGACGGTTCTCGCTGGTCGACTCCGACGATGACCTGCTCAACTGGCTCGGCGATGGCGATCTCGACCATGCTGCCGTCCGATAGCCCCACGCGAACGGGTATCGGCCTTGGCCGTTGGTCCTCCCCCAAGGTCCAGAGGTGGGAGGCCTCCGGTCCGCGCTCTCCCGCCGGGGTAAAGCGCAATGCGGCGACCGGCACCTTGTGCACGTTGGTGCGGGCGTCGATGATGATGCGAGCGTTTGCCGTCATTCCGGGCATCAACATCCTGTCCGGGTTCGGTGCGTTGGCGACCACCACGTAGGTGATCACGTTTTGCTTCTCCTGGGAGTCCTTGCGGATCTGCTTCACCTCGGCCCGGAACTCGCGGCCGGGGAAACTGTCCACCGTGTAGATAACCGGCTGGCCCTCTCGAATTTTGCCGATGTCGGCCTCATCGACTGAGATCTTAATCTGCATTTCGCGGAGATCCTGAGCGACCGTGAACAGCGTCTGGGTCTGCAGAGTGACAGTGACCTGCTGGCCTTCCTCGATGGTACGCCCGATCACTACTCCATCGACTGGCGAGCGGATCTTGGTGCGCTCCAGCTCGGTCTGCGCAGCCTTTAAGGCTGCCCGCCTTTGCTGCACGATAGCGTTGGCATGAATCACCTGCGCCTCCGCTGAGCGGCGCGACGACTCGGCGGCTTGAGTAAGTGCGATTTTGGTGCGCTCGTCCGCTTCGGCCGATTTGTAATTTTGAACTGCCATGTCGAAGGCAGCGTGCGTCCTGGAAACCTCAACCTGAGAGACGTTGTCCCCCCTGGCCAAAGTACGCTTTCGCTCGAGGTCACGCTGGGCCTCGGCGACGACGATGCGCTCGCGTTCGGTCGCGAAGCGAACTCGCTCCGTCGCGGCGGCCGCGCTGGCGAGATCGGCGGCCGCTTTTTCCTGAATACGTTCCTGAATCGCCACAGCCGCTTCGGCGACTCTCAACTCGCTTTGCGCTTGCTCCAAAGCGATCTGGAAGCTGAGGGGATCGATTTGAGCGATGACCTCGCCCCGACGAACCTCAGCGTTGTAATCCGCCACTATGCGGAGCATCTGTCCGGAGACTTGCGAACTGACGAGGACGGTCGTGATCGCCGACAACGCGCCACTCGCTGTCACGGTCGTGGCGATATCCCCCCGGCGAATCGGCGCAAGGAGGTAGTTAGAAACTTCAGGAGCGGGGTTCACCAAGGATACGGGAAGGTACTGCGCCGCTCGAGTCCAAGCGGAATCCCAGGCGTTCTCAGGGAGAATCGCCCTGTTGTATGTCGCCATCCCCAATCCGACGGCGACAAGAGATCCAAGCAGCAGCTTCATCAAAGTCGTGTCTTGCTCGAACAGGGGCGACTTCCAAGGAGCCGCCCCCTTGCCCAGTTGTTTTCCATACCGCGCCTTGCCTAATGACCCTTCGGAGTCCCACCGCCCTTGTTCGTGGTTGGAGTGGTCGTGGTCACCTGACCCGTGTCGCTACTGCTGTTGCAGGAGGAGGTCTGGGTGGTCGTCGTCGACGACGTGAAGCCCGCACTTTCGTTAGGCGGGTTCGTAACCGTCGTGGTCGTGGTCCCACAGTTCTTAACCTTGTCTGCATGGGCCGGCGATAAGCAGGCGCCGCCCACAGCGGTCAAGGTCAAGGCGATTCCTAACAGCAGCGTTTTCCGCATGTTGAGCTCCTATTCGGTGATCGTATTGGGTGCCTGGTTCAAACCCTCAGTGGCCACCCGGAGTCCCGCCGCCCTTGTTCGTGGTTGGGCCAGTGTGGGTCTGGGTCTGCTGACCCGTGTCGCTGCTACTATTGCAGGCGGAGGTCTGGGTAGTCGTCGTCGTTGACGTCTGCGTGAAACCCGCATTCTCATTGGGCGGGTTCGTCACGTCAGTCGTGGTGGTCGTGGTCCCGCAGTTCTTGACCTTGTCTGCATGGGCTGGTGAGAACCCGGCTCCGCAAACAGCGGTTAACACCGTCAGGGTTGTTGCAACCGTCAGATTTCTCAGTGCCATTGGATTGCTCCTTTAAGCGAGAGCTGGATTGCACGCTTCGATCTTCGGGGGAATATGCTTCGCGAGCAAGTCATCTTTGGATAGAATTAGGCCGGTCGTTCGATATTGGCCATTCGATAGCAATCGAAAGATATGACATGCGAATCATGGAAGCGCCGTAGTGCCAGACTGTGAGGCCAAGATCGTCGGCTGCGGGGCAGAGTTCAGCAATCGGACGCTCTTACGCATCACTGAGCCGATAGCGCTTAACTGCGTTCTGCTCCTGAGGCGAAGCTTCCTATAGATGACGCAGGTGCATCTTCACGTGCTACGCCCACCATAGGGCCTGGGTCCGTGGCAGTGTGCCGGTCGGTTCGCCCGGATGTCCGGCTTGGGTCAAAAGCGGCGGCAAAAGCAAGCGGCGTGCGCCGTCCGGTTTCCCTTCAATAGCTGAAGTGCCAACCGCGGCTTCTGCCACCCGTATTTTTCCCAAGTGTTCGCCGGTCCCGGCTTCGGGTATGCGCTTAGCCGCTGAATCGAGCCGACAGCAACGCCCCGCCACCTCCTGCCTGCGAGAATTGCACCCGTGAAATGGTACAGGTAGGAGCGTTGCGCGCAATCGTGGATCGGCAGGCTGTACGGGTCTACAAGTGATTTCCATGCCAGCGGATCGTCTCCGCGCCTCTGCGGGACTAAGGACATACTTGAAATTCACGGCTGCCGCATTTGCCTGTGCCCAAGCGCAGCCAGCGTAGCCATGACGCAAGCGCCGCACCCGTGCGCCGCCTACCAAACCCCGAGAGCCATCAAAACGAAAATGGTCAGGGACGATCGCAACGGCGTCAAGGAGAGTCCATGTCTCGCGGCCGCTTCAATTCGGCGCGCCGTAATTGATTTCATGCTGCGTGTCTGTCCTGCCAACGCTACCCTGATCAGCACGAACATAATCGGCTTGCAGGCCTTCAGGACTTTGTCTGGCAATCAGAAGCTGTTTCCGCATTTCAGCGAGGCGGGCGCGGCAGTATTCGCGATAGAGCAGGTTGAATATGGCGGGCATGGGCCCCCCATCGTTTGAGTATCGCTAAGAGATATTCCGAGTTTCTAAGCCCCAGCGATGCTGCCCGATGTGAGCCCATCCACAAGCTGCGTCAAACTTCAAAGGATGATCAGCTAACTTGCTTGTCGGTGCAAAAACGGAACAGGGCTAATTACCTAAAATCTAGCATAGCAGCCTTCTGTTTCAGCAAAACTTCGTCAAACAACTCAAGATCGCTGCTGCGCGAATAAAAATCCAACACAGCGCGAAATGAATTACCACTGGATGCAAGCACCGATGGCTGCAACGCCGCCTGTTAGCCACCGTACCGAAGCAAGAATGGATCAACCGAGGCAGCTAGTCGGTCTGCCACTTGCATGTTCGGCGTGGACTGCTTTTCGGTAGGCAGCGAGCCGAGAGAATTGACGGCCAGCCCGGTACCAGCGGCAAGAACAGCTATTACAATCGCGGAGAGATATTTGATCCTCATGGCGATGATCCTCCCATCGCTGACACAAGACAATTGTGTTCGCTGAAGATTGGTTCCGTTGCGGGCTGGTCCGTGGTTGCGAACGATGGAAAAATTTCGGCCGGGATTGAGGCGTTCCCGGGCCAAACCGCCGCGCGCGTCCATCAGAACATCCCGATCGAGGCGAAAAGCGCAACCTCGATTAGGACAGTGAGGCTCATAATGCCGATAGTGAGAATTGCTTCGCCCGGTGGTAGAGGCGTCATAGCGTGCCTCGCATATTGCGAAGCCCCGAAGCCCAATAGCCAACCTGCCGAAGTCGGGAATGTTTCAGTTCCAAGCGCGTGAGGCAAAGATGCCTAACGCATTTCGAGTTCCTTGATCGCCAAAGCCGCAATTTGTGCCGGGGCAAGGACCTCCGTTTGCGCGATCTTGATGATCTTGCTTGCGACCATTTCCGTGAGTGGGTCGTCGCGATCCTGGACACAAAGCGTATGGAGCGCCTGCTCGTAAGCTGCGGTGATGCGGCTGACCATTTCCGGCTTTAAATCGACGGTTTGTAATCGCAGGTAGGTAGACATTTCTTGCCTCCTAAGCCCACGCGGGCGAACATGATAGCATGGGAACGCGGTTGGCGACCTGAGAACTTTGGACGTTCGGAGCAGCGGTATTTGTGCGAAGCCGGGATCAAGGTGGCGTGTCGCTCGTTACTACGGTGGCGGCAGGATATCCGTGCACGGCAAGGAGGCGGTGCACGTCAAGGCCAACGGTGGCAGCCATGGCAGATACCCCTTCGACCGCGCCCGTGGAGCATCGCCGGGCGATCTGCAACGAAATTGGTGAGCGACTTCGCGGCACCCTCACGGACGATCTCGCCCCGCTACCGTTGCGACTGGAAGGCATGGTGGAGCGGCTGACCGAATTGGACAGCGCCGCACCATCGGCCGCGCCGGATCGACAGGACGATGCGTCATCCCGGCCACTCTTGAAATTTGTGTCGGCGCTTTGGCGGGTCCTCCGAAGCGCAGCTTGAGACGCGGTTTACCTGGGCAACTACGGGGGCACGAAGATCGCCTAGCAAACGCGCGCGGGGCGCAGCCAGCGTGTCGCGCCATGCGGCGGCGATGATCCATTAAGAAATACCTCTGGCCTATCGGTAGAATTCGGGCCTGTGAGCTTTCCGCGACGCTTATGCCCGAGAACGCGAGGTTGTGGTGCGGCAGCATGCCCGCGGCGCCGATGGCGCGAGGGTATCAAGGCTCTCCGACCTGTCGCTCGATGAGGCGGACTTTCAACGGCCTCGGCCGTAAACGGCCACTGGTGAGGTTTTCGGCCGCCGCTACTTGGCCGAGGCCGCTTGCGCAAAAATCGCAGTGAACCAGATTTGCTCATCAGCCCTCGTGGGAATCGGGCGCGTGAGGTCCGCTGTGCCCCTGATAGCAGCGGAATACCGGACCTAACGGGAGGTCCGAGTGGGCCAATAAGCGACATTCCGGGCCTCCTTGCCAAAGTCCATTTGGTGCCGCCGTCTGAACCGTCTTACAATCTACCGTGGTGTTGGATTGCGGTCATGGTGCAGGAGGATTGACCAATGACCAGCAGGTATTTTGAAGAAATCGAAGTTGGCGACAGCTTCAAGGCTGGCCCCTATTTTGTCTCCAAGGACGAAATAATACAGTTCGCAAAGCAGTTCGATCCACGGCCGTTCCACCTCGATGAGGAAGCTGCGGCTCGTTCAGTTTTTGCGGGACTGTCGGCATCCGCTGCCCACACGTTCGCGATTTTCATATCGTTAACCAACAAGTTGCAGCCTCCGCGCCGTGTCCTTGCCGGAATGGGCTGGGACGAGCTGCGGCTGCCGAATCCGGTACGCCCAGGAGACGAGCTCGATCTTGAAGTGACCGCTTTGGAGAAACGGGAGTCGAAGTCGAAGCCAGATCGGGGCATCGTGCGCAACCAGGTCCGTTTGCGTAATCAAAGACGCGAAATCGTATTGCAGGCGATCGGCAACATTCTCGTTGCGAGGCGCCCGGATGCGAAAGCAGCCACGTAGGCCTTTGTCGGCTTGGTCGGCTGTCTGCTATGGATCAAAGGCAGCCCTCGTTGGCCAGCATGAACTTGGTCGGGTCACCTGTCGGAAGCGGACACCCTTGCCCTTCAGGCTAAGGTCAGCCACGGGCCACAAGCGGACGACCGCGCCGCTAACTGATCTCGCTCAGTACACGCCAATCAGCTTTAAGCCTGCGATTAGCAGCACGAAGCCAAGTGCCAGGATCATCGGGGGGCGCCACTGTATGCCGAGCGCGGTCCCTAACAACGCGCCCATGCCGACTCCAATTGCATAGACCCATAGATTTGGCGGCAATGCCTTCACGATGGCGATATTGCCGAGCAGCCCGGCGACGGAATTGCACAGGATAAATACAGCGGCCACGCCTGAAGCGGAGCGCGTGTCGGACCAGCCTAAGAACAGCAACAACGGGGAGAGGAAGATGCCGCCCCCGGTGCCGGTGAGACCAGATAGAAATCCGATTCCGATGCCGCATAGAACGCCGACCCAGATCGGCGGGTCTTCCGGTTGAAGGTTGGATTTCAGTTCGCGGGGCCAGAGCAGCCGCACACCGCTCATCAAAAGCACAACGCCAACTAGCGGTCGGTAATACGCGCCGGGCAGTTGGATTGATCCACCGACGAACGCAAATGGGATCGCACCCACAGCAAAAGGCCAGAACACGCGCCACCGGAATAGACCGGCTCGCAGGAAGCGGAACGACGTGAACGCGGATACAAGGATGTTAAGCGCAAGCGCGGTCGGACGCATTACGGCGGCCTGTATGCCGAACAGCGCCATAAGGGCGATGTAGGCGGACGCGCCTGCGTGGCCTACCGAGGTGTAGAGGGCAGCGCCCGCAAACATACAGGCAGCAAGAAGCAAAGCCGAAATTTCGGGCATGGCACGACTCTGAAATGAGGGGATGCCCGCAGCCGTCGTGCCGGTGTTCTGCTCAACTCTGCTTACGGCAGGTCGAGGGGCAACGCTTAAATAGCGACAAACTGGAACTCTGTTAAGGGCAAAGTGCAGATGATCACCCTCCGGCTGTCCGCTCAGGGTCAAACTCGGACATGAGCGCGCTATTCGATCACTTTGTCAGCGAGTGCCAATATGGTCGGAGGCACGGCGGTGCCAAGCGTCTTTGCGGTTCTGATTGATCACCAGAGTGAATTTGCTTGCCTGCTCGGTTGGAAGATCGCCGGGCTTCTCGCCCTTACTTACGTGGCTAGACCTCACGGAAACGGATAGCCCTTCCACAGCCATTCCAGCGCCGAAGGCAGCGTCTGCGCCACTGTCGGGCGGTCGACATGCTTGGCGTTGCGCGCGAACAGGTACTGGTAGTGATAGCCTTTCTCCGCCAGCACTTTTGCCATCAGCGCGGCCGACAGCGTCCAGTCGTGCATGCCGTCGGGGATTGTCGGATTGGGATAGAACAGGTCCTGATCGCCCATTTCGAACCAGTAGCGGATCGGTTTTGCCGGGGAACCCGGGATCAGCGGCGCGCCGGTCGGCTGATCGGACGGCGTGAGCTGGCCTGCCTTCACGGTCAGGTTGGGACCGGCCGGCCCCGCCCACGCGCTGTGATATTTCCAGGCACCGCCGCGCAATGCCGGATTCCACGGCCATTGCTGGTTCACCATGGTTGGCGAATAGGCCAGCACCCGGCGATATAGCTCGGGATGAAACCACGCCATGGTGAAAGCCGCAGTGCCGCTCGAGCTCAACCCCATGGTGGCGCGCCCATCGGGATTTTTCGTCAGCTTCACGCCGGCCTTCTCTTCGACCAGCGGCAATACCTCACGCTCGATGAATTGCGCGTAGGTGCCCGACACAGTGTCGTATTCGCGCCCACGCTGCGCGCCTTGTGCGTCCTGTCCGCCATTGCCGACCTGGATCGAGACCATCGGCGGCACGCGACGCTGCGCGATCAGATTATCCAGCGTCGTGTTCATGTCCTTCCAGGCGGTGGAACCGCCGTCGCCGAGCACGATGAACGGGATTTCTGTGCCCCGGACATAATTCGCCGGCACATAGACATCGATATTGCGGGTCCATGTGCCGGGATGGCTGGTGGTGACGATCATGTTGGATTTGTCGCCTGGCACCGTCGTCGTGCTCATGATCGAAGAGTTGCCGCAGCCGGGTACGTCGTCACGGATTAGGCCGGGGTTGTAGATCACGCTGTCCTTAGACGACAGC
>NZ_JACIHF010000006.1:0-363943 GCF_014198295.1 Bradyrhizobium sp. CIR18 | reverse complement strand
GCATCCGACCCCCTCCGTCTTCCGGGAGTCGTCTTCAGAATCCGTCTTGCCTTCCAATGCAATAGCTAGACAAAACCCATATGCGATTCCCCTGCTGCAGATCCCCAGGGCAGGGCGCGACGCCGGCAATGCCGGGCGATCCAGGAGGCCAGAGTCGATCCGGCCTTTGACGGCGAAGTTACGCCGCCGTGGCCGGCGGCAGCGCCAGCACGGAATAGATCGCCTGGGCATCGCGCGAAGCGCGCAGTTTCTTGGCGATGTCCTGGTCGCGCAACAAGCGGGCGATGCGGGCGAGGGCCTTGAGGTGATCGGCGCCGGCGCCTTCGGGGGCGAGCAGCAGGAAGACGAGATCGACCGGCTGGCCGTCCATCGCCTCGAAATCGATCGGGCGGTCGAGGCGTGCGAACAGGCCGAAAATCTTTTCGAGCTTGGGCAGCTTGCCGTGCGGAATGGCGACGCCATAGCCGACCGCGGTGGTGCCGAGCTTCTCCCGCTGCAGCAGCACCTCGAACACCGAACGCTCGTTCTGCCCGGTCAGCTCGGCGGCCTTGGCCGCGAGCTCCTGCAGGGCCTGCTTCTTGCTGTTGACCTTCAATGCCGGGAGAATCGCCTCGGGTGCGACCAGATCGGTAATCGGCATGGAGGGTTTCCGAGGTGAATTAAACCGTCAGGTTCCGAATTGGCCGGCTTGGAGAGAAACCACGCCGGGCCGGCGTCAAGAAGGTCAAGCAGGAGGAGGACTTAGCCCAAATCCCGTTAAGTCCTGATGTGGGGCGCTTCTACTCCAACGCAATCCCGGTGCCAACTCCCGCGTGCGGCTTTGCCCCGGTCATTGTTAAGGCCTGCGGATGGTAC
This sequence comes from Bradyrhizobium sp. CIR18, assembly GCF_014198295.1. Lineage (NCBI taxonomy): Bacteria > Pseudomonadati > Pseudomonadota > Alphaproteobacteria > Hyphomicrobiales > Nitrobacteraceae > Bradyrhizobium > Bradyrhizobium sp. CIR18. Next base: position 363,088 of record NZ_JACIHF010000006.1, on the reverse strand, counting down.
GGGGCCGGGCTTTTGCCTATCCCCCGGCCGCGCTGTTCCCCTTGCCATCCGCGCCGGCATCCGTTTTGGCTCCGGGCGGGTCGATCCAGCCCACATTGCCGTCGGCCCGGCGGTAAATGATGTTCACCCGGCCGCTGGAGCCATGCTGGAAGACCAGGCAGGGAGCCCCGCTCAGGTCGAGTTCCATGACGGCCTCGCTGACTGACAGCGGCTTCAGCGAAGTGGTCGCCTCGGCGATGATGACGGGGCTGTAGCCGGTGACCTCGTCCTCGCCCTCCGGCGCCTCGAGCACGTAGCTGGTGGCATCGAGCGCAGCCATTGCTTCGGAGGCGACATGGGCCTTGCGGGCGGAGCGGTCCTTGAGCCGGTTCTTGTAGCGACGCAGCCGCTTCTCGATCATCAGCAGCGCCTGGTCGGCGCTGGCATAGGCATCCGGCGCGTTCGAATCGGCCTCCAGCGTGATTCCGGAATCGAGATGCAGGGCGCAATCGGTGCGGAAGCCGAAGCCGTCCTTGCTGAGCGTAATGTGGCCGGAATAATTGCCGTCGAAATATTTGCGCAGCACCTCGTCGGTGCGGTCGGAAACGCGGCCACGCAGGGCCTCGCCGACGCTGATGCTCTTTCCCGAGATTCTGAGAGTCATGTGATGCCTCGCTTGGTTCACGTGCTCGCGGTGCGATGCCACGTCATCGCACCTCTGGAAGATTTCCTGCGCATGCTCTCCCCGCAAACGCCTTCGGCGTTTGTCGGGAAGGAAAACCGCTGGACACTTTTCCGGATCATGCGTGTGCTTGGATCCGTCTCGACGGGGGGTCGAGAGTAGCGCGATTTCGCGCCAGCGCAATCAGGCCGGTTCGGTGTTGCGGGAGCGATCGGACAAGGCGGTGGTGAGGACGTTACCAAGAGCGCTCTGCTTGTCGCGGCGACGTTGCACCGAGGAAGGAATGCGCATGGCTTCGCGGTACTTCGCGACCGTGCGGCGGGCAATATCAATGCCCGAGGCGCGCAAGCGTTCCACGATGGTGTCGTCCGACAGGATCGCCGCGGGCTCCTCCGAATCGATCAGCTGCTTGATATGGTGGCGGACGGCTTCGGCGGAATGCGCCTCGCCGCCGTCGGCCGAGGCGATCGAGGCCGTGAAGAAATATTTCAGCTCGAACGTGCCGCGATTGGTCGCCATGTACTTGTTGGCGGTGACACGCGACACCGTGGATTCATGCATCTGGATGGCGTCGGCCACGGCCTTCAGATTGAGCGGCCGCAAATGCGCCACGCCATGGGTGAAGAAGCCGTCCTGCTGGCGCACGATCTCGGTTGCAACTTTCAGGATGGTGCGGGCGCGCTGGTCGAGCGCGCGCACCAGCCAGGTCGCGTTCTGCAGCGCGTCGGTGAAATAGGACTTGTCGCCGTCCTTGCCGATCTTCTTCGACAGCTCGGAATAGTAGGTCTGGTTGACCAGCACGCGCGGCAAGGTGTCGCTGTTGAGCTCGACATGCCAGCCGCCGTCGGGACCCGGGCGGACATAGACGTCGGGCACCATGGTCTGCAGACGCGCCGAGCCGAACTTCATGCCGGGCTTGGGATTGAGACGGCGGATCTCGCCGATCATGTCGGCGATGTCCTCGTCATCGACGCCGCAGATCTTGCGCAGGGCCACGATGTCGCGCTTGGCCAGGAGATCGAGATGCTCGACCAGGGCCTGCATCGCGGGGTCGTAGCGGTCGAGCTCGCGGAGCTGGATCGCCAGGCATTCGCTCAAATTGCGCGCACAGACGCCGGGCGGATCGAATTTTTGCAGCACGGCAAGGACGCCCTCGACGTCGGCTTGCGTCGCGCCAAGGCGCTCGGCGGCCTGGCCGAGATCGCCCGGCAGATAGCCGGCCTCGTCGACGAGGTCGATCAAATACTGGCCGATCATGCGCTGGGCAGGTGCGGTGAAGGCCACCGAGAGCTGCTCGGCGAGATGGTCCGAGAGCGTCAACTCGGCCGCGACAAAGGCCTCGAGATTGTAGTCCTCGTCGCCGGAGGCGCCGCCGCCCCATTCCGTATAGGTCGTCGGCGCGGCGTCCTGGGCGTTGCGCGCCGCGGCCTCGGCCGGTTCCTCGGAGAAGACGTTGTCGAGGCCCGTATCCAGGGTCTGCTCGATCTCGGCGCGGGTGCCGAGATCCTTGCTCATCCATTCTTCCTGGCCCGGCTCGAAGGCGTCGCCGCCGCCAAAGCCGTCATCGCCCTGGCCGCCGGACTCCTCGCCATCGCTATACTGGCCGGCCTCGGCCGGGCCCTCGCCCGCGGGAGCCTCGTCATTGGCCCGTTCCAGCAGGGGGTTACGCTCGAGCTCCTCTTCCACGAAGGTCGTGAGATCGAGATTGGACAATTGCAGCAGCTTGATCGCCTGCATCAACTGCGGCGTCATGACCAGCGACTGCGATTGCCGGAACTCTAATCTCTGCGTGAGCGCCATGAAGCAAGAACCGTTCCCAAAAATTGGTCCGATTTTTGCTTATCCTAGTCCAGGCCCGATGTACACGTCTTGACGAACGCAAAAACGGGCTAGAGGCGGAATTCCTCGCCAAGGTAAAGGCGGCGCACGTCCGGATCGGCGACGATCTCATCCGGGCTCCCCTCGGTCAAGATTTCGCCGGCATAGACGATGTAGGCGCGGTCGGTGAGGCCGAGCGTCTCGCGGACATTGTGGTCGGTGATGAGGACGCCGATGCCGCGATTGGTGAGATGGCGGACGAGGTCCTGGATGTCGCCGACCGCGATCGGGTCGATGCCGGCGAAGGGCTCGTCGAGCAGCATGTAATTCGGCCGCGTCGCCAGCGCGCGCGCGATCTCGACGCGGCGGCGCTCGCCGCCCGACAGAGCGATTGACGGCGATTTCCTGAGCCGCGTGATGTTGAACTCGTCGAGCAGCGAATCGAGCTGCTGCTCGCGCTTCTTGCGCGAGGGCTCCACCACTTCGAGCACGGCGCGGATGTTCTGCTCGACGGTGAGGCCGCGGAAGATCGAGGCTTCCTGCGGCAAATAGCCGATGCCGAGCCGCGCGCGCTGATACATCGGGAGCTTGGTGACGTCGTGGCCGTCGAGCTCGATGGCGCCGCGGTCGGCCTTGATCAGGCCGGTGATCATGTAGAACACGGTGGTCTTGCCGGCGCCGTTCGGACCGAGCAGGCCGACGGCTTCGCCGCGGCGCACATAGATGCTGACGCCGCGCACCACCTGGCGGCTGCCGAACGCCTTTTCCACGCTATGCACAGCCAAGAAGCCCGGCCGCTTCAGGAGCTGGGGCCCGCCGCCGCCATTCGGCTTGGCGGCGGCCCTGACGGGATGAACTGCCGGCTGACGCGGCGCCTCGGCTTGATAGTCGCCTTGATAGTCACCCTGGAACTGATCGGGCGCATGGATCGCCTGATCGCGGGCCATCGGCGCGTCCCGGATCGGGCTCGTCACGAGCCCGCCGACGCCGTCACCGAGCGCGGTGATGTCCTGACGCGCAAATCCTGGCCGGCCGCGCTTGGCGGGGCGCCGACGGAACATGCTGAAGAGATCGACCATCCCCGCCTTCTAAGCCTTTCGCGATGATCCTGCGCGAATTCGCGCGATCTGCCGCACCGGCCGTTCGACTGGCCGATGCAGCATGAGTGAAGGGATGTCTCATGCCCAGTGAAACACGCCCGAAAAGCGGCGGACCCCGCTTCGAAAGCCCTGCGCGCTAGATACAGTCTCGCCGGCCAAGCTTCAACCTCGGTTCGGGAGCACCCGATCCAAGTCGTTGAATTCATTTCGATTTAGTTCCGCCGGGCAATTGCAAAGGCGGCGCCCCGCCGGGCTTACCCGAACCGCAATCATTGCCGCCGCCCTGCGGCAGCAGGGCCTGAACCCGGCCGTTGTCGGATTCCACCCGCGACACGCCCGTCGTCATGTCGACCATCAAACGGTCGCCGCGCAGCACGTTCTTGCACTGCGTCAGGACGACCTGGCCGCCACCGCCCAGCATGGTGATGAGATTGGTCCTGGTGTCGAACACGGCGGTCTCGCCGGTCACCACCTGGTCCTTCTGGGTGACCACGACATTGCCGCGCGCCTCCAGCCGTTTGATCGAGGAACTGCCGCCGGGGCCCGGCTGCGCCGACTGCATCGGCGCGCCCTTGGTCGCCTTGGCCGCAGGCTGCGGCGTGGCGGGCTTGTCGCCGCCCGACTCGTAGAACACCACCAGCGTCTTCGAGGTCATGGTGGTGTCGCCCTGGATGACCTTCACATTGCCGGCGAAGGTCGCCTCCTTCTTCTTGTCGCGCATCTCGAGCGAGGCCGCCTCGATCTGGATCGGCTGATCGCGGTTCTGCGAGAAGCCCTGCATCGCGTTCGGCACGCCTTGCATCGTGCTCTGCGCAAAAGCGGCGCCGGTTGCAGCAAGCACGACAGTGGCGGCGAGCGCAGCTGCACTGATGATGGCATTGCGCGTGTGGTTGCGCGAAAAAGACCTGATCATGAAATCACTTTGAATTGGCAGACTTGTTCTTTGACTTGGCCGGCGGCGCCGCTGGCGCGGGCTCGGCTGGCGCAGGCTGAGCGGCGGCGGGGTCATCCAGCTTGTCCAGATGCATCACCACATTGCCCTCGAAACGGATGACGTCGCCGCCTTCCGTAATGCGCAGCTTGTCCGCGGACAGCGTGCCGTTGGTCAGCTTGACGTCGACACGCTCGTCCGAGGAGACCGTGCCCTTGCCCATGTCGACAAAGGCCGAGTTCAGTCGCGCCTCGTAGCCGGTCGAGGTGCGCAGGAAGATATCCTTGTGCAGATCGAGCTGCTGCTGCTTGTTGTCGAAGCGGCCGGTGCGGGCATCGAGGAACAGGGTCGATTGATCCTCCATCAGCACTTTCGCGCGCAGGTCGGAGAGATCGACATGATCGGGATCGGTGATGTCCTGCGTCGCGGTCTTGGCCCAGAGCTCGTAGGGCCGCTGGTCCGGCGTGTAGCCCGCCAGATGCGGCGATTCCATCGTGATCTTGGTGCCCGACACCACCAGGTTTCCGGAATCGAGCGGCAGCTTCGGCATCAGCATGCGGAACGGATTGAAGACCGAGACGCCGACGATCGCGGCCATCGACAACAGCACCGCAGCCGGCACCGCGAGGCGCAGAATCCGCACCAGACGGCTGTGGCGCGCCGCGCTGGCAAACTTCGCCGCAAGCGCAGCGTCGTAGGTGGGATTGTGGGCCGAATTCACCTGAGCTCCTGAGGTGCCGCTCGCCAGGCCGGGTTGAAGGGCGCCCCATTGTACCCGTCAGCGCCGCAATATGCAGCCTTGTACATATCAGCCTTGGATATATCAGGCTCGGACAGGCCGCACGAAAGTGTCCGAAACGGGGCGCAGCCCGAAGTCTAACCGGCGGTGGAGGACTCAGGAATGCGCGAAAATGTCCTCCTCCGCCCAGCCCTGGAGGTCGAGCAGGGCGCGGGTCGGCAGGAAGTCGAAACAGGCTTTGGCCAGCGCGGTGCGGCCCTCCCGCACCAGCATGGCATCTAACCGTTCGCGCAAGGCATGCAGGTGCAGCACGTCCGAGGCGGCATAAGCGAGCTGCGGCTCGGTCAGGCTGTCGGAACCCCAATCGCTGGATTGCTGCTGCTTGGAGAGATCGACATTGAGCACCTCGCGCACGAGGTCTTTCAAGCCGTGGCGATCGGTGTAGGTGCGGGTCAGGCGCGAGGCAATCTTGGTGCAATAAATCGGGCCGGTCATGACGCCGAAGGTCTGGTACAGCACCGCGACGTCGAACCGCGCGAAGTGGAAGATCTTGGTGATGGCGGGATTGGCCAGCAGCGCCTTCAGGTTCGGCGCGTCGGTGTGGCCCTTGGGTATCTGGACCACGTCGGCGCTGCCGTCGCCGGGCGAGAGCTGCACCACGCAGAGCCGGTCGCGGTGCGGATTCAGCCCCATGGTCTCGGTGTCGATCGCAACCGCTCCGGTGTAGCGGGACAGGTCGGGCAGGTCGCCGCGATGCAGGCGTACGGTCATGGCGTTTCAAAACCTCGGGTCTAATCGGTGCGTCGGCACAATAGCGAATTCGGATTGCCCGCGATGTAGCCATTGCCGGCGGGCCGCGCAAGCACGGGCTTCGCTCAGATCGCCGCCAGCATGATGCAGATCATCGCCGCAACCGCAATGCGGCTGGGGCCGTCGCGGAAGGCGTACAGAATCGGGTCGTCCGGCATCTCGCGGCGATGCGCCATCATCAGGGCGCGGCCGAACCAGTAGAGCAGCAGCGGATTGAGCAGCCACAGCATCCAGGGACGGCTGTACAGCGGCGTCACCGCGGTCGAGGAGACGTAGAGCGAGAACACGGTCACCGCGTTCATCGCGCTCGCCGCCGCCATCGCGGCGATGATTTGCAGGTCGGTGACGCGATAGTCGCGGTTGGAGGGATCGGCAAGGCCGGCGCTCTCGCGCATGCTGAGCTCGCTGAAGCGCTTGATCAGCGCCAGCGAGGTGAACACGAACAGCGAGAAGATCAGCAGCCATTCCGACAGCACCACGCCGACGCCGACCGCGCCGGCGACGATGCGAAGCGTGTAGAGACCGGCGAGCGTGACGATGTCGACCAGCATCTTGCGCTTGAGCGCGAGCGAATAGGCAATCGTGGTGACGAGATAGGCGCCGAGCACGCCGAGAAACAGCGGCGAAATGCAGAGACCGGCCACGACCGCGAACAGCCACAACGCAGGAATCGCTGATAGCGCGGACGAGATCGGCAGATCTCCGGCCGCCAGCGCGCGATGGCGCTTGGTCGGATGCTGCCGGTCCGCGGCGAGATCGAGCAGATCGTTCATCAGATAGGCGCCGGACGCGCAGGCCGAGAACGCCAGGAACGCCAGCATCGCGGAGCCGAGCGTTGCGAAATTCATCTGGTGCGCGGTCAGCGCCGGCACGAACACCAGCGTGTTCTTGGCGTATTGATAGACGCGCAGCGCCTTGGCCCAGATCTTCGGCCCCGGATTGCGACCGCCGCGGCTTTCGATGCGATCGATCGTGCCGCGATCGAAGGGAAGCTCACCCGCAGCGTGATCGGCCGGCGTCACGACGCCATCGAAACCGAGATGCGCGGCGATGCCGGCCGCATGGCCGGGAAGCCGGCTAGCGAGCAGGTAGACCTTCGCACCGCGCGCCCGCGCCGCCAGCGCCTGGTTCAGCACATCGGGATCATAGGGCAGATGGGCGTAGTCGATCTCGGCCTGCGCCAGGACATCCGTCAGCGCCGCCACGCCGGGCCGTCCGCCCGCGCCGAAGCGGGCCAGCAGGCGAGCGGGGCTGGAGAACAGCGCTTCCATCAAGAGCTCGGAACGGAGCAGGGCGCCTTCGAGATCGATGACGAGCGTCCGCGCCGCCGCCGGCACTGCCGACGGCCCCGGCGCGCTGGAAACGTACTGCCAGGCAGGCTGCTCCATTCGAAAACGCTCTTGTTTGCCGCAAAATGACCGGCTCCAGGAAAGCGGATGGCCAGGGAGCAGGGAAATGGACGGCAGCGAGCCTAGGAGGCATTCGCTAAGGCTGGCTTAATCCGAGATTGGCGGCAATCTGGCGAGGCCTGGTGGTCTCTCAATCGCTCCAGCTGCGGAACTGCAGTCCGAGCAGGTCGTAACGGACCCGAAGATAGCCGTCGGGACCGTGCACCACGGCACCGGGCACGATCCGCTCGACCTCCTGGGCCATCACACCGACATAAAACGTGTCGTCCCAGAGATAGCGAAACCGGTAGAGGCAGATGCCGCTGTCGAGGCATCCGAGCCGCGAGATATCGCGCTTGAGCCGCCTGTCGGACGTGACAGGCGGTGGAGGCGTTGGCGGCAGGGTCGGAACCACCGCCGGCACGGGCTGCGGCGGAGGCGGTCCGTATTTGTCGTAGGACCGCTCGATCGACCTGGGGGTGTTCGTGTCCTGGCTGTCGCCGCGGCTCTGCGAGACCGGCGCGCCGGTATAGGACAGTTTGGGCTGCGAGAAGATGATGGCTCGCTGGCGCATCGACCTGGCGAGGCCGCCGTTGACGCATCCACCACCTGAAGTCCTGCCCTCCGGGCATCTTGCTTGCGCCTGCGCCTGATCGAAAATCGACAAGCCGGCGACGAATGCCGTGACAAGAGCAAAGCCGCTCAAACCAGTGATGATGCGCGTCAAAATTTCATGCTCCCGCCAAGCATCGCGATCCAGCCGCGAACGCGAAGGTTCGGCGTCAGTTCGGTCAGGTTTTCATTGACCCAGAAGTGCTCGGCACTCGCTTTCAAGGACAAGCCTTCGCGTGGCGAATACTGCGCAGAACCTCCCGCTCCGATGCGGGTCTTTGCCGGAATGAATTGCTGCGTGACCGGATTGTAGGAGTTTTGATCGCGCCGCATGTAGTTCAGCATCGGCGCGACGGTCCAGTTGCCGCTCACGACGGGTTGCTCGAGGCGATACCGATACACGGCGCTGTTGGACCGAAACGACTCGGGAATGATCTTCAACAGCTCCGGATCCAAAACCCTGTTCTTCTCGGCGTTGGTCCACGACGCCGTGAATGTCGTGCTCGACGATGTCGTCCATGCATATCCGACCGTACCTGACAGTGTGTAGCGGTCGCCAAGTGCATAAGATGAGATATGATCCAGACGGGTTGCAGTTTCGTGGGCGTAGGACGCTGAAGCCAGCAGCGTCAGGCTCGCCAGCTGGTAGCCGAGCGACGCCGTCTGCGTCGCGACCCGTCCCGGCCCCACCAATGTGGTTGCCTGCGGCTCCGTGCTTGCGGGATCGAGCAGCGCTTCCATGCGATATGCGCCGCGCCAGGTATAGCCGGAACTGAACGTCAGGATGAGCTGTTCGCCGATGGGCAGGTTGACGCCGACCGTCGGCCCTATGTTCAGCCCTTCCCCGAATGTTGCGAGGTCGACGATGTCCTGATCCATCCGCGCATTCGCCGCGCTGCCATAGAGAGCCGTCGTCCCCGTTGGAAGATTGACGTTCATGGAGACGAACGGCTGGATTCCGGGAATGCCGAGATAGGTTGCTGTCCCCGAGACGACCGTATCGGTCGTGGTCGTGACGCTGCCGGTCAACCCGGGCGTGGATTGCCGTGACCAGACATAGCCGCCCCTGCCGAGCAGATCGACTTTGACGTTTTCGAGCGGCTGCCCGCTCGCCTGGATCGTCAGGGGTGCATAGACCTGCGTCCCGGCGCCGGCCGCCACCGAGCCGCTGGCAGGGAAACCCCGCGTGCCGCTCCAGGTGGCATATCGCAATTCCTGATCGGCGCTCAGCGACCAGTTCGGCTCGGCGGCATTCGCGAGCGAGGAGACCGTACAGCAGGCCATGACCACACACGCGCGCTTCCATCCGTCTCGAACCGAATCGTAGAGGCGCGCGCGCATGATGGGCTGAGAGGACATGCAGTTGGAGAAGCCTGACGGCAACGAGATCGCCGGATGCACGCGACCTCGCGCTCGGACCCGCGATCAAGCCGCAGCTACGGCTGCTTCTTCCCGGACGTGGGGGCTGGCGGTTTGGGGGGTGCCGGAGTGGGCTTCGGCGGCGGCGGGATATTCTTCCGTACGGCCGCGTCGGCCAGCGACGGAGATCTCGTGTAAGCCATGACCGGGGCGGCACTGACCGCTGCGAACAACGCCGCGGCGATCATCATTCGATACATCATGAACTTGTTCCTCTTCATAGTCCGTCCGGGAGCAGTGAAAAATTCCAGCCGATGACGGTCGCGGCTGAGAATTTGTCGGCAGACATCGGGGAGCGCCGCGGGGATTTGTAGGCCGACCGCCGTCAATGCCGGCGTCAGTCCGGCGTGACTTCCGCGTGACTCCTGCTTTGCGCGGCCTTCAAAGTGCGTCAAAGCGTGTTAGGTGTGTTTCCGAGGCCACGATCGCCGTGCCCGATTTGCCATGGGAATGAGAGACTGCGTGCCGCTTCCGAGATTTGGTCTTTCGCTGTTCGGACGTTTTGAACTGACGACAAGTGACGGCGTGGTTTCGTTGCCGGGCCGGAAACTTGCTGGATTGCTCGCCTATCTCGCTTGCACTGCGCCGCGCCGCCAACCGCGCGAAAAGCTCGCGAACCTGCTGTGGGGCTCGCATTTCGAGACCCAGGCGCGGCAGAATCTGCGCCAGAGCCTGGTGCGGTTACGGCGGATTCTCGGGCAGGACTCCATTTGCAGCGACGACAATGACGTCTGGCTCGCGCCCGGGGTGATCGATTGCGATGCGGTCCGCTTCGAGACCCTGATCGTCGAGGGCAGCCGCGCGTCGCTGGCCGCGGCCGCCGATCTCTACCGCAATCCGCTGCTGACGGATCTGAATATAGAAGAAGACGCATGGTCGGAATGGCGCGACCAGGAACGGGAGCGGCTGGACGGCCTGGCCGTCGATTCCATGGTCCGGCACGGCCAGCACGCGCTGCAGTCCGGACATGCGGAATCCGCGCTCAGGACGGCCAACCGGGCCATTGCCGTGAATGCCTTGCGCGAGGATGCGCATCGGCTGGTCATCCAGGCACTCACCGCCAATGGACGCAAGGCCGAGGCGCTCAAGCGCTATCAGGATCTCGTCGCGCTGCTCAAGCGCGAGCTGAACACGGAGCCCGATGCGGTCACCCAGTCGCTCGTCGCGGACCTCCGCAACGCCAGACCGTCCGGTGCGTCGCGTACGAACGAGCCCCTGGATGGCGTTCGGGTGCGGGAGACCGAAGCCGCAGCCGTCGCGGAACGCGATGACGATGCTCCGCCCTCGGAATCGCTTCGCCCGGGCGTCCGCCAGCAGCGCCAGTTGACGATCATGGCCTGTCAACTGATCGGCGCGATGCCTCTGTCCGCGGAACGCGACCCGGAGGATGTCCACGACCAGATCGTCGCCTTTCATCAGGTCGCGGCTCGGATCGCAGCGCAATTCCATGGCTTCGTCGCCCAGCACCAGGGCAACGGTGTCCTGATCTATTTCGGTTATCCCATGGCGCGCGAGCACGATGCTGAACATGCCGTACGCGCCGGCCTCGCAATCGTCGACGCGGTTCGCATTATGGACGCACCGGCCGGCGCGGCACCGCGGGCGAGCGTCGGGATCGCAACCGGCCTCGTCGTGATCGGCGAGAAGCCCGGGCCCGGCGATCTCAGGCAGCACGTTGCGATCGGCGAGACGCCGAACCTGGCAACACGGTTGCAGGGCGTTGCCGGACCGGGCGAGGTCGCGATCGCAGCCCGCACGCGGCGGCTGCTTGGGCAATTGTTCGACACGCGCGCGCTTCCGGATATCGAGGTCAAGGGACTGCGAGAGCCGGTGCCCGCGTGGCAGGTGCTCGGCGAGGCTGTTGGCGTCAGCCGTTTCGATGCGCGGCGCGCCGATTCACTGTCCGCGCTCGTCGGTCGCCAGGAAGAGATCGATCTGCTGCTGCGCCGCTGGAATCAGGCGAAGTCCGGTGCGGGCCGCGTGGTGCTGATCTCGGGCGAGCCCGGCATCGGCAAGTCGCGCATCGTCGAGAGCGTGTTGACGAGGCTCGAGGACGAGCAACACAGCCGCTTGCGCTATTATTGCTCTCCGCATCATGCGCACAGCGCGCTCTACCCGCTCATCGTTCAGCTTGAACGGGCTGCCGATTTCGAACCCGGCAGCAGCGCCGACGCACGGATAGACAGGCTGGAAGCCCTGCTCGCGCCCGCAACGAAAAATCTGACCCGCGATGTCGCGCTGATCGCCGAACTTCTCGGCGTGCCCTCGGACGGACGCTATCCGGCCCTCGCGATCTCCCCGCAGGAGAAGCGGGAGATGACCCTCAATGCGCTGCTCAACCAGCTTTCAGCCGGAACGGTGCAGACACCGGGGCTGATCGTGGTCGAGGACGCGCACTGGATCGACCCGACATCGCTCGACCTGCTCGACGCGATCGCGGCTCGCGCCGCAAATCTGCCGCTGCTGTTGCTTGTCACCATCAGGCCGGAATTCCAGCCTTCCTGGATCGGCCAGCCACATGTGACGCTACTGCCCCTCGGCCGTCTTGGCCGCAGCGACAGCGCCGGCATCATTGATGACGTCGCGGGAGGCAAGCCTCTCCCCGAGCCCGTCGTCGAGCAGATACTGTCGCGCGCCGACGGCATCCCGCTGTTCGTCGAGGAGTTGACCCGCATGCTGATCGAGCAGGAGCTGTTGCGCGAGGCATCCGACAGCGAAGGGTTGGAGGGGTCGCGGCGGTCGCTCGCCGTTCCGGCGACGTTGCAGGCCTCGCTGGCCGCTCGCCTCGACCTGCTCGGCGCGGTGAAGGACGTGGCTTCGATCGGCGCTTCGATCGGGCGGGAATTCTCCTACGAGCTGATCGCTGCAATATCCGCGCTGCCCCCTGTCGATCTGGACGCCGCGCTTGAACGGCTGACGGCCTCCGGCCTCGTCAGTCGTCGCGGCTCGCCGCCGCAGGCGAGCTACACGTTCAAGCACGCGCTGGTCCAGGATGCCGCCTATGTCGCGATGCTGAGGAGCCGCAGGCAGCAATTGCATGCGGATATCGCGAACACGCTCATCGAAAGCTTCCCGGCGCTGGCCGAAACCCAACCCGAGATCGTTGCCCTTCATTTCGACGAGGCCGGGCGGGCCCGGGAGGCGACCGACCACTGGATCAAGGCGGGGCGACTCGCACATGCGCGATGGGCCAACCGCGAAGCGGCCAATTTCTTCGAACGGGGGCTGCGCTGCCTCGCGACGCTGCCGCAGACCCGGGACACAATGGAGCAGGCGATCGATCTCAGGTTCGACCTGAAGACCTCGCTGTTTCCACTTGGCCAGTTCGCGCGCATCGTCGGCTATCTTCGCGAGGCCGAAGCGCTGGCCAGAGATCTCGACGATCCCGGACGGCTTTGCCTCGCGTCCGTTCACATGTGCCAGACCCTCAGCCTGAGCGGCCATCCACAGGACGCCGTCAAGTTCGGGCGGGATGCCCATCGTCTCGCAGAGCAGCTCGGCGAGCTTTCGCACCGCATCTCGGCATCGCTGTTTCTCGGGCTCGCCTGCTTCTCGACGCTGCACTACGGCGAGTCGGAATCTCATTATCTCAACGTGCTGGAACTGCTCGACGGCGACGCACGCCTCCGGCAATTTTCCCTCGCCGGATTTCCGGCCGTGACCGCCCACGGTTTTCTCGCTCGCATCTATGCCGACCAGGGCAAGTTCGCGCGCGGGATCGCTCACGGCGAGGAAGGCATACGCCTCGCCGAGGCGGTCGATCACCCCTATAGCCTCGGCATCGTCAGCTGGTGCTTTGCCGATCTGCTGGCGTCCCGGGGAGAGCTGAACCGCGCAGTCGTGGTGCTGGAGCGCGGACTGGCGGTGGCGCGCGAGTGGAACCTACCGTTCCTCGTCGCAGGCAATTCCGGCAGCCTTGGCCACGCTTATGCCCTGCTGGGGCGAACGGCCGAAGGCCTGCCGCTGATGGAGCAGGCGCTGAGGGTCTTCGAGAAGATGGGGCATCGATTTGCCCAGGCGCTGTTCCTGTCGCCTTTGGCCGAAGCATACCTGTTGGCTGGCCGGCAGGCGGATGCTCTCAGGGCTGCCGGACAGGCGCTGACGCTGGCCCGTGAAAATGGCCAGCGGAGCGGCGAGGCGGCCGCCCTGCGCCTTCTGGGCGAGGCTTCCAGCGGCGGCAGCTCCCCGGACCAGGCCGAAGGTCACTTCAGAGCCGCGCTCGCGCTCGCCGATGAACTCGACCTCCGCCCGCTCGCTGCGCGCTGCCGTCACGGCCTCGGAAAATTGTATTTGAAGGCGGGATGCCCGGACCAGGCTCGCGACGAGCTTGTCGCCGCGGCGACGATGTACCGCGAGATGGAGATGCGGTTCTGGCTGGTGCAGGCCGAAGCGGAATTGAGCGGATTGCCGGATTCCCTGTTGCATGGATCCCACAACCCGGTGTGAGCTTCATGTTCCCCAGGGAACGAGCGGCCGGCGGCCGATGAAATTCGCCCCGGCTCACCCCATCTGCCAGTCTCTTCCTCCACTCGCCGTGAATCGAGCCCCATGACCGACCAGACGCTCGCCGCGCCTATCGACGATCAATCGGACCGTCCGCGCGGCTTTTCGCGCTACCAGTCCCTGCTCATCGCGCTGCTCGCGTTCACGCAGTTCACCATCATCCTCGACTTCATCATCATGTCGCCGCTCGGCGCCATCCTGATGCCCGCGCTCGACATCACGGCCGGCCAATTCGGCGTCGCGGTGTCGGCCTACGCGTTCAGTGCGGGCATTTCGGGCGTGCTGGCCGCTGGCTTTGCCGATCGCTTCGATCGCAAGCGCCTGCTGCTGTTCTTCTATGTCGGCTTCACGCTCGGGACCCTGCTCTGCGCGATCGCGCCGAATTATCATGTGCTGCTGCTCGGCCGGATCGTGACCGGATTGTTCGGCGGCGTGATCGGCTCGGTGGTGCTCGCCATCGTCACCGATTTGTTCGCGCTGCATCTGCGCGGCCGCGTGATGGGCTTCATCCAGACCGCGTTTGCAGCAAGCCAGGTGCTCGGCATTCCCGCCGGCCTGTTTCTCGCCAATCACTGGAGCTGGCACGTCTGCTTCATTGCGATCGTCGTGGTGTCGATCGCGGCGATCGCCATCATCGCCTTCGCCATGGAGCCGGTCGACGCGCATCTGAAGCGGAAACAGGACAAGAACCCGTTCCACCATCTGATCTCGACCGTCGGGCAGCCGCGCTACACGCTGGCCTTCTTCGTCACGACGCTGCTGGCGACCGGCGGCTACATGCTGATGCCGTTCTCCAGCGCCTTCACCGTGCACAATCTCGGCATCGACATCACGCATCTGCCGACGATCTATCTCGTCTCAGGCCTGTTCAGCATCGTCACGGGGCCGCTGGTCGGAAGGGCAAGCGATGCGTTCGGCAAATACCCGACCTTCGTGTTCGGCAGCGTGGTGTCCGTCATCATGGTGCTGATCTACACCCATCTCGGCCACGTCACGCTGGTGACCGCGATCCTCGTCAACGTGCTGATGTTCGTCGGCATCTTCTCGCGCATGATCCCGTCGCAGGCCCTGATGTCCGCAATCCCGGATCCCGACCAGCGCGGCTCGTTCAGCGCGGTCAGCGCCTCGCTGCAACAGCTCTCCGGCGGCCTCGGCTCGGTGCTCGCGGGCGCGATCATCACGGAAGGGGCGGATGGCTCGCTGATCCATTTCGACCGGATCGGCTACGTCGTCGTAGCATCGGCGATCGTCTCGCTGGTCGCTATGTATTTTGTGCAGAGGGCGGTGGCGGAGCGGACGGGGAAAAGGGTGGTGTGAGGGAAACGGGACGAACTGGCGTACCAGGGGACCGTCGCGACGGCGATGCAGCAATCGCCGCTCCGCTATCCTCGCGGATCGGGAGCCGTCTTAATTTGCGTCCGAATTCCGCAAAATGGTGCCCAGGAAAGGAATGCGACTTCGGCCGCGCCAGATATTGAAATCATAGGATTTTTTCTTGTCGACGGCAACAGTGTTACATAGTCGTGTAGCGCTCATAGAGGATTTTCTAGAAATCTAGAACTGACGCCGGCACCGGTCTTCGGCCAGTCTCGCCGCGCTTAGTGGCATTCACGCCGAATGTCGCCCTGGACCGTTGGTCCTGGTCCAGGGATTTCGACAACGCTTTTGTCTGCGTGGCAGAAAGACAATATTCGGCTATCGCTCAACGAGTTGTGCAGACTGGGGGAGGGCAATCAGCGCGACATTTGTTATATCCAGCATCGCAAGCCGATGAAGGGAGCTTGCATTGCACAAACCCGTTGGAGCATTTGTCCAAGCACTTATTCCTTGCGTCTGTCGCAACGCAAGTTTTCTGCTGTGCCAACGCTGATCCGCTCATCATCGCAATCAGGAAGGCAGTCCAAATCGCAATCTTCATGACTTCCTCCTATTCTCGATAGTGGCAAGGAGGCGCAATTTAGACGCAATCAACGATTGGTTGAATTGGTCAAACTAGCGCAGGTCACACGGACATCTTCACGAAGCGGCGCTCGCGCATGAGTATTATCTTCTCGGATCTCGGGACTCTGATTTAGGGCCCGAAATACAAACCCATTGGATCTTGAACCTCGGCTGCGAACTATCAACGCCGGCGATACTGCCGCCTGTGGCTTTATTCAGAGCAGCTCCGGCTCCTACGCATTCGTCTTCAGATGAGTACCCAGTAATGGTCGATATACCGGGCGCCGCTTGCGACGTAACAAATAAAACCAAAACCCAGGTCGCCATGTTGCATCCCTCTATAGGTTCCCGCAAAAACTATGCATCGCGATGGGCTGCTACATCAATCCGGGGACGGTTCGCTGTTCTTTGCCCGATGGTGTAACCGCACCGCAGTCGCTGTTTGGGCTGGAACCGACAGCCGCCACAAAGATTGGCAATCTCCTCAAAATTCTCAATGCCGTCAGTCTCAACGTAGACGTTGATCGATGGCTGAAAGATCCTTCGCGTAGATAGAGCGAAGGAGCGCTTATGGACGCAGCAGACTATTGCCCGCACCGGAAGCAATTGTCCGGCATCTCTTTGAGGTCTCCAAATCGCAGGTCCGAGATGAAAAAGCGCGTGCAAAGGTCAAAAGCCATGGATCGCGCTAACTCACGTAGCCGTTCAAATATCAATATGTCGGAGTAAAAATCATCGGACGCATCCAAGTTCGACTTCAACTCCCTCACAAGGTTCAGATTTGACGAGGGCTGGAGAAGGTCGTCGATAAACGTCCAGTGGCCGAGCTCGTAGAGGATTCTATTGCGCTCTGGCGAATGTGCTCCCAACCGACTTTCTCGAAGAAATTGTAGGCCAGAATTTCGCGAATCTGGGAATGCGCACACATTGAGTATTCGGGTCAGTATGCCCCAGATGTCTTTTTGCTGCACTTGATCGCTAGTCCATTTCATCAAACGAACGGGGTCGACGTGGTCCGAATAATCCTTTGCAAACCTTCGCCGGTGGTCTTTGGACCCGTATTGAGGGAAATAATCAACCAAATAGCTTTTCTTCCGGTACGAAGTTACATGCACGCCGAAAAAAGCAGCGATGGCCTTCGCGTGAAGAAGCGAGGCGTGGTGAACATCAACCAGCGACCACGTGGACCGTCCCGCGGCGAACGCTGAGATAGCAACTAAGGACACGTGCTCCGCCTTCATGTACAGGAGCATGCTGTCATGTATATAAGACTGAAAGCCTCCGGGCAGCGAGATTATCTCGTGCCCGGCGTCACCTATCGCGTCAACGTAGTTCTCTAGCCAAGTTTCCGCACACAAGCTCGCATCTGACACGTCGACTTGGTAGGGTGGCGCCAGCGGTAGAGATTCCAGCAGAATCGACCACTGACGCTCCCGCACGTTGTTCAGTAATGCCATCGATCAGGCTAGCCGAATACGCGCTTTGTCCGCTCCGGCTGTAAGGGATCGCTGGAGATCTACCCGAAGATCGTTCCCTGCCTCGATTTCTGCTTTGCTACCCGAGCCATACGAATTCCAGCTAGCGAACTCGAAATGCGCGATTGGCCTGAACACCTTCACAATGTCCTCAACAGCAAAACTGGCTTTTGAGCGCTGAAAGGTCTCTTTAAAGACGTAATCGAAGACATTGAACAAGGCGCCGAACCCCACCGTTTGGAAGAAGATAGGTTTCGCCTTCGACCATTCGCCGGGAAATACAACCTTCAGGGCGCGAAAATAGTTCTCTAGAATGGCTTTCTGCTCTTCAAATGTGTAGATGTTGAGCAGGCCCCGTTCCGGGTGCACCAGCGGGCTCACCTTCCGAACGAAGTTAGTCAAAGACACCTGTCCCGGTCCGGGCGACGTGGTGACCACAATTCGGTTGGAGAAAACCGAGTCTGGATCCTTCCGTAAAGCACTTCCGAGCTCCGCCGCAATTTCCGCAGCCACGTCGCTCGGCTTCTTCCGTGAAGGTAGATGTTTGAGGAGCTCATAGACGATAGCGGTCGGCACCCCCTTGGCCTCACGATTGACGGTTATGAATTGCTCGATCTCAAACTCAACCTCCTGGCCAAGAACCGCAACCACGGAGAGGGGGATGTCTTGCCCATTTTCTGCTGCGAGGTGTGCGCCCGCGAGTCTGTGCTGACCGTCAATCACCCACCCAACATCCTTTCCGGCAGGAATACTCAGCTTCTCCGTCTTCGCGGAGTAAGTGGCCTTGGGCAGCGATATTAGAATCGACGTCGTGATCGGATGTCCGGCCTCAATGTAGTCTGCTACGGCCTTAACCCGGGACCCTGAGAGGGTGCGTTGATAGCCCTGCTCCTTGTCTTCAATCATTCTGTTGATCGACACAAAACTCCAAAGCACGCTTGCTTCCATCGCGAAGGCGCAGAGTTGCACATCGTTCTGTTCAAAGCCGATGGCTTTCACCTGTAAGGCCGTGGCAAGCCGCCTGCTTTGTTTTCCGGTAACCTTGGCGGGACGGGCCATGCTATTTCCCTTCAGTTGCTGGCGAAGTGCGGCGGCCTCTGGGCCACCGCGGACTTGTCGCTTGGTACATACAGCGCTTGTCCGATTGGGCGGAACTTCAGTTGCCCGGCCTTTAATTCGAGAAGCCTCTGATGGGCCAACTTCACGTAGGCTGCATTTTGGTCGCATCCCACGAACTTTCGCTTTTCATGCACAGCAGCAATTGCAGAAGTGCCCGAGCCCATGAAGGGGTCTGCCACCATCCCTCCTGGTGGGCACAGGGCCTTTACAAGTCTTTGAACGAGCGCCACGGGAAATTGGCAGGGGTGTGCTGTCTTTTCTACGTGGTGCGCATTGACGTTCGGAATTTCCCAGATGTCCGAAGGATTCTTCCCCAGGGGATTTCCGCTCCATTCGCCTTTGCGTGGGCCCTTGTAGTGCTTCTTACCGGGGTATTTCTGCGGCACTCGCACCGCGTCCAGGTCAAAATAGTAGTCGTCACCCTTGGTGTACCAAAGAACGGTTTCGTGCCTGCCGCTAAACCGTCGACGAGCGTGCTCTCCGTGGCCGAAGGTCCAAATGATCCTATTTCGTAGGAAGAGCTCTTCGTCTTCCGCGAACGTTCCATAGACAATCGCGTCGAGCGGCACACTGACGCCGCCGCGGACGTGATGACCGACCTGCCAACAGAGGCTTCCACCCGGCTTGAGTACTCTAACAAGCTCAGGGAGTAGGCGCAGATGAATGCTCTTGAAATCCTGAATGCTTAGGGAGGTGTCGTATTCCTTGCCCATGAAGTACGGAGGCGACGAGACCACCAAATCAACAGAGCCAGTTTTGACCTTAGCCAAAAAATCGAACGCGTCTGCTTGATGCAGCTTGGCCCCCGCAACCTCGATCAAGTGTTTTCCCCTAGATGTAGTCAAGCGTGCGCATGGTATAGCTCAGGCCGAGCTTATTCATAAAGTAGTAAACAACCTGATGCCGCGTTGATTCAGCTAGCAATTTCTCTGCGAGAGCCACCCCGGCCGGAATTCGATCACAGGTTAAAAATTCGAGCCGTCACCTCAACGGTCACACTCGGCGAATTCCCCCGTGCCGGCGCCCCCAATTCACAGCAAAGCGAACTCTCAGGCGACGCGACGTGGAATGGGAGTGCGTTACGTTCAAGCGCCGGACGATGCATCTTCTCGCCGCTCAGACGCTGCGGCATTTGTCTTGATGGGTGCCCGCTTTAGAGCGGCCGCAAGTCCGGCATCCTGTCAACGGGGCCGCGCCGCCACTAAGCGCAATGTCCGCTAGGGTATACCCTTTCGGCTACTCGATAGGTCCGCGCAAAAGCGTCCGTTAGGGTTGTTTTCTTTAAACGGACGTGTTATTCAACGGACATAATCCTATCGGACAGCAGGAGCCAACCCATGGCTGTGATCTTTTACGCCCGGGTCTCGACGGCAGACCAAACCATCGAACATCAGCGTCAGCAGGCAGAAGCGGCCGGTTTCAAGATCGACCGCCTAATTGCCGATCATGGCGTCTCGGGCGTCAGCACGGCCCTGGCAGAGCGACCGGAGGGGAGGCGCCTATTCGATATACTCCGCAGCGGGGACACGCTGGTGGTCCGTTGGGTTGACCGCCTCGGACGCAATTACGCGGACGTATGTGACACTATCCGACAGTTCATGCGGCAAGGAGTCGTCGTCCGAACGGTGATCAACGGACTAGTCTTCGATGGCGCGACGAGGGACCCAATGCAGCAAGCTGTGAGGGACGCGTTGATCGCTTTCATGGCAGCAACAGCACAGGCCAATGCGGAGGCTATGAAAGAAGCTCAGCGCGGCGGAATTGCTTTGGCCCGGTCAATGGACGGCGCGGCCAAGTATCGGGGCCGCAAGCCAAGCTATAGCGAAGAGCAGTTCTCAACTGTCTGCGAAATGTTGTCTGTTTCGGCTGGTATCGGCCAGATCGCCAACGCTACAGGGCTTAGCCGGCAGACCATCTATCGGATCCGTGATGACCGAGCGGGCGCCCAGGGCGCCTTGGCACGATGGGGATGAGTAGGGATGCCGACGCCGCGCGGACATCCGGCCCACGCCAAGAACAGCCGCCTAAGGTTTGCCTATCTGCCTACACAACCTCAAGTACTATTAAAATGGAAATTCAAGCAAAAATACCTCAGTTATTTCAATGACCTGTGACTACGCCGCTATTGAAGACCCCAAGGACTTGCCAGCAATGGTCCCTTAAAGCCGTCTTGGGACATTCTGCCCCCTCGAATTACTCCCCGGACCTGTTTGTGTGGAAGCGGGCCTGGAGGCAAACCCTTCGGGATAGGGGTCTTCGGAGGTGAAGCTGGAAATGCAAGTCTCAGGGAAATTCTGCTAGCTACCTCAATGGGTTGATTTATGCTCCCTATAGACGCAAGTGTTCTACTAGAACTCCCGAGGGCGAATTCTCTAACATTCACAATAGCCTGCGGGTAGCTCCATTATGAAGGTCTCGGATTTAACAGAGGTCTTGGCCTAGGTGGCTTCGGGTCTCGGGTAAGCTAAGGGCACACAAACGACCCTTGAAGGCCGAAAACCTTAATTATCCCAGAGGCCTGTGAGTACCTCACTATTGAACCCGGAGGCATCTAACAACCTCTGGGCTCCCGTGCGGCACCACCTCTGTCGTGCACTTCTCGAAAACACCTTCTACGGCCACCTTAGCGGCCACCACGCCACCCAACATCAGCCAAAGGAGAACCACAATGGCGAAGCTTCCGCCGGACCGAACCCGCATGCCTGCCTATCCGCCCATGTCGAAGGAGGGGTATGAGGCGCTGTGCACCTATCTCGACCAAGCGCTGGCTCATCGAGCCGACCCCTCGAAGCCGAAGCCTGATCCTTCATTACTTTGGGTTGGGATACCGCAGGGATCTATTTTAGCACTTACTCCTGAGCTAGGGATTCAGGTGAAAGACACCGGCCCTGAAGGCACCCTTCGGAGCCCCCGTTACGTAGACCCTGAGGCGGTCGTCATCATCCGTCTACTACTGCTTGCTGGCGGATCGATAGGTCTGAACCGCAAGGAGATGGATCAACCCGGCCGGAAGGATTACCCGCACCTCCGGTGGTGCATCGCTGGGCAGGACTACAAGGTGCCCCTGCTACGGCTGATCGCGGACACCCAAGCTGGCCATCAGACTCCAAGCGGAGACAACCACTACTACCTCCGGAGGGCGGACATACCCGACCGTGAGGTGCACCAAACAAGCTCCGACCTCACCCGAGAAGGCAAGCCAACAAAATCGCCCTACTTGGACCGCGACGACGCCATGAACCTCGCATGTCGGCTGCTCTGCCAGAATGCCGATCGGATCGACTTTGAGGTGACACCCGAGGAGCTACGGCGCCGAATAGCCCAGGCATTCTTCCTCCTCGACCACCGCCCCCTAAAGCGCTCCTCCTGAAGAGGCGCAATGCAGATCGACTCTCACCTGTGGGGTCGGCACTACGGTCGGGGTCAGTGCTCAGAGTGACCTAGCACTGACTCCGGCCAAGATTTCTACTACCCCCGGGTCTTCTTATGGGAGACAAGGAGTCGGTCCGGGGTAGTCTTCAGAGCACGCGCCAAGCGGGCCAGGACGATGATGGTGCAGTTGCGGGTCCCACGCTCAACCTGACTGACATAGGTGCGGTCTAAGCCGGCCTCTAGGGCTAGATCCTCTTGGGACAGCCCGAGACCCTTGCGTGCTCTCCGCACGGCCACCGCCACGACATCAACAATGCCTGTCTCGTCTTCCATCCATGAGAGCAGGCCGCCATGATGACTTTGGGTCTACGGACTATGAATCCCATTTTCTGGTTGAGACTTGATGACTATCGTCTACAATCGAGCGGCAATGAGGAGCGCACGATGACGAGCACCGAGAGCGCCGCCCCAAAGTCCGGTGAAGACGATCCCATCAAGGTCCTCTTCGACATGGCCAGCTACTGGGCCACCATCTGGAGCCTCATCGCGCTCTGCCTCTGGTTCGAACATGAGGTGCTCAAGCGGCTGGATATCGAGTCAGGTAGCGTTCGGGTTGCCATTTTACTCGTGAGCACACCGGCCATATTCTTGGCGACGGTCACTCGCATTCAGAAGAATCCCAAAGCGCGGCTAATTTTGGAGCGGGCCCGTTACGTCGTTGTCTTGGTCGCTGCGGCCTTACTCGGTGCCTATCTTCACGCGAACCACAAAGACGATTCGTATGAGAGCGCCCTGCGGGATGGCGCTGTGCTGGCCTGCTCAAAGATGGCGGCCTGCAAAGCGGCAGCAACCGAATATGCCAACACGCGCTGAGAGCTAAACGGATATCGGCTTACGGGCACAGACCGGACCATCTCAGCTCAATGTGACAGGGCCGCTCGTGACCCTGGCCGATGCCGGCGCGGTCTCTCTGGTTGCGGGTGCAGCCTCAAATGGCCGAGTTGAATTCGGTAGCGGCCTAAACCGCTTAGGGAACTTATTAACCTATGATACACTGCTGCCTAATCGAAAGGCAACGCTATGTGTGCAAGGTGCGTTCAGTTGGACGAGAAGCTCCAGCACTACCGCAGGATTGCTGAACGGGTAGGCGACAAGCTTACCACCGCAGCCGTCGAAAATCTGGCCGAGCAATACACGGCTCAAAAACTGGCGATGCACCCGAAGCCTGAGGAACCGTTCTTAGGTAGGAGGGTGGAACACTTGGACTGAAAGTACATTAATCGACATGAACGACCAATTCAGGGATTGGCGTCATGGGTATCGAGCGTATGCACCCACCGCGCTACTGGCAGATGCGAGCGGAGGAGTTTCGAACCAAGGCGGACAATTGCGAGTATCCTGAGACGAGGAATAGCCTGCGCAACGTCGCCAAGACCTACGAGGAACTCGCCCGCCGCGCCGCCCAAATCCGCACCGTCCAAGACGCAGCAGAGTAGCCGGTTAGGAACTGCGACGACTAACCTGTGTTAATCGGCAATGCCGCGATACTTCTTCAACGTTCATAGCGCCGAGCCGAGCACCGATGACACAGGAGAGGATTTGCCCGACGACGAAGCAGCGTGGCACGACGCTACGCTCTTTGCTGCCGAAGTCTTGAAGGACATCGACGGGAGGTTTCGCCCTGGACAAGAGTGGTCGCTAGAGGTGACAGACGAAAACGGTAAGCCGATCTTCTTCATCAACATCGGATCTAGGAAAATGGAGTAAGGCCATCTCAGTAAACGACGTCGTCGTATCCAGTCGTTGAGCCAGACCTCAATAAGGTCAGGAGGCGACATGACGCCTATGGGAATTTTCATTTTTCGGCCGGACGTCCTGACGGACAAGAGAGCGATAGAGGAAGCCCGCCGGGTCGTAGCTGAATCTTTGAGGGTCCTGAAGGACCATCCGCCCCCGGACACATTTTTGGGGCGTCAGACTCACGAGCCGGCGCCCTTGCCCGGCGACGAAGAGAATTTGTAACTGGCATATTTTCATTTCTGAGCGCACGCTGGTTCCAGGCAGGAACCGGCAAATGACGCTGGATGAGCAGATCGCCCAAGCACAGCGCCACGTTCACAGTGGCAGGCTGATCCTTGAGCGTCAGCGAGCGATTGTTGCCCGCCACGGAATGCAAACCTCAATCGACCTCCTTAAACTGTTCGAGCAGACACAGCAGATTTTCGAGTCGGACTTAGCCAATTTGCTCGACAGGAAGTAAGACCGTCTCAGTTAGCGGCCTCGTTCATTGTCGTGTCGAGCAATTCCACTCGCGGCCGCATAGCCGACAAGCCCACGCTCCGAGATGATGGACCGCTTTTAGCCCCCTAGGCGACACTTTGGCCCGAACGGGTTTCTGAGCTAGTGGTGGCCAATACCACATCGATGGCCGGAAACCGAGCTATTGCGTTCGCCTTTGCCTTGATGGTCACGTCCCCGTAACTCTCAGAGACATTGCGCGGCGCATGTCCCTGGATGGCATCTAGAACGCGCGTCTCAACGCCCTGCTCAATGCCAACAGTCTTGAAGCGATGGCGCCAACCGTGGCTCGGATCAACGTTCTTATCCTTCACCACCTGACGCACGAACTCATTGACCTTATTACGCGCCGTCTTGACCGCGGTGCGAACGCCTAACTCACCGGCCTTGGGGTCGATGAAGAGATAGCCGCCCTTCGATTGCTCCGCAAAGGCCAAGAAGCCTTCCTGAATAACTTGCCGATGGAGCACGACATCTCGCGCTTCATCCGTCTTCACCGGCCCCGCCTCGGGCGTCACGTGCAGCACCCAGAGCTTGCCTTCGCGCCGAAGGTCCTCCTTGCGAACCTGGATCATCTCGCCCACGCGGGCACCCGTGAACGCGCACAGCCACGGCACCCATCGCTTGGCAGCCACTAGCTTCGGTGCTTCTCGGCCCGGCACGAACTCGCGAGCGTGCCTCAGGATGGCGATAGCCTCCGAATCATAGAACCCCTTGGGCCGGAGCTTGCGTGGCTTGCCGACCTTGATGGTGATCCCTTCGGCCGGATTGCTGGGCAGCCTACGATTGACCACCGCCCACCCGAACAGTGTCTTCAGGCCCGCGAGATCGCTGTCCTTCACGGTCTTCGGGCTAATGCCGCTCTGCACGCGATAATCCTTGAAGCGAACGATATCCTCCGGTGTCACCCGGCTCGCAGTGTCATGCTTCAGGAATGTCAGAAGACGCACCATCGAGTTGCGATAGCTCTCATAGGTGCTCTGCTTGCGCCCTGCCAGCTTGGCTTCCTTCCACCAGTCCTCGACCAACCCGGTGAGGGAGTTCTTGGAGGCGCCCCGCTTTGGCTTCTCCTTCAGTGCGCCTTCAGGCGCCCGCCAGTCCGGGAAGCGGTCGGCCTTGAGGTCCGGCGCATAGTCCCCTCCCGCATTGCGCTGGCGGCTCATGAAAGCGTCCCGCAACGCCATCCAAAAAGCGACCAGCAACATGGCGCGCGTTTCGCTGTCCACGCGGCGAATGCCCTTTGTCAGCAAGAGGCGGTCCACGATAGGGCCAAGCGGCTTCTCCAAGTGCTTGGGGTCGCCATCCTTGCCAACCTTCTCCCACATCGCCACGACGGCCGCCCATTGGGCTTCCTCCTCGTCCTGGCTGTCGGTGTCTGGCGCCCAGCCAACTCCGGGCGTGTGCACCATGGCGACACTCCGGGCGCGGCTCTCGCTGTCCGCCCAAACGCGATAGAGGTCGCCGGCCAAGGCCGTCGCCTGTCGGTGGGTCAGATGTACGGGAGCGTCGTTGCGGAGTGCCGCCCAGACGGATTCCAGATAGGCCGCCGCGAGCGCCTGACGCGTTTTGACCTCGCTAGGCTCCGTAGTGCGAAGGGAGAACCGGACGGCCTGTGCGCCCTTGCTAGGCGTCACGAAGACGAAGCCATCACCGAGCGGAATCGCGAGTTCAAAGCCGACCGCTTTGCGCCGGACATCAGCCGGAATGCGCTGCACGAATAAAGGAAAGCGAGATCCATCCCGGCGCATCGGCCGCACAACCCTGAACAGCAATGTTACACCCCATTGTTACACAGTCGGGGCCAACGCAACACTCTGAAAGGGCTTATCTATCTGGATTTGTTTGCGATCCAGAATTGTATGGTGCCCAGGAAAGGACTCGAACCTTCACGGCCGTTAAGCCACTGGCACCTGAAGCCAGCGCGTCTACCAATTCCACCACCTGGGCATGCCGTTTGGGGCACGGAGGCGGTTACTACGGTTCGGTGACGCCGTTGTCAATTCATGCGTGACCCGGGTTTGGGGATGCCGATTGCGCATCGCAAACCGGCCCGATACAAGCCTGACAAGACGCACTCTTTTCCGCAGGAACGGCTCCCATGGCATCGAATCTGGACACGCTCGTCACGGTTTTCGGCGGATCGGGGTTTTTGGGCCGGAATGTCGTCCGCGCGCTGTGCAAGCGGGATTACCGGGTCCGGGTCGCGGTGCGGCGGCCGGAACTCGCCGGATACCTCCAGCCCTCCGGCAAGGTCGGGCAGGTCCATACCGTGCAGGCGAATTTACGCTATCCGGCCTCGGTCGAGGCGGCGCTGCGTGATTCGCACGTCGTCATCAACCTCGTGGGCGTCCTGACCGAGAGCGGCGCGCAGACCTTTGACGCGGTCCAGGCCAAGGGCGCCGAAACCGTCGCCAAGGCGGCGGCCGCGGCCGGCGCCAGCCTGGTGCATGTCTCGGCGATCGGGGCCGATGCCGAATCGCCCTCGCGATATGCCAAGGCCAAGGCGGCCGGCGAAGCCGCGGTGAGGGCAGCGGTGCCGTCGGCGACGATCTTCCGCCCCTCCCTGATGTTCGGCCCCGAGGACCAGTTCACCAACCGTTTTGCCGCGCTGGCCCGGATGTCGCCGGTGCTGCCGCTGATCGGCGGCGAGACCAGGATGCAGCCGGTCTATGTCGGCGACGTCGCCACCGCGATCGCGGACGCCGTCGACGGCAAGGCCAAGGCGGGCGCGACCTACGAGCTCGGCGGGCCGGAAGTGCTGACCATGCGCGAGATCATCGAGGCCATCCTCGAGATCACCGCGCGCAAGCCGGCGCTGATCCCGCTGCCGTTCGGCCTCGCCCGCTTCCAGGCGAACTTCCTGCAATTCGCGCCGGGCGCCTTCAAGCTGACGCCGGACCAGGTCACCATGCTCGAGCGCGACAATGTGGTGTCGGACGCGGCCAAGGCCGCCGGGCTCACGTTGGAAGGGCTCGGCATCACGCCGGATTCGCTGGAAGCGATTGCCCCGCAATATCTCTGGCGCTTCCGCGCCGCCGGTCAGTTCCAGCGTATGAGCGTGTGAGGGTGGTTCGACCTCTCCCGCTTGCGGGAGAGGTCGATCGCGAAGCGATCGGGTGAGGGCTCTCTCCTCTTGGGGGTTCTCGGCCGCGGAGAGACCCCCTCACTAACCCTCAGTGCACCACCGGCGCGGCCGGCGACTTAGAACTTCAGCTTCTTGAACACCGCTTCCGGCAGCGTCTTGATGATCAGCATCACCAGGCGCCATTTGCCGCTGACATAGACGACGTCGGTCTTGTTCTCGACTGCCCGGAGAATGGCATCGCCAACCACCGGCGCTTCGACGGTGAGCGGGCCGATCAGCTTCATGCCATCAGTCATCTTGGTGCGGACGAAGCCAGGCTTGACCGTGACGACATGCACGCCGCCACGACTGGCGCGGGCGCGCAGGCCCGACAGGAAGGCGGAGAAGCCAGCCTTGGCCGAGCCATAGACATAGTTCGAGGCACGGCCGCGGTCGCCGGCGACGGAGGACACGCCGACAAGCGTGCCGGTGCCGCGGCCTAAGAATTTTTCGGCGAACAGGCCGAGGATCAGCGACGGGCCTTCGTAGTTCGAGCGCATGATCGCGGTGGCGTGGGCGAGATCGCTCTCGGCATTTTGCTGCATACCGAGCAGGCCGACGATCGAGATGACGACGTCGGGCAATGCCGGCAGGCCGTTCACAAAGCTTTCGAACGTGGTGGTGTCGAGCACGTCGAATTTGTAGAGACCGACGTCGACATTGTAACGCGCGCGCAGATCGGCCGCGTCAGGCTCCAGCGCGGCGACGTCGCGGCCTGCGAGGCCGGCATCGTAGCCGGCTTTGGCAAAGGCACGCGCGGCGGCGCGGCCGATGTCGGAGGAGCCGCCGAGCACCAATACAGATTTGCGTGACGTCACGGCCTAGACCTCATCAAACAGACGCTGTGAAAGTTTCGAGCGGATGTTGCCGGCGGGATCGAGCGATTTGCGGATCGCGTTGAAACGCGGCACGGCAGGATAGCCCGCCGCGAAGGCCGCACGCGACTGGCGTGCGTCTTTCGCCAGATACAGCCGGCCGCCGGCCGCGACGACCAGCCGATCGATCTCGTCGAGGAAATTCAGGATGTCGCCCTTCACCGGGAAATCCAGCGCCAGCGTGTAGCCGGGCAGCGGGAACGACAGGATGCCGTCGCCCTGTCCGAGCTTCTTGAGCACGGCGAGGAAGGAGGCATCGCCGCGCCGTGCGACGCGATCGAGTATATCGCCGAGCACGGCGCGCGCGCCGGCTTGCGGGATCACGCATTGATGCTGCAGGAAGCCGCGCTTGCCATAGATGCGATTCCACTCACCGACGCTGTCGAGCGGAAAGAAATACGGATAGAGCGAGACCACATGGCTGCCGCCGGCGCGCCGCGCGCCCATGCGATAGTAAAGCTCGTTGAAGGCGCGGACACTGGTGCGGTTAAGTGCCATCGACGGCAGGTCGACCGGCACACTGAGGCGAGACTTCTTGCCGACCGGAAATGCATCGACGCCTTCCGCCAGTTCGCCCCTGCCCGCGTGCTCGCCGAGATAGATCAGCGAACGGCCGAGATCGCGCCCGCGTGCCGCGCAATCGATCCAGGCCACCGAATAGGTCGCGGCATCCCCCGCCTCGAGCGCGCGCATCGCGGCATCGAGATCGGACGCGGAGATCACCCGTTCGCGGATCCACCCGGTCTCGACCCGGCGCAGCCGCATCGTCGCTTCGAGGATGATGCCGGTCAGGCCCATGCCGCCGACGCTCGCGAAGAAGGCGTCGGAGTTCTGCTCGCGCGAGGCCTCGATGACTTCGCCCTGCCCGGTGCGCAGCAGGAGGCTGTCGACGTAGCGGCCGAAGCCGCCCTCGCAATGATGGTTCTTGCCGTGGACGTCGGCGGCAATGGCGCCGCCGATCGAGACGAAGCGGGTGCCGGGCACGACGAAGGGCAAAAAGCCACGCGGGCCAAAGGTGTCGATCAGGTCCGAGAGGAGAACCCCGGCTTCGAGGCGGATGCGCCCGGTTGCCGGATCGAACGACCTGACCCGGTCGAAGCCGGTCATCGCGACGGTCCTGACGGCGCCGATCGCGGCATCGCCATAGGCGCGGCCATTGCCGCGCGCGACGGTGCCGGCCGAGACAGCCTCGCCGACCGCCGCGAACGAGCGCGGGCGCAGCACGTCGCTATCGACGACCGGGAACCGGCCCCAGCCGCTGACGAGGGTCATGGCTCAGCTCCTGTGCCGGGCGCGCGCCGCCCCGCGTTGGAACTGACTACCGATCAAAAGCTTATTTTGCGTTGAAGGCCTGGTGGAGTCGTAGCCCGGATGGAGCGCAGCGCAATCCGGGGATCCTGCCACAAGGAACGCTGGCCCCGGATTACGCTGCGCTTCATCCGGGCTACAGGCCTACACCTACCGCCCCAGCGCCAGCGCGATCAGGCCGAGCGTGCCGACGATGACGCGCCACCAGGCGAACACCACGAAGCCGTGGCGGGTGACATATTCCAGGAACGTCTTGACCACGATGATCGCGGTGATGAACGACACCACGAAGCCGATCGCGACGATGCCCATATGGTCCATCGTCATCTCGGAGCGGCTCTTGTAGAAGTCGTAGGCGAACGCACCGATCATGGTGGGGATGGCGAGGAAGAACGAGAACTCCGCCGCCGCGCGCTTGTCGGCGCCGAGGAACATCGCGGCTACGATGCTGGCGCCGGAACGCGACACGCCCGGGATCATCGCCACGCACTGCGCGATGCCGATATAGAGATACATCAGCAGCGGAAACCTCGTAGCGTCATGCTCGCGCGGCTTGAGATCGAGCTTGTCGACCCAGAGCAGGATGGCGCCGCCGACGATCAGCGTGAAGCACACGACCCAGGGATTGAACAGCACGCTCTTGATGTATTTGCCGGCGACGAGGCCGACGATCACAGCGGGCAGGAACGCGACCAGCACGCCGAGCACGAAGCGGCGCGAATAGGTGTCGCCCGTGAAGAAGCCGATCACGACATCCCAGAGCTTCTTGAAGTACAGCCCGACGATCGCGAGGATCGCCCCGAGCTGGATCAAAACCGTAAACGAATCCCAGAAGGCGCCTTCGCCGAGATGGAAGAAGCGTTCCGCGAGCAGCAAATGGCCGGTCGAGGATACGGGAAGGAACTCGGTCACACCCTCGATGATGCCGAGGATCACTGCCCGTATTGCGTCTGACATATTTACGGTCCATTTCGGCTGGAAAAGCGGGGCCCTTCTCGCCTATTCGTCCCCATGCCGCAATCGCAAAATGCGAAATCACGCCCTTGCCTCGCGGTTTTGAAGGACTAGTGTGGCGCCGCACAAACATTGATGGAATCTTAAGCACCATCAAATAGTCAAAGGCTTCATGTTTACGCTGTTTCATCATCCGTTCTGTCCGCATTCGCGTTTCATCCGCCTGATCGCGGGCGAATATGGGCTCGACCTCAAGCTGGTCGAAGAGCGCAGCTGGGAGCGGCGCGAGGCGTTTCTGTTGCTCAATGCGGCAGGCACGACGCCTGTGATGGTGGACGACGAGCAGCCGCCGATCCCGGGCGCTGCGATCATCGCCGAATATGTCGACGAGGCCTATGGCGCCGAGATGGGACCCAAGCGCCTGATGCCGGAATCCATCGGCGAGCGCGTCGAGGTGCGCCGGCTGATGGCCTGGTTCAACGAAAAATTTTTCGAGGAGGTCTCGCATCCTCTCGTCACCGAGCGCATCTACAAGCGCTTCATGAGCGAGGAGAACGGCGGCGGGCCCCCTTCGGCCGACGTAATGCGCGCCGCCAAGGCCAATGTGCGCTATCATCTGGCCTATATCGGCTGGCTGGCGCAGACCCGTAATTTCCTCGCCGGCGACCGGCTCACTTACGCGGATCTCGCCGCCGCGGCGCATCTCTCGGCGATCGACTATCTGGGCGACGTGCCATGGAGCGAGGACGACGCAGCAAAGGCGTGGTACGCGCGGGTGAAGTCCCGCCCGTCGTTCCGTCCGCTGCTGAGCGAATGGCTGGCCGGCGTGCCGGCGTCGCGGACCTACGTGGACCTGGATTTCTGAACTCCGATCCGACTGAACTGAAGGCGGCGCTCACGCGCGAGGCGCGGGCGCTCGGCTTCGACTGCATCGGCATCACGAAGCCAGGCACGATCGAGACCTCCGGAAAATACTTTCTGGAATTCATTGCCTCCGGCGGTCATGGCGACATGGACTGGCTCGCCGCGCAGCCGGAGCGTCGTGTCGATCCGCGCGGGCTGTGGGCTGACGTGCGCTCGGTGATCATGCTCGGGGTCAATTACGGCCCGGACCAGGATCCGCTCGCGATTCTCGAGCAGCGCGCGCGCGCGGCGATCTCGGTTTATGCGCAGGGCGACGACTATCACGATCTCATCAAGAAGCGGCTGAAGGCGCTGGCGCGCTGGCTGGTCGCGACCGCGCCGTCGGACGTGAAGGTGTTCGTCGACACCGCCGCGGTGATGGAGAAGCCGCTGGCGCAGACCGCGGGTCTCGGCTGGCAGGGCAAGCACACCAACCTCGTCTCGCGCGAATTCGGCTCGTGGCTGTTCCTCGGCGCGATCTACACCACGCTGGAGTTGCCGCGCGACGCCGCCGAGATCGATCATTGCGGCTCGTGCCGGGCCTGTCTCGACATCTGCCCGACGGCGGCGTTTCCCGCGCCCTACAAGCTCGATGCGCGGCGCTGCATTTCCTATCTCACCATCGAGAACAGGGGACCGATCCCGCACGAGTTTCGCAAAGCCATCGGCAACCGCATCTATGGCTGCGACGATTGCCTCGCGGCGTGTCCCTGGAACAAGTTCGCGCAGGAGGGGCGCGAGGCCAAGCTCGCCGCGCGCAGCGAATTGCGCGCGCCTGGTCTCGCCGAGCTGGCACGCCTCGACGACGCCGCGTTCCGCACGCTGTTCACGAAGTCGCCGGTGAAGCGGATTGGTCGCGATCGGTTCTTGCGGAATGTGCTGATTGCGATTGGTAACTCGGGCGAGGCGGCGCTGGCCGAGGAAGCGCGACGGTTGCTGGAGGATGCGAGCCCGCTGGTGCGTGGCGCTGCGGTGTGGGCGCTGGGGCAGTTGCTAGGACGGGAAGAGTTTGAGGCGATGAAGGGCGCTGCATTAGATCACGAACGCGACGACAGCGTGCGCGAGGAGTGGCAGACCGTCGCCTAACCCTCGGTGTCATTCCCCGCGAAGGCGGGGAATCCAGTACGCCGCGGCTTCTCGACTCAATCACCGCGGTCTCGGAGTCTGGATCGCCCACCTTCGCGGGCGAAGACACCTGTTGTTGTGGCGATAGCTTGCGCGGCCTGACTCTCACGACGGCACCACCACCCTTGATTTCCCCGCGCGTTTCTTCAATCTCGCGCGCATGACAAACCTGCCTTTCTTCACCCGCAACAGCGATACATTCCATCCGACGGAAGCCGCCAACGGCCCATGGGATCCGAAATCGCTGCATGGACGCGTCGTCGTCGGGCTGCTCGGCTTCGCCATCGAGGAGCGCCATTCGGGTCCCGAATTGGTGCCGGCGCGGCTCACCGTCGACATGTTTCGGCTGCCGACCATCGACAAGCCGATCGAGGTAACGACGCGCCTCGTGCGTGACGGCCTGCGCATCCGCGTGGTCGAAGCGGAATTCGTCTCCGGCGGCGTTAGCATGGCGCGGGCCTCGTGCCAGCTGCTGCGCAAGACGCAAAATCCTGATGGCAATGTCTGGTCGCCGCCGAACTGGGACGTGCCGAAGCCGGCCGACATTCCAAAACCCACCGATCCCAGGCTCGGCATGAACGGCAAATGGACGACGCGCCCCATTGTCGGTCATATGGGCTCGCTCGGTCCGCGAAAACTCTGGATGAGCGAGGTGCGCGAGCTCGTCGCGGGCGTGCCGATGACGCCGTTCGTCCACGTTGCCACCGGCGCCGATTTCGCCAGCCCCTTTGCCAACGCCGGCGACAACGGGCTCGGCTACATCAACAGCGACGTGACGATCTATCTGCATCGCTTGCCGGTGACGAACTGGATCGGCTTCGAGGTGGTGAACCATCACGCTACCGACGGCGTCGCGATCGGCGAATGCTGGCTTTATGACGAACAGGGTCCGATCGGCACCGCGACGGTGGCCGCGCTGGCGCAGCGCAAGCCGATGGCCAATCCTTCGAAGCGATAGGAGCTTGCCGTCATTCCGGGGCAGCCCGCAGGGCTGAACCCGGAATCTCGCGCAGCAAGCTCGAGATTCCGGGTTCGCGCTCCGCGCGCCCCGGAATGACGACTAGGCGAGATGCCGCTGCATCTCCGGCCGCGCCTTCAGCGCCGCGCCCTGCTTGGCGACGATCTTGGCAATCCGCTCGGGTGCGAACTTCAGGTCGATGAATGCCGGCGCGGTATTGGCGACCTCGTGATAGCTGACGATCTTGCCGCCGTTCAGCGTCATGATCGCAACGCCCTCGAACATCGCCCGCGCACCGCCAGCTTCCGGCAAGATCGAGCGATAGCTGAAGGTGTAGCGCGCATAGAGCGTGGTGCCGTCGGTGACGGGATCGTGCATGTCCCAGCGGAAATCGGTCGCCGTGCGATAGAACCAGTCGTCGATCATCGCGGCGATCTTCTCGCGGCCTGCGAAAGCGCCGTAGAACACGTCGTGATAGACGCCGTCCTCGGTGAACAGCTCGGCGAACGCTTTGCCGTTGCGCTGCTCGACCGCATCGCAGAAGGCGCGCAGCATGGCGGTGGTGGTCATTGATTGCCTCCTGAAGGAAGAAGGCACTTCACCCGATCTCAGCCACCGCGGCAAGAATGCGCGCGATGTCTTGCGGGCGCGAGAGGCGGTGATCGCCGTCCTGGATCATGGTCAGCACGACGTCGTCGGCCGGCAGGCGATGCGTCAGCGCAAAAGCGTGCTGCCAGGGGACATCAGGATCCTTCGCACCTTGCAGGATGCGGACCGGGCAGCCGAGATCGATGGCGCTGCCGAGCACGAGATGATTGCGGCCTTCCTCGATCAGGTTCCGCGTGATCGGATAGGGCGAGCCGTCGCCATATTCGGATGGCCGCAGCCAGAGACCCTTGGTCTCGATCTCCTGCTTCACCGCCGGCGAAAAATTCTTCCACATCAGCTCCTCGGTGAAGTCCGGCGCTGGCGCGATCAGCACCAAGCCCGCGAGCGAGGCCGCGCCGGATCGCTTCCTGATCTCGCGCGCGAGCAGCAGGGCCATCCAGCCGCCCATGGAGGAGCCGATCAGGACCTGCGGGCCATCGCAGAACCGTTCGAACACCGCCACGCACTCCTCCAGCCAGCGTCCGATGGTTCCATCGGCGAAATCGCCGCCGGATTCGCCGTGACCGGAATAGTCGAACCGGACCATGGCGCGGCCGTGGTCTCGGGCCCAGGCGTCCAGTGCCAGGGCCTTGCTGCCCTGCATGTCCGATTTGAATCCGCCGAGCCAGACCAGCCCGGGCCCCTGCCCGCGCCGGCTGCGCACCGCGATCCTGCGTGCTGACGGGCCCTCACCCACGTCGATGGTATCGAGTACGGCATCGGGAATTGCATGGCTCATGGAACGTTTAACCTGGCTGCGCGGTTTGAGCTGTCGGGTCGTCTTCCGCAGCGCCGGAGACCGGCATTGTCCCTTTGGGACGCTTGCGGAACGGAAGCAAGGTGTCTATGTCGGTCAGCGTGCCCAGGCGTGGCCGAAATACCTCGCATTTGAGGGTTTTTCGTTTCGCGCAGGAGCGAATTGCTTGCCGGCAAACGCATCTTCCTGCAAAATAGCAGCCTCTTTCACAACTTTGGAGAACCACCCATTCGCCGTCCCAATAAAGCCCCGCCCGTCGCCAGCAAAGATGGGCCGCGCATCAATGATGATATTCGCAATGCGCAGATCCAGCTGATCGATCAGGCCGGTGACAACAAAGGCACGGTCGAGACCGTCATGGCCATCCGGATGGCCCAGGAAGCCGGCATGGATCTGGTCGAGATCTCGCCGAACGTCAGCCCTCCCGTCTGCAAGATCATGGACTACGGGAAGTATAAGTATTCGGCCCAGAAAAAAGCCGCCGAAGCCCGCAAGCGGCAGAAGATCGTCGAGATCAAGGAGATCAAGCTCCGCCCGATGATCGACGACCACGATTACGACGTGAAGATGCGCGCGATGCAGCGGTTCTTCGAAGAGGGCGACAAGGTCAAGATCACGCTGCGCTATCGCGGCCGCGAAATGGCGCACCAGGAGATCGGCACCAAGTTGCTCGACAAGATCAAGACCGACGTCGCCGAGCTCGCCAAGGTCGAGCAGGACGCCAGGTTCGAGGGCCGTCAGGTCGTCATGGTTCTGGCGCCGCGCTGACGCCGGTTGTTTGGAACTCAAGAGTTCAACGGCCCGTCCGGATCTCCGGCGGGCCGTTTTGTTTTCACCTCCCTGCAGGCAGGGAGGTGCGCAGCAGCTTTCCCGGCGACAGCTACGTCCGTGTCGCCTGCCAGGTGCCGCTGCACTGGTCACCGGAAATGACACCTCTCCACGAGCCGGCTCCGTTCACGCCGGCTAGCCGGCCGCCGCCGCTGGCATGGGACGCGCCGACCGAGACCTGGACCGCAACGGCACCGCCGCGATTGACCTTGCCGGAGACCCGGCCGCCGCCGGCGGATGACACCCGGCTGCCGGTCACCGTGAAGGGGACGCTGTAGCCGGAGCTGCAATTGCCCCGCGTGGTGGCGAAGGTGACATTCCAGACGCCGTCATAGCCGCCGACGCGGGCATCGGCCGTCGACGGCAGCGCGGTCGTGGCGAGCACGGCCAGAAGCGCCAGATGGCGCGGACGGGCGAAAGCAGTCAAAGAGGGAAGCGATCGGGAAAAATGGGCCATTTTGGTCCTGCTCCAGGCGACAGGCTTGGACATGAGGTCGCAATTCCGAATAGTCGCCGGGCTGGTTCTGCCGGTTCATCGTTGCCAATCGGCCTGTCCTCTGTCATAAGCCCAGCCTTCATCGCCCGGCTGATTAAGGGCTGCCGTGGCGGTGTTTCGTGCGGGTTTTGCGCTTGTTCGTAAAAACCTGAGCACAATCAACGCTCTAACGAGCATTTTGACGGCCAGCCGCCTTCGCGGGCGGAACTCTGTGGCCATTAGGAGAGCCAAATGCCCAAGCTGAAGACCAAATCGGGCGCTAAAAAGCGCTTCAAGGTGACTGCCACCGGCAAAGTGATGTTCGCCCATCGCGGCAAGCGTCACGGCATGATCAAGCGGACGAAGAAGCAGATCCGTCAGCTGCGCGGCACCGCGGTGCTGTTCAAGACCGACGGCGACAACGTCAAGAAGTACTTCTTGCCGAACGCCTGATCGCGTCCACGATCATTGCCAACCGTGCCGCGTCTTGCGCGGCAATCCGATAACCAAAGTCATCTCTGAAGGATTTTGTCATGTCTCGCGTCAAACGCGGTGTGACCGCCCACGCCAAGCACAAGAAAGTCTACAAGGCCGCCAAGGGTTTCTACGGCCGCCGCAAGAACACCATCCGCGCCGCCAAGCCGGCCGTGGAAAAGGCCCAGCAGTACGCGTTCCGTGATCGCAAGCGCAAGAAGCGGACCTTCCGCGCGCTCTGGATCCAGCGCATCAACGCTGCCGTCCGTCCGTTCGGCCTGACCTACAGCCGATTTATCGACGGCATGGCCAAGTCCGGGATCACCGTGGACCGCAAGGTGCTGTCGGATCTCGCGATCAGCGAGCCCGCGGCGTTCCAGGCGATCGCCGAGAAGGCCAAGGCTGCGCTCGCGGCCTGAGCCCTGCGGCGCTAGCGGCCGGCTTTGCCGGCCTTCAGCGCACGTTGCGAGTAGCGCTGGGCGACCTCCGCCCGGCAGAAGGCCGTGGCCGAGATATACATGGTGGCGGACTTGCTCCGGTACTTCTGGTCGCAGACCCGCAACTCGCGTTGGTAGCTGAGCTTCTGTGGCGGCTGCAGCTGACCGATGAAATCGGCCTCGCACTTCTTCTCGACCACCTCACCGAACTGTACGTCGCCGCTGGCGCCGTATGCGCAGGCTTCGAACTGCTTCATGGCACGCTCGCAGCCCGGCGCCGCGTTCAGGGCCACGATGATGTCATCCATCGACGTGGATTTGACCTGGCATTCTTCGGCGGCGAGAGCCGCGCCTCCCAGAAAGCCTTGCAAGAGAACCAGGGCCAGGCCGGCCACGCAGGATCGCAAACGCATCGTCCCCTCCTTCGCGTTCAGGTTGGTGCCAGCCATGCCTTTACGGTTCAAATGCCCCGCGTTTACGACGTCCATTCGGCTTGACGTTCCGCCCCGGCTGCGGCCACAACCCGGCAGCCTTTTGCAAGTTTGAGGGATCCGACCGTGTCCGACCTCGCCAGTCTCGTTCAATCCATCCTCGCGCAGATCAGTGCTGCCGGCGACGAAACGGCCCTCGAAGCCGTCCGCGTTGCCTCGCTCGGCAAGAAGGGCTCGATCTCAGCCTTGCTGGCAACGCTCGGCAAGATGTCGCCGGACGAGCGCAAGACGCAAGGCGCTGCGATCAACCAGGCCAAGGACGAGGTCACCCAGGCGCTCGCCGCCCGGCGCGACGTGCTGAAATCGGCCGCGCTCGATGCGCGGCTCGCGTCCGAGACCGTCGATGTCACGCTGCCGCTGGGCGATGCGCCGACGGAAGCCGGCCGCATTCATCCGCTGAGCCAGGTCTGGGACGAGCTGACCACCATCTTCGCCGACATGGGATTCTCGGTTGCCGAAGGCCCCGACATCGAGACCGACGATTACAACTTCACCAAGCTGAATTTTCCGGAAGGCCATCCGGCGCGCGAGATGCACGACACCTTCTTCTTCCATCCGAAGGAGGACGGCTCGCGTATGCTGCTGCGAACCCACACCTCGCCGGTGCAGGTGCGCACGATGCTGAGCCAGAAGCCGCCGATCCGCGTGATCTGCCCGGGCCGCACCTACCGCATCGATTCGGACGCGACCCACACGCCGCAATTCCACCAGGTCGAAGGCCTCGTCATCGACAAGACTTCGCATCTCGGCCACCTCAAATGGATCCTGCACGAGTTCTGCAAGGCGTTCTTCGAGGTCGACCATATCAACATGCGCTTCCGACCGTCGTTCTTCCCGTTCACCGAGCCGTCGCTGGAAGTCGACATCCAGTGCCGCCGCGACAAGGGCGAGATCCGCTTCGGCGAGGGCGAGGACTGGCTCGAGATTCTCGGCTGCGGCATGGTGCATCCGAACGTGCTGCGCGCCTGCGGCATCGATCCCGACGAGTATCAGGGCTTCGCCTGGGGCATGGGCATCGACCGCATCGCCATGCTGAAATACGGCATCGCCGACCTCCGTCAGCTGTTCGACAGCGACGTCCGCTGGCTGAGCCACTACGGCTTCAAGCCGCTGGAGGTGCCGACGCTGGCTGGAGGGCTGAGCTCGTGATGGCGATGATCGGGCATGCGAAGACTCTCTCCGTTCCCTCTGCGGAGACAGCCCTCTCCCTGCCCCTCCCCCGCAAGCGGGGGAGGGAATGGATAGAGCGCGTGTGTGGCGTTCGTCGTATGGGTACGTATTCTCCTGCCGCTCGACAGGTCGAGCTCCCTCCCCCGCTTGCGGGGGAGGGTTGGGGAGAGGGTTTCTCCGCAATGGGGCTGCCGATGGTTGATCCCAAGCATCCGGACTGGAAGGTATCGGCCAAGCTGCGAGCCAATGCTCGTGCGCTCAGGCGCGACTCAACAGATGCAGAGCGAATCCTCTGGTCGGAGCTACGTGGCAACCGGCTGAATGGCGTGAGCTTCCGCCGCCAAGTGCCGATCGAGAATTACATCGCCGATTTCATCTGCCACGCAGCCAAGCTCGTCATCGAGCTCGATGGCGGCCAACACTTCTCGAATGATGGCGAGCGCGCCGACGCGCGTCGCTCTAGCGCAATCGAAGCGATGGGCTTCAAGGTGCTCCGCTTCAGCAACCTCGATGTCATGACCAATCGT
This sequence comes from Bradyrhizobium sp. CIR18, assembly GCF_014198295.1. Classification (NCBI taxonomy): domain Bacteria; kingdom Pseudomonadati; phylum Pseudomonadota; class Alphaproteobacteria; order Hyphomicrobiales; family Nitrobacteraceae; genus Bradyrhizobium; species Bradyrhizobium sp. CIR18. Next base: position 323,848 of record NZ_JACIHF010000006.1, on the reverse strand, counting down.
GGCGGCGTTCTTGAAATAATCGCGACCACCGTCGCGGAGAGAGCCCCCACCCCAACCCTCCCCCGCAAGCGGGAGAGGGAGCAGACCGTCTCCGTGGAGAAGAAACAGCCATGAAATTCACCCTCTCCTGGCTGAAGGATCATCTCGAGACCGACGAGCCGCTCGACAAGCTCGCCGAGAAGCTCACTATGATCGGGCTCGAGGTCGAGAACATCGAGGACAAGGCGAAGGCGCTGAAGCCTTTCACGATTGCGAAGGTGATCTCGGCCGAGCAGCATCCGAATGCGGATCGCCTGCGCGTCTGCATGGTCGATACCGGTGACGGCGGCGCGCCGGTGCAGGTCGTCTGCGGCGCGCCGAATGCGCGTGCGGGTCTCGTCAGCGTGTTCTCGCCGCCCGGCACCTACATTCCCGGCAAGGACATCACGCTGGGCGTCGGCACCATCCGCGGCGTCGAGAGCCGCGGCATGCTGTGCTCGGCGGCCGAGCTGCAGATCTCCAACGACCATGACGGCATCATGGAATTGCCGGCGGATGCGCCTGTTGGCGCCGGCTATACCGAATGGGCCGCGCTCGGCGATCCCGTGGTCGAGATCAACCTGACGCCGAACCGGCAGGACTGCACCGGCGTGCACGGCATCGCGCGCGACCTTGCCGCCGCCGACATGGGCAAGTTCAGGGATCCCGCGATCAAGCCGATCAAGGGCGAATTCGCGTGCCCTGTGAAGGTCACGGTCGAGGATTCCACGCTGTGTCCGGGCTTCGCGCTCCGCCTCGTGCGTGGCGTCAAGAACGGTCCGTCGCCGGAATGGCTGCAGAAGCGGCTGACCGCGATCGGGCTGCGCCCGATCAACGCGCTGGTCGACATCACCAACTTCATGACCTACGACCGCGCGCGGCCGCTGCACGTGTTCGACGCCAGGAAGGTGAAGGGCAATCTGGTCGTGCGCCGCGCGCGTGACGGCGAGACGCTGCTGGCGCTCGACGGCCGCACCTACAATCTCGATCCCGCCATTTGCGTGATCGCGGACGAGCACGGCGTCGAATCGCTCGCCGGCATCATGGGCGGCGAAGCCTCCGGCTGCGACGATGATACCACCGACGTGCTGATCGAATCGGCGCTGTGGAACGAGATCAACATCGCCCAGACCGGCCGCAAGCTCGGCATCAATTCAGACGCGCGCTACCGCTTCGAGCGTGGCGTCGATCCGGCCTTCATGGTGCCGGGTCTGGAGCTGGCGACCAAGCTGGTGATGGAGATGTGCGGCGGCACGCCGTCCGAGACCGTCGTGGTCGGCAAATCCTTCGGCGACGACCGCGTGATCGACTTCCCCGTCACCGAGGTCAAGCGTCTCTCCGGCATCGAGGTGCCGCAGGTCGAGATGAAGCGCATCCTGACCCATCTCGGCTTCATGATGGCGGGCCCCGGCCCGGTGGTGAAGGTCGCGGTGCCCTCGTGGCGCACGGATGTGCACGGCAAGGCCGACATCGTCGAGGAGATCGTCCGCATCTTCGGCGTCGACAAGGTGCCGATGACGCCGTTCGAGCGCGGCGAGGACGCGCGCAAACCGGTGCTGACGCCACTGCAGCTGCGCACCCGCCGCGCCAGGCGCGCGCTCGCAAGCCGCGGCATCATCGAAGCGGTGACCTGGTCGTTCATCACGAAGTCCGCGGCAAAACTGTTCGGCGGCGGCCAGCGCGAGCTCGAAGTCGCCAACCCGATCGCGTCTGATCTCTCCGACATGCGCCCGACGCTGCTCGCGGGCCTGATCGCGGCCGCACAGGCGAACGCCAATCGCGGCGCCAGCGATGTCGCGCTGTTCGAGGTTGGACAAATCTTCAAGGGCGATCGCCCGCAGGATCAGTTCATCGCCGCGAGCGGCGTGCGCCGCGGCTTTGCCTCCTCGGAAGGTCTGGGACGGCACTGGTCGGGCTCGGCCCAGGCTGATGTGTTCGACGCCAAGGCGGACGCGCTGGCTGTGCTGGCAGCCGCCGGTGCGCCGATGCAGGCGCTGCAGATCGTCGCCGGCGGTCCGGCATGGTTGCATCCGGGCCGTTCCGGCACGATCCAGATCGGACCGCAGAACGTGCTCGGCTATTTTGGCGAGGTGCACCCCAGAGCGCTCGAGGCGCTCGGCGCCGACGGCCCGTTGATGGTGTTCGAGGTGATCCTCGACCGTATTCCGGAAGCGAAGAAGAAGCCGACCCGCGCCAAGCCACTGATCGAGCTCTCGGCGTTCCAGCCGGTCTCGCGTGACTTCGCCTTCATCGTCGATCGCACCGTGAAGGCGGGCGACATCGTGCGCGCCGCGCAGGGTGTCGACAAGAAGCTGATCACCGGCGTGAACGTGTTCGACGTCTACGAGGGCAAGGGCATCGACGACGACAAGAAGTCGATCGCAATCGCGGTGACGATCCAGCCGCGCGAGAAGACGCTGACCGATCAGGAGATCGAGGCTGTCGCGGCGAAGGTCGTGGCCGAGGTCACGAAGAAGACCGGCGGCACGCTGAGAGCATGATGCCGAAAAGTGCGAAGCGGTTTTCGGACAACATCATGCTCCGGAAATAAAGCATGACCCTTGCGGACTTCCTTCCGAAGGACGTCAGCCTCACCATTGCGATGGCGCTCTGCGCCGTCGCCTTCGTTTCCGGCACTGCACGCGGCTTCTCGGGCTTCGGCTCGGCGCTGATCTTCATGCCGCTGGCAAGCAGCATTGCTGCGCCACGGCTCGTCGCCGCCTTGCTTCTGGTGATCGATTTCGTCGCGGCGGCGCCGCTGCTGCCGGACGCGTGGCGGAAGGCGGACCGCAAGGCGACCGCGGTGATTGTACTGGGCGCGCTGGTCGGCGTGCCCGTCGGCACATACTTTCTCAGCGTACTCGAACCCGTCACCACGCGCTGGATCATCTCCTGCTTCGTCGCGGCGCTGTTGCTCCTGCTGCTGTCGGGCTGGCGCTATCGTGGCAAGGACCACACCTGGCTTTCGGTCGGCATCGGCGGCCTCTCCGGCTTCTGCAGCGGTCTCGCGCAGACCGGCGGCCCGCCGATCGTCGGCTACTGGCTCGGCCGCCCGATCGCGCCGATCGTCGCGCGCGCCAACATCGTGCTGTTCTTCGGCGCGTCTGACTTCTTCTCGATGATCAGCTACGCGGCCACGGGGCTGATCAGCCGCGAATCGCTCGCGCTCTCGCTGATCGTCGGCCCGGTCTATGCGATCGGCGTCGCATTCGGCGCCTCGCTGTTCGGCCGCGCCAGCGAGCGGGTGTTTCGCGCGATTTGCTACGGGCTGATCGCGATGGCGGTGATCGCGGGACTGCCGGTGCTGGACCGGGTGTTGCGCTGATTATCTCCGCTGTCGTCCCTGCGAACGCAGGGACCCATACCGCGTGATCTATCGATAAGACACAAGTGACAGTCCCGACGACGATCTCTCAACTGCGAGGCATCGTCAAACGTCTCCCTGTGGTTATGGGTCCCTGCGTTCGCAGGGACGACGGCGGAGTGTTTGGCGGCTTGACTGGCTTACTGCCGCGGCACGCGGCGCTTCTTCGTCGACTGCGTCGGCACATCCGCCGAATCGTCCTTGAGCGCACCGATCTTGCGCAAGGCTGCGTCCGCGGCGCGTTCGCCGCTTTCCCAGGCGCCGTCGACGGTGCCCCACAGCGTCTCGTGCGTAGCTTCGCCGGCGAGGAACACATTGCCAATCGGCTCGCTCAGGGTTTTGCGCGACAGCTGACCGCCGGGGGAAGCCGCCGACATCGCACCCAGAACGTAGGGCGAGGCGTTCCAGCGCGTGGCGCTGGTCTTCCCGACGGTAGCCGCAGCCTCGCTACCGAACAATTTCGTGATCCATTCCCTGGCGAAGGCGACCATTGCCTTCTCACCCTGCTCGGAGAGATCGCGGCCGAACGCGCCGCCGACGTCGATCGAGCACAGCGAGGAGCCGCCGATATTGGCGAACATCAACGCCGTGCGTGTCGAATTGCTTTGCTCGATGAGGATATCGTCGCGCGACAGGCCGAGCGGATTGCCGGGCAATTGCAGCACGATGCGATCATAGCTGCCGAGGCCGAGCTTCGACGCCGCGTCCAGCGTGCGTTTGGGAATGTCGGGCGTGAACTTGATCGCGCCCGATGTCAGCACGTTGGTCGAGACCGTGACGATGGCGGCGCGTGCGGCGATCTTGCCGGCTGGCGTCTCAACGCTGACGTCGCGGTTGCTCCAACTGATGCGGCTCGCCGGCGTCGACAGCGCCACCGGCGCCTGCTCCCCGAGTTTGGTGATCAGCGTGCCCAGACCCTGACGGCAGGCGATCGCCGCGTTGCGATCCTGCGCGCGTCCCTTGTCGATCGCGGACAGCTCCTTCAGGTCCTTGCCGGCAAAGCCCGCGCCCAGCATGAACTCGACCGCGCCCGCCCAGTCGCCGAGATCCTTCGGCAGCACGGAGGCGCAAGAGGTATCCAGCTTAGCCCGCGAGGCATCGTCGATGGCGCGGTTGGCGCGCACCAGCGCCGCCAGGAATTGCTCGGTCTCGCCCGCGCGCGCGTTACGGCGGCCGATGCGCATCTTCTGGCCCGATGGCGCCGGCAGCACGTCCAGCCCGACACTGCGCGCCAGCCGGATCATCGGATTGGTGTCGGGATTGTGCATCCAGCGTGCGCCGCGGTCGAACGGCACCTCGAAGGTTGTGCTGTCGGTGATACAGCGGCCGCCGACTTGCGATGCCGCTTCCATCACGACGACCTTGCGGCCCGTCGCCATGATGCGCCGCGCCGCAGCGATTCCCGCGGCTCCCGCACCGATCACGACGATGTCGGCCTCGCGCGGCAGAGGCGCGGCGGATGCGCGCAGGACCGGCATCGCGGCAAGGCCCGCCGACGCGACAAGGAAACCGCGGCGCGTGATTGTCATGTCATGGTTTCCGAGGACTTGCGGCGAACGGGAACAGTCAGCGAACCTTGCCGCATCTGATGTTGCACGGCAACCATCATGGTGAATCAATCGTGCTTGATGTCACGGAGTGATGAACCGAATTGCAACACGTTTCGACCATGATAGAGAAGGGAAAAAGACGGCCGCAAAAGGCCGTGGGGGGAGTTGGAAATGGGGACGGTCCTAGATTCAGTCGGCAAGCTGATTGCCGCGTACCTCTCCAAGGAGGTGCCGGGCTACGAGCCGTTCACGCCGAGCGACCCGGAGCACCTGCGCGGCGTGATCGAGCCAGGCGACGTGCTGTTGGTCGAGGGCAACAACCGCATCTCCGGCATCATCAAATATCTGACGCAGTCGACCTGGTCGCATGCCGCGCTCTATGTCGGCCCGGTCGAGGGCGCCGCGGAGCCTGACGGCGAGCCGCATGTGCTGATCGAGGCCAATATCGGCGAAGGCGTCACCTCGGCCCCACTGTCGAAATATTTCCCCTATCACACCCGGGTCTGCCGCCCGGTCGGGCTGTCCTACGAGGACCGCACCACCGTCTGCCGCTATGCGATCAACCGCATCGGCTTCGGCTACGACACCAAGAACATCGTCGACCTCATGCGCTTTCTGTTCCCGTTGCCGGTGCCGCAGCGCTGGCGGCGACGCATGATCGCGATCGGCTCGGGCGATCCCACCAAGATCATCTGCTCGGCGCTGATCGCACAGGCGTTCGACGCGGTGCGCTATCCGATCCTGCCGAAGATCACCAAGGCCGGCAGCCGCGCGGCCCGCCGCGAGATCCTGCACATCCGCGATTCCTCGCTCTACATGCCCCGCGACTTCGACATCTCGCCCTATTTCGAAGTCGTCAAACCCACCATCGTGCACGGGTTCGACTACACCGCCCTGCACTGGGCCGACAAGCAGAAGCCGCTCGAGGAGGTAGCGGGCACATTCAGTGTGTTTCCAGAAACGATCAGTGCGCCGCCGCTCGTTCCTGAGGCGGTTGACCAAGAAGCGCCGGCTGAAATTCCGGCTGCGCAAATGAGTGAGTGCCTTGCGGGGACGTCTGAACGCGTTCCCGGGCATGTCCCGCTGCTGAAGAAGCTGGCGATGTACCGCCCGAGGCGCCGTGGCCGGGTGCGCGAGAGGGCGGCGTAACGGCTGTCGTCCCTGCGAAAGCAGGGACCTCTACCGCGTGATCTATCGGCTGCGCACGGTAGAAATCCGGAACTCCCAGTCTTCGTCAAACCCTTCCCTGGGGTTATGGGTCCTTGCGTTCGCGGGGACGACGCCTGTGAGTGTGGCGCGAGCAAACTCCGTCATTGCGAGGAGCTCTTGCGACGAAGCAATCCAGACTACTTCCTCAGGGACAGTCTGGATTGCTTCGCTCGCAATGACGGGAGTAAAGACCTACCGCTCCGCCCGCCCGATCACCGCCATCAGCTCCGCGATCTTCTCGCGTTGGTCGGCCTTGTCGCCGCTCGCGATCGCGTGCTCGACGCAATGGGCGACGTGGTCCTTCAGGACCTCCTCCTCGACCCGGCGCAGTGCGGCTCGCACCGCCGAGATCTGCGTCACGATGTCGATGCAGTAGCGGTCCTCCTCTACCATTTTCGAGAGGCCGCGAACCTGACCTTCAATCCGGCCGAGGCGTTTTCCGACAGATGCCTTGATGTCCTTGCGCATGGGGTCTATATACCCCTACCGGGTATGGGTTGCAAGACCCTGGGGTATAAGGCCGGAGCAAGGCAATGAACGAACACAGGCATCATCAGGGCGCGGACGGACATTCCGGATGCGGTTGTTCCGGCAAGACGGAAGCGGCCAAGACGGAAGCGACCAAGCCGGCGGCCTCCTGCTGCGGCGGGCACGGCGATCATGCCGGCCACGACCATCATCACGCGCATGACCATGGCGATGCGGTCAGCAAGGTGCACGATCCCGTCTGCGGCATGATTGTCGATCCCACGACCTCGAAGCACCGCTTCGACCATCACGGCGAGACCTTCCATTTCTGCTCGGCCGGCTGCCGCACCAAGTTCGCCGCCGATCCCGCAAAATATCTCGCCAAGGACAAGGCGCCCGAGCCGGAGATGCCCGCGGGCACGATCTACACCTGCCCGATGCATCCGGAGATCCGCCAGGTCGGACCTGGCAGCTGCCCGATCTGCGGCATGGCGCTGGAGCCGGAAGTGGCAAGCCTGGAGACCGGCCCCAACCCCGAGCTCGCCGACATGACGCGGCGGTTCTGGATCGGCGCCGCGCTGGCGCTGCCGGCCGTGGTGCTGGAGATGGGCGGCCATCTCGCGGGCCCGCACAGCTGGATCGATCAGACGCTGTCGAACTGGATCCAGCTCGCCTTCGCCACCCCCGTGGTGCTGTGGGCCGGCTGGCCGTTCTTCGTTCGCGGCTGGCAGTCGCTGCTGACGCGCAACCTCAACATGTTTACGCTGATCGCGATGGGCACGGGCGTTGCCTATGTCTACAGCATCATCGGCACCGTCGTGCCGCAGATCTTCCCCGCAACGTTCCGCGGCCATGAGGGTGCGGTCGCCGTCTATTTCGAGGCGGCTGCCGTCATCACCGTGCTGGTGCTGCTCGGCCAGGTGCTGGAGCTGCGCGCCCGCGATGCGACCTCGGGCGCGATCAAGGCGCTGCTTCAGCTTGCGCCGAAGACCGCGCGCCGCGTCGATGACGACGGCAGCGAGCACGAGGTCGAAATCGATGCGCTCCATGCCGGCGAACGTCTGCGCGTCCGCCCCGGCGAAAAGGTGCCGGTTGACGGCGTGATCCTCGAGGGCCGCTCCTCGCTCGACGAATCGCTGGTCACCGGCGAGTCCATGCCAGTCACCAAGGAGGCCGGCGCGAAGGTGATCGCCGGCACGCTGAACCAGTCGGGCAGCTTCATCATGCGCGCCGACAAGGTCGGACGCGAGACGCTGCTGTCGCAGATCGTGCAGATGGTCGCGGACGCGCAGCGCTCGCGCGCGCCGATCCAGCGGCTGGCCGATCAGGTCGCGGGCTGGTTCGTGCCGATGGTGATCGTCGTCGCCCTCGCGGCCTTCGGCGCCTGGGCCTGGTTCGGTCCGGAACCGCGGCTGGCCTTCGGTCTCGTCGCCGCCGTCAGCGTGCTGATCATCGCCTGCCCCTGCGCACTGGGCCTCGCAACCCCGATGTCGATCATGGTCGGCGTCGGCCGCGGGGCGCAAGGCGGCGTGCTGATCAAGAACGCCGAGGCGCTGGAGCGGATGGAGAAGATCGACACGCTGGTGGTCGACAAGACGGGCACCCTGACCGAGGGCAAGCCCAAGGTGGTCGCGATCGTGCCGGCGTCAGGCTTTGCGGAGGATGACATCCTCAAGCTTGCCGCCAGCGTCGAGCGCGCCAGCGAACATCCTTTGGCCGACGCGATCGTGCGCGCGGCCAAGGAGAAGCAACTGGCCCTCGGCCAGGTCGAGCACTTCGACTCGCCGACCGGCAAGGGCGCCACCGGCAAGGTCGACGGCAAGACCATCGTGCTCGGCAATGCCAGATATCTGACGTCGATCCGGATCGACACTACCGCGCTCGACACTGAAGCCGAACGGCTACGCCAGGACGGCGCCACCGTGATCAACATGGCCGTCGACGGCCGGCTCGCCGGCCTGTTCGCGATCGCCGATCCGGTCAAGGCCTCGACGCCGGAGGCACTGAAGGCGTTAGCTGCCGAAGGCATCAAGGTCATCATGCTGACGGGCGACAACCGCACCACGGCGGAAGCGGTGGCGCGCCGGCTCGGCATCGCCGAGGTCGAGGCCGAGGTGCTGCCGGATCAGAAGAGCGCGGTGGTGACGAAGCTGCAAAAGGCCGGCCGCAGCGTCGCCATGGCCGGTGACGGCGTCAACGACGCGCCGGCGCTGGCCGCCGCGGAAGTCGGCATCGCCATGGGCACCGGCACGGATGTGGCGATGGAGAGCGCCGGCGTGACCCTGCTCAAGGGCGACCTCGTCGGCATCGTCCGGGCGCGAAAGCTGTCGCAGGCGACGATGAGCAACATCCGGCAAAACCTGTTCTTCGCCTTCATCTACAACGCCGCCGGCATTCCGATCGCGGCCGGCATCCTCTATCCCGCCTTCGGCGTGCTGCTCTCGCCGATCATCGCCGCGGCGGCGATGGCGCTGTCCTCGGTGAGCGTGGTCGGAAATGCGCTGCGGCTGCGGGCGACGCGGCTGTGAGGACACTGCGTAGCCCGGATGGAGCGCAAGCGAAATCCGGGGGTCTTGCCCGCAAATTGGTACCGTCCCGGATTGCGCTTCGCTCCATCCGGGCTACGGTTCACGGAACACAGGCGAGGCACGCGGGGAATATCTGATGCAGCGAATTACCATCACGATCGAGGACGATCTGTTGGCGGAGATCGACGCGGCGGCGGAAGCGCGCGGCTACCAGAACCGCTCCGAGATCATCCGCGACCTCGCCCGCGCCGGCCTGCAGCAGAGCACCGAGGACACCGCGCAGACCGGCCAATGCGTGGCCGGTCTCGTCTATGTCTACGACCACGCCGCCCGCGATCTGTCAAAACGCCTGGTGCAGGAATTCCACGGCCATCACGACCTCGCGCTGGCAACGCTGCACGTCCATCTCGACGACAACAATTGCATGGAGATGACGGCGCTGCGGGGGTCGGCGGATGAGGTCAAGCATTTCGCCGACCATATCATCGCCGAACGCGGCGTCCGCTACGGCCGCGTGGTGATGATCCCGACCGGCGAAGGCAAGGCGGTGAAGGCGCGAAAGCATGGGCACCGGCACGAGTAGTCTATTCTAGGAAAGCGTAGCGGCTCTTACCCTCCCCTGGAGGGGGAGGGTCGATCGCGCGCAGCGCGAGCGGGGTGGGGTGACGGTCTCTCCGCGTCGAACAGTGCCCGTGGGGAGGGATCACCCCACCCCGTCTCACATTTCGCTGCGCTCAATGTGAGCCGACCCTCCCCCTCCAGGGGAGGGTAAGCAAGGGCTCGCGCCGCGTTTGCGGCCGTCAGCAGCGCGGCAAGCCCTCCCTTGCCGAAGCCGCATTGGGTGTCTACCTCTCGCGCAGTGTTTACCTCAGAGGGCCCCTCCGATGCTGGATGCCGCCGTAAAGGCGCTGTCGCAAATGATCTCGCCGCCGATGCGCTCGATCCTGTGGCGGTCGATCGGGCTTGCGCTCGTGCTGATCACCGCGCTGGCGATCGGCTTGCAGCGGCTGCTCAGCTGGTTTGCGACCCATGGCGAGGTCTGGTTGGAAGGCCTGCTCGGGCCGGGCTGGCACACCTCTCTCGAGGTCTTGTCCTGGATCGTCTCGATCGCGGCGGGCCTCGGCGTCGTGTTCGGCGGCGTCTTCCTGATGCCCGCGATCACCTCGCTGGTGGCGAGCCTGTTCGTCGACGACGTCGCCGACATCGTCGAGCGCGAGCATTATCCCGCCGAGCAGCCGGGGCTCGCGCTGCCGTTCAGCCAGGCCATCTTCGAGGGCATCAAGACCGCGCTCCTGACCATCCTGGTCTATCTGATCGCGTTGCCGCTGGTGCTTTTCGCCGGCGCAGGCTTCCTGATCTTCTTCATCGCCGCCGCCTGGCTGCTCGGCCGCGAATATTTCGAGCTCGCCGCGATGCGCTTCCGATCGCCGGAAGAGGCCAAGGCGATGCGGCGCGACAATGCCGCCACGATCTTCACCGCCGGCCTCTTCATCGCCGCCTTCGTCTCGATCCCGATCGTGAATCTGGCGACGCCGATCTTCGGCATGGCCTTCATGGTCCACATGCACAAGCGGCTGTCGGGCCCGAGGCCCGAGCTGATCGAGCCGGCGCGGCAGATGCGGTAACGCGCTTCACGTCACCTGCATCCCGCACTTCCGCAGCACCGTCTTGGCGAAGCCGAATGGCGCCGGCGTGAACGGGCCGGCCGGCGCACGGGTGATCAACGCGAGGACACCGAGCGCGGCCACCGCGAGCCAGAAGCACAGCCAGAATCCGTCGATATAGGCGAGCACATTGGCCTCGCGCTGCACGATGCCCGCCAGCGTGCCGAGCGCGCGCGGCTGCGCCAGCCCGGCGCCGTGGGCAGCGAAGTGATCGGCAAGCTGCTTCAGGACGCGGACCACATCGACGTCGCCGACGCCGAGGCTCTGGCCGAGATAGAAGGAATGGACCTGCTCGCGCACGCGCAGCCATGTCCCCATCAGCGCCACACCGATCTCGGCGCCGCCGAGCCGCATGATCTGGATATAGGCGGCAAAGGAAGTGGCGCGGCTCGGATCGGAGTTCGACAGCAGGGTGATGATCAGCGGCAGCAGGGTCAGCGACTGCCCGATCGCCTGAAGCAGCACGATGCCGACAAAGTCCTCGCGCGCCCAGTCATGGGTGAGCTGCGTGCCCCAGAGATTGGCAGCGGCGAAGCAGGCGAAACCCACGACAATCACCGTGCGCGTATCGAAATGCCTGAGCAGCCAGATCGAGAGCGGCACCAGCACGAACATCGGCAGCGCGCCATAGGTGAGCAGCAGCATGCCGCTCTGCTCGGGCCTGAGCAGGGCGATGGCGGCGAGGAAATTCGGCACCAGCGAGGCGTTGGACAGGCTCGTCAACGTGTAGAGCAGGATCAGCACCAGCCCCAATCCGATATTGCGTGAAAACAAGACGTTCACATGCGCCCAGGGCTGCCGCACCAGCGACTCGTTGAGGAGGAAGCCTGCGAACAGCACCGCGCCACTGGCGAGCAGCGCCATCACCGTCCCCGAGCCGAGCCAGTCCAATCGATTGCCCTGATCAAGCCCGGCATAAATCATCGAAACGGATGCGCCGAGCAGCAGCATGCCGCCCCAATCGGCCTCGCGCAGCAGCGCGCGATTCACGGGCTCGTTCGGCGTGCCGAGATAGACCATCAGGCCCATCAGCGGCGCGATCACGACGCTCTGCCAGTACAGCCATTGCCAGCCGAGATGGTCGACATAGAAGCCGACCAGCGAGGTCGAGGTATCCAATGCGAAGCCGACGCGGATCGAATAGATCGAGATCGCCGGCAGCCACCAGCGGATCGGCAGATTGCGGAACACGATCATCAGCGTCGCCGGCACGAAGGTGCCGAGCAGCAGGCCATGCACGACGCTGAGCGCGAGCAGCGTTGGATAATCGTGCACGAAGGGAAGGATCAGCGAGACGACGGCATAGATCAGGCTCGGAATGCCAAGCACGCGGCGCAGCCCGAACACGGTCGCGAGCCATGCCACTGCGGGCGCGATGAAGATCTGCGAGCCGATGCCGGCGGTGGAGAGCCAGGCGCCCTCGTCGAAGCTGAGCGAGAACGCGCCACGCAAATCGGGCAGGCCGACGGTGGTCAGCCGGCTGTCGAAATTGGCGAGGAAGGAGCCGAGCAGGACCGCCGCCACGGCGAACAGCGGCTGCGGCGCGACGCCGCCGCGCGAGAGCGGTCCGCGGTCTGTGTCGTCATTTTCCGCCATTGCCGGCCTTGGTGTCGATGCGGGTGACGACCGACATGCCCGGCACCAGCCGCGCCAGCAGCGGCTGGTTATCATCGAGCTGGATGCGGACGGGAATACGCTGCACCACCTTGGTGAAATTGCCGGTGGCGTTATCAGGCGGCAGCAGCGCCACTTGCGCGCCCGTCGCCGGCGCGATGCGCTCGACCTTGCCGCGCAGCGTCTCGCGCGGAAAGCTGTCGACGGTGATCTCGACCGGCTGGCCCGGCTGCACATGAGTGAGCTGGGTCTCCTTGTAATTCGCGATCACATAGACCTGCGGCAGCGGCACCACGTTGATGAGGTTGGTGCCTATATTGACGTAGTCGCCAGGTTGCACCTGGCGCTCGCCGACGACGCCGTCGAACGGCGCCGATATTCTGGTGTAGCCGAGCTTGAGCTTCGCACCCGCCAGCGTTGCCTTGGCCGCTGCGACATCGGCGGCGCGCTGCTTCCGGGTGCCTTGCAGGACTTCGAGCTGGTGCTGCTGGGCGGCGATCACGGCGCGGCTCGCACGCACATCGGCCTGCGCCTTGGCGTAAGCAGCCACCGCCTGCTCGAGCCGCTGCCGCGTGCCGGATTCGGTCTGCGACAGCGATTGCTGACGCTCCTGCTCCTGCCGTGCCTCGACTTCCATGGCTTCCGCGGAAAGCCGCGCCGCCTGCGCCTGCGCGATCGTCGCATATTGCAGCTCGACCTGGTTGGCCAGATTGTCGAGCGCGGCCTGAGCGGCGGCGACCGAAGCTTCGGACTGCGCGACCTGGGCCTCGTAATCGGCGGGATCGATCTGGATCAGGAGATCACCGGCCTTGACCCGCTGGAAGTCGGTGACGGCGACGGTCAGCACTTCACCCGAGACGCGGCTCGAAAGCCGTGTCAACTCGGCGCGCACATAGGCATCATTCGTGGTCTGGATCACGGCATTGCCGACCCATTCGTCGAAGCGCAGCGTCGCCAGCGCGACGAAGCCGAGCGCGACGATCACAGCGAATAGCGGGATCGCGAACCGGCTCCACAGTGAAGTGGCTGGCCGCTGCGTCGGCTTCGGTGGTGGGGCAGGCGTTGCGGCGGCAGCCGGGGGCGGGACTTGTTCCTGTTGACTCACGATTTTACCCCAAGACGCTCTGCTCTCACCGCCATCACACCGTCTTCTCCGGCCACCGGCACAGATCGTTGATCAGACAGACCTCGCAGCGCGGCTTGCGTGCGAGGCAAGTATAGCGGCCATGCAGGATCAGCCAATGATGGGCATGCAGCATGAACTCGGCCGGGATCACCTTTTCGAGACCAAGCTCGACTTCGAGCGGCGTCTTGCCGGGCGCAAGTCCCGTGCGATTGCCGACGCGGAAGACATGCGTGTCGACCGCCATGGTGTGCACGCCGAAGGCCATGTTGAGCACGACGTTGGCGGTCTTGCGTCCCGCACCGGGCAACGACTCGATCTCGGCGCGCGTGCGCGGCACCTCGCCGCCAAACTCGCTGAGCACCTTGGCCGACAACGCGATCACGTTCCTGGCCTTGGTGCGGTAGAGGCCGATCGTCTTGATGTACTCGCGTAAAGACTCCTCGCCGAGATCGAGCATCTTCTGCGGAGTGTCGGCGACCTCGAACAAGGCGCGCGTCGCCTTGTTGACGCCGGCGTCGGTTGCCTGGGCCGACAGCACCACGGCGACCAGCAGCGTGAACGGATTGACGTGCTCGAGCTCGCCCTTCGGCTCCGGATTGGCCTTGCGGAAACGGCTGAAGACCTCATGGACCTCGGCGGGCGTCCAGCGCTTGATCGCCTTGAGCGTCTTTTTGGCGGGCGCGTTCGGCTTTGCGACGACCGCCTTTGCCTTCTTCTTCGGCACGGACGCTTTGCGCGGAGCCGGCTTGCGGGTGATTTTCGCCATGATCGGGATATACTGAGGGACGATGAGCACAGGCAACGAAATTGACGGCAGCGGTCCTGATCCGCGCGACGCGCAGATCTTCTCCGCGCGGCTGACGCCGCACCGCTCGCTGAACCGCACCGGCTTCCTCGCCGTGATGCTGTTCCTGAGCGTGGTCAGCTTCGTCACGGGCCTCGCCTTCCTGATGATGGGTGCCTGGCCGGTGTTCGGTTTCTTCGGCCTCGACGTTCTCGTGATCTGGTGGGCCTTCAAGGCCAATTTCCGCGCGGCGCGGGCCAGCGAGGAGATCGTGGTCACGCCGTCGGAGCTGCGCGTGCGCCGCGTCAGCCATCGCGGCCAGGTCTCGGAATGGACATTCAATCCGCTCTGGGTCCGGATCGACCAGGAGGTCGACGAGGAATACGGCATCGAGCACCTCTATCTGATCTCGCGCGGCCGCCGGATTCTCATTGCCGGCTTTCTCGGGCCAGAGGAAAAAGCGAGTTTTTACAATGCCTTGGTCGGCGCCCTGAATGCCGCCCGGCGCGGCCCGACCTACAATCCGGTGACCTGAGCGCAGTCAGAAATCGGGTGGTTTCCCACCCGTCCCTCTCCTACATTTCCAGTCATGATGACACTCGCCATACATGACCAGCGCCTGGCCAGGCCGGGCACCCAGAACGCCGCGCTGCGCGACTATGATTCGGTACGCCGGGCGATCGCCTTCATCTCGGAGAACTGGCGCGCGCAGCCGACCATCGAGGCGATGGCGGATGCGGCCGGGGTCACGCCGGATGAGCTGCACCATCTGTTCCGCCGCTGGGCCTCGATCACGCCGAAGGCTTTCATGCAAGCGCTGACGCTCGATCACGCCAAAGGCCTCTTGCGCGATTCCGCGAGCATTCTCGACGCCGCGCTCGACTCCGGGCTGTCAGGCCCGGGACGGCTGCACGATCTCTTCGTGACCCACGAAGCCATGTCGCCGGGCGAATGGAAGAACGGCGGCGCCGGCCTGACCCTGCGTTACGGCTTTCACCCCTCGCCGTTCGGCACCGCGATCGTGATCGCGACCGACCGCGGCCTGTCGGGGCTTGCCTTCGCCGATCACGGCGAGGAGAAGGTTGCGCTCGCTGACATGACCCGGCGCTGGCCGAACGCCACCTATGTCGAGGATCACGAAGGCACCGCGCCGCTGGCTGCGCGCATCTTCGATACGAAGCTGTGGCGGCCGGACCAGCCGCTGCGCGTGGTGATGATCGGCACCGATTTCGAGGTGCGGGTATGGGAGACGCTCTTGAAGATCCCGATGGGACGCGCAGTGTCCTATTCCGACATCGCCTGCAACATCAACAGCCCGAAGGCCTCGCGTGCCGTCGGCGCGGCGGTTGGCAAGAACCCGGTCTCGTTCGTCGTGCCCTGCCACCGCGCGCTCGGCAAGAGCGGCACGCTCACCGGCTATCACTGGGGCATCACCCGCAAACAGGCGATGCTGGGCTGGGAGGCCGGACAGCTGGGGATGCAGTAGGCACCGCAAGCACACTGCCGTAGGGTGGGCAAAGCGAAGCGTGCCCACCTTACGTCAGCTATCATGGAAAGATCGTGGGCACGGCGCTGTGCGCCTTTGCCCACCCTACCGGACCGTCCTTAACCCGCCAGATCGAGCTTCGAGGCCACGGTCGAATCCGCGTTGAGGCGGTAGATGATCGGCACACCCGTCGCCAACTCGCGCTTCAAGATGCCTTCGGGCGAGAGCTTTTCCAGCACCATGATCAGCGCGCGCAGCGAATTGCCGTGGGCGGCGACGAGGGTACGCTTGCCGTTGAGCACGCCGGGCAGGATCTCCTGCACGTAATACGGCAGCGCGCGCGCGAGGGTGTCCTTCAGGCTTTCGCCGCCGGGCGGCGGCACGTCGTAGGAGCGGCGCCAGATCAGCACCTGGTCCTCACCCCATTTCTTGCGAGCGTCGTCCTTGTTGAGGCCGGAGAGATCGCCGTAGTCGCGCTCGTTCAACGCGAGGTTCTTGGCCGTCGGCAGGCCCTCCTGGCCGAGCTCGCCGAGAATGAGATCGAGCGTGTGCTGCGCGCGCGTGAGCACCGAAGTGTAGGCGACGTCGAACATGAGGCCCTGCGCCTTCAGCTTGCGGCCGGCTTCCGTGGCTTCCTTGACGCCGAGCTCGGTGAGGTCAGGGTCCTTCCAACCCGTGAACAGGTTCTTCAGATTCCATTCGCTCTGGCCGTGGCGCACGAGCACGAGAAGACGTTCGCTCATTGACTGCTTTCCGTTAGGTTCGATTAGATGTCGGACAGGCCGAGCACGTCGGCCATGGAGTAGTGCCCGGGCTTCTTGCCGTGTGCCCAGAGCGCCGCCTTCAGCGCGCCATGGGCGAACAGCATGCGGTCCTCGGCCTGATGCGACAACGTCAGGCGCTCGAACGGGCCGAGGAAGGTGACGCTGTGATCGCCGGCGACGGTGCCGCCGCGCAACGAGGCGAAGCCGATATTGCCCGGCCTGCGCGCGCCGGTGATGCCGTCACGGCCGCGCTCCGAATGGTCATCGAGGGTGACACCGCGGCCGCTGGCTGCGGCCTGCCCCAGCATCAGCGCGGTGCCGGACGGCGCATCGACCTTCATCCGGTGATGAGTCTCGACGATCTCGATATCAAAACTCTGGTCGAGCGCCTTGGCGACGCGCTTGACCACGGCGGCCAGTAGATTGACGCCGAGGCTCATATTGCCTGATTGCACCACGACGGCACGGTTGGTGACGCTCTTGATCACGGCGTTGTCGGAGCCGGACAATCCGGTCGTACCGACGACATGCACGATCCCGCGCTGTGCCGCGATCGCGACATTTGCAATGGTCGCCGCCGGAACGGTGAAGTCGAGGATGCCGTCGGCCTCCTTCGACATCGCCCAGAGGTCAGCGGAGAGCTTGATGTCGTTGGCCGGCAGCCCTGCGAGCACACCCGCATCCTTGCCGAGCAGCTCCGAGCCGGGGGCCTCGAGCGCGCCGGCCAGCACCGCGCCTTTGCTCTCGGCAATCGCCCGCACCAGCGCGCGGCCCATCCGGCCACCGGCTCCAGCAACAATCAGGCGCATGTCGGACATGGTGTGATCCTCTCACGGCCGTTGTAGCGGGGGGACGCAGTTCCGGCAACCGAGGGGCAGGAACGCGCGGCATGCTTGCACCCTCCCCTGGAGGGGTCCGAGACGAGCGTAGCTCGCTCGTGGGCGCTGGGCATGCAGCGAAGCGGAATGCACAGCGGGGTGGGGTGACGGTCTCCCCCCGGCGCACAGTGCCCGAGTGGAGAGATCACCCCACCCCGCTCGCGCTGCGCGCGATCGACCCTCCCCCTCCAGGGGAGGGTAAGAGAGCGCCGCAGTCGAATCTACGAGTCAGACGGCTGCGGGCCGTCATACCCCTCGATGATGATGAGATCGGCGACCGAGTGGGGCTGGCGCACCTTGATGTTGGCCTGGTATTCCGGCGAATTGTAGCAGGCGATCGCGGTCTCGTAGTCCGGGAATTCGATCACGACGTTGCGGGTGCGGCTGGCGCCTTCGACGGTGGTGAACTTGCCGGCGCGGACAACGAAGCGGCCACCCCACTTCTTGAAGATCGGACCATTGGCGACGGCATAGGGCTTGTAGCCCTCGTCACTGCTCACATCGACGCGCCCGATCCAGTAGCCTTTTGCCATTGTTCTTCTCCCTTGTTTGTTGATTAGCCGAGCGCTTGCGCGATCTCGGCCTGGATGGCTTCCGCAATCGCCTTCGGATCGGCGGCTTCGACGACCGGGCGTCCGACGACAAGATAATCGGCGCCGGCCGCGATCGCGCGGCCCGGCGTCATGATGCGCTTCTGGTCGCCGGTCGCCGAACCGACCGGCCGGATGCCGGGGGTGACGAGATGCATCTGGTGCCCGACGATCTTGCGCAAGGCCCCAACCTCCTCGGGCGAGGACACCAGTCCGTCGATGCCAAGCACCTGGGCCTGCTGCGCGCGGGCCTCGACCAGCTCGGAGACGCCGAGCCGATAGCCGGCCGCGTGCAGATCGTCCTCGTTGTAGGAGGTCAGCACCGTGACGGCGAGGATCTTCAGGCTGGAATTGCCGCGGCCTTCGACCGCGCCCTTCATGGTCTGCGGATAGGCGTGCACGGTGAGGAATGTGGCGCCAAGCCTGGTGATGCTTTCGACGCCTTGCATCACGGTGTTGCCGATGTCGTGCAGCTTGAGATCGAGAAAGACCTTCTTGCCCTTGTCGGCGAGCCTGCCGACCAGCGGCAATCCGCCGGCATAAGCGAGTCGGTAGCCGATCTTGTAGAAGCTGACGCTGTCGCCGAGGCGGTTGATCGTCGCCTCCGCAGCATCGACGCTGGGCAGATCGAGCGCGACGATCAAGCGGTCCTTGGGGGCGATCTCGGCTGGCGTCATGTCACCTCACATCATGCGTTGGGAAATGTCGATCAATTGCGCGACCAGCTCCTTCAACGCGGCGATATCACCCTCGTTCTTGAGCCTGTCCATATCGTCATAGGCCTGGTCGGCAAAGGCGAGCGTGAGCTGGCTGGCAATCACATTGGCGTGGCAGGAGGTCAGGATCAGCCGCAACGCCTGCAGCGCGCGAGCCGCACCGAGCCGGCTCTGCGAGGCGCCGGCGAGCGCGAAGGCGCGGTTGCGAAACACATCGCCGCGCGCCTCATGCAGATCATGCACGCGGCTGACCCAGTCGATCGCGTTCTTGAGAAGCGGCGGCACCGAAGCGTTGTATTCGGGCGAGACGATCAGCACGCCATGATGCGCGCCGATCATGCGCTTGAGGTTGATCGCGTGCTTCGGCAGGCCGGACTTGGCCTGGAGATCGCCGTCATAGATCGGCAGCGGAAAATCGGCGAGCGAGATGCGGGTGACGTCCACGCCGGCCCGGGCGAATTCATAGGCTATGACGGCCGCCAGCTTCGCATTGTGCGAGCCGGTGCGCAGCGAGCCGGGAATGATCAGGATCTTGGGAGCTGACATTCAATCCAATGCGTTCGGCGAAACGAGCCCGCCGCGCAAAGAACCAAGCCGGCGGAATTAGTCCTTGCGATACACCCAGACGCGGGCCGGCGGAAGGTTCATCCAGATCCGTTCCGACGCCTCTGTGGACACGCCGGGCAGCGATTTCGGGATCGGCGGTACCACCGCATAGGTGAACTGGACGAAGGGCGCGCCCGGCGCGAGCGCCGTGAAGGCGTCGCGGATCAGCCGCAGCCGCGTCAGCATCGGTTTTGTCACGAGCGGCAGGCCGGAGACGACCGCGGAGGCCGGCGCGCTCAGGACGTTCCAGAGCGTGTCACGCAGGCGATAGGCGTCGCCCTGCACAACCTTGGCCTGCGGATAGCGGTCGCGCAGCAGCGCGCAGAAGCCGGGATTGTATTCGACGAGGACGAGACGCTTCTGGTCGACGCCGCGTTCGATCAGGGCTGAGGTGATTGCGCCGGTGCCAGGCCCGAGCTCGACCACGGGCGCGTCTGAATCGACATCGACATAATGGGCCATGGTCCGGGCCAGCAGCTTGCCCGACGGCATCACGGCGCCCATGTGCAGGGGCTTTTCGATCCATGATCTGAGGAAGCGCACCTCGTCATCAAGACGAGGCTTCTTCAACGCACGCGCGGACGATGGCAATGGCATGTCAGGACCGGACGGGACCGCGGGACCGCGTGTCAGAAAATGGTCATAAAGACGTATAGGCCGAAAGCGGTATGGTCAAGCCGGGTCAACTCGCCCGATTACCGAAGAAATCCTTGACCTTGGCGAAGAAGCCCTCGGATTCCGGTTGGGTGTTGCCGCTTGACAGCTTTTCGAACTCGGCCAGCAATTCCTGCTGCTTCTTGGTGAGGTTCTGCGGGGTCTCGACCACGACCTGAACATACATGTCGCCCATCTGGCGCGACCGCAGCACCGGCATGCCTTTTGATGCAATGCGGAACCGGCGGTTCGACTGGGTCCCGGCCGGCACCTTCACCTTGGCCTTGCTCTTCTCAATGGTCGGCACCTCGAATTCGCCGCCGAGCGCGGCCGTGACCATCGAAATCGGCACACGGCAATGCAGATCGGCGCCATCGCGCTGGAAGAACTGGTGCTGGGCCAGCGACAGGAAGATATAGAGGTCGCCGGGCGGACCGCCGCGGA
The DNA here is from genome assembly GCF_014198295.1 of Bradyrhizobium sp. CIR18. Taxonomy (NCBI): domain Bacteria; kingdom Pseudomonadati; phylum Pseudomonadota; class Alphaproteobacteria; order Hyphomicrobiales; family Nitrobacteraceae; genus Bradyrhizobium; species Bradyrhizobium sp. CIR18. The sequence continues at coordinate 303,385 of NZ_JACIHF010000006.1, read as the reverse complement.
CCCCGGCCTCGCCCTCGCCGGCGAGCCTGATCCTTGTGCCGTCCTCGACACCCGGGGGAATGTTGACCGAAAGATTCCGCTCGCGGGTGACGCGGCCCTGGCCCGAGCAGGACGGGCAGGCATCCTCGATCATCTGGCCGCGGCCCTGGCAGCCCGGACAGGTCCGCTCCAGCGTGAAGAAGCCCTGCGACTGCCGCACGCGGCCGGCGCCGCCGCAGCTCGAACAGGTCTTCGGCTTGGTTCCCGCCTTGGCGCCGATGCCTGAGCAGGCCTCGCAGGTGACCGAGACCGGGATCTCGATCTGCGCAGTCTTGCCGCCGAAGGCTTCCTCCAGCGTGATTTCCATGTTGTAGCGCAGGTCGGCGCCGCGCTCGCGGCCGCCGCGGCCGCGCTGCCCGGCCATGCCGAACAGATCTTCGAAAATGTCGGAGAAGGAAGAGGCGAAACCCGCGCCGAAGCCGGCGCCACCGCCGCCCTGCTCGAAGGCGGCATGGCCGTAGCGGTCATAGGCCGCGCGCTTGTCCTTGTCCTTCAGGACCTCGTAGGCCTCGTTGATTTCCTTGAACTTGACTTCGCTGGTGTCGTCCCCGGGATTGCGGTCCGGGTGGAACTTCATCGCCAGCTTGCGGAACGACGATTTCAAGACGGATTCGTCGGCATCGCGTTCGACTTCGAGGGTTTCGTAATAGCAGCGCTTGGTGGACGTGGACATGTGGGACTCGGTCTATCCAATCGCGATTCAAGTCGGAGCGAAACGACGTCGCCACACGACGATATAGGCAGCCTTCTGCTTGGCGGCAGAGGGCGGCGCGGCGGCGTTCAGCATAACGGCTGGGAATTGATCGATCGTAACGGGCGACCCGCCCGTCCGTCCCGACACGGCGGCCTCCCCCGCGAAGGAGGAGGCCGGTAGAGCGTGTGGGGTCCAAGCCGTCCGCATCATGACCCTCTTGGGGTTCAGGCGGACTTCTTGTTGTTCTTGTCGTCGTCGACTTCGGTGAATTCCGCGTCGACGACGTCGTCCTTGGCCGCGTCCTTCTTGGCGTCGGCCTCGGCCTGCTGCTTGTACATGGCCTCGCCGAGCTTCATCGAAGCCTGGGCCAGCGTCTGGGTCTTGGCCTTGATCGCCTCGGCATCGTCGCCCTTCAGCGCTTCCTTGAGGTCGCCGACGGCATCCTCGATGGCGCGGCGCTCGGTCTCGCCGACCTTCGAACCGTGCTCGGCCAAAGCCTTCTCGGTCGAATGCACCAGACCATCCGCCTCGTTCTTGGCGGTGACGGCCTCGCGGCGCTTCTTGTCGGCCTCGGCATTGGCCTCGGCGTCCTTGACCATCTTCTCGATGTCGGCTTCCGACAGGCCGCCGGAGGCCTGGATGCGGATCTGCTGCTCCTTGCCGGTGGCCTTGTCCTTGGCCGAGACGTTGACGATGCCGTTGGCGTCGATGTCGAAGGTCACCTCGATCTGCGGCATGCCGCGCGGAGCCGGCGGAATGCCCATCAGGTCGAACTGGCCGAGCATCTTGTTGTCGGCCGCCATTTCACGCTCGCCCTGGAAGACGCGGATGGTGACCGCGTTCTGGTTGTCCTCGGCGGTCGAGAACACCTGGCTCTTCTTGGTCGGGATCGTGGTGTTGCGGTCGATGATGCGGGTGAACACGCCGCCCAGCGTCTCGATGCCCAGCGACAGCGGGGTGACGTCGAGCAGCAGCACGTCCTTGACGTCGCCCTGGAGCACGCCGGCCTGGATCGCAGCGCCGATCGCCACGACTTCGTCCGGATTGACGCCCTTGTGCGGCTCCTTGCCGAACAGCTGCTTCACGACTTCCTGGACCTTCGGCATGCGCGACATGCCGCCGACCAGAACCACTTCGCCGATCTCACCGGCGGTGACGCCGGCGTCCTTCAGCGCCTTGCGGCAGGGCTCGACGGTCTTCTGGACGAGGTCGTCGACCAGCGCTTCGAACTTGGCGCGGGTCAGCTTCATCGTCAGATGCTTCGGGCCGGTCTGGTCCGCGGTGATGAAGGGCAGGTTGATCTCGGTCTGCGTCGTCGAGGACAGCTCGATCTTGGCCTTTTCAGCGGCTTCCTTCAGGCGCTGCAAGGCGAGCTTGTCGTTGCGCAGATTGATGCCCTGCTCCTTCTGGAATTCGTCGGCGAGATAGCCGACCAGGCGCATGTCGAAGTCTTCGCCGCCGAGGAAGGTGTCGCCGTTGGTCGACTTTACCTCGAACACGCCGTCGCCGATCTCGAGGATCGAAATATCGAACGTGCCGCCGCCGAGATCGTACACGGCGATCGTGCCGGTCTTGGTCTTGTCGAGGCCATAGGCGAGCGCGGCCGCGGTCGGCTCGTTGATGATGCGCAGCACTTCGAGGCCCGCGATCTTGCCGGCGTCCTTGGTCGCCTGGCGCTGGGCGTCGTTGAAGTAGGCGGGAACGGTGATGACGGCCTGATCGACTTTCTGGCCGAGATGGGCTTCCGCGGTCTCCTTCATCTTCTGCAGGATGAACGCCGAGACCTGCGAGGGCGAGTAGGTCTGGCCGTCGGCCTCGACCCAGGCGTCGCCGTTGGAAGCCTTCACGATCTTGTAGGGGACGAGCTTCTTGTCCTTCTCGACCATCGGGTCATCGTAGCGGCGGCCGATGAGGCGCTTCACTGCGAAGAAGGTGCGCTCGGGATTGGTGACGGCCTGGCGCTTGGCCGGCTGGCCGACGAGGCGCTCACCGTCGTCCGTCACGGCGACGATCGAAGGCGTCGTGCGCATGCCTTCGGAATTCTCGATGACTTTGGCGTTCTTGCCATCCATCACGGCGACGCACGAATTCGTGGTGCCGAGGTCGATCCCAATGACCTTTCCCATGGTCCTGATATCCTTGTTTTTGCGGCAGGTTGGCTGGGCCCAGAAGGCACCCGACCGAAACCCCCTAAGATCAAACATCCGCGATATTGCGATGATTGAGGCTCATATAGGAGGGGGGGAGGGGCCCGCAAGGACCGAAGCTACGTTTCTGCCGTGAAAACATTGGGTTTTGGACGATGATATCCGGGCTCAACCGCCCTTGCGGGTGAGGAATTATTAACAGGTTCAGGCGTCAGCAAGCCCCCCGCTACCGCAAGTCCGCCCGCCCTGTTGCCGCACGCCCAAACCCGGTAAAAGGCGGACCGGCCGGTCAGCCGCCACGGCTGCTTCGCGCGACAATGCGGCCCGGTGGCCGACCATCGAACGGCCTCAATGTGAACCAATCAGAGTGCCCATGAAGCTGATCCGCCCCCTCGCCGCGCTCGCCCTCCTGATCGCCTCCGCGTTTCCGGCCCTCGCGGCCGATGCCGTGTTTCCGCCCGGCTTGCGCCTCGGCATGGTGCCGCTGGTCGGTCTCAGCACGGCAAAAACCTTTCCGGGCTTCGAGAGCGAGGACGGCAGCGTCAAGGTGTTGATCACCGAGCTGCCGCCGGCGGCCTATGGCGAGGTCGTGAGCGCCTTCAATTCCAATCCGGCCGGCGCCGGCGGCGTCAAGCAGGACAAGATCGAGACGCCGGCGGGCCTCGCCTATTTCACCACCGAAAGCGGCAAGGCCGGCGATACCCCGGTAAAGCGCTATTCGATGATCGTGCCAGGCGCCGGCTTCTCCGGCTATGTCGCGGTGCAGGTCCCGGAGAATGCGACCAAGATCTACACGGATGAAGCGGTGCGGCAGATGTTCGCCAGCACCGTCACCCGCAAGCAGGTCTCGGTCGAGGAGCAGATCGCGCTGATGCCGTTCAGGATCACCGATCTCGCCGAATTCAAGGACATCCGGACCCTCGCGCCGGGCAGCAGCATCATCCTCGCCGACGGCAATGAGAGCGCAGGCTATGAGTCGAAGCCATTCATGATCCTCGGTCTGATCGGCGCCACGCCGCAAGCCGCCGACGACCGCGCCCGCTTCGCCCAGGAGGCGGCGCTGCAGATCCCCGGCGTTCGCGAATCGCGCGTCACCATGTCCGAGCCGATCCGCATCAACGGCCAGCAAGGCTTCGAGACCCGGATCGACGGCGTCAGCGGCAAGGACAAGGTCCCGGTGACCGTGGTGCAGTGGATCCGCTTCTCAAGCGGCGGCGCCTCGCTGCGCATCATCGCCAGCGCGCCGCGCGACCAGTGGCTGGCCGCCTTCACCCGCTTCCGCGCCGTGCGCGACGGGATTCAACCGAAGGGCTAGGCTACATCTCCGACCGAAATGCGCACCCTCCCCCGCTTGCGGGGGAGGGTGGGGAGAGGGTGCTGGCACTCCCGATGTGGAGAGAGCCCCCACCCGGCGCTTCGCGCCGACCGCCCCCGCAAGCGGGAGAGGTTGCACCGAGCACGCGACAAGAGCCCACCCCCTCGCCAATACCGGCCGCATTTTCGGGCTTCTGTTCGTATACGAACGGAACTAGGCTTCGTCTCCGTTGGATCATCCTGGAGGGAGGCGAACGATGCTGGATCGGCGACAAGTCTTGGCAATGCTTGGAACGACGGCGCTGGTGACTCTCGCGCCCAACGCGCTCTTTGCAGCGGCATCGATCAAGCCGGACGATGCCTCCGCGCTGCTGGTGATCGACGTGCAGAACTGCTTCCTGCCGGGCGGCAGCCTCGCCGTGAAGGAAGGCGAGCAGGTGGTGCCCGTCATCAACAAGATCTCGAAGGCGTTTGCCAACGTGGTGATGACGCAGGACTGGCACACGCCGGGCCACATCTCGTTTGCGTCGGTGCATTCCGGCAAGAAGCCGTTCGAGACCGTCGACCTTCCCTACGGCAAGCAGGTGCTGTGGCCCGACCATTGCGTGCAGGGCACCGACGGCGCTTCGCTGTCGAAGGACCTTGCGATCCCGCACGCCGAGCTGATCATCCGCAAGGGCTTTCACAAGGACGTCGACAGCTATTCGGCCTTCCTCGAAGCCGACGGCAAGACCTCGACCGGACTTGCCGGCTATCTGAGGGGACGCAAGATCAAGCGCGTCTTCGTCGCAGGGCTCGCGACGGATTTCTGCGTCGCCTGGACCGCGCTCGACGCGCGCAAGGCTGGCTTCGAGGTCTATGTGGTGGAAGACGCCTGCCGCGGCATCGACAATCAGGGCTCGCTGGCAAAAGCCTGGGCCGATATGGCCAAGGCCGGCGTGAAGCGGATTCAGTCCGCGGATATCGCGGTGAGCGCGTAGGACTCGCGCGACACTGTCAGACCCTCATCCTGAGGAGCGCGCTTCTTCGCGCGCGTCTCGAAGGATGAAGGCCCCGCCGTTACATCTTGGCCTTCATGGTTCGAGACGCCGCGCAAACGCGCGGCTCCTCACCATGAGGGTCTGAAACTCAATTCGCCGCGCCGCTCGACTCGTTGTTGTTCGCCGCGGCCGCCGCCTTCGCGCCGCCCTTGGCGACACCGACCAGAGCCGGGCGCAGCACGCGCTCGCCGATGGTGTAGCCGGCCTGCATGATCTGCACCACGGTGCCCGACGGCACCGACGCATCGGGCACTTCGTACATCGCCTGGTGGAAGTTCGGGTCGAACTTCTGGCCCTGCGGATCGAGCTTCTTGACGCCGTGCTTTTCCAGCGCGTTGAGCAGCGAACGCTCGGTGAGCTCGACGCCCTCGATCAGCGCGATCAGGCCGGGATCGGCTGCGGCACGGGCCTCGGCCGGAACGGCATCGAGCGCGCGCTGGAGATTGTCGGCGATGTCGAGCACGTCGCGGGCAAAGCCGGTGATGCCGTAGAGCCGGGCGTCGGCGACCTCCTTGGTGGTCCGCTTGCGCAGATTCTCCATCTCGGCCAGCGTCCGCAACATGCGGTCGCGCGCCTCGGCGGCTTCCTTCTGCAACAGCTCGACCGAGCCGGGCTCGGGATCGTCGGGCATGATGTAGGGTTTTGACACCACGGGCTCGCCGGTCGCTGCAGTCGTGTCTTCGGGTTGCCGGTCTTGCTCGGTCATCGGCTCTAATCTCGAACTCGTTTCCAGGGATTGTTGGCCCGGATATCGTGCCTAAAGCGCCGAAAATCAAGCGCCCGTGATCGGCGGAAACGCCGGTCAGCCTCCCAAAAGGCGGCTGACGATACGGGCGGCGTAGTCCACGGTCGGGATCACACGGGCATAATTCAGCCGTGTCGGCCCGATCACGCCCAGAACGCCGACGATATGGCCGGCGGCATCCCGATACGGCGAGATGATGGTGGAGGACCCCGAGAGCGAAAACAGCTTGTTCTCGCTGCCGATGAAGATGCGCACGCCCTCGGCGGTCTCGGCGCGCCCCAGCAGGTCGATCACGCCGCGCTTGGTCTCGAGATCGTCGAACAGCAGGCGCACTCGTTCCAGATCCTCTAGCGCGTGCAGGTCTTCGAGCAGATTGGCGTGGCCGCGGACGATGAGCTGGCGATCCTCGTTCTCGCCGCCGGACCAGCTGGCGATGCCGGCGGAAATCACCTTCTGTGCAAGCTGATCGAGCTCGGCGCGGGCCTGTCCAAGTGCCGTCTCGAGCTCGAGCCGCGCCTCGGCCAGGGTGCGGCCACGGATGCGCGCATTGAGGAAATTGCCGGCCTCGGTGATTGCCGAGGAGGGAACTCCGGGGGGTAGCGACAGCACGCGGTTTTCAACCTGGCCGTCCTCACCGACCAGGATCACCAGCGCCCTCTCGGGTTCCAGCCGGACGAATTCGATATGCTTCAGCCGCGCATTGGATTTCGGCGTCAGCACCACCGCGGCGGCCCGCGTGAGGCCGGACAGCCGCGTCAGCGCCTGGTCCAGCGCTGCCTCGACCGATTGGGGCTGGCCGACGGAGGTGAGTTGGCTCTGGATCGATTGACGCTCGGCCTCGTTGAGGTCGCCGACCTGCATCAGGGCATCGACAAAGAAACGCAGCCCGAGTTCCGTCGGCAGCCGGCCGGCGGAGGTGTGCGGGGCGTAGATCAGACCGAGCTGTTCCAGATCGGCCATGACGTTGCGGACCGAGGCCGGCGATAGCGGCATGGCGATGAGGCGCGAGATATTGCGCGAGCCCACCGGCTCGCCGGTCGCGAGATAACTTTCGACAATTTGACGAAAGATGTCGCGAGAACGCTCGTTGAGCTGGGCGAGGCCTGCGCGCGGCGCGATCAGATGGATCGGATCGTGATGGGCCACAGACGGTAACTCCTCTCAGATGCTCATAATTTGTCCATCCAGGAGGGTTCTGACAAGCGTCGCGTTTGCAGGGTGGAAAACCGGGGGTGAAAAAGCCTTGTCCTTTCCCCTTGCCGCATACCCTCACCCCACCTACAAGCACCGCGAACAGCCCTATACCGACGAGTTTTGGAGGATTTCCCATGCGGCCAAGCCGCCGTGCGCCCGACGAATTGCGCCCCGTGACGCTGGAGCGCGGCGTGGTCAAATATGCGGAAGGCTCCTGCCTGGTGAAGTTCGGCGACACCCATGTGCTGGTCACCGCCACGCTGGAAGATCGTCTGCCGCCGTGGCTGAAGGGCCAGGGCCGCGGCTGGGTCACCGCTGAATACGGCATGCTGCCGCGCGCGACCTCCGAGCGCACCCGCCGCGAGGCTTCCGCCGGCAAGCAGAGCGGCCGCACCGTCGAGATCCAGCGCCTGATCGGCCGCTCGCTTCGCACCATCGTCGATCTCGAAGCGCTCGGCGAGCGCCAGATCACGGTCGATTGCGACGTGCTCCAGGCCGACGGCGGCACGCGCACGGCCTCGATCACCGGTGCCTGGGTCGCGCTCGCCGATTGCATCAACTGGATGAAGGCGCGCAACATGATCAAGGCCAACGTGATGCGCGACAACGTCGCCGCGATCTCCTGCGGCATCTACAACGGCACGCCGGTGCTCGATCTCGACTATGCCGAGGATTCGGAAGCCCAGACCGACGCCAATTTCGTCATGACCGGCGATGGCCGCATCATCGAGGTGCAGGGCACCGCGGAACGCGAGCCTTTTACGCAGGACGAGTTCCTGAAGCTGATCGCCCTGGCGCAAAAAGGCATCGCGCGTCTCGTGGACTTGCAGAAACTGGCTGTGGCGTAGTCAATAGGCCCATGCACCGCCGAATCACCGGAAAGCTCGTCATCGCCACCCATAATCCCGGCAAGCTGGCCGAGATGAAGGAGCTGCTCGCGCCGTACGGCATCGAGGCGGTGTCGGCCGGTGAGCTCGGCCTCGCCGAACCGGACGAGACCGGCAACGATTTCCGCAGCAATGCCGCGATCAAGGCGATCGCGGCGGCGCAGGCGACCAGGCTTCCCGCCTTCGCCGACGATTCCGGCATCGTGGTCGACGCACTGGATGGTGCGCCCGGTATCTACAGCGCGCGCTGGGCCGGCCCAGGCAAAGACTTCAACGCGGCGATGGCACAGATCGAACGCCTGCTGCAGGAGCGTGGCGCGACGACCCCGGAGAAGCGCAAGGCGCATTTCGTCTCCGCGCTCTGCGTCGCCTGGCCCGACGATCATCTCGATGAGGTCGAGGCGCGCGTCGACGGCACGCTGGTCTGGCCGCCGCGCGGCACCGCCGGTTTTGGTTACGATCCGATGTTCCTGCCTGACGGATATGATCGCACCTTCGGCGAGATGGAGAGCATCGAGAAGCACGGCCTGCCGCCGCTTGGCCTCGGCCTGTCGCATCGCGCCCGCGCCTTCGTGAAACTGGCGGAGATCTGCCTTGAGCCGCGATAGAGCGTTTTCGAGCGAAGTGGATACCGGTTCGCGCCAGGAAAACGCGTCAAAACAAGAATCCGCAGCCTTCGGCGTCTACGTGCACTGGCCGTTCTGCCTGTCGAAGTGTCCCTATTGCGACTTCAACAGCCATGTCCGTCACGCCGCGATCGACGAGGCGCGCTTCGCATCCGCCTTCGCGCAGGAGATCGCGGCCACCGCCGAGCGCTCGCCCGGCCGTGAAGTCACCTCGATCTTTCTCGGCGGCGGCACGCCCTCGCTGATGCAGCCCGCAACCGTCGGCGCGGTGCTCGACGCGATCGGCAAGCACTGGACCGTCGCCGGCGATGTCGAGGTGACGCTGGAGGCGAATCCGACCAGCGTCGAAGCTACCCGCTTTGCCGGCTATCGCACCGCCGGCGTCAACCGCGTTTCGCTCGGCGTACAAGCGCTCGATGATGCCTCGCTGAAAGCGCTGGGCCGCCTGCACAGCGCGCGCGAGGCGCTCGATGCGGTCGCGATCGCACGCCGCTCGTTCGATCGCTATTCGTTCGATCTGATCTACGCCCGTCCCGACCAGACGCCGGCGATGTGGGCCGATGAACTGCGTCTCGCCATCGACGAAGCGGCCGAGCATCTGTCGCTCTATCAATTGACGATCGAGGAGGGCACGCCGTTCTTCGGCCTGCACCAGGCCGGCAAATTGAAGACGCCGGACGAAGCGGTCTCGCGCGCGCTCTACGACGTCACGCAGGAGACCTGCGACAAGCTCGGCCTGCCCGCCTACGAGATCTCCAATCACGCGCGGCGCGGCGCCGAGTGCCGGCACAATCTGGTCTACTGGCGCGGTGAGGAATATGCCGGCATCGGCCCCGGCGCGCATGGCCGGCTCGACATCGACGGCGTCAGGCATGCGACCGCCACCGAGAAGCGTCCCGAGGCCTGGCTGATGCGGGTCGAGACCAACGGCCATGGTGTCGTCACCGACGATCTCCTCAACAGCGAAGAGCGCGCCGACGAATTCCTGCTGATGGGATTGCGTCTCGCCGAAGGCATCGACCCCGAGCGCTACAAAGCCCTCTCCGGTCGCCCGCTCGATCCCAAGCGCATCGCGCTGCTGCGCGAGGAAGGCGCGATCACGGTGGATGCGACGGGCCGGCTGCGCGTGACCAGCAGCGGTTTTCCGGTGCTGGATGCGGTGGTCGCGGATCTCGCGGCGTAGCGAGATCTCGTAGGGCGGGCAAAGGCGCACTTGCGCCGTGCCCACCATCTCTCAGCAATTCGCATGAAGTTCGTGGGCACGCTTCGCTTTGCCCACCCTACGGCACCATCGTCTCTCGCTACGCCCCAAAACTCTTCGGCGAGCCCGCAACCGCAACGCCGCCGCCGTTCGTCACTTTCATCACCGCAAGCCCGCGCTCATTGGTGCCATCCGCACGGAAACGGAACAGGCCGTCGATGCCGGCAAAGCCGGAGGGGTTGGTGAGCACGTCGGGCGAGAAGCGCGTGGTGCCTTGCGTACGCGCCAGCGCGGCGACCAGAGCGACCGCGTCATAGGCCAGCGTTGCGGTGCGAATCGGCTCCGCGCCGTATTTGGTGCGGTAGCGACCGGAGAAGGCGCGGAAGCCGGCCGGGTCGGGCGCGGCATAGAGGCCGCCTTGCAGGTTCGCATTGGCATAGACCCGCGGATTGTCCCACAGGCCGGTGCCGAGCAGCTGGATGTTGCGCAAGTTCGCGCCCGCCGCCGTCATCGCATCTGCGACCGTCACCACGGCATCGCCGTCATCGGCAATGAACAACGCATCCGCACTGCCGAGCTGCTGCGCCACGGTGCGTGCCGGTGTGGCGCGATCGGCGCCGTATTTCTCGAAGGCGACGATGCGCCCGCCACGCCGCGGCACGGCCGCCTTCACCGCGGCCTCGACGACATTGCCATAGGCATTGTCGGGCACGAGCACGGCGACGGAGCGCTTTCCGATGCTGGCGGAATATTCGACGATGCGGTTGACGTCGGACTCCGGCAGGAAGGAGAGCAGATAGACGCCGCGGCCGGCGATGCTGGAATCGGTCGAGAACGCGATCACCGAGATGCCGCGCGTGCGCGCGACCTGCGCCACCGCCGGCACCGATTGCGCGAACAGCGGTCCCAGAATGATCTCGGCGCCTTCGTCGACGGCCTGCTGCGCGGACGCCTGCGCGCCCTGCGGGCTGCCATTGTCGTCCTTGATCAGCAGCTGGATGTTCGGGTTCTGGAACTCGGCCAGCGCCATCTCGGCGGCGTTGCGCATGGATTGTGCGGCCAAGCCGGCATTGCCGGCGGCCGAGAGCGGCAGGATCACGGCGACCTTCACGCCGCCGGTGCCGGCGGTCGTCGCCTGTTGCGGGGGACCTGCGGGCTGAGCCGGCGGCGTCGAGCTCGAGAACGGGTTGGAGAACTGGCTCAGGCTCTGCTGCACGCCGGCGCAGGCCGACAGCAGGGGCGTGCCGAGCAACAGGCCGAGCGCGCTCCGGCGGGTCGCCCCTGACATCAGGGACCCCGGAACGGGAGATTTTGGATAACGCGGGCCCACCATGCAGCTTCTCTTCTGACCCGCCGGCGCCGGCCGGTCACGACATTCCTTCCACGACACAAGTCGCGGATTCAGGCATATTGTCGGCAAATAGTTAACCGAAACAAAAGGATAATAGCCGCTTAACGCGGCCGCCTTGCTGTCCCGGCAGCTGTTTGCCCTCGCTCATTCAGCATCAAGGCGGCGTTTCGGTCGCGAATATGGCGTGAGAGCCCTCACTCCCCCTCGACGTGATCCTGGATCGATCACATTCCCGTCCGTTCCTCGCCCCTCACCTCGGCACGATCTTTTTCGGCGAGCCGGTTCCCAGCCCTGCGGATCGTGCCTAAGTTGCTTTCATTATGCGCGCAAAGCCGGCCCCGATAAATACGCCTGAAGCTCAAGACGCCGCCTCGCGCGGTTTCTCCATCGATGCCCATCGGCTTGCGGCGCCGAAGGCGGCACCGGGCCTCCATCTGGTCGCAACCCCGATCGGCAATCTCGGCGACATCACGCTGCGGGCGCTGCAGACCCTCGCCGGCGTCGACGTCATCGCCTGCGAGGACACCCGCATCACCCGGCGCCTGACCGAGCGCTACGCCATCGCCGCGCAGCTCAAGCAATATCACGAGCACAATGCGGAAGCCGCGCGCCCGAAAATCCTGGAGGCGTTGGGGCAGGGCGGCTCGATTGCACTGGTCTCCGACGCCGGCACGCCGTTGATCTCCGATCCCGGCTTCAAGCTGGTGCGCGAGGTCTGCGCCGCCGGCCATGCGGTGTATGCCCTGCCCGGCCCGTCCTCGGTGCTGGCGGCGCTGTCGGTCGCGGCACTGCCGACCGACCGCTTCTTTTTCGAGGGTTTCCTGCCGGCAAAGTCCGCCGCGCGAAAGGCGCGCTTGACCGAGCTCGCGCGCATCGACGCGACGCTGGTGATGTTCGAGTCGGGCAACCGCGTGCAGGACACGCTCGCAGAGCTCGCCGAGATCATGGGGGCGCGCGAGGCCGCGATCTGCCGCGAGCTGACCAAGCTGCACGAGGAGGTTTCGCGCGCACCGTTGAGCCAGCTGGCGCGCGAGGCCGATACGCTGGAGACGCGCGGCGAGTTCGTGCTGGTGATCGCTCCGCCAGCGGCCGACGCCGAGGTGCTGACATCGGATGCGCTGGACGATTTGTTGCGCGAGCAGCTCGCCGCGCACAGCGTCAAGGACGCCGTGGCGCATGCGGTCGCACTCTCGGGCCGGCCGCGCCGCGAGGTCTATGCCCGCGCGCTCGAGCTCGCCAAAAACTCAAGGGGCGGCGATGGCGAAGACTGAGGTCCCGGTGGAACCGAAGGTCCCCTCGCCCGAGCGCGTCGCCGCGTTTCACACCGGCATCTCCGCGGAGAGCCGCGCAGCGGCCTATCTGATGGCCAAGGGCTACCGCATCCTGGCCAAACGCTACCGCACCCCGCATGGCGAGATCGACATCGTGGCACGCCGCCGCAGTCTGATCGCCTTCGTCGAGGTCAAGGCGCGGGCCACGCTGGATGACGCCGCCTTCGCCGTGACGCCGCGCCAGCAGCAGCGCATCATCGCCGCCGCGCAAGGCTGGCTCGTGGCGCATCCCGAGCATGCCGAATTCGAATTGCGATTCGACGCCATGCTGATTGCGCCGCGCTCACTTCCGCGCCATGTGTTGGCGGCATTCGACGCCTCGACCTGAAAGGCAGACCATGAAACTGAACGTCGCCGTCCAGATGGACCCCATCGCCCGCATCAACATCAAGGGCGATTCCACCTTTGCGCTGCTTCTGGAGGCGCAGAAGCGCGGCCACGGCCTGTCCTATTATACGCCCGACAAGCTCTCGATGGTCGGCGAGGAGATCGTGGCGCCGGTTCAGCTCCTGACCGTGCGCGACGAGTCCGGCGACCATTTCACGCTCGGCGAACCCAGGCGCGAGGCGCTGAACGGCTTCGACGTGGTGCTGCTGCGCCAGGACCCGCCGTTCGACCTCGCCTACATCACCTCGACGCATCTTCTGGAGCGCATCCATCCGAAGACGCTGGTGGTCAACGATCCAGCTTCCGTGCGCAACGCGCCGGAAAAGCTGTTCGTGATGAATTTTCCGCAGCTGATGCCGCCGACCCTGATCTCGCGCGACTTAGATGAGATCAACGCCTTCCGCGACAAGCACGGCGCCGTCGTGATGAAGCCGCTGCACGGCCATGGCGGCGCGGCGGTATTCCGCGTGATGCCGCAGGACATGAATTTCGGCTCGCTGTTCGACATGTTCTCGGTGACGTTCCGGGAGCCCTGGGTGATCCAGCAATTCATCCCCGAGGTGAAGCACGGCGACAAGCGCATCATCCTGGTCAACGGCGAGTTCGCCGGCGCGGTGAACCGCGTGCCGGCCACCGACGACCTCCGCTCCAACATGGTGCGCGGCGGCGCTGCGCAGGAGACCGAGCTCACCCCGCGCGAGCGCGAGATCTGCGCCACCGTCGGCCCGGCGCTGCGTGAGCGCGGCCTGCTGTTCGTCGGCATCGACGTCATCAACGGCAACCTCACCGAGATCAACGTGACCTCGCCGACCGGCATCCGCGCGATCGCGCGGCTTGGCGGGCCGGATGTGGCGGCGAAGGTGTGGGACGTGATCGAGCAGAAGCGGGCGAAGTAGCACTCTGCAATGATGACGTTGGGGAGCGCGCGAACTCTCCTCAACGTCGTCCCGGCGAACGCCGGGACCCATACCGCGGAATCTATCCAGGGAGCTTGGTCGCGGTACCGGGCGCTCAATCTTCGTCAAATTGCTCCCTGGGGTTATGGGTCCCGGCGTTCGCCGGGACGACACCGATATTGTGGAGCGCTGCTGCGATCCCATTGGCATGATCGCACCCACCCACCACTAACCACCCATTCACCATGACGCCGCGCATGTCATTCGAACGGACGTTCCGTACTGCGTGAATCTACGGGGCCGCTGGCCGACCGGATAACGCCGCGTTCACCATCTGCCGAAAACCAGCATCGTGGCCGGCCATCGCATTCGGCCTCGCAACACCCCTTATACTTTTACTCCCTACTCATCGACGCGGGGGAACACGCCAGGTGCGGTTCGAGTGCCCCGCGTATGAGTAAAAGCGTATGAATACCGCACGCATTGTCGTTCTCGTCATCGCGCTGGGCGCCGGCGGCGTCGCGGCGTATCTGGCGAGCGGCTTCGACAACAAGCCCGCGCCCGTTCTGCCCGCCGCCGAGAAGCTGCCGACCGTCGAGGTCCTCGTCGCCAAGTCCGACATCGGGCTCGGCCAGGCGGTGAAGCCCGAGGACCTGCAATGGCAGGCCTGGCCGGCAGCGACCGCGAGCAGCGCCTTCATCCGCCGCGACAGCAGGCCCGAGGCGCAGACCCAGATCGCCGGCTCGATCGCCCGCGTCCCGCTGATGCAGGGTGAGCCGATCCGCGAGCAGAAGCTGGTCAAGGCCGACGGCTCCGGATTCATGGCCGCGATCCTGCCCGCCGGGATGCGCGCCGTTTCCACCGAGATCTCAGCCGAGACCGCCGCTGGCGGCTTCATCCTTCCGAATGACCGCGTCGACATCGTCCTGACCCGCCGTCTGAAGAACCCCGACGGCGCCAACAATAACGGTCCGACCGGCGGCAACGATCTCGTCCTGTCCGAGGTCATCCTGACCAATATCCGCGTGCTCGCGATCGACCAGGCGCCGAAGGAGAAGGACGGCCAGAACGCCGTCGTCGGCAAGACCGTCACGCTTGAGCTCCGGCCCGACCAGGTCGCAGTGCTCGCAGCCGCGCGTCAGGGCGGCACGCTCCAGCTCGCGCTGCGGAGCATCGTCGATGCCAACGCAGTGGACGGCACACCTGAGGACCAGGGGATCAAGCGCGCGGGCGGCGTGAACGTGATCCGCTACGGGGTGCAGGCAAGGCAATTGACGTCACAGAAGTGATGATGGGGATAGCATGAACTACGGGGATGATCGGACGGGCGTGCGCCTTCGGGGGAAGCGCACGCGCTCGTTCTGGACGGGGACGATGCTGATGCTGGGGCTGCTCGCAGCCCCCGACCTGGTCAGCGCGACGGATGCGCCGGTCGGCGACCAGGCGCCGATGCAGGCACCGGATTTCGGCGTGTCGTCGGTCGCGACCATCGCACCGGCGAAGACGCGTTTTCTCTCGCTTGGCGTCGGCAAATCCGTCGTCATCGACCTGCCGCGCGAGGTCAAGGACGTGCTGGTGGCCGATCCCAAGATCGCCAATGCAGTGATCCGCTCGGCCCAGCGCGCCTATATCATCGGCGGTCAGGTCGGCCAGACCAACGTCGTATTCTTCACCGCCGACGGCCAGCAGGTCGCCTCCTATGACATCGCAGTGAAACGCGACCTCAACGGCATGCGCGCGGCCCTGCGCCAGTCGCTGCCGGGCGTCCAGATCGAAGGCGTCGGCGACAGCGTGATGCTGACCGGATCGGTGTCGAGCCCGGTCGAAGCTCAGCAGGCCGGCGAGGTCGCCGCAAAGCTGGTCGGCGGCTCGGACAAGGTCGTCAACAGCATCGTCGTGCGCGGCCGCGACCAGGTGATGCTCAAGGTCGTCGTCGGCGAAGTGCGCCGCGACATCGTCAAGCAGCTCGGCGTCGATCTCAGCGCCAGCCTGAACGCCGGCACCGCGGTGGTGAATTTCAACAATTCCAACCCGTTCTCGGTCTCGGGCGGACCGATCGTCGGCAGCAACGGGCTCGGCGTTGCCGGCCTCGCCAAGGGCGTCGCCACCGTCAGCGCCACCATGCGCGCGATGGAAAGCGCCGGCGTCATGCGCACGCTCGCCGAACCGAGCCTGACCGCGATCTCAGGCGAATCCGCCACCTTCATTGCCGGCGGCGAATTCCCGATTCCGGCAGGCTATTCCTGCGATCCGGTCACCCACGTCTGCACCACCCAGGTCACCTACAAGAAGTTTGGCATCTCCCTGAACTTCACCCCGGTCGTGCTCAGCGAAGGCCGCATCAGCCTGCGCGTGATGACCGAGGTCTCGGAGCTGTCGAATACGAATTCGATCACGTTGACGCAGGCGGTGTCCTCGACCTCGAGCAACTCGATCACCATCCCCTCGATCCAGACCCGCCGCGCCGAGACGACGTTGGAGATTCCCTCCGGCGGCTCGATGGCGATGGCCGGCCTGATCCAGCAACAGACCAAGCAGGCGATCAACGGCCTGCCCGGCGTCGACCAGGTGCCGATCATCGGCGCGCTGTTCCGCAGCCAGGACTTCGTCAACAACGAGACCGAGCTGATGGTAATCGTGACGCCCTATGTGGTGCGCGCGGTTGCCCAGAAGGAATTGGCGCGGCCCGACGACGGCTTCGCCCCGGCCTCGGACGCGCAGACCGCGCTGCTCGGCCGCATGAACCGCCTCTATGGCATCGCGCGTCGCGTCGATCCGATCGCCGGCGCGCCCGGCGATTTCGGCTTCATCATCGACTGAGACGAACGGACGGCTGGGGAACGGGGCGGGATTTGGGGCAAGAGGGGATGAAGCGATGACGAAGACGATAGCCGATCGACGTCGCAATCTGGGCGTCGCGCTGGCACTGACGGGACTCTCCGTCATGCTGGGCGCCTGCAACACCACCGGCGAGATCGTCACCCAGACGGTGCCGACCGACTATCGCCAGCGCCACCCGATCGCGGTGCAGGAAGGCAAGAAGTCGATCGTGATCTTCGTCGGCAAGGCGAGGGGTGGCCTGTCGGCCGCACAGCATTCGGACGTCGCGGGCATCGCCCGGGACTGGGTGCGAGAAGGCACCGGCTCCGTCGTCGTCGACGTTCCCGTCGACAGCGCGAATTCGCGCGCGGCGGCTGCGACCTATCGGGAAATCCGTTCCGTGCTCGCATCCGGCGGCGTGCCGTCGCGTGCCATCGTCCAGCACCCCTATCGCCCTGAGGATCCCGGGCTGCTGCCCACCATCCGTCTGAGCTATTCGAAGATCGCCGCGGTCGCCGGCCCTTGCGGGCTGTGGCCGGAAGACCTCGGTCCCAACATCCTCGATCCCGGCTACAACGAGAATCGGCCCTACTTCAATCTGGGCTGCGCCAGCCAGCGCAATCTCGCCGCGATGATCGACAATCCGGCCGACCTGGAACAGCCTCGATCCGAGACGCCGGCCTATACCGCGCGGCGCGACATCGCCTTTGATCGCTATCGCAAGGGCACTGCGATCTCGACTCCCAATTCCGAGGCCGACAAGGCCAAGCTCAGCGACACAGGCAAATGACGGGCATTCACGACGAAGAAGCGGACGATCCGCAGCACCCCGAGGAACACATTGCGCCGGTTCCCCGCATCTCGGTGCAGGCTTTTTGCGAGACCGATAAGACGCTCGCCGCGGTGACCGCGGCAGGGCAGGACCGCCGGCTCGCCAAGGCGCACCTCACCGCCAAGGACGGTGGCCTTGCCGCGGCGATCGAAGTCTATGAATCGATGCCGACGCCGAACGTGATCGTGATCGAATCCGACGGTACGCGCGACATCCTCGAGGGACTGGACGACCTCGCCGGCGTCTGCGACCCCGGCACCCGCGTGGTCGTGATCGGCAACCCCAACGACACCGCGCCCTATCGCGAGCTGGTGCGTCGCGGCGTCAACGACTATGTGGTGGGACCGGTTGAAACCCTCGATGTCGTCCGCTCGATCTGCAGCCTGTTCTCGGCCTCCGAGGCCATCATCACCGGCCGGGTCATCGCGGTGGTCGGCGCCAAGGGCGGCGTCGGCGCCTCCACGGTCGCACACAATGTGGCCTGGACCATCGCGCGTGACCTCGCGCTCGATTCCGTCGTGATCGACCTCGACCTCGCCTTCGGCACGGCGGGCCTCGACTACAACCAGGACCCCGTGCAGGGCATCGCCAACGCGGTGCTGTCGCAGGACCGGCCGGACACGGCGCTGATGGAGCGCCTGCTCTCCAAATGCACCGAGCGCCTCAGCCTGCTCGCGGCGCCTGCCACCCTCGACCGCGTCTATGATTTCGGCGCCGAAGCTTTCGACGCCGTGTTCGACACGCTGCGCATGACCACGCCCTGCATCGTGCTCGACGTTCCCCACCAATGGTCCGGCTGGACGCGGCGCGCGCTGGTGAACGCCGACGACATCGTCATCGTGGCCGAGCCCGATCTCGCCAATTTGCGCAACACCAAGAACATGCTGAGCGTGCTGAAGGCGGCGCGGCCGAACGACCGGCCGCCGTTGTACTGCCTCAATCAGGTCGGCATGCACAAGCGCGCGGAGATCGAAGTCAAGGCGTTCGCCAAGACCATGGAAAGCCAGCCGATCGCGGTGATCCCGTTCGATTCGAAACTGTTCTCCACCGCAGCCAATAACGGCCAGATGATCGCGGAGGTCTCCAAGAGCCACCGCACCACCGAGCTGTTCCAGAACATGGCGAACCGCCTCGCCGGGCGCGGCGAGGTGAAGAAGCCGAAGCGCTCGCTGCTCGGACCGCTGCTGAAGAAGCTGAAGGGCAAGTCAAGCCGCAACTCGGCGCCGCATCGCAAGGCGTCGTAAGCGTACACCAGGAGGGGCGGATTACTTGTCCGCCCGCTGCTGCTTCTTCGCCAGCAGCTGCCGCAGCGCCGCGACCTTGGCCGCGGCCTGGTCCGGCGGCAAATCGGCCTTCACTAGGATTTCGGCCTCGGCCTCGCGGCCCTGCAAGCCCAGCACGAGCGCGAGATTGGCGCGGACCCGCGCATCGTTCTGATTGCGCTGATAAGCGCGGCCGAGCACCTGTTCGGCCTTCGGCAAATTGTTTTGCAGCATATAGGACAGGCCGAGATTGGACAGCACGGTCGGCTCGTCCGGCACGATCTTCAACGCCGCGGCATAATATTGCTGCGCCTCCTCGTTGCGGCCAAGCTGATCGAGCGCGGCACCCTGCGCCGACAGGATGCGCCAGTCCGGATCCTCGGGCGTATGCGCGCGGCTGAGGACGTCGAAGGCCTGCTGGAAATTGCCGCTGTCGGCGAGCGCGCGGCCATAGCCGGCGAGCAGCGCCTTGTTGCTGGGATGGGCGAGCACCGCCTGCTCCATGACCGCAACCGCCTGCGCGCGCTGGCCGGACTCGCGCAGCGCCTTGCCGTAGGCGAGCGCAACGTTGGGATCACTGGGCTTGGCGCGATAGCGCTCGCGCAACGCATCCATTTCCGGCTTGGCATCGGCCTTGACGGCCGTTTCCGATCTGACACCGAGCGCGCCGGTCACATCCTCGATGCCGGCGGTCTGGCAGCCACCCAAGGCGAGCACCAGAAGTGCGGGAAGCAGCAATCTCGCCGGGGGAGAGGCGAGGGACGAACGCTTGGACATACTCTGATCACTCGGCAACTGATCAGAGATGCTTACCGATTAACGCTAAAGTCCCGTTAAGGACGCGGCTTGGGAGATCTCAAAGCATGATCCGGAAAAGTGCGCAGCGGTTTTCCGAGAAGATCATGCTTGAACAATAACCTAAAGCGCGATGCGATTCATCCTCATCGCGGCGCGCTTTAGTCGGTGAACTCGGCACCGAATTCGCAGCCGATGCGCCAGCGCAGGCGGCACTGGCGGGAATAATCGGGTGCGAAGATGATGGTGAATTGCGGCGGCACTTCCAGGAATTCCGCCACCACTTTCACGCCGCCATCCGAAATATCGGTGATCGTGCAGTCCCGCGGCAGCGAGCCCGCGCCAAAATGGATCTTGGCGAGCCGGCTGCACACCCGACGTTCGCTTCTCCGGCGATTTGCAAGCATTTGAATTGTTCACCCGTTAGACCACGGCCCATCCCGCAGCCTTAGGAGTAGCGGACATTCGTTGGAATGTGCTGAGGACAGAAGCTGGCATTCGAGGCTTAGTGTCGGCATGTCGTTTACGACTGGTTAGGGCTTGCTCCCCGCCTCAGATCGTTCCCGTATTGTTCTTGCGGAAGCGGCCCGCCTCTGCTACCCCTAATTGTGCGAGAGGGGCAGGCTGGTTTGAGCATGGTTCAGCGGGTTTCCACCGTCGCCTTTGAGGGGATCGAGGCCCGTGCGGTCGACGTGCAGGTGCAGGTCGCGCCGGGCCTGCCGGCCTTCGCGATCGTCGGCCTGCCGGACAAGGCGGTGTCGGAGGCGCGCGAGCGGGTGCGCTCGGCGCTGATCGCCTCCGGCCTGGCGCTGCCGGCGCGGCGGATCATCGTCAATCTGGCGCCGGCCGACCTGCCGAAGGAAGGCAGTCATTACGACCTGCCGATCGCACTCGGCCTGATGGCGGCGATCGGCGCGATCCCGCCGGATGCGCTGACCGGCTTCACCGTGCTCGGCGAGCTCGGCCTCGACGGCTCGATCGCGCCCGTGGCCGGCGTTCTTCCCGCCGCGTTCGGCGCCAATATGCGCGAGGAAGGGCTGATCTGCCCGGTCTCGTGCGGCTCTGAAGCGGCGTGGGCGAGCCCGGACATCCAGATCATCGCGGCAAGCTCGTTGATCCAGATCGCCAACCACTTCAAGGGCACGCAGGTGCTGTCGCGGCCATCACCGAAGGTGCATGAGCCCGCCGCCTCGACGCTCGACCTGCGCGACATCAAGGGCCAGGAAAGCGCCAAGCGCGCGCTGGAGATCGCCGCCGCCGGCGGGCATCATCTGCTCATGATCGGCGCGCCCGGCGCCGGCAAGTCGATGCTGGCGGCGCGCCTGCCCTCGATCCTGCCGCCGCTGTCACCGAGCGAGCTGCTCGAGGTCTCGATGATCGCCTCCGTCGCCGGCGAGATCGAGGGCGGCGCGCTGACCGCACGGCGGCCGTTCCGCTCGCCGCATCATTCCGCCAGCATGGCCGCGCTCACCGGCGGCGGCATGCGTGCAAAACCCGGCGAGATCTCGCTGGCGCATCAGGGCGTGCTGTTCCTCGACGAATTGCCGGAGTTCGATCCGCGCGTGCTGGATTCACTGCGGCAGCCGCTGGAGAACGGCGAAGTCGCGGTGTCGCGCGCCAATCACCGCGTCACCTACCCTGCCCGCTTCATGCTGGTCGCGGCGATGAATCCGTGCCGCTGCGGCAACGCGTTCGAGCCGGGCTATGCCTGCAAGCGCGGCCGCGTCGACCGCTGCACCGGCGACTATCAGGCGCGCATCTCCGGCCCGCTGATGGACCGCATCGACCTGCGCATCGAAGTGCCGGCCGTGACCGCGGCGGATCTGATCCTGCCACCGCCGGCGGAAGGCTCCGCCGAGGTCGCCGCCCGCGTGGCCGCGGCGCGCGACATTCAGCTCGCGCGTTATGCCGATGCCGGCCTGCCCAAGGTTCGGACCAATGCCGAGGCCCCAGCCTCCGTGCTGGAGGAGATCGCAAAGCCGGACGCGCAGGGCCAGAAGCTGCTGCGCGACGCCGCCGAGACCATGCGGCTGTCCGCGCGCGGCTATCACCGCGTGCTGCGGGTGGCGCGCACGCTGGCCGACCTCGATCGCGCCGACAAGATCGGCCGGCTGCATCTCGCCGAAGCCTTGTCCTACCGCGCACTCGCGGAGGATGTGCGGCAGATGGCTTGATCATTCCGCGCATCAACCCGGCGGTAACGAGTTTCCTTTACGCTCTGCAAACCATAAGGCCCGCTAAGTTTCGATTACGAGTTCCCGGGGCCCCGGCGAGTAGAGTGTCATGTTGCGTTTCAAGATCCTGACCTCGGTTGTTCCCTTGTTGGCGGCTGCGGTGTTCGCCCGCGCGGAGATCGGTTCGGTCTCGCATCCCTGCATCGCCCTCGGCGAAACCTCGGTCGAGCTCACCTCCCTGTTCTGGACGGCCGCCGTCCATGTCGCCTTCACCGAAGATCCCGCCCGCGCCACGGTGCGGGTTCAGATCACCGACGACGCCGATACTGCGGACTTCGCCGTGGTCGACGACGGTCTCGGTTCCGAGCCGGATTCCTGTCAGGCCAATCCCTCGACGCGCCTCGTCTCGATTGCCGCTCAGCCCGTCGATGGCGGCCAGGTGATCTATCTCTCCACCGAAGGGCCGGCGGATTACCGCATCTATGTGCGCTCGAAGTCGTTCTCGCAGCGCGAGGCCGCAGCGCTGATCGTCGGCGCCCATGGCGGCCATCGCCCGCTCCCGCTCCAGGCCGCCTCGCTCTGAAGCGTTAACACCTCGTTAGTCCTGTTTGGAGGCAGCGCCAAAGCCTCAAGCTGTTCGCAAGATCGGCGCGACATCGTCGCAGACGGCGGGTGGCGGGATTCGAAAAAGAGTCGGGGTCGGTGCGATGGGTCGGACGTTCCGGATCAAGGTGCGCATGCGCCGTTTCAGGCGACAGCATCCCCGCATCGCCTTCGCGATCCGCTCTTTCATGATCTTCTCGGCGACGTTCGGCGGCGCCTATGGTTTCGTGTCCGGCAGCCGGTCCGAAAGCTCCGGCTACGATCCCCACACCTTTGCGATCGGCGCGAGCTTCCTGTTCGCGCTCGCCTGCCTCGGCCTTGCGACGCTGAGCATGCGCCTGCGTTTCGTGAACAAGCGGCTGCGCACCCTCGCCGCCCACAACGAGGCGCTGATCGACCGCAATTGGGAGCTGAAGGAAGCGGAAGAACGCGCCCGCAGCCTGTTCGAGCAACAGGGCGACCTCATCGTGCTGCGCGCTACCGATGGCCGCATCACCTTTGCCAACGAAGCCTATTGCGCGCTCGCAGGACAGGCGCGCAGCGCGCTGGTCGGCACGCGTTTCGATTTCGACGTGCTGGAGCAGGGCGACAGCGCCCGCGAAAGCAGCGGCACACGCATCCACGACCAGAAGATCGCAACCCCGCTCGGCGCGCGCTGGATCGCCTGGCGCGAAGGCTATGTCCGCCTCGATGCCGGACAGCCCGCCGAATTGCAGAGCGTGGGGCGCGACGTCACCGACCGCACCGAGACCGAACGCGCTCTGTCCGACGCGCGCGACCAGGCCGACGCTGCCAACCGCGCGAAATCGCGCTTCCTCGCGATGGCCTCGCACGAAATCCGCACCCCCCTGAACGGCATCATCGGCATGGGCGGCCTCCTGCTCGACACCAATCTGACCCCGGAGCAGGCGACCTACGCCAAAGCGGTGAAAACCTCGGGCGAAGCCTTGATGGCGCTGATCGAGGAACTGCTCGACTATTCCAAGATCGAGGCCGGCAAGCTTGATCTGGAGCAGCGTCCCTTCGCGCTTTCGACCCTGGTCGAGGAGATCACCGAGCTGCTCGCGCCCCGCGCGCAGGCCAAGACGCTGGAGATCGCCGCCTATGTCGACGAGCGCCTGCCGCTGGAGGTGGTCGGCGATGCGGCGCGGCTGCGCCAGGTGCTGCTCAATCTCGCCGGCAACGCCATCAAGTTCACCGGGAGCGGTGGCGTCGCGCTGATCGTCGAGCCCGGTATCTGGCCGAACGAGATCAGCTTCCTGGTCCGCGACTCCGGTATCGGCATTGCGCCGGAGGCGCAGCAGCGCATCTTCCGCGAATTCGAACAGGCCGACGAGCGCGTCGCCCGCACCTATGGCGGCACCGGGCTTGGCCTTGCCATCAGCGAACGCATCGTCAAGCGCATGGGCGGCCGGATCACGCTCGCAAGCGAGCCGGGCAAAGGCTCGACCTTCGAGATCGCGGTGCCGCTTCCGCCCTCGCAAGCCAGTGCGGGACAGACGGCCTTTCCGAGCCCCGACCTCACCGGCAAGTCGATGCTCCTCGTCGCCGACGGCATCGAGGCCTCGCTGATCGCGCGGCGCCTCGAGCGCTGGGGTGGCCAGACCTGCATGGTTGCGGATGCCGCGGTTGCCGAAGCGCTGCTGCCGGAACGCTCATGGCACGCGGTGCTGATCGATCGTGCGATCGGCCCTGCCGCGGCCGACCAGCTGGGCGAACTGGCCCGCGCGCATGCGCTGCAGCGCCTCGTGCTGCTGACCTCCAGCTCGCGCCACGAAAAGCTGTCGCCGGCCTTCACCGGTTTTCTGGTGAAGCCGCTGCGGGCGGCCTCGCTCGCCGCGCGCCTTGCGATGACGCCGGAGGTGGCCTCGCCCGATCTGGCGCCGGAACCACCGGCGGAAGCTGCCGGCGCGACACCGGCCAAAGCAGCGACCAAAGGCCTGTCGATCCTCGTCGCCGAGGACAACGAGATCAACGCGCTGTTGATGCGCTCGCTGCTGACGAAGCTCGGCCATCGCGTCGTCATCGCCGTCCACGGCGAGGCCGCGCTGGAGTCCTGGCTCGCCGCTTCATCGGCCGGCACGCCCTATGATCTCGTGCTGATGGACATCCAGATGCCGCAGCTCGACGGCATCGAGGCGACGAAGCGCATCCGCGCGCATGAGGCCGCGACCGGCGGCCACCACACGCCGATCCTCGCGCTCACCGCCAATACGCTGGTGGAGGACCGTTATGCCTGCTTCGAGGCGGGCATGAACGGATTCCTGATCAAGCCGCTCGATCGCGACAAGCTGGACGAAGCGCTGGCAGGGCTGGCGGCGTCACGGCGGCTGGCTGTCTGATCCGAAAACCTCACGGGAACCTCATCCCATCAGCAATCGATAATTGAAATCGACCGCGTTGCGCGCCACCATCCTCCGGGGGCCTTTGCAGGAGGGTTTCGCGCATGAACGTGCTTTGCCGCCTCGTATTCATTGTTCTTCTCGCTGGATTTTCCCGACACGCCGCGGCCGATACGCCGGAGCTCATCGCCTCGCTCAAGCAAGGCGGCTACGTGCTGATCTTTCGGCACACCGCCACCGACGACAGTCAAAAGGACGTCTACCCCTTCAAGTTCGACGACATGAGCGCCCAGCGTCAGCTCAGCGAAAAGGGCAGGGACATGGCGCGCCAGATCGGGGCAGCGGTCAAGGACCTCGAGATCCCGATCGGCGATGTCTACACCAGCCGACTCAACCGTGCGATCGAGGCCGGCAAGCTGATCTCCGGCCGCGAAGTCAAGCCGGTTGACGCGTTGACGGACAGCAGCAACGCCAGCGCATCGGGAATGGCAAACCCGACCGGCGCCGATGCAAAGGCCGGACAGGCGGTGCGCCAGCTCGTCGACGCGCCGCCGAAAGCTGGTACCAACAATTTCCTGGTCACCCACAAGACGAACATCGCCGATGCCTTCGGCAAGGAGGCCGGTGACGTCGGGGAAGGCGAGGCCTTCGTTTACAAGGCCGGCATCTCCGGCCCCGCCACCTTTGCCGGACGCATCAAGCCTGCAGATTGGAGCGCCAAAGCCGGCAAGTGAAGCGCCCGCATTCGACCCTGTTCGCTGGTGTGATGGAGGGGCCGGATTTCCCCGGGCTCCCGACGAGCCGGCTCACCTGGAGGGTGTCCGGCCGATGACTCGGCAATTGAGATTTGCCGGGACATTGCCGACACGCCGCGGACAGATTGACGTTGTCCGACTTGCCCCCGCACGATCGTCTTGTGATACCCACGTCTTGCGAGTTCCGACTGAAAGGCTGGCGAACACGTGAGAACATCGGAAGACCGCTCATTTCTCGTATTGCTTGCCGCAATCACGGTCGCGTTTGGCTGGGTGCTTTGGCCTTTCTCCGGAGCATTGCTGTGGGCCACGCTGCTGGCCATCATCTTCGCCCCGCTCTATCGACGCTTCCTGGAAATCCTCCCGGGAAAGCGTAACCTTGTCGCATTCTCCACCGTCGTCGTCGTGGTGGTAATCGTCTTGATCCCTGTCGCGATCGTCATCGCCTCGCTCATCGACCAGGGAGGGGAGCTGTATCAGCGGGTTCAGTCGGGGGAGATCAGCTTTGCTCATCCGCTTCAGCAGCTGAAATCCGCGCTGCCCGACTGGGCTGCCCCTATGGCGGATCGCCTCGCCAGCATCGATTTTTCGGCCCTGAAGGAACGCCTGTCGGGTCTGCTCGTCCCGGCCGGCCAGCAGCTGGCCGGGCACGCGATCAACATCGGTCAGTTGACCCTCGAATTCGTCGCAAGCTTGCTCGTGATGTTGTACCTGCTGTTCTTTCTGCTGCGCGACGGTGACGAGCTGAACGCGCGCATCCGCGACGCCCTGCCGCTGCGTGCGAGCCACAGCGCCGAGATTCTGACTGCGTTCACCCTGGCGGTACGCGGGACGATCAAGGGAATCATCCTCGTTGCCCTGATTCAGGGCGCGCTTGGCGGGGTGATCTTCTGGTTGCTCGGACTGACCGCACCGCTCCTGGCGGGCGCGCTGATGGCGCTGCTCTCGCTTCTGCCCGTGCTCGGCTCCGCGCTGGTGTGGTTTCCGGCCGGGCTCTATCTGCTCGTGGCAGGCTCAGTCACGAAGGGAATCATCCTGCTCGCTTTTGGCACCTTCGTGATTGGCCTTGCGGACAACTTTCTTCGCCCCATCCTGGTCGGGCAGTCGATCCGGATGCCAAGCTACATTGTGTTGCTCGCCACCCTGGGCGGCCTTGCGGCTTTCGGTGCAAACGGCTTCGTCATCGGCCCACTCGTCGCGGCCATGTTCCTGACGGCCTGGCAGGTCTACGTCCGCTCGAAAGAGCAACAGGAAGCCCGGAAATGACCTGCTACGCGGCGTAAGCGATGAAGCGCGGCGCGGAGAGCTTGTCGGGCGGCCCCGAAGTGCCCTGGAAGACGGTGTCCGTCTTTGCCGCCCGCTTGCAATGCGGGCATACGAAGAGATGCGCGATCACCGGAACCGGCTCGTCCGCGAGCAGTTCCGAGCGGAACCACCTCATCTCGACATGGCAATCCGGACAGGTCGGTGCTTCGAGTTGTTCCGCAGCACTTCTGAGACGATCAACCATCGAGACCTCGCGTTTTCCAAGGTCTTAGCCCAATACCTCTCGTCGGTCTGCAACAAAAGACACCGCTGCACGAACGCGCAGGATCCGCCGAACGCCGCGATTACAGACGCCTGAGCGCCACGCTCTCCACGGTGTGGTCGGCGCCCTTCTTCAGGATCAGCGTCGCGCGAGGGCGGGTCGGCAGGATATTGTCCTCGAGATTGGCGAGGTTGGTGCGTTCCCAGATCGCGATCGCGGTGGCAGTGGCTTCCTCGTCCGACAACAGCGCATAGCGGTTGAAGTAGGACTTCGGATTGGTGAATGCGGTGTCGCGCAGCGCCAGGAAGCGCTTGATGTACCATTGCCGCAGCGCGGCTTCGTCGGCGTCGATATAGACCGAGAAATCGAAGAAGTCGGAGACCACGGGCACCGCCTTGCCGTCGCGCGGCAGCTTGCCGGTCTGCAGCACGTTGACGCCCTCGACAATCAGGATGTCGGGCTGGTCGATCTCGGCCCACTGGTTCGGCACGATGTCGTAGGTCAGATGCGAGTAGACCGGCGCACGCACATGGCGGCGTCCGGACTTGATGTCGGACAGGAAGCTGAGCAGCAGCGGCAGGTCGTAGCTTTCCGGAAAGCCCTTCTTCTGCATGATGCCCTGCCGGTCGAGCACGGCGTTCGGATAGAGGAATCCGTCGGTGGTGATGAGTTCGACCTTCGGACGCGGCGACCAGCGCGCCAGCAGGGCCTGGAGCACGCGGGCCGTGGTGGATTTTCCGACCGCGACCGAGCCGGCGACGCCGATGATGTAGGGCACCTTGCGGTCGCGGATGTTGAGGAACTGGCGCTCCGCATAATACAGGCGCTGCATCGCATCGACATAGATCGAGAGCAGGCGTGACAACGGAAGATAAATATCCTCGACTTCCTTGAGATCGAGGCGATCGTGCAGCGAGCGCAGCCTGTCGAACTCGCCCGGCTCCAGCGTCATCGGCGTATCGTCGCGCAGACGCGCCCACTCCTCGCGCGAATAGATGCGGTACGGATTATACTGCTGCTCGGGTGCGCGGATATCCATAACGCGACCTTTCCGTTGCGGCTTATACTAGCCCTTACGCGACGCTTTCTCTTCCAACCCTGACATATTCGTCCGCTTGTCGAGCGCCGCTTCCACCTCTTCCAGCTTTACGCCGCGGGCCTTGAGCAAGACAAGGAAGTGATAGAGCAGGTCGGCGCTCTCCGCGATCAGATGCGCGCGATCGTTTTCGACTGCTGCGATTACGGTTTCGACTGCTTCCTCACCGAACTTCTTGGCGCAATGCTCGGCGCCCTTGTCGAGGAGCTTGCGGGTATAGGACGCTTCGCCGCCCGCCGCCGCGCGGGCGTCGATGGTCTCGGCCAGATCGTGGATCGTGAAACGCGGCATCGGAATTACTCGGAAACACGCTTGGCAACACACTTGGCCACGGAGGCCATTCCCCGCTACCTCATGTAGCACTTTTATGAACTGGAGTCGTCATGCATCGAGGCGCATGGCCAGTCCGCGCCGGGCCATGTGCTCCTTGGCTTCGCGGATGGTGAATTCCCCGAAATGGAAGATCGAGGCGGCCAGCACGGCCGTGGCGTGGCCGTCGCGGATACCGTCGACGAGATGGTCGAGATTGCCGACGCCGCCCGAGGCGATCACGGGGACGGCAACGCTGTCGGCGATCGCCCGGGTCAGCGGGATGTCGAATCCCTGCCTCGTGCCGTCGCGGTCCATCGACGTCAGCAGAATTTCACCGGCACCGAGCGAGACCACTTCCTGGGCATATTCGATCGCGTCGATGCCGGTCGAGTTGCGCCCGCCATGGGTGAAGATCTCCCAGCGGTCCCCGCCGGGGCGCTTGACGCGCTTGGCATCGATCGCAACCACCACGCACTGCTCGCCGAATTTTTCCGCCGCTTCCTTGACGAACTCGCGCCGGGATACAGCGGCGCTGTTGATCGAGACCTTGTCCGCACCGGCGCGCAGCAGCGTCTTGATGTCGTTGACCTCACGCACGCCGCCGCCGACGGTCACAGGCATGAAGCAGGCTTCCGCCGTGCGCCGGACCACGTCCAGCATGATGCCGCGATTCTCATGGGTCGCGGTGATGTCGAGGAAAGTGAGCTCGTCAGCGCCGGCGGCGTCATAGGCGATGGCGGCTTCGACGGGGTCGCCGGCATCTCTGAGATCGACGAAGTTGACGCCCTTGACGACGCGGCCGTCCTTGACGTCGAGGCAAGGGATCACGCGCACCTTGAACATGTGTCAGCTCCTGCGCGCGTCGCGGATCAAGGTGAGGGCCGCAGCTGGATCGAGCCGGCCGTCATAGAGCGCCCGGCCGGCAATCGCGCCGGCGAGCTTCCTGGCGCGCGGCGTCAGCATGGCTTTCACATCTTCGATCGAGGCGAGGCCGCCGGAGGCGATCACGGGAATCGAGATGGCGTCGGCCAGCGCAATGGTCGCATCGAGGTTCAGGCCCTTGAGCAGGCCGTCACGCGCGATGTCGGTGAAGATGATGGCGGCAACGCCGGCATCCTCGAAGCGCTTTGCGATCTCCAGCACGGTCACTTGCGAGGTTTCGGCCCAGCCTTCGACCGCGACCTTGCCGTCGCGGGCGTCGAGCCCGACCGCAACACGGCCGGGGAATTTCTTCGCGGCAGCCTTCACCAGCTCCGGATCGCGCACCGCGGCGGTGCCGATGATGACGCGGGTGATGCCCTTGTCGAGCCAGGCTTCGACGGTGGCGAGATCGCGAATGCCGCCACCGAGCTGCACAGGGATCTTGATCGTCTTCAGCATCGCCTCGACGGCCTCGGCATTCACCGGCTTGCCGGCGAAGGCACCGTCGAGGTCGACGACGTGGAGATACTCAAAGCCCTGCTCGGCAAAGCTCTGCGCCTGCGCCGCAGGATTGAGGTTGAACACCGTCGCGCGCGCCATGTCGCCTTGCTCGAGGCGCACGCATTGGCCGTTCTTGAGATCGATCGCGGGAAAGAGAATCATGATTGAGCCAGGATTTTTCCGCGCACACGGTGCGCTCCCTCCCCCCTTGTGGGGGAGGGTTGGGGAGAGGGATAAGCCACGGGCACCGCCGTTGCCGCTACCCCCCTCCCGAATGCTGCGCATTCGACCTCCCCCACAAGGGGGGAGGTAACAAGAGCGGTAGGCATCACGGTTTCCATCGCAAAAAGTTCGAGATCAGAGCGAGGCCAAAGCGCTGGCTCTTCTCGGGGTGGAATTGGGTGCCGATGGCGGTGTCCTTGCCGACGATCGCGGTGACAGGCCCGCCATAATCGGCGCGCGCGAGCACGTCCGCTTCGTTGGCGGCGTTGAGGTGGTAGGAGTGCACGAAATAAGCGTGCTGGCCCTTCGGACCGAGCGGCAGCTTGTTCAGCACCGGATGCTCCTGCAGCACGTCGAGCGTGTTCCAGCCCATGTGCGGGATCTTCAGGCTTTCGTCGCGCGGCGTGATCTTCTCGACATCGCCGCCGATCCAGTTCAGGCCATCGGTCGTGACATGCTCCTTGCCACGTGTCGCCATCAACTGCATGCCGACGCAGATGCCGAAGAACGGCCGCGCCTTGACGCGCACCGCCTCCGTGATCGCCTCGACCATGCCGTTGACGGCGTCGAGCCCGCGCCGGCAATCGGCAAAGGCGCCGACGCCCGGCAGCACCAGACGGTCAGCCTCGTAAGCCTGATCGGGATCGCTGGTGACGAAGACCTTCTGCGGATTTTCGAGGCTGCGCGCGGCGCGCTCGAACGCCTTGGCGGCGGAATGCAGATTGCCGGAACCGTAATCGATGATGGCGACGCTCATCTTGACCCTCCCGGTTCTGGAAACAACCCGATGATGCCGCCGGCCGGAAGCGGCGGCGGATTCGAGAATTGCTGACCCGGCACGCTGCGGGTCGGCGGCGGGCCACCGCGATCGACCGCCCATTGATCGTTGACGATGCCGTGCTGCTTCTGGCTCCAGCGCTCGAAGAAGCGGCGCTCGGCGGTGTCCTCGTCATCGCCAACCACCACGTCGAGCTGCCGCCATTTTCCGCGCGACAGCGTCCAGCGACGCAGGCTCGAGGCCTCGAAGCCCATCAGCAGCGCGACGATGAGATCGGCGAAGAAGATCGAGCCGCGTCCGACGCCGAGGCTCGACAGTCCCGCATTGAACGCCGCGACGAAAACCACCCAGCCGATCAGCGCCAGCCACAGCCGATTCCACAGCAGCCAGAACGGACCGAGGATCATCGCCCAGAAATGGAATCCGTCGCGCACGAACACAAACTTGTCGGTCGCGCGCAGATCGGCTCCGGCAGGGGAGGGAGCATGAACTGTGTAGACAGGCATGGTGATGCCCCGTTCTTAAGGATTCAGTGATGCCGCAAGCGGCGCGCAGCCGCCCGGCCGAAAGAGGTCAGCCGCCGAGCGAGCCCTTGGTGGACGGGATTTCTCCCGCCGCTTTCGGATCGATCGCGACCGCGGTGCGCAGCGCCCGCGCCAGGCCCTTGAAGCAGGACTCGGCGATATGGTGGCTGTTATCGCCATATAGGGTCTCGACGTGGAGAGTCACGCCGGCGTTCATGGCGAAGGCCTGGAACCACTCGCGCACCAGCTCGGTGTCGAACTCGCCGATCTTGTCGCGGGGGAAGTCGGCCTTGAACACCAGGAACGGGCGGCCCGAGATGTCGATGACCACGCGCGACAGCGTCTCGTCCATCGGCATGTGCACGCCGGCATAGCGGGTGATGCCCGCCATGTCGCCGAGCGCCTGCTTGACCGCCTGGCCGAGCGCGATGCCGGTGTCTTCGGTGGTATGGTGGTAATCAATGTGCAAATCGCCCACCGCCTTGACCGTGAGGTCGATACGGGAATGGCGGGCGAGGAGATCGAGCATATGGTCGAAAAAGCCAATGCCGGTCGCGATGCTGGCCACGCCGGTGCCATCGAGGTTCACGGAGACCTCGATGTCGGTTTCCTTGGTCTTGCGCTTGATCGTCGCGGTGCGCATTGAAACTAGCTCTCATCCTGGCTCGGGGCCGAAAACGCCGGTCTTTTAACAGCCAAATGACGCCTTCGCTACCGCGGGATCGCCTTGGCAGGCCGGCACTTCCACCTATGGTGAGCGAAATTCGGCCCGGAACGGCCCGTTGTGCCCCCGCCCCCGACCGCCTAAATCAGGCCGAACAACGAGGATCATTCATGCAGGATTCCCAGAACAGCTCGCCAGGCTGGCACGGCACCACGATCTTGACCGTCCGCAAGGGCGGCAAGGTGGTGGTCGGCGGCGACGGCCAGGTCTCGATCGGCCAGACCGTGATCAAGTCCAACGCCAAGAAGGTCCGGAAACTGGGCAAGGGCGACGTGATCGGCGGCTTTGCCGGGGCCACCGCCGACGCCTTTACCCTGTTTGAGCGGCTGGAAGCCAAGCTCGAGCAATATCCGGGGCAGCTGACCCGGGCCGCGGTCGAGCTGGCCAAGGACTGGCGCACCGACCGTTATTTGCGGCGGCTGGAGGCCATGATGATCGTGGCCGACAAGGACGTCTCCCTGGTGCTGACAGGCACCGGCGACGTGCTCGAACCCGAGGCCGGCGTGATGGCGATCGGCTCCGGCGGCAATTACGCGCTGGCGGCGGCACGGGCCCTGCTCGACACCGACAAGGACGCCGAGACCATCGTCCGCCGCTCCCTCGACATCGCCGCCGACATCTGCGTCTACACCAACCGGAATTTGACGATCGAGAGCCTGGCAGCGGGATAGGCCATGGCGCCCGCCTACACCTTCCGCCCGATGACCGCGGCCGATCTGCCGATGATCCGGCGCTGGCTGGACGCGCCGCATGTTGCCGAATGGTGGCATGATCCGGAGACGCTCGAGTTCGTCGGCGGAGACCTCGAGCATCCCGACTTGGCGCAGTTCATCGTCAGCCTTGACGGCCGGTCTTTCGCCTATCTGCAGTGCTACCAGATGAGCGATTGGCATGTCAGCTTCGGCCCGCAGCCCGTGGGGACCCGCGGCCTCGATCAGTTCATCGGCGAGGCCGACATGCTTGGATGCGGCCACGGCTCCGCTTTCATCCGCGCCTTCATCGACCAACTCTTTGCCGGCGGCGTGCCGCGCATCGTGATCGATCCCAGCCCCGCCAATCCGCGCGCAATTCGTGCCTATGAGAAGGCTGGATTCGTGCCGCAGCACGAGATCGTTACGCCTGATGGTCCCGCCCTCCTGATGATCCGAGAGCCATGACGCTTGCCGCAACCCCCACCGTCAGGACGGCGTTTCCGCCGCTCGCCTGGGCCGGCATCGCGCTGCTGCTGCTGGCGCTGCAGGCCGCGATCCTGTTCGCGATGGGGCGGGTGCCGATCTGCACCTGCGGCTATGTCAAGCTGTGGCACGGCGTGGTGAACAGCTCGGAGAATTCCCAGCATATCGCCGACTGGTACAGCTTCTCGCATGTCCTCCACGGCTTCCTGTTCTACGGCCTGACCTGGCTGCTGTTTGCGCGATTGCCCCTGCTGTCTCTGTCCTGGCCGGCCCGCCTGATCATCGCCATGCTGATCGAAGGCGCCTGGGAGATCGTCGAGAACTCGCCCTTCATCATCGAGCGCTACCGCGCCGGCACGATCTCGCTGGATTATTTCGGCGACAGCATCGTCAATTCGGTCTCCGACAATCTGGCCATGATGCTGGGGTTCCTCGCCGCACGCGCGCTGCCTGTCAGCGCGACCGTCCTGATCGGCCTCGCCTTCGAGATCATGCTGGCGCTGCACATTCGCGACAATCTGACGCTCAATATCCTGATGCTGATCCATCCGATCGAAGCCGTGAAGCAATGGCAATCGGGTCCGCCCATCATCTGACCCAAAAAGCGACTTGTCCTTGACCGCCTCCCGCCCTAGCTAGACAGACATGACAGACTTCTCTCCCCGCGAAATCGTTTCCGAACTCGACCGTTTCATCGTCGGCCAGGCCGACGCCAAGCGCGCCGTCTCGATCGCGCTGCGCAACCGCTGGCGCCGGCAGCAGCTCGAAGGCTCCTTGCGCGAGGAGGTGCTGCCGAAGAACATCCTGATGATCGGCCCCACCGGCGTCGGCAAGACGGAAATCGCGCGGCGGCTCGCCAAGCTCGCCAATGCGCCGTTCCTGAAGGTGGAAGCGACCAAATTCACCGAGGTCGGTTATGTCGGCCGCGACGTCGAGCAGATCGTGCGCGATCTCGTCGAGGTCGCGATCGCCCAGGTCCGCGAGAAGAAGCGCAAGGACGTGCACGCCCGCGCGCAGCTCGCCGCCGAGGAGCGCGTGCTCGACGCGCTGGTCGGTGCCAATGCCAGCGGGGCGACGCGTGAATCCTTCCGCAAGAAGCTGCGTGCCGGCGAGCTCAACGACAAGGAAATCGAGATCGAGACGCAAGGCGGCGGCAGCGGCATGCCGATGTTCGAGATCCCGGGCATGCCGGGCGCGCAGATGGGGGCGATCTCGATCGGCGATATCTTCGGCAAGCTGGGCGGGCGCAGCAAGACGCGGCGGCTGACGGTCGAGGGCTCGCACGAGATCCTCGTCAACGAGGAATCCGACAAGCTGCTGGACACCGATCAGCTGACGCTGGAGGCGATCAATGCGGTCGAGAACAACGGCATCGTGTTCCTCGACGAGATCGACAAGATCTGCGCGCGCGAGGGCCGTGCCGCCGGCGACGTCTCGCGCGAGGGCGTGCAGCGCGATCTGTTGCCCTTGATCGAGGGCACCACGGTCTCGACCAAGCACGGCGCGGTCAAGACCGACCACATCCTGTTCATCGCCTCCGGCGCCTTCCACGTCGCAAAGCCGTCGGACCTGCTGCCGGAATTGCAGGGCCGCCTGCCGATCCGCGTCGAATTGCAGGCGCTGACCCGCGACGACATGCGCCGCATCCTGACCGAGCCCGAGGCCTCGCTGATCAAGCAATATGTCGCCTTGATGCAGACCGAGGGCGTGACGCTCGACATCACCGACGGCGCCATCGACGCGCTCGCCGACGTCGCGGTCGCCGTCAACTCCACCGTCGAGAACATCGGCGCGCGGCGGCTGCAGACCGTGATGGAGCGGGTGCTGGACGAGATCTCCTTCACCGCCCCCGACCGCAGCGGCGAGACCGTCAAGGTGGATGCGGATTTCGTGCAGAAGCACGTGGGTGATCTCGCCAAGAACGCGGATTTGAGCCGGTTTATTTTGTAATTTTGGGCGGTCACGCTATCAATCGGTTGTCGTCCCTGCGAAAGCAGGGACCCATAACCACCAGCGGTCCTTGTTGAAACAGATAGTAGCTCCAGCCCTGCCTCAAACAGCGTCCTGTGGTTATGGGTCCCGGGTCGCGCTTCGCTTGCCCGGGACGACAGCGGAGGTCGGTCGCGCCAGCTCAGGTGCGGCGTGATCGCTCAAATTCAGAAGAATCCCTGGCGCCTTCTGCTTGTGGTCAACGCCGCCATCCTCGTCGGCGTGTTCGTTCACAAGATCCAGCTGCCGCCTTACGTCCCCTACATCCATCTCGTGGTCGACTACCATTTCGGCTTCATCAAGCGCGCGCTGATCGGGGCCATCGTCGCGCTGTTCACGGACAAGGTGCCGGTCTGGTCGGTGTTCGCGATCGGCGGGGTGACGTGGCTGGTGACGCTGGCCCTCTACGCAAGGCTGTTTCAGAAGAGCTTTGGCTTCACCGCGAAGACGCTGCCGCTGTTCGTCTTCGTCGCGGGCTCGCCGTTCTTCCTGAAGAACTTCATGCACACGCTCGGCCATTTCGACATCTATGGTTGTGCGCTGGCGATCGTCCTGCTGCTGATGCCGGCGGGATCGCTGCTGTTCGTGGCGACGGCTGCGCTGTTCGCGATCGTTCTCGTGCTGATCCACCACATTCACCTGCTGATGTATGTGCCGACGATCGTCACCATCGTCGTGATCAGGCACTATCTCGCTTGCGGGCTCAATCGCGGCAACGTCGCCTTCGGCATCGT
Organism: Bradyrhizobium sp. CIR18; assembly: GCF_014198295.1. Lineage (NCBI taxonomy): Bacteria > Pseudomonadati > Pseudomonadota > Alphaproteobacteria > Hyphomicrobiales > Nitrobacteraceae > Bradyrhizobium > Bradyrhizobium sp. CIR18. The sequence goes on along the minus strand of NZ_JACIHF010000006.1, from coordinate 267,446 downwards.
CGCCCTGCTCATCGTCGCGGTGCTGTTCTTTGTGGCGCAATTTTTGGGAACGATGCCAATTCCCGAAGCGGATTTCGTCGCGTATCTGAAAACGCGGATGGCCGACCCGTCGCGAACCGACCTGCTGCAATTCGCTTACATCTGGTACCAGCCGCTGGCGAAGGAGGTCTCGGACACCTGGGGGCGCCTGCCGCACAACATCCTCGGCGTGCCCGTGTTCGCGCTGCTGATCTGGCTGCACACGCCGCTGTGGCGCTATTTTACCAAGCTGATCGCCGCGCTCGCAAGCGAGACGCACCGCCGCCTCGTGCTCGCGGCGTTGACCGGCGTCAGCCTCGCCTATCTCGTGATGTTCGCGATGGTGTTCGACTATTCGCGCTGGATCTCGAACTGGGCGGTCTGCATGTTCCTGATCCTGCATGCGGTGAAGATGCTGCCGGCCGCGCGTGAGGCGCCGCTGATTCCGGCAGAGGATCAGAAGACGAATATCTTCGGCCTGATCCTCACGCTGATCCCGCGCGTCGGAATCGTCCGGCCGTTTTAGAATCTCGCCCGCCTGATCCGCACATACAGCGCGCCCTCGCCGCCATGGCCGATATGCGCCGTCTCGAAGCCGACGACGAAGGCGCGGAATTCCGGCAGGCTCAGCCATTCCGGCACCAGGCGGCGCAGCACGCCGCTTTCGCCGCCGCTGCGGCCCTTGCCGGTGATGACGAGCACGAAGGTCATGCCGTCGTGATGAGCGCGGTGCAGGAAGCCGGTCAGGGCGCGATGCGCGCGGGTCTGGGTCATGCCGTGCAGATCGAGCCGCGCCTCGATCTCGCTGCGGCCGCGCGACAGTTTTGTACGCTCGCGCTTGCCGAGCGGCGCCAGCGGCGGGACGGCCGGTTTTGCGGCGCGCGGCGCCGGTGCAGCAGCGACCGGCCGTGGCGATGACGCAGGCCGCGTGACCGGGGCTGCGGGCAAAGGCTCGGTGCGCGGAGCGGCATGCGCCTTCGCCGCGCGGTGCTTCCTCAGCGGCTTGACCTGCTTGGCAACGACCTCCCACAGCGCGCGCTCCTCCTCGCTCAGCGCGCGGCGGCGCGGCGAAGGGCGAGGCTCCAGCACGGGCGGACGGGACGATCGCTTCATTGCTGCCGATGGGGACGTTTCTTCGCCGGCCGCTGCGGTTCGGAAGCGGGCTCGATCACGGGACGCGGCGTGGGCAGCGGGACTGGACCCGCGATGGCGACCGTGTCGGTCTTGGCTTCCACAGGACCGGCGGCAGCAGCGGGCTTGGCCGTCACCTTCCCAGGATCGGTCTGCGGAAACAGCTTTGCGATCTTCTCCGAGGGCCGCGGATCGGGCACCGGCAGCCGCACAGCCCGCGCCGAGGGATCGAGGCCCTTCGGCACCAGCATCACGAAATGCATGGGATGGCGCAGCCGGCCGGAGACGCGGCCGGCCTCTTGGCCCGCGCCGAAAAACAGATCGGCGCGCGCGGGTCCGATGATGGCCGAGCCGGTGTCCTGCGCGATCATCAGCCGATGGAACGGTGTCTTGGAGCGCTCGGAATCGATCGGCAGCTCGCCCTCGATGAAGAACGGTGTGCCGTAGACATGCAGCGCCTTGTCGACCGCGATCGAGCGTCCCGCCGTTAGCGGAATGCCTTGTGCGCCCACAGCCTCGTCCTTGTCGGAGAGATTGACCTCGCCGAAGAAGATGTAGGCGCGGTTCGCGCGCCGCAGCTCCTTGGCGCCATCAGGGTTTTGCGTCATCCACTCCCTGATCTTCTGCATCGACATCTCTTCCTTCGGAATGATGCCGCGCTCGATCAGGATGCGCCCGACGGCGGTGTAGGGATAACCGTTATAAGCGTCGTAATTGAGCCGAACCGAGCTGCCGTCGTCGAACTTGATCCGCGCCGAACCCTGGATCTGCGCGAACAGCAGATCGGTCGGATCCTTCAGCCAGGCGATCTCGAGCCCGCGGCCGGCGATCTTGCCGTCCTCGATCTCGCCGCGGTCGTAATAGGGCACCAGCTTGCGGCGGCCGATCTTGCGATAGACCGGGCCCTTGTTGGGCAGGCTCACCGAATCCTGCTTGTAGCCGCGCACGAACAGATTCGAGGGACGGCGATAGACCGGAACGTTGTAGACGTCGGTCTGCGTGCGCGATCCCTCCAGCACCGGCTCGTAATAGCCGGTGACGAAACCGTCGGGCTCGCCGAGGCGCGAGATCCGCAGCGGTGCGAAGTTCTCCTCGAAGAAGGTCTTTGCCTTGGCGTCGTCGGTGAGCTCGAGCGATTTCGCCGCGCGGCAAGGTTCGTTCAGCGAGCCTGCCAGCGCCTTCGGTTCAGCCGCGCCGGTTTGTGCATTGATCGTCTTGCAGCTGGCGCGGAACGTCTTGTACGCCGCGAGATGATTGTCATCGCTCCAGCCCTTCACGTCCGCCCAAGCCAGCGGCAGATATTGCGCGCCCGGAATTTCGAACGGCAGCGGGAGCTGCGGATAGGGCAAGGCCCGCGGCGGAGCGGCAGGCAACGCTGGAGCATGATGGTGATGGCTGCGATAGTGGCGCCGCGCCGCCTCGGCGCCGAGCGAAAACGACGACAGCACGACGACACCTGCGCAAAGCGCCGTCGCGCCGGTCTTCAGATAGACCTTAATTCGCGCTTCCGGTGCCAACCAGCTTCCAGTTCGGATCGCGAGAGGTGACGTCGCGGGCGAAAGTCCAGATGTCGGTGATGTCGGCGACCGTGTCGGCGCTGCCGTCGACGATGTTGCCGGCCTTGTCCCGGGTGGCCGAGATCATCTGCGAGACGAAGCGGATCGTGAGCTGGGCGGTACGGTCGCGCAGCTCGGCGCCGACGAGCTCGGCCTTGTCGATCGAGACGAAGCGGGTCTCGGTCTTCTGCTCGTTCTTCTCGCGTTCCTTGATCGCGGCCTCGAAGCTGTCATAGACGTCCGACGACAACAGGTCGCGCAGCGCGCGGCGGTCGCCATTGGCAAAGGCCAGCACGATCATCTCGTAGGCGCCGCGGGCGCCCGAGATGAAATGCCGCGGGTCGAAGGTGGAATCCTTTTCGACGATGGCATCGAGGCCCTGCGCCAGCGCGGTGCCCGGCTCGGTCAGGCCCTTCCAGCGATCGGAGGGCGGGGTCGGCTCGGCCGTCGGCGCCAGCGGGGCTTGGTCGATCACCTTGCCCGGCATGGTCACGACGTTGTTGTCCTGGGTACCCCCGAGCGCATTGCGCGCGGCAGTCCGATCGAACGGCGGCCGCTCGTTGCCGGTCCGCTGCCCGAGCACGCTGCGCAGCCGCAGAAAGATGAAGACCGCTAGCGCCAGGAAGATGATGGTGTAGATGTCCACGTCGGATTCGCTTTCTGGTCTTTGCTCTGGGTCTTTGCTTTGGGGTCGTCGCCGGGAAAATCAATCCGGCCAGTAGACCGTTCCATACGGGAACGGCAAGTCTACATCACCATTTTAGGTCCGCGTCAGGTCCGTGGGATGTAGGCACGAAATCTTGCCCGGCCAATGGCGCCTTTTGGCACAGCACCGAGTGTAGCGCGTTTTATGCTTAAGGGGAAACCCGATCCTGCCCGGAAATCGCGCATCTTCAATCATTTAAGGCGCAGATTTGCGGAAAAGGCAGGATGAACGCGGCAGTTGCGGCGCGGCCGGAATCCCGCCTCCGGGACCGTTCGTCCTTGTGGAACGAGGCGGCCCTATGTTAGCCAACCGCCGCGAAATTCAGCCCAAATCGGGTAAGGAGAGACTCTCATGACCAACGGTAACGGCACCCCTCCCGAGGCGGCCCAGGCTCCCCAGCTCAACGTGCTGGCGCAATATACCAAGGACCTTTCGTTCGAAAATCCGAACGCGCCCAGCTCGCTCCAGCAGCAGAGCCAGCCCCCCCAGATCAACATCCAGATCAATGTCAGCGCTAACAATCTCAGCGAACAGGAGTTCGAGGTGACGTTGTCGGTCGAAGGCAAGGCCGAGACCGCGGGCAAGATCATGTTCTCGTTCGAGCTCGCCTATGCCGGCGTGTTCCGCATCGCCAACGTGCCGAAGGAGAATCTGCATCCGCTGGTCATGATCGAGTGCCCGCGCCTGCTGTTCCCGTTCGCCCGCGAGATCATCGCGACCGCGGTGCGCGACGGCGGGTTCCCGCCCCTGATGCTGGATCCGGTCGACTTCGTCGGTCTCTATCGCCAGAACATGGAGCGGCAAATGGCCGCTCAGCCGAGCGGCCAGGCCTAACCAGCCGGAGGAGCTGGAGCGGGCAAAAACTCGTTCCAGATCGCCTTGTCGCCGAGCGTAGCAATGAAGGCCTTGTGGGCCTCGCGCTCGGCATCGGAAACCCGCGGCGCGAGCGGCACCAGCCGCTGCCGCCGCGGCGCATCACCCGCCGCATTGACGCGAATCTCCTGAGCGTCCGACGCCAGGAGCAGCTGCGACTGCCGCGCCCCGACCAGATCGACATAGACCTCGGCCAGCAGCTCGGCGTCCAGCAGCGCGCCGTGCTTGGTGCGGTGTGAATTGTCGATCGCATAGCGCGAGCAGAGATCGTCGAGCCGGTTGGACACGCCGGGATGCTTGCGCCGCGCCAGCAGCAGCGTATCGACCAGCCGCTCGCGCGGGATCGCCGCGCGCTTGATCTTGTCGAGCTCGGCATTGATGAAGCCGATGTCGAACGAGGCATTGTGGATCACCAGCGGCGCATCGCCGATGAACTCCAGAAACGCATCGACGACCTCGTGGAACAGCGGCTTGGTCGACAGAAATTCGGCCGACAGCCCATGCACCGCAAAGGCTTCCGCCGGCATGTCCCGTTCAGGATTGATATAGACGTGGTACGTCTGCCCGGTCGGCATGCGATTGAGGATCTCGACGCAGCCGATTTCGACCAGACGATCGCCGCGAAGCGGATCGAGGCCGGTGGTTTCGGTATCGAGAACGATTTCGCGCATGTCTTGAGATCAGTGGCGTGAGAGCAGCGTCTTGAGAGTCGTGTGCGGCGGCGAATCAGGCCCGCCGCTGCGGCATCTTAACGACCTCGGCCAGGATGTGGGCGATTTGCGCGCGCACCGGGTCAAGTCCATGTGACGTATCCACCACGAAATCGGCCCGCTTGCGCTTGTCCGCGTCCGGCGTCTGCTTGGCGATGATCGCGTCGAGCTTGGCCTCGTCCATCGTGCCGCGGGCCAGCACCCGCTCGCGCTGGAGTTCCGGCGAGGTCGAGACCACGACCACGGCGTCGACCCGCTTCTCGCCGCCGGTCTCGAACAGCAGCGGGATGTCCAGCACCACGACCGGCGCCTTGGCGGCTTCCGCCGCGGCGAAGAACTTTTGCCGGGACGCACCGAGCATCGGATGGACGATCTGCTCGAGCTGCTTGATTGCGGCCGGATCGTGCACGACGCGCGCCGACAGTTTTGGCCGGTCCACCTTGCCGTTCGCGGTGGTGCCGGGAAAAGCTGCCTCGATGGCGGGCGCCGCTTCCCCCTCATAGAGCTGATGCACGGCTGCATCGGCATCGTAGACGGGTACGCCGGCCTCCGCGAACAGTTTCGCGGTGGTGGATTTTCCCATCCCGATCGAGCCGGTCAGTCCCAGGATCCGCATCAGCGCTCAGCCCTGTCTGTCATTCACACCGCAACTAGCCGCTCGCCTCGCAGGAACGCAAGCAGCGGCAGCAGCGGCAGACCGAGAATGGTGAAATGATCGCCTTCGATCCGCTCGAACAGATGGATGCCCAGGCTTTCAAGCTGATAGGCCCCGACGCTCGTGGTGACGGCGTCACCGGCAGCGTCCAGATAGGCTGAAAGCTCGTCCTCGGTCATCTCGCGCATGGTCATGCGGGCGACCGCGACGTCTTCGAAAACAATCTGGCCGTCATGTGCCACGGCCACGGCGGAATTCAGCTCATGGCTGTTGCCGGCGAGATCGCGCAATTGCGCCAATGCCTGCGGACGGCCTGCAGGCTTGTTGAAAAGACGGTTGCCAAGGGCCAGTGTCTGATCGGCCCCGATCACGTAACTTCCGGGATGATTGGCCGAGATCGCCTTGGCCTTTGCGCGCGCCAGCAGCAGAGCGATCTCGCGCGGATTTGAAAGCGCTGAAGCGGCTTGAATACCGCGCTCGTCGATATCGGCGGTAACAGCCTTGAACTCCAGCCCGGCATTGGCCAGCAGCATTTTTCGCGCGCTGCTCTGCGAGGCCAGGATCAACGGAGATTTGCCGAGCCACAGACCCATCGCGAAAGCTATCCGGAAGGCCGGTTGCGCTGGCGATCGCTGTAGAGCTTCATGATCGCCGCCGCGGTTTCCTCAATCGAGCGTCGCGTGACGTCCAGCAGCGGCCAATCGTGCTTGGCGCTGAGCTTGCGCGCAAACGCAACTTCCTCGGTGACCGACTGCCTGTCGGTATAGGTGTCGTTGCCGGAATCGGTCCCCATCGAGAGCAGGCGATTCTGACGGATCTGGATCAGGCGTTCCGGCGTCGCGTGCAGGCTGACGACCAGCGGCCGCGTCAGCGTCTCCAGTTGCGAAGGCACCGGAATGCCGGGAACCAGTGGCACGTTGGCGGTGCGGATGCCGCGATTGGCCAGATAAATCGACGTCGGCGTCTTGGAAGTGCGGGACACGCCGACCAGCACGACGTCGGCATCGTCGAGGCCTTCGACATGCTGACCATCGTCATGGATCATGGTGTAGTTCAGCGCATCGATGCGCTTGAAATATTCCGCGTTGAGGACGTGCTGGGCGCCGACGCGGCCGGTGGTCGCAGCCCCGAGATAGGCTTCGAACAGCTGCATCACCGGGCCGATGATCGACAGGCTCGGAACATTGATCTCCTTGCACTTGTCCTCGAGCCTGGAGACCAGATCCTTCTCCAGCAGCGTGAACAGCACGATCCCCGGCGCTTCCTCGATTTCGTCGAGCACGCGATCGAGCTGTTTCTGGCTGCGCACCAGCGGATAGACGTGCTCGACCGGGGTGACGTTGGCGTATTGCGCGGCGACGGCCCGCGCCACGGTGATCAGCGTCTCGCCGGTGGAGTCGGACACGAGGTGCAGATGGAAATAATTGTTCGAGGTTGGCACGAAAACTCTTTGGATGAAGGCGGGGCGATTTGTGGATTTCTGTGGAGCTTAACCCCTCGGAAAGGGTTGCGCGACACCAGGGGCGGGACAAGTGCCAATTTTCTTCACACCGCTGCCCGTCAGGACAAGTCCGGCGCCCTCGCTGCAGGTAAACGGGATTGCGCGGACAACCCCCTTGATAAGCTGCCGACAGAAAGGCGCAAGCCTTTGAAGCTGGCCGACTTATCGCAAGTCGCCAGAGCGATCAGGGATATGTTGATGGATGTGAACAAGCGCGCGTGAACACGCGGACGGAATTGTGTGAGTCCAATCCACGGTCACATAGACTCAAACCTTAAGAATCTAAGATTCTAGATTTGAGGAAGGCGCTACGGACGGATATGTGTGCAGGCAAGACCTTAACGAGTTCTTACTATCCCCAGCGTTCCCTCGGCTGGGTCGGAAATCCGGAAGCAGAAAATGTTTGAAGACGTCTATCTCTGGATCAAGGCGCTGCACGTGATTGCCGTCATCGCCTGGATGGCGGGCATGCTCTATCTGCCGCGGCTGTTCGTCTATCACAGCGAGGCCGAAATCGGCTCGAAGCAGTCCGAGACGTTCAAGATCATGGAACGCCGGCTGCTCAAGGCCATCATCAACCCCGCCATGACCGTCACCTGGCTCGCCGGCCTTTATCTCGCCTGGTCCGGCCATTGGTTCTCATTCGGCTGGTTGCACGTAAAACTGGCACTGGTCCTGGCGATGTCGGCGGTCCACGGCTTTTTTTCTCGCTGGCTGAAGGATTTCGCTGCCGACCGGCGCCCCCGGACCCAGAAATTCTATAGAATTATCAATGAGGTGCCGACCGTTTTGTTGATTTTCATCGTCATCATGGTGATCGTGAAGCCGTTCTAGGCAAGACGCGCGACGATTAGCTCAGCGCTTCGGCTTGCGGAGCGGGGAGCGATTTTCTATATTATCGATATCCCACCCAACGCAGGCGGATGTGGTTGTGTCTGAGCTTTCCAGAGGCCGGACACCGCATCAGGTTTGAAGCCTCATCGGCACTTAACCTTGCCAGACCTGCGGACCTTATCTTCTCACGTCCGCATTTCAGAGCCTCCTCGCACCCCTCCCAAGGTTACCCCACAGGACCACCCCAATGCGGGAAATTAAACTCGAAGACCTCAAGTCCAAAACGCCGGCCGAGCTCGTCTCGTTCGCGGAGGAGAATGGGGTCGAGAATGCCAGCACCATGCGCAAGCAGGAGCTGCTGTTCGCCATCCTCAAGCAGCTCGCGCTCGCCGAGACCGATATTGTCGGCCAGGGCGTCGTCGAGGTTCTCTCCGACGGCTTCGGCTTCCTCCGCTCGCCCGATGCGAATTATCTGCCGGGCCCGGACGACATCTACGTTTCGCCGTCTCAGATCCGCCGTTTCGGCCTGCGCACCGGCGATACCATCGAAGGCCACATCCGCAGCCCGAAAGAGGGCGAGCGCTATTTCGCGCTGCTGAAGGTCAATACGCTCAATTTCGAGGACCCGGAAAAGGCCAAGCACAAGGTCAATTTCGACAACCTCACGCCGCTGTTTCCGAATCAGCGTTTCCGCATGGAGATCGACGATCCGACGCGGAAAGACTTGTCTGCACGCGTGATCGACATCGTCGCGCCGATCGGCAAGGGCCAGCGCGCCTTGATCGTCGCGCCGCCGCGCACGGGTAAAACCGTGCTGATGCAGAACATCGCGCACTCGATTACGCACAATCACCCCGAATGCTATCTGATCGTGCTGTTGATCGACGAGCGTCCGGAAGAAGTCACGGACATGCAGCGCTCGGTGAAGGGCGAGGTCGTGTCATCGACCTTCGACGAACCGGCGGTGCGTCACGTCCAGGTCGCCGAAATGGTGATCGAAAAAGCAAAACGTCTGGTCGAGCATGGCCGCGACGTCGTGATCCTGCTCGATTCGATCACGCGGCTCGGTCGCGCCTACAACACCGTGGTGCCGTCATCCGGCAAGGTGCTGACCGGCGGTGTCGACGCCAACGCGCTGCAGCGCCCGAAGCGCTTCTTCGGTGCCGCCCGCAACATCGAGGAGGGCGGCTCGCTGACCATCATCGCGACCGCGCTGGTCGATACCGGCAGCCGCATGGACGAAGTCATCTTCGAAGAGTTCAAGGGCACCGGTAACTCGGAGCTGATCCTGGACCGCAAGGTCTCGGACAAGCGCACCTTCCCGGCGATCGACATCTCGCGCTCCGGCACCCGCAAGGAAGAGCTCATCACCGATCCGCAGGTGCTCAAGAAGATGTACGTGCTCCGCCGCATCCTCAACCCGATGGGCACGATGGACGCGATCGACTTCCTGCTCGACAAGCTGCGCTCGACCAAGAGCAATTCGGAGTTCTTCGACTCCATGAACACCTGATTGCAGTGCAGTATGAATTTAGGGCGCCTTCGGGCGCCCTTTTCGTTGTGCAGCTTTGCTGCAGCGAAGGTGCAGCATGGAGCTATATCGAAGCGCAGATCCGGGCTGCTCGGAAGATGTTGATATGTCTACACAATATTTGACGTGCGTTGGGTGGACCTTCCAATCGGCGAGATTTTTGCAGCAAATTCCCGGGTCTTTGCTGCAAGGCAATATGATCTTTGCTGCGGCAAAATCGCAGCAAAACCGACCCGCCGCGGTCTAGGGAATGGCCCCGTTTGCCTTTTCGTCGCGAGCCGAACAAATAGGCCATGCATCCGCGAGACCAGACCATCTTTGCACTGTCGTCCGGCCGGGCGCCGAGTGCGATCGCCGTGGTGCGCATTTCGGGTCCGCAGGCCGGCTTGGCGTTGACGACCCTGGCGGGGAAGCTGCCGGCGTCGAGGCAGGCCAGCCGCCGGCTGCTTCGTGACGGCGCGGGCCAGCCGATCGACGATGCGGTCGTGCTGTGGTTTCCGGGGCCGGCCAGCGCGACCGGCGAGGATGTCGCCGAATTCCACGTGCATGGCGGCCGCGCGGTCCTGGCCGCGCTGCTTGCTGCTATTTCTGTAATTCCGAATACGCGTGCGGCCGAGCCCGGCGAGTTCACGCGGCGCGCTTTCGAGAATGGCAAGCTCGACCTCACCGAAGCCGAGGGCCTCGACGATCTCATCCACGCGGACACCGACCGCCAGCGCCGTCAGGCGCTGCGCCAGCTTCAGGGCCTGCTCGGGGACCGTGCGCGCGACTGGCGCGAGCGCATCATCGAGGCGTCGGCGCTGATCGAGGCCGGCATCGATTTTTCCGATGAGGGCGATGTGCCGGCGGAGCTGAGGGCGCCGGCGGTGCAAGCGATCAAAGCGCTGTACGATGAAATTGCAGAAGTCCTTGCAGCACAGGGACATTCTGAACGTCTGCGCGAGGGCGTCGTGGTTGCGATCGCAGGCGAGCCGAATGTCGGCAAGTCGACGCTGATGAATCAGCTCGCGCGCCGCGAGGTCGCGATCGTCTCGCCGTATGCCGGCACGACACGCGACGTGATCGAGGTCCAGCTCGATCTCGATGGCTATCCCGTCACGGTGATCGACACTGCCGGCATTCGCGAGACCGATGATCCGGTCGAGCAGGAGGGCGTGCGCCGGGCGAGAGCGCGGGCCGAAGACGCCGACCTCGTGCTGTGGCTGGTGGAGGGGGAGCAGGCCGTCGATCCCAGTGCGATGCGGTCGCCGCGGACGTCTGATGAGGGCGATCCGTCCGGTGGACCGGTCTGGATCGTCCGCAACAAGATCGACCTGAGCGAGGGCGTCGTGCCGCGGGCCGAGTTCGGGATCTCGGCGAGTCGGGGGGATGGTGTCCCGGACCTTGTGGACGCGCTGGTTAAATTCGCTTCTGAGTTTTTCGGAGCCACCGAGGGCGCGCTGGTGACCCGGGCTCGCCAGCGTGATCTGTTGGTCCGGACGTCAGAAAGCTTGCGCCGGAGTCTGGACCTTGTAGAAGACGGCGAGGAGCTTGCGGCCGAAGAGCTGCGCGCTGCCGCTTACGCCTTGGGCCGATTGCTGGGCCGGGTGGATGTCGAAGACGTCCTCGGAGCCATCTTCCGAAAGTTCTGTATCGGAAAGTAAGTCTAGTTCTTCATTGTAGAACTAGCGCTCGTTCCATTCCTTGTGTTTCACGTGAAACATTCCACGGCTCGTTGTCGCTCGATTTGGATCCGCTTTGGAGTTCGGATGGGCCAGCGCGAAGCAGAATGGAAGTTCCCTCTCTTTGCGTACAAAGGACCGCTTCGGCGGCGCTACGCTCGCTCCCAGCGAGGAGCCCATGCGACGAAGCGATCCACACTGCCTTCCGAGAAGGGATTCTGGATTGCTTGGCTTTGCTCGCAATGAAGAGTGTGGCGGCTAGCGGATCCAGCATCCACCGGTCGGCACTTTGTCCGGGGAATGCCGATTTCGTTTCACGTGAAACACGAGCCAATTCAACTGTAATTCTACTGTGCATGGGGTTGTTTTCGCGAAATCGCTTGGGCCCCTTGGTCCGTGTTTCACGTGAAACATCCACCCACCAGTTTCTTCTTCCGGCTTTCCCGACACTGAGTTAGAAGTCCGCCATGCGAACAGAGCGAGAGAGCTTCGACGTCATCGTGATTGGCGGCGGCCACGCCGGCTGTGAAGCCGCAGCTGCGGCCGCCCGGATGGGCGCGACGACCGCTCTGGTGACGCATCGTTTCTCCACCATCGGTGCGATGTCCTGCAATCCCGCGATCGGCGGCCTCGGCAAGGGTCATCTGGTTCGGGAGGTCGATGCGCTGGACGGTCTGATGGGTCGCGTGGGCGATGCCGGCGGCATCCAGTTTCGCGTGCTTAATCGCCGCAAAGGTCCCGCCGTCCGCGGTCCTCGGGCCCAGGCAGACCGGAAGCTCTATGCCGCCGCGATGCAGGCCGCGATCCGGCAGACCGAGGGTCTCTCGGTCATCGAGGGCGAGGCTGACGAGCTGATCGTGGCCGATAGCCGAGTCACCGGTCTTCGCCTGGCCGATGGCCGTGAGCTTCGGGCAGGGGCTGTGGTCGTCACCACGGGCACTTTCCTCCGCGGTCTCATTCATCTCGGCGAGAAGAACTGGCCAGCCGGCCGCGTCGATGAGGCGCCCGCGATGGGTCTTTCCGGCTCGTTTGAGCGCGCCGGCTTCACCCTGGGACGGCTCAAGACCGGCACTCCGCCGCGTCTGGACGGCACCACGATCGACTGGTCGGCGGTCGAAATGCAGCCCGGCGACGAGCCGCCGGAGCCGTTCTCGGTGATGACCGAGCGGATCACGACCCCGCAGATCCAGTGCGGGATCACCCGGACCACGCCCGCGACCCATGAGGTGATCCGGGCCAATGTCCATCGCTCGCCGATGTACTCCGGCCAGATCAAGAGCTCTGGTCCCCGCTATTGCCCCTCGATCGAGGACAAGATCGTCCGCTTTGGCGATCGCGACGGTCATCAGATCTTCCTGGAGCCGGAAGGGCTCGACGACAGCACGGTCTACCCCAACGGCATCTCGACCTCGCTCCCTGAGGAGGTCCAGCTCGCGATCCTCGCCAGCATCCCTGGCCTGGAGCGGGTCAAGATGGTCCGCCCGGGCTATGCCATCGAATACGACCATATCGATCCCCGCGAGCTCGATCCGACCCTGCAGACCAAGCGTCTGCGCGGCCTGTTCCTGGCCGGACAGATCAACGGCACCACCGGATACGAAGAGGCCGCCGGGCAGGGCATCGTGGCCGGCCTGAACGCGGCACTGGCTGCGAGCGGGGCCGCACTGACCGTGTTCGACCGCGCAGACGGCTATCTCGGCGTGATGATCGACGACCTCGTGACCCGCGGGATCAGCGAGCCCTATCGGATGTTCACCTCGCGCGCCGAATACCGGCTGACGCTGCGGGCTGACAATGCCGATCAGCGCCTGACCGAGAAGGGCATCGCTTTGGGGTGCGTCGGCAGTGCCCGGACCCAGCATCATCGCGCCAAGATGGACGCCCTGAACGCGGCCAGGGCGCTCTCGAAGTCGCTGGCGATAACCCCGAACGAGGCGATCAAGCACGGACTGTCCTTGAACCGGGATGGCCAGCGCCGATCGGCGTTCTCGCTGATGGCCTATCCGGATATCGGCTGGAGCCAGGTCCGCGCAATCTGGCCGGAGCTGTCGGCCATCGATCCTGTTATCGCCACCCATCTCGAGATCGACGCCAAGTACGATGTCTACCTCGAGCGCCAGAGCGCCGACGTCGAGGCCTTCCGGCGCGACGAGGGGCTGGTGCTGTCGGAGGTCGATTACCAGCAGGTGCCCGGGCTCTCCAACGAGGTCCGCGCCAAGCTGGAGAAGGCACGGCCATTCACGGTCGGTCAGGCCGGCCGCATCGATGGCATGACCCCGGCCGCGCTCGGCATTCTCGCGGCCTATCTCCGCCGCGAGGCCCGCAAATCCTCCCAGGCAATCGCATAGGCGTTTCACGTGAAACAGCGCGGACCGGGCGGGGACAGACCGCTAACGCGACGACCAGGGACAGGCGAGGGCGCGGATCGTCGATCTGAACCGGCACCGGCCAGACCGAAGATCGACAAGGCCAGCGCCAATGATCAGTCGCTCGATTCCGTCATCGCTGCCGACAAACGTGAGGCGCTGAAGCTCGCCCCCGTTTCACATGAAACGGAAGCCCGGCTTGACCGCTACATCGCATTGCTGCGGGAGTGGCAGGCCAAGACCAATCTCGTCGCGCCCTCGACCCTGCCAAACCTCTGGACCCGGCACATCGCCGATTCGCTCCAGCTCGTCGATCTCGCGCCCGCCGCAAAGCGCTGGGCCGATCTCGGCAGTGGCGGCGGTTTTCCCGGCGTCGTCCTGGCCTGCGCCATGGCGGCGTCGCCGGGCGCGAAAGTTCATCTCGTTGAGCGAATTGCCAAGAAGGCGGCGTTTCTGCGCGAAGCAATTCGCGTCACCACATCTCCGGGAGTCGTACATCTCGCTGAGATCGGGGATAATGTGGATAGAATCACCGGCCCCGTCGATTGCGTCACCGCGCGTGCGCTGGCTCCGCTACATCAACTCATCGGCTTTGCGGAGCCGCTGATGCGCCAGGGCGCAAAGGCGCTATTTCCTAAGGGTCAAGATGTAGAGGCTGAATTGACCGAAGCCGCTAAATATTGGAATATCGAGCCTCGGCTCCACCATAGCCGCACGGGTGACGGCTGGATCGTGGAGCTCGATGCCGCCGAACGGCGCAGCTGAGGCGCTCAGGGGTTGAGTGGGGAAATTTCGATGACCGTGATTGACGAGCCGCAGCAAGAGCAGACCCAAGAGCCGACCCAGGAACCGACAAGCGAGGTGCCGCACGGCCATCCGCGCATCCTGGCGCTGGCGAATCAGAAGGGCGGTGTGGGAAAAACAACCACAGCGATCAACCTCGGCACGGCACTCGCCGCGATCGGCGAGCGCGTCCTGATCGTCGATCTCGATCCGCAGGGCAACGCCTCGACCGGCCTCGGCATCGATCGCCGCAACCGCTCATGCTCGACCTATGACGTGCTGATTGGTGAAGCCCCGCTGCGCGAGGCCGTGGTCTCGACCGCGGTGCCGCGGCTGCACATCGCGCCCTCGACCATGGATCTCTCCGGCCTCGAGCTCGAACTCGGCACCACGCCCGGCCGCGCGTTCAAGCTGCGCGACGCGATCGGCGCGCTCAACAACAACGTCTCGCCGGATGCCGACTACACCTATGTGCTGATCGACTGCCCGCCCTCGCTCAACCTGCTCACGGTGAACGCGATGGCCGCATCCGACGCCATCCTGGTGCCGCTGCAATGCGAGTTCTTCGCGCTCGAAGGTCTGTCGCAATTGCTGCAGACGGTGGAGCAGGTGCGCTCGACGCTCAATCCGAACCTGTCGATCCACGGCATCGTGCTGACCATGTTCGACTCGCGCAACAACCTCTCGAACCAGGTCGTTGCCGACGTCCGGCAGTTCATGGGCGAGAAGGTTTACAAGACCATGATCCCGCGCAACGTGCGCATCTCCGAAGCGCCGTCCTACGGCAAGCCGGTGCTGGTCTACGATCTCAAATGCGTCGGCAGCGAAGCGTATTTGCGGCTTGCCACTGAAGTGATTCAGCGCGAGCGCGAGCTGCGCGTCACGCATTGACGGAGAGATCCGTAGGGCGGGTTAGCGCAGCGTAACCCGCCGTCTATCTCGCCTCGAACAAGCCGGCGGCGGATTTCGCTACGCTAATCCGCCCTACGTCCTACAAGTTTCGAAATTCAGTTCTGGAGTGCTGCACCGTGAATCCAAGGGAGCTGGCGATGGCCGACGAAGCGCGTTCGCGACTGGGCCGGGGTCTTGCAAGTCTGATCGGTGATGTCGGCGGCGAGGCCCAGCATGTCGATCGGCCGCGCGCGCAGCGCAAGGTGCCGATCGAGTTCATCAAGGCCAATCCGCGCAATCCGCGCCGCACCTTTTCGGACACCGAGCTGAAGGAGCTCAGCGAGTCGATCAGGCAGCACGGCGTGATCCAGCCGATCGTGGTGCGTCCGGTGAAGGGCGCACAGGATCGCTTCGAGATCATCGCCGGCGAGCGGCGGTGGCGCGCCTCGCAGATGGCCGGCCTGCACGAGGTGCCGATCGTCCCGGTCGACATCAGCGACAGCGATGCGCTGGAGTTCGCGATCGTCGAGAACGTGCAGCGCGAAGACCTCAACCCGATGGAGGAGGCGCAGGGCTATCACGCGCTCGCCAACGAGTTCAAACGCAGCCAGGACGACATCGCAAAGGTCGTCGGCAAGAGCCGCAGCCACGTCGCCAACATGATGCGGCTGACGAAGCTGCCGGCGGAGGTGCAGGCCTTCATCGCGACCGGCGAGCTGACGGCCGGTCACGCCCGCGCGCTGATCGGCGTGCCGGATCCGCTCGCGGCCGCCAAGCGCATCGTCGAGGAAGGCCTCAACGTCCGCCAGGCCGAGGCGCTCGCGCATGAAGAGGGCGTGCCGGAGCGCAAGCCGCAGAAGGCGCGCGCCAGCGGGGGCAAGGAGAAAGACCCTGATACGATCGATCTCGAAAAGCGCGTCAGCGATGCGCTCGGTCTCAAGGTCACCGTCAATCACCGCGACCCCGGCGGCTCGGTCCAGATCAACTACCGCAACCTCGATCAGCTCGACGAGGTGATGAAGCGGCTGGCCAAGGGCGCGCTGTAGGCGTCGCCCTCGCTGTCGTCCCCGCGAATGCGGGGACCCATACCGCGTGACTTAGCGATCGGGCCGGGGCGCAGTACCGGACTGCAAGTCTTCGCCAAACCACTTCCTGTGATTATGGATCCCCGCGTTCGCGGGGATGACAGCGTGGCTCAGCCCCGCCGCTTTGCATTCGCAGCAATGGCCATCAATGTCCGCTGGGCGATGGCGGCGGCTAGCGTGGACTGCTTGCGGGTGTCGAGCGCCGCGGTTGCGAGCTGCTCGATAATGGCGGCGAGCCGCGCCACGCTGAAATTTCGCAGCGCCGTTTCGACCGCGGGCTTACGTGAGAAATGCAGGCGCGGATAGCCGCCGTCGAGCACAGCGGAGGCAGGCTGACCCTCGGCGATCGCGAGCGCGGATTTGTGCAGCCACGCAGCCTGGCGCTGCGCGGCGGAAATGATCACGCCGGGATAGGTGCCGGCGATCATGGCTTTTGCGAATTCGGTCTCGACGATGTCGGGCCGTCCGGCAAAGGCGCCGTCGACGATCGGGTCGAGCTTCAGCTCGGAGGCGTCGGCGACCACGGCCATCACGTCATCCAGCGTGACCTCGCCCTTGCCGTGCGCGTAGAGCGTCAGCTTGCGCAGCTCGTTGCGCGAGGCCTGGCGGTCGCCGCCGAGGAACGACATCAGCGCCGCACGGGCATCCTGCGCGATGCGCAAATTTGCGATGCGCAATTCGTCATCCATCAGCTTGGCGAGGTCGCGCTCCGTGTCGGGATAGCAGCCGATCGCCACGGCGGCCTTGGCCTTCTCGCAGGCTTTTCGCAGCGGCGAATCCGGGCGCAGCTCGCCGGCCTCGATCACGATGCGGCAATCCTTCACGCTCATCTCGGCCAGCGTATCGATGCCGCTGGCAAAGCTGCGCGAGCCGGCGCGGATGCGGATGGCGCGTCGGCCGCCGAACAGCGGCACCGTCATGGCTTCGTCGACAAGGCGCGAGGGCTCGGCGGAGAGCTCGTCGCCGTCGAGCTTGACCAGCGAGAACGGATCGTTGGGATCATCGACGGCCGATGCGATCAGCGCATCGGCGCGCTCGCGCACCAGGCCGGCATCGGGACCGTAGAGCAGGATGATCGGACGGCCCGCATCGGGGCGGGCGAGGAAGGCGTCGATCTCTTTTCCACGCAGCGCGACCATGTTGCCTGTTACCTTGTCATTCCGGGGCGCGCGAAGCGCGAACCCGGAATCCAGAGGTTGGGAATCGAGGTTCTCAGGTGCGCACTTGCGCACCGTAGTTCTCGCTTCGCGAGCCCCGAATGACGGGAATAATCAGGTGCCAGCGGTGAAGAACGAGGCGAGCCGGGTCGTGATGTTCTCGGCAATCTCGTTGGCGGCACGATCCTCCGCGTCGCGGACGGCGCGGGTGCGGGAGAAGCGCTGATAGGACCCGGGCATGTCATAGGACACGCGCGAGAACGTGGTGCCGGTCATCACCGACTTGCCGGTCGCGACCTCGATCAGATTGTACTGGGCGTCGATGCCGAGGTTTTCGCTGGTCGGCAATCCCGTCGTGGCGCTGACGATCAGCGAAGAACGGCTGGAGGTGAAGCGGATGTCCAGCCGATGGGTCGGCGGCATTCCGGTCGCGGTGCCGTAGAGCTTGAAGGCGAGAGCATTGCGGACTTCGACACCGACACGGGCCTCGCGGGAGGCATTGGGCTTGGCGATCGGCGGGAGCTCGACCCCCATCAGCTTCTCGCGCAAGCCGGGGGTGCCGTCGCCACGCTCGGCATACATCGGCTGGAAGCAACCAGCCGTCAGCGCCGCCAATGCGGCGACCGCCAGCAAGCGGGCTGCGATGCGGATCCTAGCCGACAACATTTACGATCCTCTTGGGGACGATGATCACCTTGCGGACGGGCTTGCCGTCCAGGGCCAGTTTTACCGCATCGAGAGCCAAAACGGCAGCCTCGATTTCCGGATTCTGGGCCGCTGTTGCAACTGTGACGTCACCCCGCTTCTTGCCGTTGACCTGGACCACGAGGGTCACGCTGTCTTCAACCAGCAAATCGCGTTCGATTTGCGGCCAATTGGCCTCGGAAACCAGCCCGCTCTGGCCCAGAGCTTGCCAGCACTCTTCGGCAAGGTGCGGCATCATCGGGGAGAACAGCTGGACCAGGATCTGACCGGCTTCGCGGATCGCCCAAGCCAAATCGGGGGTTGGCTGGCCGGAGCGCTGCAGGATCTCCGAGAAGGTATTGGCGAATTCGCGGATATGGGCCAGGCAGACGTTGAAGTGTAGCCGCTCGATTCCGGTGGTGACCTTGTCGAGCGCGCCATGGGCGGCCTTGCGCAAGGCGGTCGCGTCGGGGCCGAAGCTGGCCGGCCGGGCCGCCGGCGCGGCTTTGCCGAGCTCGATGGAATCGTTCACCAGCCGCCACAGCCGCTGCACGAAACGCGAGGCACCCTGGACGCGCTCGTCGCTCCAGATCACGTCGCGGTCGGGCGGGGAATCCGACAGCATGAACCAGCGGGCGACATCGGCACCGTAGGTCTCGATGATGTCGTCGGGGTCGACCGTGTTCTTCTTCGATTTCGACATCTTCTCGATCGGGCCGATCTGGATGTCTTCGCCCGTCGTCAATAGCGTTGCGCGGCGCCCATTTCCGCCGACCTCGACCTTGACCTCGGCCGGCTGCACATAGGTGCCGTCGGCCTTCTGGTAGGTCTCGTGCACCACCATGCCTTGCGTGAACATGCCGGCGAACGGCTCGTCCAGCGCGATGTGCCCGGTCGCCTTCATCGCGCGGGTGAAGAAGCGGCTGTAAAGCAGATGCAGGATCGCGTGCTCGACGCCGCCGATATATTGGTCGACCGGCAGCATCCGGTTGGCGACGGCAGGCGTCGTCGGCGCGGTCTCGTTCCAGGGATCGGTGAAGCGCGCAAAGTACCAGGACGAATCCACGAAGGTGTCCATGGTGTCGGTTTCGCGCTGGGCTTTGCCGCCGCATTTGGGGCAGGTGACGTGCTTCCAGGTCGGATGATGGTCGAGCGCATTGCCGGGCTTATCGAAGGTCGCATCGTCAGGCAGCGTGACCGGCAAATCGGCATCCGGTACCGGCACCACATCACATTTCGGGCAATGGATGACGGGAATCGGGCAGCCCCAATAGCGCTGGCGTGAGATACCCCAGTCACGCAGGCGGAAATTCACCTGGCGCTCGCCGACCGGCGCGTTGCCGCGCAGCTCGCTTTCCAGACGTTTGGCGACCTCGTCCTTGGCCTGCTCGATGGTCATGCCGTCGAGGAAGCGCGAATTGATCATGCGGCCGTCACCGTCATAGGCGGTGTCGGTGATGACGAACGATTTTGGGTCCTGGCCCTCGGGGCACACCACCGGCGTATTGCCGAGATTGTACTTGTTGACGAAGTCGAGGTCGCGCTGGTCGTGCGCCGGGCAGCCGAAGATCGCGCCGGTGCCGTATTCCATCAGCACGAAATTGGCGACATAGACCGGCAGCTTCCAATTCGGATCGAACGGGTGCACCGCACGGATGCCGGTGTCAAAGCCCTGCTTCTCCGCGGTGTCGATGATCGACTGCGCGGTGCCGATCTTCTTGATGTCGGCAATGAACTCCGCAAGCTCAGGGTTCTTCGCGGCGGCTGCCTGTGCCAGCGGATGATCTGCCGAGATAGCCATGAATTTCGCGCCGAACAGCGTGTCCGGGCGCGTCGTGAAGATCTTCAGCTCACTCTCGCCGGCGGGCGTTGTCGCCTGATCCAGCGCGAAACGGACCAGCAGCCCTTCCGAGCGGCCGATCCAGTTGCGCTGCATCAGCCGCACCTTGTCGGGCCAGCGATCGAGCCCGTCGAGCGCGGACAGCAGCTCCTGCGAGTACTTCGTGATCTTGAAGACCCATTGGCTCATCTCACGCTGCTCGACGATCGCACCGGAGCGCCAGCCGCGCCCGTCGATCACCTGCTCGTTGGCGAGCACGGTCATGTCGACCGGATCCCAGTTGAGCTTGCGCTTCTCGCGCTCGGCGAGGCCGGCGCCAAGCATGTCCAGGAACATCTTCTGCTGATGCTTGTAGTAGCTGGGGTCGCAGGTCGCGAATTCGCGTGACCAGTCCAGTGACAGCCCGATCGAGCGGAGCTGCTTCTTCATCGCGGCGATGTTGTCGTAGGTCCAGGCTTTCGGCGCGACCTTGCGCTCGATCGCGGCATTCTCGGCCGGCAGGCCGAAAGCGTCCCAGCCCATCGGATGCAGCACGTTGAACCCCTTGGCGCGCATGAAGCGGGCCAGCACGTCGCCGAGCGTATAATTCCGGACATGGCCGATATGGATGCGCCCGGACGGGTAGGGGAACATCTCGAGCACATAGTATTTCGGCCGCGAATCGTCGTTCTTGGAGACGAAGATCGCCTGTTCGTCCCAGAGGCGTTGCCAGCGCGGTTCGGCGTCGCGGGCGTTATAGCGTTCGGAGGTCATGGAATCGTTGGGGTTTTCGTGGGTTCGGCCGTCTCAAGACGGCGGACTAGGCCATAGAAGTCCTTAGGGGGTCAATGGGTTGCCGCGGTTTGGAACCTTGCCGGCGCCTCCGCATAACTACGAAGGTCGGCGTTGGGGTGTGATTAAGGGGTCAATGCCAATTTGCGGCCCGACGAGACCGCATGAGTGCGATGGATTCCAGCTTCGACGAGCCCGATTACGACTATGCCGCGTCCATTGCCGGACGGGCGATGCGGAGCATGGCCGAACAGCGGATTGCGCCGACCCCGGCCAATTTTGCCGTCTGGTTCCTGTATTTCGGGGACGGCCATGAGGATCTGCGCAACGCGATCGATCTCCTGATCGACCACAATCGTCCGTTCGACGCCCGAACCAATCAGGACCTGTTCAAGACCTATGTCGCGCCCCAGGTGAGTGCCGCGGTGGTCGACACGTCCGAGCGGCTGCAGGCGCTCATGGGGGCCGCGAAGGAGTTTCTGGCGACCGCGATCGCCGACAATCATTCGCAGATGCAGGTCATCAGCGAGGTGGCGGACCAGGGCAAAGCCGGCGTCGATCCGAAGGCGCTGGTTGCCCAGCTCATGAACGAGCTGGCGCGGGCCGCCACACGGGCGACACGGCTGGAAGCAGGCTTTGCGGAAAAGACCCGCGAGCTCGACGTGATCCGCGATTCGCTATCGAGGTCCGAGGAGCGCGCCCGGACCGACACGCTGACCGGCCTCGCAAACCGGCGGGCGCTCGACGAATTCCTGCGCAAGGCGCGGGCGACTGCGGCGTGGGGCGAGCCGCTCAGCGTGCTGATGCTCGACATCGACCACTTCAAGACCTTCAACGACAATTTCGGCCACGGTGTCGGCGACCAGGTGCTGCGCCTGATGGCGAAGGTGCTGCGTGAAAAGGTTCGCGAGCAGGATCTGCCGGCCCGCTATGGCGGCGAGGAGCTGATCGCGGTGCTGCCGGATGCCGATCTCGCCACCTGTGCCGAGATTGCCGAGCGGATCAGGCACGCGCTCGCCGAGTGCACGATCACACGCCGCTCCACCGGCGAGGTCCTGCCCATCATCAGCGTGTCGATCGGCGTGGCGCAGTACCGGGCCGGCGAAGCGATCACCGATCTCATCGAGCGTTGCGACCGCGCGCTCTATCTCGCCAAGGGCAGCGGCCGCAATCGCGTGGTGACGGAAACCGAGCTCGATCGCGTGGGGACTGCGGGTTAGGCGGTCGCGCCACGATGTCGGTGCGCTCCTCGCCCCGCTCGCGCGCGAGGTGAAGCAACAGCTGACTAGGCGCTCGCCGCCATCATCATTTCGACGGCGCCGGTCTCGATCGCCTGCACGCCGTGCTCGACGACATTGTTGCGGCCGCGGTGTTTTGCGGCGTAGAGCGCGGCGTCGGCGGCTTCGATCAGGTCGCCGGGACGCAAGGCCTCGTTCGGCTTCGTCGCGGCAACGCCGATCGAGACGGTGACGATCATGTGGGCCGAGGTGATGTGCGGCAGGCACAGCTTCAGCACGGCCGCGCGGGCCAGCTCGCCGATTTCGACGGCGCGGTTCACGTCGGTGTTCGGCAGCAGCAGGCAGAACTCCTCGCCGCCATAGCGTGCCGCGAAGCCCATCGTGTCGGCGGCGATGCCGGACAGCGACTCGCCGAGCCTGGTCAGGCAGGAATCGCCTTCGAGATGGCCATAGGTGTCGTTGAACAGCTTGAAATGGTCGACGTCGATCATCAGCAGCGCGAGGTCGCTGCCATATTGCTGCGCGCGCATCCACTCGAAGTCGAGCCGGCTCTGGAAGCCGCGCCGGTTGGCGAGCCCCGACAGCATGTCGATCGAGGCCATCACCGTCAGCCGGTCGTTGCTCGCGATCAGCTCGCGCTCGCGCTGGCTCAGCTGCGCCGCCATCGCGTTGAACGCGCGGGCAAGCGGCACGAACTCGGCCGGCAGGCGATTGCGCGCCGCGCGCGCCGACAGATCGCCCTCGCCGAGACGCTTGGCCATGTCGACGAGCATCTCGATCGGCTTGATGACAAGCTTTTCGGCGGCGATCAGCGCGCCGAGCAGGACGAACACGACGACGAAAGCGAGCTGGAGATAGGCGGTGCGGATGTCGCGGTTGACCGCCGCGGACACCTTGTCTTCGTCGATGCTGGCGATCAGGCGGGCGTTGGTGCCGGAGATGCGGATGTAGCTGACCGCGCGGCGCGAGCCGTCGGCGGCGAGGAAAGACAGTGAGCCTTCATCCTGATCGGAACGCAGCGCCCTGTCGGCGATCGCCGACATCAGCGGCATGTTGTCGAGCGGACGGCCGACTGCGCTGTGCTGATCGGCCGGCGCGGCCAGCACGGTGCCTGCGCTGTCCACCAGCACGGCCGTGATGCCGGCGCGGCCGCCCAGATTGCTCATGACCTTCGACATCCAGTCGAGATTGACCGTGGCAAGGACGACGGCATCGGACACGCCGCTGAAAGCCGATACGGGATAAGCCGCCATCACCGTCGGTGCTGCTATCGGCCGCGACAGGATGAAATCGCTCAGCACGAAGCGGCCGCTCGTTTGGGCCTGCTGAAAGTAGGGCCGGTCGCTCAGGTCGAGGCCGACATACATATTGTTCGTCGCGCACTGGATGCGCCCGTCTGCGCCGGCGATCAAAAGCGTGCGGATCCAGGGCAGGTTCGACGGCAGGCTCGCGCGCAGCACGTCGCAGCTCTTGCTGACGCCGCCGGCGGAGGCGCGGATGAAGGCCTCCGATTTCAGAATGGTCTCGACCGACGAGATCACCTCGCGTTGCGCATCGGCGCTGTGCCGCGCGACGGTGGTGAATTCAACCGTGGCCTGTGCGATCTGCCGGGTGCGGGTATCTTCGAGCGAACGGATGCGCTCGAGCATCAAGGGCGCCACCAGAATCACCGCGAGCAATGCAAGCCGCGCCCGGATTCCGAGAACCTGCTTGAGTTTCGCTCGTTTGCGGTTGAGACTGATTGTTGCCATCTTCGCTACCCACCCCGTCGGCCAAGGTAAAGCGAAGGGTTCAAAAACTCTTTCTTGAACTCGGTAAAATTGGACTTACCTCGGTCAGGATCACAGCCAATCGACGTCATGACAGAAGCCAACGCCGCGCCGATAACCGGCCATTCACCAAACGCGCTCGCCGCGGTCGAAGCCGAAATCGCCCGTGCCTGCAAGGATGCGCGGCGCGATCGCGCCTCCGTGACGCTGATCGCGGTGTCCAAGACTTTCGCCGCGGATGCAATTACCCCGGTTATCGACGCCGGACAGCGCGTATTCGGCGAGAATCGGGTGCAGGAGGCCAAAGGCAAGTGGCCTGCGTTAACGTCTGTTTACTCGGGCATCGCGCTGCATCTGATCGGACCGTTGCAGTCCAACAAGGCGAAAGAGGCGGTCGCGCTGTTCGATGCGATCCATTCGGTCGACCGTCCGAGCATTTGCCAGGCGTTAGCCAAGGAAATCGAATCCCAGAACAAGCACCCGCAACTCTTCGTCCAGATCAACACCGGCGAGGAGCCGCAGAAGGCCGGCATCGCGCCCGGCGAGGCCGACGCCTTCCTCGCCAGCTGCCGCGACACCTATGGGCTGACGATCTCTGGATTGATGTGCATCCCGCCGGTCGACGAGCCGCCGGCGGCGCATTTCGCGCTGACCGCCAAGATCGCCGCGCGTAATGGATTGGCCAATCTCTCGATGGGCATGAGCGCGGATTTCGCCAATGCCATCATGCTAGGTGCCACCCATGTGCGCGTGGGGAGTGCGATCTTCGGGCATAGATAGTTGTTGTCGTCCCTGCGAACG
Source organism: Bradyrhizobium sp. CIR18 (assembly GCF_014198295.1). Classification (NCBI taxonomy): domain Bacteria; kingdom Pseudomonadati; phylum Pseudomonadota; class Alphaproteobacteria; order Hyphomicrobiales; family Nitrobacteraceae; genus Bradyrhizobium; species Bradyrhizobium sp. CIR18. Next base: position 242,885 of record NZ_JACIHF010000006.1, on the reverse strand, counting down.
CAGGGACCCATACCGCGTGATCTCCGATTGATAGGTGGTCTTCGTACCGGCGAAACTCAGGTAACTCCCAATCCTCGCCAAACTTCTCCCTGGGGTTATGGGTCCTGCGTTCGCAGGGACGACGGTGGAGTGGGTCGGGTCTACACAAATCCCACCGATACCTTCCCGAGCACGCCAAAGTCCGCCGCGAGATGATCGCCGGCCTGGATCGGCAGCGGCGGATGGCACGTGCCTGTGGTCACCACCTCCCCTGCCCGCAAGATCAGTCCAAGTCCGCGCAGCTCATTGGCGAGCCAGGCGAGCGCTACGCGGGGATCGCCGAGCACGTTCTTGCCGTGGCCGACATAGCGCTCGCCGCGCAGCATGATCTTTGGCCGCTCCTCGACGAGATCCATCCCACGCCAGTTCGCAGTCGTCGCCGCGCCCAGCACGAACAGATGCGCGCAGGCATTGTCGGCGATCAGCTGCGCCTCGCCCGCACTGGCGAAATCGGCAAACCGCGAATCGGGAATCTCGATCGCAGGATGGAAAGTGTCGACGGCGGCGAGCACCTCATCGACGCTGTAGGGCGTTGCACGCGGCGGCAGATCGCGTCCCATGCGGAAGGCGAATTCAGGTTCGCCGACGCGCATCTCGTTGCCCTTCATCGACGCAGTCTCGCCATCGGCGATCACGGTGTCGCTCATGATGCGACCGGCCAGCGGTCCCGTGACGTTGATGTGCTTCTGTCCTGATACGCTCGTGGCCGCGATCTTCCAGCCGAACAATGTCCCGCGCGACAATATTTCGAGCCCGGCCTGGATGGCGTAGCCCTCCGCGCGGTCCTGTGGCCGCAACCGCGGCTCCAGCACCTCTAGCTTGGTGCCGTCGCGCCAATGTTGAACGAGCACGCGCGAGGCGGCCGCGATCTGATCCCTGTCGAGCATGCATCCTCACCCGATGATGATTCTTGTTCGTGGCCCCAATCGCCGCAGCAATTGCAGCATCGCAGATTTCGTCATGGAGACGCAGCCCGCGGTCGGGCCGAAATTGTCGCGGGCCAGGTGCAAGAATACCGCGCTGCCGCGGCCGGCGACCCGCGGTCGCGTGTTGTGGTCGATTTCGATGATGAAGTCATAGAGATGGTCCGCCCGCTTGAGCCGGTCACCGCCCTGCCCCTCGTCGAGCCGGATTCCCTGGTTGTAATGGCGATCCCTGGGGTCCTCGCACCAGGCGTCTTCTGCGGTGATGATCCGGGCCGGCAGGAAGCTCTGCGGACGGCTGTGCCGGTCGCCCCGCCACCACAAGCGCCTCGGACGGAAGCTGCCCCTGGGGGTGCCGCCGTCGCCCTCGCGCTTGTTGGCCAGGATGCCGCCCCGCCCCAGCGCAACCGGTATGGTCAGCGATCCCGCCGTCAGCCAGCCTCGGCGCGGATTGCCGGCCGCAGGCTTAACGCGGATCACAGAGAGCGGTCCGGCGCTTCGATTCTTGGTGTAACTGTCTGAAGCTGCTTTATTTTTCATGTGAACGTGCAATGTCGAATTCATTACAGGACATTCATCAAACCGGCCTGCTATTCTGAGTTAGAGTGCTTCTGGCTTGTGAATCGGTAACAGCCCACTACTTCAACACGAACAACAATAATAACGGCGACCCCTAAACTTCCCCTCACGGCTGGGTGCAGCATGGATGCGCGCCGAGCCGGACCCCAAAAGGATGACCCCCTATGGCCAATGCCCGCAAGATCCTGATCGTGGATGACGATACCGATCTGCGCGACACGTTGGTGGAGCAATTATCGCTACACGAAGAATTCGAAGCTTCCGCGGTCGATACCGGCGCCAAAGGCGCGAGCGCGGCCAAGGCCAATGCTCCCGATCTCGTCCTGATGGACGTCGGCCTGCCCGACACCGACGGCCGCGAAGTGGTCCGCTCCTTGCGCAAGGGCGGCTTCAAGGCTCCGATCATCATGCTGACCGGGCACGACACCGATTCCGATACGATTTTGGGGCTTGAATCCGGCGCCAACGACTATGTGGCAAAGCCCTTTCGTTTCGCCGTCCTGCTGGCCCGCATCCGCGCCCAGCTGCGCCAGCACGAGGCCAGCGAGGACGCGGTGTTCTCGGTCGGCCCCTACTCCTTCCGGCCCGGCTCCAAGATGCTCACCGCCGCCAATGCGCGCAAGGTGCGGCTGACGGAGAAGGAGACCGCGATCCTCCGCTTCCTCTACCGCGCCGGCCAGATGCCGGTCTCGCGCGAGACCCTGCTCCAGGAGGTCTGGGGTTATAATTCCGGCGTCACCACCCACACGCTGGAAACCCACATCTACCGCCTCCGCCAGAAGATCGAGAAGGATGCCGCCAACCCGGAAATCCTGGTCACGGAAGCCGGTGGCTACAAGCTGGTGCCGTGATACGCTCGAAGGGCGTGCGAATCGTTTTAGATCGCATGCCTTTGAGCCTCGGATCTGAATGTCAATCGACGACGACGTAGCGCTTCTCGAGCGTGTCCCGACATTGCGCCTGTTGGGAGACGCCTCGTTGCGCATGCTGGCGATCGGCTCCGAGCAGCGTAACTTCGTCCGCGGCGATACCCTGTTCAATCTCGGCGACGACGCCGATGCCGGCTTCGTGGTCCAGCGCGGCGCCTTTCGGGTCGATGACGGCGCCGGCGCCGAGATGATCGCAGGTCCCGGCGCGCTGATCGGCGAGCTTGCGCTGGTGGTGCCGATGAAGCGGCCGTCGAGCGCGATCGCGCTGGAGCATTCCTCCGTCATCCGCGTCGCACGCAGCCTGTTTCAGCGCGTGCTCGAAAGCGACCCCGCCGCAGCGGTTCGGCTGCGCGATGAATTCGCGGTCCGTTCCAGCCAGATCGCCAGTGACATCCTGATGGCGGGTGCGAAGCTGACGAGCTGACGTCGTAGCCCGGATGAAGCGCAGCGCAATCCGGGATTCTGGCGTGCGGAAAAACTGTCCCGGATTTCGCTGCGCTCCATCCGGGCTACGGGACCTCACACCTCCAGCGTCACCGTGACAGGCACGTGGTCCGACGGCCGCTCCCAGCTCCGCGCATCGCGAAGAATCCTGAAATCGCTGACCGCATCCTTCAACGCGCGCGAGACCCAGATGTGGTCGAGCCTGCGGCCGCGATCGCCGACGGTCCAGTCGGCGGAGCGGTAGCTCCACCACGTGTAGACCTTTTCCGACATCGGAATCCGCTCGCGCGCGACGTCGACCCATTCGCCGGCGGCCAGCGCGGCCTGCAGCTTTTCGGTTTCGATCGGCGTGTGCGAGACCACCTTCAGAAGCTGCTTGTGCGACCACACATCGTTCTCGTGCGGGGCGACGTTGAGATCGCCGACCAGGATGTGGCGATCCTCCCCGCGCGGATGCAACGGCTCGCACGCCGTCATCTCGTCGAGGAAGCGAAGCTTGTGGTCGAACTTCTCGTTCAGCGCGGGATCGGGAATGTCGCCGCCGGCGGGCACGTAGAAATTATGCACGACCAGCGGCTTTGCGACGTTGGCCTTCTCGCCGAACGATACGGAGATGTGACGCGAATCCACCTTGTCGCAGAAGGTGCGGATGTCCGTCGATTCGAACGGAATCTTCGAGACGATGGCGACGCCGTGATAGCCCTTCTGCCCGTTCAGCGCGACGTGCTCATAGCCGAGCCGCTTGAAGCGCTTCAGCGGAAAGGCATCGTCGATGCACTTGGTCTCCTGCAGGCACAGCACGTCCGGCCGCGCGCTCTTGAGGAATTTCGCGACCAGATCGATGCGCAGCCGCACCGAATTGATGTTCCAGGTTGTCAGGGAAAAACGCATGGGAAATGCGTCTTAGCATGGATTGGCGCGGGGAAAATGCTTGTCCACAGCGCGCTCTCGTAGGGTGGGCAAAGCGAAGCGTGCCCACGTGCCTGCCATGAGGCGAGAGATCGTGGGCACGGCGCAAGTGCGCCTTTACCCACCCTACGAGACCTATCCCGGTGCCGGGCCGTAATTGGTGAAATCGATCTTGAACATGCCGGGATCGAGCTTCTTGCTCGAGTCCAGATTGTAGACCGCGATCGTGGTGTCGTAGCCCTGCGGATCGGTGACGGTCCATTGCTTCAACTGACCGTCCTTGGCGCCGAACATCAAGAGGAGGCGGCTGGTGCCGACCAGCGCCTGCTTCTCCTCGATGGTGACGCTGACGAAGACGTCGTCGGCCGAGACGCCAACGACATTGGTGTCCTTCATCAGGTCGATGCGATCCGACAGCAGGAAACGCAGCGGCGTCTGCGACAGCGGATAGACGTCCTGGGTCGCGAGCTTGCGGTCGCGCACCACCAGCGAGGATCCGTCGGCGACAATGTCGATCGGGCTCGGCGCGTCATATTCGAAGCGCACCTTGCCCGGTTTCTGGATGTAGAAATCGCCTTGCGTCTTGCTGCCGTCGGGGCCGACCTGGACAAAATTCCCGACCAGCGTCGACAGCGACGACAGATAGGCACTGACCTTGGCCGCCTGCGCCTTCTGGTTGGCATCGAAGGTCTGGAAGATGCTGCTCGGCACGTTGCGGCGCGGATCCGGGATCACCGGATTCGGCGGCGCCTGAGTCGCACCGGTGACAGCGGGCCCGCCGCCGGCGGACGTTCCGCCGTCGCGGCCCTTCGGCGCGGGTTTCGGCACCGGGACGTTCTGCGCGAACGAGGACGCCGTCACCATCGCAGCGGTGACGAGAAGCACGCCGGCCACGCGCGCGCTTCGCGCAGCAATGGTGGCAGCGAATCGAATGTCCGGATGTCTGATCAACGCGTCGTCCTAACGTGGCTGGGCGTCTTTTAGCGTGATTTCGGGCAAAAGCAGATAACGATTTCGCGTGAAATGATGTCTGGAGGCGGCTGCCTCACATATGGCTGTCTTCTTCCTCGACCAGAATCTCGCGTTTGCCGGCGTGGTTGGCGGGTCCGACGATGCCTTCCAGTTCCATGCGCTCCATCAAGGATGCGGCGCGGTTATAGCCGATCTGCAGGCGGCGCTGGATGTAGCTGGTCGAGGCCTTACGGTCGCGTTTGACGATCGCAACGGCCTGCTGGAAGAGGTCGCCGCCGCCATCGCCACCCATGCCGGTGGCGTCGAACACCGCACCGTCCTCGTCTTCGGTGGGCTCTTCGGCCGTGACGGCTTCGAGATATTCCGGCTGGCCCTGCGTCTTGAGGTGACGCACCACCTTCTCGACTTCGTCGTCGGAGGCGAAAGGTCCGTGCACGCGGCTGATGCGGCCGCCGCCCGCCATGTAGAGCATGTCGCCCTGGCCGAGCAACTGCTCGGCGCCCATCTCGCCCAGAATGGTGCGGCTGTCGATCTTGGACGTCACCTGGAAGGCGATGCGGGTCGGGAAGTTCGCCTTGATGGTGCCGGTGATGACGTCGACCGACGGACGCTGCGTCGCCAGGATCACGTGCAGGCCGGCGGCGCGCGCCATCTGCGCGAGGCGCTGCACCGCGCCTTCGATGTCCTTGCCGGCGACCATCATCAGGTCGGCCATTTCGTCGACGATGATGACGATGTAGGGCAGCGGATCGAGCGAGAGCTTCTCTTCCTCGTAGATCGCCTTGCCGGTTTCCTTGTCGAAGCCGGTGTGAACCGTGCGCGTCGGCTCTTCGCCCTTGGCCTTCAATTCGAGCAGGCGCGTGTTGTAGCCGTCGATGTTGCGCACACCGAGCTTGGCCATGTTCTTGTAGCGCTCTTCCATCTCGCGCACGGCCCATTTCAACGCGACCACCGCCTTCTTCGGGTCGGTCACGACGGGCGTGAGCAGATGGGGAATGCCGTCATAGACGGAGAGTTCGAGCATCTTCGGATCGACCATGATCAGGCGGCACTGGTCCGGACGCAGCCGGTAGACCAGGCTGAGGATCATGGTGTTGATGGCGACCGATTTGCCGGAGCCGGTGGTGCCGGCGATCAGCATGTGCGGCGTGCGCGCGAGGTCGATGATCACAGGATCGCCGCCGATGGTCTTGCCGAGGCAGAGCGGCAGCTTCGCCACCGTCTCGGTGGCTTCCTTGGCGATCAGCAGCTCGCGCAGATAGACCTTTTCGCGATGCGCGTTCGGCAGCTCGATGCCGATGGCGTTGCGGCCGGGCACGACGGCGACACGCGCCGACAGCGCGCTCATCGAGCGGGCGATGTCGTCGGCAAGCCCGATCACGCGCGACGATTTGATGCCGGGCGCCGGCTCGAGCTCGTACAGCGTGACCACGGGGCCCGGATTGGCTTTGACGATCTCGCCGCGCACGCCAAAGTCCTGGAGCACGCCTTCAAGGGAACGCGAATTGGCTTCCAGCTCGGCCTTGCTGAGCGGCTGGCGATCGCCGGCCTTGGGCGCGGCCAGCACGGAGACGGACGGAAGCTCGAACTTGTCGGAGGATTTCTTCGCGGCGGCTTTCGGGGCGGCCTTCTTGCGCGGGGCGCGCGCGGCGGGCTCCTCCTCTTCCTCCTCGTCTTCTTCCTCTTCCTCGTGCTGGTCCTCGTAGTCCTCGTCCTCGGACTGCGGCGAGATCGAGGGTGCGGCGCGGCCGCCGCCCAGATTCGGCTCCTGGCGGCTGAACGCGACGGCCTTGGTCTTCGGGCCGCTCGAGACCAGCGAGCGGTAAGCGGCACCGCACAGCCAGATCAGCCGCGCCTTCGTGCTCATCAGCGCATGGAACAGCCAGCCCAGCGACACCGAGCCGCGATCGTTCTCCTCGTCCTCGTCGAGCGGCTTGTCGTCGTCCTCGATCTCCGAGAGCTCGTCGTCGTGCTCGCGGGCGCCAAGACCGCATGCGATCAGGAATGTCGCGGCCATCGCAGCGAACAGGATCGTGCCCAGCACGATGCGATAGATCGTGCCGGCCGGCCCGAAAATCACTGCGGGCGCGCGTACGAGCGCATCGCCGACCACGCCGCCGAGGCCGGTCGGCAGCGGCCATGCGCCGCCATGCGGCCAGCAGCTGACGAAGCCTGCCGCGATCACCGTGCAGAGAATCCAGGAGCCGAGCCGCAGCGCCTCGCGGTCGAACGGGCGGTGGGTCATCATGCGCCAGCCCCAGACCGCGACGGTCAGGACCAGCATGATGGCGCCGAGCCCGAGGATCTGCATCGCAAGGTCGGCGCCGATCGCGCCGGCATAACCGAGAATGTTGCGGATCGGCCTCGAGGTCGCGTGGCTCAGGCTGGGGTCCTGCACCGACCAGGTCATCAGCGCTGCCGAGGCGACGCCCGACAACGCGATCAGGCCGAAGCCGGTGAGCTCGCGCACGCGCCGCGCCAGCCCCTCGCGGATCGAGGGCGGCAGATGGCCGACCAGTGGAATGACACGTTCGATTGCCGACATGCTCATGGGCCCCGCCTAACCCAGAGTCTCGACCAGCCGGTGCAGCGCCTGCGCCGTGGTCTCGCCATCCTGCACCAGCGCCAGGCGAATATAGCCTGCACCGGGATTGAAGCCGTCGGGCTGTTGCCGCGCCAGAAAGCTGCCGGGCACCACGCGCACGCCTGCTTCCTTGAAGAGTTTCAGCGTCACCGACACGTCATCTCCAATCTCGGACGTGTTGAGCCAGACGCAGAAGCCGGCATCAGGCCGGCGATAGCCGTAGCGGTTGCCGATGATCTGGTCGGCGAGATCGAACTTGATCCGGTAGAGCCGGCGGTTCTCCTCGACATGCGCCTCGTCGCCATAGGCAAAGGTCGCGACATGCTGTAGCGGCACCGGCACCTGCGGCGCCGCGATGTTGCGCAGCTCCAGGAACATGCCGATGAATTTCTTGTCGCCGGCGGCAAAGCCGACGCGCAGGCCCGGCAGGTTGGAGCGCTTCGACAGTGACTGGAACGCAGCCACGCGGGTGAAATCGGGGCCGGCGCATTCGAGCGCACTGCCCGGCGCTTCGCGGGTATAGATCTCCGAATAGCATTCGTCGCTGAGGACCATGAAGCCGTAGCGATCGGCGAGGCTCTTCAGGCGCGTGAAGTAGTCACGCGAGGCGACCGAGCCCTGCGGATTGGCGGGGGAGGCCAGATAGAATGCCACCGTGCGCGCCAGCGTCGCCTCGTCGATGGCATCGAGGTCAGGCAGGAAGCCGTTCTCGACCGTGGTCGGCAGGTACACCGGTTCGCACGCTGCAGCACCCGCGCCGGCGCCGTAGACCGGATAGAACGGGTTCGGCATCAGGATCGCCGGTTTGCCGGGGCGCGGGCCGACATAGCGGACGGCCGCGATCGCGGCGAGGAACAGCCCCTCGCGGCTGCCATTGAGGACGAGCATCTCGCTCTTGGGGTCGAGCGGTCGCGGCAGCTTGAAGCGCGACGACAGCCAAGCGCTCGCGGCCTGGCGGAACGGGTCGGTGCCCTGATTCATCGGGTAGCGGCCGAAATCGGCGATGTGCTTGGCCAGCACCGGGTCGACGAAATCAGGCACGGGGTGCTGCGGCTCGCCGACCGCAAGCGAAATCAAGGGTTTGCCGGGTTGATGCGGCGCCAGCAGCTCGTTCAGCCGGACGAAGGGCGAGCGTCCGGTATCGGAGCTTCCACTGGCCTGTGGCGCACGGGATGAAGCGGTCATGACCATTCTGGGCGCCAGCACTCTCGGAACAGCCGGTCGCGCGAAGGCCCCGGCGGGAAGCGGTTCAGTTCACCATAGATAGGGCGAGGTTAAGACGCGATTAACCATCGGCGGGCGGGTCCGTCCAGAGCAGGAATAATGAGGCCGGATAACAACGGGATGCGAGGCCCCCAACCTCTCCCGCTTGCGGGAGAGGTCGGCGCGTAGCGCCGGGTGAGGGCTCTCTCCTCTTGGGGTTCTCGCCCGCGGAGGCACCCCCACCCCGCCCTCCCCCGCAAGCGGGAGAGGGAGCGCACCGTCACCTTGGTTTGATTCGAACTTCAGCGCCCCGGCAGCTTCTCGAATGTCTTCATGCCCGCCGGGATCGCATGGAATTCCTGGATGTCGCAGGTGTAGATCGCCATCTGCGGATGGAACTGGGTCGGATCATCCAGCGTGCCGACCTTCACGACCACCGCCGGCAGTCCTGGAACCTTGGTCACCAGATGGGTGCCGCATTCGGCGCAGAATTCGCGCGTGACGGCGCGTTCGAGATCCTTGCGCGTGAACTGCTTGGGCTGCCCCAGGGTGTAGCTGAAGCCGGCCACCGGCATCGCGATGAAGGTGTTGGGTGCGCCGCCCGAGATGTACTGGCACTCGCGGCAATGACACTGGGCCTGCATCATCGGATCACCTTCGGCTTTGTAACGCACTTCGCCGCAATAGCATCCGCCTTCCAAGCGCATGACGACCTCCCCGATTATCGTTTCTTGTGGTCGATATTTCTGCGCCGGCGGTGCGGAATGGCAATCCTTTTCTTGGCTGTGAAATCAAAAAGCACCCTGCCAAAAAGAAAGGGGCTCCAGCTTGCGCTGGAGCCCCTCAACGGTCAGGGCATTGCCGGGTATGTGCCCGAACCGTAGTTCTGGACGTGGTCTCCGGGGAGACCGCGCCCGGGAGGAGACTTACATGTTGTAGGCGCGCTCGGTGTGCTCGGTGATGTCGAGGCCTTCACGCTCGCTCTCGACATTGGTCCGCAGCCCAACGATCACGTCGACGACCTTGTAGAGGATCGCCGAACCGATGCCCGACCACACCAGCGTGGTGCCGACGCCCCAGATCTGGGACATCATCTGCGCCGCGAAGTCGTAGTCGCCGACCTTCGGCGGGATCGCGGTGTAGTCCATGACGCCAGCGCCACCGAGGGCGGGGTTGACGAGGATGCCGGTGCCGATGGCGCCGACGATGCCGCCGACGCAGTGCACGCCGAACACGTCGAGGCTGTCATCGTAGCCGAGCGCGTTCTTCACGACGGTGCAGAAGAACAGGCAGACCACGCCGACGATGAGGCCGAGGACGATCGCGCCCATGACGCCGGAGTAGCCGGCCGCAGGGGTGACCGCCACGAGGCCCGCGACAGCGCCGGAGATGACGCCGAGCACCGACGGGTGACCCTTGATGATCCACTCCGCGAACATCCACGACAGCGCGGCGGCTGCGGTGGCGACGAAGGAGTTGGTCATGGCGAGGGCGGCGCCGCCATTGGCTTCGAGGTTGGAGCCGGCGTTGAAGCCGAACCAGCCGACCCAGAGCAGCGAGGCGCCGATCATCGACATGGTCAGCGAGTGCGGGGCCATCAGCTCCTTGCCGTAGCCGACGCGCTTGCCGATCAGGAGAGCGCCGACGAGGCCTGCGATGCCGGCGTTGATGTGCACCACGGTGCCGCCCGCGAAGTCGATCGCGCCCTTCTTGAAGATCCAGCCGGCGTCGGCATTAATCTCGTCGAGCTTGGCCTGCGCCGCGGTCTTCGCGGCCGCATCAGTGGCAGCAGCGAGCGCCTTGGCCGCATCCTGGATCAGGTCCGGACCCTGCCAGTACCAGACCATGTGCGCGATCGGGAAGTAAATCAGCGTGACCCAGAGCGGGATGAACAGGGCGATCGCCGAGAACTTCATGCGCTCGGCGAAGGCGCCGACGATGAGGGCGGGCGTGATCGCCGCGAAGGTCATCTGGAAGCACACATAGATGAGCTCCGAGATGTTGGCGTCGACCGAGAAGGTCGCGGCCTTCGTATCGGTGGTGACGCCCATCATGAAGGCCTTGGAGAAGCCGCCGATGAAGTCGGAACCGCCGGTGAAGGTGAGGCTGTAGCCGTACACGGCCCAGATCACGGTGACGACGCAGACGGTGTAGAACACCTGCATCAGGACGGAGAGCATGTTCTTGGAACGGACGAGACCGCCGTAGAACAGCGCGAGGCCGGGGATCGTCATCAACAGCACCAGCACTGTCGATGTCAGCATCCAGGCGTTGTCTCCCTTGTTGACCGTTGGCTCGGCGTAGGCCGCGGTCGCAGCGAACAGGCCGACTGCGAGAGCCGCCAATCCCGCGCCATAGGGACGCTTGAACGTCATATTATTCACTCCTGATTGGATAAAGGTTGAGCGCGAAATCAAAGGGCCGCGGCATCGGCCTCGCCGGTGCGGATGCGCACCGCGTGGTCGAGGTTGATGACGAAGATCTTGCCGTCGCCGATCTGTCCGGTTTTCGCGGCGGACGTGATGGCGTCGATAGTCTTGTCGACCTGATCGGAGGCGACAGCGACCTCGATCTTGATCTTGGGCAGGAAGCTCACGGCATATTCGGCGCCGCGATAGATTTCCGTATGGCCCTTCTGGCGGCCATATCCCTTGACTTCCGTCACCGTGAGACCGTGAACGCCGATGGCGGTCAGGGCGTCACGGACTTCTTCCAGCTTGAATGGCTTGATAATCGCCATAACAATTTTCATGGGTCCTATCCCCGCTTGGGCCCGGTCCGGACGTGGCCGGGCGTTCTCGACTGGTTCGCCACGAGGGAGAAAGTTCACTACGCGGGCACAGCCTGGACCCTTAGAATCAAATGCCGTGCCAGATCGGGCGCATTGCCTAACGGACTATGAAAACGGGTGTTTTCGCGATGAACGCGTATTGCGGTGCAGTGCGCTATTCCGTCGCGCCCAAAACGTGGTCATGCCTGCTCAAAATGCGAGCATGACAGGCTGCCGACACAATATTGCTCATGCGCCGGGCAGTGTAGAGGTAATTGAGTAGCGTCGCCGCTTATTGCAGGGCTTCGCCGTGCTGCGAAATATCGAGCCCCTCGAGTTCGTGCTCACGGGATACGCGCAAGGGCACGAACAGGCCGACCAGCTTGAGCAGGATGAAGCTCAGGCCAGCCGACCAGACGAAGGTGACGGCGACGCCATAGAACTGGATCAGGAGTTGCTGCGGGTGGCCCTCCACCAGGCCGGCGGTGCCGCCGATGGCGCTGGTCGCGAACACGCCGGCGAGCAGGGTCCCGGTGAGGCCGCCGATGCCGTGGACGCCGAACACGTCGAGCGAATCGTCATAGTTGAAGCGATGCTTCAGCCAGGTGCAGGCCCAATAGCAAACCGCCCCCGCAATGATGCCGATGACGATGCCGTGCCAGGGTGCGACGAAGCCGGAGGCCGGCGTGATGGTGCCGAGCCCGGCCACCGCGCCGGAAATCATGCCGAGCACGGACGGCTTGCGCCGCGTCGACCACTCGATCGCGCCCCAGGTCAGCGCGCCGGAGCAGGCGGCAAGATGGGTCGCGATGATCGCCATTACGGCGCGTGAATTGGCCGCGCCCGCCGAGCCGCCGTTGAAACCGAACCAGCCGACCCACAACAGGCCGGTGCCCATCACCGCGAGCGAAAGATCGAACGGCGAGAGATTTTCGGTGCCGTAGCCGTGACGGCGCCCCATCACCTTTGCCGCAACGAGGCCGCCGGTGCCGGCCGACAGATGCACCACGAGACCGCCGGCGAAATCCAGCACGCCCATGCTGTTGAGGAAGCCGCCGCCCCACACCCAATGCGCCAGCGGAATGTAGACGAAGATGAACCAGGCGACCGAGAACAGGAGATAGGCGGAGAACCGCATCCGGTCGGCGACCGAGCCCGCGACCAGCGCCACCGTGATGATGGCAAAGGTCATCTGGTACAGCATGAACAGCGCTTCCGGGATGGTCTTCGCGGCCGGGTTGACGCTGTCCATGGTCATGCCGGCGAGAAACCAGCGGTCGAGCGTGCCGATCCACGGGCCGTCGCCGACGAAGCACAGCGAATAGCCGAACGCGACCCAGAGAATGGAGATCAAAGTCACGGCGGCGAGGCTCTGCGCCATGGTGGCGAGCACGTTCTTCTTGCGCACCATGCCGGAATAGAACAGCGCCAGGCCCGGGATCGTCATCATCAGCACCAGCGCGGTGGCGACGATCATCCAGGCGGTGTCGGCCGTGTTGATCTCGGAGGCCGCGGCGCGCGCCGGCGAAGCCATGATCGACACAAGTCCGATCGGCGCAGCCATGGCAGCTGCGCGGCGCAAATATCCCGCCATGTCGTTCCCCCCGGCATCAATTGGCGTCGCACATTGTGGCGTCGTTGCCCGGTGCGATCGAAGAAGATCAAAGCGTTTTCAAGCGAAGTGGATATCGGTTCGCGTGAAGAAAACGCGTCAAAAACTAAGATCTAGAGCGCGTCGCTGTCGGTCTCGCCGGTGCGGATGCGCAGCGCGTGGTCGATCGGCGTGACGAAGATCTTGCCGTCGCCGATCTGCCCGGTGCGCGCGGTCGAGGTGATCACGGCGACCGCCTTGTCGGCGACGTCGGAGGCGACCGCGATCTCGATGCGCAGCTTCGGCAGGAAGTTCACGACATATTCGGCGCCGCGGTAGATTTCGGTGTGGCCCTTTTGCCGGCCATAACCCTTCACCTCGGTCACGGTCATGCCGTGGACGCCGATCGCCGTCAGGGCCTGGCGGACCTCATCGAGCTTGAAAGGTTTGATGATCGCGACGACGAGTTTCATGGTCAGGCCTATTCCCCGGGATGCGCCGCGCCGTATGTCCCCGGCGCAGCGTCAATCTGGCATCTTTCCGGGCAAATGGCACAAAAAAGTTGCAGACTGAAGCGGAAAAACGTTTGAGCTTATGAACGGCCGCCTCTGTACAGGGCATCCGTTCATCCTTCACAATGCATTTTTGGCATGGATGCGGTGAACCCGCGCCTGCCAAGCGGTACATAAGTATTTTGAGGGGACGCTTCATGGCGAGTTGGTTCTACGCATCCGAGGGCAAGCAGCAGGGGCCCTTTCCGGAAGGGCAATTCCGCGATCTCGTCGCCCAGGGCGTCGTGCGCCCGGATACGCTGGTGTGGACCGAGGGCATGGCCGGCTGGCAAAAGGCCGCCGAAATCCCCGGCCTGGTCGGGGGCGGCGGCGCGCCGCCAATGATCCCCGCGGGCGGCCCGCCGATGATGGGCTCCGGTGGTTATGCCGGCGGCGGAGGCGGAGTGGCGGGATCGCTGGCGGTCGATTTCGGCGTCCTCGAGTTCACCTGGCGCAGCATCGTCTTGATGATCGGAATGATCTTCGTCATTCCGGCGCCGTGGGCATTCGTCTGGTACACGCAATGGATCGTGTCCTGCGTCAAGGTCCCGGGGCGGCCGAACCTCAGCTTCACCGGCAGTGCGATGACGCTGGTGCCGTGGTATTTCGGCTTCATCGTTCTCGCCATCGCGCTAGCTTTCGTCGGCAGCCAGCTGCTGAGCAATCTGCTCTTCATCGTCCAGATCGTGCTCTACTGGCTCCTGATCAAATGGATGGTCGCGAACCTCGCCTCCAACGGACAGCCGCTGGGCTTGAGCTTCACGGGTTCGATCTGGGCCTATATCGGCTGGAGCCTGCTGTTCGGGATCTCCATCATCACCATCATCGGTTGGGCCTGGGTTGCCGCAGCCCAGATGCGCTGGTTCTGCCGCAGCATCGAAGGCACGCGGCGCGAAATCGTGTTCAAGGGCAGTGGTCTCGGCATCCTGTGGCGCGGCATCGTCGCCGCGATCCTGTGCAGCCTGATCATCCCGATTCCGTGGGTGTATCGCTGGATCATGAACTGGTTCGCGTCGGAGACCGTTCTTGCGCCGCGCGGGTCGCAGGCGGCCATGTGATGGCTGCTGGCTTTCGGTAGCGAGCAGCCAGGATGTCCAATCGAATCTGGTTTCACGCATCTGAAGGCCAGCAGAAGGGTCCGTTTCCGGAGCCGCAGTTCCGCGATCTGATCGCTCGGGGAATCGTGCGATCAGATACGCTGGTCTGGAGCGAAGGGATGACGGGCTGGCAGAAGGCCGGCGCGGTCCCCGGTCTCGTGCCCGGTGGATCGCCGGCGGTGGCTTCGAGCGGCGACGCGAAAGGCCGGCTGTCGGTGGACCTGCCGCTGTGGTCGTTTCTGGGATGGTGCATCCTGCTGGTGATCGGCAACGCCGTCGTGGTGCCGGCGCCCTGGACCGCCACCGGCTACTACCGCTGGCTCTTCCCTCGCGTTCACGTTCCGCAGCGGCCGAACATCAGCTTCACCGGCCAGGTCGGCGATATCTGGTACGTCTTCATCGCGGTTGCGCTGGCGGGCTATGCGGGTCTCGTCCACGACCTCTTTCAGCTTGCGACGATTCCACTCCAGGCCTTCTTGTCCTGGATGGTCATGCGCTGGGTGGTCGCCAATATCAGTTCGAACGGTCAGCCGATTCCGATGACGTTCACAGGCAGCGTCTGGGGCTTCGTCGGCTGGCAGATCCTGACGTTCCTCGCGGTCTTCACGATCATCGGCTGGGCCTGGGTCATGGCCGCGTGGACGCGGTGGATTTGCCGCCACGTCAGCGGGACGCGCCACGAGATGGTCTTCACCGCCACTGGTCTTGATCTGCTTTGGCGCACAGTCGCGTTTTGCCTCGGCTGTCTTTTCATCATTCCGATCCCGTGGCTGCTGCGCTGGTATTTTACCTGGGGCACGACGCAATTCGTGCTCATTGAGCGCAGCACTGCCGCCAATGTCTAGGACTTCCGTTCGCGCACGGAGCCTTCCTGCGCGACAGAGGCGACCAGCGTACCGTCCGGCTTGAAGATCGAGCCGCGGGTCAGGCCGCGGCCGCCGCGCGCACTCGGCGAATCCTGCGCGTAGAGCAGCCATTCGTCGGCGCGGAACGGGCGGTGAAACCACATCGCGTGGTCGAGACTGGCCGGCATCATGCGCTTGTCGAACAGCGTGCGGCCATAGCGTGCCATGATTGCATCCAGCAGCGAGAAGTCCGAGGCGTAGGCGAGCGCGCACATGTGCAGCGCTGGATCGTCAGGCAGCTTCGCGGCGGTCTTGATCCAGACGTGGATGCGGCCGTCGTCGATCTTCTGGCCGAAATAACGGCCGAGCTCGACCGGACGCAGCTCGATCGGACGATCGGATTCATAATAGCGGCGGATGAACTCCGGCATCTCCTTGAACATCGGCTGCTTCGCCACCTCCTCCGCCGTGAGCTTCTCCGGCGGTGGCACGTCGGGCATCTTGTCCTGATGGTCGAACGCACTCTCCTCTTCGGCGTGGAACGACACCATGATCGAGAAGATCGCGTTGCCGTGTTGGATCGCCGTGACGCGGCGGGTCGAATAGCTCTTGCCGTCGCGCAGGCGTTCGACCTGGTAGATGATCGGGATCTGCGGATCGCCCGGCAGGACGAAATAGCAGTGCAGCGAATGCGGCAGCCGGCCCTCGACCGTGCGGCAGGCCGCGACCATCGCCTGCCCGATCACCTGGCCGCCGAACACCCGCTGCCAGCTGGTCTTCGGGCTGTTGCCCCGGAACAGATTCACCTCGAGCTGCTCGAGGTCGAGGATCGAAATGAGGTCGATCAGGCTTTTGGACATGGAGTGAGCTTTCTCGCCGTCGTTCCGGGGCGGATGGTCCGGAATGACACAATGGGCCGTTCCGCCCTTGTTTCACCGCACTGTTTCGCCCACCTCAAGTCTGCTAGCAAGACCAGGATTTGACCGGGAATTTGGGTATGTCGGTACAGGGTAGCATTGTCATTGGTGGCGGCGCGTTTGCAGGGCTTGCGCTGGCCCTGGCGCTGCGACAGGGGCTCGGGCCCGAGATTCCCGTCATCGTCGCCGACCCCGCGCTCGCCACCCGGCCGAGCCGCGACCCCCGCGCCACCGCGATCGTGGCCGCCTGCCGTCGCCTGTTCGAGGCGATCGGCGCCTGGGACGACGTCAGGAGCGAGGCGCAGCCGATCCTCGACATGGTCGTCACAGACTCGAAACTCGAAGATGCCACTCGTCCGGTCTTCCTCAATTTTGCCGGCGATGTCGCGCCGGGCGAGCCCTTCGCGCACATGGTCGAGAACCGCCGCCTGATTGATGCGCTTGTGGTGCGTGCCGAGGCCGAGGGCATCGATCTGCGCGCCACCACGGTCGCATCCTACGATGCGCGCGCCGAGGGCATCGACGTGACGCTCGGGGACGGCAGCGTCATCGCGGCCAGCCTGCTGGTTGCCGCCGATGGTGCGAGGTCAAAGCTGCGCGAGCGCGCCAGCATTGCCACCCATGGCTGGGAGTATGACCAATCCGGCATCGTCGTCACGGTCGGCCATGAGCGTGATCACGAGGGCCGCGCCGAAGAGCATTTTCTGCCGGCAGGCCCGTTCGCGATCCTGCCGCTCTCGGGAAAACGCTCGTCGCTGGTGTGGACCGAGCGGCGAGCTGAGGCCGCGCGCATCATTGCTCTCAGCGACGAAGAGTTTCACGCCGAGCTCGAGCAGCGTTTCGGCCTGCATCTCGGCGAGGTGAAGGCGCTCGACAAGCCGCGCGCGTTTCCGCTGTCCTATTTCGTCGCGCGCTCCTTCATCGCCACCCGCCTCGCGCTGGTCGGCGATGCCGCGCATGTCATCCATCCCATTGCGGGCCAGGGCCTCAACATGGGGCTGAAGGATGTCGCGGCGCTGGCCGAAGTCGTGGTTGATGCCGCGCGGCTCGGCATGGATCTCGGCGCCGTCGACGTGCTCGAGCGTTACCAGCGCTGGCGCCGCTTCGACACCATGGCGATGGGCGTTGCCACCAACTCGCTGAACTTCCTGTTCTCCAACCAGTCGACGCTGCTGCGCACCGTCCGCGACATCGGCCTCGGCCTCGTCGACCGCGCCCCGCCGCTGAAGAACCTCTTCATCCGCCAGGCCGCGGGATTGACGGGCGAGGTGCCGCGGCTGCTGAAGGGCGAGGCGTTGTAGGTTTCGCTGGCGCCACACACCCCGTCGTCGTCCCGGCGAAGGCCGGGACCCATACTCGGCAGCAAGAGCGTTGCGAGGACTCGGAGTTACCAGCGCGTACAACAACGCAATTCGGTGGTTATGGGTCCTGGCTTTCGCCAGGACGACACCGAGGATGTTGCGCGGCTATCGCACACCAACTTCGTAGCCCGGATGGAGCGAAGCGTAATCCGGGGCAGTCGTCACGACCTCAATCGATCTTTCTTGCCTCTTCCGGCAGCATGATCGGGATGCCGTCACGGATCGGATAAGCCAGCTTGGCGCTGCGCGAGATCAGCTCCTGCTTCGCGGAATCGAACTCCAGCGGGCCCTTGGTCAGCGGGCAGACCAGAATCTCCAGCAATTTGGGATCGACGCTGGCTTCGGGACGTTCGGTAGGCGCGTTCATTGGGGTCTCCGGCATCGCTTGCCTCTAGCACAGAAATTCGCGTCCGCCCATCGCGGGCTCAGGCTGCGATCATCGTCAAGACCTCGTCGAGCAGGGCCTGGAGCCGTGCTGCCGGCACCGGCGCGCCTGACAGGGCGAAGCCGAGGAACGTCCAATACAGGATCTGCGCCCGGGCCTGCGCAATTGCCGGGGTGAGCCCGCGTTTTTCCAGCAGCCCCTCGATATAGTCGAGCCGGCGGCGGTCGATCGCGCGCACGGCCCCTTGCGCGGCCGCATCGAAGGCCGCCCAATTGCGTACCGCGCGCTCGAGCTCGAGCCGCGCGCCGAATGACCTCCGCAGCAGCGCCTTGAGCGGTTCGTCGCCGGCGGCTTCGACATCGGCGATGATCTGCTCGGCCGCGATCTCGCGCCAGCGCTTCAGCACGGCGGCCTGGAACGCGCCGAGATCGGCGAAATGCCAATAGAAGCTGCCGCGCGACACCCCCATGGATTTTGCCAGCGGATCGGCCTTGAGCGCGGTGAAGCCGCTTTTGGCCAGCGCCTTGAGACCTTCCTTGATCCAGTCGTCGGCGGAGAGCTGTTCGGTCATCTCGGGTTCCCGGAGGCGAACCATACACTAGTGTATTGACAGGCCGCAGGCCAGCGCCTATCTCACCATACATAACTGTATGGAGAGATAGGCGAGGTCTGCTGATGCGTGATCTGCTGTTGCAATGTGCCGGCGTCGCCGGAATTGTCGTCGCCCTAATCCATGGCGTGCTGGGCGAAACCAAGGTGTTCGCCAAGGCGACCATCACCCCGGAAAGCCTGCGCACGCTGATCCGGCTGGTCTGGCAGGCCGGGACGGTCGCCTGGATCGGCGGCGGTGTGCTCCTGCTTGCGGCACCCATGTTGGGATCGGACAGCGCGCGGCATTGGATCGTGGCGACCATCGTCGCCGTCTACAGCTTTGCGGCCGCCGCTAACGCCTGGTGGTCGCGCGGACGCGGCTTTGGCTGGAAGGCGCTCACCGCCGTGGTCGCGCTCGCGGTCGCCGGATACTGAACCTGCCGACGCGAGCGAGCCGCTGCTTCCGCCCCTCGACTTGACGCGCCGGACCCATGATATCGCAAACCTTGCGCAGCACATTTGTCTGGCTGTGGCGCGAGCTGCCCGTGCCGGTGATTGCAGCGGTGCGTGCCGGGCGCCGCCAGGTCTTCGCTCGGGCCGAGCTCTTCGCCGAAGACGAACGCGGCGAGCTTTCCCTCGTCGCGACCGGCGAGACCCTGCTTGTCCCGACCGGCCAGCGGTCGTCCAGGATTGACGAAGATCCGGCCGGGTGAAGCGCGGATTCCAACCCGTGAGGCGTAAGGCCGCAGCGCCCCTGCGAAGGCGGGCTGCCTGCGGACAGCGCTGATCTTTTGGCGGTCGTTAGAACAACTCTAAATCCAATTGGCCCGTACCGGATTGACTTCACCATCACCTTTGCTTCCTTCAGTCCGGCTTCGCGGCTCGCGTAGCGCGCACGACAGAGGAGGAGACGTTCGTGAAGGTCATTCGTGTTGTTGCCATTGCACTGACGGTTGGAATGGGCATGGGGTCGGCGGCCATGGCCGACGGATTCAAGGACTGCACCAAGCTCGACAAGGCGTCATGGAAGCCGGCCAGCGAGGCCGAAGCCAAGGCCAAGGCGCTCGGCTACGAGGTGCGGCGCTCCAAGATCGAAGGCTCCTGCTATGAGGTCTACGGCGTCAAGGAAGGCAAGCTTTATGAGCTGTTCTACAGCCCCGAAGATCTCAGCCTGAAGCACACGATCGCCAAGTAGACCGCAAAGTAAACCGCGCGAGTTGATCCGCGCAAAGCAAAGGCTTGAGGATGGTCTTCGCTTGATCGAAGAAGCGATGCCAAAAGCGCGCGGGGTGTCCGACCGGACCCCCGCGGATCGAACCGCTTCGCGGACGGTCGCGGTCTGGGACCTCCCGCTGCGCCTCTGGCACTGGGCTCTCGCGGCGAGCGTTCTGGCCGCGTGGTTCACGCCGACCGTTTACGACCGGACTCACCGCATCATCGGCTATGCGGTGCTCGGACTTCTCGCCTTTCGCCTGGCCTGGGGGTTTTGGGGAAGTCGCTATTCGCGCTTCCGCATGATCAGAGTGAGGCTTCGGGCGGCGCCAAGCTATCTCTGGAATCTGCGCCGCGGCATCACCGGCCGCTATATCGGGCTCAATCCCGCCGGCACCCTGATGCTGGTGGCGCTGCTGGCCTCGCTCGCCGTCTCGACGATTACGGGCGCGATGTCGGTCACCACCACCTTCTTCGGCGTCTGGTGGGTCGAGGACACCCACCATTATTCATCGGATGCGGTCATCGTCCTGGTCGTGCTGCACGTGCTCGGTGTGGTGCTGATGGGGCTACTCCAGCGCGAGAGCCTGGTCCGCGCGATGATCACCGGGCGCAAGCGCATCCGCGGCCATTCCTAAATATCGTTGCCGATCGTTGCACGCGTCCTGCACCCCGCTCTGGCACGGTCGCCGCATGGCCTCGGGCCGTTCGTCGGATCAAGTTGTACGAGTACCGTTAACATGCCGGTAAGCATGCAATCATGCACGGCACAAAATTAACGTGAATGGCGTCTAGCCGATCCACCATCGATAACAATCGACGATGGAGCGCTGCTGAATGTTCCGCGTTTTCTCCTGCCTTGCGGTCGAGCACGATTGGCGGCTCGTTGTACTCGCTGGTCTGGTCTGCTTCGCTGCAAGTATTGTCGCGGTCAGCATCTTTCATCGTGCGATCGCGACGCGCGCAAGAAGGCGGTGGATCTGGATCACGATTGCCGGCGCGGCCATCGGATACGGCATCTGGGCAACGCATTTCGTCGCGATGCTCGCCTACGAGCCGGGCGTTCCAACGGGCTACGGCATCGTGCCGACCGCGTTTTCTCTCGCTGCGGCAATGCTCCTGACCTCGGTCGGTTTCGGCGTTGCAGTCGGCACCTCCGGCCTGTGGCGCGCGATGGCAGGGGGCATCATCATCGGCGGCGGCATTGCCAGCATGCACTATCTCGGAATGTGGGCACTTGAAGTGCCGGGTCGAGTCGCCTGGTCGGTGGACCTCGTGTTCGTCTCGATCATTCTAGGCATGTGTCTCGGCTGCGCCGCGCTAGCTGTCGCGCTCAGGTACCAGGGCTACCGGGGCACGCTTGCGGCGGCAGTCCTGCTGACACTCGCCATCGTATCGCATCATTTCACCGCCATGGGGGCGGTGCAGATCACGCCAGATCCAACGCGAGCGATGACGGATAGCCTTTCGCTTTCTCCGGCCTTCCTCGCGCTTGCTATCGCCGGCGTGGCGCTGTCCGTGCTGGGAATGAGCCTGATCGGCGTGCTGGCCGATCGTCGCCTGGCGACCCGGACCGCCAGGTTCGAGGAGATCATCAACCAGCTTTCGGTCGCCCGGCAGCAGCTCGAAGGCTCGCAGAACGAACTGCAGGACCAGAAGCTCAGGCTGGATACGGCCATCAACAACATGGTCGAGGCTCTCTGCATGTTCGATGCGGAGAAGCGACTTGTGGTCTGCAACGAGCGCTATGCCCGGCTCTATCGGTTGCCGCCGGAACTGCTGACGACGGGGACCCCGCACGCCGACATCATCAGGCATCGAGTCGTGACCGGCATTCTCAAGAGCGACACCAGCGAGGGCGCAGCCGAGCAGTTCCTGTCGAAATTGGCAGCGTTGCCGTTCGATGCAGTCTCGAGCAGAATCGACGAGTTCGCGGATGGTCGGTTGATCTGCGTGACGCGACAGCCAATGGCCGGCGGCGGGTGGGTGGCCACGCATCTTGACGTCACCGAGCAACGCCGGTCCGAGGCAAGGATCGCTCATATGGCGCAACACGATGCGTTGACCGATCTGCCAAATCGCGTGCTGCTCAGGGAGCGGATGGAGCACGCCATTGCGGTTACGCGTGGCGGCGGCGTCGATCTGGCCGTGCTCATGCTCGACCTCGATCGCTTCAAGGAAGTCAACGACACGCTCGGACATCCGGCGGGCGATTCCCTGCTGCGCGCCGTTTCTGCGCGTCTGCGCGAATGCACCACGGAAACCGCGCTGATCGCGCGACTGGGCGGTGACGAGTTCGCGGTGATCGACTACGTGACCAACCCGGCCGTCGAGGCCGCCACCCTTGCCGAGAACATCAGAAAGGCGCTTTGTGAACCCTTTGATCTCGGCGATCACCGGGTCACGGTGGGAACCAGCATCGGCATTGCCATCGCGCCGCGCGATGGCAGTGATTCCGACGTGCTGATGAAGAGCGCGGATCTCGCCCTCTACTCGGCCAAGAGCGGTGGACGTGGCGCATTCCGCTTCTTCGAGCCGGAACTCGACCAGCTCATGCATGCGCGACGCAACCTGGAGCGCGACATGCGGGATGCGCTTGCTGGCCGCGAATTCGAGCTGCACTACCAGCCATTCGTCAATACCGCGACCGGCGAGATCCGCGGCTTCGAAGCCCTGCTGCGCTGGCATCACCCGCGGCGTGGTCTGGTCTTGCCCGGCGAATTCATTCCGCTCGCGGAGGAGGCCGGCTTGATCGTGCCGCTGGGAGAATGGATCTTGAGGACGGCGTGTGCGGAAGCCGCCAAATGGCCTGCCCATCTCAGGATCGCGATCAACCTGTCTCCCG
Organism: Bradyrhizobium sp. CIR18; assembly: GCF_014198295.1. Classification (NCBI taxonomy): domain Bacteria; kingdom Pseudomonadati; phylum Pseudomonadota; class Alphaproteobacteria; order Hyphomicrobiales; family Nitrobacteraceae; genus Bradyrhizobium; species Bradyrhizobium sp. CIR18. The sequence continues at coordinate 220,138 of NZ_JACIHF010000006.1, read as the reverse complement.
CTCAATTCAGAAGCAAGGAGCTCGTTCCGGTCATTGTCGATGCACTGGCGAGTTCGGGAATTGCGCCACACCGGCTCGAGCTCGAGGTCACCGAGACGGTGATCATGCATGACAGCGAAGCCGTATTCGCAGCACTTGGTCAACTGCGCGAGCTCGGCGTGCGAATCGCCCTGGACGACTTCGGCACCGGCTATTCGTCGCTGAGCTTTCTGCAAAGATTTCCGTTCGACAAGATCAAGGTCGACCGCAGCTTCGTCAACGAACTGTCCAGCGCAAGGGCGGACGCGCACCATCTCGCGCGAGCAGTCGTTCGCTTCGCAGTCAGCCTCGGCAAGACGACGACCGCCGAAGGCGTCGAAACGAAGGAGCAGCTGGACGTCCTCCGTGAAGAGGGGTGCGTCGAAACGCAAGGCTACTATTTCGGTCGGCCGATGCCTGCATCCAACATTGCGAAAATGCTGAGGCGAGGTACCCAGGCAGCCGTCTGCGCTGCGTGAGCACCCGTATCCTCACTGCAGCGGAGGATCGCCGCTGGTGCGCTTCTTGGCGAGGTCCATCTCCGTCACCGCGATCAGAATCTCGGCGCGGGTCTTCAAGTCGGGCGCCTCCAGCATGGCCTGCTTCTCCGCGGGGCCATAGGGCGACATCATCGCCAGCGCGTTGACGAGTGCTTCGTTGGGCGCGCTTTCGACGCCTTCCCAGTCAACCTTGAGATTGTTGGCCTTCAGGAAGTCCGCCAGCACGGCCAGCAGCGCCTCGCGGTCGACCTCGTCCTCGCCCATGCGCGCGGTGAAGTCGTCGACGAAGGCGAAGAAATCCACCTTGCACTGCCGGTAGGCGGTGAGCACCTCGAGCTCCTCGACCACCTTGAAGCGCGAAACGCCGGTGAGCTCAAGGATGTAGCGGCCATCGCCGGATTCGGCGAGCTGGGTGATGCGGCCGACGCAGCCGACGCGGAACAGCGTTGGCTTGTCGGAATTTTTCGGCGAGTGCGCGACATCAGGCTGGATCATGCCGATCAGGCGATGGCCGTCGCGGAAGGAATCATCGACCATCGACAGGTAGCGCGGCTCGAAGATATTGAGCGGCATCTGTCCGCGGGGCAGCAGCAGCGCGCCCGGCAGCGGAAACACCGGAATGATCTCCGGGAGGTCGGCGGGTCCGCGATATTCGATGTTGATCGGCATCTGGTCCCGGTCCCCGCTGACTTGGTCAACCGCGCCTACGAAAACAGGATCGTCGACAAGCGCTTGCGCCCCTCGACGGTTGCATCATCCGTGCCGCCCCAGGCCTCGAAGAACTGCACCAGCTGCTTGCGGGCGCCGTCGTCGTTCCATTTGCGGTCGCGCTTGACGATCGCGAGCAGCTGCTCGGTAGCGGCCGCACGATTGCCTTGCGCGTTCAGCGCGGTCGCGAGGTCGAATCGGGCCTGATGATCGAGCGGGTTTGCGGCGACTTTCTGTTCCAGCTCGGCGACCGGTCCGAGCGATTGCGCCTGCTCGGCGAGATCGATCGCGGTCTGCACGGCCTTCACCGCGGGGTCGCCGCGCTTGGATTCCGGCACCATGGCGAGCGTCTGCTTGGCCTGCTCCATCGCGCCGGAGACGGCATAGCATTTTGCGAGGCCCGCGAGCGCCGCGATGTTGGTGGCATCATGCTGGAGCACCTCGGCGTAGATCTGCGCTGCCGCAGCCGCATCGCCCTCGGCGAGCACGGCTTCAGCCTCCTGCAGGATCTCGGCGATATTGGGCTCGCCCGGCGCGGTCACGCCTTTTGTCAGCTTTTCGATGAAGGCGTTGAGCTGGCTCTCGGGCACCGCGCCCATGAAGCCGTCGGCCGGCTGGCCGTTGACGAAGGCGATCACGGCCGGGATCGACTGGATGCCCATCTGGCCCGGGATCGCCGGATGCTGGTCGATGTTCATCTTGACCAGCTTGACCTTGCCCTTGGCGGCCTTGACCGCCTTTTCGAGCAGAGGGGTAAGCTGCTTGCAGGGGCCGCACCACTCCGCCCAGAAATCGATCAGCACCGGCTGGCGCTTCGATTCCTCGATGACGTCCTTCACGAAGGTCTGGGTGGTCGTGTCCTTGATCAGATCGGCCGCAGCCGGGCCCGCCGCTCCGTTACCTTGGTCGATGATCGTCACGGGGATCCCCTCGTCTATGTCTGGAATGGCGGGTCTTTAGCACGTTGCCATTTCATATGCTTCGCTGTCGGCTCCTAAATTGGGCCGGGACGGCCGAATTTCAATCCACCGAGGCCGATTCGCCAGTTCCGGGGCAGTTTCGGGCCATTTGGCCGCATTCAGGCTCCATATGGGGTCCCAAGAACCGAATCTAGGTCGCCGGTAGCTGTTGCATTCCCCTCCCGCTTTTGGCATACGACAGCCGTTGCCGGCGCGTCACGCGACCGACACAGGATGCGGGTGTAGCTCAGTGGTAGAGCACGACCTTGCCAAGGTCGGGGTCGAGGGTTCGAGCCCCTTCGCCCGCTCCAATTTTTCCCAGAGCATCCAGCCGAGCCGGACGGAAACGTGGTTCGCCACGCCGCTGGCGGCTGTCCTGGGTTCTCAATGACAATTCTGGTCACCGGCAGTGCCGGCCATCTCGGGGAAGCCATTCTCCGGACGCTCCGGGCGCGTCGTTTGCCCGCGCGCGGGCTCGACCTAAAGCCCTCGCCCTTCACCGACGCGGTCGGCTCAATCGTCGATCCCGGCTTCGTGCGCAGCCAGATGGACGGCGTCACCGCCGTCATCCACAGCGCGACGCTGCACAAGCCGCATCTGGCAACCCACGGCAAGCAGGATTTTGTCGACAGCAACGTCACCGGCACGCTTAACCTGCTCGAGGCGGCAGCGAGCGCGGGCGTGCGCAGCTTCGTCTTCACCAGCACCACCAGCGCGTTCGGCTCGCAGCTCCGCTCCGGGGCCGGGCAGGCCGCCGTGTGGGTCACCGAGGATCTGCCGCCGGTGCCGAAGAACATCTACGGCACGACAAAACTGATGGCGGAGACCCTGTGCGAGCTGTTCTATCGCGAGCGCGGTCTGCCCGTCCTTGTGTTGCGGACCTCGCGCTTCTTTCCGGAAGACGATGACGATCCGGCGATGCGCTCGGCTTACACGCTGGAGAACGCGCAGGCCAACGAGCTGCTCTATCGCCGGCTGGATATCGCGGACGCCGTGAATGCCCATCTGCTCGCCGCCGAACGCGCCCCGAAGATCGGCTTCGCCCGCTACATCGTCTCCGCCACCAGCCCGTTCGAGCTGCGCCATCTCGCCGCGCTTGCGCGCGATGCGGCCGGTGTCGTGCGCGAGCTCTACCCGGATTGCGCGCGGCTTTACGCGGCGCGGGGCTGGAACCTCCTCCCCGAGATCGACCGTGTCTATGTCAACGAACGCGCGCGGCGCGAGCTGGGCTGGCGGCCGGAATTCGATTTCGCGCATGTGTTGCACAGCCTGCGCACGGAGCGCGATTTCCGTAGCCCGCTGGCGCGTGAGATCGGCTCGAAGGGCTATCATGACGCGGTGTTCGACGACGGACCCTACCCGGTCGCCTCTTAGGCGCCGGATTTGCTGTTTTGCTCGACGCGTCAGATGTCTGTCTGGTCTCGCCGGGAGCAAGCCGCTTGAGCCGTTCTACTGTGCATGGGGTTGTTTTCGCGTTTTTGTAGGTCCACCCCCTCCCGCCGGCTGCGAACGATCCGCGCGCCAATTGATTCCGCGCTGCAGCGAGAGCGGTGTCGCGGCGTTCGTCCGTTGACATTCCGTCTCAATTTTTCCGGAGCGCAACGGCGGCGCACGCGGCGCGCTTCTCACCGGTCGCAGATGTGCTAACCTTTTTGCGTCTGTCGTGCCGACGGACTTAAAACTTCGCCTCTCGACTAGCAAAATAAAATAATGCGCAGCCCTGACGGCTGCCTTAGGGGAGTGACGCGATGAAATTCCATCGATCCGTCTTTCAATCCGTTCTGGCGCTTGCAGCGGTTGCCTTTCTCGCGGGGACCAGCGCTGGCAATGCGCAGCAGCAGGACAAGAACCGGGCGCTGAAGAAATACGAATCCGGCACCAAGGAGTTCTGGACCCATCCGCCCGATGACTGGTTCCTCGGCGACGAGACCGAGGCGCAGAAGGGCCTCGCGCCGCCCTCGGGACCGCCGACCGGCGCGTCCGATGCCGAGCTCGCCAACATCGTCAAGAAGATCAAGCTGCCGGCAGGCTTCAAGATCGAGGTCTACGCCTCCGGCGTGCTGGCCGCGCGGCAGATGGCCTGGGGTGACAAGGGCACGCTGTTCGTGGGCTCGTTCGGCCTCGGCAACGTCTATGCCATCAAGGACAACAACGGGAAGAAGGAGGTCAAGACCGTCCTTAAGGGCCTGAACATGCCCACCGGTCTCGCCTTCAAGGACGGTGCGCTCTACGTCATCGCCGTCGACAAGCTGATCCGCTACGACAATGCGGAGGCCAATCTCGACAAGCTCGGCGACGGCAAGGTCGTCTATGACGACATGCCGTCCTATGCCGCGCATGGCTGGAAATACATCGCGGTCGACAAGGAAGGCTGGTTCTTCCTGCCGTTCGGACCTCCCTTCAACGTCGGCATCCCTCCGACCAGCGTGTCGCAGATCCGGCGTGTCGATCCCAAGACCGGCAACGCCGAAATCTGGGCGCTGGGCGTCCGCAACTCGGTCGGCGGCGACGTCGATCCGCGCACCGGCAAGCTCTGGTTCACCGAGAATGCCCGCGACTGGATCAGCGATGATCTGCCCTCGGACAAGCTGAACATGATCAACCGGATCGGCGAGCATTTCGGTTATCCCTATTGCCACCAGGGCAACCTGCCGGACGACAAGTTCGCCATGGGCCACAAGTGCTCCGAGTTCACGCCGCCGGTGCTGAATCTCGGCGCGCATGTTGCTCCGCTCGGCATGAAGTTCTACACCGGCAATCAATTCCCCGCCGATTACAAGAACAACATCCTGATCGCCGAGCACGGCTCCTGGAATCGTCACAAGTACCAGGGCGCGCGCATCGTGCGCGTAATCGTCGGGCCCGACGGCAAGAATCCCAAGCAGGAGATCTTCGCCTCCGGCTGGCTCGAGGGTGACCAGGGCTATCTCGGCCGTCCCAATGACATCCTGCTCGACAAGGATGGTTCGATCCTCGTCGCGGACGACTGGGCCGGCGCGATCTACCGCATCAGCTACAGCAAGAAGTAGCACGGGTACGATACGAGGCTGCGGTGGCCGGAAGGTGCCGCAGTCTCTTTCATTTCAAAGCCACGCTGTCGTTCCGGATTGCGCGCCAGCGCAAGTCCGGAACCCATAACCACGAATCGGGGTTATGGAATCTCAGCTGCGCAATTGCGCATCTTAGCTCGTGCTTCGCACGCCCTGGAATGAGCTAGATAGATCGGAATTCCCACGATGCGCCGCCAGTTTTCTTCGTACGCCATCGGCGCGCTTTCGCTTGCAGCGCTCGCATTCGTCCCGGCTCAGGCTGCGGACAACGCTGCGATCAAGGAGAAGGCTGCCGTCTGCTCCGGCTGTCACGGCGAGAACGGCATTTCGCAGACCGAGAACATCCCCTCGCTGGCCGGCCAGCCTGATCAGTTCATCCAGTGGCAGCTCGTGTTCTTCCGAGCGGGCTCGCGCAAGAACGACCAGATGCAGCCGATCGTCGAGGAGATCACCAATGAGGACATCCGCAATCTCGGCGCCTATTTCTCGCAGCTGACGCCGCCGAAGGGACCGGAGGACAGCGATCCGGACCTGTCGAAGAAAGGCGCGCAAGTTTCCGCCGGCCGTCGCTGCGCCTCATGCCATACGGACAGCTTCGCCGGGACCAAGGGAGTGGCGCGACTGGCTGGCCAGCGCGAGGAATATCTGGTCAAGGCGTTGCGCGACTACAAAGCTGGCCAGCGCGTCGGCGGCGGCGTCGCCGCGATGGCCGATGTCGCCTATCACATGAGCGACGAGGAAATCACCGCCGTCTCGCACTATCTGGCGCATTTGAAATAGTGCGGAGCCGTTGCCACAAGCTCCGCTGTCGTCCCGGACAAGCGAAGCGCAGAGCCGGGACCCATACCCACAGGATGCTGTTTTTGCGAAGAGTCGGAGTGGGAGGGTCGCGTCACACTGCTCCGTGTGGTGGGTCCCGGGTTCGCGCTTAGCGCGCCCCGGGACGACAGCGGAGTGTGTGCCTGCGACCTACCCCGCCCGCTGCTTCTCATAGGCCTTCAAATGCGTGTAGGCGATGCGCAGCTTGGGTACCGGCACCTTGGCGGCATCGGCGCGCGCGATGAGATCTCCGATGACGTGATCGGCTTCGACCGGCAGCCCCGCCTTGATGTCGCGGAACATCGAGGCCGTCATCGGCGAGCCCTCGGCGGTGAGGTTGCCCTTCACCCGCTCGAAGAACGGCCCGCCCGGCGTATAGCCCGACGCGGTGGCGATGGCGGTGGTCTCGTCCAGCATGCCGAGCAGGAAATCGCGACCGCCGGGCGCGGCGAGGATGTTGCCGACAGAGGTGCGCATCAGGCTGGTGGAGGCCGCAAGCGAGGACAGGAACACCCACTTCTCCCACATGTCCTGCATGATGTTCTGGCTGGCGGCGGCGCCGGTGATGCCGCTCTTGAAGGCCTCGTCGATCGCCTTGACACGATCTGACAGCTTTCCGTCGCGCTCGCCGTAGTTCAGCGACTGCATCGGTTGGAGCTGCACCACCTCGCGCTTCTCGTTCAGGGTCGCCGCGATGGCGCAGAGGCCGCCGAGCACGCGCTCCTTGCCGAATTTGGCATCGAGGATATCGAGATGCTTCATGCCGTTGAGCATCGGGATGATCGCCGTGTCAGGTCCGACCGCTGGCGCAAACGATTTGATGGCGTCGTCGAGATCGAATGCCTTGCAGCTCAAGAGCACGACGTCGAACTTGTCCTTGAGCGCGTCGGCCTGCACGGTCGGGGGATTCTTCAAGGTCACGTCGCCATTCGGGCTCTTGATGACGAGGCCGGCGCTTGCGAGCTCGCCGGCGCGGCGCGGCCGGACCAGGAAGGTGACGTCGCGGCCGGCCTGCAACAGCCTGCCACCAAAATAGCCGCCAATGGCGCCGGCGCCGACCACGAGGATACGCATGGGATACTCCATTGTTGCTCTTGATTATTGCTGTTGGCGGCCACTTATAATCGTCATTGCGAGCGAAGCGAAGCAGTCCAGAATGTTGCGGCGATCACATTCTGTCGCCGGAGAATGAGCGGCTAGGTCCCGAGCACCATCTCCTCGACCTCGCGCAGCTGCTCCTTGCCGAAGAACATCTCGTTGCCGACGAAGAAGGTCGGCGAGCCGAACGCGCCCCGGGCGACCGCTTCCTCGGTGTTCTTGATCAGCCTGCCCTTCACCTCGGGCTCTCCGGCACGGGCAAACAGCTTCTGGGCATCGAGGCCCGAGGACGCCAGCGCCTTCGCCGCAATCTCGGGATCGTCCATTTTCTTCGGCTCGCGCCACATGTGGTGGAAGGCCGCCTCGACGTATCTTTCGAACACGCCTTCGAGCTGCGCCGCGATCGCCGTGCGCATCAGATTCAGCGTGTTGACGGGGAAATGCGGATTCCAGGCATAGGGCTGGACATGGAAGCGCTTGATGAAGCGCTCGGTCTCGACCTGCTGGAATTCACGCTTGTTCTTGATGCCCGCGAGCGTCTCGGCGGGGGACTTGTTGTTGGTCGACTTGAAGATGCCTCCGAGCAGAATCGGGACGTATTCGAACTTGACGCCAATGCGCTGCTCGATCGCGGGGATCGCGAGGTGGCTGAGATAGGCATTCGGGCTGCCGAAATCGAACAGGAACTGCGGGGCTGTGCGGGGCAAATCGTTCTCCGTGACCTAACTTTTTTGATCTGGCTTTTCCCGCATTGTGACGCAGCGTGCCCTGCGGGTCTACCGTTTAATGATGAGCATAATACTTTGGGAATCAGACCAGCCGCCGGATCGCCCGCTTGCGCCAGACCAGGAGGTAATAGCCCATCTGCAAAACGAACATGGCGCAGAACACGATGGGATAGGCGGCCCACACGCCCGCAAGGCCGATCGTGTGGCTCAGGATCACCGCGGCCGGCAGCTCGATCGCGAGGATCGCGAAGATCGAGAGCAGCATGGGCGTCAATGCGACGCCAGCCGCGCGCATGGCGCCTGAGAACACTGTGCCGAGGCCAAACGGCACCGAGCTCCACAGGGCGATGTCGAGCAGGCCTTTTGCCAGATCGACCACGGCGGCATCGGTGATGAAGATGCCGAGGATCGCGCGCGGCGCGAGATAGATCAGCGCCACGAGCCCGCCGGTCAAAACGAGGTTGAAAGCGAGCCCGGTCCGCACGATGCCGTCGAGCCGGGCCCTGTCGCCGCTGCCGACGGCCTGCGCGCCGAGGATCGAGACCGCGATCGAAATCGAGATCGCCGTGAACTGCGTGTAGCCCATCACTTGGTTGACGGCGCCATAGGCCGCAGTGGCGTCCGATCCAAACCCGTTGACGAGGCCGAGCAAGACCAGCTCTGCGATCGCCATCACCACCATGCCGATGGCGCTCGGCAATCCGATGCCGAGAATCTTTCCGAGCATGACGCCGTTGAGCTGCAGGTGACGTAGCAGCGCCGCATCCGGCGCGAGCGCGTGTTTCTTTCGCAGCAGATAGAACGCCAGCACGATCAGCGTGAGCGCGTTCGATATCGCCGCCGCCCACGCCGGGCTGGTGATGCCGGCCGCCGGCAGTCCGAACGACCCACGGATCAACAACGGTGTCAGGATCAGGCCGATCGCGGTCGACAACGCCAGCGCCAGCAGCGGCGTCAACGCATCGCCGACCCCGCGGATCATCGCCGTCATCAGCAGGAAGACGAAGCCGAGCGGCATCGTCAGCAGCATGATCTGCGCATACGCGCTGGCCTGGTCGAGAATGTCCGCGGGCGTGGCGAGCGCCATCATCAGCTGACGGCTGAGGAGCCCGCCGATCAGCGCCACTGAGATTGAAAGCAGAAGGCCGATCGCGAGCGTCGTGCCGACGACGCTCTTGATCCGGCCGTGCTCGCCCGCGCCAAAGGCCTGGCCGATCAGCACGGTCGCGCCGGTGCTCAGCCCCATGACGAAGGCGAACAGGAAGAACATCACCGGGAAGAACGCCGAGGCAGCTGCGAGCGCATCAATGCCGATCATCTGGCCGAGATAGACGTTGCTGACGGTGCCGAACAGCGATTGCAGCGCGTTGCTCAGCATCAAGGGTGCGAGGAAGCGGAGGAATGTCGTCCAGAGCGGCTTGGGGGCAGACATGGATTGGCCTTTTATCAGGGCGTGCGAAGCCGTTGCCGCGCAATGCGCGGCTCGGCCGTCGATGGGAACGCGAGACAGAGCGCCTTAAGCGCGGTCGCTGTAGGCGAGCTTGACGATGTGGTCGCGGATATCGACAGGCCAGTCTGCGATCAACCCGGTGAAGCGTCGCCGGTCATCGGCAAACAGCGCGCGCGAGGCTTCCTCGAACTGCGGCAGGTTGCCCGCCATGGTCGACATGAAGTGATAGGCCGCATCGCGCGCCTGCCGTTCGCGGTCCTTGTCGCCGCTGGCGCGCCTGGCCTCATCGACGAGCTTGCGCAGCGCCACCGAGGCGCCGCCCGGCTGCGTGCCGAGCCATTCCCAGTGTCGCGGCAGCAACGTCACCTCGCGCGCGACCACGCCGAGCTTCGGCCGCCCGCGCCCGCGCGGCTCGCTCGGCGGCGTGCTCTCCTCGACCGGCGGCGGGACAAGCTTCGCCAACCGCGCCAGGACCTCGCGATCCCCGCCGCGCAGATCGAAGTCGATCGATCGACCCGTGCCGTCCTCGAAGATGATGATGGGCTCGTCCGGCCGCGTCGCCACCCGCTTGACGACCAGCGCGACCTCGCCTGCCGGCCCGGACACCAGGCGGCGCTGCCCCTGGAATGCGGTGAAGAACTTCTGCATTGGAATCATTGCCATTTTGACGACGTTGGGTCATTTAATACCCGGGTAAATTATCGGCGTCAATATACCCGGGTGAAAATATCCGTCCTGATGGCTCGACATTGTGATCTCGGGCTGGCACGAACGGCGCCGCCGACCGACCACGCCTAGCCACCACGCCTAGCCCCGGGGACCTCGCCAATGCTGACCGTTCACCACCTCAACAATTCCCGCTCGCAGCGCGTGCTGTGGCTGCTCGAAGAGTTGGGCGTGCCCTACGAGATCGTGCGCTATCAGCGCCAGCCGGACATGCGCGCGCCGATGGAGCTGCGCGCCATTCATCCACTCGGCAAGTCGCCCGTCATCACCGACAACGGCAACACCATCGCCGAGTCCGGCGCGATCATCGAATATCTCATCGCGACCTATGGCAACGGCCGGCTGATTCCGCCGCCGAACACGCCGGAGCGGCTGCGCTTCACCTATTGGCTGCATTATGCCGAGGGATCTGCGATGCAGCCGCTGCTGCTGAAGCTGCTGTTCACGCTGATGCCGAAGCGCGCGCCTGCGCTGCTTCGTCCGCTGGTGCGCAAGGTCTCGAACCAGGCGCTCACCACGCTGGTCAACCCGCAGCTCAAGCAGCACATGGATTACTGGGAAGGCGAGCTCGGCAAGAGCGAGTGGTTTGCCGGCAACGAATTCACCGCAGCCGACATCCAGATGAGCTTTCCGCTGGAAGCGGCGCAAGCGCGCGGCGGGCTCGAGCAGGGCCATCCCAAGGCGATGGCGTTTCTCGAGCGCATCCACGCGCGCCCGGCCTATGCGCGCGCGCTTGAAAAGGGCGGGCCATACCAGGTGGGACGGTAGTTAGTCATGCCGTCGAGCGCCTAGCCCGCCGCGTAGGCCCAGTACGTCCGGCGCTCCGGCGTGTACACGCCGCGATAGCGCGTGACAGCGAGAGCTAGCGGGTCCGCGCTCCCGTGCCATGCAGACGACGTTGTTACTGCCCCGCAGCTTCTGCGCCCCGCGTGCGCGGATCGGGCGCGCCGAGCGGTCCGTTGGGTGTCACGACAATCGAGTTGGCCGACGTCTGCCCCATCGGCTCGACGATGACGTGGCCGATCGCCTTCAGCTTATCCAGAACATCGCTGGGAAAGCCGCGCTCGACACGCACTTCATCGGGCAACCATTGGTGATGCAGCCGTGACGCTGCGACGGCGGCCGCAACATCCATCTTGTAGTCGAGCACGTTGACGATGACCTGCAGCACGCTTGAAATGATGCGGCTGCCGCCGGGCGAGCCCGTCACCAGCACCGGCTTGCCGTCCCTGAGCACGATGGTCGGTGACATCGAGGACAGCGGCCGCTTGCCGGGGCCCGGCAGATTGGCCTCGAAGCCGACGAGACCGTAGGCATTGGAGGCGCCGATTGCGGCGGTGAAATCGTCGAGCTCGTTGTTGAGCAGGACGCCGGTGCCGTCGGCAACGAGGCCCACGCCGTAGCTGAAGTTCAGCGTATAGGTGTTGCTGACGGCATTGCCGCGTCCATCGACGACGGAGAAATGCGTGGTGTTGCTGCCCTCGCGCGGCGAGGGAGCCGCGGAAACGAGCTCCTTTGACGGCGTGGCGCGCTCGGCGGAGATGCCGGCGCGCAGCTTGGCGGCGTAGTCCTTCGCGACGAGCGTTTCGATCGGTGCGTTGACGAAGGCGGGATCGCCGAGATAGCGCGCGCGATCTGCGTAGGCGCGCTTCATCGCCTCGATCAGAAGATGCAGCGATGCCGGCGATCCCTGCTTCAGATCGGCGAGCTGAAAGCCCTCGAGGATGTTGAGCGTCTCCGCCAGCACGACACCGCCCGACGAAGGCAGCGGCATCGACACGATGTCATAGCCGCGATAGGTGCCGCGCACCGGCGCGCGGATCACGGCCTGATAGGCCTTCAAATCGGCTGGCGTCATGATGCCGCCGGCGTCCGTCACGGCCTTGGCGAGCTTTTCCGCGACCGGTCCCTCATAGAAGCCGCGTGGCCCCTGTGCCGCGACGGCCGACAGGGTTTCAGCGAGATCGCCCTGCACCAGCCTGTCGCCTTCACCGATCGGCGTGCCGTCGGGCCGCGAGAAGATTTTGGCCGAAGACGGCCAGCGAGCCAGCCGCCGGTGCCAGGCCGGCATCGTGTCGGCCATGTCGTCACTGACGACGAAGCCGTCGCGGGCCAGCGCGATGGCGGGCGCGAGCAATTGCGCCAGCGTGAACTGGCCGGAGCCGTATTTTTCCAGCGCGAGGGAAAGACCGGCAACCGTGCCGGGCACGCCGACGCCGAGGGCGGAATCCCGTGACTTCGCAACATCGGGCTTGCCGTCGGCGCCGAGGAAGATTTGCGGCGTGGTCGCCGCCGGCGCCGTCTCGCGGTAATCGATCGTGATGTCTTCGTTGCGGTCCGCGGAATGGATCACCATGAAGCCGCCGCCGCCGATATTGCCGGCACGCGGATAGGTCACGGCCATCGCAAAGCCGGTCGCGACCGCCGCATCGACCGCATTGCCACCGCTCCGCAGGATATCGGCACCGATCTGTGCGGATATCTTCTCCTGCGCGACGACCATGCCGTGCTCGGCGGCGACGGCGCGCACCGTGTCAGGCGCGGCTGGGACATAGGCCCGTCGCGCATCCTGGGCGGCTGCCGGTAACAGACCAAACGCCAGGGCGGCTATGAAGGCGAAAAATGTCCGCCTTGTCGAATATGACGACATCATCAAGCTTCCGCCGTGGCTTCGAACCAGTTCACATGCCTCGCTGCAATGCTATACGGTTTGCCCCAAGAGAGGCAAAACTGTTCGTGATGAGGACTGCGCGATGACGACGATCGCCCCGGATGTGCGCATGGCCGGCGTGGCGCGGACCTATCCGCCGCGCGCCGCCGTCGTCAGCTGGATTTTCTTCGACTGGGCCGCGCAGCCGTATTTCACGCTGATCACGACCTTCGTGTTCGCGCCCTATTTCGCCACCAGCATTGCGCCGAACCCCGCCACCGGCCAATCACTGTGGGGATTTGCGATGGCGGCCGCGGGCCTTGCGATCGCGTTGATGTCGCCGGTGCTGGGGGCCATCGCGGACGCCTCGGGCCGCCGGAAGCCGTGGATCGCGGGGTTCGGTGCGCTGCTGGTGGCGGCATCCTGCACGCTGTGGATCGGCAAGCCCGGCGATCCCTCCATCATTCCGCCCCTGCTCACCGCAGTCGCGCTCGCCAGCGTCGGCGCGGAATTCGCCACCCTCTTCAACAATGCGATGATGCCGACGCTGGTGCCGCCGGAGCGGATCGGACGGCTCTCCGGCACCGGCTGGGCCACCGGCTATGTCGGTGGGATTGTCAGCCTGATCATCGTGCTCGGCTTCCTCGCGGCCAACCCGCAGACCGGCCGCACATTGCTGGGCTTCACGCCGCTGTTCGGGCTCGATCCGGTCAGCCATCAGGGCGATCGCATCGTGGGGCCGCTGACCGGGCTGTGGTTCATCGTCTTCGTGACACCGCTGTTCCTGTTCACGCCGGATTATCCGGCGAAGCGCCCGGTGCGCGAGGCGTTGCGCGAGGGGCTGTGGGAGCTGAGGCAATCGATCAGAGGCTTGCCGCAACAGAGATCGCTGGCGGCATTTCTGCTCGCCAATATGATCTACACGGATGGTCTGGTGTCGCTGTTCGCCTTTGGCGGCATCTATGCCGCGGGCACCTTCGGCTGGCACACCATCCAGATCGGCACCTTCGGCATCATGCTCGCGATTGCCGGCGCATTTGGCGCCTGGTTCGGCGGCAAGCTGGATGATCGTCTCGGGCCGAAGCGCGTCATCGCCGGCAGCCTGCTCGTGCTGCTGCTGTCCGTGGCGGCGATTCTCCTGGTCGACAAGGACAGTGTGTTGTTCATCAAGGTCGCGCCGCCGCAAGCAGACGCTCCCTTGTTCTCGAGCGCGGCCGAGCGCGCCTATCTCGTGCTGGGCTGCCTCATCGGTGCGGCCGGTGGCCCCCTCCAGGCGGCCTCACGCACGCTGCTGATCCACCTCGCACCGAAGGACCGCATCGCGCAGTATTTCGGCCTGTTCGCGCTGACCGGAAAGGTGACGTCCTTCATCGGACCGTTGCTGATCGGCATGGTCACGGCGGTGACCGCAAGCCAGAAGGCCGGCATGGCCGTGCTGGTGGTGTTCTTCGTCGCGGGGCTGGGGCTGTTGATGCGGGTGCGGGATTAGCCGCGGGCCTTCGTAGCCCGGATGAAGCGCAGCGCAATCCGGGAAACCTGTTTCCGTAGAGGCGCTGACCCGGATTTCGCTTCGCTCCATCCGGGCTACGCTTGTGGTGAAGGGCTCAGTGCCGGAAATGCCGCGTGCCCGTGAACACCATGGCGATGCCGTGCTCGTCGGCGGCCTTGATCACCTCGTCGTCGCGCATCGAGCCGCCGGGCTGCACCACCGCGGTGGCGCCGGCCTCGATGCAGGCGAGCATGCCGTCGGCGAAGGGGAAGAACGCATCCGACGCCACCACCGAGCCCTTGGTGAGCGGCTCGGCGAGCTTCAGCTCGCTCGCCGCATCCTGGGCCTTGCGCGCGGCGATGCGCGCCGAGTCCACCCGGCTCATCTGGCCGGCGCCGATGCCGACGGTGGCGAGATCCTTGGCGTAGATAATGGTGTTGGACTTGACGTGTTTTGCGACCCGGAACGCGAACTTGAGGTCACGCATCTCCGTGTCCGTGGGCGAGCGCTTGGTCACGATCTTGAACGTCATGTCGTCGACCACGGCGTTGTCGCGGCTCTGCACCAGCAGGCCGCCGGCGACCGTCTTGGCGGTGAGGCCTGGCGCGCGCGGATCGGGCAGGCTGCCGGCGAGCAGGAGGCGGAGGTTCTTCTTGCCGCCGATGATGGCGATCGCTTCCTCGGTGGCGTCGGGCGCGATGATCACCTCGGTGAAGAGTTTTGTGATCTCGCGGGCCGTATCTGCGTCCAGGGGGCGATTCATCGCGATGATGCCACCGAAGGCCGAGGTGGAATCGCAGGCCAGCGCCTTGCGATAGGCGTCGACGAGGTTCGATCCCTCCGCGACGCCGCAGGGGTTGGCGTGCTTGACGATGACGCAGGCGGCGGTGCGCCTGGCGTCGAACTCGCCGATGCATTCATAGGCGGCGTCAGTGTCGTTGATGTTGTTGTAGGAGAGCTCCTTGCCCTGGAGCTGCCGTGCGGTGGAGACGCCCGGGCGCTTGTCGGGGGTCGCGTAGAACGCCGCGGTCTGGTGCGGGTTCTCGCCGTAGCGCAGCGATTGAATCAACTTGCCGCCGAAGGCACGGAAGTCGGGCGCGTCGATCTCGAGCTGGCGATTGAACCAGTTCGAGATCGCGGCATCGTAAGCGCCGGTGCGCGCATAGGCCTTCGCGGCAAGCCGCCGCCGCAGTTTCAGCGTGGTCGCGCCCTTGTTGGCGGCGAGCTCGTCGAGCACGGCCTTGTAGTCATCTGCCTCGACGACAACGGCGACGTCATCATGGTTCTTGGCGGCGGCGCGGATCATCGCGGGGCCGCCGATGTCGATATTCTCGATGCAATCCTCGAAGGCGGCGCCTTTGTCGACGGTCGCCTCGAACGGATAGAGATTGACGACGAGAAGATCAATCGGCGCGATGCCGTGCGCCTTCATCGCGTCCGCATGCTCCTTGTTGTCCCGGATCGCGAGCAGGCCGCCATGCACCTTCGGATGCAAGGTCTTGACGCGGCCGTCCATCATCTCGGGGAAGCCGGTGAGGTCGGAAACGTCCTTCACCTTGAGGCCGGCCGCGGCGATCGCTTTTGCCGTGCCGCCGGTCGAAACCAGCTCGACATCATGGGCGGCGAGCGCCTTTGCGAATTCGATCAGGCCGGTTTTGTCGGAGACGGAAAGAAGCGCGCGGGTGACGCGGCGGGGATGGTCAGTCATGAGCAAGATCCTCTGTCTTAAGGAGTGTCTATGCCCAGGCGCGCGGCAGATATGTGTCGCGCTTCCCGATGGTGCTCCATCCAAGGTCGCCAGTCGCGCGAGCGAGGGCTCGATAGCAGTTTTCGGCGTGCTTCACAACGATCAGATGGGGCCGAATCCGCGCGTTTACAGCGGAAGTTCCGGTTCGCGCCGGGCGTTGCGGCGGGCATTGGTGACGGTCGGCGATGCCGTGGAGCGGACAAAGCTCCAGCGGATCGAAGGCGCCTGCCTCGCGTCCTGCCGGATCACGATCTGGGCAGTGCGGCGCGGCCCGTCATTGCCGGCCAGGAACACGCTGTCCTCGAGGTCGACCTTGTCGTCGAGCGCCTCGAAGGTCCAGACGTCGCGGTTCGGCAGCACCAGCATGACGCCGCGCGCATCCGACAGCCGGCTCGCCTTCACTGCCGGATGCAGATGGAAGCGCAGCGCAAAGTTAGCGTCGGCGCCCTTGAAGCGTCCGCCCTGCGGCGGCGACAGCGTGTCCTCGCCGTCGATGCGCGCGCCATCATTGGCGATCATCAGCACGCGGCGGTGGATTGCGCCGAATTTGGAGAGATAGCCGTCATGCGACGTCGTCAGCAGCGTGCCGTTCTGAACGATCTCCCGATAGCTCTCGACCTCGACGGGCCCGCTCGTGACCGGCGAGCCGTGCAGGAGCCGCTTCATCGCCGACATCTCGACGAACTGGCACGACGAAGTATCGTGATAGGTCAGCGTCGAATGCGCCGCGGTGCCGCGGGCGAACGGCCGCCAATTGTCGCGGCCCGTGGTCGGCATGCCGCAATTGGTGACGATGCGGCTGATGCCGGAGGATAGTTCGAACGACAGGCAGCCGGCGTGGGCGTCGTGGCTGACGCCGGCTGGCGGCGGCGGGCCGGTGTCGATGATCACAGTGGTCTGGCCGGCATCGAGGCGCTGAAAGCCGGTATGCGGCATGTTTGCCATCGGCGCGCCGTGGGTGTCGTCATAGGCGAGCAGCGTTGCGAGCAGGTCGGACGATGTCGCGCTCATGCCGTTGAACAGCGCGAAATTTCCGTCGCCGTGGCGGAAGAAGCGCAGCATCGGCATCATGCGGTCGATCGCGTTGAGCAGCGCCGGTGGCGGCGCGATGTTGCGCGCAGCAAACGTCTGCCGCAGCGGCAGCAGGTCGATCAGGAGTTCAATCAGCGCCCCCGGATTGCGCGAGATGTGTCCGCCGTCGGGCAGGATCTGCCGCTGCAATTCGTCCGACAGCTTCTTCGATGCGCTGCGGATCTGGCCGGCCTGGTTGGCAAGGCACAAGGCCGCATAGCACAGCGCCATCAGCACCTGGAGCTTCGGCACCCCGTCGGGAATGTTGACCATGGTGTAGCGCAGGAAGCGGATCTCGCGCGCGAGGGCGCGCAGGTAACGGCGGTAGAACTTGTTGTCGGTCTCGTTGAGCACCAGCGGCGCTTGCGAAAGCAGCGAGATCACGCGCCGGGCCAGCACGTCGGCACGTCGCGCGACCGGCCGGCGCTTGTTGGCGGGGTTGGCGATCCAGTCCTCGATCAGCGCGCGCGCATTCGCCCGTGTCAGCGCGGTGTCGGCGGCGCGCAAATGGCGCAGCCAGCCGAAGCCGAGCAGCGCGACTTCCCAATCTTCCGACGGCGGCTCGAGATCGAAGATCGAACGGCCGTGGCAATTGACGATCTTGCCGGCGAAGACGAAGCGGCCGGCATAGATTTCAGCGGCGCGCGTCGCATCCGCGGTGCGCAGATCATGCGGCGCGATGATCAGCCGGTCGGTGCGGCCGGGCCAGACCCGCGACAGCGCAACGGAACCGCCGCTCGCGCGCGCGAGCATGTTCCGCGCGAAGCGGTTCATGACCAGCGTCGAGATACGTCTGCGTTGAGCGACCGACACGCTTTGCCTTGAAGGGGGAGAGGATTCCGACGAATCCCTATTAATCCCAAAATCGGACGTCTGACACCACCTTGAACGTGTGCGAATCAGCGTCGCGGCCGCAAAATCCGGTGCAAAATCAGGATTTAACGAGCCGGGTCGCGAAAAACCCGTCGAGCCCGCCGAGCTTGGGATCGGCGTTCGGCAGATGGCTGGGCAGGGTGCGCAGATCGCCGTCCCCTGTGATGATTTCGTCCAGGCCCGCGACCTCCGCGGCCTCGATCGGGACGCGGCGAAGCGCAGGCTCGCTCGCCAGCAGCGTTGCCACGGCCTGCTCGCCCTCTTCGGGTTCCAGCGAGCAGGTACAGTAGACCAGCGTGCCGCCCGGCTTGAGCAACGATACCGATTTTCGCAGCAGCCGCTGCTGCAGCACAGTCATGGCGGTGACATCGGATTCCTGCCGCAGCCATGCCACATCGGGATGACGGCGGATCGTGCCGGTCGAGGTGCAGGGCGCATCGATCAAAATACCGTCGAAGCCTTCGGCAGGGCCGGCCCATTCCACGGCGTCAGCGACGACGGTCTCGGCCTGGAGCGACAGCCGCGCCAGGTTTTCACGCAGCCGCGTCACCCGGGCTGGCGAGCGGTCAATCGCCGTGACATGCGCGCCGGCATGCACCAGTTGCGCGGTCTTGCCGCCGGGGGCGGCGCAGAGATCGGCAATGGACTTGCCCTTGACGTCGCCGAACAACAGGGCCGGCAGCGCGGCGGCGGCGTCCTGCACCCACCATTGTCCCTCGGCGAAGCCGGGCAGCATGGTCACCGAGCCGTGCAGCAGCATCCGCACCGTCCCGGTCGGCAGCGTCTCGCCGTGCAGGCGGCTCGCCCATTGCGCGGCATCGGATTTCACCGTGAGATCGAGCGACGGCTCGTGGCCGAGCGCCAGCGCCATCTCCCTTGCGGTTGCTTCGCCATAATGCGCGCTCCAGCGCGCGAGCAGCCATGGCGGCAGATCCAGCGATTGCGCGGCGACCTCCTCGACCAGCGCCGTGCCCTCGCGCGCGCAGCGGCGCAGCACGGCATTGACGAGGCCGGCATAGCGCGCGGCGCGCCGGTCGGATTGCACCAGGCGAACGGAGAGGTCGACGGCCGCGTGATCCGGCACGTCCATCCAGAGGATCTGCGCCGCGCCGATCAGGAGCGCGCTTTGCGCGCGCGGCGCATCGGAGGGGATGCCCTTGTCGAGCAGGCGGGACAGCACATGGCCGAGCGTGCCGAGCCGGCGCAGCACCGTGGCGACCAGGCGCCGCATCAGCGCGCGGTCGCGGTCGGCCAGCGTCTTCAGTCCGGGATGGGCGCTGCTGCCGTCGAGTTGGTCGTCGAGCGTGCGGTGCTTGTGCAGCACGCCGTCGACGATGTCGGCGGCAATCCGTCGCGCCGCGAGACCGGGCACTTCGGACGGAGGGGCGAAACGTTGAGATGGCATGCGGAAGCAAGGTTCTGAGCGAGCGGCAGTTCCGCCGCAATGGGCGCATGCCTTGAGAACCCAATCTCTGGCACGCGAATATGCCAAATGTAAGAATCGCTTCCGGCTTTTTCAGCCGTTCCGGGCCGATTTCAGGAATGCGTTATTGGACATCGCGTTGCGGCTCGTCCTGCGCTAGAAAGCCTGGCGATGAGTGACCAGTCTCCCGTTTCCGACCGCAAGCAGCTCACGCCGGCAGCCCAGCGCGCGCTGGCCGAAGCCGAGGCGCGCCGGCAGGCCGCAGCCGTGCAGGCCAAGGAGGACGGCAAGGCGGCGCCGAAGGAATTGCAGGGACCCAAGGGACCCGAGCCGACCCGCTACGGCGACTGGGAGCGCAAGGGCATCGCCTCCGACTTCTGAGCGATCGCCGGTCCGAAGGCTGTCCGCCCTTGCTGCTAAAGGTCTTGGCACTAAAGGTCTTGCCACTAAAGGTAATGATTCTCCCTGAGATAGCGGATGATGCGCTCGCAGGCCGCGTCAGTCGACATTTCTGACGTGTCGATGGTGATCTCCGGCGCCTGCGGCGTCTCGTAGGGATGATCGATGCCGGTGAACGCCGGCAGCTCTCCCGCCCGTGCCTTGCGATAGAGCCCCTTGGGATCGCGATGCTCACATTCGGCGAGCGGGGTCGCGACATGGATCTCGATGAACTCGCCTGTCTCGACGCGCTGGCGCGCCAGCTCGCGCTCGCTGCGGAACGGTGAGACCAGTGCGACCAGCGCGATCATGCCGGCGTCGACGAACAGCGCCGCGATCTCCGCGGTGCGCCGGACGTTCTCCGCCCTGTCCGCGGTGGAGAAGCCGAGGTCGCGGTTGATGCCGTGGCGGAGATTGTCGCCGTCGAGCAGTGCGGCGTGGCGTCCGAGTTCGGCAAGCCTGCGATCGACGAGATCGGCGATCGTCGATTTGCCGGCACCGCTCAGCCCTGTGAACCAGAGCACGCAGGGCCGCTGCTGCTTCAGCCGCGCCCGCACGGATTTGTCGACGGCAAGCCGCTGCCAATGAATGTTGGTGGCGCGGCGGAGCGAGAGATCGATCATTCCCGCGGCGGCGGTGCGATGGCTGATCGGATCGACGAGAATGAAGCTGCCCATGTCGCGGTCGTCGCGATAGGCCTCGAACACCAAGGGACGGTCGAGGCTGAGATGGGCGTAGCCGATCTGGTTGGCGTCGAGCGTGGCGGCGTTTTCATGCGCCATGGTGTCGATGGCGATGCGGTGCTTGAGCGTCGTGATCACCGCGCCGGTCGAGGCCGCGCCGCATTTGAGCAAATAGCGACGGCCCGCGACCATGGTCTCGTCGTCGAACCAGACCAGATGCGCCGCCAGCTGATCGGAGACCTGTGGCGCGGGTCCCGTCGTCAGCACGTCGCCGCGACTGACGTCGATCTCGTCGGTCAATGTGAGCGTCACCGATTCGCCCGCCGCAGCCCGATCGCGCTCGCCGCCGGGCGTGAGAATGCGCGCGACGCGCGTCTGGCGGCCCGAGGGCTGCACGGCGATGGTCTTGCCGATCGCGATCGTTCCGCTGGCGATACGCCCGCAGAAGCCGCGAAACTCCGCATGCGGCCGGTTGACCCATTGCACCGGCAACCGGAACGGCCGCTGCGAGACATCGCCGGAAACGTCGACCGATTCCAGATAGGCCGTCACCGTCGGCCCGGTGTACCAGGGCATCCGCGCGCTGGCCGTGACGATGTTGTCGCCGTCGGGTGCGACGACCGGAATGCACTGGACCTGCGGGATTCCGAGCTGTCCGGCCATGGTCAGGTATTCGGCAGTGATGGCCGCAAAGCGACCCCCGTCGAATCCGATCAGGTCCATCTTGTTCACGGCGAGCACGACGTGACGGATACCCAGCAGCGACAGGATGTGGCTGTGGCGCCGCGTCTGCGTGGTCACGCCCTTGCGGGCATCGACCAGCACCACGGCAAGATCGGCGTTGGAGGCGCCGGTCGCCATGTTGCGCGTGTACTGCGCATGCCCCGGCGTGTCGGCGACGATGAAGCGGCGCAGCCTGGTGGCGAAGAAGCGGTAGGCGACGTCGATCGTGATGCCCTGCTCGCGCTCGGCCTGCAAGCCGTCGACCAGCAGCGCGAAATCGAAATCGCCACCGGTGGTGCCGACCGTCCGGCTCTCGGACGCCAGCGCGTCGATCTGGTCGTCGAGCAGCGTCTTGGAATCGTAGAGCAGCCGGCCGACCAGCGTGCTCTTGCCGTCGTCGACGCTGCCGCAAGTGACGAAGCGCAGCGTCGGACGATCATCCTGTTCGAGTCGCGGCGCACCGGAGGCGGCGATCGTGGGGGCCTCGTGATAGGACATCAGAAGTAGCCTTCCGCTTTCTTGCGCTCCATCGATGCGGCACTGTCCCGGTCGATCATGCGTCCCTGCCGCTCGGAGGTGCGCGAGGCCATCATCTCGCGCACGATGTCGGGGAGCGTTGCCGCGGTCGAGACCGTGGCGCCGCTGAGCGGATAGCAGCCGAGGGTGCGAAACCTGACGGAGCGCCATCGCGGCTCTTCGCCTGCAAGCAGCGGCATCCGTTCGTCGTCCACCATGATCAGCGTGCCGTCGCGCTCGACCACCGGGCGCGAAGCCGCCAGATAGAGCGGAACGATCGGGATGTCCTCGGCGAGGATGTAGTCCCAGACGTCGAGCTCGGTCCAGTTCGACAGCGGAAACACCCGTATGCTCTCGCCGGGCGCCAGCATCGTGTTGTACAGGCTCCACAGCTCGGGCCGCTGGTTCTTCGGATCCCAGCGATGCGCCGCGCTCCGGTGCGAGAACACGCGCTCCTTGGCGCGCGATTTCTCCTCGTCGCGTCGCGCGCCTCCGATCGCGGCGTCGAAGCCGTGGAGGTCCAGCGCCTGCCGCAACGCCTGGGTCTTCATGACATCGGTGTAGCGGGCTGAGCCGTGGGTGAAGAGGTCGATGCCCTGGCTCAAGCCGTCATTGTTGGTATGGACGATCAGGTCGATGCCGAGTTCGAGCGCGCGGCGGTCGCGAAACGCGATCATCTCGCGGAACTTCCATGTCGTGTCGACATGCAGCAGCGGAAACGGCGGCTTGCCGGGATGAAAGGCCTTCATTGCCAAGTGCAGCAGCACCGAGGAGTCCTTGCCGATCGAATACAGCATCACCGGCTTGCGGAATTCGGCCGCCGTCTCCCGCAGGATGTGGATGCTTTCCGCCTCCAGGCGCCGGAGATGACTGGCGGCGTGAAGCGGCTCGCGGCCGGTTCCTTCAAGGAGGGCGGGCTCGGTGCTTGTGGGAATGTCCAGCATGCTGATCACGCGGCCTCGGCGAACCATTCGCCGAACAGATGCGCCGAAATTGCCGCATTCAGGCCGAGATCGCGAACGCACGCCGCGACCGAAGCTCGATAGGCGTCATTGACCCCGCAGCGCTCCAGAATCTCCAGCTGAGCTTCGCTCATTGAGGCCGTCGCGCGACGCTGGTAGCGATAGGCGCTATCGGAGGTGTGCAGATTGGGCACCTTGTAGATCGTCGCTTCGCTCGGGAAGATGACGCGCGCGTTGTTTGCTTGCACGTCTCCCGGTTCCTGCCATGACGTCACGGCATTCTCGGTAAAGCTGCTCGAAAGGCCGAGGCGGTCGAACAAGACGCGCACCGACGACAGCGCCTCCTTGCTTACCTCGTAGACGTAGTGCGTGACGGGAACGCCGTGTTGTTGCGCGTAACTTGCGACGCGGGCCGCGCTGAGTGCGGCAACGACATAGTGCCGCAGCAATGTGTCTTCGGGCGCGCGCGAAATCAGCTTCTCGAGCCATGACGCCAGCGAACTCGCCGGCTCGCGGTCGAGCATGATGAGATGCAGACGGTCGCGGGGATAGCCTGCCTCGACCAAGAGCTGCAGCGGATTGAACAAGCTCTCGGCAAGGACGTAGGGCCCGATCGTTTCCTTGCTGAAGATGTGCGGCTCGTCGCTTGCCGAGGGGATGATCCAGGGCGCCAGCGGGCGGCCGACGAGCGCGTCGCGCAGGATCGCCTTCAGCGGTTGATAATATGAAGGCATGCCGGTCATGCCGAAAAGATTGCTGAGGGCGGTCGATCCGACTCTGGCCTTGCCGCATGCAAAATAGAGCATCGGAAAGTCCTGCGCCGGACGGTGCAGGAAATCCTCGGCGAGGCAGTCCGTCACTTCACGCATCAACGTCGCGAGCGTGACGGCTCTGGTCTGGAATTCGCCCACCGGCGACAGCAGCACGGTGTCGAGGGAACTATGCTGCTGCCGAACGAGATCGGCCATTCGTTCGAGCGAATCGGCGGAAATTGCGTCGATGTTCATGTCGGGGCCCACTGCAGGGAGTTCCACGAACGATTGCCCGTGGGATATTTTCCAACCTACAGTTGTCGGCGGTACCGGACAATTCCGGGGAATCCCGGAGGCGCTATCCATATGCGACGAGCATTGAAGAAGCGCTGGTCGCCGCTACGCCGTTTCATGCCGCGCGCACGGTGGTGAGGAACTTCTCGACTTCCGTCTTCAAGAGGCTGCTTTCACTCGACAGCGAGCGCGCCGATGCCAACACCTGCCCCGACGCCGCGCCGGTCGCGCTCGCGCCATGACTGACCTGGGCGATCTTGTCTGCGACTTCGACGGTTCCCTTGGCGGCTTCGCTGACGTTGCGCGCAATCTCGGCCGTCGCTGCACCCTGTTCTTCGATCGTCGCTGCAATGGTGGACGAAATGTCTGAAATGCGGGCGATGGTCGCGCCGATTTCCTTGATCGCTCCGACGGAGTCCTCGGTTGCCGATTGCATGCCGGCGATCTGCGCGCTGATCTCTTCGGTCGCTCGCGCGGTTTGCGCCGCGAGCGCCTTCACCTCGCTCGCCACGACTGCAAAGCCGCGGCCGGATTCGCCGGCGCGCGCCGCCTCGATCGTTGCGTTCAGCGCCAGGAGGTTGGTCTGTTCGGCAATCGCGGTGATCAATTTGACGACGTCGCCAATTCGGCCCGCCGCCTTGAGCAGTTCATTGATCCGGACGTCGGTGCGCTCCGCCTGCCTGACCGCTTCGCTGGCGATGCGGCTGGAATCGTGGACCTGGCGACCGATCTCGACGACCGAGGTACTCATTTCCTCGGCGGCGGACGCGACCGCTCCGACGTTGGTGGAGGCTTCCTCCGAGGCCGCCGCGACCATTCCGGAGAGTTGCTGGGTCTCTTCCGCGGTTCCCGACAGCGTGCCGGCGGCTGCCTCGAGCTGCTGGGAGGCTGCTGACACGGAGTCGATGATGCCGCCGACCGCGGCCTCGAACACGCCGGCGAGCTGGGCCATTTCTTCCTTGCGCTGAGCGGCCGCAGCGGCTTCCTGATTCTTCTGTTCGACCTCCATCTGCTCGATACGGATCAGGTTTTCCTTGAAGGTCTGAGCCGCGCGAGCGTTGTCGCCGACCTCATCGCCGCGGCGCGTGTAGGGAATCTCGACCGCCTTGTTGCCGCCGGCGAGCTGGAGAAGCACGTCGCCGATGCGCCGGATCGGCCGGGCGATGTTCGACACGGAAAAGACGGCGGACCCGATCAACGTCAGAACGACGAAGACGCCGACGATCAATGCGAAGGTGGCGACGCGGTCGAGTTCGGCCAGCATCTCGCCCTTGCGGCGCGCCGCGAATTCGTTGGCAACGCCGACCAGATCGTCGATCCGTTTGCTGACTTCCAGGGCTGCCGGACGCATACGCTCTGCGAGAATGGTTGCCTTCGTCGACTCTGCCGCAGTCCTGGCGCCGCCGGAGGGGGCGCCAATGACGGACTTTTGCGCCCCCGCCAGTTCAATGCCGCTGGCCAGATACGCATCGACGAATTTCTTGGTCTCACGATAGGCGTCCTGGGTGACCTTGCGGGTCGCCCGGTCGGTCGCCGCATCGATTTCCGCGCCGGCTTCGCCTGCTCGCGCGCGGAGATTCTCGAGGAGCTTGTCAATCTCTCCGGCTGACGAGGCGGAGCTGATCTCGAGAGCTGCGAGCTGCGCCCGCGCCATGGCCGTCTGCGCCGCTTGCGCATTGCCTTTGTTGAGATAGTTGATCGTGACCAGGCGATTGGATTCGGCGATCGACCGGTTGCCGAGCATCTGGTTGGTCAGCATGCCGCAGACCAGCACAACGCTCACGCCGGTGACGATGCCGAGCTTTGTTCCAATGCGAAACCTGAATGACCCCACCGCTCTCTCCTCGCGTTGCTGTATAACAGGTATTCGCAACCAATGATTGAGATTTGGGTAATATTCGCGGATCCCCAGTAGAACTACGGCCGACGTATCCGACAATGGAATTTTCCTGCATGGTTCCGCTATGTGCGCGCTCGTGCTTTGAGTTCCCCCGACTCTGTCCTAGCGTGAGTTGATGCGTTTCCAGGACCGACCCAATCCCTATCGGCCGCAATTCGGCGGCTCGCCGTTCGGTCGGCGCTTCTCCGGATTATTGCCGTGGATGTTCGTGGTGGGCATCGCGCTGGCCGTCGTGCTCACCTTCCGCCACGGAATGGGCTGGCTAATTCCGGACACGGATGGCGATCGCACGCGGAACGCCGAGATCGTTCTCGAGCAGGCGCGCCATCCCGATGTTCGCGAGCCGGTCGACGTCATTCGCACCGTCGACGGCGACACCTTTCTCGCGCGGGTTCGTCAGCGCGGCGGCCGCGATCTCGTCGTGCGGGTTCGGTTGCGCGGCATCGACGCGCCCGAGATGAAAGCGTCTTGCCGGGAGGAGCAGGACAAGGCCGAAGCCGCGGCCCGCGCATTGCGCGATCTGCTCGGTCAGGGCGACGTGACGATCGCCAATCTCGGTCCTGACAAATACGGCCGCGTTCTCGCCGACGTCGCGACCCGGCGGACTGCGAACGTTTCGGCGGCATTGCTCGCCGGCGGTTTTGCGCGAAGCTACAATGGCGGCCATCGCGACGGCTGGTGCGCGCGCAGCTGGCGCTTCTGGTAACAAAAAAGCCGCGTCTCCGGACGCGGCCTTTTCTTGTCTTGCCTTGATCCCGGCGATCAGCGCGTCACGACCACCGTCGTGCCGACCGAGACGCGGCCATAGAGATCGGTGATGTCATCGTTGAGCATGCGGATGCAGCCATAGGAGACGAAACCGCCGATCGAGCCCGGCACGTTGGTGCCGTGGATGGCGTATTCACCGCCGGCCAGCGTCATCGCCGCGACGCCCATCGGGTTGCGCGGCGAGCCGCCGGGAATGACGTCAGGGATGCTCGGCTTGTCGCGCTTCACCTCGGCGGGCGGCGACCAGGCCGGATTGCGGTACTTGCCGTCGATGCGGGTGGTGCCGGCCCACTGCTTGCCGGACTTGCCGACGCCGACCGGATAGCGCACGGCGTGGCCGTTATCGAGGACGAGATAAAGCCGCCGCTCGCTGGTTTTGACCACGATCGTGCCCGGAGAATAGTCGGCCAGATGTGCCCCAACCATTTCCGGCCGCGCCTGCGCCGCCGTCGACATCAAGACCCCAGCCCCGATGGTGGCAGCGAGCGCCACAGCAATCCTTATCGACATCGATTTTCCCCTAGCCCGAACGGATCGTCCAAAATTACGCAGAACCGGCAATCGCCAGCTGGCCACGTCCTTGTCAGGGGACATTCTTAACCGCGCCCGTTAACCGGTTGGTTTCCACGCACGGCTGCCAAGGGCCAGTCAGCAGGGGGAACAAAGGAAATGTTCGAAATAAAGTAAATGACCTGAAAACAACACTCGGCGGGAAAGATGCGGCCGCACCGGCCCGCCCGCTGACGAGTGCGTGAGGATGTGAACGGCTGTTGTTTTGGGGCCTCGGTGCGAAAGGCAGTCTCGTGTCCCGGACAACGCGCAGCGCGCAGCGGTGCGCCGCAGAGCCTGGACCCAGTTCTTCTCTTCGTGCGCGGCTCGATGGGCCCCGGCTCAGCAGCGCACCGCGAAGTGCGCGCTGCGCTGCGTCCGGGGCACGAGCTTGCCTTACGCCGGCTTCCGGTTCTGCCGGTTCTTGACGAGATCATCGACCACGGCGGGATCGGCCAGCGTCGAGGTATCGCCCAGGCTGCCCGGTTCGTCCTCGGCGATCTTGCGCAGGATGCGGCGCATGATCTTGCCGGAGCGGGTCTTGGGCAGACCCGGCGCGAACTGGATCTGATCCGGGGATGCGATCGGGCCGATCTCCTTGCGAACCCAGGTGACGAGCTCCTTGCGCAGATCCTCGGTCGGCTGCACGCCGGCCATCAGGGTGACGTAGGCGTAGATGCCCTGGCCCTTGATGTCGTGCGGGAAGCCGACCACCGCGGCCTCCGAGACTTTCTCATGCGCCACCAGCGCGCTCTCGACTTCCGCGGTGCCCATGCGATGGCCGGACACGTTGATGACGTCGTCGACACGGCCGGTGATCCAGTAATAGCCGTCGGCATCACGCCGGCAGCCGTCGCCGGTGAAGTACTTGCCCTTGTAGGTCGAGAAATAGGTCTGCTCGAAGCGGGCGTGATCGCCGTAGACCGTGCGCATCTGGCCGGGCCAGGACCGCGTCAGGCAGAGATTGCCCGAGGTCTCGCCGTCCAGCACCTTGCCGTCGGCGTCGACGATCTCAGGCGCCACGCCGAAGAACGGCTGCGTCGCCGAGCCCGGCTTGAGCTTGGTCGCGCCCGGCAGCGGCGTGATCAGGATGCCGCCGGTCTCGGTCTGCCACCAGGTGTCGACGATCGGGCAGCGGTCGTCGCCGACGACGCGGTGATACCACTCCCACGCTTCCGGATTGATCGGCTCGCCGACCGAGCCGAGCAGGCGGAGCGAGGCGCGCGATGTCTTCTTCACCGGTTCGTCGCCGGACTGCATCAGCGCGCGGATCGCGGTCGGTGCGGTGTAGAAGATGTTGACCTTGTGCTTGTCGATGACGTTCCAGAACCTGGAATTATCCGGGTAATTCGGCACGCCTTCGAACATCAGCGTGGTCGCGCCATTGGCGAGCGGCCCGTAGAGAATGTAGCTGTGGCCGGTGACCCAGCCGACATCGGCGGTGCACCAGTAGATGTCGCCGTCGTGATAATCGAAGACGTATTGATGCGTCATCGAGGCGAACACGAGATAGCCGGCGGAGGTGTGCAGCACGCCCTTGGGCTGGCCGGTCGAGCCTGAAGTGTAGAGGATGAACAGCGGATCCTCGGCATGCATGTGCTCGACCGGGCATTCCGTCGTCACCATCGCCGCTGCCTCGTGATACCAGAGGTCGCGCGTCGGGTTCATGTCGATCTTGCCGCCGGTGCGCTTGACCACCACGACCCAGTCAACGTCGTCGGCCTTCGCGAGCGCGGCGTCGACGTTGGCCTTCAACGGCACCTTCTTGCCGCCGCGCAGGCCTTCGTCCGCGGTGATGATGACCTTGGATTTGCAGTCATTGATGCGCTGGGCGAGGCTGTCCGGCGAGAATCCCGCGAACACCACGGAGTGGATCGCGCCGATGCGCGCGCAGGCGAGCATCGCATAGGCCGCTTCCGGAATCATCGGCAGGTAGATGGTGACGCGGTCGCCCTTCTTGACGTTGCGGGTGCGCAGGATGTTGGCCATCCGGCAGACCTCGTCGTGCAGCTCCTGATAGGTGATATGCTTGGACTGCGAGGGATCGTCGCCTTCCCAGATGATCGCGGTCTGGTTGCCGCGCTTGGCGAGATGGCGGTCGATGCAGTTGTAGGCGACGTTGAGGATGCCGTCCTCGAACCATTTGATCGAGATGTTGCCGGGCGCGAACGAGACGTTCTCGATTTTCGTCGGCGCGTGCATCCAGTCGATGCGCTTGGCCTGCTCCGCCCAGAAACCGTTCGGGTCCGAGATCGAGCGAGCGTACATCTCCTTGTACTTGGCCTGGTCGATCCAGGCGCGCTTCGCCCACTCCGCCGGGACGTCGTAGATCTTCTCGGACATGCTTCCCTCCACATACGGCAGGCCGAACGCTGGCGACCGGCGAGCCGACTTGATCATTGACTGATTATGCGTCGGGCTAACCGGGCCCGACAAGGAGCACAAGCTGGACCTTCGGCGGGCGGCCGGCCATGCGGAGGATCAAGCCCGCCTGCTGCGACTGTCGCAGATCTGAAACAAGCCGGCGGGCGGCTTTCGGGGTCTTGACCCAGCTCCGCGGAATAGGCCGGCGCAGGGGCCCCATGCATTAGTAGAGGTATTTGGAAACCGCCTCTCACTGATTCGGGACTCGCAATACGGTTCGGAACACCCTAAATGGCCAACCCGGGTCCAAAGAGACCCTTCGGAACAAAAATAAGAACAGCGGCATTGACCGGTAACAGACAGGGCTAAGGCATAAGGCTATGATGGATCAGCAGAATCTCGGGACGATACGGCCCGCTTCAGCCGATCCTGCAGCTATTGCGCTGGCCAAGGCCCTCGGACAGTGGCCGAAACCGGCCCCTTTCAGGCGTCCGGGCCCGAAGAAGGCCTTCGACACGGCGCCCGCGGCGACGGTCGAAGCGCTCGCCAGGGAGCTCGGCCTGCGGCTCGGCGACCAGAACGAGCTGACCATTCGCCGCGTCCGGCGCGGCAAGGGCTATTCCTTCGTGCGTCCCAATGGCGCACATATCCGCGACGCCCGCACCATCCGCCGGCTGCACGCCATGGCGGTGCCGCCGGCCTATCGCGAGGTTCGCTATTCGTCCGATCCGAGCTCGCATCTCCAGGCGGTGGGCCGCGATGCCGCGGGCCGGCTGCAATATCGCTATCACGCCGATTGGGAAAAGGTCCGCGAGCACCGCAAGGCGCATCGGCTGGAAAAGCTCGTCGGCGCGCTGCCAAAGATCCGGCGCAAGGTCTCGGCATTCCTGTCGGGCGACGAGCCGACGCGTGAATTCGCGCTCTCGGCCGTGATCGAGCTGATCGCGCGCACCGCGATCCGTCCCGGCAATGAATCCTATGCCCGTCTCAACGGCACCCGCGGTGCGACCACGCTGCTGAAGTCCAACGTCACGCTGGAGGACGATTGCTTCGTGCTGACCTTCAAGGCGAAGGGCGGCAAGGCGGTGCGCAAGGAGTGCGACGCGGCCAAGCTGGTGCGCGCCATCGGCATTTTGCAGGAGGTCCCCGGCAAGCGCATGTTCCAGTATCGCGATGCCTACGGGATCGTGCGCGCGGTCAACACCACGCAGGTGAACGCGTTCTTGCGCGAGATCGCCGGCATCAAGATTTCGCTGAAGGATTTCCGTACGCTGATGGCGTCTGCCGTCGTCGTGGAATCGCTGTCGCGGATCACGCCGGCGACCAGCCAGCGCGGCCGCAAGAAGCAGGTGCTGGACGCAATCCGCGCCGCTGCCGACAAGCTCTCCAACACGCCGGCGATCTGCCGCAAGAGCTACGTCCACGACACCATCGTCACGGCGTTCGAGGACGGCATCCTCGAGCGCTTCGCCGCGACCATGAAGGGCCAGCGCTCGCAGGCGAGGCGCGAGCAGTTGCTGGCGCAGGTGGTGGCGACCGCCGCGGTGTAACGACACGTCGCGCTGCCGTAGGGTGGGCAAAGCGCAAGCGTGCCCACCATTTGCTCATGGTGAAAGGTGGTGGGCACGGCGCGAAGAGCGCGCCTTTGCCCACCCTACGAGAGCTACTTCTTATCTGACACACCCATGTCCGGACCGGGATCGCCGCCTGCGGCTGCGGTCGTGAGCCGTTCCATATAATGCGCCCACCCCGTCGCGTGCGCGGCGGCCTGCGCTTCGCTCGGCAGGCCGCTATGGGTCATGCGCAGCAGCGTGCCGCCGTCACGCTCGATCAGGTCGATCTCGATGAGGCTTGAGCCGGGCGGTACTTCCTGGCCGCCTTCCCATCCGAACGTGTAGGCCAGACGATGCACCGGCACGACCTCGCGGAAGGCGCCGCGGGCGACGCCGCCGCGCGGGCCGACGCCCTTGAGCAGATAGAGCCCGCCCGGATGCGGCTCCGTGGTGGCATCGGAGCCCATCCAGCTCAGGATTTTCTCGGGGTCAGTCAGGTAGGCGAAAACGGTGGCACGTGGTGCCGCGATCTGGGTCTCGCGTCGCACTATGAACGGTTCGGTCATCGGCGATCATCCCTTCGCTGACACCAGGACATGGCGGCGCCAAAGCGGCGCGTCAAGGATTGCCCGTGACAAAGGCCGCCTGCCTTCGCCATGATCGAGCCATGCAGCTCTCCCCGACCCTCGCCTGGCTCGTCGATGCCGCCTCGGATAGCGCCGGAGCTGATCGCCTGCTTGCGGAACTCGGCGCCTATCTGGTCGCCGACGGCGTGGCGCTTGCGGCGGGCGCCCTGACGCTGGAGGTGCCGCATCCTCTGATCGCAAAGCGGACCTGGCTGTGGCGTGCAGACAGCGGCCAAGTGATCGAAGCACTCGGCTTCGCGCCCGGCGGATTGGCGCCCGATCCGCCCAACGATGCCGGCCGCCGCTGGCTGCGCGACATCGCGCGGGGCGAGGTCCACGAAGACGTCATCGGGCGGCCCGATGGGCCGCAGCTTTGTTGGATCGGGCCGCGTCCCTTCACTGCCGACGACATCGGGCAATTGCGCCAGGCCGCGCGTTTCGCAGCGACGCCCCTCGCCGTGCTCGCCGCGCGCGCCACGTTGCGCGCGACGTTAGACGCATATCTCGGCAAGCGCAGCGCGGAGCGGGTGCTGGCGGCACCTCTGCGCCGCGATCTCGGCGAGACCATTCAGGCCGCGCTGCTCTATGCAGACCTCCGCAACTTCACGACGTTGTCGGAAACCTCACCGCCGGCACAGGTCATCGCCGCGCTCGATGCCTGGTTCGACCGCATCGCCGGTGCCGTTCACGCCTTCGGCGGCGAAGTACTGAAATTCATCGGCGACGGCGTGCTCGCGATCTTTCCGGTGGTCGATGCATCGCCCCGCCGGGCCTGCGAGGCCGCCCTGCGTGCCGCAGGCGCGGCGGAGGCCGGCATGGTCTATCTCAACAAGGAGCGCGGCGCTCAACGGTTGCCGCCGCTGGCATTCGGCGCTGCGCTCCATCTGGGCGAGATGCTGTGGGGCAATATCGGCGCCGCCAACCGGCTCGACTTCACGGCGATCGGTCCCGCTGTCAATCTCGCCAGCCGGCTCGAAGGATTGTGCAAGCCGCTGGGGCGGGCCGTGCTGGTGTCGGGAGCGCTCGCCGCGGAAACGGACATGCCGCTGGTCGCGCTCGGATCGCATTCGCTGCGCGGCATTGCCGCGCCATGCGAGGTGTTTGCGCTGCCGGAGATGCAGAACCGGACATCGTAGCCCGGATGGAGCGCAGCGTAATCCGGGATCGGTGCATACGGAAAGACTGTCCCGGATTTCGCTGCGCTCCATCCGGGCTACGGCAGCGCCTACATCCCGCCCATCTTGCAGACGAGCTTCCACTCCTCCGCTGTCACCGGCTGCACCGACAGGCGCGAATATTTCACCAGCGCCATGTCGGCCAGCTTCTTCTCGGCCTTGATCGTGGCCATCGTCACCGGCGTCTTCAACGGCTTGTCGGCCTTGATGTCGACGCAGACGAATTTATCGGTCTTGTCGGTCGGATCGGGATAGGCCTCCTTGATGATCTCCGCGATGCCGACGATCTCCTTGCCCTCGTTGGAATGATAGAAGAACGCCTTGTCGCCCTTCTTCATGGCGACAAGGTTCTGGCGCGCGGTGTAATTGCGCACCCCGGTCCAGGCCTCGCCCTTGGCGCCCTTCGCCACTTGCTGGTCCCAGGACCACACCGATGGTTCGGATTTCACCAGCCAGTACGCCATGTTTATTCCTCTGACTTGAAGGGGCGCGTCAGCAGCCCCGAGATAGCCGCGTCGATCGTGCTTCGGCCGCTCAGGATCGACGCGACCGCTTCTGATACCGGCAGCTCGATGCCCTGCGAAGCTGCGAATTCGATCAGCACCGGCGCGGTGAACTCACCCTCGGCAAGCTTGCCGGCAGGCGGTTGCTCGCCGCGGCCGAGTGCAAGACCAAGGGCGAAGTTGCGTGACTGCGGGCTCGCACAGGTCAGGATCAAATCGCCGAGACCGGAGAGGCCGGCGAGTGTCTCGCTGCGTGCGCCGAGCGCGCGGCCGAGACGCGTCAGCTCGGCAAAGCCGCGGGTCGTCAGGGCAGCCTGGGCGGAGGCGCCGAGCTTGCGCCCGACCGCGATGCCGACTGCGATTGCAAGCACGTTCTTGGCCGCGCCGCCGATCTCGACGCCGCGAATGTCCGTGGAGTGATAGGGACGGAACGTCGGCGAGCCCAGGGCCTGCACCAGTGCGCGCGCCAACGTCTCATCGCCTGCCGCCAGCGTCACCGCCGTGGGCAAGCCGCGCGCGACATCGTCGGCAAAGCTTGGACCCGACAGGATCGCGGGCTGGGCGTGCGGCGCGGCCTCCGCGATCACGTCGGTCATGAATTTATGGGTGCCGTGCTCGATGCCCTTGGCGCAGGCGACGATCGGCACCGGCCCTGTCAAATGCGAGGCCAGCATGTTGACGGCGCCACGCAAATGCTGCGCCGGTGTTGCGATCAGCAACATGTCGGCGTGCGCGGTGAGCGCCAGATCGCTGGTCACGACGATCTCCGCCGCGAGCCGCACCCCGGGCAGGCGCGGATTATCGCGTGTCGAGGCGATCCGCGCGGCATGCTCGGCATTGCGTGCCCAGAGCGTGACGCTCCTTCCCGCCCGCGCCGCCACGGTCGCCAGCGCCGTGCCCCAGGCGCCTGCCCCGATCACCGCGACGGATTGGAATGCAGTCATGGCTAGTATCCCGCCCGGGTCTTGCCGTAGCCCGCCGGCGCCGTTGCGTTGGCATCGAGCAGCCAGCGTGCGCGGGGCTGCGCTTCCATCGTGTCGGTCAGGCCGAGCGCGAGGCGTTCGGCACCGGCCCAGGCGATCATCGCGCCGTTGTCGGTGCAGAGCGCCGGCGGCGGCATGATCAGCTGCGTCCCGGCTTGCTGCGCGACGGCATCGAGGGCGCCGCGGATCGCCTGATTGGCGGCGACGCCGCCGGCCGCGACCAGCGCGCGCGGCGCGCCGAATTTTTCGCGGAACAGCCTGAGGCCGACGCTCAACCGGTCGGCGGTCGAATCCAGCACGGCGGCCTGAAAGCTCGCGCAGAGATCACTGATGTCCTGCGGCGTGATCTCGGCCAGCCGGCTCGCTTCGGTGCGCACTGCCGTCTTCAATCCCGACAGCGAGAAATTGGCGTCGGGACGCCCTTGCATCGGCCGCGGAAACGCAAAGCGCGTGGCATCGCCGCTTGCCGCCGCGCGCTCGACCTGCGGCCCGCCGGGATAGGGCAGGCCCAGCATCTTCGCGACCTTGTCGAAGGCCTCGCCGATCGCATCGTCGACGGTGGTGCCGAGCCGTACATACTGGCCGACGCCGGTGACCGCGACGATCTGGGTATGGCCACCCGAGGCGAGGAACAGGCAGTAGGGAAATTCGATTCCGTCGGTGAGGCGCGGCGTCAGCGCGTGCGCCTCCAGATGGTTCACCGCGACCAGCGGCGTGTCGTGCACCATCGCGATCGCCTTCGCGGTGGTGAGCCCGACGATGACGCCGCCGATCAGGCCCGGCCCCGCAGCGGCAGCAACGCCGCCCAGCTGAGCGAAGCCGACGCCGGCCTCCTGCATCGCGCGCTCGATGATGCCATCGAGCAGGTCGACATGGGCGCGGGCGGCGATCTCCGGCACCACGCCGCCGAAGCGGGCGTGCTCCTCGATTTGCGACCGCACGATGTTGGACAGGATTCTGCCGCTGCCGTCAGGCGAGCGTTCGACCACCGCCGCGGCGGTCTCGTCGCAGGTGGTTTCAATGCCCAGCACCAGCATTGGCGAATTGTTATCCAATTTGCGCCCTTGCGCTCATCCGTAAAGCAGAGTTCTGGTACGTCCGGTAGCATTCCGGGGCCAGATTGCGCAATCGTCACGCGCGGCTTCCTCACGAATGCGTCGCCGCCAATTGGTCCGGGAACACCAGCGATGTCCATCCTTGTCACACGGCCGCATCCCGACAATGAGGCGACGGCGGAAAGCCTGCGTGCGCGAGGCCTTGCGGTGCTGCTTGCGCCGGTGCTCAAGTTCGAGCCGGTCGCCTTCCATGATGAGAGTGAAGCTCCCTACGGTGCCATCCTCGTCACATCGGCCAACGCGATCCGTGCCGTCGCGCCACAATTGCGGGATCTTGGTCTGTTGGAGCTGCCGTTGTTTGCGGTCGGCGAGCATACGGCTGCTGCAGCGCGCGACGCCGGCTTTGCCGAGGTGATCGTCGCCGGCGGCGATGCCGCCTCCTTGCGCGACAAGGTGATGCAGAGCGCGCGCGACAAGGTGCTGAAGAAAAAGAGCACGCTGCTGTATCTCGCAGGCGCGGATCTGTCGCGCGACCTCGGCGGCGAGCTCGGTGCGGAGGGGTTTAGCGTGGTCACGCAGACGACCTATCGCATGGCGCCGGTCAAGCATCTGCCGCGCGAGGTCTGCGAGGGCTTTGCCGCCCACGGCGTCGAGGCGGTGCTGCACTACTCCCGGCGCAGCGCCCGGGCGTTCCTGGATGCGGCCAGGGACGAAGGCGTCGAAATCTCGGCGCTGGCCATACCGCAATGCTGCCTGTCCGAGACGGTGGCCAGCGTGCTGCGTGATGCCGGCGCGTCGCAGGTTCTGGTGGCTGCGACACCGGACGAAAATGCCTTATTTACCACCTTGGAGCGTGCGTTACGCACCCGTTTGGCGTAAGAGGTCGAGCCGAATCCGACGTAATCGGGTCCGTCCCGCGTATGGAAGTGAGGAACCGTCACGATGGCCGACGACAAGCCTGAAGACGCAGGATTGGCTCCTGAGTCCGGCCGTGCCAAGCGCACTCCGCCCACCATCGACCTCGAAGCCACCGAAGTCTCGACCCAGCCGCAGGAGCCGGCAGTCGAGCCCGAGGCACCGCCGGCGCCGGAGCACGCCGAGCCTGAGCAGGCAAAATCCGACCAGGTTGACGCAGAGCCGGAGCGGACCGAACCGCAGGCCGCGGTTGCGCCGGCTCCCGTGTCTGCGCCGATGTCGCCCTGGGTCATCGCGCCGTTCTCCGGCGCTGTCGCGGCGGCGGTCGTGATCGCGGTCGGCTGGATGCTGGGCTGGCCCGCCGTGCAGGCACCGCCGGCCACCCCGCAAGTCACGAGCGCGACGGTCGATGCGCTGAGCGGTCGCGTTGCGGCAGTTGAAGCCAAGGCCGGCAAGCCCGTCGCCGATCCGGCCATGGCGGCGCGGATCGACGCGCTGGAGAAATCCGCGAGCGGCTTGCGCAGCGACGTCGCCAATCTGCGTACGCAGTTCGACAAGACCGCGAGCACATTGAACGATGCGAAATCCGCCCCCCGCGCTGCCGCACCCGACCTCGCCGCTCTGAGCGACCGCATCGCCCAGCTCGAGCGCGCCAGCAAGGCCGAACGTGCCGAGCTCGCGCAGCAGGGCGAGAAGATCGCCGATGCGAAGACGTTGGACGACAAGCCGCTGCGCCATGTGGTGGCGGCGGCCCTGCTCGACGTCGCCGTTCGTCACGGCGATGCTTACGAGTCGCAATTGGCCGCAGCGCGGGCGATGGTGACAAAGCCCGATATGCTGAAGCCGCTCGACACCTTTGCCGCGTCAGGTATCCCGACGCCGGTGGCGCTGAGCCGCGAGCTGCTCAACATCGTGCCGAAGCTGTCGCCGCCGGCGGAAGCCCAGACCAGCGGCACGGGCATCGTCGAGCGTCTCCAGGCAGGAGCCTCAAAGCTGGTCCGCATCGAGCGCACCGACGGGGTCGGCAACGATCGTGGCGCCATCGTCGCACGGGTGACGGCGGCGGCGCTTCGCAATGATTTCGTGGAAGCGCGGCGCGAGCTCAAGACGCTGGCCGAGGCCGATCGTGCGCCGGCGCAGGCCTGGCTCGACAAGGCCGATGCCCGCGACGCTGCGCTCGCCGCTTCCCGCAAGTTCGCCGACGATGCCATGGCGGATCTCGTCAAGCCTGCTCAATAAAGCT
The DNA here is from genome assembly GCF_014198295.1 of Bradyrhizobium sp. CIR18. Classification (NCBI taxonomy): domain Bacteria; kingdom Pseudomonadati; phylum Pseudomonadota; class Alphaproteobacteria; order Hyphomicrobiales; family Nitrobacteraceae; genus Bradyrhizobium; species Bradyrhizobium sp. CIR18. The sequence goes on along the minus strand of NZ_JACIHF010000006.1, from coordinate 182,827 downwards.
TCGCGCAACACTAAGCGCGTATAGGGATCGCCATGCTTCGCATCGTCCTCTTCCTTGTCCTGATCGCGCTGGCGGCGGCCGGCGCGGCCTGGGTTGCCGACCAGCCCGGCGATCTCGTCCTGACTGCGGGCAGTTTCCGCGCCTCGACCACGCTTCCCAAATTCGTGTTCCTGCTTGGCCTGTTTGCCGCGGCCGTCGTGCTGGTCTGGAGCATCGTGACGACGATCTGGCGCACGCCGGGGCGTCTGCGCCGCCGCCGCCACGACAAGCGCCACGCGCGGGGCCGCCACGCCATCACCCACGGCCTGCTCGCGATCGGTCATGGTGATACCGCACTCGCCCGCCGGCACGCGGAAACGGCGCGGCGGCATGCCCCGAATGATCCGCTCGCGCTGCTCCTGCATGCGCAGTCGGCGCAGCTCGAAGGCAATCGCGACGAGGCGCAGCGCGTCTTCCGCGCCATGGCCGAGCGTGAGGACACGCGCCTGCTCGGCCTGCGCGGCCTGTTCATTGAGGCGCAGCGCGCCGACGATGCGGTCGGCGCCGTGATGATCGCGGAGGAAGCGATCAAGCTGTCGCCGTCCTCGACCTGGGCCTCGCAAGCGGTGCTCGGCTTCCGCTGCGCGCGCGGCGACTGGAGCGGCGCGCTCGCGATCCTCGATTCGAATTTGTCCGCAGGCCTGATCGACAAGCAGGCCTATCGCCGGCAGCGCGGTGTGTTGCTCACGGCGCGCGCGCTCGAATTGCAGACGATGGACCGCGACGTCGCGCGCGAGAGCGTGATGGAGGCGGTGAAGCTTGCGCCGACCTTGGTGCCCGCGGCCGTGCTCGCGGCAAAATTCGACAGCGAGGCACATCAGGTGCGCCGCGCCATGAAGCGGGTGGAAGCTGCCTGGCTCGCCAATCCGCATCCGGATCTCGCGGATGCCTATGCCCATGTGAAGCTCGGCGATACCGCCTGGCACCGCTTGCAGCGGGTCGAGACGCTCGCGGCGAAGACGCCTGCCGACAAGTCCGGCCATATCGAGGGCCAGCTCGCGATCGCGCGTGCCGCGATCGACGCCTCCGAGTTCGCCCGCGCGCGCGAAGTGCTCGCGCCTTATCTCAGCGATCCGACCCAGCGCGTCGCGCTGCTGATGGCCGAGATCGAGCGTGCCGAGCATGGCGATAGCGGCCGCGCCCGCGCCTGGACCCTGCGGGCGGTGCGCGCCCGTCACGATCCGGCCTGGACTGCGGACGGCTATGTCAGCGATCGTTGGCGCCCGGTCTCGCCGGTCACCGGCCGGCTCGATGCGTTCCAGTGGCAGACCCCGGTCGCGAGCCTGCCTTCGGACAAGGGGACCACGATCGAATCCTCGGCCTTCGAGGAGGCCATGCTGGCGGCCCCGCCGCCGAAGCGGGTGACGGTGGCTCCCAGCGAACGCCCGGCGGAACCGCCCGCGACAGCACCGGCACCGGCACCAGCACCGGCGCCAGTGCCAGCTGCGCAGGACAATTCGCCCCCGATGGCCAAAGAAGAGCCGGCCGTTGTGACCGCCGAACCGGTCCAACCGGCCCCGGAGCCCGCCGAATCACCGCCGCCGGCGGCGACACCGGTGTTCCGGAGCCGCGCCGACCTCGGCAAACCCGCGCCAGCGCCGATTCCCGCGGTCATTCCGATCGTCCGGGCCCCCGACGATCCCGGGATCGATGACGAGGGTCCGAGTGATGAATTTACGGAACAAATCGGTACACCCAAGGCCCAGGCCGGCGGCTGGCGCGGATTCTGGTCCCGCTGGGGCGCCTGAGCCGCATTTCGAACCCGGCTTGTCCTTGCCAATTCGGGCCATGCCCGATATCAGGAGCGCGCGTATCGGGGCCGGCATCGCCTTGGCCCCGGCAGGGTTCGCCGCAATAGCTCAGTTGGTAGAGCACGTCATTCGTAATGACGGGGTCGGGGGTTCGAATCCCTCTTGCGGCACCAGCGCTCAAACTTTCCGATCCAAGAAGCGCAAGCCTAGGTCCCGGCCATTGCATCCGGCGCATTGCGCGCGATGCCGGTGTCCTTACGATGCTGCCTGGCTGGGGTGTGGGCGTTGGGGGCAGGCAGGGGCATGGCGAACGGAACCGGGGCCGCGGATCGGAGCGACTGGGTCCGGCTGCCCGGTCTCGTCATCCCAGCGGCGCTGATCACCGCCATCGCCGCCTCCAAATCGCTCGACGCGTCGCGGCTGCACAGCCGGCTGTCCGTTCCCCCGCTCTATGACGACGTCGCCTATTTCGAAGACGCGGTCAGATGGGTGAATGCCTTTGGAAGCCGCGGCGTCGCCGGCAGCGTCTGGGACTTGCTGCATCACCATGCGCCGTTTTCGACGCTGGTGGCGGCCACCGGTTTTTGGTCGTTTCCCGGAAGCTATGTCGGTCCCTATCTCGTTCATGCCGTGATCGTCTTCGGCTTCCTGCTCGGGATCATCTGGCTGGCTCGGCGACGGCCGGTCCTCGAGATCGCATCGTGTCTGGTCGCAGCAGAGTGCGTGCCGGTGCTGTGGCACACGATTACCGAGGCGCGTCCCGATCTGCCCTCGGGACTTACCGTCGGCCTTGCTGCCGGTGCCATCGTCTATCGCGGCGTGCTCCGGCGCAGCGCCCGGTCGCTGGCTGGCCTCGGCGTTGCCTGCGCACTCGCCGCCTGCATCAAGCCGACATCGTTCCCGGCTGCGCTTGCTCTGCTCGGCAGCGCGTTCGCGATCCGGCTGGTCGTCGATTGCATCCAGGCCGGCGGATTGCGCCTGTCGATCAGGACTGCGCTCGGCGCGCTCGCGTGGTTTGTGCTGCCGCTGATCGCGACCACGGCCGTGCTGATCGGACCCGCATTGGTCGAGACCGTCACCTACATCCTCATGGTGTTCGTCGGCCAGCGCGACCTCTGGACGACGGGCGAAGGATTCTGGCCCGGGCTGCTACGTTTCTCCATCGGTGGAGAGGGACAGTTCGGCCTGCACTATTGGCTCGCTATCGGGTTGGCCTTGATGCTGCTGCGCTTCGTGCTCGCTGCGATCCAGGGCTCGGCCGCGGTGCTGGATGCGGTCGTTCTGCTCGCCACCGTGCTGATTGCCTACGCCATTCCGTCCGTTGCCGAGATCAAGACCTATTTTTTCGGCGCAATGTTCTACGGCGTGTTCATCGTCGCGATGGTCCTCAATGGCTGCGCCAGCATGGCGTCCATGGAATCACTGCTTGCGCGCACGGCCCTTGCGAAAGACATCCGTCGCCATCTGCTGACGGCAGGCCGCGTGCTTGCGCTCGCAATCGCCCTCGCGCTGTTCGTCAAGCACGTCGTGATCGGTCAGCTCAGCGTGGCGACGCCGCTGAGCGCGCAGCAGCAGGACAGCATCCGCGCATCGACCGAGCGTCTCTGGTCGCTTCTGCGCGACGTCAAGCCACCGCTGTCGGGCCCGCTTTACATCGGCTTTTCGAGTCCCTACCCGGTCACGCCCGCGACCATTCAGTTGTATGCGGCGCAGGCGCGGATGAATCTGGTCGTCCGTGGCGAGATGCTGCATCGAACGGCAGCGGCCACCGCAGACGCGCTTCTGCAGTCGAACATCCTCGTCGTATCGAGCTCGATCCAGCACACGCTGGTCGGACCGCGGGTCGGCGATGAGCTCATCGCCCGCATGGATGCGGAAAAGGGCGTCTGCCTGCTCGACAGCATGAGCTTTCCGGACGTGACGCTGCGGGTTTATCGGCGGGGGTGTTGATCGCAGCCGGCCGGTTCGAAATTGCTCCGCGATTGTGTGAGGCCAATCACTTAACCCCGGACACCTTCCCCGTAATGTCCCGGGCACGCCATCACGGGGAGATTTCACATGCGCAAGATCATTCTGGTTGCCGCCATGGTCCTGGCTTCTGCCTCTGCCCAGGCAGACGGCTCCCGCAGCCTGTCGCTGTCCGCGGCAGGCGCTCAGGCTCCCGCTGCACTGACCACGCCAACCTCGGCGACCACCTCCACGCCGCAGGCGAGCGAAGCTGCGCCGGCCACCGAGGCGCCGAAATATTCCGATCGTCCGCCGGCAGTGTCGCTCTCTGCGCCGGCCGCCACGGCCACTCCGACCGCTCCGGCGGCGACCACGTCCACGACCACCCCGGCGCCGGTCGCGACAACCAAGCCCGCCACCAAGAAAACGGCAAGGGCGGACAAGCCGAAGTCCAAGCGCTGGACCGAGCGCCGCATCATCAGCGAGCTGCACCGCCACGGCATCTATTGGTAAGGGGCTCGCCAAAAGCAAATGGCCGGGACGAGCCCGGCCATGACGCAAGAGTTTTGGATTGGATAGATGGCGTTTACTGCGACACCGTCTGCACCACGCTTCCGATCGGACGCGTGTTCGTGCTCGCGGTCGGCACCTTCATGTCCTTCATGATCGCTTCGTCATATTCCGGCAGCGTCTGCAGCGTCGTCTTGGCCTTCATCTGCACGACCTTGTAGCCGCCGGCCTTCAACCGCGCGAGCAGCGTCGGCAGGGCTATGCCGGTATTCTTCTGGAAATCGTGCATCAGGATGATGCCCTTGCCGAGCTTGTCGAGCCGGGTCATCACCGTCTCGATGATCTTTTCCGGCGTCGCGCCCTTGCGGAAGTCGAAGGAGTCGACGTCGGTCGAGAACATCGCGACGTTGCGGGTGCCGAAATAGCTCACGATCGCCGGATTATGCTGGAGCTGCGGAAAGCGGAAGAACGGCGCGGGGTTGGCACCGAGCGCGAATTTCACCGCGCTGATGCCCTTTTCGACCTCGTCCTTGGCCATCTGCTCGGTCATCTTCTTGCCGTTCAGATTGACGTGCGACCAGGTGTGCGTGCCGACCGTGTGGCCCTGGGCCAGCACCTGGCGCAGGATTTCCGGATGATAGGTCGCGTGCTTGCCGACGGAGAAGAACAGGCCCTTGGTGCATTCATCCGCCAGCGCCTTCAGCACATTCGGCGTGTTCACGGGCCAGGGACCGTCGTCGAAGGTCAGCACGACCTCCTTGTCGGTGAGGAAGTCGAATTGCTTGAAATGATCGAAGCCGAAGCCGGGGCCGCCGGTGGTGTCGATCTCGACCACGCGGGAGACGCCCAGCGCGTTCGGATTGGCGCAGGTCGATTTCTGCTGAACCGGCATGGCCGGGGCGGGCGCGGGTGCCTGAGCAACCGTTGTCGGCCTGGCCGCGATCGTCGCGGTGGTCTCGACGTCATCCCTGGCGGCGAGCTTCGCCGGTGCCGGCAATGGATCGGCGGCACGGGCGGCAATTGTCTTGGGAGCGGCCTGATCGGCGCGCGAGGAATAATAAAACCAACCGCCGGCGGCGATCACGACCGCCGCAACTACACTGGCCAACATCAGGCCCAACGCATTACGCATCGCTACTCTTTCCAATTACGCAACCAAACCGGCGGAATTTCCCGCGCGACGAGCCATTAATGCGAAGTAACAGTTAACGTGACACCAACACGACGGCGGTTGTGGAGGAATTTCAGGGAGGTGCGCCAAAGTGACCGACGTCACAGTCGGGGTGCCGCCCGTGACCATCATCACAGTGGAAACTGTTTTGCTGGAGCATCGTAGTTCCCATCAACAACGGGCACCGTTGCGACGGTGCCAATGGGAGCTTCAAATGACCAAGTCTCTTGACACCAAGCCTATTGACACCAAGTCCTTCTCTGCCAGTCTCCGTGACGCCAGCCTGGCGCTCGGCTTGGCCGCCATCGTCTCACTCGTCGCGACGAGTTCGAGCTTCGCCTTCTCGGCCGAGGCGCAGCAGATGTGCACCGGCGACGCCTTCCGCCTGTGCTCGTCGGAAATCCCCAACATCCCGAAGATCACGGCGTGCATGATGAAGCATCGCTCCGATCTGAGCGCCGGCTGCCGCGCGGTGATGGATAAGGATCTCGCCAAGGGCGCGTCGCGCAAGGTCGCTGACGCCCAGGACAAGCAGTAAGAGCACGCAACACTGCAATCGTTGCGTCGGTTAGCTCCCCTCGCGATACGCCCCGGCGTCAAGCCGGGGTCACGCGGCAGCGCCATGCAGCCTGCCAATAAAGCCGTTGCGGCTGAGGGATCGTCGCACTAGCTTCGCCCGCACATTCTTCCGGGTAAGAGGCATTACGCGATGACCAGATTTCTTTTCATTCTTCCTTTGCTGCTCGGCGCATCGGTCGCATCCGCGCAGCAGCAGCCGGGCCACGATGCCTGCGCGCGCGACGTCACCCGCTTCTGCCGTGCCGTGATGAACAATGGCGATGGCGCCGTGCTCGCCTGCCTCAAGCAGCACCGCACGAAGCTGAGCAAAGGCTGCGACAAGGTGCTGACCGAGCACGGGCAGTAAGAGTTCTCGTAGCCTGGATGGAGCGAAGCGTAATCCGGGCTACGGTCTGACACTGCTCCCCGCCGCGGTCGCGACCACCGGCAGCACCTCGGCACTGGCACGATCCGGCGTCTCCTCCTTCCAGCGCACCGAACCGAACGGACGCTCCAGCATGCGGCGGATCCGCACCGGCTCGGGACCGATATGGAAATCGATCGCCTGCTGATGCAGCGCGCGTTCTGACTGGGTCGAGCGGTTGCGCTGGCGCAAATAGTCGAACCAGGTCGGGCAATGATAGCGCTCGGTCCACAATTCGGGGTCGGCGATGTCGCGGGCGATCGACCAGCCATAGGCGCCGTTGCGCTGCCGGGAGAGCTGCACGTCCTGCATCACGTTGTGGAACGCGCGCGCGTTCTCCTGGGCGACGCGATATTCGATCTCGACCACCAGAGGTCCGCTGCGTCCCGTCAGGGACAGCTTCACCTCGGGATCGGCCAGCACGTCGGCATCCTCGTTGCGGGCACCGACGCGCGGCATCGTTAGCCAGATCCCGAGCAACGGCGAGATCAGCATCAGGCCAGCCGCAGTCAGCAATGCGATCTCGACGCCGGCATAGTCGGTGAGATGGCCCCAGCCCCAGGCACCGATGGCGATGCCGCCCGAGATCGAGGCCTGGAACGCCGCGAGCGAGCGGCCGGCGACCCAGCGCGGCGCTGAGAGCTGCACGCCGATATTGAACAGCGCGATCGCGGCCATCCAGACCGCCCCGGCCAATACCAGCGCGGTCGCCGTCAGCACCGGCTCGGTGCTCAGGGCAAGGGCGGCCATCGCAAACGCCATCGAGATGGTGCAGGCGCGGATCGCAGCCTCGCCGCTCATGCGCTTGCGCAATTCGTGGATGTTGAGCGCACCGATCACGGCGCCCATGCCGAAGGCGCCCAGCATGATGCCGTAAGTCTGCGCACCGCCATGCAGCAGGTCGCGCGCGACCAGCGGCATCAGCGCCATGATGGCGCCGCCGATCAGGCCCATCACCAGCGTGCGCAACAGCACGATCTTGATCGGCGGTGAATTGGTGATGTAGCGGAAGCCCGAGACCATGGCGCGGTTGAGCTTTTCCCGCGGCAGGCGCGAGGGCTCGGTGCTGCGCCGCCACAGCAGCAGCACCACCAGCAGCGGCAGATAGAGGATCGCGTTGCAGGCGAAGGCGGCCACCGCCCCGAGCGCGGCGACGATGACGCCGCCGACCGCGGGACCGAAGCTGCGCGCGATGTTGTAGCTGATGCCGTTCAGGGCGACAGCCGAAGGCAACGCATCGGGCGGCACCTGTTCGCTGACCGAAGACTGCCACGCCGGGCCGAACAGCGCGTTGCCGCTGCCCACCACGAAGCAGAAGGCGAGCAGCGTCTCCGGGGTGATGAGATTGAACCCAGCCAGCACCGTCAGTACCGTCGCGCCGGCGAGCGCGACCATCAGCGAGACCAGGGTGACGATGCGGCGGTCATACATGTCGGCGATGGCGCCGGCCGGCATCGAGATCAGCATGATCGGCAGCATCAAGGCAGTCTGCACCAGCGCCACCTTGTCCGCCGAGGCCGCCATCTGCGTCATCGCCCAGGCCGCGCCGACGCCCTGGATCAGGAGGCCGAGATTGGAGAGCAGGCTGGCGAGCCAGATGCGCCGGAACACCGTGTACCGCAGAGGCGCGGTGATGCCGTCGGCGGCGATTTTCTGGCGGTTCGTCTGCTCGGTCATATCCCCTTCCAAACGGGCTGGCAGAATGGTCTTGGAGTGATCCTGGGCGATTCCGGCCAATTCAGTGATGCCCGCGAAAGTCCTTCGCTGTCCAGTGGTTAAGCCGCTATAAGCGGTGCAAAGAGTTGGTTTGCCGGGAGGAACAAATGAAGCTGTCGCGACGGACGATCCTGCAGGGGGCCGGCAGCTTGCCTTTCGCAATTGCGAGCTTGCGGACCGGCGCATCGGCCCAATCCGCGCCCGCTGCGGCGCCGGGCACCGAGGTGCCGCCGATCCTGTTCGTCCACGGCAATGGCGACTACGACGCGCTCTGGATGACGACCTTGTGGCGGATGGAATCCAACGGCATCGCGCGCGATCGCATGATGGCGATCAATTTCACCGATCCCAACGCGCGCAGCGACGACAAGGTCGAGCAGGCGAACCGCTCCTCGACCGAGGACCAGCGCCGCGAGCTCGCCGCTGCCATCGCTGAGCTGAAGCGCCGCACCGGCGCGGCGCGCGTGGCGCTGGTCGGCAGCTCGCGCGGCGGCTATTCGATCCGCAACGTGATCAAGAATGGCGGTGCCGGCGACGTCAGCCACGCGGTCTTGTGCGGCACGCCCAATCACGGCGTGTTCGCCACCGACGACCAGCCCAACAACGAGTTCAACGGCCGTGGCGTATTCCTGCGTGGCCTGAACGAGGGCGAGAGTGAGGTGACGCCGGGTGTCGCCTTCCTCACCTTGCGCAGCGACGGCATGGACAAATACGCCCAGGCCGACGGCCGCTTCATCGGCAAGCCCGGTACGCCGACCGGTGTCACCAATGAAGGGCCGGAGCTGAAGGGCGCCACCAATCTCGTGCTCGGCGCGCTCGACCATCGCGAGGTGGCATTCCACCCGCGCGCCTTCCGCGAGATCTACAAATTCATCGCGGGACGCGAGCCCGCGCGCATCGCGATCGTGCCGGAGCCAAGCGTCCGGCTGAGCGGCCTCGTCACGGGGACGCCGGGCGGCGTGCCGACCAATCGCCCGGCGGCGGGCGCAACCGTCGATATCTTCCGCGTCGATCCGGAAACCGGAGAGCGCAAGGGTGGTGCGCTGCACAGCGCGAAGACCGGTGCCGACGGCCGCTGGGGGCCGGCGCAGGTCGATCCCGCCTGGTCGCTCGAATTCGTGCTGGCATCGCCCGACACGCCGACGACGCACATCTACCGCTCGCCGTTCCCGCGCTCATCCGATGTCGTGCATTTGCGCGCCGCGCGCCCACTCGGGCCGGCCGACAAGGACGCAGCCGCGGTCGTGATCATGTCGCGGCCGAGGGGCTATTTCGGCCTGCCGCGGGACGTGGTGCTCTTCGACGGCAAGGAGCCGGCCGACGTCAAGCCAGGCGTGCCCACGGATGCGGCAGCAACCCTGCGGCTTCCCGCCAGCGAGGTTGGGCGTAACATTGTGGCCGAGTTCGGCGAAGAACGAATTGTGGCGCGCGCCTGGCCCGCCCAGGAGAACAGGATTGCGGTCGCCGAGCTGACTTATTAGCTATTTTGCCAGCGTCACATCTTGCGGGAGAGAGCCATGAATATCGCCAGCGTGCGTAGGCCCATCGTCCCCCCGGCTCCCCCGCGTGCGCCCGACGACATGTCGTTCTTCGGCCGGCTTGCCGTGATCCGGCGCAACATGATCGCGACATGGGGGCAGCCCGCCTATGAGGAAGAGGTCATCAAGGGCCGCTTCTTCCTTCGCAACAGCTTCATCTTGAATCAGCCGGATGCGATCCGGCACGTCCTGCTCAACAATTATGAGAACTATACGCGCACGCCGGCGGGCATCCGCATGCTGCGCCCGGTGCTCGGCGACGGGCTTCTGATCGCGGAAGGTCATTCCTGGACGTTCCAGCGCCGCACGCTCGCGCCGGCCTTCACGCCGCGCGCCACCGCCAACCTCGTGCCGCACATGACGGCGGTGCTCGACGAGACCATCGCGAAGCTCGATACGCAGACGGGCGCGCCGGTCGATCTGCGCGAAATCATGCAGCGCATGACGCTAGAGATCGCCGGGCGCACGATGTTCTCGTTCGGCATGGACCGGCATGGCGCGACCCTGCGCAATTTCATCATGGAGTATGCGTCCCGGCTGGGACGGCCCTACTTCCTCGACATGCTGCTGCCGGTGTCGTGGCCGAGCCCGATGGATTTTGCCCGCGCCCGCTTCCGCAAGCGCTGGACCGAGTTCGTCGCCATGCTGATCGCCGAGCGGCGCGCTGCCGGCAAGAAGGACGGCGCGCCGCCGCGTGACCTGTTCGATCTCATGGACGTGGCGCGCGATCCGGAAACCGGCAAGGGCTTTTCCGACGAGCAGCTCGTCGACGAGGTCGCGACCATGATCCTGGCGGGTCATGAGACCACGGCGACGGCGTTGTTCTGGGCGCTCTATCTGCTCGCACTCGATCCGGAGACGCAGGAGGAGGTGGCGTCCGAGACAAGCGGCGAGCATCTCGACAGCATGGCCGACATCGATCGCCAGAAATTCACCCGCGCGGTGATCGACGAGACCATGCGGCTCTATCCGCCCGCCTTCCTGGTCGCGCGCGCAGCACGCGAAAAGGACAATGCGGCCGGCGTCGAGATCGCCAAGGGCGACATCATCATGATCGCGCCCTGGCTTTTGCACCGGCACGAGAAGCTGTGGGATCAACCGAACGCGTTCATTCCAAAGCGCTTCATGTCGACGGAGGCGCCCGATCGCTTCGCCTATCTGCCGTTCGGCGCAGGTCCACGCGTCTGCATCGGCGCACCGTTTGCGCAAGCTGAATCCGTGCTGGCGCTGGCCCGGCTGATCGGCGCGTTCCGCGTCGAGCTCGCCGATCAGGCGGATCCCGTGATCCCGCTCGGCGTCGTCACGACCCAGCCGGACCACTCACCTATGTTCCGTATCACCCGTCGGTGACAGGCGATTGCCTGGCCGATGGCGTGATTCAACCAGCAGAGTCCCGCGATGAGCGACATCCAGGCCCAGTTCTCCGTTCTCAAGCAGACCGCCGACGCGAAGGTGGTCGATGCGATTGCGCGTCTGATCGAGGACGGCCAGGATCACGAGCTCAATCGCGTCAATGTCCTCGACTTCGCGACGCACCATGCCGTCGACGAAGAGCACGCGATCTCGGCGTTCCTGCACGCAGCACGGCTCGGGCTGTTCGATCTCGGCTGGAACGTGCTGTGTCCAGGCTGCGGCGGCGTGCTCGGCGCGCACACGACGTTGAAGGCGCTCAAGCCCGACGACTATCACTGCGCGCTCTGCGCCTGCGGCTACAAGGCCTCCGTCGACGATCAGGTCGAGGTGTCCTTCACCGTGAATCCGCGCGTCCGGCGCATCGCGGCGCATGACCCCGACACGCTGCCGGTGTGGGAGTATTTCAAGCAGGTGTTCTGGAGCTCCGGCGTCGACTTCAACAAGGAATCGTTCGCGACGCTGGCGAACGAGGTGACGCTGGATACGATGGAGTTGCCGGCCGGCGAGAAGGCGACCATGTCGCTGCAGCTGCCGAGTGACTTTGTCATCATCTTCGAGCCGGTCACGCACGCCGCCCATTTCATCGACGTCCAGGGCGAGCCGACCAAGGATCGTCAGCAGCTCGCCATCATGTACAACAAGGTGCAGGCCCCGACGGGGACCACGACCATGCGGCCGGGTCCGCTGCGGCTGTCGCTGGAGAACCAGGCCGGCGTGCGCGTGCTGCCGTCGGTGTTCATCGCGGCCGAGGCGCTTCATCATCTCATCGGCAAGCGCAAGCCGTTCCTCACCGCCAAGCGGATGCTGTCGAACCAGACCTTTCGCGATGTCTTCAAGGCGGACAATCTCAGTCTCGACCAGCGGCTCCAGATCACGTCGCTCACCTTCCTGTTCACCGATCTGAAGGGCTCGACGGCGCTCTACGAGCGCGTCGGCGACCTCGCCGCCTTCGATCTCGTGCGCGCGCATTTCCATGCGCTGCTCGAGATCATCTCCTCCGAGAAGGGCGCCGTTGTGAAGACGATCGGCGATGCCGTGATGGCGACCTTCGTCCGTCCCGAGCATGCCATCGTCGCGGGCCTGCGGATGCGCGCGGCGATGGACCAGCTCAACAAGCGGCGCGGCACTGATGATCTCATCGTCAAGATCGGCATCCACGAAGGTCCCTGCCTCGCGGTGATGCTCAACGAGCGGCAGGATTATTTCGGCCAGACGGTCAACATCGCCGCCCGCGTGCAGAGCCTGTCGACCGCGCAGGAGATCCACATCACCGGCCCGGTGCTCGATGCGCCCGCGGTTGCGGAGGTGCTGGAGCAGCGCGCGATCAAGCCGATCCAGAAACAGGCGGCGCTGCGCGGCATCGCCGACAAGATGGTGGTGTACGAGATTCCGTGACGGAATTCCGCTGTCGTCCCTGCGAAAGCAGGGACCCATACCGCGTGATTTCTGGAATGGGCGGGATGGTGAGGTCTTCGTCAATCCACAGGCTGTGGTTATGGGTCCCGGCGCCCGTGCGCAATTGCGCACTAGGCCGGGACGACAGCGAAGGGCTTGGCTTGCTACTCGCGTCCGATTCACAGCGGCCAGATTGCCGAAACGTAATGCAGCGCGCGGAACTGACGCACGTTGCGCCGGTTGAGTTTCCTGCTCATATAATGCTGGTAACGGCCGCGCCTCGCGGCTGTATCGATTTCGGTAGGATCTTATGCTCGACGGCCTGCGCCAATTCATCGCCGATATTGTTGCCCCCAATGACCAGAACCGCACGTTCGGTGACAGCGATTATCGGTTGGCGGCCACCGCGCTGCTGGTCCACGTAATCTCGCTCGACGGCCAGCCGAGCGCGGCCGAGCAGCGCAAGCTGCACAGCCTGATCGAAAGCCACTTTAAGCTCGATCGCGGCACTGCGGATCGTCTGATCGCGGACGCCACCCAGGTCGAGGGCGAGGCGGTGGACCTCTATCACTTCACCAGCGTCATCATGCGCTCGCTCGACGAAGAGGGCCGCAAGCGCATCGTCCGGATGATGTGGGAGCTGGTCTATGCCGACGGCCAGGTCTCCGAATTCGAAGACAACGTCGTCTGGCGCGCCTCCGACCTGCTCGGGATTTCCCAGCGCGACCGGATCGACCTGAAGCATACGGTGGCGGAGCGCGCTGGTGGTCAGGTGACGGACAGCGCCGTCGGCGGCTGATCCGCGCAAACCGGTGGATGGCCGGTTGTGCGGATCACATGACGAAACTTTAATGTAGCTGCCGGCCGTCCGGCTCCGGATTCGTCCGTAAAAACCCGGCTTTCCCGCTCCTCCTGTCGCCCGCTCAGGTGGCCATGCGGCCGACACCGCTTGCCTGTCGCGCACGGCTTATGCTCTCGTTCCGTCATTGCGGGGCCAAAAACTTCAATTCAAGAGACTTCGATCGTGGTTGAGCGGGTAACGTTGATCACCGGTGCTTCGGCGGGCATAGGTGCGGAGCTGGCGCGCGTGTTCGCCGCCAATGGACATCGTCTCGCTTTGACAGCGCGGCGCGCCGACCGTTTGGAGGCGCTCGCGAACGAGCTCGCCGCCAAAGGCGGCAAGAAGCCGATCGTGATCGCCTGCGATCTCGAGGACCCCGACGCCGGCGAGACCATCGCGGCGGCGCTCGCCGCCGAAGGCGTCGAGCTCGACCACCTCGTCAACAATGCCGGCTTCGGCGTGTTCGGCGATGCCATCGAGCGCGATCGCGACGAGCAGATCGGGATTGTCGATGTCAACGTGCGGGCTCTGACCGATTTGTCGCTGCGCTTCGCCGATCAACTCATCAGGAACAAGGGCGGCCTTCTCAATGTCGGCTCGGTCGCGGGCTTCCTGCCCGGCCCCGGCATGGCCGTCTATTACGCGTCCAAGGCCTACGTGATTTCCTTCACCGAAGCGCTGCGGGCCGAGCTCGCGCCGCGCGGCGTTCGCGTCACCGTGCTTTGCCCGGGTCCCGTGCCCACCGAATTCCAGGCGCGCGCGGGCGTCGGCTCCGGACATGATACGGCCCTGCTCAATGTTTCGGCCGCCGATGTCGCGCAGGAGGCCTATCGCGGCCTGATGGCCAACAAACGGGCAGTGCTGCCTGGTCTCGGCATCAAGATTGTGCCATTCGCGCTGCGCTTCTTCCCGCGGGGCTTCATCCTGGCTGCCACCAGCCGATTCCAGAGGCAGAGGCATTAGCCCTCGAAGCTCCCGTATTGGCCCGGAGCTTGCTTCGGCTTCGATGTGTGCGCGAACTCACACGAAATTAACGATCGCTTAGTTATGCTGACGGTCTGAACCGATAGCACTCGCAGAGGCCATGTCGTTCCGGACGGACAGGTTTGGTAGCGCAGAAGTGGTGCCCTTCCCGAGAAGGACGCCAAGTGCCGTCGCCTCCGAAACCCAGTTGCCGGTTCTGATCATCCTGCACCAGGAATCCTCGACGCCGGGCCGTGTTGGCAATGCGCTGCGTGCGCTTGGCCATCGGCTCGACATTCGCCGTCCCCGCTTCGGCGATCCCCTGCCCGAGACGCTCGATCAGCATGCCGGCGCCGTGGTCTTCGGTGGTCCGATGAGCGCCAATGATTCCGACGACTATATTCGCCGCGAGATCGACTGGATCGAAATTCCGCTGCGCGAGCAGCGGCCATTCCTCGGCATCTGCCTTGGTGCCCAGATGCTGGCGATGCAACTCGGCGCCCGCGTCGCGCCGCATGCCGATGCGCTGACCCAGATCGGCTACTACCCGATCCGGCCCACAGCCGCGGGCCACGCCCTCTGCCCGGCCTGGCCGGCCCAGGTCTATCACTGGCATCGCGAGGGATTCGAGCTGCCTGTCGGCGCCGAGCTGCTTGCAGAAGGCGACGATTTTCCGGTGCAGGCGTTCCGCACCGGCAATGCCTTCGGCGTGCAGTTTCATCCTGACGTGACCTACGCGATGATGCATCGCTGGACCACGCGCGGCTATGACGGCTTCAGCGCGCCCGGTGCGCGGCAGCGACATCATCATTTCGCCGATCGTGCCGTATACGATGTCGCGGAGCGCGCCTGGCTCGATCATTTCATCGACGGCTGGCTGGCGCGCCGGCCGGTGCTGGCGCAAGCCGCCGAGTGATCCGCGCGTTCGCGCGAAGCCCTTGCCTCATTCCTGGATATGCTAGGCTCGCTCCCCAACGAGCGCGCGAAATTGCGCCGGCAGACAAAGGGAGAGCGTCATGGCCTACGACCACATTCTCTATGAGGTGAGCGACAAGATCGCGACCATCACGCTCAACCGTCCCGATCGCATGAATGCGTGGACGCCGACCATGGAGCGCGACGTGCGCCATGCGATGGAAGCGTCAAGCGCCGATGACAATGTCCGCGTCATCATCCTCACCGGCGCGGGCCGCGCGTTTTGCGCCGGCGCCGATATGGATGCTTTGAAGGGGCTCGACCCCGACGACGTCCGGCGCGCGTCGAACCTGCCGCCGTTCGACATGAACCGCCGTCCGGATTGGCAGACGCGCTACGGTTTCTATCCGTCAATCAAGAAGCCTGTGATCGCCATGCTCAACGGTGCGACCGCCGGCATAGGGCTCGTGCACGCGCTCTATTGCGACCTGCGCTTTGCCGCCGACAATACGGTGTTCACGACGGCCTTCGCGCGGCGCGGCCTGATTGCCGAGCACGGCATCAGCTGGATGCTGCCCCGCATCGTCGGTCATGCTAATGCGATGGATCTGCTGCTCTCGGCGAGGCGCGTGCCGAGCGACGAGGCGCTGCGGATCGGCCTGGTGAACCGGCTCTGCCCGCCTGAGAAGCTTCGCGAGGAGACCTATGCCTATGCGCGCGATCTCGCCGATTTCGTCTCGCCGAGCGCGATGGCCGTGATCAAGCGCCAACTCTACGAGGTGCCGTTCCAGACGCTCGCGGAAGCAACCATCGAAGCCAACCGGGAGATGATGGTGGCGCTCGCCGGCAGCGATTTCCGGGAAGGGGTTGCGAGCTTCATGGAAAAGCGGCCGCCGCGGTTTACGGGGAGGTAGGGGGAGTATTCCTCAACCGGTCCGTCTTCGCCCTGCGGGCTTCGCCGGACACCACGCTTCGCCCTTCGAGCTCTGCGCGGCTGCGCCACGCGTAGCCCGAAGGGCGAAGCGTGGTGGAGCCAGGCGGGATCGAACCGCCGACCTCGTCATTGCGAACGACGCGCTCTCCCAGCTGAGCTATGGCCCCTTTGCTGGCCGCTCTGGTAAACGCGGCCGACAACCGGGCGCCATTTAAGTCCCCGCCAAGGTCAAGTCAAGGACGGGTGTCACCCGGTTTTAGCCATTCGGGGCGCGGACTTCCCTTGTTTGGGCGGGGGGGAACCGATATCTAGCAAAAGGCGTCAATCCCGACCGCAGCCAACGTTTTCAAAAGCCAGAGGCTTCAAAAGCCATGCGTGCCGTTCTCGACATCGTCATCATCGTGCTCGACCTCTACGTCTGGCTGCTGATCGCCTCCGCGATCCTGTCCTGGCTGATCGCCTTCAACGTCGTGAACACGCGCAACCAGTTCGTCTCGGCGGTGGCGGAGTTCCTGTACCGGATCACCGAGCCTGTGCTGGCGCCGATTCGCAACTTCCTGCCCAGTCTCGGCGGTCTCGACATCTCGCCGATCATCCTGATCCTGATCATCATGTTCATCGAGCGGGTGATCCTGTACTACATCTACCCCAACGTGATCTGAGCGGGCTGGAGCGCCTTGGTTGCAAACAAGGAGCCCTGGCGTTACTCGGCCGCAGGAATCAGCATCGCGCTGCGGGTGACGCCGCGCGGCGGTCGCGACGGCATCGACGGGATCGAGCAACTGGCCGACGGCCGCAGCGTGCTCAAGGTGAGGGTGCGAGCCATCGCCGACGGCGGCGAGGCCAACAAGGCCGTTTTGGTCCTGCTGGCGAAATCGCTGGGCGTCCCCAAGGCCGGCGTAAAGCTCCTGTCCGGAGCCACCTCGCGGCTGAAGCAGATCGCGGTCGACGGCGATCCGGCACGGCTCGGCGAAGCCCTGCGCCAGCTCGTCTCGGCCCAATCGAAAGACTGAGGGAACTGACATGACCGCCAAGATTATCGATGGAAAAATCATTGCCGCGGAACTCCGGGCCCGCGTCGCGGACGAGGTCGCCCGCGTCAAGCGCGAGCACAATCTGGTGCCGGGGCTGGCGGTCGTGCTGGTCGGCAGCGACCCCGCCAGCGAGGTTTATGTCCGCTCCAAGCACACCCAGACCCAGGCCGCCGGCATGGCCTCGTTCGAGCACAAGCTGCCGGCCGACGTCTCGCAGGCGGAGCTTCTGGCGCTGGTCGCGAAGCTCAACCGCGATCCGGCCGTGCACGGCATTCTGGTGCAGTTGCCGCTGCCGAAGGGGCTGAACACCGAGGCCGTCGTCAACGCCATCGACCCCGCCAAGGACGTCGACGGGCTGCATCCGAACAATGCCGGCCAGCTCGCCGGCGGTTTCGAGGCGCTGTCGCCCTGCACGCCGCTCGGCTGCATCATCCTGACCAAGAGCGTGCACGCCTCGCTCGAAGGCAAGAACGCCATCGTTATCGGCCGTTCCAATCTGGTCGGCCGGCCGCTGGTGCAATTGCTGCTGAACGAGAACGCCACGGTGACGATCGCGCATTCGCGCTCGCGTGACCTGCCCGGGCTCGTGAAGCAGGCCGATCTCGTCTATGCCGCGGTCGGAAGACCTGAGATGGTGCGCGGCGACTGGCTGAAGCCGGGGGCGACCGTGATCGACGTCGGCATCAACCGGATACCCAAAGAAGACGGCAAGACGCGCCTCGTCGGCGACGTCGCCTATCAGGAGGCGCTTGGGGTGGCCGGCGCAATCACGCCGGTGCCGGGCGGCGTCGGCCAGATGACGGTGGCGTGCCTGCTGGTCAACACGCTGCGTGCGGCCTGCGCGATCGCCGAGCTACCGAAGCCGGCGGTATAGGTCAGGTTCTCGTGCCCCGGACGCAGCGCAGCGCTTCTTCAGCGGTGCGCTGCTGAGCCGGGGCCCAGCGGCGACATGGGTCCCGGCTCAGCGTCGCGTCATTTCATGCCGCGCCGCGTCCGGGACACGGATGCTTCAGCCCTTCTTCTTCTTCTCGCGATCCATGCCTTCGAGGATCAGCTTGTGTGCGTCCTCCGGGCCGCCCCAGCGCAGGATCTTCACCCATTTGCCCTTCTCGAGATCCTTGTAGTGCTCGAAGAAGTGCTGGATCTGCTGCAGCGTGATGTCGGGCAGGTCGGAGTACGACTTCACCTTGTCGTAGCGCTGCGTCAGCTTCGACGACGGCACCGCCAGAATCTTCTCGTCGCCGCCGGCTTCGTCTTCCATGAACAGCACGCCGACCGGGCGCACGCTCATGACGGCGCCGGGAATGATGGCGCGGGTGTTGATGATCAGGACGTCGCAGGGATCGCCGTCATCCGACAAGGTGTGCGGGATGAAACCGTAGTTACCGGGGTAACGCATCGGCGTGTAGAGGAAGCGGTCGACCACCAGCGTGCCGGCCTCCTTGTCCATCTCGTATTTGATCGGTTCGCCGCCCACGGGGACTTCGATGAGGACGTTTACTTCGTGAGGTACGTTCTTCCCGATCGAGATCGCATCGATACGCATTCAAAGCTCCGTTATTGCCGAGGATAAATCGCGCCCGGCAGCGATTTGGCGCTGTCATACGCGGGCTTGGCCCGCTGATCCATCGCGTTTTTGTGAAATAATGAATCCGGAAGTCACCGGCTCAAAGGCAACGGTATCGACGGAAGGGAAACGCTGCCGCCTAGGCTTTCAGCAGCTCAATTGGTCCAAGCGAAGGCAACCTTGTCGAGCGACTTCGGCCCGAACCGCTCCGAGGAGCGGGCCACCATACGGCCCCCAAGCGCCCGGTAGAACTCGGTCGCGGGGTCGTTGTCCGAAAGCGCCCACACCACCATGCTCTTCAGCCCGCTCTGCATCAGGTCGCGGCGGGCGGAGGCGAACAGGCGGCGGCCGAAGCCAAGGCCCTGGAATTCGGGGCGCAGGTACAGCTCGTAGATCTCGCCGTCGAAATGCAGGCTGCGGGCGCGATTACGGCCGTAATTGGCGTAGCCCGCGATCTTGTCGCCGAACACCAGCACGCTGACGCGGCTGCCCTTGCGGATCGCGCTGTCCCACCATTGCGGGCCGCGGCGGTTGATGAGCTTTTCCAGCTCGGCGCCGGGAATGATGCCCTGATAGGCGGAGCGCCAGGCTTCGTCATGAGTCGACGCCACCGCAGTCGCATCTGCAGCTTTGGCCGGCCGGACCTCGATCAGGGTTGTGCTCATGGGCGCAATCAAACCAAGTCGCCGCGCCGGCGGCAAGACCTATCGTTAATTATCGGTTAACGTGTGGACTTTGTGCATCAGTATCTGAGCCATGTTGTACCGAAAAAAGACAGGACGCCGACTCGAATGGCACCGGCGTGCCGTGTGTCGGTGCAAAACTCCCTCTGCAGCAACGAATGAAGGGCGAGGGCCACGCAGAAAGTCCGCCCATAGTGATTCGTTCCTACTAGTGTGACTGTCGCTGTTCGTGCTCGTCCTCGGCCATTCATGCGGCTTCTCAACATCTTCGCGCTCCTGACTCTGCTTGCCTTGCTGACTGCGCCGCCTCTGTGCGCTCAGGTCACGTTTGGCCCATCGGGAGAGGAGGGTGAACCGTTTCGCCGGCAAGCGTGGCGGGTGCCGTCGCCGGATACCGACATCGCTGCGCGTGCCCTGCTGTTTCGCCCCGCCGGCGCAGGTCCGTTCCGGCTTGCGGTCGTCGCACACGCCTCGACGCAGAATGGCTTGCGTCGAGCGCAAATGCCGCAGCCGGAATATCGTCCGCTCGCCGCCTATCTCGTCGCGCGCGGGTTTGCCGTGCTGGTGCCGGAGCGGCTCGGCCATGGTGCGACCGGCGGCCGCTATGTCGAGGACCAGGGCGGCTGCGATGAGGCCGACTATGCGCGTTCGGGCCGTGCAACGGCCGAGGAAATCCGGCTCTCGCTGGAGTTCTTGCGAAAGCAGGATTTTATCCGCAAGGACGCTGCCATCGTGATCGGCCATTCCGCCGGCGGCTGGGGTGCGCTGGCGCTCGCCAATGCCGATCCGAAGGCGATCGCCGCGATCACAGTGTTTGCGCCGGGGCGCGGCGGCCATGCCAATGATGAGCCGAACCGGATCTGCGCGCCACACACGCTTCTTGCCGCCGCTGCAGAGTTCGGCAAGGGCGCGCGCATTCCTGTCACATGGCTCGTTGCGACCAATGACAGCTATTTTTCGCCGGCGTTTTCAAAGGGCCTGGCCGACGCGTTTCGCGGCAGCGGCGGCAAGGTCGACTTCCGCACCTTGCCGGCCGTCGGCAGCGAGGGGCACTGGATGATCGAAAGTGAGGCCGGCGTCAAAGCCGCGAGCCGGGAGCTCGTGGGTGCGCTGAACCAGGGCAGGCCAACCGCGACCAAGAAGCCATGACGCTGTATTTCCTGGTCAAGTTTCTCCATGTGCTCGGCGCCATCGTCATCCTCGGCACCGGAACCGGCATCGCCTTCTTCATGCCGATGGCGCATCGCACCGACGATGCGGAGTTCATCGCGCGCACCGCTTCGGTCGTCGTCATTGCGGACGCAATCTTCACACTGTCGGCCGTGCTGCTCCAGCCGGTCACGGGCGGCTTGCTGATGTTGCTCTCGGCGATGCCGATCACCGAGCGCTGGCTGCTCGCCTCGCTCGTGTTGTATGTTGTCGCCGGCCTGTTCTGGATTCCTGTCGTGTTCATGCAGATCGAGATGCGCGATCTCGCGCGAAAGGCCGCGGAGCAGCACCGTGCATTGCCACAACGATACTTCGTCCTGTTTCGCCGCTGGTTCGCGTTCGGCTTCCCCGGCTTCGGCGCGACGATGCTGATCCTCTGGCTGATGGTTGCAAAGCCGTTTTGAGAGCCGTGATGAACCAGCGAACCATCCTGGTGCTCGGCGCCTCCGGCCTGATCGGCCGCTTCGTTACGGACGATCTTCGCGCGCGTGGCTTTCGCGCGCTTGGCGTGGCGCGCAGCCTGTCGCCGGCGCAGAAGACGAGCGCGCTCGACATCGAGCTGCCGATCCTCTCGCTCGACGCGACCGTGCTGACGCGGCTGTTGCGCGAGCATGCCGTGGATGTCGTCGTTAACTGCCTCGGCGTGCTCCAGGACGGCCCCGGCAGCGACACAGGTGCCGTACACCGCGATTTCGTCGCGCGCCTGCTTGCGGCGATCACCGACGGCGGCCGCGCGATCCGGCTGGTGCACATTTCGATCCCCGGAGCGGCCGAAGCCGATCGCACCGCCTTCGCAACGACCAAGCGCGAGGCCGAGCGCCTGATCGCGGCCTCTGGCATTGCGCACGCCGTCCTGCGGCCCGGCTTCGTGGTCGCACCATCCGCCTATGGCGGCAGCGCCATGCTCCGCGCGCTCGCTGCCTTCCCGCTCGACCTGCCCGACAAGGAGATGGCGACGCCGTTCCAGCCCGTTTCAGTCGAGGATATCTCGGCCACCATCGCCTGGCTCACCGTGCGCGACATCGACGATGCCGCTGTCAAAGCCGTGAGCTGGGATCTGATGCAGGCTGAGCCGGTCACCATGGCCGGCGTCATCAAACAGTTCCGCCTTGCGTTCGGCACGGCCGCCTGGCCGCATGTCGCGATGCCGTCCTTCATGCTCGATCTTGGCGCCAGGATCGGCGATCTCGCCAATTATCTCGGCTGGATGCCGCCGATGCGCTCCACGGCCATCGCCGAGCTGCGCCGCGGCGTGCGAGGTGATCCCTCGGCATGGATCGCCGCCACGGGCATCGCACCGAAGACGCTGGTCGATATGATTGGTCGTCATCCCGCGACCGTCCAGGACAAATGGTTCGCGCGGCTATTCCTGGTCAAGGCGCTGATCTTCGCCAGCCTCGTCGTGTTCTGGCTCGTCTCCGGCTTCATCGCGCTGTTCGTGTCCTACCGTGCCGCCGCCGACATCCTGACGGCGCACGACTTCCCGGCCGCGCTGGTCGATCCCATCACCATCGGCACCAGCCTGATGGACATGAGCATTGGCGCGATGATTGCCTTTCGCCGCACCGCGGCGGCCGGGCTCGTTGCTGGCATCACCGCCTCGCTCGGCTATATGTTCGGCGCGGCGGTCCTGACGCCCGATCTCTGGATCGAACCGCTCGGCGCGCTGGTGAAGACGGGGCCGGCGATCGTGCTGATGTTGGTGGCGCTCTTGACGCTGGATAACCGCTGATGAGCAAATGGCCCGATGACGACGTGATCCTGTTCGACGGCGTCTGCATCTTCTGCTCGCGCTGGGTCCGCTTCGTCGCGCAGCGCGACACGGCGAAGCGGTTTCGCTTCACGCCGATCCAGTCGGAGTATGGCGCCCGGCTCGCGCGGACGTTCGGCATCGACCCCGATGATCCCGACACCAATGCCGTGGTTCATGGTGGTGAGGTGTACATGAAGTCGGATGCGGCGTTGACGGTGCTGTCGCGACTCCCGGGCTGGGGTTGGGTGCGCGTGCTGTTCACCGTACCGAAGCCGCTGCGGGACCCGGTGTACAGCCTCATCGCGCGCAACCGCTATCGCATCTTCGGCAAGTATGACGCGTGTTTCGTGCCCGATGCGGATTTGCGGGCGAGGGTGATCGAGTGACGCGACAGCGGCACCACAAGATTGTGTCGTCCCGGCGAGCGCCGGGACCCACCACAGAGCGGAGTTTGGCGAAGACTGGAAGTTAGGGTCAATCCGCGGTACGCGCACCACGCGTGACTGAAAGATCACGCGGTGGGTCCCGGCGTTCGCCGGGACGACATTGGTGGGGAGGTTAGCGCTTCCCGATTGCCGCCAGCACTTCCTTCGCCGCCCGTTCCCCGCTGTCCCGCGCCCCGTGCGCGGTCGTGAAGAAGGTTGGCGACGTCGCCTCGCCGGCGAAGAACAGCCGGCCATCGACCGGCGCGGCCAGCACGGCGCGGTCGCCGGCATGGCCAGGCAGCGCGTGCGAGTATGAGCCGCGGGCAAACGGATCATGCGCCCAGCGCGACTCGGCGAGCGGCTTCAGCTTGCGGCGGATGTCGTTGCCGAGAAAGCCGGCGATCTCGTCGATGCTATGCGCGGCGATGGCGCCGTCGCCGGAATCTTCCAGCGCGCGGGCGAAGCTGCCGCCGAAGAAGCCTTCGATGCAGGGCTGGCCGAACGGGCGGATATGGTAGGTGCCCATCGCGGTGCGCATGGTGGCGCCGCGCAGGTTTGCTTCCTTGGGAAAGGCTTCGGCGTCCTCGAGCGCGAGCGTCACCTTGTCGTCGACGCCGAGCGGCAGGCCCGCTGCCGCGTCGACCTTGGACCGTAACGGCGGCGAAAAGCGGGTCGTCTCATCGGCGATCAGATTGGTCGGCACGGTGACGATCACCTTGTCCGCGGTCAGCGTGCCCTGCGACGTCTCGATGCGGACCCGCGGGCCGGAATGATCGATCAGCGCGACGTTGCAGTTCAACGCCACCGGGCAGGGCGCGCCATAGGCCGCAACAAGCGCGCCATAGCCGCGACGGACGCGCCAGTTGAGACCAGAATCCTCATAGGCGTCCCAGTCCAGCGTCGACATGTCCTTGAGTTCGCAGCCGTTGATATAGGTCGAGATCGCGTCGATCATGGGATTCCAGCGATTGCCCATTTCGAGGCTCCGGCTCGCAGGCTCGTCCTTGCCCGTCTGCGCGGCTTCCCAGAGGCGCTCATAGAACGCGTCCATCGCGCGCATGAAATCGTCGCGCTCGCCTTGCGGAAACGCGTTGCCATAGGCGCGCTCGCGCCAGGGCGGCAGGTCCTTGTTGAGCTCGAAACCGAGCCGCTGCGCGATCGAAACGAAGCAGTTCTTGTCCGCCGAGTGCAGCCAGCCGCAGCCGACGTCGAAGGTCACGTCAGGTGAGGCCTGTACGGTCCAGGCGCGGCCGCCGAGCCTGTTCCGTGCCTCCAGTACGATCGCGGAGAGACCGGAGCCCGCCAGCGCATGTGCAGCGCCGAGGCCGGCGGCACCGGCGCCGACGATCGCGACGTCCACGGAGGAGGGGAGGGAGGTCATGGGCGGGCTCTAGCACGTTCGCTGGGTGTGCTGAAGCCGGACGGGTAAACGCTTTTGTAGGGTGGGCAAAGGCGCTCTTGCGCCGTGCCCACCATCGTCGATTGGTGGGCACGCTTGCGCTTTGCCCACCCTACGGCACTACGGAGAACGGTGGCCTTACGCCACCGCTTCCTTGGCCTTCTCCGCGCGCTTGCGCTCGTTGGGGTCGAGGTGCTTCTTGCGCAGGCGGATCGACTTCGGCGTGACCTCGACGAGCTCGTCGTCCTCGATATAGGCGAGCGCCTTTTCCAGGGTCATGCGGATCGGCGGGGTCAGGCGCACGGCTTCGTCCTTCGAGGTCGTGCGGATGTTGGTGAGCTGCTTGCCCTTGAGCACGTTGATCTCGAGATCGTTGTCGCGGGTGTGCTCGCCGACGATCATGCCCTTGTAGACCTTCCAGCCCGGCTCGATCATCATCGGGCCGCGGTCTTCCAGCTTGAACATGGCGTAGGCCACCGCATCGCCCTGGTCGTTGGAGATCAGCACGCCGTTGCGGCGGCCCTGGATCTCGCCCTTGTACGGCGCGTAGCCGTGGAACAGGCGGTTCATGATCGCGGTGCCGCGGGTGTCGGTGAGCAGCTCGCCCTGGTAGCCGATCAGGCCACGGGTCGGCGCGTAGAACACCAGGCGCTGACGGTTGCCGCCCGAGGGCTTCATCTCGATCAGCTCGGACTTGCGCTCGCTCATCTTCTGCACGACGACGCCGGAGTGCTCCTCGTCGACGTCGATCACGACTTCCTCGATCGGCTCCATGGTGGCGCCGGTGGCTTCGTCCTTCTGGAACACGACGCGCGGGCGCGACACCGAGAGCTCAAAACCTTCACGGCGCATGGTCTCGATCAGGATCGCGAGCTGCAATTCGCCGCGGCCCGAGACTTCCATTGCGTCCTTGTCGGAGGCTTCGACGACGCGCAGCGCGACGTTGCCTTCGGCTTCGCGCAACAGACGGTCGCGGATCATGCGGCTCGTCACCTTGTCGCCTTCGGTGCCGGCGAGCGGGGAGTTGTTGACGATGAACGACATCGATACGGTCGGCGGATCGATCGGCTGCGCCGGCAGCGGCACTTCGACGGTCGGATCGCAGAAGGTGTCGGCGACGGTGCCCTTGGTCAGGCCGGCAATGGCGACGATGTCGCCGGCTTCGGCTTCATCGAGCGGGGTGCGCTCGAGACCGCGGAACGCCAGGATCTTGGTGATGCGCCCGGATTCGACCAGCTTGCCCTCGGCGTTGAGCACCTTGACCTGCTGGTTCGGCTTGAGCACTCCGGAGGAGATGCGGCCGGTGATGATGCGGCCGAGATAGGGGTTGGCTTCCAGGATGGTGCCGATCATCCTGAACGGACCTTCCTCGACCTTCGGCGGCGCGACGTGGCGCAGGATCAGGTCGAACAGCGGCTCCATGCCCTTGTCCTTCGGGCCCTCGGGGCTGTCAGCCATCCAGCCCTGCTTGGCCGACCCGTAGAGGATCGGGAAGTCGAGCTGCTCCTCGCTGGCGTCGAGCGCGGCGAACAGGTCGAACACCTCGTTGATGACCTCGGTCGGGCGCGCGTCGGGGCGGTCGACCTTGTTGATGACGACGATCGGCTTGAGGCCGACCTTGAGCGCCTTGGAGACCACGAACTTGGTCTGCGGCAGCGGGCCTTCGGCAGCGTCCACCAGCACCAGGGCGCCGTCCACCATGTTCAGGATGCGCTCGACCTCGCCGCCGAAATCGGCGTGGCCGGGGGTGTCGACGATGTTGATGCGGGTGTCCTTCCACTGCACCGAGGCCGCCTTGGCCAGGATGGTGATGCCGCGCTCGCGCTCCAGATCGTTGGAGTCCATGGCGCGATCGGTCACCTTCTGGTTCTCGCGGAACGTGCCGGACTGCTGGAGGAGTTTGTCGACCAGGGTCGTCTTGCCGTGGTCGACGTGAGCGATGATGGCGACGTTACGGAGGTTCATGAGTGAGCTTCTTTGGTTCGAACAATGGGTTAAGCGCGATCTCGCCGGTCGGACCGGGACCTCTTCTCGAAACAACGCTGGAAGACTGGAAACGGGGCGCTTTCCGCCCAAAAAGGAAGCCCGGCCATATCGACCGGGCAGCCTACGCGTTGCGGCGCAATATATGCAAAAACCGCCAAAAAACAATGCGTTCTTTGGGCCTTGGTTGACTGAATTTTGCCCGGGAATCTCCGGGGGTTAGCTCCCGTTCCGGGCCGGCGGGGCCTTCCGCCCCATGATGGCCGCCCAGATCAAGACGACGCCTCCGATGCCGATGACCAGTCCCAAAAAGACCAGCGACGCGATGTCGGCGGGGATCTGGCCACCCTCGACCACGGACATTCCGCCGAACAGGAGCGCGCAGAGCCCCGGCAGCAGCATGAAGATGCCGGCGATCGCCATCAGCGCGGTCAGGCAGCCGCTGCGTGCCTCGCCGGGTGTCGGGACGGGCGGCAGAACCGGCGGTGGCGTATCGCTCATTGTGATGCCTCCTCGCCTTGCCTTGCCGCGCGATAAGTCTGCCCTTCGAGCGCGGCGCGGATGCCGTCGATCTTGCCGTTACGGTAGAACAGATTGTAGGTGTCGAACGGAATGATCGCGCCCTGCTCCGTCACGAAATGGATGCAGCTGCGCTTGACGTTGCCGACGCAGAAATTGAAGCGATCGAGAAACTGCACGATGGTGACGCGGAACACGTTCTCGTAAGAGAGCCCTTCCGGCACCTGAAAGCTCGGAAGGCAGCACAACAGCTCGCAGACGCGCTCGGACGTGTTGAGCGGGCCCGACGACAGCGAGAACAGATCGACGAATTTTTCCCGCAGCACTGGATATTTCTCAGGGCTGATCGTGTTGGGCATCACCGCAACCAGCTGCTCCTGCGGGATCAGCGAGGTCAGCGGCAGCACCTTCTCGCCATTGCGCAGGCCATAGCCGATCGAGATGCTTTCGGGATTGCAGGGCAGCGGGATCATGTCCTTGTCGCCGAACACGCCGGTCTCGATCACGCGCTTGCGGATCTCCGACAGCATGATGCGGTCGGTTTTCTCATCGAAATTCTCGTTGCGGCCGGCGTCCTGCACCGGCTGCAGCGTGACGCCGCGCACGCATCTCCACGTCAGCGCGTGGCGAACGATGTCGCCGATTTCGGAATCATTGACGCCGCGCTTGATGGTCGCGACCAGTGTGGTCGACACGCCAAAATGCTCGAGATTTTCCAGCGCCTGCTGGCGGATTTTTCGCAAATCCGCGCCGCGCAGGTCGATCAGCGCATCGCGCTGCAGTGAATCGAACTGGAGATAGACCTCCAGCCCGCGCCTGTTCTCGGCGAGCCGCGCCACGAAATCCTTTTCGCGGGCGATGCGCAGCCCGTTGGTGTTGATCATGACGTGGCGGATCGGGCGGGCGCGCACGGCATCCAGGATCTCGAAGAAATCAGGATGCAGCGTCGGCTCACCGCCGGAAATCTGCACGAGGTCGGGCTCGCCCTCGCTTGCGACCAGCGCGTCCAGCATCTTCTCGACTGTCGCGAGCGGGGTGAATTTCGTTCGTGCGGGCGAGGATTCGGCGAAGCAGACCGGGCAGGTGAGGTTGCAGTGCTCGGTGATCTCGATCAGCGCCAGGCAGGAATGCTGCTCGTGGTCGGAACAGAGACCGCAATCATAGGGGCAGCCGAATTCGGTGCGCTGCTGGAATTGCAGCGGCCGGTCGCCGGGCTTGATGAAATCCTTGCACAGGCGCCAATAGGCGGCATCCGTCGACACCAGCGTCGACTGGACGCCGTGCTCCCTGCAGCGCTTTTCGTACCAGACCTCGTTGTCCAGGATCTGGATCTTGGTCGGCACCAGCTTCAGGCAGGTCTCGCAAAGAGATTGGGTCTGGCCCCAGAAAATATAGGACCGCGACTTACGCAACGGCGCGTTCATGCAAGTATCTCGTTTTGTAAGCGTCTCGCTTTGGGCGCCGTCGCCAGCATGACGCCGGCGTAGAGCAAAATGGACAGCGACAGCAGGTGAAACAGGGTGAAGGGGCCGATCAGCGTGCCGTAGGGCTTGAGGAATTCCCACAGGAAGCGTTGCGCTCCATAATAGACGAGAACCAGGTAGAAACCATTGGTGATCACAAAGGCGTTTCGGTTCACGACCGCCAGCACATAGAGCAGCGCGAATACGGCCATGGCCGCGCTCTCATAGAGCTGCACGGGATGGCGCAGAATGCCGTCGCCGAAATCATGGGCCCATGGCAGCGCCGTCGGCGTGCCGTAGGTGAAATCGTCGAGGCCCGCGAAGTAGCAGCCGAGCCGGCCGATCGCGATGCCCAGCGCCAGCGGCAGCGCAAAACGGGCACCGGTTCGCGCGGCGATCCCCGCGGACCATTTGTAGAGCTCGATCGCCACGATGCCGCCGGCCAGCGCGCCCTCGACCGAGCGCGCAATGCCGCTCTCGCCCGACAGCCACAGATTGGCGGAGCCGAACAGATAGGCGCCGAGGCCCGCGCCGAACACCAGCGCGGCGACATAGGGCAGCTGGAAGGATTGCGCCGGAAACTGCAGGCGCTGTCGCGACAGCCAGTAGACGGCCGCCGCCGCCGCCAGCCATGCCAAGACGTCGAAGATGGTGTGTAGGAAAGCCCCGCTCATGCCGGGGGATATTAGCCCAGGTTCCGGCCGAGCGGGATAGTGCGCCTGCTCGTTCTCCACGCCGGGAAGCGAGGCGGATCGCTAGCCGGCCTCCCGCTCCTCGGTCGGATAGACGCCGCGCAGCACCTCCTCGAAATGCATCTTCACCGCGTCGTTGCACAGGCAGGCGCGAAGCCTCAGGCCGTCGCGGTTGCGAACCAGGATCGATCCGCGCCTGGTGTCGAGAATCCGTTCCGCCTTGAACGACTGAAGCACGCGGCTGGCATAGGAGCGGCCAACGCCCAGCAGCGTCGCAAGCTGTTCGTGGGTCAGCGGCACGCTGTCCTCGTCGCCGGTGCGCTCCATCGCCGCCAGGATCCATTTGGCGGTCCGCTGCTCGATCGAATGGATCGCATTGCACGCGGTCGACTGGAAGATCTGCGCCAGCATGCAATCGGCATAGCGGGCAAAGATGTTGCGCAGCGACGCCGAGCGCAGCTTGGCCGCTTCCAGCTTGGCGACATGAACGCGCGCAAACGGGCCGCCGAATTTCACGCAGATCCGGGTATAGGCCGGCAGGAATCCCTCGCTGACGATGCCGCCCACCGCGCCTTCGCGGCCGACCAGGATGGTCTCGACGTCTCGGCCATCCTCGTTGGGGACCAGAAAGGTCGCGAGCGCCGGTCCGCAGGGGAAGTGGACGACCTGGACGTCGTCACCGGGGCTGTAGAGCAGCTGGCTGGCTGCGGAGTTTTCGACGGTCACATGCGGTGCGAGCAATGCGTAGTCTGCCTGGCTCAAGCGCCGCAACAAATTGTTGGCCGGACGGCTCTCGACCTCGATCATCTTGCTGATACGCGCATCCATCGTGAACTCCGATCTTCCTCCCCACCTTAACGAGTTCCTTGCATTCCCTGTGTGCACAAGTGGACAGACTAGAGAACGGCAATGTGGTGGGTTTCGTTCCGGGAACCCTCCGATGCGCTGTGCGCAGGCATCGTGTCGCGGCAGTCCTGATCCGAACCCCCACACACAAGATGCGATCATGACACCCGCACTTTCCAATGGCTCAAGCTGGCCGGCCGACGTTCTGATCGTCGAAGACGATCCGATCATCGCCATCGATTTCGAGGACCGTCTGCTCGGGTTTGGAGTGCCGGGCGTGCGGACCGTCGGGTCGGTGACGCAGGCGCTCGGCGCCATCGCCAACCGCGCGCCCGATTTCGCGCTGCTCGATGTCGAGTTGATCCGCGAGACGAGCTTTGCGGTCGCGGAGCGGCTGGCTGCGCTGAAGATCCCGTTCGTCTTCGTTACCGGCTATGGCGCCGAGGCGCGCATTCCGCCTGAATTCTCGGGCCAGCCGCGGTTGCAGAAGCCGTGCTCGAGCGACGCGCTGGAGGCGGCGCTCAAGGTGCGCGCCCTCGACTAGCGATCAACCCTGCTTCGGATCGAGCGTGGTCGACCACAGCGCGACGTCGGCGCGGTCGCGCAAGGTCACCGTCATCTGGCCCGAGGCGCCGTCGATCTTGACGTGACCGAAGAACTGCATGCCGGCGGAGGGCGGCAGGTTCTGGCTGTCCTTGCCCGGCGCCTTGACGAAGCGCACCTCGGGTCCAAAGGTGTTGTCGAGCGCGTTCGGACCGAACGTGCCGGCATGCAGCGGGCCCGAGACGAATTCCCAGAACGGCTCGAACTCCTGGAATTGCGCCTTGTTCGGATCGTAATAATGCGCGGCGGCGTAGTGCACGTCCGCCGTCAGCCACACCGTGTTGCTGATCGGCGCCATCTTGATGAAACGCAGGATGTCGGCGATCTCGAGCTCGCGGCCGCGGACCGGGCCGTCACCCTGCGCGATTGCTTCCGAGCCGCCCTTCGGCGTGTCCGCGACGACGAGGCTGAGCGGCATGTCGGAAGCGATCACCTTCCAGGTCGCGCGTGAATTGAGCAGGCCGCGCTTGAGCCAGGCGATCTGGTCCGGGCCGAGGAAGTAGCTGGCGGGGCCGTAAGCGGTTTCGAGATTGGCGCCGTTCGGACCGCGATAGCTGCGCTCGTCGAGCACGAACACGTCGAGATGCGGGCCGTAGGAGATCTGGCGATAGACCCGGCCCGGCTCGACGATGCTCTCGCGCATCGGATACATCTCGTGGAAGGCGCGGCCCGCGCGGGCAGCGAGCAAGGCGATGTCGCGCTCCTTGTAGGCGGCCGGCAATTCCTTCGACAGCGACCAGTTGTTGGTCACCTCGTGGTCGTCCCATTGCACGAAGATCGGCACCTCGGCATTGAAGGCGCGGAGGTTGTCGTCGATGAGATTGTATTTGTGCGCGGCGCGGTACTCGTCCAGCGTCTCGGCGACCTTGGTCTTCTCGGGGATGGTGACGTTCTTCCAGAGCTTGCCGTCGGCGAGCTTCACCTCGGATACAATCGGGCCGTCGGCATAGATGGTGTCGCCCGAATGCAGGAAGAAATCCGGACGGTGCTTGCGCATCGCTGAGAAGGTGAACATGCCGCCGTCATCGGGATTGATACCCCAGCCCTGGCCGGCGACGTCTCCGCCCCAGACGAAGCTGACGTCGCGGCGGTCGGCCGGCGCGGTGCGGAAGCGGCCGACCACCGGCTCGCCCTCGATGGCGCTGTGGGAGAGATCGCGGAAGCGGACGCGGTAAAAGATGTCCTGGCTAGCCGGCAGATTCTCGATCAGCATCTTCGCGGTAAAGTCGCTCTCGGGGAGCGCTGCGATCGGCGGCAGCGCACGGGCATCCCTGAATGACTCCGTCGTCGCCACCTCGACCAGCATCTGCGCGGGCCGGTCGGTGCGCGCCCACACCACACCGCCGTCCACCGTGACGTCGCCCGACTGGACGCCATGAGTGACCATCGGCCGATCGGCCGCGCGCGAGAGATAGGGCATCGCGATCGCGCCGAGCGTACCGGCGCCGGTGGCGAGGAAGCGGCGGCGGGAGAATTTGATGTTCATGCTTGGCTCGCTGTGCTGCGCACATCTCGCGCCGTCATTCCCGGACGGTCCGAAGGATCAGAACCCGGAATCTCGAGATTCCGGATTCGCGCGTTGCGCGCCCCGGAATGACGGTGAACCTATATTGAGACAATGTGACGCAGCGATAACGCGCGCAAGCGCTCACGCGTTGCCGGCGGCCCTGAACTGGGCGCCGGCCCGCTGCAGGTTCTGCGGCAGGCTGAATAGCACCGCCTTGCGGTCGGCGACGGCGGCGTGGAACTGGTCGAGTGCGATGTTGAAGGCGGTGAGCGCGGCTTCCTCGATCGCGCCGTGATCGAAGCAGCGCAGCGTGTCGCGCAGGATCTCGTCGGCCTCGGTCTGCATCTGGTCGAGCTCTTCGGTCGTCTCGCATCTGCGTGCGGCGGCGATCATGTCGAGCAGCCGTTCGCGCTGATGGTTGTTGTTGTCGCGCTCGTCCTTCTTCAGATAGCCGGCGAACCAGGCGCCGATCGAGCCCATGGCGGACAACGCCATCAGGCTCCACCAGATGTAATCGCTGTATTTGTCGAGGAAGGTCTTTTCCTCGCCGTCGACGAAGGCGGCAGCGCCCGGATGCACCGGGATCACCGCATCCTTGTCGGTGTCGGGCGTTTCGATCTTCGCCGCCAGCGGGAATTCCGTCACCAGCTGCTGGCGCACGGCGAAGAGCTGGCGCGTGAACGCCGCGATGGTGGTTTCGGACACGCCTTTGCGCGCCACGACGTGGTGCGAGAAGCTGATGGTCTTGACCTCGTCGTCCGGGCGGGCGGGCGAGCCGCCATAGGTGCCGGCGGGAATCTCGGACGCTTCGTAGACCGGGTGGTTCTGCGCGATCGCATCCGCGGACTCGATCGCGAGGAAGCTGGGCGCGCCGAAATCCTTGGTGGAGGCGGCGATCGCATCCGCCGTGATCTTGCTGTTGACCGGGCCGGCCGCGAGATAGACGTCGGCCTTCTGGGCCTTGATCGCTTCGGCGACCTCGTTGGCCGGGAATTGCACGATCTCGACCTTGGCGGGATCGACGTTGTATTGCTGGAGGATCACCTTGAGCAGATTGACGTTGGCCTGGGTGCGGCCGACGACGCCGACGCGATGGCCGGTGAGTTGCGAGATCTTGGTGATCTTCGCGCCCCGCTTCTTGCCTTTGCTAGGCACGGACCACAGCACCACGACGTTCTTGCGCAGGGTCGCGACCGCTTGCGCGTTCTTGGGGACGTCGAGGTCGCCGCGCACGATGGCGAGATCGACCTTGCCTTCCGCAAGCGCATTGGCACTGGCGGTGGCGCCGTCGGTCTGGATCGGCCGCAGCCGCACCTGGCCCTTGCTCTGCGTGAAGGCCTGCGTCAGCGCCTGCACGACCTTGACGTCGTCGCTGTTGGCGGGACCGACCGCGATCTTCAACGTCACCGGCCGCATGGCGAAGTAGTAGCCGCCGACGAGCGCGCCGATGATCGCAAGCACGAGCGCAAGAGACACGAGCGCGGTCTTCCGCGCCGCGGATCGCGGCGAAGGCGGAGAGGGCGTTTCGGCCAGGTCCAATCCCCCGGTCATCGATCTCCCAAACAGGCGCTTCAGGCTCAGTTTCATCTTGGCCGGCGATTTACGCCCGTAATTGTAGCAAATTTCTTGTCCGGCGGGGTTACATCTCCGTCATGGTTAGCGGATGGCGGAAATCCCCGTATGAACCCGGGCGTCAGCGGGGTGTTAGGGTAAAGTTCCCCTGAAGGACGGAGACATGACCATGGCAGATCGGCTTTCGGCGGAGGCGCG
Organism: Bradyrhizobium sp. CIR18; assembly: GCF_014198295.1. Lineage (NCBI taxonomy): Bacteria > Pseudomonadati > Pseudomonadota > Alphaproteobacteria > Hyphomicrobiales > Nitrobacteraceae > Bradyrhizobium > Bradyrhizobium sp. CIR18. The sequence continues at coordinate 149,259 of NZ_JACIHF010000006.1, read as the reverse complement.
CAAGCAGGCGCTGGGTGGACTACCCGGTTGGAGCGAGGTTCAGGGCCGGGATGCCATCGGCAAAACCTTTATCTTCAAGGATTTCAACGAGGCGTTCGGCTTCATGACCCGCGCTGCGCTGGCCGCCGAGAAGATGGATCACCACCCCGAATGGCGGAACGTCTACAAGACGGTGGAGGTGGTGCTGTCGACCCACGACGCCGGCGGCGTCACGGCGCTCGACGTCGCGCTGGCCAAGACGATGAACGCGATCGCAGGCTGAGACCGGCCGACGTCTTGCAGGGATCGGCCACATCCCCATCTTGTGATCAGCCGGGATCGGCGATCCGCCGCCCGGGGTTGAACGGGGAGTTTGTCGAACATGGCTGCCGAACACAGCGTCGGTTTCGAGCCGGCCGATCGGCTCGCGGAAGATCGTGAGAGCGTGCGCCGCCGCTTCTGGCGCAAGCTGAAGCGTGTTGCCGCGCAGCTGCCGTTCGCGGAAGACCTGCTTGCTGCTTATTACTGCGCGTTCGACCGGCAGACCCCGCGCCACGTCCAGGCCGCGCTGTTAGGTGCGATCGCCTATTTCATCCTGCCGTTCGATTTCGTCGCCGACGTGATGCCGGTCCTCGGCTTCGCCGACGATGCCGCCGTGCTCGCCACCGCCATCCGCATGGTTTCCGGCCACATCACCAATGAGCACCGCGAAGCCGCCCGTGCTGTGCTGAAGCGGGGGGTGGGTGAGGAGGGCGATGCGGACGTGGAAGCGGCGTAGTCAACGCGGATTCAACCACACATTCCGCTGTCATGCCCCGGCTTGATGTGTAGTCCGGGGACATGGCTGACACCTGTTCGGACACATCACTGACAGGTTGGCCATTGGTCAAGCCGGGCGATGACACGGAGTGTGTGGCGACGAAACGCGCTCGCTATTTCTTGCCCGCCTCCACCCGCGCCTTCTCCGCGTCCCATGCCTGGAATTGCTTGAACAGCGTTTCCCTGTCCGCATCGGAGACCTTTGCGGCCGTGGGGCTCTGCTTCAGGAACGCCTCGAATCGTTGCCGTGTCACCGGCTCGACGCCGTGCTTGTCGAGCCATTGCTGCGCCACCGGCAATCTGTTCCAACCCGACAGGGGCGCCGCGAGCGAGACCTCCTTCCACTTGGGATGGAAGGGCGGGTTCTGGAGCGCCGGGAATTTCGTGAAGAACGCGTCCACGAACAGCGCGAGCTTGCGATAGCGTTCGGTGTTTGGCGCCCAACTATAGGCCGCGAGCACCGCTGGCACCGCGATGGTGTCCACGCTCTCGCCCTCCTTGATCAGATTCGGATAGTCCTTGGTCGTCAGCGTCGCCGGCAGATAGTCGCTCTGGAGCGGCTTTGCATAGTCGACCTTGGCAAGATGGAAGCGGCCGTCATTGCCGAAGGTCGAGACTGATTTGTACGGCTTGCCGCCGACCACGATGACGGCGTCGATCTCACCGGCCTTCAGCTTTTCCATTGCGATGCGCTGCTCGACATAGACGAATTTCGCCTTGATGCCGAGCCGCTCGAATACGGTGAGCGCGGTGACGAAGGTGCCGCCATTGGGCAGGTCGACGCTGACCGTCTTGCCTTCGAGATCCTTCAGCGTCGCAACAGATTTCGGCGCGATCACCTGCATCTCTTCGTTGTAGAGCTTCGTCACATAGGTGAATTGCTTCTTGATGTCCTTGGCAAAACCCTTGCGCTCGAGATAGTCGAGCGTGTCGGCCCGCACGATGCCGAGATCGACCCCTTGCAGGAATAGGATGTCGGCGACGCTCTGCACCGAGCCACGGCCGACGATCGGCAGCACGCGGATCTTGTTGCCGTCGTCGAGCACCGAGGCGAGGTCGGCGCCGAACTGCACATAGGTGCCGCCGATCGTGCCGGTGATCAGCGTGACGGTGTTGGCGTTCAGCGCCTGCTTGGTCGAGGTCGAGCCGAACTGGAAGATGGCCTTCAGGCCGTCCGAGACCTTGGCCGGATCGTATTCGGTCTGCTCGGCGCCGGCGGTGGAGGCATAGATCGTCATGATGGCGGCAAGTGCCATTCCAAAAGCGTTACGCATGATGTCCCCTGAAGAGTTCTAGTTCTGAATCCGGACGAGACGCTGGCGCGCCTCCGCCGATCCGAGTGATGCAGCCCGCTGGTACCAGTCACGTGCGGCGGATGCGTCGGCAATGACACTTCGCGCATCGCTGGTGCCGAGCACCGTGGGATCATAGGTCTGCGCCAGCAGAAGCGCGGCCGTTGCATCTTGCGCATTGGCCGCGCGTTCGAGCAGCAGCCGCGCTGCGGCGATGTCACCGATCCTCAACAGGCTCTTCGCGCGCGTCATCAACGCTGCCAGCGTGTCGGCGTCGAGCGTCCTGACCGGCTCAGGCGGTGCAGGCTGTGCGGCGACGGGCTCCGGTGCTTGCACCGGTCCTTGCACCGGTCCTTGCGCTTGCAGCGCAACCTGATAGGCGGTCGCTATCGCTTCGCGGCTTGGCACCGTCGGTGCAGGGAGGTCCCGTGCGTCGGCGCTCGCCAGCGTCGTGTTGGACACGCGGGCCGGATCCTTGAGCGGGGTCTGTGGTATGGCCGGCGCGTTGGCCGACGCCATGGCCATGTCCGGCGCGAGCCCCACCCAGCTACCGGCGTTGGCGGTGAAGAAGCCGCGAAAGTCGGATTGATACAGTACGGCCAGAACTGCCAGGGTGGACGCTGCCAGAACAGCCGCGAGAACACGCGGCACAATTCTGGAACGCAACTCCACCGGCGTATATTCGCTTGGGTCCGGCGCGCCGAGCGGATCGGACAGGAACAGCGGAATCGGATCGTCCTGCGAAAGATCGGCCCGCGCGGCGCGCGCACGGACAAAGGACGCGGTCGGCGGATGTGATGCGGCTCGATTGAAGTCGAGCGCACTCGACTCCTTGGACGGGCGGAACGCCGTCGTCTCCATGGTGATGCTCCCCATTACTAACGCAACGCAGGGGCATTCCCGGCTTCAGTCTTTTTATTGTTGTCCAGAGGTACCCCGCAAACTGGAACCGGTAAATCGCCGTCTGAATCAGCCCAAAAAACGACGACGATTTGCGCGAATCGGGAGAGATTTGGGTTTGATTGCGGCAAAGCAGGGGAATGCACCGCAATTTTGGCGGGAATGGTTGAGGGCTCATTACCAAGCGACGGCGCACGAAAAAGCTGGCGCAGCTTCAGCGACGCCAGCGATTCGAGCGGTGACAGTTTTGTGTGTGGCGATGGCGACGCCTACATCCTCACGGATGCAAAATCACCTTGCCCATGGCCTGACGTCCCGCGAGCACCTTCAGTGCATCTGCTGTCTGCGCCAGCGGGAAGGTGCGGTCGACATGCGACGAGATCTTTCCTTCCGCCGTCCACTTCACGAGCTTCTCGAGATTGGCGCGGTTCTTCTCTGGATTCTGCCGCGTCCAAGCGCCCCAGAACACGCCGCGGATGTCGCAGCCTTTCAGCAGCGCGAGGTTCAGCGGCATCTTCGGAATGTCGCCCGCGGCGAAACCGATCACGAGGAAGCGGCCTTCCCAGGCGATCGAGCGCAGCGCCTGCTCGGCATAGGCACCGCCAACCGGATCGAAGATGATATCAACGCCCTTGCCGCCCGTGAGTTTTCGCAAGCCTTCCTTGAGGTCTTCCTTGGCGTAGTTCAGCGTCAGCTCGGCGCCATGCGCTTTCGCGAATTCGAGCTTCTCGTCCGACGAAGCGCAGGCGATCACCTTCAATCCCATCAGCTTGCCGAGCTCGCAGGCGGCAAGGCCGGTGCCGCCGGCCGCACCTAACACCGCGAGCGTCTCGCCCGGCTTCGGGCTGGCGCGATCTTCCAACGCATGAAGCGCCGTGCCGTAGATGATGATGATGCCGGCCGCACGGTCGTAGTCGAGATTGTCGGGGATCTTCACGATCGACGCCGCCGGCAGCGCGATCTTCTCGCGCGCGCCGTTGTGGCCGCAGGAAGCGACGACGCGATCGCCGACTTTCAGATCGGTCACGCCGGAGCCGATGCTTTCGATCACGCCCGCGACTTCCGCGGCTGGCGAGAACGGGAACGGCGGCTTGATCTGATACTTGCCCTGAATCATCAGGATGTCGAAGAAGTTCAGCGCCGCCGCCTTGATCGCGATCACCGCTTCACCGGGACCTGCCACCGGATCCGGCACCTCAGCCAGTACGAGATCGTCAGGCTGGCAATATTGCGAGCAGAGGATGGCTTTCATGGCGGCACCTTGGGCGTTTTGGGTGGAATTATAGTTTGGCCGTTTCTGCCGGATTTACTGCGGCCGGACAATCCGGATTCTTTGTCTCGGGCGGCGCGAGGGCCTATCCTCGTCATCCGAGCGCAGCAAGCAATCCAGACTATTTCCGCCGGACGGATTCTGGATTGCTTCGCTGCGCTCGCAATGACGGAGCAAGAAGAAAAGGGAGGATTCAAACGATGTTTGAAACAGGCCTGCTGAGGGACAAGCGCATCCTCGTCACCGGCGGCGGCTCGGGCCTCGGCGCCGCGATGGGGCGCCGTTTCCTTGCACTCGGCGCCGAGCTCGTGATCTGCGGCCGCAAGCTCGACCGGCTGGAAGCAACCGCGAGCGAGATGCGCGAGGAGACAGGTGGCAAGGTCACGACGATCGCCTGCGACATCCGCGACGGCGCGGCCGTCGACAGCATGATGGAGCAGATCTGGCGCGAGGCGCCGCTCGACATCCTCGTCAACAACGCCGCTGCGACGTTCATCGCACAGAGCGAGCATCTGTCGTTCCGCGCCGCCGATGCGATCCTGGCGCCGACGTTGCATGGCGCGATGTACTGCACGCTGGCCGCAGGCAGGCGCTGGATCGAGGACCAGCATGGCGGCGTCGTGCTCTCGATCCTCTCGACCTCGACCATCACCGGCCGCGCCTTCACCGTGCCCTCGGCGATGGCGAAATCGGCGCTGCTGGCGATGACCAGAAGTCTCGCCGTGGAATGGGGCCCGAAAGGCATCCGCACCGTCGCCATCGCCCCTGGTCCGTTCCCGACCGCGGGCGCGTCGGGGCAGCTCCGCCCCGAAGGCCGTGACGAAGGCTGGACCGCGCGCAACCCGCTTGGCCGGACCGGAGAGCACGGCGAGCTTGCCGATCTCGCCAGCTTCCTGGTCTCGGACCGCGCCGCCTACATCAATGGCGAGATGGTCGTCATCGACGGTGGCGCGCATTTGCGCAGTTCCGGCGCCGAGGATTTGTTACGTTGGACCGAGACGCAATGGGCCGACCAGCGCGCCGCGCGGTCCAAAGCGTAAGGCGCCGCTGATACCGCTAACTGCCTTCCCAAATTGGACTTTCCCGGTTATCCCTGCCAGGGGACAAAGCGCGGCCGGGCCATCTTCCAGTCACAATATTGAGGGAACCACTCCAGCATGTGGCGGGTGCTATCTTTAGCTTTGATGATCGGCATGATGACGTGCGGGATCGCCGATCTTGCGCGGGCGCAGACGACGCAACCGGCGCCGAAGGCCGCACCGAAGTCGGCGGCTCCGGCGGCCAATACGGCTGCAAAGAGCGCGGCAAAGCCCGAGAGCAAGCCTGCGGCCCCGCCCGCGGCGGTTGCGGGAGGCGCGGAGCCGACGCTGATCGGCCAGTTCGGCACCTGGGGCGCTTATTCGGCGACGCCCAACGGCAAGAAGGTCTGCTTCGCGCTGGCAAAACCCTCGTCGTCGAAGACCAATCCGCCGAATCGGCCGCGCGATCCCGCTTATGCCTTCGTCTCGACCCGTCCGGCCGAGAAGGTGAACAACGAAGTTTCGGTCATGATCGGTTACGCCCTGAAGCCGGGCTCGGAATCGTCGGTCGAGGTCGGCGGCGCCGCCTTCGCCATGTACACGCAGGGCGACGGCCTCTGGATCAAGAACGCGGCCGAGGAGGAGCGGATGGTCGAAGCCATGCGCAAATCCGCCGAGCTGGTCGTCAAGGGGGTCTCGGCCAAGGGCACCGAGACGACCGACACGTTCTCGCTGAAGGGCCTCGCCCAGGCGCTCGACAAGATCGCGCAGGACTGCCGGCGGTAAGGCTTAGTCCTTTAAGGCTAAGCGACAGCCACGGTCGCAATCGGCTGTTCCGGTTGCTATATAAGGCCGGTTCCAGATTTCTTCCGTCATTCCGGGGCGATGCGCAGCATCGAACCCGGAATCTCGAGCTTCCCCGGTGCGCAGTTGCGCACCTGAGGTCTGGTCCTCAGGGTCGCTTTGCGATCCCTTCGGACCATTCCGAAACGCCGCAAAACCTTTAGGTCTATTCAATGCAACCGACGACCGAGCCGCATAACGCAATCCTGGTGGAGAAGACGCCACTCGAGACCTATGTGCCGCCGGCGAGGCCTTCGCTGATCGGTCTGTCGCGCACGGAGCTTGCCGATCGCCTCGGCGAGATCGGCGTCGCGCCGGCGCAGCGCAGGATGCGCGTGCAGCAGCTCTGGCACTGGCTCTATTTTCGCGGCGCTCAAAGCTTCGACGACATGACCTCGATCTCGAAGGGCATTCGCGCCGAGCTCGCGCAGCATTTTACGGTCGACCGGCCCGAAGTCGTGGCCGAGCAGATCTCCAACGACGGCACCCGCAAATGGCTGCTGCGTCTGCCGAGCGGCGACAATGTCGAGCGCGCTCATGAAGTCGAATGCGTCTACATTCCCGAGACCGATCGCGGCACGCTGTGCGTCTCCTCGCAGGTTGGCTGCACGCTGAACTGTTCTTTCTGCCACACCGGCACGCAGCGCCTGGTGCGCAATCTCACCGCCGGCGAGATCGTCGGACAGATCATGGTGGCGCGGGATCGCCTGAACGATTGGGCCGATCGCGAGGACGGCACACGCCGCGTCACCAATATCGTGATGATGGGAATGGGCGAGCCGCTCTATAATTTCGACGCGGTGCGCGATGCGCTGCTGATCGTCGGCGACAATGAAGGCATCGGCATCTCCCGCCGACGCATCACGCTGTCGACCTCGGGCGTGGTGCCGAACATCGTGCGCGCCGGCGAGGAGATCGGCGTCATGCTCGCGATCTCGCTGCATGCGGTGCGCGACGAGCTGCGCGACGAGCTGGTGCCGCTCAACCGCAAATATCCGATCAAGGAGCTGCTGCAGGCCTGCCGCGATTATCCCGGCGCCTCCAACGCGCGCCGCATCACCTTCGAATATGTGATGCTCAAGGGCGTCAACGATTCGCTCGACGATGCAAAACTGCTGGTGAAGATGCTCAAGGGCATTCACGCCAAGATCAACCTGATCCCGTTCAATCCCTGGCCCGGAACCGCCTATGAATGTTCGGACTGGGACCAGATCGAGAAATTCTCCGAATACATTTTTAATGCCGGCTATTCCTCGCCGGTGCGCACGCCGCGCGGCCGCGACATCCTCGCCGCCTGCGGCCAGCTCAAGTCGGAGACCGAGAAGCTTAGCGCACGCGAACGGCAGGCACTGCGCGCCATGGCAATGACGGATTAGGTTGTCATGACCGCGCTCTCGCATCCTCGTCATTGCGAGGAGCGTAGCGACGAAGCATTCCAGACTGTGTCTGCAGACGTATCTCTGGATTGCTTCCGCCTTCGCCAAGGCTTCGGCGGACAAGTCGCTGCGCTCGCAATGACGACTACGGTGACTTCCTCCGCATGTCCCTGATCGGCCGCCTCATCGTCATCTTCATCGGCTTCCTCGCCGCCTGTTTCGTCGGCGGCATGATCGTGGTCGTCGCGCTGCTGTTTCCGGAGTTCGCCGATCTCGGCGCCGGCCCCGTCGATCAGGGCGCGATCGACATTTTGCTCGGCTTCGGCTTCATCTTCGTCTCCGGCTTTGCGCTGGTGCCGGCGGCAGTGATCGTTGCGATCACCGAAGCCCTCTACATCCGCAGCGCGCTCGCTTATGCCGTCGGCGGCGGCCTCGTCGGACTTGCCTGCTATCTCGGCCTCGTTCCCTTTCACTCCGACACGTTTCAGTTCGAAGGCATCGTGCGGCGCCATCTGGAGATCATGACCGGCGCGGGCATCGTCGCCGGCGTGGTGTACTGGCTGATCGCCGGCCGCAATGCCGGCGCCTGGCGCATCCCGCCGCCCCCGCGCCGACCGCCTCCGCCGCTGCCGTCGAATTCAAGGCCGGATGCAAGATGATGCTCTCTGACACCCTCCCCTGGAGGGGGAGGGTCGGCTCGCATCGCAGATGCGATCCGGGGTGGGGTGACAGTCTATCCGCATCGGCGGTGTCGAGGACTGGTGTTTGCGGACGGACGAGAGACCATTTGTGTGGCCTCACCCCACCTCGCTCGCGCTTCGCGCGATCGATCCTCCCCCTCCAGGGGAGGATGGGCACCTTCACCGGGGTTTTCATGTCGCCGTCTCTCCGCTAAACCGCCCGCCATGAACCGGACTGGACTCTTCATCGCCCTGGCGCTGTGGCTCGTGATCGGCGTTGTTTTCGGCCTCTATCCCGAGCTCGATCTCAAGCTGGCCTCGCTGTTCTTCGACCCCCAAACCAAAACCTTTCCGCTCAAGCTGAACGACTGGGCGGGCTTTGCGCGTGACGCCGCGATGTGGGTCGCCTGGGCCTTCGTGCTGCCCTCGCTTGTGGCGCTCGTGGTCAAGATGATCCGGCCCGACCGTCCCTTGATGGTGTCGGGGCGCGCGATCGTGTTTCTGCTGGTCACGATCATCATGTCGGCCGGCATCCTCACCAACCTCACCTTCAAGACCTATTGGGGCCGCCCGCGCCCGGTGGTGGTGACGCAGTTTGCCGGCGACCAGCAGTTCGTGGCGTGGTGGGATCCGCGCGGCGGCTGCGCGCGCAACTGCTCGTTCTTCTCGGGCGAGGGCGCGACCGCGTTCTGGACGCTGGCGCCGGCCGCGCTGGCGCCGCCGGCATGGCGCCCGCTCGCCTATGCCGGCGCGGTGGTGTTCGGCGCCGTCACCAGCGGGCTGCGCATGGCCTTTGGCGGTCATTTCTTCACCGATGTGGCGATCGCCGGTCTCGTCAGTTTCGTCGTGATCTGGTTTGCCTACGCGCTGATTTACCGCTGGCCACGGACCCGGTTCTCGGACGAGGCGGTCGATGCCGCCCTGACCCGGCTGAACATGCCCGCCTACCGGCTCCGCCGGCGCCTGTTCGGCGGCAAGACCGGTCCCGAACCCTCGGTTTAAGCCATTAAATGGGTGCCGAGCCCCGCGAAATTTGATATTCGCGCGGTCAACCCGTCCATGACATCAGCCCTTTGAGACCCGATTGGAAGCGCCATGACCACGATCCTGAAAAGCCTGCCCAAGGGTGAGAAAGTCGGCATCGCTTTTTCGGGCGGCCTCGACACCTCGGCGGCGCTGCTCTGGATGAAGCAGAAGGGCGCGCGCTGCTACGCCTACACCGCCAATCTCGGCCAGCCCGACGAGGCCGACTACAACGAGATCCCGCGCAAGGCGATGGAGTTCGGTGCCGAGAAGGCCCGGCTCGTCGATTGCCGCACGCAGCTGGTCCATGAGGGCATCGCCGCGATCCAGTCGGGCGCCTTCCATATCTCGACCGGCGGCATCACCTATTTCAATACCACCCCGCTCGGCCGCGCCGTCACCGGCACGATGCTGGTCGCGGCGATGAAGGAAGACGGCGTCAATATCTGGGGCGACGGCTCGACCTTCAAGGGCAACGACATCGAGCGCTTCTACCGCTACGGCCTGCTCACCAATCCCGGCCTGAAGATCTACAAGCCCTGGCTCGACCAGCAGTTCATCGACGAGCTTGGCGGCCGCGCCGAGATGTCGGCGTTCATGACCGCGCAGGGCTTTGCCTACAAGATGAGCGCCGAGAAGGCGTATTCGACCGACAGCAATCTGCTCGGCGCCACGCACGAGGCCAAGGATCTCGAGAGTCTCGACAGCGGCATCAAGATCGTCAACCCGATCATGGGCGTGCCATTCTGGCGCGACGATTGTGCCGTCAAGGCCGAGAAGGTCGTCGTGCGCTTTGAAGAAGGTCAGCCCACAGCGCTGAACGGCCAGACCTTCGCCGATCCCGTCGCGCTGTTCCTGGAGGCCAACGTCATCGGTGGCCGTCACGGCCTCGGTATGAGCGACCAGATCGAGAACCGCATCATCGAGGCCAAGAGCCGCGGCATCTATGAAGCGCCGGGCATGGCGCTCTTGCACATCGCCTATGAGCGCCTCGTCACCGGCATCCACAACGAGGACACCATCGAGCAGTACCGCATCAGCGGCATGCGCCTCGGCCGCCTGCTCTATCAGGGCCGCTGGTTCGACTCGCAGGCCCTGATGCTGCGCGAGACCGCGCAGCGCTGGGTCGCGCGCGCCGTCACCGGCGAGGTGACGCTGGAGCTGCGCCGCGGCAACGATTATTCGATCCTCAACACCGAGAGCCCGAACCTCACCTATGCGCCGGAAAGGCTCAGCATGGAGAAGGTCGAGGATGCCGCGTTTTCGCCGGCCGACCGCATCGGCCAGCTGACCATGCGCAACCTCGACATCGCCGACACCCGGACCAAGCTGAAGCTCTACAGCGACACCGGCCTTTTGTCGGGCAGCGAAGGCTCGCAGATCTTCCGGCTCGAGAGCGACAAGGGTTGAGGCCTTTTGCCGCCCGATCGGGCGATGCGCGACATAATGACGGTGTCATCCTCGGCCGTTAGGCTCCCCGCTTTCCCCGGAATGGGCATCGCGGAGCATCGAACATGGTCAAGGGATCGGCACTCGCCCTCTCTCATCGTCTTGCTTTGGACAACGTCACTGTCGGCACAGACGATCTATCCGATCGATCGTGCCGAGATCCTGGCCGGGGCCCAATTCGACTTCAAGGTCGAATTCCCCGGGCCGGTCGATCCCGCCAAGCTGAAGGTGACGGTGAACGGCGCGGATTATGCGACCATGTTCGGCCGTTCAGGGACCTTCATCGACCGCGAGGACGGCAAGGAGCAGTCGGCGCTGATCCTGCGCGACGTCACGCTGACCACGCCGGGCAGCATTGCCATGGATGTGAGTGACGGCACGCGCCAGCGCAGCATCACGTGGACGGTCTACGACACGGGTCCGCGCAAGGCGAAGAACGTCATCCTGTTCATCGGTGACGGCATGTCGCCGGCGCATCGGGTCGCGGCCCGAATCCTGTCCAAGGGCATCTCGGAGGGCAAGAGCCGCGGCAAGCTCGCTATCGACGACATGCCTCACATGGCACTGGTGGCGACCGCGGGCTCGGACTCGATCATCACGGACTCCGCGAACTCGGCCAGCGCCTATGCGACCGGGCACAAGGCTGCCGTCAACGCCCTCGGCGTCTACGCGGACCGCACCGCAAGCCCGTTCGACGATCCCCGGGTCGAAACCATCACGAGCCTTGCCCGGAGGCGGCTCGGCATGGCGATCGGCGTCGTCACCAACACCGAGATCGAGGACGCAACGCCGGCGGCGATGGTCGCGCACACGCGCCGGCGCGCGGCCTATGACGAGATCGTCGAGCAGTTGTTCGCGGCCAAGCCGGATGTGCTGATGGGCGGCGGTAGCGCGAATTTCCTGCCGAAATCCGCCGCCGGCTCCAAGCGCAAGGACGAGACCGACTACATCGCGAAGTTTCGTGACGCAGGCTACCAGGTGGCGACCACCGCGGGCGAGCTCGGCGCTTCTGCCGCAAAGCCGGAGACCAGCAAGCTGCTCGGCCTGTTCGCCGCCGGCAACATGGACGGCGCGCTGGATCGCAAATTCCTCAGAGGCGGCGGCGTGAAGAAATTTCCCGAGCAACCTGACTTGACCGAGCAGGTGCAGGCAGCGCTGAACATCCTGGCGAAGAACGAGGCTGGCTTCTTCCTGATGGTCGAGTCCGGAATGATCGACAAATACGCGCATTTGCTCGACATGGAGCGTGCCGTCTTCGACACGATCATGCTCGACAACGCGGTGCGCCAGACCCGTGAATGGGCGCGTGCGCGCGGCGAGGACACCCTCATCCTGGTGTTGGCGGACCACAATCATCCCAACAGCCTCGTCGGCACGGTGAATGACGACATGGGCACCGCGCCCAACGTGCCGCTGCGCGAGCGCGTCGGCGTCTACGATCAGGCCGGGTTTCCGAATTATCCGGCGCCGGATGCGGAGGGTTATCCGGCCCGCATCGATGTGAGCCGGCGGCTTGCCATCTTCTCGGCCAGCCTGCCGGACCATTACGAGACGTTCCGCCCGAAGCTCGACAATCCCAACGAGCCGACCGTGAAGGGTGCGGAGGACGGGACCTTCAAGGCAAACGACAAATACAAGGATGTTCCAGGCGCGGTGCTGCGGCCGGGCAATCTGTCGGCGATGATCGGCGCCAGCGTGCATTCCGGCGAGGACGTCATCCTCACGGCGACGGGTCCGGGCAGCGATCATGTGCGCGGCTCGATGGACAATACGGAAGTGTTTCGCGTCATCGCGGATGCGCTTGGGCTTGCCGCCGCGCATTAAGGGCGAGACGCGCGCCAAACAAAAATGGCCGGGATTGCTCCCGGCCATTTTCTCGTTGCGAGGGACTTACTGCCGCGGCGGAGGCGCCGCGTTGGCCTGGCCGCCATTGAGCAGCGGCGTGATGTTGCGGATGGTCACGCGCCGGTTGATCAGGCTCGGCCCTTGCGACTGCTCCTTCAGATACTGCTCGCCATAGCCCTGCGACGTCAGGTTCTCCGCGGGCACGTTGAACTGCTGCGTTAGCAATTCGGCCGCGGACTGCGCACGACGGTCCGACAATGACAGATTGTCGACCTCGTTGCCGACCGCGTCGGTGTGTCCCTCGATCAGGAACACCGCGCGCGGGTTCTGCTGAATCGCCTGGTTGAGGCCGTCGGCGATCACCTGCAGCCGGGCCGCCTGGTCCGGCGGGATGGTCCACGATCCCGTCTCGAAGTTGATCGTGTTGACGTCGATGCTCGGCATCTGCATGCGAACATTGGGGCTGTAGCGGATCTCGTCGAGCGAGTAGCGCCGATCGATCCGCTGTACCGGCGGTGCCACCATGGTCTGGTAGATCACGTCCGGCGATGCCTCCTGGGCGTCGACGATGTAGCGGTCGTAGGGAATGTTCACGACCGGCGGCGGCACGTCGACATAGAAGCCGCCGACTGCCCGCGGATCGCGGTAGGTGTTGTCGATGATGACGAGCTCGCCCCCGCGGGGGTCCCTGCGGATTCGCCGCCGCAGCGAACCGTCCGCACCGACCACGGTGATGATCTCGCTGCCGTCGGGACGGACCACGACGGTGCGGGTTTCACCGCCGACGGTGTCGGTGCGGATGTCACGGGCGCCATAGCGGAAGCGATAGAGATCGTTGCCGCGGACGTAAGCCTGCCCGCCCGGATCGCGGATGATGATGCGGTCCGGCTCGGTGTAGACGGTGCGGCCGCCTTCGACGACCTCGCGTCGCTGGCTGTGCATGTCGGCAATGGTGGCGCCGATCACGGCGCCGGCCACCACGCCTGCACCGATCGCGAGCGGGGTCAGGTCGCGCTGCTGCGGGCGCGGCGGAGGCGGCAAGGGTGCGGCGACCGTCGGCGCGGCCCGGAAGGCGGGCGCGACCGTCGGCGGCCTGTATTGTGCCCTGTCGGGCGGCGGCGCGGCGGCCGGTGTGCCAGGGACGACGGTCGGCGCGGCAGCGCCGGCGGGAGGCGCCGGCGGCCGGGGCGGGGCACCAGCCTGCGGGCCGGCAGGCGGGGTTCCGGCCGCGGGCGGCGTTGCACCCTGCTGACCGGGGGTTGGCGTCGCAGTCGGGGCCGGAGCCGCGCCGGGGCCCGGCGTTGCCGCACCCGGACGTCCGGGCGGTGGCGTCGGCGTGCTGCCGGGAGCCGGCGTGGCCGTCGGAGCGGGTGCGGCACCGGGAACCGGCGATCCTGCAGCTGGAGGCGTGCCGGGACGTGCGCCGGGCGGCGGTGCGCCGGGGCGGCCCGCCGGCGGTGCGCCAGGCGTACTGCCCGGAGCCGGCGTTGCAGTCGGCGCGGGTGTCGCAGTCGGGGCAGGTGTGGCGGTCGGAGCAGGCGCTCCCGGTCGCGCCGTCGGCGCTGCGGGTGCGGGAGAAGGCGTCGCCGCGGGGCCCGGAGCGGGGCGGCCCGGAGGCGTTGCAGCCGGCGGCGGCGCTGGTGGCGTCGGGGCCGGACGTGCTGCGGGAGGCGGCGGCGTGGGTGCGTGCTGCGGACCTGCAGCAGGCGGCGGTGCCGGCGGCGTGGGAGCCGGGCGTGCCGCAGGCGGCGGAGGTGGAGGTGTCGGGGCGTGCTGCTGCGGCGCCGCGGCCGGGGGCGGCGAGGGCTGCTTCGGTGCGGCAGGCGGCGGTGGTGGCGGCGGGGGAGCCGGACGGGCCGCAGGTGGCGGCGGAGGCGGTGGCGGCGCGGCGGGACGCGGCGGTGCGGCGGCCGGCGGCGGCGCAGCCGGCGGGTGGGGCGGTGCAGCGGCGGGCGGCGGAGCGGCCGGGCGCGCGGGCCCAGCAGGCGGCGCAGCCGCGGGTCCCTTCGGCGGCTGCTTCGGTTTTCCGTCAGGGCCTGCATCTTGAGGCTGCGCCTGTGCGACCACGAGCGGCGGCGCACTTTGCGCTTGCGATGCGGAGCTTGCGAATTGCATCGCGGTCAGAGCCGTCGTCGCGAGCAGCACGAAACGAAGATTGGTCATGGTGGTGAACTTCCCCGGAAGGTTCTTTGACGAAGTGTTGGGATGAACAGCTACGCGTTAGGCCGGATTGTGGCGGGCAATGCGGTCGCGGCCCGATTTATTTCTGCACGGAAATCACATCACTCCGGCAACGTTCATTGCGCATTCAGACGCTGGTTGCAATTGCCCCACATGTGATCGGCTGCTTCATGCGCGATCCCGCGGCGGAATTGCATCCGTCGCAGGATTCGGCGTCAGCGGCCCGTTCGGCCCGCGCGATGGAATCTCTTCAGGCATGCGGCCCGGCAATTCGTCGGGCCGCGGTGGCGAGCCGGGTTCGCGCACCGGCGGCGTGATTTCAGGCTGCGGATTGCCCGGCGGAATGCCGGGCGGCGGTTCGGCTGGAGTCCCCGGAGTTGCCGGTGGAATCTCGGGCGGTTCGATCGGCATCGGCATCATCGGGATCAGTTGTCCGGAGAAGGACAACGATGGTGCCGCGCCGATGTTCCCAGATCGCGTCGCGCTGGATCTGCCTTATTCCGGCGCGTGGCAGACGGCCTCGATGTTGTGGCCGTCAGGGTCGAGCACGAAGGCGCCGTAGTAGTTCGCATGGTAATGCGGGCGGATGCCGGGCGGGCCGTTGTCGCGGCCGCCGGCCGCGATGGCCGCCGTGTAGAACGCGTCGACGGTCGCGCGGTCCCTGGCCGCGATCGCGACATGCACCGGCTTGTTCATGGCGCCTTCGCCGCCGATCCAGAAATCCGGCTTGCCGTTGGCACCGAAGCCTGCGGCGGCAGCGTGGCCGGTCTGCTCCGCCGTGACCTCCATGATCAGGCCGTAGCCGAGCGGAGCCAGCGCCTTGGCGTAGAACGCCTTGGCGCGCTCATAGTCGGAGACGGAGAAACCCAGATGGTCGATCATCGTAACCTCCTTCGTCCTTGTCAGCGTGAGAGGAACGTATTGCTTCGCGTCTTGCGCATGATCGCGAATCCACGCGTGACCATGTCGGCAATACAATCCTGCTGCCATTCGTTTTGTGACAGATGCTCGATGACGACCGCGCGCGGCCATAGCGAGGGCGGTGCATCGCGGAAGAAGCCGATCAGCACGCGGTCCTCAAAACCCTCGACGTCGATCTTCAGCGAATCAACTTGGCGGACGCCGGCCTCGTCGAGAATGCGTGTCAGCCGCAGTGACGGCACCTTGATGGCCTCGGCGGTCGCCGTGCCGGTGACGACGTGCGTGGCGCCAAGATTGCCGCCGCCGCTCTCGATCATCAGCTCGCCGTCGCTGTCGCCGGCCGCAGCCTGCACCAGGCGCACTTGCGCCGTCTTCGACGCGGCGTGGTTGAAGGAAAGCCGTCCAAACGTCAGCGGATGTGGCTCGATCGCGACCACCTTGCCTGAGCTGCCGACCTGCTGCGCCATCACCAGCGCAAACGTGCCGACATTGGCGCCGACGTCGACGAAGGTGCCGCCCGCCGGGGTGTGCTGGCGCAGGAAGTCGAGCTCGTCGAGATTGTAATCGGGATTGAACAGCGCGCCGCGCTCGGTCGCGCTGCCCTGGTGATAGAAGCGGAACGATGCGCCCTGATATTGCACGTCGACCGGGCCGCCGCGCAGCAGGTTGACCAGCCGCGACATCCAGGGTCGGAATGCGCCGCGCTTCAGCCCCGACTGCTGTGCGAGGCGAATGATCGCAGCTTGCGCCGCATTGGGCGCAAACGCGCCGAACGGCGCGGACGAAGGGGCGTTGTCGGTCGTCAAGCAGGCGATCCTCGTTGCAAGCGGCGCATGCATAGCCGGTTTTGCGCGGGACTCCAACGCTCGATGCGAGCCACAATCTCGGGGTCGTCCCCGCGAACGCGGGGACCCATAACCCCAGGGAGGAGTCTAATGCGAGATGCCCACTCCGAGTCGTCGCCAAACTCCTCCCTGTGGGTATGGGTCCCGGATCTGCACGCGGCTCTAGGCAACGCTTCGCGTTACCTAGAGCTGCGCTCGTCCGGGACGACGGAGAGAGTGCGTTACACCGCTTTCCTCACGCCGCCTTCTTCGGTGCCTTGCGCTGCCGCAGGAAGCGGCCGAGCAGCCTGCGCTTGCCCTTGCGCGGGATCAGCTCGATGTCGCTGACGAGCTTGGCGCCGCCCTTGCGGCGCTCCAGCACGATCTTGCGGCTGTGGAAGGCTTCCAGTTCGGCGCGATGTGCGACGCTGACGATGGTCGCCTTCGGTAGCGCGTCGGTGACCGTCTTCATCATCTTGTCCTGGCTCTTCTCGTCGAGCGCCGAGGTCGCCTCATCCAGCACGACGATATCGGGGTTGTGCAGCAGCAGCCGCGCGAAGGCGAGGCGCTGCTTCTCGCCGCCTGACAGCGTCTGGTCCCAGGGGGCCTCTTCCTCGATCTTCTCCTTGAGATGATCGAGCCCGACCTTGTGCAAGGCTTCGCCGATCTCCTCCACGGTCCAGTGGTCGGCGGCGCCCGGATAGGCGACCGCGCGGCGCAAGGATCCGGAAGGCACGTAGGGCCGCTGCGGCAGCATGAACAGGCGCCGGTCGGGATGGAAATTCACGCTGCCGCCGCCCCAGGGCCACAGGCCCGCGATGGCGCGCACCAGCGTGCTCTTGCCGGTGCCGGATTCGCCGGCGACCAGCAGCCGTTCGCCGGGCTCGATCACCACCTCGGTCTCGCCGACCACGGCCGTGCCGTCGTCGAGCGTGACCGAGAGGTCGTTCAGCTCCAGCATGGCGTCGTTGCGGGTCTCGCCGCGCTTGATGCGGCCGAGGCCATCGCCTTGCTCGGCGCGTTCGAGGCCGTCGAGCGACATCATCAACGAGGCGATGCGGCGCGCGCAGGCATTCCAGTCGGCGAGCCGCGGATAATTGTCGACCAGCCAGCCGAACGCGCTCTGCACGATGGTGAAGGCGGAGGCCGCCTGCATCACTTGTCCCAGCGTCATGCTGCCGTCGAGAAATTTTGGCGCGCAAAGCAAAAGCGGCACGACCGGCGCAACCAGGCTCGATCCCTGCGACACCAGCGTGGTGCGCATGTGTTGGCCGGCGAGCCGCGCCCATTGCCTGAGCACGCTCGTGAAATTGCGGTCGATGCCGTCGCGCTCTTCCTCCTCGCCGCCGAGCAGCGCGATGCTCTCGCCGTGCTCGCGCACGCGCGTCAGCGTATAGCGGAAATCGGCCTCGGCCTGGTTCTTGTTCTCGGAGACCTGGACGAACTGACGGCCGATCACCAGGATCGAGCCGGACGCGATCGCGGCATAGAGCATCGCGGCGATCACGAGGAAGCCGGGAATGGTGATGCTCGACCCGCCGAACGTGACGGTGAGCGCGCCGCCGATGGTCCAGAGCACGACGATGAAGGTCGCGGCCGACAGCAGCGCCGAGGTGACGCCCGCGAGGAAATCGACCGGCGAATCGGTCGCGATGCGCAGATCCTCCGCAATCCGATATTCCGGATTTTCGTGGTCGCCGCGGACGAGGTTGAGCTGGTAATAGCGCCCGTTCTTGAGCCACCGCGTCAGCACGCTCGCAGTCAACCAGGCCCGCCAGCGCCGCTGGATGCCCATGCGCGCGAACACCTGGATGACGCCGAGCACGATGCTGCCGATCGCAAGCGGGAAGAACAAAGCGGTGAGATGGAAGACGGCGGTCGCATCGCGTTTCTCGATCGCGTCGAAGATCGCCCGGTTCCAGACATTGATGCCGTACTGGAAGCCGACGGTCAGGACGATCAGCGCGCCGAGGCCGAGCGAGAACGGCCAGGCGAGGCGATCGCCGTTGCGGCCCCAGAAGCCGCGCGCGCTGATCCAGAACCGCGTCAGCAGATAATCCTTGCGGGCCTGCTCGGCTTCCTCGGGCGTTAGCTCCGGGTCAGGCTCGAGCAATTCCGGCGGTGGCGCGGCGACCTCGTCGCCATTCTCCCCCTTGATCCCGACGATGGGCGGTTTGGGGCCCTGTTCGCGCTTCGCGGCCGGCTTTTGCATGAGCGGACAACGCGAAGGAAATCAACCGGTTCCCTCAGGTTCCGGATGGCGCCTCACTCGGCCGCGCCGTCCCGGACGCGCCGGATGCGGGCCGCCCGGTGGAGAACGCGCGACAATTCCTCGATCGAATAAGGCTTCTGCACGAGCTCGAAACCGGTCACGCCCTCTTGCGACAGGGCCTGGCTGTAGCCCGTGGTCAGCACGACCGGCACGTCGATGCCGCGGTCGCGGATCGCCTGCGCCAGATCGAGCCCGGTCATCCCAGGCATCACCACGTCCGTGAACACGACGTCGAAGCGATCCGCGTCCATGACGAGCTCGGCGAGCGCATCGGTCGCGTTGTCGACCAGCGTGATGCTGTAGCCGAGCTCGGTGAGGCCGTCGGCGGCAAAATTGGCCAGCTCGATATTGTCCTCGACCAGCAGCACCGACATGCCGCTGCCGGCCACCGCCGGCGCCGTGTTGGGCGCCTGCCGCTGCGGCAGCAGATCCGGCGGCACGCGCGGCAGGTAGAGCGAGAAGGTGCTGCCGCGACCGACCTCGCTCGCAACCGTCACCTCGCCGCCGGATTGCCGGGCGAAGCCGAACACCTGGGACAGGCCGAGGCCGGTGCCATGGCCGACCTGCTTGGTGGTGAAGAACGGTTCGAAGATGCGCTCCAGTCGTGCGGCAGGAATGCCGATGCCGGTGTCGCTGACGGTCACGCTGATGAAGCCGCGGTTTGCCAGGTTCTGGTTTGCCAAGCTCTGGCTTCCCAAATTCTGGCTTACCAAGTTCTGGCTGCCTGGGGCATGGGCCAGCGTGTCCGGAACGGTCGTCGCGGTCTCGACCGTGAAAACGATCCTGCCCTTGCCCTGCATGGCATCGCGCGCGTTGGTCGCCATGTTGATCAGCGCCGTCTCGAACTGGCCGGCATCGGCGTGGACGAGGCAGGGCTCGGTGGGCAGGCGCATGGTGATCTCGATGGCCGGCCCCAGCAGCGGCGCCAGCATGTCGTGCAGCGCCTGCATCCGCTCGCCGACGTCGAACACTTCCGGCTTCAGGGTTTGACGCCGCGCAAAAGCGAGCAGCTGCGAGGTCAGCTTGGCCGCGCGGGCCACCGCGTCCGCAATGGCCGTGATGTAGCGCTGCCGCCGCTCCTCCGTCAGTTGCGGCCGGTTCAACAGGTCGACCGAGGCGCGGATCA
Organism: Bradyrhizobium sp. CIR18; assembly: GCF_014198295.1. Classification (NCBI taxonomy): domain Bacteria; kingdom Pseudomonadati; phylum Pseudomonadota; class Alphaproteobacteria; order Hyphomicrobiales; family Nitrobacteraceae; genus Bradyrhizobium; species Bradyrhizobium sp. CIR18. The sequence continues at coordinate 129,440 of NZ_JACIHF010000006.1, read as the reverse complement.
CCGTCAGCAGATTGTTGAAATCATGCGCGACGCCGCCGGTGAGCTGTCCGAGCGCCTCCAGGCGCTGGCTGTGCTTGAGTGCCTCCTCGGCCTCACGCCGCTTGGCGGCTTCGGCCTGAAGGTGCTGCGTGCGCCGCAATGCCAGCGCCAACAGCAGAAAAAGAAGTGCGGTGGCGGGAATGCCGAACACCAGATGCTGGCCCATGGTGGCGAGCCAGCGCGCGCGGATCGCCGAGGTCTCGAGCCCGGCGCTGACATAGATCGGATATTCGGCGACGCGCCGATAGCCAATGCGGCGCTCAATCCCATCCGACGGCCAGGCGACGGTGATGAGGCCGTGCGCGGGCCGCGCCGCGATTTCCCGGCCGACCGGTCCAGTCGGATCGAGCCGAAGGTCGCGCTCGAGCCGCGGGAACTGCGCGAGCAGCACGCCGTCGGCGCGTCCCATCGCGAAGAAGCTGCCGGCATCGGAGCCGATCCGCGCATAGAAACTCTCGAAATATTCGGGCAGGACGGAGGCCTGGATCACCCCGATGAAGCTGCCGTCGTCGGAGTCGCGGCGGCGGCTCATCCCGAAGAAGCGCGCGCCCTGATAGGGCGGACGGGGTGTCAGGGCCGTGCCGATGAAGCTGCCGATGGTCTGGTCGACATGAGCGTAGAAATAGTCGCGGTCTGCAAAGCGGAGCTCCGGCGGCGGCGAGGCGAGGCTGTTGACCAGCGCTCTTCCGTCCGCGTCGAAGATCCAGGCCGATTTGAGCTGCGGCAGCGAATCGGTCAGCCGCTTCAGGCGGCGGTGCAGCGCCGGCTCGCGCGCGCGGATGACGTCGTCGGGAAGGCCGCGCACGACCTCGTTGAGCTCGGCCAGGCTGCGATCGATGGTCTCGAACACCTTGAGCGCGTGCTCATGCACGACGTCGAGCGTGCGCTCGATCTCCCGGTCGGCGATGTCCCTGGTCGAGGTGTAGGAGATCGCGGATGTGATGATGAACAGCGCAACCGGCAGCGCCAGGGATGCCGCCATCATCCACTGCAACAGCCTCAGCGAATTGCGTTGCGCCCTCTGCACAGTCGCTCCGTCCCTGACGGGAGCTTAACTGAATCTCGCGCGGGGAAGGAAGCAACTTGTGCCGGAACCGCTGGTTGTGCGCTCTGGAACTTACGCGCACCGCGGGTCGGAGAAAATTCTACTCGAATTGACTGCGATCTCGGAATGTCCCGGCCGGACTGGCCGGGACAGGAAGCATGAACCGCGCCTTAGATCTGGCGCTCGACCATCTTGAGCTTGAGCTCGGCAATGGCTTCCGCCGGGTTCAGTCCCTTCGGGCAGGCCTTGGCACAATTCATGATGGTGTGGCAGCGGTAGAGGCGGAATGGATCCTCGAGATTGTCGAGCCGCTCGCCGGTCGCCTCGTCGCGCGAATCGGACACCCAGCGGTTGGCCTGGAGCAGCGCGGCGGGGCCGAGATAACGTTCGCTGTTCCACCAATAGCTCGGGCACGAGGTCGAGCAGCAGGCGCACAGGATGCACTCGTAGAGGCCGTCGAGCTTCTCGCGATCCTCGTGGGTCTGGCGCCATTCCTTCTGCGGCGTCGGCGAGGTGGTCTTCAGCCACGGCTCGACCGAGGCGTACTGGGCGTAGAAATTGGTGAGGTCGGGGACGAGGTCCTTCACCACCGGCTGGTGCGGCAGCGGATTGATCTTCACCGCGCCGTCCTTCACGTCGTGCATCGAGCGGGTGCAGGCGAGCGTATTCTGGCCGTCGATGTTCATGGCGCAGGAGCCGCAGACGCCTTCGCGGCAGGAGCGGCGGAAGGTCAGCGACGGGTCGATGTGGTTCTTGATCCAGATCAGGCCGTCCAGCACCATCGGACCGCAATCATTGGTGTCGACGTAATAGGTGTCGACGCTCGGATTCTTGCCGTCGTCCGGATTCCAGCGATAGACGCGAAACTCGCGGGTCTCGGTCGCGCCCGCGGGCTTCGGCCAGGTCTTGCCGCCAGTGATCTTGGAGTTCTTCGGAAGTGCGAATTCAACCATCTCGATAAGGCCTTCGCTGTTCGCTCAGTACACACGCGCTTTCGGCGGGATGTACTGCACGTCGTTGGTCATGGTGTAGTCGTGAACCGGGCGGTACTCGATCTTGACCTTGCCGGCATCGTCCAGCCAGGCCAGCGTGTGCTTCATCCAGTTCTTGTCGTCGCGTTCGGAGAAGTCCTCGCGCGCATGCGCGCCGCGGCTCTCGGTGCGGTTGGCGGCCGAGTTCATCGTCACCACCGCCTGCGAGATCAAATTGTCGAACTCGAGCGTCTCGACGAGGTCCGAATTCCACACCAGCGAGCGGTCGGACACGGCGATGTCGGTGATGCCGCTGTGGACCTTCTCGATCAGGTTCTGGCCCTCGCTGAGGACTTCGCCGGTGCGGAATACCGCGCAATTGCTCTGCATCACGTGCTGCATGCCTTCGCGCAGCTTTGCGGTCGGCGTGCCGCCGGAGGCGTAGCGGTAATGGTCGAGCCGGCCGAGCGCGAGCTCGGACGAGTTCGCCGGCAGCTCCGGCTGCTTGGCATTGGGCGTCAGCTTCTCGGCGAGGCGGAGCGCTGCGGCGCGGCCGAACACGACGAGGTCGATCAGCGAGTTGGAGCCGAGGCGGTTGGCGCCGTGCACGGAGACGCAGGCGGCTTCGCCGATCGCCATCAGGCCGGGGATGATGGCGTTGTCGTCGCCGTCCTTCTTGGTCAGGACTTCGCCGTGATAGTTGGTGGGGATGCCGCCCATGTTGTAGTGCACCGTCGGCACGATCGGGATCGGCTCGCGCGTCACGTCGACATTGGCGAAGATCTTTGCGGATTCCGAGATGCCCGGCAGCCGCTCGGCCAGCACCGCGGGATCGAGATGGTCCAGATGCAGGAAGATGTGGTCCTTCTTCTTGCCGACGCCGCGACCTTCGCGGATCTCGATGGTCATCGCGCGCGAGACGACATCGCGCGAGGCGAGGTCCTTGGCCGAGGGCGCATAGCGCTCCATGAAGCGCTCGCCTTCCGAGTTGACGAGATAGCCGCCTTCGCCGCGGGCGCCTTCGGTGACGAGACAGCCCGAGCCGTAGATGCCGGTCGGGTGGAACTGCACGAACTCCATGTCCTGCATCGGCAGGCCGGCGCGCAGCACCATGCCGCCGCCGTCACCGGTGCAGGTGTGCGCCGAGGTACAGGAGGCATAGGCACGGCCGTAGCCGCCGGTCGCCAGAATCACGGTCTGGGCGCGGAAGCGGTGCAGCGTGCCGTCGTCGAGCTTGAGCGCGATGACGCCGCGGCAGGTGCCCTGGTCGTCCATGATCAGATCGATGGCGAAGAACTCGATGAAGAACTCGGCAGCGTGGCGCAGCGACTGGCCGTACATCGTGTGCAGCATGGCGTGACCGGTGCGGTCGGCGGCGGCGCAGGTGCGCTGCGCCTGGCCCTTGCCGTAGTCCATGGTCATGCCGCCGAACGGACGCTGATAGATCTTGCCGTCCTCGGTGCGCGAGAACGGAACGCCCCAATGCTCGAGCTCGTAGACCGCGTCGGGCGCGTTGCGCACCATGTATTCGATCGCGTCCTGGTCGCCGAGCCAGTCCGACCCCTTCACGGTGTCGTACATGTGCCAGCGCCAGTCGTCCTTGTGCATGTTGCCGAGCGAGGCGGAGATGCCGCCCTGCGCCGCCACCGTGTGCGAGCGGGTCGGAAACACCTTGGTGATGCAGGCCGTGCGCAGGCCGGCCTCGCTGCAGCCGACCACGGCGCGCAGGCCCGCGCCGCCGGCGCCGACCACGACGACGTCATAGGTGTGGTCTTCGATCGGATAGGCTTTGCCGTTGGTGGCGGGAGCGCCGTTGCCCGTGCCATTCGTTGTGGTGGCCATGGGTTACACTCCGGAGGACAGTTTCAGGATCGCGTAGGTCGAGGCGAGCGCCACGGCGACCGAGAAGAAATTGTTGAGCATGATCGAGACGAGCTTCAGCTTCTCGTTATGGACGTAGTCCTCGATCACCACCTGCATGCCGATCTTCATGTGCCAGGCGCTGGCGAAGATGAACAGGAGCAGGATCACCGCGACGGGAATGGAGCTCAGGGTCTGCGCAGCGTAGACCTGATTGCGGCCGAGCAGCATCACGATGATCACCAGCGCCGGGATCATCAGCAGCGTCATGGCGACGCCGGTGATGCGCTGACGCCAGAAATCGGACGTGCCGGAATGCGCGGCGCCGAGATTGCGAACGCGGCCGAGCGGGGTGCGCAGGCTGCGCTTCGGCGTATCGGATGCGCTCATCGTCCACCTCCGTTCGCATAGGCGATGATCCAGATCAGCACCGTCAGCGCGATGCCGCCGATCAGGGCGCCCCAGGTCAGCGCTTCCCGCTCATTGGCCTTGAAGCCGTAGCCGAGGTCCCACACGAAGTGCCGGATGCCGCTGAGCATATGGTGCATCAGCGCCCAGGTGTAGCCGAACACGATCAGCCGCCCGATGATGCTGCCGGCGAAGGCCTGGACGTGCGCGTAAGCGGCCGGGCCGGAAGCCGCGGCAACCAGCCACCAGACCAGCAGCAGGGTTCCGAAATAGAGGGCAATACCGGTGGCGCGATGGATGATGGAGAGAGCCATCGTCAGCGTCCAGCGGTAGACTTGCATGTGCGGCGAGAGGGGTCGTTCGATCCGTGCGGTCATGGGCTTTGATGTTTTATGGCGGCCCAGCAGGGGGCGCGCGGGGATCGGAAAGGTCGGCTCTATTTACGGAGTCGATTTGGCCTGCGCAATCTCCAAATTGCCATAAATCGAACCATGGTTCAGCTCTAGAGCCTTGATGAAACAAGGCCAATCAGGGGCTTGGTATACCAGGACATCGGTCCGCCAACCAAATTAAGAACTTAGATTCACTACTTCGCAGCCTGTGCGAGGCGCATTGAAATCACTATTGGAACGCCTCTAACCCACCGTCCGCTGCTCGCCGCTCGCGCCAATCGCTCCGTGTCGCCCATAGCCGCCTCACCAGGGCCAAGGCGACTCGGCCCGCCGCACGCTGGGCCGGTTTCGCTGGGACCGCGGATATGCGCAGCCCGCATTCCACCCCAGCCGGCACGTCCGGTGCGTCGACCACGCAACCCGGATCGCCTAAAGCTGGGACCGCAGCCGTCTCCGGCTGACGTCGGGAGAGGTTGCGACCAGTCGCCGGGGCAGGTCTGGGGTGATTGCAGGACTTGATATCAAGGACATCGTCGAGCTCGCGCTGCTGCTGATCGCAACCGGCGCGCTTTCGGGATTTTTGGCCGGCGTGTTCGGCATCGGCGGGGGCGCGATTCTCGTGCCGGTGTTCTACGAATGCTTTCGCATCGCCGGCGTGCCGCTGCAGGTGCGCATGCCGCTCTGCATCGGCACCTCGCTCGCGGTGATCATCCCGACCTCGATCCGTTCGTTCCAGGCGCATTACAAGCGCGGCGCCGTCGATACGGCCATCTTGCGGGTGTGGTGGCTGCCGATCATGATGGGCGTGGTCGCCGGCAGCGTGGTCGCGCGCTATGCGCCGGAGCGGCTGTTCAAGATCGTGTTCGTCTGTGTCGCCTGGTCGGCGGCGGCACGCCTCATCTTCGCGCGCGAAGGCTGGAAGTTGGGCGACGATCTGCCGAAGGGTCCCTTGATGCGCGTCTACGGCTTTTGCGTCGGTATTCTTTCGACGCTGATGGGCATCGGCGGCGGCCTGTTATCGAACCTGCTGATGACTTTCTACAGCCGTCCGATCCATCAGGCGGTGGCGACGTCATCCGCACTCGCGGTGCTGATCTCGATCCCCGGCGCACTCGGCTACATCTATGCGGGCTGGCCTGCGGCGGCGAACTATCCGGCCGTCGCAGCCCTGCAGATCCCGTTCGCACTCGGCTACGTCTCGCTGATCGGCGCCGTGCTGGTGATGCCGATGAGCCTCGTCACCGCGCCGCTAGGCGTGAGAGCCGCGCATGCGATGTCGAAGCGGTCGCTGGAAGTCGCGTTCGGATGTTATCTGTTGATCGTCGGCAGCCGGTTCGTGATGAGTCTGGTCGGCGGGCTGTAGCCGCTGCGTCCACATTCGAGTGCGGCGCCGCTTCTGCCGCCGCGGAACGCAAAGAGGTGGGTTACGCCTTCGGCTCACCCACCCTACGGCTTCATCCGCAAGGACGGCGAACGCCAGCCCTATTTCTTGGCGTAAATATCCTTGTACGTATCCCGCAAAATGTTCTTCTGCACCTTGCCCATGGTGTTCCGCGGCAGCTCGTCGACGACGAAGACGCGTTTGGGCATCTTGAACTTCGCAAGCCGCCCGTCGAGCGCCTTCAGTACCGAGGCCTCGCTCACGTCCGCGCCCTTGTTGCAGACCAGAACCGCCGTGACGCCCTCGCCGAAATCGGCGTGCGGCACGCCGATCACAGCGGATTCCACCACGCCCGGCATGGCGTCGATCTCGCTCTCGATCTCTTTCGGATAGACGTTGAAGCCGCCGGAGATCACGAGATCCTTGCCGCGGCCGAGGATGTGGACGTAGCCCTTGGCGTCGATCTTGCCGAGGTCGCCGGTGATGAAGAAGCCGTCGTCGCGGAATTCGGACTTGGTCTTCTCCGGCATGCGCCAATAGCCCTTGAAGACGTTCGGGCCCTTGACCTCGATCATGCCGATCTCCTCGTGCGGCAGCTCTTTGCCCGTCTCGGGCTCGGTCACGCGCACGGAGACGCCCGGCAAGGGAAAGCCGACTGCGCCGGGCACGCGCTCGCCGTCATAGGGGTTCGACGTGTTCATGTTGGTCTCGGTCATGCCGTAGCGTTCGAGCACGGCGTGCCCCGTCCGCGCCGACCATTCGCGATGGGTCTCGGCCAGCAGCGGCGCCGAGCCCGAGATGAACAGTCGCATATGCTTTGTGGTGTCGCGCGACAGCGCGGAATTTTGCAGCAGGCGCGTATAGAAGGTCGGCACGCCCATCAGCACCGTGGCGCGCGCCATCAGCTTGATCATCAAATCCGGATCGAGCTTCGGCAGGAAGATCATCGACGCCCGCGCGAACAGCGTCACGTTGGTCGCCACGAACAGGCCGTGGGTATGATAGATCGGCAGCGCGTGGATCAGCACGTCCTTGTCGGTGAAGCGCCAATAGCCGACGAGCGAGAGCGAGTTCGACGCCAGATTATCATGCGTCAGCATCGCGCCCTTGGAGCGCCCCGTGGTGCCCGAGGTGTAGAGGATGGCGGCGAGATCGTCGTTCGCCCGCGCGACGGTCGTGAATTCGCTGCCGGCCTTGTCGGCGGCTTCCGTCAGCGAGCCCTTGCCGTCAGCTCCGAGCGTCTCGATCTTGGCCTTTACCTTGGCGGCGATCGGGGCAAGGCCTTCCGCCTTGGAGGGATCGCAGACCACCAGCGACGGCTCGGCGTCGCCGATGAAGTAATCAAGCTCGTTCAGCGTATAGGCGGTGTTGAGCGGCAGATAGACCGCGCCGGCCCTGACAGTGCCGAGATACAGCACGATATTGGCGACGGATTTCTCGACCTGCACCGCAACGCGGTCGCCCGGCTTCACGCCGCGCGCGACCAGCACATTTGCCATCTGCCCGGCCCGCGCGATCAACTCGCCATAGCTGATATGGCCGCCGTCATGCGTCTCGATCGCGAGGCGCTTCGGATCGTCCAGGCCGTCGAACAGGCGGGAGAACAAATTGGCGTTGGCAGCTGGGTTCATGCAACATTCCTCGCCGGCGAAGGCCGGTCAAACCGAGGGTTGGATTAGCAAAAACCGCCCCAATGAAGCAACGGAGACAGTTTGCATGACAAAAGGTGGGAAACGCGTGGCCTGGGTCACGGGTGGAGGCAGCGGGATCGGCGAGGCCGGCGCCGAGGCGCTGGCGGCCGACGGCTGGACGGTGGTGGTGTCCGGCCGGCGGAAGGACGCCCTGGATACCGTGGTTGCCAAAATCGCCAAGACGGGCGGGGCGGCCGAGGCCATCGCGCTGGACGTGGCCAACGCTGCGGAAGCCCAGAAAGCCGCCGATCAGATCGTCGCCAGGCACGGCCGCATCGACCTCCTGGTCAACAATGCCGGCATCAATGTTCCCAAGCGCAGCTGGAAGGACATGGAACTGGAGGGCTGGGACAGACTGGTCCAGGTCAATCTTAACGGCGTGCTCTATTGCATGCGCGCGGTGCTGCCGACGATGCGCAAGCAGCAGGACGGCGCGATCATCAACGTCTCGTCCTGGGCCGGCCGCCACGTCTCGAAGATGCCGGGGCCGGCCTACACCACGACCAAGCATGCGGTGCTGGCGCTGACCCATTCCTTCAACATGGACGAATGCGTCAACGGCCTGCGCGCCTGCTGTCTGATGCCGGGCGAGGTAGCGACGCCGATCCTCAAGCTGCGCCCGGTGGTGCCGAGCGAGGACGAGCAGGCGAAGATGCTGCAATCCGAAGATCTCGGCCGCACCATCGCGTTCATCGCCTCGATGCCGCCGCGCGTCTGCATCAACGAGGTGCTGATCAGCCCGACGCATAATCGCGGATTCATTCAGACGCCGAACAACAGGGATTAGTGCGGGCACAACTACTGCAACGGGCGCACTGTCGTAGGGTGGGCAAAGGCGCAAAGCGCCGTGCCCACCACCTCTCTCCATTTGCGGTTGGTGGGCACGCTGCGCTTTGCCCACCCTACGGCACCGCCCGCTTGGCGCGTGTTCGCATCACACGGACACGCCGCTCCATAGTTTCACGCATCACAAAGAATTTTTCTCCGAAACCGCAACCCGAACCCTCCCGTAGTTCGGTCCAACGACGGCGCTGCTGCTTCACGCCAATAGGTCGCAGTCGCCGTTGTTGCCCCAACCCATCACCGGCCATCGCCGGTACCAATTCAATCGGGAGACTTTCCATGTCGAAGCGCATTGCCTATCTCGCCGCCGCCGCCTTCAGCGCCCTGGCCATCACCGCGACCGTCGTCGCGCCTGTCCGCGCCGAGGAGAAGACCGTCATGGTCGGCGGCGCCGCGATGTTCCCGTCCAAGAACATCGTCCAGAACGCGGTCAATTCGAAGGACCACACCACGCTGGTCGCGGCGGTGAAGGCGGCCGGCCTGGTGCCGACGCTGGAAGGCAAGGGTCCGTTCACGGTGTTCGCGCCGACCAACGCCGCCTTCGGCAAGCTGCCGGCCGGCACCGTCGACAATCTGGTCAAGCCCGAGAACAAGGCGACGCTGACCAAGATCCTCACCTACCATGTCGTGCCCGGCAAGCTCGAGGCCTCCGACCTCACCGAGGGCAAGAAGCTGAAGACCGCCGAAGGCGAGGAACTGACGGTCAAGAAGATGGACGGCAAGACCTGGATCGTCGATGCCAAGGGCGGCACCTCGATGGTCACGATCTCCAACGTCAACCAGTCCAACGGCGTGATCCATGTGGTCGACACCGTGCTGATGCCGGCGACGTAACACCGCGCGATCCTGTTTCATCCCCGAGCAGGATGCGACGAAACGGCGAGCCGGGGGCACCCGGCTCGCTTTATTGTGACCGCCATAGCCCGACGCTATCGATTCGATGGCGGACAGGGCGTAACGAAAGCGGGCGCATCGGCGTATAATCGGTGTCACACGACATTCAGGACGGAACCATCATGTCGAGCCTCACAGTCACCGACGAGCAGGTCAGCGCCGCCCCGGCCAAAGTGATCCAGCCGGCCTGGGTCCGCGTCATGCACTGGGTCAATGCGCTGGCCATGATCCTGATGATCCTGTCGGGCTGGCAGATCTACAACGCCTCGCCGCTGTTCGGCTTCAGTTTTCCGCGCGAGTACACGCTCGGCGGCTGGCTCGGCGGTGGCCTGCTCTGGCACTTTGCCGCGATGTGGCTGTTGATGATCAACGGCCTCGCCTATCTCATCACGGGCTTTGCCACCGGCCGCTTCCGCAAGAAGCTGTTGCCGATCACACCTTCGGGCGTGCTCCACGACGTCAGGGCTGCGCTGACCTTCAAGCTCGGCCATGACGATCTTACCGTCTACAATTACGTGCAGCGCCTGCTCTATGCCGGCATCATCGTGGTCGGCGTGCTGATCGTGCTCACGGGCTTAGGGATGTGGAAGCCGGTGCAGCTCTATTATCTCGTCGCCCTGTTCGGCGACTACCCGACCGCGCGCTACATCCATTTCTTCTGCATGGTCGCGATCTGCGCGTTCCTCGTCGTTCACGTCCTGCTCGCGCTGCTCGTGCCGAAGAGCCTGCGCGCCATGATCATCGGTCGCTAGAGCATGATCCGGAAAAGTGTAAAGCGGTTTTCCGACAAGATCATGCTCAGAATAGATATGTGAGGAGAGCATGGCCAAGCGTTCATTCCTGATCCCCGGCGTCGACAAGCGGCTCCTGATCAAGGATTCCATCAAAACGATGCCCGACGTCACCCGCCGTCGCTTCATCGCGGGCGGCGCCAGTCTCGGCGCGCTGACGCTGCTCACCGGCTGCGATGTGATCGACTCGTCCTCGGCGGAGGAGATGCTGAAGCAGGTCTCGAAATTCAACGACGCGGTGCAGGCCTTCATCTTCAATCCCGACGCGCTGGCGCCGACTTTTCCCGAGAGCGCGATCACGAAGCCGTTTCCGTTCAATGCCTATTACGATCTCGACGACGCACCCGACGTCGCTGGCGCCGACTGGAAGCTCGAGGTTCGCGGCCTGGTCGACAACAACAAGTCCTGGCCGCTGGACGAGCTCTACAAGCTGCCGCAGGTCACGCAGATCACGCGTCACATCTGCGTCGAGGGCTGGAGCGCGATCGGCAGCTGGACCGGCACGCCCTTGCGCGATTTCCTCAAGCTGATCGGCGCCGACACGCGCGCCAAATACGTCTGGTTCCAGTGCGCCGACAAGGACGGCTACAATTCGCCGCTCGACATGCGCAGCGCGCTGCATCCGCAGACCCAGATGACGTTCAAATACGCGAATGAAATCCTGCCGCGCGCCTACGGTTTTCCCATGAAGATCCGCGTGCCGACAAAACTCGGCTTCAAGAACCCGAAATACGTGGTCTCGATGGAAGTCACCAACGACTACAAGGGCGGCTATTGGGAAGACCAGGGGTACAATTCGTTTAGCGGGAGCTGATCGCCGTTCCGGCGAAGCTGCCGTAGGGTGGGCAAAGCGCAAGCGTGCCCACCATTCCATCCATCATGAATAAAACCGTGGGCACGGCGCTACGCGCCTTTGCCCACCCTACGGCGCCGATTCCTTGGCTGGCCCCACCTTCCGCTGACATAGCGCCGCGACCGCCCCCAGCGCCAGCAGCGCCGCCGATACGTTGAGCGCGTAGCTCAAGCTCCCCAGCGCGTCCGTGATCGCGCCGACCACGATCGGCCCCAGCGTTTGCCCGACGCCGAACGAAATCGTCATCGCCGCGATCGCGGTCGGCCACATCGCCGGCGGATAGTTGAAGCGCACGAAGGCGGTGGTCGAGCCGACCACGGCGAAGAAAGCGACGCCGAACACCACGGCGGAGACCGCGAGCCATGCCGGTGAATGCCCGAGCATCGGCAGGGCCGCGCCGAGCGCGTTAGTGCCGAGAATGATGGCGGTGGCCAATCCGCCGCGATCGAGCGCCAGCACGCCGCGCCAGGCCCAGGGAGTCACGAAGGCGGACAGGCCGATCAGGCCCCAGAACGCCGCTTGTGCTGCGGCCCCGCCGCCGCCGTCGCGTACATAGGCGATCATGAAGGTCATGTAGGCGATGTAGCCCGCGCCGAACAGGAAATAGCCCGCGAGGTAGATCAGCACGGGACGAATCGCGAAGGCGGCGTGGCTGCCTTCCGAGAAACGCGCGCCGCTCTCGATGCGAATCAGGAACAGCGGCACGGTCATCGCGGCCGAGAGCAGTGTCAGCGCCCACCACACCATCCACCACGAGCCCGGCCCGAAATATTGCAGCGTGAACGGCGCGATCAGCCCCGAGGACAGAATGCCGATGCCGGGCCCGGCATAGAAAAGGCTGAGCAGGAAATTGGCCCGCTCCGGGCGCGACTGGGCGATGGTCGCAGCGAGCGCGCCGCCGGCGACGAAGCCCGCCGCGGCCCCGAGACCGAGTACGAGGCGCGCCAGGCTCAGCGCGACGAAATTCCCCGTCAGCGCGCAAATGGCGAGCGCGGCGACGCAGGCCACAGTTCCGCCGCGGATCGCGGCCGCCCAGCCGACGCGCTGGATCAGGCGCGAGGCCACAAGCGCGCCGACGAGATAGCCGACGGCGTTGATGGTGTTCATGAATCCGGCCGCCGAGTAGGACCAGCCGAGGGCCTCCCGCATGTCGGGCAGCACCAGCGCATAGGCAAAGCGGCCGATGCCGAGCCCGACCGTCGCCGCCAGCGACAGGGTCAGGATCAGCCGCGCGGGATGCGCGTAGGGCGGGCGGCGGTCTTTAGTAAAGCAGTCTTGGGCGTGCAAGGGGTTCTCCGGCCCACCCAGTGTGGCAGGCCCCGTCCGCCTTGCACAGCCGCACCCCGGCAATGGTGTCTTGCCAAGCGCGCAACGCCGCTCTAGCACTCCGGCCGAATTCGACCTGAGAGGAACGACCATGGCGACCCACAAATTGCTGCTGCTTCCCGGCGACGGTATCGGCCCCGAGGTGATGGGCGAGGTGAAGCGGCTGATCGACTGGCTCAATTCGGCCGGGATCGCCAAGTTCGAGACGGATACCGGCCTCGTCGGCGGCTCCGCCTATGACGCGCACAAGGTGTCGATCTCCGAGGGCGACATGGCCAAGGCGCTTGCGGCCGACGCCATCATCTTCGGCGCGGTCGGCGGTCCGAAGTGGGACGCGGTGCCCTACGAGGTGCGCCCCGAAGCCGGCCTCTTGCGCCTGCGCAAGGATCTGGCCTTGTTCGCCAACCTCCGTCCCGCGGTGTGCTACCCGGCGCTGGCCGATGCATCGAGCCTGAAGCGTGAGGCCGTCGAAGGCCTCGACATCGTCATCGTGCGCGAGCTCACCGGCGGCGTCTATTTCGGCGAGCCCAAGACCATCACCGACCTCGGCAATGGCCAGAAGCGCGCCGTCGATACCCAGGTCTACGACACCTATGAGATCGAGCGCATCGGCCGCGTCGCCTTCGAGCTTGCCAGGAAGCGCAAGAACAAAGTGACGTCGATGGAAAAGCGCAACGTCATGAAATCGGGCGTGCTCTGGAACGAGGTCATGACCCAGGTCCACAAGCGCGAATACCCTGATGTCACGCTCGAGCACCAGCTCGCCGATTCCGGCGGCATGATGCTGGTGAAATGGCCGAAGCAGTTCGACGTCATCGTCACCGACAATCTGTTCGGCGACATGCTGTCCGACATCGCGGCGATGCTGACGGGATCGCTCGGCATGCTGCCCTCGGCCTCGCTCGGCGAGGTCGACGTCAAGACCAAGAAGCGCAAGGCGCTGTACGAGCCCGTGCACGGCTCGGCGCCTGATATCGCAGGCCAGGGCCTCGCCAATCCCATCGCGATGATCTCGTCGTTCGGCATGGCGCTGCGCTATTCCTTCGACATGGGCGCGCTCGCCGACAAGGTCGACGCCGCGATCGCCGCGGTGCTCGCCAGCGGTCTGCGCACCGCCGACATCAAGTCGGAAGGCACCACGGCCGCCTCGACCACGCAGATGGGCGAAGCGATCCTGAAGGAACTGCAGAAGCTGCACGCGTAACGGCAGGCACCGCTCTCGTAGGGTGGGCAAAGCGAAGCGTGCCCACGTTCTGAGTGCTGATTAGAAAGAGATGGTGGGCACGGCGCGTTGCGCCTTTGCCCACCCTGCGGCACCTGCTCTCGGAGCTGATTCATGGATGCTTCACCCCGCCCCAAGATCGCGGAAACCATCATCCATGACACGGTGCGCCAGCGCGAGGCGCAGATCGGGCGGCGCTGCGAGGTCCTCAGCCACACCCGCATCGAATATGCCTCGCTCGGCGACTACTCCTATCTCGGCGAGAACTGCGAGGTCGCCGACGCCGCCATCGGAAAGTTCACGGCCATCGCCAATTCGGTGCGGATCGGTGCGCCCAATCATCCGATGGGCCGGCCGTCGCAGCATCGCTTCACCTATTGCCCGGAATATTACGAGGCGGGCGTGACGCGCGACCGCGACTTCTTCGCGGACCGCCGCGGCGACCGGGTCATCGTCGGCAATGATGTCTGGATCGGGCACGCCGCCATCCTGCTGCCCGGCGTGAACGTCGGTGACGGCGCGGTGATCGCTGCGGGCGCGGTGGTCAGCCGCGATGTCGAGCCCTACACGATCGTCGGCGGCGTTCCCGCGCGTCCGATCCGCAAGCGCTTTCCTGATTCCGTTGCGGACAGCCTGCGCCGCATCGCCTGGTGGGATTGGTCGGATGAGCTCATCTTCGAGCGCCTCGCCGATTTCCGCTCCGAAGCGATCGAGGAGTTTTGCAGACGCTATGATCCGGCTGCGAACGCGTGAGGCGCACGCATCTCACCCAAGCAACAGGAATCGTAGGGTGGGCAAAGCGAAGCGTGCCCACGCATTTTTCGTGACCGAGAGAGATCGTGGGCACGGCGCAAGGGCGCCTTTGCCCACCCTACGGCACCTCGCAAAAACAAAAATGGCCGGGCGCGAGCCCGGCCATTTTGATTCGGTCGATAACTCCGCTCAGTACAGCGGGAAATTCTGCGGGTAGCCGCCGACGTCCTGCGGCGGCGAAAGCGGCTGGCGGTCGATCGGGCGGTTGAGATTCTCGCGGGCGAAGGACGGATAGCCGACCGCCGGCGGGAAGGCGTAGTCGGAGAACTTGCGGTCGCCCGGATTGACCTCGGTGCCGCCGTCGAGCCAGGAGCGCTTGCTCACATAGATGCGGGTGCGGCCCTGCTGGTAGACGGCGTTGGGTCCACCAGGGCCGTAATAGTGCCGGCCACGTTCGTCATAGCGCTTGGTCTTGGTGTCAGCCGAGGCCGGCGTCGCCACAATGGCAGAGGACATGGCAATCACGGCGCCCGCTGCAAGCAAGGTCGCCAATTTGGCAGAGAATTTCGAGCTCATCACGTCCCCTTCAGGCGGCAGGCCGCCAGTCGATTTCACCCCCATACTAGCCCGGCCGGGGTGAGTGCAACTAGGTCTATTGGGTCACACCAGCTCGGAATAATCGTGCGCGCTGGCAAAAGTTGCATCAATACCAGCCACTTGGGCTTGATGCCGGTCAAAGCGCCCCGCGCAATTGCGCGTTGGCGGCGCCCAGCAGCCAGTCCGGCGAGCCCGCGAGGTCGCAACCACGGCGCTTCAGCTCGGCATGGGCGAACAATTCCGCCAGCTTCGGCTCGTTGCCGGAGGTCAGCAGCGTCAGCCGGTTCAGCGTGCAGGCGATCGCCGCGCGCCGGGCGGGCAGGGTATCGCCCTGGCAGGAGAAGCCGGAGATCTGCAAGGCCGGCTCCTCGTTGCGCTTGAGGTAGCCGAGGCAGGCCGGCGTCCCCTTGTCCGTGCCGATCGGCCGGAACAGCGCGACGGGGCCGAATTTCGTCTCGATCAGGCCGGCTTGCTCGAGCGCGGTGGCCGCTCCGAGGCCCATCTGGACGGCGAGGTCCATCGCGACAGGACGGGTCACATCGAATTCGCCACCTTCCCGATAGATTTCGAGCTCGGCCAGCGGCTGGTCCGCCGCGCCTGCCCAGCGCATCACGTCTTTGCGGCCGCCTTCGGGATGCCGAAGGATGGTGTAAGAGGCTGTTTTCTCTGATGAATCAATCCGGCTCAGGGCGAAGGCCGGGTGCGAGCGATCGGCCGTGCTCCAGCCCGGCTTGTCTGCGGGATCATCGCCGCGCAGCTCGGGGAGCTGGCCGAGCGCGGCGAGGGCGAGGATGGCAAACAGCGCGAGCGCCCCCACATAGGCGACCAGATGCGCCAGCGTGCCGACGACCTCGTCGGCGATAGCCAAGAGAGTCAGGTGGATCTGGGTATGGCTAACGGCCGTGCTGGCCTCAGGCGACTGCATCCACGTCCCTAAGGCATGGTCCAACGTTGTCTTGAGGCCGGTTCTCGCATAGAAGCGCTGCTCTTCCCGTTTAAGCGTCAGCTTCGGGAACGGGCTTTTTCATCGGAGAGTGAACGATGGGTTACAAAGTCGCAGTCGTCGGCGCGACCGGCAATGTCGGACGGGAAATGCTCAACATTCTCGACGAGCGCAAATTCCCCGCGGACGAGGTCGTGGCGCTGGCGTCACGCCGCAGCGTCGGCGTCGAGGTCTCCTATGGCGACCGCACCCTGAAGTGCAAGGCGCTCGAGCATTACGACTTCTCCGACGTCGACATCTGCCTGATGTCGGCCGGCGGCGAGGTGTCGAAGGAATGGTCGCCGAAGATCGGCGCCGCCGGCGCCGTCGTGATCGACAACTCGTCGGCCTGGCGCATGGATCCGGACGTGCCGCTGATCGTGCCGGAGGTGAACGCAGGCGCGACCGAAGGCTTCAAGAAGAAGAACATCATCGCCAACCCGAACTGCTCGACCGCGCAGCTCGTGGTCGCGCTCAAGCCCTTGCACGAGAAGGCGACCATCAAGCGCGTCGTGGTCTCGACCTATCAATCGGTGTCGGGCGCCGGCAAGGACGGGATGGACGAGCTGTTCTCGCAGACCAAGGCCGTCTACACCAACGACGAGCTGGTCGCGAAGAAATTCCCCAAGCGCATCGCCTTCAACGTCATCCCCCACATCGACGTCTTCATGGAGGACGGCTACACCAAGGAAGAGTGGAAGATGATGGCGGAGACCAAGAAGATTCTTGATCCCAAGATCAAGCTCTCCGCCACCTGCGTGCGCGTGCCGGTGTTCGTCGGCCACTCCGAGGCCGTCAACATCGAGTTCGAGAATCCGATCACGGCGGATGAGGCGCGCGACATCCTGCGCAAGGCGCCCGGCTGTCTCGTCATCGACAAGCAGGAGCCCGGCGGCTACGCGACGCCTTACGAAGCGGCCGGCGAGGACGCGACTTACATCAGCCGCATCCGCGAGGACGCGACGGTTGAGAACGGTCTCGTGCTGTGGTGCGTGTCCGACAACCTCCGCAAGGGCGCCGCGCTCAACGCCATCCAGATCGCGGAAGTGCTGATCAACCGCAAGATGATCAGCGCGAAGAAGCAGGCGGCGTAAGGCACGTCACCGCTGCCGTAGGGTGGGCAAAGGCGCAAAGCGCCGTGCCCACCATTCTTTCCGATTGCGACAGGTGGTGGGCACGGTTCGCTTTGCCCACCCTACGAGAGCGGTGGCCTACGCCACGCCCCGCGCGTTCTTGAATTCCTTCGCAACCTTGTCCAGCACGAACAGCGATCCCTCCGCGACGCCGAAATAGGCGCCGTGGGTCTGCATCTGGCCGCTGTCGACTGCCTTCTGCACGAACGGGAACGTCATCAGGTTTTCCAGGCTGCGGAACACCGCGGCCTTCTCGATGCGCTCGACGAATTGTGCCATGCTCTCATGGTCGCGCTGCTCGACCACTTCACCCGGCTTGATGAACATCTGCATCCATTTGCCGATGAAGTCGCCGGGCGTGAGCGGCTCGATCTTGTCGACGAAGGCGCGGATGCCGCCGCATTGGGCGTGGCCGAGCACCACGATGTGCTTCACCTTCAGCACCGTCACCGCATATTCCAGCGCGGCCGAGACGCCATGCGCGTTGCCGTCGGGCTGATACACGGGCACCAGATTGGCGATGTTGCGGACCACGAACAATTCGCCCGGGCCGACGTCGAAGATCACTTCCGGCGAGACGCGGCTGTCGCAGCAGCCGATCACCATCACTTCCGGCGATTGCCCCTTCACCGAGAGGTCGCGATAGCGGGTCTGCTCGGTCGGCAGCCGCTGGGTGGCGAAGGCCCTGTAGCCTTCCAGCAAATGCTCTGGGAATGTCATCATACCTATGCCTAATCATAGACCGCAGGGGCGAACAAGCCTTTCGAATAGGCAGGCCAGGTGCTATCGGCTTCGATCAAGAGCCCGCTTGAGGAAACCGGAAGGAACGCTCGCATGACCCGCCCGCGCCGCAGCCATCTGTTCATGCCCGGCTCCAACCCCCGTGCGCTGGAAAAGGCGCGCAATCTCGCCGCCGACGGCCTGATCCTGGATCTGGAAGATTCCGTCGCGCCGGATGCCAAAGCGGTGGCCCGTGATGGGATCGCCGCCGCGATCGCAGCCAAGGGCTTTGGCAAGCGCGAGATCCTGATCCGGACCAACGGTCTCGACACGCCCTGGTGGGCCGACGATCTCGCCATGGCCGCCAAGGCTTCGCCCGACGGCATCCTGGTTCCAAAAGTTTCAAGTGTCGAAGATCTTGATACGATCGGCCTCCGTCTTACCGAGCTTGGCGCGGCGCCGACGGTGAAGGTCTGGGCCATGATCGAGACCGCGCGCGCCGTGCTGCACGCGGAGGAGCTGGCCGAGGCCGGGCGCGATCAATCGCGGCGCCTGTCAGGCTTCGTGTTCGGCCCGAACGATATCTCACGCGAAACGCGCATCAGGATGCTGCCCGGCCGCGCCGCGATGATCCCGATGATCACGCACTGCATCCTGGCGACGCGCGCCCACGGCCTCGAAATCCTCGACGGCCCCTACAGCGACATCGCCAATTCCGACGGCTTCGCCACCGAATGCGCGCAGGGCCGCGATCTCGGCTTCGACGGCAAGACGCTGATCCACCCCTCGCAGATCGACGCCTGCAACGCGATCTTCACGCCGCCCGAAGAGGAAGTCGCGCGCGCGCGAAAAATCATCGCGGCGTTCGAGCTGCCGGAGAACGTCTCGCGCGGCGCGATCCGGTTGGATGGTGCGATGGTCGAGCGGCTGCACGCCGACATGGCCCGGCGCACGATCGCAATCGCGGATGCCATTGCAGCGATGGGGAAGGGTTGAAGCGTCAACTCGAAAAAGCGATACCCGCTTTTCCGCGACAAACCGCCATCTTCTGTTCGCCAAGAGCAGAGGACGGCGCGGCCAATTCCTCGCAATACATCCGATCGATGTTGCGCTGCATGAGCCTATAACAATCGCATGCGACCTTCTCGAGCCGCGCCCGATCGATCTCTACAAACCCGCGCCCGTCGGACGGGACCGCGCCGGCCTCGCGTAGCTTGCTCATCGTCAGGGTTACTGTCGTCCGTCGCACCCCAAGCAGTTGCGCAAGCGCCTCCTGCGTCACCGGAAGGCGGTCGTCGGGCACGCGGTCGTGAAGCTGCAGGAGCCACCGCGCCATGCGGCCATCCACCCGGTGCAGCGCGTTGCAAGCGGCTACGTGCTGGAGCTGCAATAACACCGCGCGGGCGTGGACCTGCACGACGTTCCTGATGGCTGTGCTTTGCGCAAAGGCGGCGCGAAATTTGGCGGCGGAAATCAGCGATGCTGTGCCGGCTATGCGAGTAACCGCCGTCACGGATGAAAGCGACGGGCCGAGCACGGAGAACGAGGCCAAAGCGCCTTCCCGTCCCATCAAGGTGGTTGCGACCGTTTGCCCGTCCGGCATATCGAGCATGAAGGCGATTGCGCCGCTATGGGGAAAATAAACCGGGTCGAGCTCATCGCCCGACCGCACCAGGACGGCATCGGGTTCGAACGAGACCTTCTGGAAGTAGGGCGTGAGCAAGCCGAGATCCGCCGGCGGCAACGCCGCCAGCAGCCGATTCCCGATGCCCGCGCGGTGGACGGTCACGATGCTTTCTTGTGAACGAGCACCCAATGAACGACGGGATCGATCTGTTTCATTTGCCATGATTATCCGAAATACGAATTGCCCGAAGCGAAACTATCCAAACAGAGCCATTCGTCGAGATCAAGCACGGATAATTGCGGTGGCCTTGCCGGCATCCTCGCCGCGCAAACGGAATCTTGCATACATCATACTATTCGCGATCTTTTGCCGCTCGGCGAGGTGCACCACGTGCTGATCGACCAGTGATGGTTGCGGCAGCGCGCGAGTTTAACCCTGACCCGGCGCGGACCTCTGGGGGAGATCTGCCATACCCCGCTATCAGCGGCACAGCAGACATCCTTGCGCCGATCCAAGGTAGGGATTGATGAGTGTGCGGCGAGCGAATCTTCTGCGCCGCTCACCGCGGCGCGACATCGGCGCGATCGAGCGATTCGAGCGTCGCGGCGTTGCCGCAGTAGCCGTGATAGTTCTCCGCGGCAGTGCCGTCGGCCAGATCTCGGTCGCATTGTCCCTTGTTGTTGCAGAGCGAGCAGACCCGCTCCATGTCGCGGAGCAGCAGCGGCTGCGCGCGGCCGAGGCCTTCGGCGCTGATGCCGAGTTGCTGCAGCATCATTGGCAGCTCGTCGGCAGAATGCTTGCCGTGGCGGACCAGTTCCTCGAGATCGTCAGGCGCGATCCGCAGGTCGCTCGCGATCCGGTCGAAATCGGCGCGATCGAGCTGCCGCATCTCGTTCAGCTCGCGGCGATGCTTCAGCCAGCTCGCAAAGGAGTCGATGAGGTCCTGGACGATGGGATATGGCCTGCTTGCGGTGCTCATGGAAAGCTCCCTTCGGACAGCGGAATTGGAGCGAATTAAGCACAATGATGCAGAGGCGCGTTGCGCTGGATCAAACTGGAGGGGACGAGGTTGATCGCGTGTCCCGACGCGGTGCGGCGCGAAGTGCCGCTCCGCAGAGCCGGGACCCATCTCGCCACGTTACTGGGCCCCGGCTCAGCAGCGCATCACCAAGGGATGCTGCGCTGCGTCCGGGGCACGAGAGCTAAGCGAATCTCTCCGTCGCCCAGGCATATAGGCTGCCCGGAATCGGCTTTTCGCCGCCGCGGCCCTTGGGCGAGATGTGCAGGCCGATGATCTCGGGGTTGGTGACGAGGCCGAGATAGCTCGAGGGATCGAAGAACAGTTTTGGCTCGGCATGCACGGCATAGAACGATTGCTTGGGCAGCGCGTTCTGCAGCTCGCCGGTACGGCGCGCGAGCGCGGTGAGCGCGGCAGGTCCGAAGATCGCGACGCGGATATCGGAGAGGCGGCTTGAGCCGCCGCGCAGGCGGCGCATCATGAAGGTGATGCGATGGCGGACCGACAGCCAGTTCGGCGTCAGCTCCTCCTGCTCCATCAGCTCCTCGAAGGCGGTAACGATGCCGTGCCCGGGCGGCAGGTAGATCACGGAATTGCCGAGCTGGCGTGGCCGCTCCCAGGCAAAGTAAGGCTTTGCCGGATCAATCTCGACCGCCTTCAAGAGCAGCACGTCGGCGTCGAGCCAGAGGCCGAGATTCTTCGCCATCAGCTTCATGCGGAAGAAATCGCTGAACTGCAGCGTGGTCCAGTCGCGCCAGCTTCCATCCGGTTGCGGGGGCCGCAAGCGTTCCGAGAACGCATGCGGCAGGATCGCTTCGGCATCCGCGTTGGCGACGCCGGCGGGCAGGCCGGGAATGGTGTCGAAGCTGTAGACCGTGACCTTGTGGCCGGCCGCGAGCTGCGAGCGCAGACAGGTCTGGCGCAGGGCGTCCATCGGGCCATGCCAGAAGGTGACGATGTCGGGCAGCATCAGCGAGCTATAAGGACAAGCAGGGCAAAGAAAAAGCCCCGGCGCTTGCGGCACCGGGGCTCGAACGAAAAACAGGTATCAGGCCCAGGCGCGTTCGCGCTTGAGCTTGTCCTCATAGGTGTCGATCGAGGACTTCTTCTCCATCGTCAGGCCGATGTCGTCGAGGCCGTTGATCAGGCAGTGCTTGCGGAACGGATCGATCTCGAACTTGACCTTGCCGCCGTCGGGGCCGCGGATCTCCTGGTTCGGCAGGTCGATCGTCAGCGTCGCATTGGCGCCGCGCTCGGCATCGTCGAACAGCTTGTCGAGGTCTTCCTGGCTGACGCGGATCGGCAGAATGCCGTTCTTGAAGCAGTTGTTGTAGAAGATGTCGCCGAACGAGGTCGAGATCACGCAGCGGATGCCGAAGTCGAGCAGCGCCCAGGGCGCATGCTCGCGGCTCGAGCCGCAGCCGAAATTGTCGCCGGCGACCAGCACCTTCGCATTGCGATAGGCGGGCTGGTTGAGAACGAAGTCCGGATTCTCGCTGCCGTCGTCCTTGTAGCGCTGCTCGGAGAAGAGCCCCTTGCCAAGGCCGGTGCGCTTGATGGTCTTGAGGTACTGCTTCGGAATGATCATGTCGGTGTCGACATTGATGATCTTCAGCGGCGCCGCGACGCCTTCCAGCGTGGTGAACTTGTCCATGGTTGCGCTTTTCCGGGGTGGTTCAGGGAAGGCGTGTTTATCGTGTCCGGGGCCTGAATCCTAGGCCGAATTCGGCAGGTCTCGTCTGCTTGGCTGGTTTGAGGCAGAGCTGGTGCGGCGTCGGGACTTCACCTCTCCCGCTTGCGGGGGAGGTCGACGCGCGAAGCGCGGCGGGTGGGGGCTCATCTCACGCCGGCGCTTCCTACTCCGCCTTTGCCTCAATCGCCGCCATATCGTCGTCCGACAGGCCAAAATGGTGGCCGATCTCGTGGATCAGGACGTGGCGGACGATATGGCCAAGGCTCTCGTCGTGCTCGGCCCAGTAATCCAGGATCGGCCGGCGGTAGAGCCAGACCATGTTGGGCAGCCGCGCCACGTCACCAAGGCTCTGCTGCGGCAGGCCGACGCCCTGGAACAGGCCGAGCAGGTCGAACTCGCTCTCGCATTCCATCTCGTCCAGGACCTCCTCGGTCGGGAAGTCGTCGACGCGGAGGATCACGCCCTCGCACAGGCTACGAAATTCCGCCGGCAGGCGCTCGAAGATCTCGTGTGCCGTCGCTTCCATCTCGGCCAGCGAGGGCGCTTTCAATTCCGTCCACATGGGGTTGTTCTAAAGCGTTTTCGAGCGAAGTGGATACTGCTTCGCGCGAAGAAAACGCGTCAAAGTAAGAATCTGGAGCCGGTTTCAATTCCATTGAAACGGGCTCCAGCGCGGGTTTCCCGCTGATGCATCCCGCTTTATAAAGCGCGGCGAGGTTGACGGGCGCCGCCAAAACGGGGAGCGTGGGCCTCGAACGGGACGTTTCAGGTGGGCGGAAAAATGCGAGCGAAAACAGCGCTGACGCTACTGTGCATGGGGTTGTTTTCGCCATTTTGCGTTGGCGCCGAGGCCCAGACCGCCGGCTCCGAGATTCGCCTCGCCCAGGCAGCCCCGCCTGATGCCCCGCCGCCACGCAAGCGACCGCCGCGTTTGCGAGTCACGCCCTATTACAGCCCTGACGGCGTCTATCCGCGCTACAATCCGGGTCCCAATGCGGTCCGCGAATGCAACGCGACCTATGTGCAGGAATTCCGGCCCAGCGGCACGGTGATCGTGCCGCGGATGAGCTGCTACTGGCGCCCCGGCTGATGCCGCAAGGGATCGTCATGGCGAGATGGTTTGCATGGGCCGTTGTCGTCGCGCTTGCCGCCGGCCTGCCCTGCGCGGCCGCGGCGCCAAGGACGACGGTGCCGGAGGCCTCGGCGGGGATCGCAGTTTTCGATGTGCGGCGACCCGCGCCGCCCCAACATATTGCGCGGCCCGTCGTGCGCCATGATCCCCGCTATTACGCGCGGCCGGTCCACTATCGTCCCTATCCCTACGGCGTGCCCGCGCCCTTCGTGTTCGGCTACGGGCCGTTCTGGTGACGTCCTAGCCGGCGGGCGCAAATCCCTTGACCAGTAACACGGTCGCCTGCGCGCCCGCCTTGCGGTCGCGCGAAATTTCCTCGTAGTCGGGTGAGTTCGAGAAGGCGAGGAAGGCGGCCTCGTCCGGAAACGACATCATGACCAGCTTGTCGTGCGGCCACGCCCCTTCGAGCACGCGCGGTCGCTCATCGGCAGCGAGCAGGCGCCCATTGTACTTCTTGAACACGTCGAAGAACCGCGCCTGATAGCGATCGTAGGCCGCGCGGTCGGTCATCTTCAATTGTGCAATCGCGTAGACGGTCATCTCAAGACTTCCTTCCCGTAGCGGCACAGCGCCGCAGCGAGGCGCCCGCCTCGTTCATTCATGGCGCGTTCACATCGCTGTTAGCAATTTAACCCCGCGAGCGACTGCAATTGAACAGGGATGACGCGGGCCGGGAACGAGCATCGCTGCTCCGCTGTCCAGATTCAGGGAGAAGTCCATGCTGAGGAGTTTGGGTCTCCGGGCAGGCCCGGTGCGCCTGCTCGGGATTGCGGCTGCGGCGACGCTGATGCTGTCGGCCGGGAGCGAGCATCGCGCTGAAGCGCTCACCTTGATCAATCCGGCGACGTCACCTGCGACGAAAGCTGCGGCCGACGACCTCGTCACGCAGGTCCGGCACGGCGGCGGTGGGCATGGTGGTGGCGGACATTTTCACGGCGGCGGTGGCTTCCGCGGTGGCGGCGGACATTTCGGCGGCTTCCGCAGCGGCGGCTTTCATGGCGGCGGCTTCCGCGCCGGGCCGGCCTTCCACGGCGGCGGCATTCGCTACGGCGGATTCCGTCATTATGGCGGCTATCACCGCCACTGGGGCTATCGTCCCCATTTCGGCCATCGCCACTTCCACCGGCGCTATTATGTCGGCGGCTATTATCCCTATTACCATTATCCGCGCCGCTGCCGGGTCATCTGGACCTATTACGGCCCGCGCCGCATCTGCCGCTGGCATCGCTGGCACCATCCGTACAGGTACTATTGGTAAGCACGATCGACGTGAAAAGGGCGCCTCAGTGGCGCCCTTTGCTCGTCCGGCGGCTACAGCCAATCTTTCAGCTTCCACGACGAAGCTTTCCACCGCATCAGATTATCGAGCTTCCACTGCTTGAACATCGCAGGCGGCCAGCGGCTGAGCTTCGAGGTCTCCTCGACCTCGGGCTTGGCGACGATGTGCAGGCGCGGCGCGCGCCGGCGGTGCTGGCGCGTGGCCTCGCTGATCAGGTCGACATATTCGGGCTTGTTGGCCATGGCGCGCGTCCTCGCGAAAACCTCGCGAGGACGAGAGTGTCAGGCGATCGTTTAACGGCTGTTTGCCGCGATCGCTACAATTGCAGGCAGTGGCTTAGCGCCAGTCCCTGACGTCGACGAAGTGACCCGCGATCGCCGCCGCTGCCGCCATCGCCGGCGACACCAGATGGGTGCGGCCCTTGAAGCCCTGGCGGCCCTCGAAATTGCGGTTCGAGGTCGAGGCGCAACGCTCTTCCGGAGCCAGCTTGTCCGGGTTCATCGCAAGGCACATCGAGCAACCCGGCTCGCGCCATTCGAAGCCGGCCTTGATGAAGATCTTGTCGAGACCCTCGGCTTCCGCCTGCTCCTTGACGATGCCGGAGCCCGGCACGACCATGGCGTTGACATGCGCCGAAACGGTCTTGCCTTCGGCGATCTTCGCAGCAGCGCGCAGATCTTCGATGCGGCCGTTGGTGCAGGAGCCGATGAAGATGCGGTCGACCTTGATGTCGGTGATCTTCGTGCCCGCGGTCAGGCCCATGTACTTGAGCGCACGATGCTTGGAGAGGCGCTTGGCCTCGTCCGCAATCTGGTCGGGATCGGGCACGATGCCGGTCACCGAGATGACGTCTTCAGGCGAAGTGCCCCAGGTCACGATCGGCGGCAGCTTGGCCGCATCGAGGCGCAGCTCGTTGTCGAAATGCGCGCCCTCGTCGGAGCGCAGTTTTTCCCAGTAGCGCATCGCCGCGTCCCAGTCGGCGCCCTTCGGGGCTTTGGGGCGGCCGCGCAGGAAGTCGAACGCCTTCTGGTCGGGTGCAACGAGGCCGGCGCGCGCGCCGCCTTCGATCGACATGTTGCAGACCGTCATGCGGCCTTCCATGCTGAGCGCGCTGATGGCGTCGCCGGCGTATTCCAGCACGTAGCCGGTGCCGCCCGCGGTGCCGATCTCACCGATGATGGCGAGGATGATGTCCTTGCCCGTCACGCCGTCGGGCAATTTGCCGTCGACGGTGACGCGCATGTTCTTGGCCTTCTTCTGGATCAGCGTCTGCGTCGCCAGAACGTGCTCGACCTCGCTCGTGCCGATGCCGTGCGCGAGCGCGCCGAACGCGCCATGCGTCGAGGTGTGGCTGTCACCGCAGACGATGGTGGTGCCGGGCAGGGTAAAACCCTGCTCGGGGCCGATGACGTGGACGATGCCCTGGCGCTTGTCGAACTCGTTGTAATATTCGATGCCGAATTCCTTGGCGTTCTCGGCCAGCGCCTTGATCTGCTCGATGCTCTCGGGGTCGGGATTCGGCTTGGTGCGGTCGGTGGTCGGCACGTTGTGGTCGACGACGGCGAGCGTCTTCTCGGGCGCGTGGACCTTGCGGCCCGTGGCGCGCAGGCCTTCGAACGCCTGCGGCGAGGTCACCTCGTGCACCAGATGACGGTCGATATAGAGCAGGCAGGTGCCGTCCTCGGCTTCGTGCACCAGGTGGTCGTTCCAGATCTTGTCGTACAATGTGGTCGGCTTGGACATGAGCTTAAGCTCCGGAGAATGTGTGAAGGCGATGAGCGCGGCTTGCGCGCGGGCAACAAAATCGTCAGCGCAGCTTTTAGGCTGCGCGCGTAAGCTCTGACGTTGCCGAGGTCGCGAAGCGTCCGAAGAACCGGCCAGGCAGCCGCGAGCGATCGTCGATGACGATGCGCTGGACGGGGGCGAAGCTGGTCAGATCTGGAAACATTCTAGAAGCTATATAGCATGCAGCGGTAAAAGCGCGAGAGTTTCGGCTCGTCATTGCGAGCCACCGGGGTCCGCGCGTAGCGCGGCCCGATGACAGGCTCCGCGAAGCAATCCAGGAATGCGCCCGCGGAGACAATCTGGATTGCTTCGTCGCAAGGGCTCCTCGCATTGACAGCGGGCAAAACAAAAAAGCGCGGAGCCGAGCCCCGCGCTTTCGAAAACTTGCCTGGTGGGGCGGAGCTTACTCGCCGACCGCGGTCTGGCGGTCCTGCTTCTCGACGATGCGGGCCGACTTGCCGCGAAGGTTGCGGAGGTAATACAGCTTGGCGCGACGCACCTTGCCGCGACGCACCACCTTGATCGAGTCGATCATCGGCGACATCACCGGGAACACGCGCTCCACGCCCTCGCCATAGGAGATCTTGCGGACGGTGAAGCTCTCGTTGAGGCCACCGCCGGAACGGCCGATGCAGACGCCTTCATAGGCCTGCACGCGGGTGCGGTCGCCTTCGACCACCTTCACGTTGACGATCACGGTGTCGCCGGGACCGAATTCCGGGATGTCCTTGCCGGCGGACAGCTTGTCGAATTGCTCTTGCTCGAGCTGCTTGATCAGGTTCATGGGTAAATCTCCATCGGCGCGCCCAGCCCTGGAAACGGGGGGCTGCGCAAAATTCGTCTATCCAGCCATTGCGGATTTGGCCGCTCCTATAAGGCAAGCCGGAGCGTTTGTCACCCGTCTGTCTTGTTTTTTGGCGTTTTTTGGCGACCGGCCCGATTCGCCGGCTTGGGTGGGATCTGGGCCCATAAATCGGGCCGCCGGGCCGCCGTGAGGGCTTCCGATTGCGCCCGCCGCCAGCTGGCCACCTTGGCATGGTCGCCGGAGGTCAGGACCTCCGGGATCGGGGTCCCCTCGAACAGCTGCGGACGGGTGTATTGGGGGTACTCTAAAAGGCCATCGGAGAAGCTTTCCTCGGTTCCCGAGGCCTCCTTGCCCATCACGCCCGGCAGCAGCCGAACGCAGGCATCGATCAGGGCTAAAGCTGCGATTTCGCCCCCGGACAGCACGTAATCCCCGATCGAGACCTCCTCCAGGCCCCGCCCGTCGATCACCCGCTGGTCGATCCCCTCGAATCGCCCGCAGACGATCAGGGGACCGGGGCCCCCGGCGAGCTCGGCAACCCGGGCCTGGGTCAATGGCCGACCGCGCGGGCTCATCAGCAGCCGCGGCCGCTCGGGGGCGATCCCGGCGGCATCGATCGCGGCGGCCAGAACATCCGCCCGCAGCACCATGCCCGGCCCGCCACCGGCCGGGGTGTCGTCGACGCTGCGATGGCGGTCGGTGGCGGACGCCCTTATGTCCCGCGCCTCAATCTCCCAGAGCCCCGAGGCCAGCGCCCGGCCAGCAAGGCTCACGCCCAGCGGCCCCGGAAACATCTCCGGAAACAGCGTCAGCACCGTCGCGCGCCAGGGTGAGGGGTTTGCCATCGCAATCAGCTTAGCCAAAACCACGGCCCGTGGTTATGGGTCCCCGCGTTCGCGGGGAGCCGCCGAGGGAGCGTCCTCGCCCTCGATCTCCTGCGGCAGCGCGATCACGACGCGGCCGCCTTCGAGATCGACCTCCGGCACCACGGCGTTCGTGAACGGCAGCAGCATCGTCGTGTTTTTTGGGGGCGCGATTTCGATGATGTCGCCGGCGCCGAAATTGTGGATCGCGAGCACGCGGCCGAGCGCGTCGCCGTCCGTGGTGACGGCGACGAGCCCGATCAGATCGGCGTGGTAATATTCGTCCGCATCGGTCGCGGGCAGTTTTTCGCGCGCGACGTAGAGCTCGATGCCGTTGAGGCGCTCGGCCTCATCGCGGGTCGTGACGCCCTTGAACGTCGCGACCAGATGATCCTTGGCCTCGCGCGCCGTTGCGACCTCGAACTGACGCTTGCCGTCCTTGGACACAAGCGGACCATAGCGCCTGACGGCAAAGGGATCCTCGGTGAAGGTCCACAGTTTGACCGCACCGCGCACACCATGCGCGGCGCCGATCCGCGCGACGCAGACCAGCGCCGACATGATCTAGCCTTAGCCCTTCGCGGCGGCTTCGGCCTGCGCCTTGCGCTCCTTGCGCGGCACGGCCTTCTCGGGGTTGTTGCGCGCTTCGCGCTTCTTGACGCCGGCAGCGTCGAGGAAACGCGCCACGCGGTCGGACGGCTGCGCGCCCTTGGCGAGCCAGGCCTTCACCTTGTCCATGTCGAGCTTCAGACGGGTCTCGTTGTCCTTCGGCAGCAGCGGGTTGAAATAGCCGAGACGCTCGATGAAGCGGCCATCGCGCGGGAAGCGCGAGTCGGCGACGACGACGTGATAGACGGGACGCTTCTTGGTGCCTGCGCGAGCGAGGCGGATAACGACGGACATTCAGTTCTCCTTCAAAGTACGGTTTGTTCGGTTGATTGGTATTCCGCGTTGCGCGGGACGCTTATCGATCCCGTGCGACGAATTCCTCATTTCTTCTTGCCGGGGAAACCGCCGAGGCCCGGCAGCATCGGCTTGCCGCTGAGGCCCGTGAGGCCCGGCACATTCGGCAGGCCCTGACGCAAGCCGGCCGGCA
The DNA here is from genome assembly GCF_014198295.1 of Bradyrhizobium sp. CIR18. Classification (NCBI taxonomy): domain Bacteria; kingdom Pseudomonadati; phylum Pseudomonadota; class Alphaproteobacteria; order Hyphomicrobiales; family Nitrobacteraceae; genus Bradyrhizobium; species Bradyrhizobium sp. CIR18. Next base: position 100,241 of record NZ_JACIHF010000006.1, on the reverse strand, counting down.
GATCCTTCGGCAAACTGGGCAAACCCTTTCCGCCGCCGCTCTGCATCTTCTCCTGCAGCGCCTTCATCTCTTCCGGCGAGGGCGGCTTCATGCCGCCGCCAAAGCCCATGGCCTGCGCGATGCCGGCGAGCGGGCCGCGCTTGCCCGAACCCATCGCCTTCATCACGTCGGCCATGTTCCGGTGCATCTTGAGCAGCTTGTTGACCTGCTCGACGCTCTGGCCGGACCCTGCAGCGATACGCTTCTTGCGGCTGGCCTTGAGCAAATCGGGATGACGGCGCTCGTCGCGCGTCATGGAATCGATCACCGCGACCTGGCGCTTCAGGATCTTGTCGTCGATCCCCGCGGCCGCGATCTGGTTCTTCATCTTGGCGATACCGGGCATCATGCCCATCAGGCCGCTGATGCCGCCCATATTGGCCATCTGCAGCAGTTGCTCGCGCATGTCGTTGAGGTCGAACTGACCCTTGCGCATGCGCTCGGCGGTGCGCGCGGCCTTCTCGGCGTCGATATTGGCGGCAGCGCGCTCGACCAGCGACACCACGTCGCCCATGCCGAGGATGCGGCCGGCGATACGGTCGGGATGGAAGTCTTCCAGCGCGTCGGTCTTTTCACCGGTGCCGATCAGCTTGATCGGCTTGCCGGTGACCGCGCGCATCGACAGCGCAGCACCGCCGCGGCCGTCGCCGTCGACACGGGTCAGCACGATGCCGGTGAGGCCGACGCGCTGATCGAACGCGCGCGCGAGATTCACGGCGTCCTGACCGGTGAGGCTATCGGCGACCAGCAGCACTTCGTGCGGATTGGCCGCGGCTTTGATCGCGGCGGCTTCCGCCATCATGTCTTCGTCGAGCGTGGTGCGGCCGGCGGTGTCGAGCAGCACGATGTCGTAGCCGCCGAGCTTGCCGGCTTCCAGCGCGCGCTTGGCAATCTGCGGCGGCTGCTGTCCCGCCACGATCGGCAGGGTCGGAATGTCGAGGTCGCGGCCGAGCACGGCCAGCTGCTCCATCGCCGCCGGACGATAGACGTCGAGCGAGGCCATCAGCACCTTGCGCTTGTCGCGCTGGACCAGGCGGCGGGCGAGCTTTGCGGTGGTGGTCGTCTTACCCGAGCCCTGCAGACCGACCATCATGATCGGCACCGGCGGCACGGAGTTGACGTCGATGGTCTGGCTTTCGGCGCCGAGCGTGTTGATCAGCTCGTCATGGACGATCTTGACCACCATCTGGCCGGGCGTGACCGACTTGACGACGGTGGCGCCGATCGCCTGCTCGCGCACGCGTTCGGTGAAGCTGCGCACCACTTCCAGCGCGACGTCGGCCTCCAGCAGCGCGCGGCGCACCTCGCGCATCGCGGCATCGACGTCCTTTTCGGTCAGCGCACCGCGCCCCGTCAGACGATCGAGAATTCCGCTAAGCCGTTCCGACAGATTGTCGAACAATGCCGTTGTCCTGTTGCTGTCCTCCCGACGGGAGGAGCGCTCCGTTATTCACTGCTGTCATGCCCCGGCTTGACCGGGGCATCCAGTACGCCGAGACCTCGGTTCCAGCCGAGTCGCCTCTGGAATACTGGATCGCCCGATCAAGTCGGGCGATGACCACCTCCTTGGGCAAGCGATCTTCCAAACACCTTTACGCCCGAGGGCGCACAGCGCTGTCGGGCGTTGACCTCTGGCCTCGAGGACCAGTCGGCGGGTCGAAAAGAAAGCCTTTCCGAGAAAGTGGCGGGGTTAAACGCCGCTCCCGCCCAAAAGTCAAGGAAAGTTGGGGCGCCGAAATGTCTCTATCAAGGTAACATCCTGAAAATATGGCGCTTTCGACTGGCGGTTCCTTTTTCCTTTTGCCCCGCCCATATAGAAGGTGATGACTTACCTCCGCCACCATTCCTGAAGCCCGCCGTGCCGATCACCCGCCGCCGCCTGTTCGGACTGCTTGCCGGGGCCGGCGGCCTGGTCGGTGTCCCGTCCCTCTGGGTGTCCCGCATGAAAACCTACGACGGTCCCGCCTCCGACCATTTCGACGGTCTGAACTTCTTCGATCCGGACGGCGCGCCGCCGAAATCGCTTCGGGAGGTGCTGCGCTGGCAGCTCGGCGGCAAGCGGCAGCGCGCCACCTGGCCCGACTGGGCGCCCAGCCCCCATGCCGACACGCCGCCGGCCCGCGTAGACGGCGACAAGGTGCGGCTCTCCTTCGTCGGGCATGCCAGCTGGCTGATCCAGACCGGCGGCCTCAACATCCTGGTCGACCCCGTCTGGTCGACGCGGGTCTCGCCGGTCGCCTGGGCCGGGCCGAAGCGGCACAACGATCCCGGCATCGCCTTCGAGAAGTTGCCGAAGATCGATGTCGTGCTGGTCTCGCACGGCCATTACGATCATCTCGACATCGCGACGCTGTCGCGGCTCACCAAGAATTTTGCTCCGCGCGTGGTCACCCCGCTCGGCAACGACGTGACGATGCGCAGCTGGGATTCCACGATCAAGGTGGAAGCCTTCGACTGGCACGACCGCGTCGAGCTCGGCGGCGGCATCGCCGTGCATTTGGTGCCGACCCGGCATTGGACGGCGCGCGGCATGTTCGATCGCAACAAGGCGCTGTGGGCGAGTTTTGTCTTGGAGACGCCGGCCGGGAAAATCTACGTGGTCTGCGATTCCGGCTATGGCGATGGCCGGCATTTCCGCCGCGTCGCCGAGAAGCACGGGAAGCTGCGCCTCGCCATCCTTCCCATCGGCGCCTACGAGCCGCGCTGGTTCATGCGCGACCAGCATATGAATCCAGAGGACGCGGTGAAGGCGCTACGCGATTGCGGCGCCGAGGCCGCGCTCGGGCATCATCACGGCACGTTCCAGCTCACGGATGAGGCAATCGACGCGCCGGCCAAGGCGCTGGTCGAAGCGCTCGACGCCGCGAAGCTTCCGCAGGAGCGGTTTGTGGCGATGCAGCCGGGGCAGGTGGTGGAGATTTAGGTCGTGTACCCATAAACCCGGCGGCGTGATGCGACGAAAGCAATGTCCGCTTTGCTCCTATAGCGACAAGTGCGTACGGCTCTGCGCCGTTGAACCAGAAAGCTCATGACGCAACAAAACACCATGGATTTCTTTCGGTCGGAAGACCTTGATTGATCGATGGATGGAGCCGGCCTGTGGGATTTTTGCTGAGAATTGTGCTCGCAACCGCTCTTGTGAACCTTGCTCCAGCCGTCGCCCGGGCGAAGAACGCCGTCGCTTCTCCTGCCTTGCAGAAGGAATTCGATGGCTTCATCGAGAAGTTTCGCGCGGCGCTGAAGGCAAACGATTCCGTCGCCGTCGCCGGTATGACACGATTGCCGTTCATGAACGACAACGCAATTCGCGACGCCGCGCAATTTGGCGCCAAGACCTATCGGACCTCGTTCACGGCGAAAAATCGCGCGTGTATCCAGCGCGGCAAGGCCGTCTACGATCGCGACGATTATAAGAACGACAGTTACTTCGTCTTCTGCGGCGAGCTCATCTTCGTCTTTACCAAGACGCCGGCGGGTTTCCTTTTTACTGATATCAGCGCGAATGATTGATCAGGCAACAATGCTATCCACTGCCGCCGGACGTTTGATCGGTCGCCTCGCTCAGCGACATACTGGATACAGCAACTTGGGCGATGGGCCGATTCATCAACGGAAAGACTCGCCGCGAGCCTCCATTAACGGGCATGCATGATCAGTCCCTGCGAACGCGTTCGCAGGGACTGCACCAATGGTGTTGCGGCGACGTTCCTCTTATGAACGGGACTACTGCCCCTGCTTGATCGCCCAGCTCACATTCACCGTCACCGACAGCGTTTCTTCGCCCGGCGCGACGGCAGTGGATGCTCTGGCCATCGGTTCGGCAGCCATCCGCCCCTTGAACAGCGGCACCGGGCCGCCGCCCTCGGTGACGCTGAGCGGCGCGCCCAGCGTCACGCCGGTGGCCTTGGCGTAGATCTCGGCCTTGCGGCGGGCGTCCACGATCGCCTGCTCGCGCGCGTCGTCCAGCAGTTTTGACGCCTGCGTCACCTCGAAGGAGATGTTGCCGATGTCGTTGGCGCCGGCGCTGACCAGCGTGTCGATGACGCCGGCGACCTTGGTCACGTCGCGAATTTTCACGGTGACGCGGTTCGAAGCGCGGAAGCCGACCACGGGCGAGGCGCCGGTGGATTTGTTCTGGCCGTATTGCGGCTGAAGCGACAGGCGCGAGGTCTGGTAATCCTTCTCGGCGATGCCGGCGCCCTTCAGCGCCAGCAGCACCTTGCCCATCGCGGCGTTGTTGGCGTCGGACGCTTCCTTCGCCGTCTTGGCGTCGTTGGCGACGCCGGCGTCGATCTGTGCGAGATCGGGCGCCGCGGAAATGTTGGCTTCGCCGCTCACCGTAATGGCGGATGGAAAATCATCGGCAAGCGCGGGCGTTGTCAGCAGCGTGGCGGCGAAAACGGCGGCAAGGGACGTAGCAAGTATGGCAGTCTTTTTCATTGGTCTCACTTCAGCGGCACGAAAACGTTGATCACGAGCTTGTCCTCTGCCGTCCTCAGCGGATCGGTGAGGTATTCCTCGATGAACGTGTCCTTGGCTTCCAGCCTCTTGTCGTCGAGGTGGTTGGTAATCGCCTCATAGGTGTTGTCCATGTTGTCGTAGGAGCCGCGATGGACGAATTTCAGCACCTTGCCTTCCGGCGACTTGCCGATGCTCATGTCTTTGGCGAGGTTCTTGGGATCCTGCTCGACAGGGATCTCGGCAAGGAAGGTGAAGCCGGTATCGTCCGTCGAGGTGTAGACGATCATCGCATTGCCTGATGGCTTGATGCCCTGCTTGTCCAGGAGCGTGTTCAGTGCCTTGAAGGCATCGATCAGCGTGTCGAAGGCCGAGTCCCAATTGGCAGTGCCCTTGACCATCACGACCTTCTTGGCCTCGAGCGTGGTCTCCAGGCCGAACGGATCGGCGGTTTGCACCGGGGCAGGTGTTGCGGCCGCCGCCGGTGGCGGGGCCGTTGGGCTGGGTGAGGCGCTGGCTGCGGGCGAGGGCGACGTTGTCGGGGCCGGCGACGCGCTGGCGGCAGGCAACGGCGCGGGTGAGGCCGTCGCCGCAGGGGCCGGCGAGGCGCTCGCGGCCGGGGCGGGAGAAGCCGATGGGGCCGGCGAGGGACTTGCCGAGGCCGCCGGTGCCGGGCTCGGGGTTTGCGCCAGAACCTCAGGCAGGCCAAGCGACAAGGCCGCTGCCGGGATCAGCGCGGCCAGAGCAAGACGACGAAACCTGATCATTTTTATTCTCCCCAAGGCCTTAACCAAGGCCCTTCATCAGCAAGACCTTGCCCACCAAGGCCTAATCCGGCTTGAGCCCGGCCGCGCATCCCGGTTCGCGGCGAGCTGCGCCGTTCTAACACGCGGGCGCGGAATTCGTCCCATGACAGATGCGTCATGGCAGACCGCTCGGCCGCCGACCGCAAATCACTGGCCAAGCCGGCAAGGATCGCCATATAAGACAGGCGAAATTCGGGAATTTTCATGAGCGCGCTCGCCAATCACGCATTTGCCAAGATGAACGGCATCGGCAACGAGATCGTCGTTGTCGACATGCGCGATTCTGCGGGCCCGGTGACGCCGGACGACGCCCGCGCGGTGGCGTCTGCGAACGGCGGTGTGGCCTATGACCAGCTCATGGTGCTGCAGAAGCCGCGGCTCGACGGCACCGAAGCCTTCATCCGCATCTACAACAATGACGGCTCGGAGGCAGGCGCCTGCGGCAACGGCATGCGCTGTGTGGTGCGGCGCATCTTCGAGAAGAACGGGCAGACCGCCGCGACGTTCGAGACGGCGGCCGGCTTGCTCAATGCCTGGCAAGGCCCGGCGCCCGATCTCTACACCGTCGATATGGGTGCGCCGAAGTTCGGCTGGCAGGACATTCCGCTGGCGGAAGAGTTCCGCGATACCCGCTACATCGAATTGCAGATCGGGCCGATCGACAATCCCATCCTGCATTCGCCCTCCGTGGTGAGCATGGGCAATCCGCATGCGATCTTCTGGGTCGACGACGTCAACGCCTATGATCTCGAGCGTTTCGGTCCGCTGCTCGAAAACCATCCGATCTTCCCGGAGCGCGCCAACATCACGCTCGCCCATATCGTCGATGACAAGCACATCACGATCCGCACCTGGGAACGCGGTGCCGGCCTGACCAGGGCCTGCGGCTCGGCGGCCTGCGCAACGGCAGTGGCCGCGGCCCGCCTGAAGCGTGTCGAGCGCAATGTCGAGATTACGCTGCCCGGCGGCAAGCTCGGCATCGAATGGCGCGAGCGCGACGACCACGTGCTGATGACGGGCACTGCGACCTTCGAATATGAGGGCAGGTTCGATCCGGCGCTGTTTGCGCCGGTCGCCTGATGGCCGTCGACGTCGTCACCTTTGGCTGCCGCCTCAACGCCTTCGAGGCCGAGGTGATCCGCCGCGAGGCCGAGGGCGCTGGACTCTCCGACACTATCGTCATCAACAGTTGCGCCGTCACCAATGAGGCGGTGGCGCAGGCGCGGCAATCGATCCGCAAGCTGAAGCGCGAACGGCCCGACGCGCGCATCGTCGTCACCGGTTGCGCGGCGCAGACGCAAGCTGCGATGTTCGCCGACATGACCGAGGTCGATCGCGTCGTCGGCAATGACGACAAGATGCGGTCATCCGTGTGGCGCGATGCCCGCGATGCCTTCGATCTCGGCGCCGGCGAGAAGATCGCCGTCAGCGACATCATGGCCGTGAGGGAGATGGCGCCGCATCTGATCGACGGCTATGCGAGCGGCCTGCCGCGCGTGTTCGTGCAGGTGCAGAACGGCTGTGACCATCGCTGCACCTTCTGCATCATCCCCTATGGCCGCGGCAATTCGCGCTCGGTACCGATGGGTGCGGTGGTCGAGCAGGTGCGGACGCTGGCCGAACGCGGCCATGCCGAGATCGTGCTGACCGGTGTCGATCTCACCAGCTACGGTGCTGACCTTCCGGGCGCGCCGAAGCTCGGCATGCTGACGAAGCAGATCTTGCGGCACGTGCCGGAGTTGAAGCGCCTGCGCATTTCCTCGATCGATTCGATCGAGGCGGATGCCGATCTGCTTGACGCCATCGCCGGCGATGCGCGGCTGATGCCGCATCTGCATCTGTCGTTGCAGTCCGGCGACGACATGATCTTGAAGCGCATGAAGCGGCGCCATTCGCGGCAGGACGCGATCGCGTTCTGCGAGCAGGTCCGCCGCCTGCGCCCGGACATCGCCTTCGGCGCCGACATCATCGCGGGTTTCCCGACCGAGACGGAGGAGATGTTCTCGCGCTCGCTCGATCTGGTCGAGGAATGCGGCCTGACATTCCTGCACGTCTTCCCCTATTCGCCCCGCCCGGGCACGCCGGCCGCGCGGATGCCGCAGGTGGCGGGGCCGGCGATCAAGGAGCGCGCGAAGCGGCTGCGTGCGGCGGGCGAAACGGCACTACGGCGGCGGCTGCAAGCCGAGATCGGTGCCACGCGCGAGGTGCTGATCGAGGGCGAGACGCAGGGCCGCACGGAGCACTATCTGCCGGTGGCGATCGCGGGCGGGCGCGTGGGAAGCGTGGTGCCGCGCAGGATTGTTAGCAGCGATGGCGAGCGGCTGACTGCTTAGTCGGGCTACGGCGAGTTGCGACGCGCTATATCCCCAGCGTCGTCCCTGCGGACGCAGGGACCGATACCGCGTGATTTATCGGCTGTGGATGGTCGCAGTACCGAATTGCGAATCTTCGCCAAACTTCTCCCTGTGGTTATGGGTCCCTGCGTTCGCAGGGACGACACCGAGAGTGTGGATACTTCGTCCGCGGAACGCGCGCCCCCTACGACGCCCTGACCTGCCAGAACCGCAGCGTCCGCTTCGCATTCTCGGGCGTCATCCGCGCGTAGTGCCCTTGCGCCCGTGCAAGATCGGCCGGCTTCATGGCGCCTGTGGCAAAACGGCTTTCGAGCACGGCCACCGCGGTTTCCCAGCTGAGCTGCGCCGCCTTGCACGGCACCAGCAAGCCGTCGTCGCGCAGGCTCTGCATCAGCGGGCGGATCACCTCGACGGTCGATCCGGACAATGCGGCCAGCGCCGCGGCGGTCTCTTCATAGCGCCGCTGCGTGGCGAAACCGAGCAGTGTCGCTTCGCTGAGCTGGCTGGTCGCCTTGAGCATTGCAATCGCCCGCTTGGCGCCTTCGAAATCGCGGACGCCAGACATCTGGCGATCGACACCGACGGTGACGGCGGCGATCGCACTCTGGATTTCCTCGAACAGATGCGGCGGCGCGCGCGACAGCAGGCGGGCGCGCACGGCGTCGCTCGCCGAGCGCAGCAATCGGCGGCGCAGCTCCGACGGCAGGTCGACGCGGACGCCGACGCTGACGGCAAGTTCGGGATCGGCTTCGGCCTGCCCGATCATGACGGCGAATCCGTTTCCGGAGACGCGCGCGCCGGGATTGGCGGCGAGCCGCCGGCTGACGCTGGGATAGCGCCGCGCCAGAAGTGCGTCGGTGACGATCTCCTTCAGCCACCAGCGGCCGGCGACCGCCAGCAGATGCGGCTCGCCCTTGCTCGAGGCGATCTTCACCAGCTCGCCGTCGTCGAGGCGGGCCGATTCCTGCAGCACGGGACCGGCGATGCGGATCTCGTCATTGCTGGCGAGGCGGCGGATTACCGAGGGCGGCGCCTGCGCGATCGGCGCCAGCTGCGCGCTGATCTCGGCGAGCGCGATGCGTGCGCCCATGTCGGCAAGCGCCCGCAGCTCGATGGTGCCGATCAGGCGCTCGAGCACCTCGTCGAACAGCGCGATCTGCTCGTCATCGAATTTGCCGGCAGAGGAGAGGAACAGATCGGTGACGCGCCGGGCCGTTTCCAGGCCCTTTTCCGCCGAGCCTGCGCGAATCGCGGATTCGACCTCTTCGATGATCGATAGCTCGGCCTTGGACATCACGCCCTGCTCATCCTGAGCGGTTACAGAAGCTTGTTCTAAGCAACCGTCATCATTAGCGGCGAGCACTGAACGTTTCGTAAACCATGGGCGGAAGGCAGCTAGCTTGGCGAGCTTCCGCCGCGAATGCGGTGCGCTCCCTCCCCCGCTTGCGGGGGAGGGCTGGGGAGAGGGTTGTCTCCGCAATGGGACAGTCCCCAAGAGGAGAGAACCCTCACCCGCGCCTTCGGCGCGACCCCTCCCGCAAGCGGGAGAGGTTGAGCGACACCGCGGCTATTCCCCGTTCCAGCCGCAGGCGCGGAGCTTTTCGTGCATGTGGGGCGGGGCCGGCGCCACGACGCGGACGGGCTCCTTGTTCCGGGAGATCGGCACCACGATCTCGCGGGAATGCAGGTGCAGCTTCGGCTCGCCGAAACGCGGGCCGTTGCCGTAAATGTTATCGCCGAAGATCGGCCAGCCGGTCGCGGCCGAATGCACCCGCAATTGATGGGTCCGCCCGGTCACCGGTTCCATGGCCAGCCAGGTAAAGCCGTCGCCCCGGCCCATCACTTTCCAGTTGGTGATCGCCTTCTGTCCCTCCGGATCAGGCTTCTGCCACCAGCCGCGTTCGGCATTGAGCCGGCCGAGCGGCATGTCGACGGTGCCCTCGTCCTCGGTTGGCCCGCCCTCGACCACGGTCCAGTAGGTCTTGCCGATCTTGCCGTGCTTGAACAGGAGGCCGAGCGAGGCCGTCGCCTTGCGGTGGCGGCCGAGCACGAGGCAGCCGGAGGTGTCCTTGTCCAGCCGGTGAGCCAGCACCGGCGGCCGCGGCAGGCCGAAACAGAGCGCGTCGAACGAGGCCTCCAGATTGGCGCCGCCCTTGGGACCGCGATGCACGGGAAGGCCGGCCGGCTTGTCGATGACCAGCATCAGCCCGTCGCGATGGAGCACGCGGGCCAGAATTTCATCGGCCGTCAATTGGGGAACATCGAGCAATTGCAAGGCTTTCGGTCAAGACTTTCGTTTGGCAGCCGGAACGGCTAACACACCCCCGCCATGAACGATACCACGTCAGATCCCCCCAAGCTGAGCTGGTGGCGCCGCCTGTCCAACGGGCTGAAGCGCACCTCGTCCTCGCTCGGGACCGCGGTCGCCGACCTCGTCACCAAGCGCAAGCTCGACCGCGCCATGCTCGACGACATCGAGGACGTGCTGCTGCGCGCCGACCTCGGCACGTCAGTCGCGGTGCGGATCGCGGACGCCGTCGGCACCGGCCGTTACGACAAGGCGATCTCGGCGGACGAGGTCAAGGACGTCGTCGCCACCGAGGTCGAGAAGGTGCTGTCGCCCGTGGCAAAACCGCTCGTGATCGATGCGGCCAAAAAGCCGTTCGTGATCCTCGTGGTCGGCGTCAACGGCTCCGGCAAGACCACCACGATCGGAAAGCTCTCGCAGAAATTCGCCTCCGAAGGCCGCAAGGTGATGCTGGCTGCCGGCGACACGTTTCGCGCTGCGGCGATCGAGCAACTGAAGGTGTGGGGCGAGCGGACGAAGACGCCCGTAATTGCGGGCGCGCAGGGCTCGGATTCGGCAAGCCTCGCCTTCAACGCGCTGACGGCGGCCAAGGAGCAGAATATCGACGTGCTCCTGATCGACACCGCCGGCCGGTTGCAGAACAAGGCCGAGCTGATGAACGAGCTCGAAAAGGTGGTGCGTGTGATCCGCAAGGTGGATGACACTGCGCCGCATGCCGTGCTGCTTGTGCTCGATGCCACCGTCGGCCAGAACGCGCTGTCGCAGGTCGAGGCTTTCCATCGCACCGCCGGGGTCACCGGCCTCGTGATGACCAAGCTCGACGGCACCGCCCGCGGCGGCATTCTGGTGGCGCTCGCGGAAAAGTTCAAACTGCCGGTGCATTTCATCGGCGTCGGCGAAGGCGTCGACGATCTCGCGCCGTTCACCGCGCGCGATTTCGCCCGCGCCATCGCCGGAATCGAAAGCTGAAGAATGGACAAGACCCAGCCGCATCCGCTGTTCAAGCTCGCGACCGAACTCGGGCCGCTGCTCGTGTTCTTCTTCGTGAACGCGAAGTTCAATCTGTTCGCCGCGACCGGCGCCTTCATGGTCGCGATCGTGGCGGCAATGGTCGCCTCCTACGTCGTGACGCGCCACATCCCGATCATGGCGATCGTCACAGGCGTGATCGTGCTGGTGTTCGGCACGCTGACGCTGGTGCTGCACGACGAGACCTTCATCAAGCTCAAGCCGACCATCATCTACGGCCTGTTCGCTGCGATCCTCGGCGGCGGTCTGTTGTTCGGCCGCTCCTTCATCGCCGTGATGTTCGACCAGATGTTCAATCTGACGCCGCAGGGCTGGCGTATCCTCACGCTGCGCTGGGCGCTGTTCTTTGCCGGCATGGCGGTGCTGAACGAGATCGTCTGGCGCACCCAGAGCACGGACTTCTGGGTGAACTTCAAGGTGTTCGGCGTCACCCCGATCACGATGATCTTCGCCATCGCCCAGATGCCGCTGACCAAGCGCTACGGGATCGAGCCCGCGTCGCTCGAGGCGAGCGAGGCGGAAGCGGGGGATGTGCGGAAGGGATAGGCCGAAGCGTCGCTCCACATACCGCTGTCATGCCCCGGCTTGACCGGGGCATCCAGTACGCCACAGCTTTTCCGTATACGACTGACGTCTCTGGAATACTGGATCGCCCGATCAAGTCGGGCGATGACAGTTGAGCGTGTGGCACGAGCGCGGCGCTCAGCTTCCCGCTGCCTTCAGCGCCTTCTCCATCTGGGGCAACAGCACCGTCCGCAGATTGTCCGGCGTGATCGGGCCGACCAGCTTGTAGACGATGGTGCCTTCGCGACCGACGACGAAGGTTTCGGGCACGCCATAGACGCCCCATTCGATCGAGGCACGGCCGTTGGCGTCGACGCCGACCCGGCTGAACGGGTTGCCGTAGCGCCCGAGGAAGCGGCGCGCGTTGTCGGCCGCGTCCTTGTAGTTGATGCCGACGAGCTGGAAGCGCTTGTCCTTGGCGAACTCGGTCAAAAGCGGCGCCTCGTCGTGGCACGGCACGCACCAGGACGCCCAGACATTGACCAGGCTGACCTTGCCCCTGAACGCGGCGGGGTCGAGGCCCGGCACCTGCGCGTTGTCGATCTGCAATCCCTCGAGCGGTGGCAGCGCCGTCTGCGGCGCCGGACGGCCGATCAGCGCGGAGGGAATTCGCGAGGGATCGCCGCTGCCGAGCCGGAACCAGAACAGCAGCGCAAGGCCGATGAACGCGATCAGCGGCAGCACCATCAGGAAAGTGCGGCGCTGCGGCGGTGCGGAGGTCGATCGTTCGCTCATGATGCGTCCATGGCGCTACGGCCGGAGCGGCGGGTGATGCCGCTGCGGTCGAGTTCGCGCAGGCGCTGCGTCTGGTTGCGATAATCGAGCACGATCCAGCCGATCAGGATCGCGACCACGAGGGCCGCTGCGGCATAGGATGTCACGATGAAGGATGCATAAGGGCCGAGCGACATCATCCTGCGGCCCCAATTTCTTTCGACGCGTTTTGTCCGCGCGCACCGGCGCCCATTTCGCCGGAGAACGCGACACGGCTTGCCTGCATCATTTGCAGGGAGCGGACACGGCGGCGCAGGATCTCGTTGCGCATCGCCGCCAGATGCAGCGTGACGAACAGCAGCGTGAAGGCGATCGCCATCACCAGCAGCGGAATCAGGAACGACTTGTCGAGCGCGGAGCCGCCCATGCGCATCACCGAGGCCGGCTGGTGCAGCGTGTTCCACCAGTCGACCGAGAACTTGATGATCGGCAGGTTGAGCGCGCCGACGAGGGTCAGCACCGCGGCGGCGCGTGCGGCGCGCGAGGGATCGTCGACCGCGCGCCACAGCGCCATCAGGCCGAGATACATCAGGAACAGGATCAGCACCGAAGTCAGCCGCGCATCCCATTCCCAATAGGTGCCCCACATCGGCCGGCCCCACAGCGAGCCCGTCAGCAGTGCGAGGAAGGTGAAGGCGGCGCCGATCGGCGCTGCGGCCTTGGCGGCGACGTCGGCGAGCGGATGCCGCCATACCAGCGTGCCCAGCGAGGCGATGCTCATCACGCCCCAGACGAACATCGACAGCCAGGCATTGGGGACGTGGATGAACATGATCTTCACGGTCGCGCCCTGCTGATAGTCGTCGGGCGCAAACGCGGCTTGATAGAGACCGATTGCAAGCAGCAGGACGGTCGCGGCCGCAAGCCACGGCAAGACCCGCGCTGTCAGCGTGAGGAACCGCGTGGGGTTGGCGAGGTCGATCAGCGTCATGGTACCCTGATAATCATCGGTGGCCGCTCAGGCAATCAGCACGAAAGCGAGGGACGAAAGTTGATCGGGGTCAAGGTCAATCGCGCGCATCTCAATCGAGCCCGTGCCGCAGGCTCGCTGCGGCTGCGAAGGGGCCGATCACGAGGCTGACCAGGGACAGCGCGCACAGGATCGAGAATGGTGCGCCGAACGTCATCGGGCCAACGATCACGGCCTGCGAGGCCGCCACCCCGAAGATCAGCACGGGAATCGACAGCGGCAGCACCAGCACCGCCATCAGCAGCCCGCCGCGGTGCAGCGTCACCGCCAGCGCCGCACCGATCATGCCGGTAAACGTCAGCGCCGGGGTGCCGGCCAGCAGCGTCAGCGCCACCGCGCCGGTCGCGACCATGTCGAGGTTGAGCAAGAGGCCGAGCACGGGGGTTGCGACAATCAGCGGCAGGCCGGCAGCCAGCCAATGCGCCAGCGCCTTGGCGGCGCAGGCGAGTTCCAGCGGCGTCCGGCTCATCGTGATCAGGTCGAGCGAGCCGTCCTCGTGGTCGGCCATGAACAGCCGGTCGAGGGTGAGCAGGCTCGCCAGCAGCGCGCCGAGCCAGAGGATGGCCGGCCCCAGCCGCGACAGCAGCGCCAAATCCGGCCCGACCGCGAACGGCATCAGCACCACCACGGTCAGGAAGAACAGCACGCCAATCAGCGCCCCGCCGCCAACGCGGAGCGCGATCCTGACGTCCCGGCGGACGAGGGCTGAGAGGGCGGTCATGGGGTGGCCCTTTCATGCCCCGAGGACGGTGCGCTCCCTCCCCCGCTTGCGGGGGAGGGTCGGGGAGAGGGTGTCTCGGCAACGAAGATTCCCCCAGAGGAAAGAACCCTCACCCGGCGCCATAGCCGATGCAAAGCATCGGCCTTTTTAAGGAATGGCGGCCAAGGGCCGCCTATGCCGACCTCTCCCGCAAGCGGGAGAGGCGAGGGAGCCCGCGGCGACGCCTGCTTCCCGGGTCCGAGATGGGCGAGTGAGGAGGGAACGGAGAGAGCGGGGCCCAGCCGCTCGGAAAGCTGAGGGTCGTGTCGCCTCACGCCACACCCCCGATCCGCAGCTGCCGCGATTCGATCCCCAATGGTGCATGGGTTGCCGCGACGATCAGGCCGCCGCGCGAAAGATGCTCGCGCATCAGGCCGCCGAACATGTCCTGTCCCGTCACGTCCAGCGCATTGGTCGGCTCATCCAGCAGCCAGATCGGGCGCCGCACGGTCAAAAGGCGCGCCAGCGACAGCCGGCGGCGCTGGCCGGCGGACAAAAAGCCGGCGGGCAGGTGGGTGGCATGCTCGAGCCCCACCGTGGCGAGGCTCTCGGCGAAGTCAGAACGCTCTCCCCCAAGGAAATCGGCCCAGAAAGTCAGGTTTTCCGCCACGCTGAGCGCCGGCTTCAGGGCATCGCGATGGCCGAGATAGTGGCACTGCTCGGGCAGCGTCAGCTCGGCATCGCCGCCCTCCAGCGCGATCTTACCGCCTGCCGGAACGAGCAGACCCGCGATCAGCCGCAGCAGCGAGGTCTTGCCCGACCCGTTGCGGCCGACGACCGCGACCGCTTCGCCGGCGACAGCCTCGAAATCGAGCCCGGCAAACACCTCGCGGCCGCCGCGCACGCAAACGACCCCGCGCCCGGACAGCTGCATCTTGCCTTGGTCCACCCCGCTCAAGCCGGGCCTCAGGAAAACTTGGGGTAGCGCATGGGAATTTTTGGCTCGCGAATGCTGCGGTACGATTGTGGCTGTGGCGGCGCGGTTAGAAAGCTTCTATAAGCCCGGAACTACTTGATGCAGCAACTCAACCTGCCCCTGCAAGCGGCCCAGCCTGATACGCTAACGGTGTTAAAATACCCTGCCGGGTATAACTAACAATTGGGATTCCTACATGACCTCGCTCGACAGCTTCAAATGCAAAAAGACCCTCAAGGTCGGCGCCAAGACCTATGTCTATTACAGCCTGCCCACGGCCGAGAAGAATGGTCTGAAGGGAATCTCGAAACTTCCCTATTCGATGAAGGTCCTGCTCGAGAACCTCCTGCGCAACGAGGACGGCCGCTCGGTCAAGAAAGAGGACATCGTCGCGGTCTCGAAATGGCTGCGCAAGAAGTCGCTGGAGCATGAGATCGCCTTCCGCCCGGCGCGCGTGCTGATGCAGGACTTCACCGGCGTGCCCGCGGTGGTCGACCTCGCCGCGATGCGCAACGCGATGCAGAAGCTTGGCGGTGACGCCGAGAAGATCAATCCGCTGGTGCCGGTCGATCTCGTCATCGACCATTCCGTGATCGTGAACTTCTTCGGCGACAACAAGGCCTTCGGCAAGAACGTCACCGAGGAATACAAGCAGAACCAGGAGCGCTACGAGTTCCTGAAATGGGGCCAGAAGGCGTTCTCGAACTTCTCGGTCGTGCCGCCCGGCACCGGCATCTGCCACCAGGTCAATCTCGAATATCTCTCCCAGACGGTTTGGACCAAGAAGGAGAAGATGACGGTCGGCAAGAAGACCGGCACCTTCGAGGTCGCCTATCCCGATTCGCTGGTCGGCACCGACTCCCACACCACCATGGTCAACGGGCTCGCCGTGCTCGGCTGGGGCGTCGGCGGCATCGAGGCGGAAGCCTGCATGCTCGGCCAGCCGCTGTCGATGCTGCTGCCCAACGTCGTCGGCTTCAAGCTGAAGGGCGCGATGAAGGAAGGCGTCACCGCGACCGACCTCGTGCTCACCGTGACGCAGATGCTGCGCAAGCTCGGCGTTGTCGGCAAGTTCGTCGAGTTCTTCGGCCCCGGCCTCGACAATCTCTCGGTTGCCGACAAGGCGACCATCGCCAACATGGCGCCCGAATATGGCGCGACCTGCGGCTTCTTCCCGGTTGACGCCGCCGCGATCGACTATCTCAAGACCTCCGGCCGTGCGGCGCCGCGCGTCGCGCTGGTGCAGACCTATGCCAAGGCGCAGGGGCTGTTCCGCACCGCCAAGTCGGCCGATCCGGTGTTCACGGAGACGCTGACGCTCGATCTCGCCGACGTCGTGCCGTCGATGGCCGGTCCGAAGCGTCCCGAAGGCCGCATCGCGCTGCCGTCGGTCGCCGAAGGCTTCTCGCTCGCTCTCGGCACCGAGTACAAGAAGGCAGAGGAGCCCAGCAAGCGCTTCGCCGTCGAAGGCAAGGACTTCGAGATCGGCCATGGCGACGTCGTGATCGCCGCCATCACCTCCTGCACCAACACCTCGAACCCGAGCGTGCTGATCGGCGCCGGCCTGCTGGCCCGTAACGCCGCCGCGAAGGGCCTGAAAGCAAAACCGTGGGTGAAGACCTCGCTCGCGCCGGGCAGCCAGGTCGTCGCCGGCTATCTCGCCGATTCCGGTCTGCAGAAGGATCTCGACAAGGTCGGCTTCAACCTGGTCGGCTTCGGCTGCACCACCTGCATCGGCAATTCGGGTCCGCTGCCCGAGGAGATCTCGAAGTCGATCAACGACAACGGCATCGTCGCCGCGGCCGTGCTCTCAGGTAACCGCAACTTCGAAGGCCGCGTCTCGCCCGACGTGCAGGCGAACTATCTGGCCTCGCCGCCGCTGGTGGTCGCGCACGCGCTCGCGGGCAGCGTCACCAAGAACCTCGCCGTCGAGCCGCTCGGCGAGGGCAAGGACGGCAAGCCGGTGTACCTCAAGGACATCTGGCCGACGACCAAGGAGATCAACGCCTTCATGAAGAAGTTCGTGACCGCGTCGATCTTCAAGAAGAAGTATGCCGACGTGTTCAAGGGCGACACCAACTGGCGCAAGATCAAGACCGTCGAGAGCGAGACCTATCGCTGGAACATGTCTTCGACCTATGTGCAGAACCCGCCTTATTTCGACGGCATGAAGAAGGAGCCGGAGCCGGTCACCGACATCGTCGAGGCCCGCATCCTCGCCATGTTCGGCGACAAGATCACCACCGACCACATCTCGCCGGCCGGTTCGATCAAGCTTACCTCTCCGGCTGGAAAATATCTCAGCGAGCACCAGGTGCGTCCCGCCGACTTCAACCAGTACGGCACGCGCCGCGGCAATCATGAAGTGATGATGCGCGGCACCTTCGCCAACATCCGCATCAAGAACTTCATGTTGAAGGGCGCGGATGGAAATATCCCTGAGGGCGGCCTGACCAAGCACTGGCCCGACGGTGAGCAGATGTCGATCTACGACGCCGCGATGAAGTACCAGCAGGAGCAGGTGCCGCTGGTGGTGTTCGCCGGCGCCGAATACGGCAACGGCTCCTCGCGCGACTGGGCCGCCAAGGGCACGCGCCTGCTCGGCGTGCGCGCCGTGATCTGCCAGAGCTTCGAGCGCATCCATCGCTCCAACCTGGTCGGCATGGGCGTGCTGCCGCTGACCTTCGAGGAGGGCACCTCCTGGTCGTCGCTCGGCCTGAAGGGCGACGAGAAGGTCACGCTGCGTGGCCTCGTCGGCGATCTCAAGCCGCGCCAGAAGCTGACCGCGGAGATCGTCTCCGGCGACGGTTCGCTGCAGCGCGTTTCGCTGCTCTGCCGCATCGATACGCTGGACGAGCTCGACTACTACCGGAACGGCGGTATCCTGCACTACGTGCTGCGCAAGCTCGCGGCCTAAGCGCGAATTTGTGAACGGTGGCTCACCGCGACGTGAGTAGAAGGTTAAACGAAGGCGGCCTATCACAAGGCCGCCTTCGTGCGTTTGCGGCATGCTCCAGATGGGCCCGCCCGGCGGAAAACCTCCTTTCGGACGGTTGGCCTGGGCGGTCGGGTGTGTCGCGCCCCGTAAGACTACGGTGACCATCCGGCGATAAGTTCTCCTTCCCACGAGCAATGGTGTGCGGCGTTCGACATGACAACAATGACGGCTTCTCATCTGGTTTCACGTTGGTCCGGTGCTCTCTGGTCGGGAGCTCTCGGCATCTGTGCGATCGTCGCCGTCATCCGTCCTGCCGAAGCCGATCCCCGCGCCGTTGTCGAATTGTTTACCTCGCAGGGCTGCTCCTCCTGCCCGCCCGCCGACCAGATCATCGGCGATCTCTCCAAAGACCCGTCGATCATCGCGCTGAGCATGCCGATCGACTATTGGGACTATCTGGGTTGGAAGGACACGCTGGCGGATTCGCGCTTCTCTGCACGGCAGCGTGCTTATTCGCGCATGCGCGGTGATCGCGAGGTCTACACGCCGCAGGTTGTGGTCAACGGCTCCACCCATGTCATCGGCAGCGATCGTGCCGGCATCGAGAGCGCGATCGGCAAGACCGACAAGGGCACGGGCGTGATGAGCGTGCCGGTGACGATGTCGCTCGCGGGCAAGCAGATCAACGTATCGGTGGCGGCGAGCAACGAGCCGGCCGTCTCGCATGGCGAGGTCTGGATCTGTTCGATCGCCAAGTCAGTCCCGATCGCAATCACCCGAGGCGAGAATCGCGGACAGCAGGTCACCTATCACAACGTGGTGCGCAACCTGCTCAAGGTCGGTGACTGGACCGGGCGTTCGGAAAGCTGGACGGTGCCGATCGAGAACCTCACGCGCGACGGCGTCGACGGCGCGGTGGTCTATGTCCAGGACGGCAGCCGCGAGAAGCCCGGCACGATGCTGGGTGCGGCCTACACGTCGCTGCACTGATTTCAATTCTCTAGCGTCGTACTCACTGCCACCCTCATGGTGAGGAGCGCGATCTTGCGCGCGTCTACCGGACGATGCTTCGCATCGCCGTGAGAACCATGCAGGCCCCGCTCACGCAGCTCGGCCTCGATCCTTCGAGACGACGCGCGAAGGGCGCGCGGCTCCTCAGGATGAGGGGAGAGACTGTTGGCGCTGATGAAAGGAGAATTTCGCCGGGGCAGAAACATCCCGACACAAACAAAAAAGGACCAACTTGCGTTGGCCCTCCTTGTCGCGCGTACAGACCCGATCCTGTTCGACCCCGGGGGGCTGGGGGCTGAGGAATCCGGAACCGAAAGGACCGGGTCAACGCACGTGAGTCTTTTCGCAATGCAGGGCGGCAGTCGCTAGGCGGAAAAGCGGCGAGAGTATGATTCCTGCTAACGATCCCGTGACGGTTTGCCGCGAGGGAGTTCCACCATAGCGTGTGCCCCGATTCGTAACCGATTCGACCGGTTGAATCAGGAGCCCCTTGCGGCGGTGGCCGGTTGGCGCAATCATGCAGCTGTCATGATCCAGGTTCCGGGGACGGTCTTCGCGGATTCGGGTCATGCCGTGCGATGAGGAAGCGCTCCATGAGTCTGTCGGAGGATGCCGATCCGAGCGAGCAGCGCGCGGCGGCCCGCCCCGCCGCGGCGGCGACGCAACTGAGCCGGGTGACGTTCAACCGGCTCGAGCTGCATCGTATTCTCAATCTCTACGGCCGCATGGTCGCCGACGGCGAATGGCGCGATTATGCCATCGACTTCCTGAGGGATCGCGCCGTGTTCTCGGTCTATCGCCGTGCCTCGGAAGTGCCGATCTATCGCATCGAGAAGGATCCGCGGCTGGCGCGCAAGCAGGGCATGTACAGCGTGATCTCGGCGACCGGCCTGATCCTGCGCCGCGGCCACGAGCTGGAGCGCGTGCTGCTGGTGATCGATCGGAAGCTGGCGGTGGTGTAGCCACATAGACGGTGCCGTAGGGTGGGCAAAGGCGCGATAGCGCCGTGCCCACGTCCTTTCTCTATCGCCACGAATCGTGGGCACGCTTCGCTTTGCCCACCCTACGACAGCAGTGATGTGGCGAATTCTTCGTAGCCCAGATGAGCGCAGCGACATCCGGGTTTTGTCTCGCGGTGGTCCCGGGTGTCGCTTTGCCCACCCTACGAGACCTACTTTGTCGGCACCGTCTTCGCGCCCTCGCCGAGGTCGCGCTGCATCATCACCGTATCCAGCCAGCGGCCGAATTTCAGCCCGACATTGGGATGCGTGCCGATCATCTTGAAGCCGCCCTTGGTGTGCACGCCGATCGAGCCGGCATTGGCGGAATCGCCGATCACCGCGATCATCTGGCGGAAGCCGCGCGCCTCGCATTCGGCGACCAGCCGCTCCAGCAGCTTTGATCCGACACCGCGGCGGTGGAAGGAGGGATCGAGATAGATCGAGTTCTCGACCGTGAAGCGGTAAGCCGGGCGCGGGCGGTAGGCGCCGGCATAGGCATAGCCGGCCACGCGGCCGTCGAGGATAGCGACGAAATAGGGATAGCCGCCGTCGACCAGCGCGCGATAACGGCGCGTCATCTCCACGAGGTCGGGCGGCTCCAGCTCGAACGTCGCGGTGCCCTCGCGGACGGCCTGCTGGTAGATGGCGGTGATGGCGGGAAGGTCGGCCTCCGTTGTAGGCCTGATTTCAGGTGCGGACATGGCGGCAAGATTAGAGCCTTCCCGCTTCCGCTGAAAGGGGCAACGATGTTGCCCCACCCGTCATTGCGAACGCATCGAAGCAATCCAGAAATGCATCTGCGGAGGGACTCTGGATTGCTTCGCTGCGCGAGCAATGACGAGGAGGAAGAGGCGGCACTCGTGGCCTTGTAGCCCGGATGGAGGGAAGCGTAATCCGGGGCCGCCTTATCCGCGGAAAGGACTGTCCCGGATTGCGCTGCGCTCCATCCGGGCTACAAGCGCCACCCACCCCCCAAACAAAAACCCCGGCCTTTCGGCCGGGGTTCCTATCCGTTCCTCGTCGTTGCGCTTAGTCGCGCTGACCGAGGAGCTGCAGCAGCAGCGTGAACAGGTTGATGAAGTTCAGGTACAGCGACAGCGCGCCGGTGATGGCCGCACGCTCTGCGATGTCACCGCCGGCCGAAGCGTAGCCGTAGATGTAGTCGTTCTTCAGCCGCTGGGTATCCCAGGCGGTGAGGCCCGCGAACACCAGCACGCCGACCACCGACACGATGAACTGCAGCATCGAGCTCGCCAGGAACAGATTCACCAGGCTCGCGATGATGATGCCGATCAGGCCCATGAACAGGAACGAGCCCATGCCGGTCAGGTCACGCTTGGTGGTGTAGCCGTAGAGGCTCAGCGCACCGAAGGTGGCCGCAGTGATGAAGAACACCCGCACGATCGAGGTGTGCGTGAACACCAGGAAGATCGACGACAGCGAGATGCCCATCAGCGCCGCGAACACCCAGAACAGGATCTGGGCGGTCGAGGGAGCGAGACGGTTGATGCCCGCCGAGATCACGAACACCATGGCGAGCGGCGCGAGCATGAACAGCCATTTCAGCGGGCTGACGAACATCGCGTAGCCGAACGGGGTCAGGAACAGCTTGCCGACGCGGACGGATTCCGCCGTCGGAACGTCGGTCACGGCAGCCATGTAGACGCCGAGCGCGGCAAGGCCGGTGATGGCGAGGCCAATGCTCATGTAGTTGTAGATGCGCAGCATATAGGCGCGCAGGCCGGCATCGACCGTCGCGGCGTCAACACGCCCGGCGGCCCTGCCGAAAGGAGAAGCGTAGTTACGGTCTAGGTCCGACATGGTCGAATTCCCGTTGGTTGGTCCGGTCCGGCACGAGGGTCGCCATGCCGCCGGTTCGTCAAACTCTATCTCGGATACCGACGCCAACCGACTAAATTTTGGCTAACAATCGGGGCTCCGAACCCATTCGATATGTGGGAAACTAACACATTAGCTGCAACCTTCCACGCGCGGCTGAATGTCGCCCTTGGCGGCAATCCTGACGCGAACCTGACGGGCAGTCGTGGTTAATCGCAGAAATCGTGCGATTCTGCTCTCGTGCAGCCATCCGCTACATTTTGTCACAAATTCCGCAACACCGTGGCGGGCTTTTTGTTCAACGCCAGCAGCGTGCCCGCGAGCCCGAGTCCGACCGTGACGACGAGCGCGGCCGCGACCACGCCGGCCGCGCTGCCGGCCTGCCAGACGAAGCTCAGCGTCATCAGCCGCGTCACGATCATCCAGGCCGCGATGCTGCCGGAGATCACCCCGAACACCGCGGTCGCGAGCCCGATCAGGAGGTATTCCAGCGCATAGGCCCCGAGCAGCCGCAGCCGCGTCGCGCCCAGCGTCTTCAGGATCACCGCATCGTAGACCCGGTGGCGATGGCCGGCGGCGAGTGCGCCGCCGAGCACCAGGATCGCCGAGATCAGGGTTACGGCGCTGGCGCCGCTGATCGCCAGCGCCAGATTGGTCACGACAGAGCCGACCGTCTCCATCACCTCGCGCACGCGCACGCTCGTCACCATCGGATAGGCGTCGGCGACCTGCTTGATGATCTTGCCGTCGCCTGCCGCGGTTCCGGCCGTTTCCGTCAGCGTCGCGATGTGGGTGTGAGGGGCGCCCTTGAAGGCGTTCGGCGAGAATACGAGAACGAAGTTGATGCCCATCCCCTGCCAGTCGATGGTGCGCAGATTGCCGATTTTGGCCGGGATGTCGCGGCCGAGCACGTTGACCACGACCTGGTCGCCGAGCTTGAGGCCGAGCCCGTCGGCGATCTTCTTCTCCATCGAGACCAGCGGCGGGCCGGAATAATCGGCGCTCCACCATTCGCCCTCGACCACCTTGGAGCCTTTCGGCAGCTCGCCGGTATAGGTCAGGCCGCGGTCGCTCTGCAGCACCCACTCCGAATCGGTGGTTGGCTTGAGCTCCTCGGCGCGCACGCCGCGCGCGGCGACGATGCGCCCGCGCAGCATCGGCACGTCTTCGACCGTCGCGCCCGGCGCAATCCGGCGCAGATAACCGTCGAACTGCTCGGCCTGCGTGCTCGGGATGTCGATGAAGAAGAAGGACGGCGCGCGGTCGGGCAGGGCTGCGAGGAACTGCCGGCGCAGATTGCCGTCGATCTGGGTGATGGTGACGAGCACGGCGAGCCCGAGCCCCAGCGACAGCACCACCGAGGGCGTCAGCGCGCCCGGCCGGTGGATGTTGGCGATCGCCAGCCGCAGCATCGGCAGCCGCGTCCGCGGCAGCCGCCGCGCGATGGCCATCAGCAGGGCGGCGATGCCGCGCAGCAGGGCGAACACGACGACCGAGGAGGCCACGAACACCGCCGCGATGCGCTTGTCGAACGACAGTCCGATCACGACCGCGATCAGCAGCGCGATCACCACGCCCATGAACACGAGATAGCTCGCGCGCGGCCGATGCCATTCCGAGCTGATGGTGTCGCGGAACAGCGCGGCCACTGGCACGTCATGGACGCGCCCGAGCGGCCACAGGCCGAAGGCGAGCGCGGTCAGGAGGCCGTAGACGAAGGACAGCGCGAGCTCGTCGGCATGCACGGCCGGCACCACCGGCAGCGGCAGCAGCTTGCCGAACAGGCCGACGATCGCGAATGGCATGGCGGCACCGAGCGCAAGGCCGATGATCGAGCCGATGCCTGCGAGCAGGAGAACCTGCGCCAGATAGATCCCGAACACGTCGCGACCGGTGGCGCCGACGGCCTTGAGGGCCGCGATCACTTCGAGCCGGCGGTCGATATGGCTCTTCACGGCATTGGCGACGCCGACCCCGCCGACCAGCAGCGCGGCGAGGCCGACCAGCGTCAGGAATTGCGTGAATCGGTTGATGTTGCGTTCGAGCTGCGGCGAGGCGTTGGAGCGGCTGCGGATTTCCCAGCCGGCCTGCGGCGCGGCGCTCCGCGCGTCCGCGATAAAGGCTTCGGTGGCGCGCTCGTTGTTCGCCGTATCGGGCAGCTTCACCCGGTAGACCCAGCGCACCAGGCTGCCGGGCTGGATCAGGCCGGTGGCGCGCAGGCCCGCCTCGCTGATCAGGAAGCGCGGGCCGAAGCCGATGCCGCCGGCGAGCTTGTCGGGCTCGGCCTCGACGGTCGAGCGGATCTGGAAGGTCGCAGAGCCAATGGTGACGCGGTCGCCGGTCTTGAGCGAGAGCCGCGCCAGCAGCGTCGGATCGGCGGCGGCGCCGAACGCGCCGTCGCGCATCGCAAGGACCTCGGACATCGGCAGCTGTGGCGCCAGCGTCAGCTGTCCCAGCATCGGATAGGTGTCGTCGACCGCCTTCATCTCGACCAGTGCGAGCTGGCCATCGGCCGCGCGCGCCATGCCGCGCAAGGTCGCGGCGGTCGAGACCGTGCCGCGTGAGCGCAGGAAGGCGACCTCTTCAGGTTTGGCTTCGCGCTGGAACAGCACGAAGGAGACGTCGCCGCCGAGCAGCGTGCGGCCCTCGCGGGCCAAGCCGTCGGAGAGGCTCGCCGACACCGAGCCGACGCCGGCGATCGCCATCACGCCGAGCGCGATGCAGGCGATGAAGACATAGAAACCGCGCAGGCCGCCGCGCAATTCGCGCAGCGCGTAACGCAGGGACAGCGCGATGCCGTTTGGCTTCGCGAACGGTTGGGCCGAGGCGCTCATGCCGGCGCAGACTGCGTGTCGATGCGGCCCGAGCGCAGCCGGATCACGCGGTCGCAGCGATGCGCGAGCGAGGAATCGTGCGTGACCAGTACCAGGGTCATGCCGCGCTCGGCGTGCTTGCTGAACAGGAGATCGACGATCTGCTTTCCGGTGGCCTCGTCGAGATTGCCGGTCGGCTCGTCCGCGACCAGGATGGCGGGATCGGGCGCCAGCGCGCGGGCGAGTGCGACGCGCTGCTGCTCGCCGCCGGAGAGCTGGGTCGGATAATGATGCAGGCGGTCGCCGAGCCCGACCGATTGCAGCTCCTGCGCCGCGCGCGTTGCGGCATCGGGATTGCCGGCGAGCTCCAGCGGCACCGCGACGTTCTCCAGCGCCGTCATGGTCGGGATCAGATGAAAGGACTGGAAGACGATGCCGACCTGGCGGCCGCGGAAGCGGGCCAGCGCGTCCTCGTCGAGGGCATTGAAAGGCGTGCCCGATACCACCACCTCTCCACTATCAGGACGCTCCAGCCCCGCCATCACCATCAGCAGCGTGGATTTGCCCGAGCCTGACGGGCCGATCAGGCCGATCGTCTCGCCCGAGGCGACCCGCAGGCTGATATCCTTGAGGATGTGAACGCGTGCCGCGCCCGTGCCCAATGAGAGATTGACGTTGGAGATGGCGATGGTGTCCGCGGCAGCGGTGAGCGACGAGGGTTCGATGCGAGTGTCCATGGTCCGGTCATATGGCAACTCCGATGGCGCGGTCGAGAGGCGTTACGGATTGTTCATGCACATAGCCGTGTTGATGCTCGGTTTGATGACGATCGCGACAACGCCGTCGTTGCAGGCCCAGCCGGCGGCCAAACCGATCAAGCTGGTCGTCCTCGGCGATTCCCTGAGTGCGGGCCTCGGCCTCTCGGCCCAGGATTCGTTCCCGGCCAAGCTCAAAAAATCCTTGCAGGACAAAGGTATAGAGGTCGACATGACCAACGCCGGCGTTTCCGGCGACACCTCTTCGGGCGGCCGTGACCGGCTCGACTGGTCGGTCCCCGACGGAACCGACGGCGTCATCGTCGAGCTCGGCGCCAACGACGCCCTGCGCGGCGTCGATCCCGATTTGACGCGCGCCGCGCTCACCGACATCGTCCAGCGGCTGAAGGCGCGCAAGATTGCGGTGATGCTGTGCGGCATGCTGGCGCCGCCGAATTACGGCGCCGACTATGCCGCGCGCTTCAATTCGATTTATCCGGATCTGGCGAAGAAATTCGACGTGCCGCTCTATCCGTTCTTTCTCGAGGGCGTTGCGGCCGACGCGAAGCTCAACCAGGCCGACGGCATTCATCCGACTGCGGCCGGCGTCGACATCATCGTCGGCAACATCATGCCCACCGTGGAGGCATTCCTTGGCACCATCGCTGAGCAACGGCGTTGAAAAGCGGGCAGCGCCAACCGTCATACCCAGGGTTTTACCGGGGTGAGGCGCGCGATGCTTCGCAGAGTCACACAACTGCGATAGGAATCAGGGTACCGGTGATTCGTCACCGGCTCTAAAATTTGGATATGGTCTGTCCCTCGGATCATGCCCAAGCATCGGGAGTGCGAAACGATGCCGCGTTTGTTCACTGGTCTGGAAATCCCGGCCGAAGTCAGCCAGACGCTTTCCAATTTGCGGGGTGGCCTTCCCGGCGCCCGCTGGATCGATCCCGAAAATTATCACGTCACCCTGCGCTTCATCGGCGATATCGACGGCCTGTCCGCCAACGAGATCGCATCGATGCTGTTTCGCGTCGATCGCAAGCCCTTCGAGGTGAAGGTGCAGGGGCTGACGAGCTTCGGCGGCCGCAAGCCGAGAGCAGTCGTTGCGACGATCGCGCCGAGCAGGCCGCTGATGGAATTGCAGGCCGAGCTCGAGCGCATGATGCAGCGGATCGGTCTCAACCCTGAAGGCCGCAAGTTCATCCCGCATGTCACGCTCGCCCGGCTGCACGATGCCTCCGATCGCGACGTCGCCGACTATCTCTCGCTGCGTGGCTACTTCCCGAGCAAGGCGTTCATGGCGGAGCGGTTTGTGCTGTTCTCGTCGCGCGCCTCCACTGGCGGCGGGCCGTATGTGGTCGAGGACGCCTACGAGCTGTGTGAGTAGGCTCCCAAACTCGGCGGCGTTACCGCAGCGGCGCAGCGCCTGCTCGACTGATGTCGGTCTTTGCGAAGTCTTCGCCTTTGAAAAGCAAAGGTTCGCCGCGAGTCATAGCCAGCGCGTAAGAGAGGCAATCGCCGTAGTTGAGCGACGCGGCGTGACGCCCCTTGCCGTAGCGCCGCCAGGCGCGCCGTGCGGCATCGACTTGCACGGCATCGACCGCGACGATCTCTGCACCGAGCTTGACGAGCCAGAGATCGAACTCACGCCCGCCTGAATCGCCCAGCCGGGTTTCGATCACCATCGTTGCTTCAAGCACCGTGGCTGCAGAGATCAGGCGGATCGGATCATCCACAATCAGTCGCTCAATATCGGCTGCATCGTCTTCGTTGAGCGCGATTGCCACGATCGCCGATGTGTCGATCACCATCAGCGTGGCAATCCATGCTCGTCGTATCCGAGAATTTCCTCAGGCGTGCGGTCGTCCACGACGCGCATTTCGCTCCAGCGACGCCTGATCTCGGCCATGTCTTCCAGTAGCGCGTCTTTGCGCGTTTGACCCCCGAGCCGACGCAGCCGCTCCTCTATGGCGCGCTTGGTCGCGGTCGTGATGTTCTCGCCAGTCAGTTGCGCGAGACTCCGTGCCAACCGCTCGGTTTCGGGGTCCTTGATGCTCAGGGCCATATGAGGATCCTTAGTTCCTAAATAGGTATATTCTACCTAAATGGGGTGTAATAGGCTAGGAGGGCGTCAAGGTCGGCGATCTCCTCTGAAAATCAAGCGCATAAGCCGTTGCGCCAATACGCGGTTGCAATTTCCGCCGGTCTCTGGCGGTAAAGGGCCATGCTCTCGACCCCCAGTTCCCCCTTCAGCGAAGCCTATCAGGCCCAGATCGCCTCCGGCGCGATCGAGCCCGATGCTGCGCAGGCCGAGGTTGCCGAAGCCTATGCGGCGCTCGACCTGCGGCTCGCGGACTACAAGCCGCAGCGCAAGCAGGGCCTGCTCGCCCGCCTGTTCAGCAGTGACAAGGATGAGGCGCCGCGCGGGCTCTACATCCATGGCGAGGTCGGCCGCGGCAAGACCATGCTGATGGATCTGTTCTTCCAGCACGCCTCGGTCGAGCACAAGCGGCGGGCGCATTTCCACGAATTCATGGCCGACGTGCATGAGCGCATCTACGATTATCGCCAGAGCATCGCGCGCGGCGAGATCGCCGACAGCGACGTCATCGCGCTGACCGCGAATGCGATCTTCGAGGAGAGCTGGCTGCTCTGCTTCGACGAATTCCACGTCACCGACATCGCGGATGCGATGATCCTCGGACGCCTGTTCGCCAAATTGTTCGAGCTCGGCACCGTCGTGGTCGCGACCTCCAACGTCGCGCCTGATGATCTCTACAAGGGCGGCTTGAACCGGTCGCTGTTCCTGCCCTTCATCAAGCAGATCACCGACCACATGGACGTCGCGCGGCTCGATGCGCGCACCGACTTCCGGTTGGAAAAACTTCAGGGCGTGCCGATGTGGCTGACGCCGGCGGACGCTGATGCGGACGCGGCGCTCGACCGCGCCTGGTCGCGGATGTCGGGCAGCGCCAAATGCAAGTCGCGCGATATTTCGATCAAGGGCCGCATCCTGCACGTGCCGTGCTCGGCCCATGGCGTGGCGCGGTTCTCGTTTGCCGATCTCTGCGAGAAGCCGCTGGGCGCATCCGACTACCTCAGGCTGGCGCACGACTATCACACCATCCTGGTCGACCATATTCCAGTGATGGACCAGTCCCAGCGCAACGCCGCCAAGCGCTTCATCACGCTGATCGACGCGCTCTATGACAATGCCGTGAAGCTGATGGCCTCGGCCGATGCCAACCCGATTTCGCTCTACCTGGCCCATGAGGGCGTTGAGGCCATGGAGTTCAAGCGGACGGCGTCGCGCCTGATCGAGATGAGCTCGGAATCCTATCTGGCGCTGGCTCACGGCCGCAAGGATTCCACCGCAAGCGGCTCCACCAAGGGGCTGGTGGAGACTTAAGTCCTATTTCGCTAGCGCTGTCATTCCGGGGCGCGCACCAGCGCGCACCCGGAATCTCGCGCTACCATTTCGAAATTCCGGGTTCGCCCGCGCAATGGCGCGGGTGCCCCGGAATGAAGGCTTTAGGTCTGCGGGTTGGAATCGCGCCAAGCCCGACAATTGGGCATCCGGCGACTTGAACGGGGGAGGCGAAAGGGATAACCACCCTCTCAGTTTTCCCCACCTTACGTGTCTAAAGGACAGGCTCACATGGCGCGCGACAAGATTGCTTTGATTGGCTCCGGTCAGATCGGCGGAACGCTGGCTCATCTCATCGGCCTGAAGGAGCTGGGCGACGTGGTGATGTTCGACATCGCCGAAGGCGTGCCGCAGGGCAAGGCGCTCGACATCGCGCAGTCCTCGCCGGTCGACGGCTTTGACGCGCACTACACCGGCGCGAACTCCTACGAGGCGCTCGACAACGCCAAGGTCTGCATCGTCACCGCCGGCGTGCCGCGCAAGCCCGGCATGAGCCGCGACGATCTTCTCTCCATCAACCTCAAGGTCATGGAGCAGGTCGGCGCCGGCATCAAGAAGTACGCCCCCGACGCCTTCGTCATCTGCATCACCAACCCGCTCGACGCGATGGTCTGGGCGCTGCAGAAGGCTTCGGGCCTGCCGCACAAGAAGGTCGTCGGCATGGCCGGCGTGCTGGATTCGGCCCGCTTCCGCTACTTCCTGGCCGACGAGTTCAACGTCTCGGTCGAGGACGTCACCGCCTTCGTGCTCGGTGGCCATGGCGACACCATGGTGCCGCTGGTGAAGTACTCCACCGTCGCCGGCATTCCGCTGCCCGACCTCGTCAAGATGGGCTGGAC
Organism: Bradyrhizobium sp. CIR18; assembly: GCF_014198295.1. Taxonomy (NCBI): domain Bacteria; kingdom Pseudomonadati; phylum Pseudomonadota; class Alphaproteobacteria; order Hyphomicrobiales; family Nitrobacteraceae; genus Bradyrhizobium; species Bradyrhizobium sp. CIR18. Next base: position 70,634 of record NZ_JACIHF010000006.1, on the reverse strand, counting down.
CTCGCAGGCGCGCCTCGACGAGATCGTCGACCGCACCCGCAACGGCGGCGCCGAGATCGTCAACCTGCTCAAGACCGGCTCGGCCTTCTATGCGCCTGCCGCGTCCGCGATCGCGATGGCCGAGAGCTATCTGCGTGACAAGAAGCGCGTGCTGCCCTCGGCCGCGTACCTGAACGGCGAATACGGCGTGAAGGACATGTATGTCGGCGTGCCCGTCGTGATCGGCTCCAAGGGCGTCGAGCGCGTCGTCGAGATCGAGCTCGCCGGCAAGGACCGCGAGGCCTTCGACAAGTCGGTCGGCGCGGTGCAGGGCCTGGTCGACGCCTGCAAGAAGATCGCCCCCGATCTTCTCGGCCGCTAAGAGCCAAACACTTCCCGCCGAAGTCCGAAAACCGGTCTTCGGCGGTTTCATTTCCGGGGCCCGGTTGTCGGGACAGGTTCCGGGTCAGCAGTCCAGAGATCTCGAAGTCAAAGAATCCGGGTTGCAGTTCCTGTGGTATATGGTATGCCAGCCACAAGACTGAGGTGGGCCCTAGAGGTCACCGCCCGCGGGTTCAGGGAGCGACCATATGAATATCCATGAATATCAGGCCAAAGCGCTGCTGGGTGAGTTCGGCGTTCCGATCTCCAAGGGCGTGCCGGTCCTCAAGGCCACTGACGCGGAAGCCGCCGCCAAGGCGCTGCCCGGTCCGGTCTATGTGGTGAAGAGCCAGATCCACGCTGGCGGCCGCGGCAAGGGCAAGTTCAAGGAAGCCTCGGCCGGCGACAAGGGCGGCGTCCGCATCGCCAAGTCGGCCGCCGAGGTCGCCGAGTTCGCCAAGCAGATGCTCGGCGCCACGCTGGTGACGATCCAGACCGGTCCCGCCGGCAAGCAGGTCAACCGCCTCTACATCGAGGACGGCTCCGATATCGACAAGGAATTCTACCTCTCGATCCTGGTCGACCGCGAAACCTCGCGCGTCTCCTTCGTGGTCTCGACCGAGGGTGGCGTCAACATCGAGGACGTCGCGCACAACAATCCTGAGAAGATCGTGACCTTCTCGGTCGATCCCGCCACCGGCATCATGGGCCATCACGGCCGCACGGTTGCGAACGCGCTGAAGCTCTCCGGCGATCTCGCCAAGCAGGCCGAGAAGCTCACCGCGCAGCTCTACGCGGCCTTCGTCGCCAAGGACATGGCCATGCTGGAGATCAACCCGCTGGTCGTGACCAAGCAGGGCCAGCTCCGCGTGCTCGACGCCAAGGTGTCGTTCGACGACAACGCGCTGTTCCGTCATCCCGAGGTGCTCGCGCTGCGCGACGAGACCGAGGAAGACGCCAAGGAAATCGAGGCGTCCAAGTACGACCTCAACTACGTCACGCTCGACGGCAACATCGGCTGCATGGTCAACGGCGCCGGTCTCGCCATGGCGACGATGGACATCATCAAGCTCTACGGCATGTCGCCGGCCAACTTCCTCGACGTCGGCGGCAGCGCCAGCAAGGAGAAGGTCGCGGCCGCCTTCAAGATCATCACCGCCGATCCCAACGTGAAGGGCATCCTGGTCAACATCTTCGGCGGCATCATGAAGTGCGACGTGATCGCCGAGGGCGTTACGGCTGCGGTTCGTGAAGTCGGCCTCAGCGTGCCGCTGGTGGTCCGCCTCGAAGGCACCAATGTCGAGCTCGGCAAGAAGATCATCCGAGAGTCCGGCCTGAACGTGGTGCCGGCCGACAATCTCGACGACGCCGCGCAGAAGATCGTGAAGGCCGTCAAGGGAGGCTAAGGCCATGGCCCAGGACCATCTCGCCGCATCATCTCCGCTTCCCGAGCACGCGCGTCTTGCCGCGTTCGCCGGCGAATGGAATGGCGAAGAGGTGGTCTTCCCGTCGCGCTGGACGGCGGGCGGCCCGGCAACTTCGCACGTCGTCGCGCGCATGGACCTCAATGGATTCTATCTGATCCAGGACGCGGTGCAGATGCGCGACGGCAAGCAGATCTTCGCCACCCACGGCATCTTCACCTACGACCGCGACGACCGGACCTACAAACTGTTCTGGTACGACTCGCTCGGCTATACGCCGCCTTCGCCCGCTTCCGGCGGGTGGGTCGGCAATACCCTGACGCTGGTGCGCGGCTCGCTCCGCGGCAATGCGCGCCACGTCTACGAAATTATCAACGAGGATTCCTACTCGTTGAAGATCCAGTTCTCGCCGGACGCGGAAGGCTGGGCCGACGTGCTCACTGGCGTCTACCGCCGCATCCACTGACCCTCTCACTCTGTTAGTTTCGCGAAAGCAGACCTCATGTCCATCCTGATCGACAAGAACACCAAGGTCATCTGCCAGGGCTTCACCGGCAAGAACGGCACCTTCCACTCGGAGGCCGCGATTGCCTACGGCACCAAGATGGTCGGCGGCACCTCGCCGGGCAAAGGCGGCGCGACGCATCTGGGCCTGCCGGTGTTCGACACCGTGCGCGATGCGCGTGAGAAGACCGGCGCCGATGCATCGGTGATCTACGTGCCGCCGCCGGGCGCGGCCGATGCGATCTGCGAAGCCATCGACGCCGAGATCCCGCTGATCGTCTGCATCACCGAGGGCATTCCGGTTGTCGACATGGTCCGCGTGAAGCGTTCGCTGGCCGGCTCCAAGTCGCGCCTGATCGGGCCGAACTGCCCGGGCGTCATGACCGCCGGCGAGTGCAAGATCGGCATCATGCCCGCCAACATCTTCAAGACCGGCTCGGTCGGCATCGTCTCCCGCTCGGGCACGCTGACCTATGAAGCCGTGTTCCAGACCTCCCAGGAAGGCCTCGGCCAGACCACCGCGGTCGGCATCGGCGGCGACCCGGTCAAGGGAACCGAGTTCATCGACGTCCTCGAAATGCTCCTGGCCGACCCCAAGACCGAGTCGATCATCATGATCGGCGAGATCGGCGGTTCCGCCGAGGAGGATGCCGCCCAGTTCCTCAAGGACGAGGCCAAGCGCGGCCGCAAGAAGCCGATGGTCGGCTTCATCGCCGGCGTCACCGCCCCTCCCGGCCGCCGCATGGGCCATGCCGGCGCGATCATCTCGGGCGGCAAGGGCGACGCCGGTTCCAAGACCGAGGCGATGAAATCGGCAGGGATTACAGTGTCCCCGTCGCCCGCCCGCCTCGGCCATACGCTTGCCGAAAAGTTGAAGGGCTAATTCACTTCTTCGTACTTTTCCGGGCGAAGTTTCGCAGCAAATAGGGTAAAGGGTGCCTGTCGCGCCGAGCCTCTGCCGGGGAGCTCGGTGCCAGCGCCGTTTATTATGCGCGAACCGAAATCGCCAGGAACTCCAGTATGTCTCGCCAGGACGCGAACGCAGCCTTTGCCCTGTCATCCTTTTTGCAGGGCACCAACGCCACCTACATCGACGAAATCTACGCCCGCTACGAGAAGGACCCGTCCTCGGTCGACGCCGAGTGGCAGGAGTTCTTCAAGAGCCTGAACGACCAGCCTTCCGACGTCCGGAAGAATGCGGAAGGGCCGTCCTGGGAGCGCGACAACTGGCCGCTGACCCCGCAGGATGACCTCACCTCCGCCCTCGACGGCAACTGGGCCGAGGTCGAGAAGGCGGTCGGTGCCAAGATCGCCGCCAAGGCGCAGGCCAAGGGGGGTGACAAGGGCGCCGGTCTCTCCTCCGCCGATCTGCTCCAGGCGACGCGCGACTCCGTCCGCGCCCTGATGCTGATCCGCTCCTACCGCATGCGCGGTCACTTCCATGCCAAGCTCGATCCGCTCGGCATCGAAGCCCAGCGCAACCGCGAAGAGCTCGATCCGCGTACCTACGGCTTCAGCGAAGCCGATTTCGACCGCAAGATCTTCCTCGATCACGTGCTCGGCCTCGAATACGGCAGCTTGCGCGAAATCACCGCGATCTGCGAGCGCACCTATTGCCAGACGCTCGGCGTCGAGTTCATGCACATCAGCAATGCCGCGCAGAAGGCCTGGATCCAGGAGCGCATCGAGGGTCCGGACAAGGAGATCTCGTTCACCCGCGAAGGTCGCCGCGCCATCCTGATGAAGCTGGTCGAGGCCGAGGGCTTCGAAAAATTCTGCGACACCAAGTTTACCGGCACCAAGCGCTTCGGTCTCGACGGCGCCGAATCGCTGATCCCGGCGCTCGAGCAGATCATCAAGCGCGGTGGCAATCTCGGCGTGAAGGAGATCGTGCTGGGCATGCCGCATCGCGGCCGCCTCAACGTGCTGACGCAGGTGATGGGCAAGGCGCACCGCGCCCTGTTCCACGAGTTCAAGGGCGGCTCGGCCAACCCCGACGCGGTCGAAGGCTCCGGCGACGTCAAATATCACCTCGGCGCGTCCTCGGACCGCGAGTTCGACGGCAACCGCATCCATCTGTCGCTGACCGCCAACCCCTCGCATCTCGAGATCGTCGATCCCGTCGTGCTCGGCAAGGTCCGCGCCAAGCAGGACCAGCACGGCGATCCGCCCGACATGCGCATCTCGGTGATGCCGCTCTTGATGCACGGCGACGCCGCGTTCGCCGGCCAGGGCGTGGTCGCCGAGTGCTTCGGTTTGTCCGACCTGAAGGGCTACCGCACCGGCGGTTCCGTGCACTTCATCGTCAACAACCAGATCGGCTTCACCACCTATCCGCGTTACTCGCGCTCCTCGCCCTATCCGTCGGATGTGGCGAAGATGATCGACGCGCCGATCTTCCACGTGAACGGCGACGATCCGGAAGCCGTGGTGTTCGCGGCCAAGGTCGCGATCGAATTCCGGCAGAAATTCCACAAGCCCGTCGTCATCGACATGTGGTGCTATCGCCGCTACGGCCACAATGAGGGTGACGAGCCGGCATTCACTCAGCCGGTGATGTACAAGCGGATCGCGGCCCATGCCTCGACCCTCACCCTCTACTCAAAGCGCCTGATTGCCGAAGGCGTGGTCACCGAGGGTGAAGTCGACAAGCTGAAGGCCGACTGGCGCGCGCGGCTCGACGCCGAGTTCGAGGCCGGCACCTCCTACAAGCCGAACAAGGCCGACTGGCTTGACGGCAAGTGGTCCGGCTTCAAGATCGCCGATCAGGAAGAGGATGCGCGGCGCGGCGTCACCGGCGTTGATCTGCCTGTTCTCAAGGACATCGGCCGCAAGATCACCAAGGTGCCGGATGGTTTCCGCGTCCACCGCACCATCCAGCGCTTCCTGGAAAACCGCGCCAAGGCGATCGACGGCAACGCGGGCATCGACTGGGCGACCGGCGAGGCGCTGGCGTTCTGTACGCTGCTCCAGGAAAACCACCACGTCCGCCTGTCCGGACAGGATTCGGAGCGCGGCACCTTCTCGCAGCGCCACTCGGTCCTGATCGACCAGGAGGATGAGAGCCGCTACACGCCGTTCAACCATCTCGGCCACGAGCAGGGCCATTACGAGGTCATCAACTCGCTGCTGTCGGAAGAAGCCGTGCTCGGCTTCGAATACGGCTACTCGCTCGCCGAGCCGAACACGCTGACCCTCTGGGAAGCCCAGTTCGGCGACTTCGCCAACGGCGCGCAGGTCGTGTTCGACCAGTTCATCTCCTCGGGGGAGCGCAAATGGCTGCGCATGTCCGGCCTCGTCTGCCTGCTGCCGCACGGCTATGAGGGTCAGGGACCGGAGCACTCCTCGGCGCGCCTCGAGCGTTACCTGCAGATGTGCGCCGAAGACAACATGCAGGTGGTCTATCCGACCACGCCGGCGAACTACTTCCACGTGCTGCGTCGCCAGCTTCATCGCGAGATCCGCAAGCCGCTGATCGTGATGACGCCCAAGTCGCTGCTGCGTCACAAGCGGGCGGTGTCGCGCATCGAGGAACTGGCGAAGGACACGACCTTCCACCGCATCCTCTATGATGACGCCCAGATGCTGCCGAACGAAGCCATCAAGCTCGTGCCGGACGAGAAGGTCCGCCGCATCGTGCTGTGCTCCGGCAAGGTCTATTACGACCTCTACGAGGAGCGCGAGAAGCGCGGCATCGACGACATCTATCTGATGCGCGTCGAGCAGCTCTATCCGGTGCCGCTGAAGGCGCTGGTGGCCGAGCTGTCGCGCTTCAAGAAGGCCGAAGTGGTGTGGTGCCAGGAAGAGCCCCGCAACATGGGTGCCTGGCACTTCATCGAGCCCTATCTGGAATGGGTGCTGAACCAGGTGAACGGCGCGAGCCGGCGTCCGCGTTATGTCGGCCGCGCCGCTTCCGCTGCGACCGCCACTGGTCTGATGTCCAAGCATCAGGCACAGCTGAAGGCGTTCCTGGACGAAGCACTGAGCTGAACTTTCTAAACTGCGTCATGCCCCGCCTCGTGCGCAACCAGCGCACTGGAGCGGGGCATCCGGTACGTCGCGATGTCCGTGCAGTGTACGAACGTCCGGCTTGCCGGATGGCTTGCTTTTCGCGGGCCATTGACGACCGACTTATGACCGCACCGGCGATCCCTTAAGGAAAAGACCATGACTGAAATTCGTGTGCCGACGCTCGGCGAATCCGTCACCGAGGCCACCATCGGCCGCTGGTTCAAGAAGGCCGGCGACCCTGTCGCCGTCGACGAGCCCTTGGTGGAGCTCGAGACCGACAAGGTCACCATCGAGGTCCCGGCGCCCTCCGCCGGCACGCTGAGCGAGATCATCGCCGCCGATGGCGCGACCGTCGCGGTCGGCGCGCTGCTCGGACAGATCACGGAAGGCGCCGCAGGCGCCGCCAAGCCCGCCGCCGCACCCGCCAAGCCCGCCGCTGCCGCTCCTGCCGCCGCCGCTGCTTCCGCGCCGGCGCCTAGCGCGCCGAAGGCGCCGCCGGCCGACGCGCCGCTCGCCCCCTCCGTGCGCAAGCTCTCGGCCGAGACCGGCGTCGATGCCTCTACCGTTCCGGGCTCCGGCAAGGACGGCCGCGTCACCAAGGGCGACATGCTCGCCGCGATCGAGCGTGCGGCCTCGGCGCCCACCCCGGTGAACCAGCCCGCCGCCGCCGTGCAGGTGCGTGCGCCGTCACCGGCAGACGATGCTGCCCGCGAAGAGCGCGTCAAGATGACCCGCCTGCGCCAGACCATCGCGCGCCGCCTCAAGGACGTGCAGAACACCGCGGCGATGCTGACGACCTTCAACGAGGTCGACATGACCAACGTGATGGCGCTGCGTGCCCACTACAAGGATGCGTTCGAGAAGAAGCACGGCTCCAAGCTCGGCTTCATGGGCTTCTTCACCAAGGCCGTCGTGCAGGCGCTGAAGGATATCCCGGCGGTCAACGCCGAAATCGACGGCACCGATTTGATCTACAAGAACTACTACCACATCGGCGTCGCCGTCGGCACCGACAAGGGTCTCGTCGTGCCCGTGGTGCGCGACTGCGACCACAAGTCGATCGCCGACATCGAGAAGGGCATCGCCGATTTCGGCCGCCGCGCCCGCGACGGCCAGCTCAAGATCGACGAGATGCAGGGCGGCACCTTCACCATCACCAATGGCGGCATCTACGGCTCGCTGATGTCGACCCCGATCCTGAACGCGCCGCAGTCCGGCATCCTCGGCATGCACAAGATCCAGGAGCGGCCGATGGTCGTCGGCGGCAAGATCGAGGTCCGCCCGATGATGTATCTGGCGCTGTCGTACGATCACCGCGTCATCGACGGCAAGGAAGCCGTCACCTTCCTGGTTCGCGTCAAGGAGAGCCTGGAAGATCCGGCGCGCCTGGTGCTCGATCTCTGATCCCTGATGCTCTGCGAGCGCCGTCGCCATTGGCGGCGGCGCATGTCGAACCATGGAGGCGCGCATGACCGATAAAGTCGTTGTCATCACCGGCGGCAGCCGCGGCATCGGGCGGGCGACCGCGATCGCGGCGGCCGCGCGCGGCTTCCGCGTCGTGGTCGGCTATGCCAGCAACAAGAAGGCCGCCGACGAGGTGGTCGCGCTGATCGAGGCCAGCAACGGCAAGGCCATCGCGGTGAAATGCGATGTCGCCGAGGAAAGCGACATCCTCGAGCTGTTCAAGGCAGCCGACAAGTTCGGCACGTTGGCCGCGCTCGTCAACAATGGCGGTATCGTCGGCACCAGCGGCGTGCGGGTCGACGAGATGTCGGCCGAGCGCATCCAGCGCGTGCTCGCGGTCAACGTCACCGGCTCCATTCTCTGCGCGCGCGAGGCCGTGAAGCGGATGTCCACTAAGCACGGCGGCAAGGGTGGCGTCATCGTCAACCTGTCTTCGGTCGCGGCGCGTCTCGGCGCGCCCAACACCTATGTCGACTATGCCGCGTCCAAGGGCGCGATCGATTCCTTCACCACCGGCCTCGGCTATGAGGTCGCGGGCGAAGGCATTCGTGTCGCGGGCATCCGGCCGGGCCTGATCGATACGGAAATTCACGCCGCCGGCGGCGAGCCCGACCGCGCCCATCGTCTGGCCCATATGGTGCCGATGAAGCGCGTCGGCACCGCCGATGAAATCGCCAATGCCATCGTCTGGCTGATGTCGGACGAGGCTTCCTACATCACCGCAGCAACTCTCGATGTGTCCGGCGGACGCTGACGCGCCGCGCGGACGCTGACACATCCCCATCACGCTAAACCTACGGGACTTTCTCTCATGGCTACCTACGATCTCGTCGTCATCGGCACCGGACCGGGCGGTTATGTCTGCGCGGTGCGCGCAGCCCAGCTCGGCATGAAAGTCGCCGTGGTCGAAAAGAACACAACCCTCGGCGGCACCTGCCTCAATGTCGGCTGCATGCCGTCGAAGGCGCTGTTGCACGCGTCCGAGATGTTCGAGGAAGCCGGGCACTCCTTCGCCAAGATGGGCGTGTCGGTCTCCGCGCCGAAGCTCGATCTTCCCGCGATGATGAACTTCAAGCAGCAGGGCATCGACGGCAACGTCAAGGGCGTCGAGTTCCTGATGAAGAAGAACAAGATCGACGTGCTCAAGGGCACCGGCAAGATCCTGGGGACCGGCAAGGTCGCGGTCTCCGCCGACGGCAAGTCGCAGACGATCGAAACGAAGAACATCGTGATCGCGACCGGCTCGGACATCGCGCGTCTCAAGGGCATCGAGATCGACGAGAAGCGCATCGTTTCCTCGACCGGCGCGCTGTCGCTCGACAAGGTGCCCGGCAAGCTCTTGATCGTCGGCGCCGGCGTGATCGGCCTCGAGCTCGGCTCGGTCTGGCATCGTCTCGGTGCCGAAGTCGTCGTCGTCGAATTCCTGGATCGCATCCTGCCCGGCATGGACGGCGAGATCGCCAAGCAATTCCAGCGCATCCTGGAAAAGCAAGGCTTTGCGTTCAAGCTTGGCGCCAAGGTCACCGCCGTCGACAATTCAGGCAAGACGCTGAAGGCGACGATCGAGCCCGCCGCCGGCGGTGCCGCCGAGACGCTGGAAGCCGACGTCGTTCTGGTCTGCATCGGCCGCGTGCCCTACACCGACGCGCTTGGCCTGAAGGAGGCCGGCGTCGCGCTGGACAATCGCGGCCGCGTCCAGATCGATCCGCATTTCGCCACCAGCCTGAAGGGCGTCTATGCCATCGGCGACGTCGTCGCTGGGCCGATGCTTGCGCACAAGGCCGAGGATGAAGGCGTGGCGGTGGCCGAGATCATCGCCGGCCAGGCCGGGCACGTGAATTACGATGTGATCCCAGGCGTCGTGTATACCACGCCGGAAGTGTCCTGCGTCGGCAAGACCGAGGAGGAGCTGAAGCAGGCGGGCACAGCTTACACGGTCGGGAAGTTTCCCTTTACCGCCAATGGCCGCTCCAAGGTCAACCAGACCACTGACGGCTTTGTGAAGATTCTCGCAGATGCGAAGACCGATCGCGTGCTTGGCGTACACATTATCGGCCGCGAGGCCGGCGAAATGATCCATGAGGCCTGCGTTCTCATGGAATTCGGCGGCAGTGCGGAAGATCTCGCGCGCACCTGCCACGCGCATCCGACCCGCTCGGAGGCGATCAAGGAAGCCGCGCTTGCAGTCGGCAAGCGAGCCATCCATATGTAGCAACGCGCCCAGCGCCAAATCGGGCGGGGAACACATGCTGCGCCGCCTTCTTCAACCGGTCTGGGTCCTGCTTGCGATCATCTTCCTGATCGAAGCCTGGCTGTGGGACCATCTCGAGCCGATCGTTGCGCGGGTTGTCGCAGCCGTCCCGCTCGCACGTTTCAAGCAATGGCTGACGGAGCGCGTCGATGCGCTGTCGCCGGCCATGACGCTGATCGTGTTCGCGGTCCCCATCGTCCCGCTGTTTCCGCTCAAGCTGGTCGGCCTGTGGCTGCTCACGCATGAATACTGGACCAGCGCGGTCTTCACGATCGTTTTCGCGAAGCTGCTGGGCGTCGGCGTCACCGCCTTCGTGTTCGACGTGACGCGCGACAAGCTTTTGGAGATGCACTGGTTCGAGCGGATCTACGATCTGGTGATGAAGGTCCGCGCCAAGGCGCACCTGCTGGTCGACCCGATCAAGCGCCGTATCCGCGAGCTGATCGCCGGCAACGGCGAGGGCTGGTCGTCACGTACGCTGCGTGTGATCCAGCGTTTCAGGAAGAGCGTGCACCAGGCGCGGTAGCTGCCCGCACATTCAGTCTCTCACCGTCACCCTGAGGTGGCCGCTTCTTCAGCGGCCCTCGAAGGGCGACGGCCCGTCTGCATCTCGGCCGTTCTTCCTTCTAGGCTCCGGGCGCAGCGCTGATGTACTGCGCTCCTCGCACCTCAAGATGACGGAGCTGGTGCAACGCTGTTGCACCAATCAATGCAAATGCACCAGATGCGGCCACCACAGGCCGAGGCTGGTCATGAGCAGGCCGGCGAGCGTCAGGATGCCGGCGACATAGGCCAGCGCGAACATGCCGGTGATGATGGTGGCCGAGGCCAGCACGATGCCGATCTGGAAGGCGGCCGACGCCAGCTCGAAGTGATGGTATTTCGCGGTCGCCTCGTCGCGCTCGTGCTCGGCATGCTTGGCCTTCTCGGCGAGCTGCTCGGTGCCTTCGCCGGTCTCCGGCTCGGAGCGGTAGCGCTGCGCGGTCTTGGTCCAGTCGTCGACCTGCTTCTGCACCGCGGGCTTCTGCGCCTCGTCCGCGCCGGCGAGCGCGAGCTTGCCCTGCTCGGCGGCGGTGATCACCACGGTGCGGCGGATGCTCTTGGCCTGGAAGAACGCCCAGAGATTGGCGGCCTCGACGTTCTTGCTGATCGATTCGGTCTGGGCGCCCTTGCCGAGCGTCTCCGAGATCGCCAGGAAGAGCGCCAGCACGGCGATCAGGAGCGCGATCTTCTTGTTCGAGCCGGACGCGTGTTCGGCGTGCTCGGCGTGCTCCATGCTTTCATGTGCGCTCATCAGTCTCTCCTGCCTCGGTTCCGCAACGATTGACCGAACCGCGCGGCCTGCGCAAGAGGCAAGGCAGTTATGACGTCAGTGTGTCAGCGCCAATTCGTCAGCGTCTTGGATGCGCGCTGGCATAGACTTCCAGCAGGCGCTCGGAATCGATGCCGGTGTAGATCTGCGTGGTCGAGAGCGAGGAATGGCCGAGCAATTCTTGGATGGCGCGCAGGTCCCCGCCGCGTGACAGCAAATGCGTGGCGAAGGAATGCCGCAGCGCGTGCGGCGTGGCGCTGTCGGGCAGGCCGAGCGCGCCGCGCAGCCGCTCCATCGCGAGCTGGATGATGCGCGGACTGAGCGGACCGCCGCGCGCGCCGACGAAGATCGGGCCTTCCGCCGGCAACGGATACGGGCACATCGCGACGTATTCCTGAACGAGCTCGAGCACGTTCTGCAGCACCGGCACCATGCGGGTCTTGTTGCCTTTGCCGGTCACGATCAGCACGTCGCCCTCGCCGGGACGCGGCACCTCGCGGCGCTTCAGGCCGAGCGCCTCGGAGATGCGTAGGCCCGAGCCGTACAAGAGCGCCATCACCGCGGCGTCGCGCGCCAGGATCCAGGTCTCGCGATCCTCGCCGGCCCGCTCGTCGGCATCGGCAAGGCGTTTGGCCGATGCCATCGGCAACGGCTTCGGCAAGGTCTTGGCCACCTTCGGCGCACGGATCGCCGAGAGTGCGCCGACCTTGCCCTTGCCTTCGCGCTCGAGGAAGCGGCCGAAGGAGCGCAGCCCGGCGAGCGCGCGCATCAGGCTGCGGCCGGCAATGTCGTCGGCGCGGCGCATCGCCATGAAGGCGCGGACGTCGGTGGCCTCCAGCGCCGCGAAGCGCTTCAGCGTCACGCGTTCGCCCCAATGGCTGCAAAGGAAATCCAGGCACTGCCGCAAGTCGCGGCCATAGGCTTCCAGCGTCTTCGGCGACAACCGCCGCTCGGCGCCGAGATGCGACAGCCAGCGCGTCATCTCCTGCGCGATCGAGGGATCGGCGCTGGCCAGCTCGATTTGTGGGGCGACGGCTTTGCTCATGCGCACTGGACGTGGTGATTCCACCCAGTATATCGCATCACATCCGTTTATCGTTCGCTAAGGCCGCCGCAGGGCGCTAGCCTTGAGGCCCCGGTTCCGATTCTTCGTTCATGGATCACACCTCGCGCAGCACCACCGCCCCGACCAACGCGACCGGCATGGTCGACGTGCTGGTGCCGGTCGCGCTCGACCAGACCTATTCCTACAAGGTGCCGCGTGGCATGGAGCTGAAGGCGGGCGATCTCGTCGCCGTGCCGCTCGGGCCGCGCGAGGTGCTGGCCGTGGTCTGGGGGGAGAACGCCAATCCGGATCCGCGCCTGCACAACCGTCTCAAGGAGGTCAGCGAGAAGCTCGACATCCCGCCGCTCAAGCCCGAGCTGCGGCAGGTGGTCGACTGGGTCGCCAATTACACGCTGAGCCCGCGCGGCATGGTGCTGCGCATGTGCTTGCGGATGGGCGAGAATCTCGGCCCCGAGCGGGTGCGTCCCGGCGTGCGGCTGGTCGGCGATCCGCCGCGACGGCTGACGCCGGCCCGACAGCGCGTGATCGAGGTGCTGTCGGACCGGCTGCTGCACGGCAAGTCGGAAGCGGCCAAGGAGGCCGGCGTCTCCTCGGGCGTGATCGACGGGCTGGTCGACGAAGGCACGCTCACGGTCGAGCCGATGCCGCCGCCTCCGCCGCCGCCGGTGCCCGATCCCGATTTCGGCCGGCCGGATCTTACCCCGCTGCAGCGCGCGGCGGTCGACACGATGCGCGCGCTCGCGGCCAACGGCACCTTCCACGTCGCATTGCTCGACGGCGTCACCGGCTCCGGCAAGACCGAGGTCTATTTCGAGGCGATCGCGGAAGCCATCCGCCGCGGCAGGCAATCGCTGATCCTGATGCCGGAGATCGCGCTCACCGGCCAGTTCCTCGATCGTTTCGCGCAACGTTTCGGCGTGCGGCCGATCGAATGGCATTCCGAGCTGACGCCGCGCACCCGCGCGCGCAACTGGGCTGCGATCTCCGGAGGCAGCGCGCCGGTCGTGGTCGGCGCGCGCTCGGCGCTGTTTTTGCCCTACGCCAATCTCGGCCTGATCGTCGTCGATGAGGAGCACGATCAGGCCTACAAGCAGGACGAGGGCGTGCATTATCATGCCCGCGACATGGCGGTGGTGCGCGCGCATATCGCCAAGATTCCGGTCGTGCTGGCGTCTGCGACACCGTCGGTCGAATCCGAGGTCAACGCGCGCAAGAACCGCTATCAGCGCATCGCGCTGCCCTCGCGCTTCGGCGGCCAGCACATGCCGCATATCGAGGCCATCGACATGCGCCGCGAGCCGCCGGCGCGCGGCCGCTTCATCTCGCCGCGGCTGGCCGGTGAAATCAGAGGCGCGATCGAAAAGCGCGAGCAGGCGCTGCTGTTCCTCAATCGCCGCGGCTATGCGCCGCTGACGCTGTGCCGCGGCTGCGGCCACCGCTTCGCCTGCACCATCTGCGATGCCTGGCTGGTCGATCACCGCTTCCGCCAGCGCCTGGTCTGCCATCATTGCGGCTTCTCGATGCCGCGGCCGCATCTCTGTCCGAACTGCTCGGCCGAGGAATCGCTGGTCGCGGTCGGCCCCGGCGTCGAGCGCCTGCAGGAGGAGGCGGCCGCGCTGTTTCCGCAAGCCCGCACCATGGTGCTGTCGAGCGATCTCATCACCTCGATCGAGACGATGCGCTCCGAGCTTGCCGAGATCGCGGAGGGGCGCGTCGACATCATCATCGGCACGCAGCTCGTCGCCAAGGGTCACAATTTCCCGCGGCTCAATCTGGTCGGCGTGGTCGATGCGGATCTGGGCCTGTCCAACGGCGATCCGCGCGCGGCGGAACGCACCTGGCAATTGCTCAACCAGGTGATCGGCCGCGCTGGCCGCGAGCAGGGCCGCGGCGTCGGCTATCTCCAGACCCACCAGCCCGATCATCCCGTGATGAAGGCGCTGATCGCCTGCGACCGCGAGGCCTTCTACGACAGCGAGATCGATCTGCGCGAACGCACGCTGTATCCGCCGTTCGGCCGGCTCGCCAGCCTGATCATCTCCGCCGGCGACCGCCCGAGCGCCGAAGGTCTCGGGCGGAGACTCGTCGCGCTCGCGCCCCGCGACGAGCGCGTCGTGGTGCTGGGGCCAGCGGAAGCGCCGCTCGCGGTCATCAAGGGCCGCTACCGCTTCCGCATCCTGGTGAAATCGGCGCGCGGTTTCGACCTCTCGGACTATTTGCGCAATTGGCTGGCGGTGTGTCCAAAGCCGACCGGCAATCAGAAGCTCGAAGTCGACGTCGATCCGCAGAGCTTTTTGTAGGAGCCAGGCGCATTCGTAGGGTGGGCAAAAGCGCGCGTCTTCGTTCGAAGAACGAAGGCGTAAGCGTGCCCACCACTGAAATTGGTGGGCACGCATCCGCCGCCGCTCTGCGAGCGCCGGAGAATGCTTTGCCCACCCTACGGCAGCTGCGCTCCGCCCGGGCTACGATGCCAATAAAAAAGCCCGCGGTCCCCCAAGACCGCGGGCTTGTTTCATGCGCGCATCAAACTGATGAAAACTGCGCGCGCTCGATGAGACGCTTTATCGCGCCTTAGGAGACGACTTCCGCGGTGACGCGGCCGACGCCGCGACCCGTGAGGCCGATGGCGCGGGCAGCGCCCGTGGAGAGGTCGAGAACCCGGCCGCGAATGAACGGGCCACGGTCATTGATGGTGACGACGACGCTCGAGCCGCCGTGGGTGACGCGCAGCTTGGTGCCGAACGGCAGCGAACGGTGCGCCGCGGTCATAGCATTCTGGTTGAAGCGCTGGCCCGAGGCCGTGCGGCTGCCGGACTCGTTGCCGTAAAAGGAGGCCATGCCGGAGAAGCTGTGGCCCGTGCCCGAGGTCGGCGTCATCGACGCATTGGCGTTGCGCCAATCGGAGGTCGCGTTGATATCGGTCTGAGCGTGGTGGCGGTGATGATGATGCCGGTGATGCCGGGATTTGGCGGAAGCTTCGGTGGCAGTTCCACCGATGAGAAGAGTTGCGGCAATGAAAGCGATCGCCGTGCGCGGCCGGGTCACAAAGCCCAGCGTCTTCAAAGACAGCATTTAGTGGTCCCTAAGCTAGTATTGCCACACATGTGGCTAGTGGAGCCCCCATCAGTTTGTGAGCGGGTTGGCGTTTCGATTCCTAATGAGGCGTGAATTGGGCAGTAAATCCATTCTGTGTCGTCATGAAATATCTTGTTACCGCGATCAGATATTCAGCCGGTGTTCCGTAATCTTCGCTTTTAACGATTTGTTAACCTGTGTAATACTGCTAAATACTGTAAAAACGAAGTCATCATCTTGAGCATTTAGAGTTGGGTAAGTATTCGGCGAGTGGAGCTGGCGAGGCCAGAATCACGCCTCAGCGATCCGTGTTCATGGCCGCTATGCGCTGAGAGCAGGAACCAACAAGGCGAGACACGGCAGAGCCGCCGCGACAATTCCGTGACGCGGCACCTCGTCACCATGTCCTTGCTCAAGTCCCTGATACGGTCCTCGGACCCGGTGCGATCGATGCATCCCGCGTGCGACGAACTGGCGACAGAACCTCGTGCCTTTAATTTGGCGTCATGTTGCACCTGCGCGCCTGCTATGTTAGCAAAGCCGCGATTTTAACGGATCCGGCACGTCCCGTGTCGGCCGGAAATCGAAGTCCCGCTTGAATTCCAAGGGCTTGGATCGCTTGGCGCCGCTTTGTGGCGACGGTTTTTCCCTTGCGAGTTTGACAGCAAAAAGAGCGCGTCTGTGGCTGCAGAAGATACGTCCGTTTCAGGTGTGTCCGGCCGTTATGCAACGGCCTTGTTTGAACTGGCCCGCGACCAGAAAGTGGTCGACGAGGTCAAAGCCGATCTCGAGAAATTCGAGGCCATGCTGAATGAGAGCGCCGATCTGAAGCGCCTCGTCCGTAGCCCGGTTTTCGCAGCCGATGCCCAGTCCAAGGCCCTTTCGGCCGTGCTGGCCAAGGCCGGCATCGCCGGCATCACCGCCAATTTCCTGAAGGTCCTGACCGCCAATCGCCGCCTGTTTGCGGTGGTCGACGTCATTCGCGCCTACCGGGCCCTGGTCGCCAGGTTCAAGGGCGAGGTGACGGCCGACGTCACCGTGGCGGAAACGCTTTCGGGCAAGAATCTCGACGCCCTCAAGGTTGCCCTGAAGTCGGTGACCGGCAAGGACGTCGCGCTCAACGTGAATGTCGATCCCTCGATCATCGGTGGCCTCGTCGTCAAGCTCGGCAGCCGCATGATCGATAGTTCGCTTCGCACCAAACTCAATTCGATCAAGCACGCGATGAAAGAGGCAGGCTGATGGACATCCGCGCCGCGGAAATTTCCGCGATCCTCAAGGACCAGATCAAGAATTTCGGCCAGGAAGCTGAAGTCTCCGAAGTCGGACAGGTGCTGTCCGTCGGCGACGGTATCGCTCGCGTCTACGGTCTGGACAACGTCCAGGCCGGCGAGATGGTCGAGTTCGAGAACGGCACCCGCGGCATGGCGCTGAACCTCGAAACCGACAACGTCGGCGTCGTGATCTTCGGCGGCGACCGAGAGATCAAGGAAGGCCAGACCGTCAAGCGCACCCGCGCCATCGTGGACGCGCCGGTCGGCAAGGGCCTGCTCGGCCGCGTCGTCGACGCGCTCGGCAATCCGATCGACGGCAAGGGCCCGATCCAGGCCGACAAGCGCATGCGCGTCGACGTCAAGGCGCCCGGCATCATTCCGCGCAAGTCGGTGAGCGAGCCGATGGCGACCGGCCTCAAGGCGATCGACGCCCTGATCCCGATCGGCCGCGGCCAGCGCGAGCTGATCATCGGCGACCGTCAGACCGGCAAGACCGCGATCGCGCTCGACACCATCCTGAACCAGAAGCCGCTCAACGCGCAGCCCGACGAGAACATCAAGCTGTACTGCGTCTACGTCGCGGTCGGCCAGAAGCGCTCGACGGTTGCCCAGTTCGTGAAGGTGCTGGAAGAGCAGGGCGCGCTCGAATATTCGATCGTCGTCGCCGCCACCGCGTCGGATCCGGCGCCGATGCAGTACATCGCGCCGTTCACCGCCTGCACCATGGGCGAGTTCTTCCGCGACAACGGCATGCACGCGGTCATCATCTATGACGATCTGTCCAAGCAGGCCGTCGCCTACCGCCAGATGTCGCTGCTGCTGCGCCGCCCGCCGGGCCGCGAAGCCTATCCGGGCGACGTGTTCTACCTGCATTCCCGTCTGCTCGAGCGCGCGGCCAAGCTCAGCAAGGATCACGGCTCGGGCTCGCTGACCGCACTGCCGGTCATCGAAACCCAGGCCAACGACGTGTCGGCCTACATTCCGACCAACGTCATCTCGATCACCGACGGTCAGATCTTCCTGGAAACCGACCTGTTCTTCCAGGGCATCCGTCCCGCGGTGAACGTCGGTCTGTCGGTGTCGCGCGTCGGCTCCTCGGCGCAGACCAAGGCCACCAAGAAGGTCGCCGGCAAGATCAAGGGCGAGCTGGCGCAGTACCGCGAAATGGCGGCGTTCGCGCAGTTCGGCTCCGACCTCGACGCCTCGACCCAGCGCCTGCTGAACCGCGGCTCGCGCCTGACCGAGCTCCTGAAGCAGCCGCAGTTCGCGCCGCTGAAGATGGAAGAGCAGGTCTGCGTGATCTGGGCCGGCACCAACGGCTATCTCGATCCGCTCCCGGTCAACAAGGTGCGCGCGTTCGAGGACGGCCTGCTGTCGCTGCTGCGCGGCAAGAACGTCGACATCCTCAATTCGATCCGCGACACCCGCGACCTCTCCGACGACGTGGCTGCCAAGCTGAAGTCGGTGGTCGAAGGTTTTGCGAAGAGCTTCGCTTAATCGCAGCATGGCCGGGTCACCCGGCCATGATCGCTTCGCGAGAGGCAAGACAATAAGAAGCGTGCCCGGCGCCCGGCCGGGCATTGCGATCGGGACAGGCTAGCGGTCCGACGTATCAGTCGAACCGCCGGGGTGAACGAAGAATGGCGTCACTTAAAGACATGCGCGTGCGCATCGCCTCCACCAAGGCGACGCAAAAGATCACCAAGGCCATGCAGATGGTCGCGGCGTCCAGGTTGCGCCGCGCCCAGCAGGCGGCCGAAGCTGCGCGCCCTTATGCCGACAAGATGAGCGCGGTGATCTCCAACATCGCCAGCGCTGCCGCCGGTTCGCCCGGCGCGCCGGCGCTGCTGGCCGGCACCGGCAAGGACCAAGTCCACCTGCTGCTGGTCTGCACCGGCGAGCGCGGTCTGTCGGGTGCCTTCAACTCCTCGATCGTGCGTCTCGCGCGCGATCGTGCCCAGGCGCTGATGGCGCAGGGCAAGGAAGTCAAATTCTTCTGCGTCGGCCGCAAGGGCTATGAGCAGCTCCGCCGCCAGTTCGACAAGCAGATCGTCGAACATCTCGACCTGCGCAGCGTTCGTCAGCTCGGTTTCGTCAACGCCGAGGACATCGCCAGGAAGGTGCTGGCCCGTTTCGAGAACGGCGAGTTCGACGTCTGCACGCTGTTCTACGCGCAGTTCAAGTCGGTGATCGCCCAGATCCCGACCGCGCAGCAGATCATTCCGCTGGTCGTGGAAGAGAAGGCGGCGAACGCGCCGTCGACGTCCTACGAATATGAGCCGGAGGAGGACGAACTCCTTTCGGGCCTGCTGCCGCGCAACATCGCGGTGCAGATCTTCCGCGCGCTGCTGGAGAACACTGCTTCGTTCTACGGCGCGCAGATGAGCTCGATGGACAACGCCACCCGCAACGCCGGCGAAATGATCCGCAAGCAAACCCAGATCTACAACCGAACCCGTCAAGCCCAGATCACCAAGGAGCTGATCGAGATCATCTCCGGCGCCGAGGCGGTCTGACGCACGAACTCAACGACGGTCGTTCAAGTAAAGAATTTCGAAGGAGAGCTTCATGGCTACAGCAGCTAACCCGGTCGGTCGCGTCACCCAGGTCATGGGCGCCGTCGTCGACGTTCAGTTCGAGGGCCACCTCCCGGCCATTCTCAATTCGCTGGAAACCAAGAACGGTAACATCCGCCTCGTGCTGGAAGTTGCGCAGCATCTCGGTGAGTCCACCGTGCGCACGATCGCGATGGACGTGACCGAAGGTCTGGTGCGCGGCCAGGAAGTGACCGACACCGGCCAGCCGATCCGCGTTCCCGTCGGCGAAGGCACGCTCGGCCGCATCATCAACGTCATCGGCGAGCCGATCGACGAAGCCGGCCCGGTCAACGCCGAAGGCCTGCGCCCCATCCATCAGGACGCGCCGAGCTACACCGACCAGTCGACCGAAGCTGAAATTCTGGTCACCGGCATCAAGGTCGTCGATCTTCTGGCTCCCTATGCGAAGGGCGGCAAGATCGGCCTGTTCGGCGGCGCCGGCGTCGGCAAGACCGTGCTGATTCAGGAGCTGATCAACAACGTCGCGAAGGCGCACGGCGGTTACTCCGTGTTCGCCGGCGTCGGCGAGCGCACCCGCGAGGGCAACGACCTCTATCACGAGTTCATCGAATCCAAGGTCAACGCCGATCTGAAGAATCCGGATCCGAGCGTGAAGTCGAAGTGCGCGCTGGTGTTCGGCCAGATGAACGAGCCGCCCGGCGCCCGCGCCCGCGTCGCGCTCACGGGTCTGACCATCGCGGAAGACTTCCGCGACAAGGGCCAGGACGTGCTGTTCTTCGTCGACAACATCTTCCGCTTCACCCAGGCCGGCTCGGAAGTGTCGGCGCTGCTCGGCCGTATTCCTTCGGCGGTGGGTTATCAGCCGACGCTCGCCACCGACATGGGCGCGCTGCAGGAGCGCATCACCACCACCCAGAAGGGTTCGATCACCTCGGTGCAGGCCATCTACGTTCCGGCCGACGACTTGACCGACCCGGCGCCCGCGACTTCGTTCGCGCATCTTGACGCGACCACCACGCTGTCGCGCTCGATCGCCGAAAAGGGCATCTACCCCGCGGTGGATCCGCTCGACTCGACCTCGCGCATGCTCTCCCCGCTGGTCGTCGGCGAGGAGCACTATGCGGTCGCCCGTCAGGTCCAGCAGGTGCTGCAGCGCTACAAGGCGCTCCAGGACATTATCGCCATTCTCGGCATGGACGAGCTTTCGGAAGAGGACAAGCTGACGGTGGCACGCGCCCGCAAGGTCGAGCGCTTCATGTCGCAGCCGTTCCACGTCGCCGAAATCTTCACGGGTTCGCCGGGCAAGTTCGTCGAGCTCGCCGACACCATCAAGGGCTTCAAGGGCCTGGTGGAAGGCAAGTACGACCACCTGCCCGAAGCTGCCTTCTACATGGTCGGCACGATCGAAGAAGCCGTCGAGAAGGGCAAGAAGCTGGCGGCGGAAGCGGCCTAAGGCGCGAATGGCGAATGGGGAGTAGCGAATAGACGCGCTGCTCTCTTCGCCACTCGCCATTCGCTACTCACCATTCGCAGGTACACCATGGCTACCTTCCACTTCGATCTCGTCTCTCCGGAAAAGCTCGCGTTCTCGGGCGAGGTCGATCAGGTCGACATCCCCGGCGTCGAGGGTGATTTCGGCGTGCTGGCAGGGCATGCGCCGGTCGTGGCCGCGATCCGTCCGGGCATCCTCACCATCACCACGGCTGGCCGCCATGAGAAGGTCATCGTGCTCGGCGGTCTCGCCGAAGTCTCCGAAAAGGGCCTGACCGTGCTCGCCGATGTCGCGACGTCGCTGGCCGAGCTCGACCGCGCCCAGTTCGCGGCGACCATCTCGGAGATGGAAGAGGGGCTGAAGGAGCACGAAGGCAGCGAGCTCGATCAGGCGATCGAGCGGCTCGACCACTTCAAGAGCATCCAGCAGCAGCTCAACTCGACGGCTATGCACTAAGCCCCGGGGCACCGCTCCGGGGCTCGAGCGAGAACCCTGCAAGACATTCCCTGACCAAGTGCAGCGCTCGTCACACCCGTGGCGGGCGCTGAAACTTTGTTGCACCGTGTTACCGATCGCGGCATTCTGCCCTGCGAATTTGTTCCCGGGGGCGGGTCGCAGATGAAACGCAAGATCGCAGCGATTTTCGCAGCCGATATTGCCGGTTACTCGAGACTGGTTGCCGAAGACGAGGAGGAGACGCTGCGGCGTCTGGCCTCCTATCGCGAGGTCGTCGACGATTTCATCGCCAGGGCCGGCGGGCGCATCTTCAATACGGCGGGCGATGCCGTGCTCGCGGAATTCCCGAGCGCGGTCGACGCGGTGCGTTGCGCGATCGACATCCAGGAATCCTTGCGGACCCGTAACATGGCCTATCCGCCGAGCCGGCAGATGTCGTTCCGCATCGGCATCACCATCGGCGACGTGGTCGAGCGCGACGGCGATCTGCTGGGCGACGGCGTCAACATTGCGGCGCGGCTGGAGGGTCTCGCCGAGGTGGGCGGCATCTGCGTCTCGCGCGCGGTGCATGAGCAGGTCGCCAACAAGCTCTCGGTGCAGTTCGCCGATATCGGCGCGCAGGAGGTCAAGAACATCCCGACGCCGGTGCATGCCTACATGGTGGCGATGCGGCGCGAGGACGGCAGCTATAGCAAGCCGCAGCTGAAGAAGGCGGCTTCCAAGGTGGCCGCAGCACCGGTGTGGATGTGGCCGCTGGTGGTCGCCGTGGTCTCGGTCACCGGCATCGGCGTCACCGGCTTCCTCTACAACACCAAGCTCAAGCAGACGGCGAATGTCGCAGCGACGCCGGCCGCAGCACCAAGCGCGACTCCAAGCGCGGCGCCGACTCAAATGGTGAAGACGCCGATGATGCCGATGACCGCGCCGAATGCCGGCGCTGCGATGGCGCCGATGCCGGCGCCGTCACCATCGGCCGCGCCGATGGCCGGCAAGTTTGCGGCCGACAGCGT
The DNA here is from genome assembly GCF_014198295.1 of Bradyrhizobium sp. CIR18. Classification (NCBI taxonomy): domain Bacteria; kingdom Pseudomonadati; phylum Pseudomonadota; class Alphaproteobacteria; order Hyphomicrobiales; family Nitrobacteraceae; genus Bradyrhizobium; species Bradyrhizobium sp. CIR18. The sequence goes on along the minus strand of NZ_JACIHF010000006.1, from coordinate 48,377 downwards.
TCCCTTCATCAACGAGCGCGTCCGCAACTACCTTGCCGGCGACTATTCCGCGGCCGGCGACTACAAGGCTTTCGCGCTCAATGTTGGCGGCTTCACCGGTTCGGCCCTGAACCAGCCGAACGAGGAGGCCGCGCGCAACACCGCGATCGAGCAGTGCCAGAAGCGCGCCGATGCCGCGCAATCGCCGCGGCGCTGCGAGCTCTATGCGGTCGGCAACAACGTCGTCTACGCGCACGGCAAGCCGCCGATGCCGCCGTCTCCGTATTTCCGGCACGACGCCATGACCGAGCGGACATTCGCATCGAAGGACTTTCCGATGGTGCGCGAACCGCAAAAGGTCCGGCTCGAGAACATGTTCGTGCCCGCGGCGAAATCCCGCTCGGTCGCGCTCGGCCCCGGCGGACAATATTTCATGGTGCTCGGCGCCGCGTCCGCCGAAGATGCCGCGCGGCGCTCGCTGGAGTCGTGCGGCGCCATCGCCGGCGTTGCCTGCCTCGTGGTCGCGATCGACGACAATTTCGTCGTGCCGATCCCGACCCTGTTCAGGATCACCGGCTTCTTCAACGCCGCCTCCAACGCCTCGATCGTGGCGGATGCGCGCGGCGAGGTCGTGCGCAAGCTCGGTGACGCCATGGGCTGGAATGCGGTCGCGGTCGGCACCGCGGGCCGGCCGGGCCTCGGCCTCAAGGCCGCCGAAGAGCAGGCCGCCGTCACCTCCGCACTCGCCGACTGCGCCAAGCGCGACAGCGATTGCCACGTCATCGCGCTCGGCCCGTTCACAGTCGGGCCGATCAATTAGCCTGGCAATCCAACCTGCTCGGGCTGTCTCTGACGGAGGTATCGCGAACGACCGCGACTTGGACCCAGGCACGGTCGAGCCGCCGCTCCGTGAACGTTTGCAGAGCCACGTCGTCGGTGCGCGTTATTTCTTTGTCGATGCCGGCTGGGCCAAGCCGAACGCCTGCTTGAAGTCGGCCTCGCTGGACGGATACCAATTCATGTCCATGGATCGCTTGTCGGCGGGTGTGCCGTTGCACGTGATGACCGGGGTCTTGAACCTGCCCCGCTCGGTAAACTGCCAGAAGTGCCTGCTGGGATATTTGTCGCCGGTCTTGCCGGGCGGGTAAGCGGCGTCCTTCGGCAGATTCGGCATCCGCCAGCCGTTTGCCGGATGAGCGTCATGCCACTTCCTTGGCTCGACGGGATATTGTGCCAGCCACGCCGAGTACTGCTTGATCAGGCTTTCACCGTCTGCCCCCAGCATGTCCCTCCAGTAGCCCGTCCGGGTGTAGATGACCGGCACCATCGACGTTGCTTTCGCGACCGTCTCCAGCCAATCCTTCAACCTCTGCAAACGTTCGCTCTTAGATACATCAACCCAGCCGTCGCAAACGTAATAGACGTCGCCCGCTGATGACTTCTTGACGCGACAGGTCTGCGGGTGGGCTTCGTAGTAGTCGCGGTCCCTGCTGACTGGATCCTCTTCAAAATCGACGACTGGTGCGAGTTGTGCGTCCTTTGGATTGACCACCGACAGGAAATGCTTGGCCTGCTTGAGGCCATCATGACCTGGGTCGGACGTCAGCCAATGGTAGGATCCGCGATAGATCTGCCCCTTGGCATGAAAATTCGCCAGAGCTTTCCAGTAAATGGGAAAGCTGACGTCTGGCTTGACCGCTCCGACACCCGTGGTCGCCTTCATGTAGACGAACTTCACGCCGTGATCGTTCATCTTGCTCCAGTCGATCTCGCAGCGCTTGCAGTTGGGGCCGGCGCAATCGGTATTGTGATGCGACACGTCCGCTCCATAGACGCCGGAGAAAGCTTCGCCCGCTGGCTCCAGCACAAAAGCAGGCGGAGCCGGCGCAATGCCAAGCCCCGAAATTTCGGACGGTAGCCACAGGTCGCGAAGCTCCTGAACCGAAAAAATCTCTCTTACGTCATCGGCCGCCCAAACCGCAGAAGGCGCACTTCCAATCATCAACCATGCAGCAGAAATCAACAGCCTGCGAAACCCACGCATAATAATCTCCAATCCTATTTCTGGCGCGAGCACTCCGGATCGTAAGCATACCTTCGAAAGGAAATGACGGTACGTTTGCCAGCAACCGGAAACGTGCTGCCGATTGTCGAGTAGAACGTGCACTTTCCGTCGGCAAACTGGACAGCATTGCACTTCGGGTCTCCGCGGCACCGCGAGAGGCAGGCGGTGCTCGACGGTATTGGCGGCGACATTGGGCTCGCAGCGCCATAGAAGCGGGTACGGGCAAGCGAGTCGAACAAGTTACAATTCTTCCTTTGATCTTCCGTCACCGGGATCGTGCCAGGCATGTCCTTGACAACCACCCTCGGCTTTCCGAAAGACTTTGGAATACCGGTGTCCGAAGACACGTCGAACTTCAAGACGAGATCCTGACTGGAGAAGGGCCGGCCCTTTTCCTTCGCGAGATCAATCTCCGCTCTCTTCAGGTAACAAAATTGGGCCCACTTATCGTAGCTGAATGCCGCGCAAGTCTCCGGATGTGCTCCCGTGCACTTGGCGGCACAGGCGAGAATGGATGGTGTCGGAAACGAATAGAATTCGCGGCCCGGAATGTCGTAATTCGGGCGCATCGTAAATGAGTTCAGGATATCCGAGGTTGGTCGTCCTTCCGATTCTGATGGGCTTCCCTGCCCCCAACCGTCACTGACATTCTTGATGCGAACAGCATAAGAGGGATGGCTATCATCCTCATCTTCAGTTGCCATGGACTTCAGCGCGGCGGTCGTCTCATCGAGCGTCGCCCCCATCCGTCCCATCGTGAATGCAGCCCAGAAATCTGCCTCCAGCTCGAGGCCACGGCTGAACTCGCTCGAGAAGAGCTTGATACAAGGCTCCGGCATGGCCTTCTTGCCTTGCCGGCATACTGTATCAACGAGATTGTGGTTCAAGGCGACGTGAGAATATTCGTGCGCGAAGATGAATACCCACTTCCAGTATGCATCCCCTCCCTTCGGCGCTTGCCGTACGGCGTCCAGAAATTTCTGGGGGAACAGCATGATGGACGTGCCATCCGGGCAAACATCGGCTTGCGGGGCGATGCCCGCTCCCTTGATCGTCTTTATGCGTTTGAAGCGCGGATAATACTTCCGCAATTGCGAGAAAATATTCTGGATGTCGGGATCAGCCTCCTTCTGATCATCTGGTGGCCAAAACGGCGCCGTCGCACAAAAATCTGCTGCACTGTTTGCTAAAGCACCTTCAGCCGAGAAAAACAAAAACGCTGTGGCAGCGCACGCCGCCCGAATAATATCGGCGAACCTCAAAGCCCTCCCCCTGCGATACCCCTCTCAAGAATTAAAGCAAGGGTTGCGCCGACTGACAAGAACATCTTAACTGCCGCTTCCATTTGTCTCGCATGAAAGGGGGGGCAATGTCGCGGTGGACTATCGGCGTGCTGGCGTTCCTGGCGCCGACGGCCTTGCATCTCCCTTGGCTGTGCGCGCGCGCATCAGCCGCCGAGCTGTCGGTGCCCTCGACAATGAGTCGTCTGGAATGCCGGAATGAAAAGCTGTGCCTTCAACAAAGCGGCAAAGCGATCAGGCGCGAAGGACGCCGCTTGATCTTCAGATCGCCGAGCGGAGCACGGCTCGTCTTTGCGGACGCCAAAAATGACTGCCAACCAAATGACGATGACGAGGTCAGATGCCCGACTTATCGGCTCCGTGCATTCAATCCGGCCGCGGGACTAGCGCTCGTCGAAGAAAAGAGTGAGCCCAACTCTTTTCACGTCGTCTCAGTCCGGCTGGCCAAAGAGATAGTCTCCGGGCCGGGCGAGGCCCGATTTTCACCGGACGGCCGAACAGTTGCTTCTCTCTTCAGCAGCACGGAGGTTGCAGGACAGGACGTCTCGATATTCTCGTTTGAGGGAAACATCGCCAAGCGTGAATTTGATCACACAGTGGACAGTTTTGGGGAGAACGGGCCCAGGACGCGATTCGGAATCATGGAGGGGTGGATTTCAAACACCGAGTTCAAGCTGCGATTCGACCTTGCCGTGGAGGAACGTCAGCAAACCATTGGTGCTTCCGTCCACCAGCGCGAGGGGCGCTGGGATTTCGTGTTCGATCCTGACGGCCCGAGGCTGAAGCAGTAGGGCCTCGATAGGCGCGATTTGCTTATCGGCTTACCTTGTTGCGATAACTGCGGGTTGTTGCCCAATTTCAGACGACCTATCAATTACTTCGCTACAACCACAGCACCTCGCGCTGACGCTACCGGCCTACTGTGCATGGGGTTGTTTTCGCGGTTTTTAGTTTGCGAACCCGGCGAACTGCTTTGCGACGGCCTGATAAACCTCACGTCGAAACGGCACCACGACGTCGGCAACACGATCCAGGCGCTCCCAACGCCAGGCATCGAACTCCGCCGGCTGGCCGTTGCGCGGCGTCAGCGGGTCGATCTCGTCATCCTTGCCGGTGAAGCGCAGGGCGAACCATTTTTGCCGCTGGCCGCGAAATTTTGCGAGGCGATGCGTCTGCGGGCCGTCATAGGGCGGGAATTCGTAAGTGAGCCAGTCGGTCTCGCCGAGATAGGCTGCGCTCGTGACGCTGGTCTCCTCCCAGAGCTCGCGCATCGCGGCATCGCGTAAATTCTCGCCGTCGTCGACGCCGCCCTGCGGCATCTGCCAGTCGAGCCCGGGCAGGATGATCTCGGGTCCGTCGCCCTTGAAGCGGTGACCGATCAGCACGCGGCCTTCGGTGTTGAAGAGGGCGATTCCCACGTTGGGGCGATAGGGCTTGTCAGTCGTCACGCGAATCTCTCTTCGTCATTCCGGGGCGCGCGGAGCACGAGCTATGATCTCATAACCACAGGCGGCAATCGGTTGAAAGGCCGTGGCTGCCATCGGCCGCCTCACTCCTCCCTGGAGTATGGATCCCCGCGTACGCGGGGATGACAGCGAGGGTGTGGCAGCTAGCCATCCGCCAGCGCGGAAAATTCCTGCACCACGCGCTCATAGACGGGGCGCTTGAAGGGAATGATCAGCCCGGTCAGATTCTTCATCGGCTCCCAGCGCCAGCTCACGAATTCGGCCTTGTGGCCGCCGCCGCCGGGACTGGCGACATTGATCTCGCTGTCCTTGCCGGTGAAGCGCACCGCGTACCATTTCTGGCGCTGACCGCGATAGCGGCCCTTCCAGGCGCGCCCGGCGACCGTGCGCGGAATGTCGTAAGTGAGCCAGTCCGGGACCTCGCCGAGCCGCTCGACCGAGCGCACGCTGGTCTCCTCATAGAGCTCGCGCTTGGCGGCGTCCCAGGTGTCTTCGCCGGGATCGACGCCACCTTGCGGCATCTGCCAGACATGGGTGTCGTCGACATGCTCGATGCCGCCCGCGCGGCGGCCGATGAATACCCGTCCCTCTGCGTTGATCAGCATCACACCGACGCAGGTCCGGTAGGGCAGATCCTCGTAACGCGCCATTCCGCCAGACCTCTCGCATGCTGTCGGTAAGGCTTGACTGGTCCCGCGGGACCCGTGCCGTACCAATCCGTTGATTTAGCTGGATTTTGATTTCAGCATCGCGGTTGTCAATGGCACCAAAAGGATACCCCGGTCGCCCAACGTCTTGGTCCAGGCGCCGATGCGCTCGATCGAGACGGGAAGGGCGGAGGCGGTGCCGACAGCCGCGCCGCGCTCGCGTGCCGCCGATTCCAGCTTGTTCAGGGCGCGGTCGATCTCGGTCGGGGTCGGCACCACGTCGATCGCGATGTCGCCCTTGCCGAACGGCATGGCCTGGTTCGCCGCGGCCTGGGCTGCGATGCTGCGCGGCGAAGAGCCGTCGTCGAAGAAGCCGAGGCCGCGCTTGGCCGCCTCGCGGATGATCGGCTGCATCGCCGGCTCCGTCGCGATGAAGCGGGCGCCCATGAAATTGGTGATGCCGGCATAGCCCTGCATCCGGCTGAAATGCCAGAACAGGCGGTCCATGTTCTGGTCGGCGCTGAGCGAGGTCAGCAGCGTCTGCGGTCCCGGATCATTGTCCGGGAAGTCGTAGGGCTCCATCGGGATCTGGAGGAAGATCTCGTGGCGCTGCGCGCGGGCCCGTTCGGCGAGCTTGCCGGGATCGGTGCCGTAGGGCGTGAAGGCCAGCGTCACCGCCGCCGGCAGCCTCATGATCGCATCGGTGGTCTTGGCGGCGCCGACGCCGAGCCCGCCGATCACGATGGCAACCACCGGCATCTTGGCGGCCTTGGCGCGATCGGCGTCCGCCGCATAGACATTGAACGGCTTCAGCCCGTCGGCGACCACCGGGATCATGCCGTAGCGTGACTTCTCCAGCAGTTTTGGATTGATCCCGGCCATGACGGGCGGCGGGGCCGACGCGGCCCCGGCCTTGTCGCCTGCGTCCTCGCCGATCACCACGTCGTGGCGGGCGCCGGTGGAGCCGTCGATCATGGTGACGGTCTTCTGCTCGCCCGGTGCGGCCTGCTTCGGCGTCTCCTGGCTGTCGTGCTTGCTATCCTGCTTGCTGTCCTGCTTGCCGTCCTGGCCGTGGCCGGCGGCGGGCTTCTCGGCGGCAGCCTTGTCGGCGCCGTTCTCGCGGATGGCGATCCGCGTCATCGGCTCGCCGCCGAGCGGATCCTTGTTGAAGATGGCGAAGCCGGCAAAGGTGAGGAGGAACAGGCCGAGCAGCACGGCGAGCGCCTGCATGGCCGTGAACGGCAACCGCAGCCGGCGTTTTCGACGCGGCTTGTCCTGTCCGAGCGGGGCGCTCAGATCATCGGCCGTTTCAGTCATGCGCGATCCCGAATCACTGCCAATGACGATACCACGCCGGGGTCAAGCGGCGGCAGGCCGGGATAGGCCGGGGATGCCAGGAGTTTCCAGCAACCAGGAGTTCCAAGCAAAAAGGGCGGCTCGAGGAGCCGCCCTTTCGTCAGATCGCGCGATGCGCCGCCTTGATGCGCCGACTTTAGTTCGCCGCTTTGGGCTTGTCGGTCGTAGCCTTGTTGTCGCCGCCCGGGGTGGGCGCGGCGGAGGCGCTGTTCTTGATGCCGTGGAGCAGGTCGTCGGCGAGCTTGAGCGCCTTGTCGTCCTTGGCGTCCGGCGGGACGTAGGACTGCGAGCCGGTCTTCTCGTCGCCATCGTTCTTCAGATGGCCGCGCAGCGAAGCCTCACCCTTGGTGTCGGTGCGCGACTTCAGCTCGTCCGGCACGTCCTGCAGCACTTCGATGTCGGGCACGATGCCCTTGGCCTGGATCGACTTGCCCGACGGCGTGTAGTAGCGCGCCGTGGTCAGGCGCAGCGCGCCGTTGCCGCTTCCGAGCGGAATGATGGTCTGCACCGAGCCCTTGCCGAACGAACGCGTGCCGACGATGGTCGCGCGCTTGTGGTCCTGCAGCGCGCCGGCGACGATCTCCGATGCCGAGGCCGAGCCGCCATTGACCAGCACGATGACAGGCTTGCCTTTGGTCAGATCGCCCGAATGCGCGGTGCGACGCTGGGTCTCCTCGGCATTGCGGCCGCGGGTCGACACGATCTCGCCCTTCTCCAGGAACGAGTCGGACACGGTGACCGCTTCCTCGAGCAGGCCGCCCGGATTGTTGCGGAGGTCGATGATGTAGCCCTTCAGCTTGTCGCCGATCTGATTGGAGAGGTTGGCGACCTCGCGCTTCAGGCCTTCGGTGGTCTGCTCGTTGAAGGTGGTGATGCGGATATAGGCGATGTCGTCGGCCTCGACGCGCGCGCGCACCGAGCGGACGCGGATGTTGTCGCGCACCAGGGTGACGTCGATCGGATTGTCCTGGCCCTTGCGGATGATCTTGAGCTTGATCTTGGTGTTGACGGGGCCGCGCATCTTCTCGACCGCCTGGTTCAGGGTCAGGCCCTGCACCGCCTCGTCGTCGAGATTGGTGATGATGTCGTTGGCCATGACGCCGGCGCGCGAAGCCGGGGTGTCGTCGATCGGCGAGACCACCTTGATCAGGCCGTCTTCCATCGTGACCTCGATGCCGAGGCCGCCGAACTCACCGCGGGTCTGCACCTGCATGTCGCGGAAGCTCTTGGCGTCCATGTAGCTCGAATGCGGATCGAGGCCGGTGAGCATGCCGCTGATGGCGGATTCGATCAGCTTGGTGTCGTCGGGCTTCTCGACATAGTCGGAGCGCACGCGCTCGAAGACGTCACCGAACAGATTGAGCTGGCGATAGGTGTCTGCGGTCGCGGCTCGCGCGCTGGAGCCCATGAACACCGCGCGCGGCTGGGTCACGAACAGCATCAGCGCCGCACCGGTGGCCGCGCTGAGGAGGATTACTGAAGTCTTGCGCATCATCCGCGAACCTTCTCGCCTTCATTTGCGGCCCACCATGGGCCTGGATCGATTGGAGTGCCGTCCTTACGGAACTCGACATACAGCACAGGTTGACTCGCGTTCGTCGCGAGAATGGAGGCGACCTGAGAGGTCGATCCCATCGTCGCAACCGGCTCCCCCGTGAGCACAAACTGTCCGATGTTGACCGAAATGCGCTCCATCCCGGCGATCAGGACATGATACCCGCCCCCGGCGTTGAGGATCAAGAGTTGTCCATAGCTGCGGAACGGGCCTGAATAGACCACCCAGCCGTCACACGGCGTTGTGACCTGGGAGCCGGGCTTGGTGGCGAGCGAAATGCCCTTCTGGACCCCGCCGACCCCGTCGGAACCGCCAAAATCCCTGATCTTGTTACCGTTAACCGGAAGAGGCAGGAGACCCTTGGCGGAAGCAAAGACGATCGCGGGGGTGGTGCGGGACCGGTCCTTGAACACGCCCGGCCCGGACTTGGCGCTCGCGCTGGCGCTGGCCGCCGCCTTGGCCTCGGCCTGCCTTGCGGCCTCGGCTGCCTTCTCGGCGGCCTTTGCGGCGCTTTGCAGATCCTGCTCCATCTTGGTGATCAGGCCCTGGAGATCGCCGACCTGTCTCGAAAGCGCGATGGCGCGCGAATTCTCCGCGTCGAGGTCCTTTTCGCGCGCCGCCTGCTGGCGCTGCCGCTCGTCGACGAGGGCGGTGAGCCGGGTCTGGTCGCTCCTGACCTTGTCGCGGTCGGAGGCGAGCTGGTCGCGCTCGGTGGCGATATTCTTGCGCAAGGCCACGAGCTCGCCGAGCTCGCTTGCGATCTTTTCGGCGCGGCCGCGCAACTCCGGCACCACGGCGCCGAGCAGCATCGCCGTGCGCAGTGATTGAAGCGCATCTTCGGGCCGCACCAGCAGCGCCGGCGGCGTGCGCCGTCCGGCCCGCTGCAGTGCCGCCAGCACCTCGACGATGTCGGCACGGCGCGAATCGAGCGAGGAGCGCATCGCCTGCTCGCGTCCGTTGAGCGCGCGCAGCCGGGCTTCGGTCTCGTCGATCTTGGTCTCCACGCTGCGCACATTGGCGGCGGTGTCGATCAGCTGCTGATTGAGCTGGGTGCGGTCCTGGCCGAGTGAGGTGATCTCGGCCTTGAGCTTGGCCTGCGCCTCTTCCGCGCTCTTCTGCCGGGCGCGCGCGGCTTCGAGCTCCTGCTCGCGCTGCTTGATGGCGTCGGGCGAGACGGCGGCGGTCTGCGGCGCCGGCGCTGCGGTCTGGGCTTGCGCGAGGCTTATGTAAGCTTGCGCGAGGCTTGCGCCGGCAACGCTTCCGATCAGCAGCAGGTTGAGGAGCGGCGCTCGCATCGTGTCGGCAAAAGTGCCCGTTGTGGCGCGGATCACGCGCGGTGATAGGGGTGGCCGGCCAGAATGGTGGCGGCCCGATAAAGCTGTTCCAGAAGCATGACGCGGACCATTTGGTGCGGCCAGGTCGCAGAGCCGAACGCGATCGCGAGCTTGGCCTTACGGCGCAATTCGGGCGAAAGTCCGTCCGCCCCTCCGATCATGAAGATAGTATGTCCGGCCCCCTCGTCCCGCCAGCGTCCGAGATGCCGTGCGAATACGGTGGAGTCGAGATTTTGCCCGCGCTCATCCAGCGCCACCAGGATCGATTTGTCCGGAATATGCGCGGAGATCGCGGCGGCCTCTTCGGTCATCCGCGTCGCGGTGTCGCGCGCGCGGCTCTCGGGGATTTCGTGGACCAGGAGTTCGCGGAATCCGAGCTTGCGGCCGGCCTCGTCGAACCGCTCGAAATAGCGGTCGGCAAGCTCTCGTTCGGGGCCCTGCTTCAGCCGGCCCACCGCAATGACAGCAACGCGCATGATATCTTCAGGGGTCTGATATCTTCAGGGTCGTGTTTTCAAGACCGCGCGCAAATGGCGCGCGCACGACGCTAGCATGCGCGTCAGCCGATTCGAAATCGGCTCGATCAGCCTAGATCGCCTTCGCCGCCCCTGGGCCCTGCGTGTACAATCGCTCGAGATTGTAGAACTCGCGGACCTCGGGTCTGAACACGTGCACGATCACGTCGCCGGAATCGATCAGCACCCAGTCGCAATTGGGCAAGCCCTCGACATGGATGTTCTTGATGCCGTTTTCCTTGAGGCCCTTGGCGACGTTTTCCGCGATCGCGCCAACGTGCCGGTTCACCCGGCCGGTGGTGACGATCATGTAGTCGGAGTACTCCGATTTGCCGCGAAGGTCGATGGTGACCGTCTCTTCCGCCTTCATGTCCTCGAGGCGGGAGAGGATCAGGCTCAGCGTCTTGTCGGCGTCGGGTTGCGCCTTCAAGGCCGCAGCTTTGGCTGATGTTTTACGCGCCGGCTTGGCAACCTTGGGTAAAACAGACTTCGTCGAAGCTGACTTGGACAATACAGATGTGGTCAGGGACCATTCCTTTCACTGTATCGCGAACGCCGAATCCGCGCTCACTGGTTACACTACATCATGTGGGGTTAAGGGTTTCAATATGCCAGAGAGGCGAAAGCCCACACCACATCCACGCCCCTCGTCCTCACATTTTACCTTTCCAGCTCCCGTCCGGGTTCCGTAAGCCCGTTGAGGACAGATTCAGCTTCAATCCGGTCAGGAATACCCAGGCCGGCGCCGGCCGGTCCGCAAGCAGCGCTGCCTTGCTCTCGGGCAGGCGGTAGCGTGCCAGCGCCTGGGCTGCGGGGGAGGCGAGGGCGCGAAAACTCTGCGGCGGGCGATCGATGACTGCCATCGGGACCTGGCCGGCGATGCGCCGCCAGTCCTGCCAACGATGGAATTGAGCGAGGTTGTCGGCGCCCATGATCCAGACAAAGCGCAGGCCCGAGAAGCGGCGGCGCAAGGTGTTGATCGTGTCGATAGTGTAGCGCGTACGGATGACGGATTCGAGACAGCTGACCTCGATCCTGGGATCATCGGCGACGTCGCGCGCGGCCTGCATGCGCTCGCCGAGCTCATGCAGATTGCCGTTCTGCTTCAGCGGATTGCCTGGAGTCACCAGCCACCAGACGCGATCGAGTTGCAATCGCTGGAGCGCGAACCGGCTGATCGCGCGATGCGCCTGATGCGGCGGATTGAACGAGCCGCCGAGCAGGCCGATGCGCATGCCCTCCGTGTGGGGCGGGACCGCTTGCGCCACGAAACGCGGCACGACGAAATTGTTGCTCAATGCCCGCCCCGCGACGTTGCTTACGGCCGCGTCTGTCCGGTGCCGTGAACGCGATATTTGAAGCTCGTCAGCTGCTCGGCGCCAACAGGGCCGCGGGCGTGGAAGCGGCCGGTGGCAATCCCGATCTCGGCGCCAAAGCCGAACTCGCCGCCATCGGCGAACTGCGTCGAGGCGTTGTGCAGCACGATCGCGGAATCGACCTCGCTCAGGAATTTCTTCGCGGCCGCCTCATCCGCGCTCACGATCGCATCGGTGTGATGCGAGCCATGGTTCTGGATGTGCGCGATCGCGCCGTCGACGCCGTCGACGACCTTCGCCGCGATGATCGCGTCGAGATATTCGGTGTCCCAATCGTCTTCGCTGGCAGGTTTTACGCGCGCATCCGTTCCTTGCACCGTTTCGTCGCCGCGCACTTCGCAGCCCGCCTCGATCAGCATCTCGACCAGCGGCTTCAGATTTTTGCCGGCCGCCGCGCGATCGACCAGCAGCGTCTCGGCCGCGCCGCAGACCCCGGTGCGGCGCATTTTTGCGTTGAGCACGAGCGACTTCGCCATGGCGAGGTCGGCGCTGGCATCGACATAGACGTGGTTGACGCCTTCGAGATGCGCGAAGACAGGCACGCGCGCTTCCTGCTCGACGCGCGCGACGAGGCTTTTTCCCCCGCGGGGAACGATCACGTCGACCGCGCCGTTCAAGCCCGAGAGCATCATGCCGACTGCCGCGCGGTCGCGCGTCGGCACCAGCGTGATCGCAGCTTCGGGCAGGCCCGCCTCGCGCAGGCCCTGCACCAGGCATTCATGGATCGCGCGGCAGGACCGAAAACTGTCCGAGCCGCCGCGCAGGATCACGGCATTGCCGGACTTCAGGCACAGCACGCCGGCGTCGGCCGCAACGTTCGGACGGCTCTCGAAGATCACGCCGACGACGCCGAGCGGCACGCGCACGCGCTCGATCCTTATGCCGTTCGGCCGCTGCCAGCTCTCGGTGACGATGCCGACGGGATCGGCGATGCCGCGTACGATGCCGATGCCATCGGCCATGCCCTCGATGCGGGCCGGCGTCAGCGTCAGGCGGTCGATGAAGGAGGATGTGGCGTTGCCGGAGGCACGGGCTTCGGCGACGTCCTCGGCATTGGCGGCGAGGATCGCCGCAGAGCTCGCGCGGATCGCCCGCTCCATGGCCTCCAGCGCCCGGTTCTTCTGCTCCGGCGGCGCCAGCGCCAGCACGCGCGCGGCAGCGCGGGCACGGGTTCCGAGATCGGACATCAGCGCCTGAAGATCGGCATTGCCGTCGACGGCTTTGAGGGGGGCGGCCATGGGGGTCAAAACCTTCTGCTAAGGCGGTGTCCTAGCACGGAAATCCCGCGTTTGCGAAGGCCGTGGAGGGTATGGCTGAGGCCCGGTCCGCGCTGCCGGCTCGGCCAATGGCCTGGTTGGGCCACGACTTGCGGGACGCCAAAATATCTCGGAATATCAATGCCTAATAATGGAGTCTGCGATGCCGACCGTCGAGGAGCGCGAAGAGCGACGAAAGGCCAAGCTTGAGGCGCTGAGAGCCGAAATCCAGAAGGGTTTCGACAGCGGACCAATGGAAGAGATCGATGATCAGTGGATCGAACGCATCAAGGCTCGAGGACGTGAGCGGCTGGCCGCGCGGAAGCTCGACAAAAACGTCTGATCTTCGATACGCCCCTTCTCGCCTTTACCCGCCCACCACCAGATCGTCGCGGTGGATCATCTCCGATCTTCCGCTGATACCGAGGATGGTCATCACGTCCGGGGAGGAGCGGCCCTTGATCCGCTCGGCGACCTCGGCGTCGTAGGCGATCAGGCCGCGGCCGACCTCGCTGGTGTCGGGGCCGCGCACGATCACGGCATCGCCGCGGGCGAACTGGCCCTCGACCTTGATCACGCCGGCCGGCAGCAGGCTGGCGCCGGCGCGCAGCGCCGTCACGGCGCCGGCGTCGATGGTCAGTGTGCCCTTCGGCTCCAGCGTGCCCGCGATCCAGCGCTTGCGCGAGGTGATCGGATTGGCCGGCGTCAGGAACCAGGTGCAGCGGCCGCCGTCGGCGATCGCCTGCAAGGGATGCTCGATCTTTCCGGAGGCGATCAGCATATGCGTGCCGCCGGTGGTCGCGATCTTGGCCGCCTCGACCTTGGTGCGCATGCCGCCGCGCGACAGTTCGGACTCGGCGTCTCCCGCCACGGCTTCGATCTCCGAGGAGATGCTCTCGACCACCGGAATGAGTTTTGCGTTCGGATTGTTCTTCGGCGGGGCGTCGTAGAGCCCGTCGATGTCGGACAGCAGCACCAGCAGGTCGGCGCTCGCCATGGTGGCGACGCGCGCGGCGAGGCGGTCATTGTCGCCGTAGCGGATCTCGTTGGTGGCGACCGTGTCGTTCTCGTTGATCACGGGGATCGCGCGCCACTCCAGCAGCTTGCCGATGGTGGAACGTGCATTGAGATAGCGGCGGCGCTCCTCGGTGTCCTGCAGCGTCACCAGGATCTGGCCGGCGCCGATACCGTGCGCGCCGAGCACCTCGGACCAGATCCGCGCCAGCGCGATCTGGCCGACGGCGGCGGCGGCCTGGCTCTCTTCCAGCTTGAGCGGGCCGCGCGGCAGCTTGAGGCGGCTGCGGCCGAGCGCGATCGAGCCGGAGGAGACGACGAGGACGTCGCGTCCCTCGCGGTGCAGCTTGGCCATGTCGTCGGCGAGCGCGGCGAGCCAGGACGCCCGCACCTCGCCCTTGTCGGAATCGACCAGCAGCGCGGAGCCGACCTTGACGACGATGCGGCGGAATTGACTGAGTTCGGGGCTGGCCATGGCGGTCGTCAAATTGCTCTGTCGTTGGTCCGGCGGAGCAAAAAGGGGCGGCGCCGATGCGGCTAGCTTTTGCAGCAGGACGGTGGCCGGCGCAAGGCAGAGGAGCCAGTAAATAGGCCTAACGGCACCCTTGTCGGCCGAGGCCCGGGCAGTCTATGCCTCGAATAATCAATAACGAGGGAGGATGACGTGGACCGACGCAGCTTCATTGCCGGAGGCCTCTCGCTGCCCTTGCTGGCGCAGGCCATTGGCGCACATGCTCAATCCGGTCCGCTGACGCGCATCATCTTCCCGTTCGCGGCAGGCGGCAGCGGTGATGCCTTGTGTCGTCTCATCGCCGAGCAATTCGGCGCCCCGCTTGGGCGAACCATGATCGTCGAGAATCGTACCGGTGGTGACGGGTTGATCGGAATCAGGGCCGTGAAGGGCGCAAGCTCGGACGGCAATACAATCTTGGTGACGACCGGTCCGACCATGTACCTGCTGCCGATGGTGGAGAATCAACCGAGCTTCGACGCGGCCAAGGATTTCGTCCCCGTGTCGCAACTCGTTCGCTTCGAGTTTGCCGTCGTTGCAAGTCCCGCGATCGGGGTGGGTCGTTTTAGTGAACTCGTCACCTGGTTGAGGGCAAATGTCGCAAAGGCCGCCTATGGGACACCAGGCAGCGGCAACATCCCGCACTTCCTCGGATGGCGACTTGAACAGATCCTTGGTCTTTCAATGACCCGGGCGCCCTATCGCGGGAGTGCGCTGGTCATGAATGATCTCATCGCCGGCCATCTGCCGTTCGGCATCACCACGGTATCCGATGCGATCGCGCAGCATCGTGCCAACGGCGTGAGGATCCTCGCGATTGCAAGCGCAGAGCGCTCGCCGTTCGTTCCCGATGTGCCGACGCTAAAGGAAAGCGGCATCGATCTCGTTGCCGACGGCTGGTACGGCATGTGGCTCCCCGCCGGCAGCCCGCCGGATTTTGCCGAAAAGCTCAGCGCAGCCGCGGTCGCTATGCTGGCCAAGCCGGAGGTGAAGGAGAAGCTCACCGCGATCGGGTTGATTCCGGTCGGAAGCAATGCGGACGGGCTTTCGAAGGAGCTCGCCGCGAACACGGCGTTCTGGCAGCCGATCGTCAAGGCGACGGGATACAAGATCGAGAATTGAACCGTAATCGTGAAGTGGATCTCTGCTAATGGAACAGCAGCTGCTTGCGCCGCGCGGTTGTTTGCGAGTCACTATCAGATCGTCGTCTGCGACGATCCGCGCAGACCGCTTGGTGCTGATGAAAATTGGAATGACGAGAAAACCAAACGGGGCTTTGCAGGCGCGCCCACGTTCCGCATGATCAATACCGAAGCTGATCTTAATGACCATTGGGTCGAGCTGGTTGCCGCTAGCCGGCCGCCCTCCTTCGATGAATGGCAGCGGATCACCTGCGTCCACTTCCGATCCGAGAGCGGACGCGTTCACGTCATGTCGGTGATCGACAATGAGCCTGCATATTCCGCAGACGTGGAGCCGGGCGATTATTCGATCTATGCGGCCGCGCAAAATCTTGGAATCGATCAATTGAGCCTCGGCGAGAGCACGAAGCTCGCTGATGTCGAATTCGCCCAGCGAAAAGATGTCGAGTGGTATCGCCTCTTTCTGGTTCCGGGCAAACCGGAGTTCGAAGGACGACTCGTGGACCGCCCTTAAGACGTACCGAGCGATGATTTGGCTTACATCTTCGCGCGTTGCGCGATGCCGTCCTTGATCGCGTCGAGCTCTTTCTCATCCCAGATGCCGATCAGGAAGCCGCCTTTCACTTGGAGCTGGTTCTCGGCATAGGCTGCGATCTTTTCGGGGGGCGTGGTGATGTGACCGCTCGGATGCAGCGCCCAGTCGAACAGCTCGGCCTGCAACCGCGCGATGATGCCGGCGCACTCAGGGTCGTCGCCGCGATCGACATATTCCTGCGGATCGGTTTCGAGGTCGTACAGCATCGGGCGGAAGCCGGAGGCGTGGATGTATTTCCAGCGGCCGTCGAACACCATGAACAGGCGGCAGCGCTCGATCGGCTGGTTCAACTTCAGCCGCACATCCTGCATGGCATAGTCGTATTCGGAGAACGCGACCTTGCGCCAGTCCGGCGGTGTCGGCCCGCGCAGCAGCGGCAGCAGCGAACGTCCCTCGAGGATGTGGCCCGGCACCTTGCCGCCGAAATAATCGACGAAGGTCGGCGCGAGGTCGATTCCCTCCACCAGCGCGTCGCTGCGCGTGCCGCGCGTGGCGTCAGCCTCTTGCGAAGGGTCGATGATGATCAGCGGGATCTTCGCCGACTGCTCGTGGAACAAATCCTTCTCGCCCATCCAGTGATCGCCGAGATAATCGCCGTGATCGGAGGTGAACACGATCATGGTGGTTTCCAGCAGGCCGCGTTGCTCCAGAAATTTCATCAGCACGCCTATCTGGTCGTCGATCTGGGTGATCAGGCCCATATAGGTCGGGATCACCTTCTCGCGGGCATCGTCGCGCGCCATGTTGCGGGAGTAGCGCATGTCCATGTAGGCGCCGAACACCGGATGCGGATTCTGCCGCTCGCGCATCGAACGGATCGCCGGGATCATGTCCGAGGTCGAGTACATGCTGGCATAGGGCTCCGGCGCGATATAGGGCCAGTGCGGCTTGATGTAGGACAGATGCAGGCACCACGGCCGGCCGTCGGTCTCGGCCTCGCCGATGAAGTCCATCGCGCGGCGCGTCATGTAGGGCGTTTCGGAATGCTCGTCCGGCACGCGCGCGGCCTTGTCGGCATGCACCAGCAGCCAGCCGTTCTGCAAGCTACCGTCTTCCGCCGCGCCCGAATTGGCCCAATGCTCCCAGGGATTGGCGGCGTCAAAGCCTTTCTGGCGCAGATACTCGTCGTATTTCGGTCGCGGGCGGCCGGTCGGATGCAGACCGTCGTCGCGCTCATACGGTTCAAAACCGCATTCGGCGACATGCACGCCGATCATCGATTCCGGGGGAATGCCGAGCGCCTTCATGCCTTCGAGGTCGGGCGCCATGTGGGTCTTGCCGACCAGCACGTTGCGCACGCCGATCTTGTTGAGGTGATCGCCAAGCGTGGGCTCGCCGACGCGCAGCGGCCAGCCATTCCAGTGCGAGCCGTGCGAGCGCATGTAGCGGCCGGTGTAGAACGACATCCGCGACGGACCGCAGATCGGCGATTGCACATAGGCCTTGCTGAATAGCACGCCGCGCTTCGCCATGGCGTCGATGTTCGGCGTCTTCAGCGTGGGATGGCCGGTGCAGCCGAGATAATCATAGCGAAGCTGGTCGCACATGATCCAGAGAACGTTCTTCGCCCGCGCCATGCGTCATCCCTGCATTTTCTTGATTGTTCGATGCTGCGCTATTGGAGGGGCGAAGACAAGCCGGTGATGCGCGTACGCGTAGCCGCATCCTCCACTGTCGTCCCTGCGAAAGCAGGGACCCATAACCACAGGGCGTGGTTTGGCGAAGACTCGATGCTCGGTACTACGACCATCCGCAATCGAGAGATCACGCGGTGTGGGTCCCTGCGCCCCGTGCGCAATTGCGCACTAGGCAGGGACGACAATCACGCCGACCACGGCTCCGCTTCGGCCGCGCTCTTGGCCTTGGCCGACACCGGGGCCTCGCCGATCACCTCGACCAGCGCACGCAGTGCTTCCTTGACACCATCGCCGGTGACTCCGGAGAGCAGCAGCGGCGTCTTCTTGGCGGCGCGCTTCAGCCGGTCCTTCTGCTTCTTGAGTTCGTCCGGCTCGACCGCGTCGATCTTGTTCAGCGCGACAATCTCGATCTTGTCGGTCAAGAGCCCGCCATAGGCGTCGAGCTCCTTGCGCACCGTCTTGTAGGCCTTGCCGGCGTGCTCGCAGGTCGCGTCGATCAGATGCAGCAGCACGCGGCAGCGCTCGACATGGCCGAGGAAGCGATCGCCGAGGCCGGTGCCTTCATGCGCGCCTTCGATCAGGCCGGGAATGTCGGCGAGCACGAATTCGCGGCCGTCAGCATTCACGACGCCGAGTTGCGGATGCAGCGTGGTGAAGGGATAGTCGGCGATCTTCGGCCGCGCCGCGCTGACCTTGGAGAGGAAGGTCGACTTGCCGGCATTGGGCATGCCGACGAGGCCGGCATCGGCGATCAATTTCAGCCGCAGCCAGATCCAGCGCTCTTCGCCCACCTGGCCGGGATTGGCGTTGCGCGGCGCGCGGTTGGTCGACGTCTTGAAATGCGCGTTGCCGAAGCCGCCATTGCCGCCCTCGGCCAGCACGAACTTCTCGCCGACCTTGGTGAAGTCGTGGATCAGCGTCTCGCGGTCCTCGTCGAAGATTTGCGTGCCCATCGGCACCTTCAGCACGATGTTCTTGCCGTTGGCGCCATGGCGGTCCGAGCCTGAGCCGTTCTCGCCCTTCTGGGCCTTGAAGTGCTGCTGGTAGCGGTAGTCGATCAGCGTGTTGAGGCCGTCGGCGACCTCGATGATGACGTTGCCGCCGCGGCCGCCATTGCCGCCGGAGGGGCCGCCGAATTCGATGAACTTCTCGCGGCGGAACGCCACGCAGCCGTTCCCGCCGTCACCGGAGCGGATATAGACCTTTGCTTCGTCGAGGAATTTCATGGGCCATAGGTAGGCCAGCAGGTCTCCCGCGGCAACCCGGATAGACCCGCAAATCGGCCGAATTTCTCGCGATTTCGCCCCTTGCTTAACCAGTCGGCCGGCGCCGGATCAGGAATTTCTGCGTCCCCTCCAGCACCAGCTCCTTGCGCTGGTTGAACACGGTGCTGCGGAGCGTCACCGCGCCGGTGGTACGTCCCGGCACCAGTTCGGTGACTTCGAGCGCGGGGTAGATGGTGTCATCGGCAAACACGGGCTTGAGGAACCGGCTCGACTGCTCGAGGAAGCCCACCAGGGACTCCTCGACCATGAACGGAAACAGGCCGGCGCCCGGCGCGGTGTGGATCAGCGTCTGAAAACCGTGGGCGAGCAGATGCGGCATGCCGCGGCTGCGGCAATATTCCACGTCATAGTGCACGGGATGGGTGTCGCCGCTCGCGGTCTGGAATGCGGCGAATATCGCCGGGGTCTGGGTCCGGCTCGGCAGCACGAAGCGTTCGCCGATGACGAAATCCTCAAACCAGCGTTGCGTGGGGATCATGCGATGCTGGGTCGGATCGAAATCGGTCATGTCCATGCTCACTTTATCTGCGGGGCGCTTATCGCTACCGCGATGCGAAGAGTGCGACAATCCGTTCAATTCGGCTTGCGCGGGGTTGCCGCGGCGGCTCACGTCATTAAAAACGACCGCAAGCGAACTCTACCGCTGGTTTTCTGCGCTCTCTCCGCCCGTCATTGCGAGGAGCGTAGCGACGAAGCAATCCAGACTGCCGCCATGGAGACCGTCTGGATTGCTTCGCTTCGCTCGCGATGACGACCTCTCACAGTCCGACTTATTCGATGCCCCTGTTCAAGAACCTCTCCGCCTATGACGATCGCTCCGCGCGCCTCGCCGGCATCGGGCTGATGGTGCTGTCGATCTTCATGTTCTCGTTCGGCGACGCCATGGGCAAGTTCCTGGTCGGGACTTATTCGGTGGGGCAGCTCTTGTTCCTGCGTGCCTGCGCGGCGCTGCTGCTGCTCGCGCCGCTGATCTGGCGGCAGCGTCATGATTTCGTCCGCCTCGAACGGCCGTGGCTGCAGCTGTTTCGCGTCGTGCTCTCGACGCTCGAGGTCGCCGCCTTCTTCCTCGCTACCGTCTATCTGCCGCTCGCCGACGTCATCACCTATTATCTCGCCGGTCCCATTTTCGTCACCGCGATGTCGGCGATCTTCTTAGGGGAGAAGGTCGGCTGGCGGCGCTGGACCGCGATCCTGATCGGCTTCTGCGGCGTTTTGATCGCGCTGCGGCCGTCGGCGCAGACCGTCAGCCTGCCGGCGCTGATCGCGCTCGGCGGCAGCCTGTCGTTTGCGACCTTGATGCTGATCACCCGCAGCCTGCGCAAGACGCCCGACATCGTGATGGCATCCTCGCAATTCATCGGCACGTTTTCGCTGGGCGCGGTGCTGTCCGCCTTCCACTGGGTGCCGCCGACCCCTGGCAGCCTGGTGATCTTCGCGCTGGCCGGATGCGTCTCGGTCACCGCGCTGTTCTGCGTCAACCGCTCGCTCAAGCTGGCGCCGGCCAGCGTCGTCGTGCCCTATCAATATTCGATGATTGTCTGGGCCGTGATCTTCGGCTTCGTCGTGTTCGGCGACGTGCCGTCAATGGCCACACTCATCGGCGCCGCGATCATCATCGGGGCGGGGTTCTACATCTACTTGCGCGAACGGGATTTGGGTCGCGAGAGCGTGGAAGTGAATCCGCCGGCGTAACCCCACTCACGCCGTCGTCCCTGCGTACGCAGGGACCCATACCCACAGGGAGATGTTTTGCGAAGACTCGGAGTGGGCGCTTTGCCTCACACTCCTCCCTGTGGTTATGGGCCCCCGCTTTCGCGGGGGCGACACTGGTGATTGAGGACGCAGTGTGCCCCCTACCTCATCCTTCGCGCACTGCTCCAGCTCTTCAGCGACGCCCACACGCCGCGTGACAGACGGAAGCAGTCGACCGGCGTCGACGAGCCCAGCGCCAGGAAGCGATGCAGCTGCACGCCGCTCCACTGGAAGCCGCACTTCTCCAGCACCTTGCGCGAGGCGGGATTGGTGACGCGCGCGCCGGCATAGAGGTGCTCGTCCTCGAACTCCTCGAAGAAGAAGTCGATCGCGCCGCGCGCGGCCTCGGTGGCAAAGCCCTGGCCCCAGTGCTCGACGCCGAGCCAATAGCCGAGCTCGGCATTGCCAGGCGTGGAGCAGTCGATGCCGACCATGCCGACCGGCCCGGTATCGTGCTCGACCAGGAACACGGTCTCGCTGCCGAGCGCGGCAGTGGTGCGGACGAAGGCGACGGCGTCGTCCTGGGAATAGGGGTGTGGCAGGCGGCGGGTGTTTTCCGCGACGCGGCGGTCGTTGGCGAGCCGGGCGATGGTCCTGACGTCGGCGAGGGTCGGCCGCCGCAAGGTCAGCCGTTTGGTGGCGACGACACCAGGTCTCGCCTCAGCCAAGGTCGCGCTCGAGAAATCCTGCAACATGTCCGGCTCCGTGAAAGTCACTAAGTCAAAGTGAGCAAGTCAAAAGAAAAGGGGAGGCCGGTTTCCCGCCTCCCCCTTGGAGCCTTCGATCTCTTGCGATCTTAAGGACTCCGCCGGTTTGGTAGGACCGGCGGACTCCAATTTGATCCACCGTCTATTCAGCCGCCTCTGCGAGCGGGAGCACCGATACGAAAGTGCGGCCGTTGGCTTTGGCCTGGAACGTGACGCGACCCTCGATCTTGGCGAACAGAGTGTGGTCCGTGCCCATGCCGACATTAAGGCCCGGGTGCCAGGTGGTGCCGCGCTGACGCGCAATGATGTTGCCGGGAATCACAACTTCCCCGCCGAACGCCTTGATGCCGAGGCGCTTACCCTTGGAATCGCGACCGTTGCGCGATGAACCGCCTGCTTTTTTGTGAGCCATGGCTCGTCTCCGAAATCCTGCGTATTTCTAGATCAATTCCTTGACGGAATCATTTCAAAATTTCTCACGCATCAATTCGTGAATTGGCGTGATCGATTCTGCGTTACTCGGCGGCTTCCGCTGCCGGCTCCTTCGCCACCTTCTCCTTCTTCGGACGCGGGCCCTTGGTGGGCTTGGCGCCATCCGTCAGGATCTCGGAGATGCGGAGCACCGTGATCTCGTCGCGATAGCCGCGCTTGCGGCGCGAATTCTTGCGGCGGCGCTTTTTGAACGCGATGACCTTGGGGCCGCGCTTGTGGTCGAGCACCTCGACCGCAACGGACGCGCCTGCGACCGTCGGAATGCCCAGCACCGGCGTGTCGCCGCCGACCACCAGAACTTCATTCAGCTGCACGATCGAGCCGACTTCGCCTTCGATCTTGCCTACTTCGAGAACATCATCCGGCACGACGCGGTATTGCTTGCCGCCGGTTTTGATGACTGCGAACATCGTTTTTTTCTCCGTGTTCAATCCCGGCCTCGCGACTGGTATCGTCGGGGTCGGCTTTTTGTCAGTCGCTATGGGTTTATCGAGTTTTGTGCGGGCGGGAGTTATCCCTTTGAAAACCCACGCAAAAACAAGCGGCGCGAGAAACGCCCCGCGCCGGGTGTGGGACTTATAGCCGCCGGCAGGGAAGAGTCAAGGAAAACCGCGGAAAACGTCCGGATTTGAAGGATTTGGACCTCTTCCGGCGCCCCGTCGAATCTGCGGGGTAGCATTGCAACCAACGGGTTCCCTTGCCGTTGTCC
The DNA here is from genome assembly GCF_014198295.1 of Bradyrhizobium sp. CIR18. Classification (NCBI taxonomy): domain Bacteria; kingdom Pseudomonadati; phylum Pseudomonadota; class Alphaproteobacteria; order Hyphomicrobiales; family Nitrobacteraceae; genus Bradyrhizobium; species Bradyrhizobium sp. CIR18. Next base: position 25,682 of record NZ_JACIHF010000006.1, on the reverse strand, counting down.
TCGCAAATCGACATGCGGGCAAGGGCTTACCATGGCAACAGACGAACTGGTCAAGGCGACGGGCATCGCCCATCACGGCGCGGAGCGGCTGCCGTCGGTGGAGATCGACAGTTTCAACATCGAGATGAAGGACGAGGACGGCTTTCTCGGCGATCGCGCCAGCAAGGGCGCGTTCCGCGACATCCTCGACCGCTGGCGCAAGCCGCTGCGCAAGACCGGGGAGGACCCGTTCGGCAAGGAGCCCTCGGAGGAGATCAGCAAGAAGACGCTGGATGCCATCCTGGTCGGCGACGACACCGAGGCCTCCGCGGTGGTGCACAGCGCGATCGAGGATTTCGCCCAGGAGCTCGCCTATGTCACCCGGCGTTTCCTCAAGACCAAGGCCTGGGCCAAGACCGAGCGCATCGTGGTCGGCGGCGGCTTCCGCGATTCCCGGCTCGGCGAGCTTGCGATCGCGCGCACCGAGATCATCCTCAAATCCGAGGACTTCAAGATCGACATGATGCCGATTCGCCATCACCCCGACGAAGCCGGCCTGCTCGGCGCGCTGCATCTGGCGCCGTCCTGGATCTTCGAGGCCTATGACAGCATTTTGGCCGTCGACATCGGCGGCACCAACATCCGCTGCGGCCTGGTCGAGACCAACTGGAGGAAGGCCAAGGATCTGTCGAAGGCCAAGGTCGTGAAATCCGAGCTGTGGCGTCATGCCGACGACGAGCCGACGCGCGAAGGCGCGGTCAAGCGGCTCACCAAGATGCTGAAGGGGCTGATCGCGGACGCCGAGAACGACGGCTTCAAGCTCGCGCCTTTCATCGGCATCGCCTGTCCCGGCGTGATCAACGCCGACGGCTCGATCGAAAAGGGCGCGCAGAACCTGCCGGGCAATTGGGAGAGCAGCAAGTTCAACCTGCCGGCGAGCCTGATCGAGGGCATCCCCGAGATCGGCGAGCACGACACCGCGATCCTGATGCACAATGACGGCGTGGTTCAGGGCCTCTCCGAGGTGCCGTTCATGCAGGACGTCGAGCGCTGGGGCGTGCTCACCATCGGCACGGGCCTTGGCAATGCGCGCTTCACCAACCGCCGCAAGGAGAGCGCCAAGGACCGGGACAGTACGGAGAACGGCAAGAAAAAGGCCAAGGAAAATAACAAGGAAAACAACAAGGAAAACAACAAGGACAGCGCCAAAAGCGACTAGCTGCGCGTTTTCAAGCGAAGTGGACACCGGTTCGCGTCGAGAAAACGCGCAAAACGAGGAATCTGGAGCCCCGTTCCGGTGTCATCGGAACGGCAGCGGGCTCCAGAGTAACCTTGACTGGTTAGGTTAAGGACCGGATTGCGTTGCGGCGCCGAGGCCGCACGCTAGGGTCGAATTGTCGCCTCACCTGGCCGGCGAAGCCGCCCTTCCCAGCCAGTATTGCAATGAGCGGCAAGGGACCGCCAGTGTTTACCGCGTCTGGCGGTCCCACCCCGTTTTTTTCGAACACGCAATGAGACGCCCGCTCCGAAGGCGGTGCGCCCCCTCCCCCGCTCGCGGGGGAGGGTTGGGGAGAGGGTGTCTCCGCATTGGGGTTGTCGAAGCGGACGCCTCGCGCGCGCGAAAAACGGGGCAAATCGCTAATCGGACCGCCTTTCCCCCCGTTCGCGCCGGGAAAAGGCGGGCAGAGGGCGAAACAGGCAGCGGATTTTCGCCCCGCGCGCCTTGTCTGGCCCGCCATCCTCGCCTATTAACGCCCCCAACCACAGGGGCCCTGCTCCTACCATGGCGCCTTCAGGAGAGGTGGCAGAGTGGTTGAATGCACCGCACTCGAAATGCGGCATAGGTGCAAGCCTATCGGGGGTTCGAATCCCTCCCTCTCCGCCATAACCCGATTTGTCAGTTATCCATTTTGCCCATGGCTCATCCGAAGCCTTCAACCTACAGTATGGTAGGTGGCCCATATGCGCTCGATTTGCGTGCATCATGTCAGGCCGAGATAATTTCGGGGCGGACCAAGGAAATTGACTAGCTTTTACGATCGGCCGATTCTGAACTCGCCGTACCGGGCACCAGAACTGCACCATCCCCTCGACGACAACGGCCAGCCCCTCGAGGGGGAGCCGCGGCGCGGTCGTCGACCGTCCCGATTGATCGTGCCCGTGCCCGCTTCCAGGAAGAAGGCATCGAGCAATCAAGCCTCGCTCGATCTTGAAACTTACACCGACCACGCTCTGATCAACGAAATTCGTGGTCATCTCGATAACTGGCGTGCGCTCCGTAATCCGGCCGACTGGGGCGTGACTGGGACCACGCAACGGCTGCTCGAATATTGGCGCAATCACGAGTTCGTCGCCCAACGCCCGTTCTTTTGCCAAATCGAAGCGGTCGAGACCATCATATGGCTGACCGAGGTCGCTCCGAAGCGTGCGGCGACGAAGGGAATCCTGGATCGGCTTCTCACGAACAACGCGGAAGCCAATCCGGAACTGTTCCGCCTAGCGATGAAGATGGCGACGGGCAGCGGGAAGACCACCGTAATGGCGATGCTCATCGCATGGCAGACGGTCAACGCCGCACGTAAGGACTCGAAGGATTTTTCCCGCGCCTTTCTGATCGTAGCCCCCGGCATTACAATTCGCGACCGTCTTCGCGTGCTGCTCCCGAGCGAGCCGGACAACTACTACGAGACTCGCGAGATCGTACCGCCGGAAATGCTGCCGGAGGTTCGCCGCGCCGAGATCGTGATCACCAACTACCATTCGTTTCAGCATCGCAAGACTTTGTCCCTGCCCAAGGTCGCGCGCAGCTTCCTGCAAGGCAACGCGCCCGAATCGATTAAGACGACCGAGACGGAAGCGGAGATGCTCGAAAGGGCTTGCGGCAAGCTGCTGAACTATGACCGCGTCAACGTCATCAATGACGAGGCTCATCATTGCTACATGCATAAGGTCGGCGATGACGTCGAAGGTCCCTTGACAGGAGAGGACAAGAAGGAGGCTGCCGAGAACGAGGAGGCTGCCAGGCTTTGGATCAACGGCATCAAGGCCCTCAACCGCAAACTTTCGAAAGGTGTTCGGGCAGTCTACGATTTGTCCGCTACCCCCTTTTTCTTGCGCGGCTCGGGTTATGAAGAAGGAACTTTGTTCCCCTGGGTCGTGTCCGATTTCAACCTGATGGACGCGATCGAGAGCGGCATCGTTAAGCTGCCGCGCGTGCCAGTGACCGACAATCTTGTGCAGACTGATACGGTGGTCTATCGCCATCTGTGGAAGCATATCGGCAAGGACCTGCCGAAGACCGCGGCGGGGGGCAACAAGCTTAGCCCCTTCGACCTTCCGAACATGCTTCGAACCGCGCTCAACGCGCTCTACAGCCATTACGAAGGCGAATTCGAGCGCTGGCAACGCGCCGGCATCGGTGTGCCGCCGGTGTTCATCGTCGTGTGTCAGAACACTGCGATTTCCAAGCTCGTGTTCGAGTGGATCGCCGGTTTCGAGCGTGGTAACGCGGAGCAGGACGAACGCGCGGCCTTCCATGCCGGGCATCTCGAACTGTTTCGAAACTATGATGAAGAAGGGCGTCGCCTTCCTCGCCCGAGGACGCTGCTGATTGATTCGCGCCAGATCGAATCCGGGGATGCTCTGGACAAGGGGTTTCGCGAGGCGGCCGGCCCGGAGATCGAACAATTCAAGCGCGAACTTGCAGCCCGCGAAGGAGCCGGCAACGCACAGGGCGAAACTAGCGAGAGCGAGCTGCTGCGCGAAGTGATGAACACCGTCGGTCGCGCCGGCCGGCTCGGTGAGCAGATTCGGTGCGTCGTCTCGGTGTCGATGCTGACCGAAGGGTGGGACACCAACACGGTCACTCATATCCTCGGCGTTCGTGCATTTGGCACGCAGCTGTTATGCGAGCAAGTGGTTGGCCGCGGCCTGAGACGCCAGTCCTACGATCTCAATCCGGAGACCGGCCTATTCGACGTGGAATATGCCGACATCATGGGTATCCCGTTCGATTTCGCCGCCTCTCCGCAGAAAACGAAGCCGATCGCGCCCAAGCCGGTCACACGAGTCCACGCGATCAAGGAGAGAGCTGAGCTCGAAATCCGTTTCCCGCGCGTCAGCGGCTATCGCCGCGACCTACCTTCCGAGAAGTTGGAAGCTGCCTTTACCGCGGACAGCCGGCTGGAGATAACGCCCGTCGATATCGGCCCGACCTCAGTCGTCATGGAAGGTATCGTGGGTGCGGGCGTGACTATTACGCCGCAAGTCCTGGAGCGGTTGCGGCCTTCAGAAATCAGTTTCAACCTGGCCAAGCATCTTCTCTATACCCATTTTCGCGATGACGAGGGCTTCCCCAAACAACATTTGTTTCCCCAGATCCAGCGCATTGCGCGAAAATGGCTCGATGAAGGCTATCTGGTCACTAAGGGCGTACCGATCGGTGCGATCCTGTATCAGGATCAACTCACCCGCGCTGCGGAGAAGATCGATATCGCGCTCACGCGAGGCAGCGAGGGACGGCTTCTGGCTGTGCTCGATCCCTACAATCCCCGGGGGTCGACGCGCTTCGTTAACTTCATCACATCCAAGCCAGTATGGAAGACAGGTGCGCAGCCACCGAAGTGCCACATCAGCCATGTCGTCCTCGACAGCAGCTGGGAAGAGCAGCTCTCGTTGACACTCGAAAACCATCCCCGCGTGCTCGCCTACGCCAAGAACCAGGCGATGGGCTTCGACATTCCCTATCTCGATGCCGGCGTGATGCGACGCTACGTGCCCGATTTCCTCGTCCGTCTCGATGTCGGCGGCGACGAGCCGTTGAACATGATCCTCGAAGTCAAGGGCGACCGCGACGAGGGCGACAAGGCTAAGGCGCAGACGTCTCGCGACCTTTGGGTACCTGGTGTCAATGCACTTGGGGGCTTCGGACGCTGGCACTTCAAGGAGTTTCGCGACTGGGCGAACATGGAAGAAGATTTTGCTGCGTTGGTCGACCGGCTGCTGGTGAAGGAAGGAGCATGATGAACAAACCGTCGTTCGATGCCGAGCAGCGCAGGATTCAGGGCGCTTGGTTCACCGAAAACCTTGCCCCGAATCACGGTTACGCGGGAGCCGCATACCGCATTCCCCCGGCCTGCCGCGAATTGAATCTGGCGCCCTCGATACGAAAAGCGGCGGACCGCCTGTTCTCGGCGAAGCCCGCGATCCAATGGCACAAGCACGCCAATCATGGGCTCTCATCCCAGGTATGCTGCCTCAATTTCCTTCTGCCATTCGCCGCGAAGCCGGAATTGCTGCGCCGGTGGGTTGAACATGTGACAGCCGATCAGGCGTCCGAGATGTTGCCAATCGAGTCGGATCGTGCAGGCCAGCCCTGGTTTGTCACCTTCGAATGGATCGGCGAAACCGATCATCTCAACGAGGGCAAGCAGGGCGCGCCACGCAAACGAGGCGCCAACGCCACCGCCGCTGATGCAGCAATGCTGTATCGGGACGTTCAAGGCCGCAACAATCTGCTGCTGATCGAATGGAAATACACCGAGCGTTATGGCCAACCTCTCAATCCAAGGGGTAATGCGACGCGTCGGCAACGCTATGAGCATATCTTTCGTCAGCCGAACGGGCCGATTTGCGCCGATGCGAAAGTTATCCTGGACGAACTCTTCTATGAGCCGTTCTACCAGATGCTCCGGCAGCAGATGCTCGCATGGCATACAGAGGCAGGTGATCCGCAGATCGACCGGGCACGTGTTCTCCACCTATCACCTTCAGGCAATCGTCTGCTGCATCGGGTAACTTCGCCCGGGCTGCGCAGATTCGGTGACGATGCCTTCGACGTCTTCAAGTCGTTGTTGGCAAATCCGCAGGACTTTATCTCCATGTCGATAGAGGACGCCTTCGCTCCCCTGACCGCATGGCCGGAAGCAGATTGGTACCCGTGGCTGCGGAATCGCTATCCGTCGTTATGGGCCGAAACTGAGGTTCCCGCTTGATGACACGCCCGACCAAACCGTCCAAATCGCCGAAATCGTCCAAGCAGGTCGATGCGCTCAAGCACGACGCGGCGAGCCGGCGCAATATTCCGACGGCGGAGATGGAGAGCTTCTTCCGGCGCGACGAGGACGCCTCGCCGATGCCGCCCAAGCACTATCCGCGCGCCCGGCCGCTCGCCGAAGGCACGACCCGAACCGCCGAGGAGCCGCGTGCGCCCGAACTGATCTGGAACGGTACGAAGATCACCATCACGCCGGAGCAGATGAAGGAGCTGGCCGAGACCGGCAAGCTGACGCTGTCGGATGCGCAGCTGGTCTGGCGCGGCAAAGACGAACAGGACTGGTCCGACCTCGTCGTCAACGTGCCGCCGCTCTACATCCAGGAGAAGATCCAGCCGCAGGCGATCATCGCCGACCTCAGGCGTCGCACGGCGGGAACGCGCGAGGCGCGAACCGAAGCGCCGGATATGTTTGCTGATTTCAATGGACTGCCGCAGGACTGGGTCGAGGACGGCTTTTACAAGCACGATGGGCACTGGTCGAATCGCATGACACTTGGCGACAGCTTGCAGGTGATGGCGAGCCTGTCCGAGCGTGAGAGCTTGCAGGGTAAGGTCCAGTGCATCTATTTCGACCCGCCCTACGGTATCAAGTTTAACTCGAACTGGCAGGTCTCGACGCAGTCGCGCGACGTCAAGGACGGTAAGCAGGCGGACATCAGCCGCGAGCCCGAGCAGGTGAAGGCCTTCCGCGATACTTGGAAGGACGGCATTCACAGCTATCTAACCTATCTGCGGGACCGCTTCACTGCGATGCAAGATTTGCTGACCGAGAGCGGTTCGATCTTCGTGCAGATCGGAGACGAGAATGTTCATCGCGTTCGGGCGGTAATGGATGAGGTGTTTGGTAGTGCAAACTTCATCTCGGAGATCACCGTACAGAAGGCCGGATCCACTTACGCAGAATATCTTGGTGGCGTCGCCGATTACGTGCTTTGGTTCGCGCGCGATAAGGAGCGTCTCAAGTATCACGCGCTGTACGATTCGAGGAAGATCACAGAAGAAGACTCTGGACGGTTCACGCTTGTTCGTCTGGCAGACGGGGGCCTTATACCTAAGAAGGGGGCATCGGACGTAGGGCAACACAATCTCGTGGCCCCAGACCCTCTTCAGTCTGCATCTGCAGGGCGCGAAAAGGGCGAAGGTGCTCCAGTTGGTTTCCCGTGGAATTAGCGGGAAAAACCTACCGCCCAACGATGCAAAGTCGATGGAAGACCAACGAAATAGGAATGGAGCGGCTTCGCAAAGCTGCTCGACTCATCCCACTTTCCACATCAATCCGGTACGCACGTTCGTTTAGCGATTTCTCCGTCTCGACGCGAACGAATATTTGGAATGATTTGAGTGGTGCAAGCGACAAGACTTATGTCGTCCAAACAGCCACCGCAGTTATTGAGCGTTGTATGTTGATGGCCACTGATCCTGGTGATCTCGTCCTAGATCCCACGTGCGGCTCCGGCACTACTGCCTATGTGGCCGAGCAATGGGGACGGCGCTGGATCACGATTGACACAAGCCGGGTTGCACTGGCGCTCGCACGCACGCGGCTGATAGCGGCGCGCTATCCTTGGTATTTGCTCGCTGACAGCCGCGAAGGCCGCGCAAAGGAGGCTGATCTTCAGAAGCGCACGCTTCCTGACACCCCAGTTCAGAACGATATTCGCCAGGGTTTCGTCTACGAGAGGGTGCCGCACATCATGCTCAGCTCGATCGCGAGTAACCCGCTGATCGACGACATCTGGGAGAAGTGGCGGGCATTAATCGAGCCGCTGCGCGCTGCGCTCAATAAAGCGACCGAGAGCAATTGGGAGGAGTGGCAGGTTCCGCGCGAACTGAACGACGACGCGCCGGCCTTAGTCGTCGAACTGCACGCCAAGTGGTGGAAGGCACGGACCGCCCGACAGCGCGAGATCGACGCTAGCATTGCTGCGCGAGCGGATGTCGAATATCTCTATGACAAACCCTATATCGACAATGCCCGCGTGCGAGTCGCAGGTCCATTTACGGTTGAGAGCTTGTCGCCCCATCGAGTGCTGCCGGCGAGCGAGGAAGAGCTGATCGACTTGCTCGATGCCGCTGAAGGTAAGCGCAACGCCGCCGATGCGGACCTAGCCGGGCTGGATTTTGCCGCCATTGTGATCGACTATCTCAGATCCGAAGGCGTCAAGCAGCAGGCTAAGGGCGACCGCATCACCTTCGAGAGCTTGACGCCGTGGCCGGGGAAGAGGTTCATTGGCGCCAGTGGCACCTTCATTGAAGGCGAGAATGGTCCCGAAAGGCGCGCCGCGATTTTGATTGGCCCAGAATACGGCACCGTCGGTCGGCAGGACATTGTCGCGGCCGCGCGCGAGGCCGTTGATGCGCGCTTCGACGTGCTGATCGCCTGCGCCTTCAACTTCGACGCCCACTCCTCTGAATTGGGCAGCCTCGGGAGCCTCAAAATTCTGAAGGCACGCATTAATCCCGACATGCATATGTCGGAGGAACTGAAGAACACTGGGCGTGGTAACATGTTCGTTGTGTTTGGCGAGCCCGACGTAGAAATTCTTGATGATGGGGGGCTGAAATCCGAGTGAAGGTGAACGGCGTTGACGTGTTCGACCCCAATACTGGCGACATCCGCTCCAACGATACCAAGGGCATCGCTACGTGGTTCGTCGACACCGACTATAACGAGGAGAGCTTCTTCGTGCGCCACGCCTATTTCCTCGGCGCGAACGATCCCTACAAGAGCCTGAAGTCCGCACTCCAGGCCGAGATCGACGAAGATGCCTGGGCGACGCTCTATTCCGACACCTCGCGCCCGTTCCCGCGGCCGGCGGGGCGCCGCATTGCGGTGAAGGTCATCAATCACTTCGGCGACGAGGTGATGAAGGTTTTTGGAGTGTGAGCGCGTGAACTTTCTCATCGCCGACACTTTCACCGCGTCGTTCAATCGTCTTTCCGGCGTGGACCAGAAGGCGGTGAAGGCGAGCGTCTTCGATCTGCAAATGGATCGGAGTGGCAACGGTCTCCAGTTGCATCGAATCGACAAGAGCAAGGACCCAAATTTCTGGTCGGCGCGGGTCAATCGCGATATCCGGTTGATCGTCCATAAGACAGCCGAAAGCCTGCTGGTTGCCTATGTCGACCATCACGACGGAGCCTATGCCTGGGCGGAACGGCGGCGGATCGAGGCCCATCCCCGAACCGGCGCGATACAGATTGTTGAAGTCCGCGAGCAGGTGGCGGAAGTCGCGCCGCCGCCGACATTCGATTTTGTTTTTCCCGAGCCTGCCAAGAACGAAGCGGCAAAGCCCGCGCTGTTTGCTGCACTAGATGACAATGCGCTTCTCTCGGTGGGGGTGCCCGCTGATTGGCTGGCCGACGTCCGTGCGGCCGATGAAGACTCTTTCTTCACGCTGGCGGCGCATCTCCCTGGCGAGGCTTCCGAGGCCTTGCTGGAGTTCGCCGCTACCGGCAAATTGGCGCTGCCGGCTCCGCCGACCGCTGATCCCTTCAAGCATCCCGATGCGCTGCGCCGCATTCGCCTGATCGCCGATCAGGAGGAGCTCGAACAGGCGTTGGCCTTTCCGTGGGAGAAGTGGGGCGTCTTCCTTCACCCCTCGCAACGCTCGCTGGTCGAACGCTCCTTCTCGGGGCCGGCCCGCGTGGCGGGATCGGCGGGCACCGGCAAGACTATCGTTGCGATCCATCGAGCAGTGCGGCTCGCTCGCGAAAATCCATCCGCCAAGATACTCCTGGCGAGCTTTTCTCAGCCTTTGGCTGATGCTCTTGCAAAAAAGCTTCTGGTCCTTGCCCCTGAGACAGGCGGCGTCGTGCCCCGGATCACGACCGCATCGTTCCGTGGGATCGCCGAGCAGATGTATCAGCTCGAACACGGCGTGCGGCCTCGGATCGCATCCGACGTCGTTTTGCGCGAACGGCTGCGCGCCGCCGCTGCCGGGGCCGCGATCAAGGGTTTTTCGGAACGTTTTCTGCTGTCCGAGTGGACCAACGTGGTTGACGCCTGGGGCCTGTCGTCACTCGACGCCTATTCGACCGTCGAACGAATGGGGCGCAAGAGCAGGCTTGGCCCCAACCAGCGCGCGCGCCTTTGGCCTGTCTTCGCAGCGGTTCGGGAGACGCTTGAGACGGAGCGCTACACCACATGGGCCAACGTCTTCACCGGCCTCGCGAAAGCCCTTGAAGGCCGTACCTCCAAGCCATTCGACCACATCGTCATCGACGAGGCACAGGACTTGGCGCCCGCGGAGCTGCGTTTCTTCGCGGCGCTGGCGCCGGCAGGTCCGAACGGCCTGTTCCTCTCCGGCGATATTGGTCAGCGTATTTTCCAGCATCCTTTCTCGTGGGCGAGCCTCGGCGTCGATGTGCGAGGCCGATCGCATACCCTCAAGGTTTGCTATCGCACATCGCAACAGATTCGACGCGCTGCCGATCGGCTTTTGCCGACCGTCCGCCGCGACAGCGACGGCTTGGACGATGAGCGTCGCGGAATCATTTCGGTGTTCGATGGACCTCCGCCCGAGATCAGATCCTTCGCCACGACTGCAGCAGAGGCAGAAGCGGTCCGCCAGACGGTGGAAGGCTGGCTCAGCGAAGGAATCGTAGCCCATGAGATCGGTCTGTTCGTCCGGACACCGGAGCTCGTTGTGCGCGCGCACCGCGATCGAAGGGTTAGCAGGCGCAGCCGAGATAACGACGGCTCAAATGAGCCTCGCCAAGGGTTTGGAGTTTCGTGCAGTGGCCGTCATGGCGTGTGATGAGGGCGTTCTGCCGCTCGACGAGCGCATCGCCGATGCTGCTGACGAGGCTGAGCTCGACGACATCTACGAAACTGAAAGACGGCTTCTCTACGTCGCCTGCACGCGGGCTCGCGAGCATCTGCTGCTCACAGGAGTGATTCCCGTTTCTGAATATCTGGCTGATCTAGGCAGCAACACGCAGGCGGCTTGACGAAGCATCGCAGCATTTCAATCGCAATTGCAACGATGCCATCATGCCCCTGTTTTGCCCGACGAAGCAAACGATGGCCGCCCCCTTGCGCCGAGTCACCCGGCTCGGACCCCGCGTAACCCATTGATCTTCCAGCCCACGCCTACTGTGCATGGGGTTGTTTTCGCGTTTTTGGTCATCCGGGCATCGGAAGACCCCCCGCAGAGCGATGCCAGCTTGAACCCACCGCCCCCACGCTCCGACCTAGCAATGCCCCGCCATCCGCCGGGCCCAAGGTAACCCACCCCAATGTTCGAAAAGACCTACCGCGACCGCCTCAACGCTGACCTAGCGCAATGGGAAGCCGATGGCGTGATTGCGCCGGCGGCGGCGGCCGCGATCCGCACTGCGCTGCCGCCGCTAGCGCCGGGCATCAACATCGCCGTGGTCGTCTGCATCGTCGGCGGTCTGTTGATCGCGGCCGCGTTCCTCGCCTTCGTCGCGGCGCACTGGACCGAGATCGCGCGGCTGTCGCGGTTCGCGATCCTGCTCGCCGGCATGGTCGCTACCTCTGGCCTCGGGGCCTGGTTCGCGTCGACGGGCCGCAACGTTCTCGCCGATCTCAGCGCCAGCGTCGGTGCGATCATCTTCGGTGCGGGCATCGCGCTGGTCGGCCAGATGTATCATCTCGGCGACGACTTTGCCGGTGGCATGCTGCTGTGGTCGATCGGCGCGTTCGCCGCGGCGCTGCTGACCGGCTCGCGCGGTGCGCTCGCGGTCGGTCTCGTCGCCGCCGGCATCTGGACCTGCATGCGGACTTATGACGCGCCCGACGTCCTGCATCTTCCGTTCGTGGCGGTCTGGCTGATTGCAGCAGTTCTCGCCTTCGCCTGGAATTCGCGCGCCGCCGCTCATCTCGTCGCGCTCGCGGCGCTGCCGTGGTGGATCGCGACGTCGCTCCGCTTCGAGCTCGACGGCGCCCAGCCGTCCTTCGTGCTCGCCAACGGTGCCGCGCTGCTGTTCGGCGCCGGTCTCGCGCTCGCAGCCTGGCCCTCGCCGAGGGCGCTCCGGCTCGGGACCGTCCTGTCGATTTACGGGGCGTTTTCGCTGGCCGGCGTCGCCGTCCTGGAGGTGGCGACCGTCGACGACATCATTCGCTTCCGGACCAGCACGGTATCCGCCCAGCCGATTTGGGCGATCCTGTGCGGGGCCGCGGGGGTGATCCTCGCTCTCGTCTCCGCCATGCTCACGAAGCGCGCAGGTGAAATCCTCGCATCATGCGCGATCGGGCTCGTGCTGCTCGCCGCGCCGATCTGGCCGGTCTCCACGGCCGGCGAGCCCTGGTTCGCTTACGCCGCGCTGCTTTGCGCCATGCTGTGCCTCGTCGTCTCCGGTGTGCTCGATGACGTGCGCCCGCGGATCGCCGCCGGCTGGCTCGGGATCGCCGGCGTCATCGCCGGCATCACCTGGGCGGTGCACGGCTCGTTGCTGCGCCGCTCGGCCTTCCTTGCGGGGGCCGGAATCATTGCCGTGGTCTTTGCCACCGCGCTCAATCGCATGCTGCCGAGGGCTGAGCGATGATCGGTACCATCACTGGACTCTGGCAGCGCATCCCGAAAGCCGTGCTGTTCGGCGTCGCTGTGCTGCTGCAATGCGCGCTGCTGGTGCTGATGGTCGCCGACCGCATGCAGATCCTGCGCGAAGGCGTTGAGGTGACCTTGCAGACGCAGCCGGTCGATCCACGCGATCTCCTGCGGGGCGACTATGTCGTGCTCCGCTACGACATCTCGCAAGTGCCGGCCGGCGCGCTCGCCGGCAAGCCGGCCGACGCGCGCCATCCCGTCGTGTTCGTCAAGGTCGCGCCCAATGCCAACGGCCTCTATCAGGCGGTCTCGGTGCATGCCGAGCCGGTGCCGGTCACGGCTCCCGACGTGCTGATCCGCGGCCGCGTCGCCAATTACGGCGGGGCCTGCGGTTCGGCCCGGCACACTTTCTGCGATAATTTGCCGATCAAATACGGTCTCGAGAGCTACTTCGTCCCCGAAGGCGAGGGCAAGAAGCTCGAGCAGGCCCGCAACCAGCAAAAAATCCGGGTCGTCGCCGCCGTGCTCCCCTCCGGCCGCGCCGCCATCAAGCGGCTGCTGCTCGACGGCGAGCCGGTCTATGAGGAGCCGCTGTATTAGCGCGGCGGCTCCGGCGTCGCCTTCAACGCCCGCCGCAGCACGTCCCACACCCGGGGATCGCTCATCTGCGCCACGTTGAAGCGCATGAAGTGCTGCGACGTCTGCGACACGCTGAACACGTTGCCCGGCGCCAGCACGACATCCTCTTCCAGTGCCGCGCGCGCGACCTGCGCGGCATCCTGTCCGCCCGTGAGCCGGCACCAGAGGAAGAATCCGCCGCGCGGCACCAGCCAGGGCTCTATCCCCAACGCCCCAAGTTTTCGCGCGACGTCGCGGCGCGTCCGCGTGAGCTTTTGCCGGAGCTCGTCCATGTGCTTGCGATAGCTGCCGCCGGCCAGCACCTTTGCGATGATCTCGGTCGCGGCCGGGCTCGGGCCGCCAAAGCTGGTTGCGACCTGGAGGTCGACGAGATGCTCGATCCAGTCGGCCCGTGCGGCGATGTAGCCTGAGCGTACCGAGGCCGACAGCGTCTTGGAGAAGCTGCCGATGCGGATCACGCGGGTGAGCCCGTCGAGCGCGGCAAGGCGCGGCGAGCGCTCCGGCTCGAGGTCGCCGAAAATGTCGTCCTCGATGATGGTGAGGTCGTGCGCCGCGGCCGCGGTCAGCAGCCGGTGCGCTGTCGCAAGCGACATCGTCGCGCCGGTCGGATTGTGCAGCGCTGAATTGGTGATGTAGAGCCTGGGACGCTCGCTGCCGAGGATCTGCTCGAAGCGGGTGACGTCAGGGCCCGACGGCGTGTAGGGCACGCCGATGATCCTGGCCTGATGCGCCCGCAGCAGCGCGCGAAAATTGAAATAGCAGGGATCGTCGACCAGCACCGTGTCGCCGGGACGCAGCAGGAAGCGGCAGACGAGGTCGGCGCCTTGTGTGCCCGAGCCCGTCAGCATGAGCTGATCGACGGACGCGGGAATCGAATCCTCGGCGAGGCGCGCCAGCAGCAGCCGGCGCAGCGCCAATCCGCCGCGCGTGCTGCCATAGTCCGTCAAGAGATCCGCATCGGTCCGCGCCAGGGCACGGACGGCGCGGCGCAAGGCCGCTTCCGGCATCCACTCCGCCGGCAGCCAGCCGCAGCCGGGCTTCGGCACTGCCGCGTCGGCATCGAGCGATTGCCTGGAGACCCAGAACGGATCGACCTCCCGGTCGCGCCGCGGCTCGGCCTCAGTCAGCGCAAGCGGCGGCATGATCGTCGGCGAGACATAGAAGCCGGAGCCGCGACGGGCGCGGATCAGGCCTTCGGCCGCGAGGCGATCATAGGCTTCGACGACGGTCGACGGCGACACGCCCATTGTGGCGGCCAGGCTGCGGACCGATGGCAGGCGGTCGCCGGCACTGAGCGCGCGGCCGGCGATCTTGGCGCGGATCGCGCTCATCACGTCAACGGTCCGCGTGCCGCCGCGTCCCCTCGAGGGCGCTCCGATGTCCAAGGTGTATCACCTTCCATACCCATACAGATTTGCCGGATTGTATTGGATTGTGACTGGTCGTGCCACCGCCGACAGCCGAGTATCGCGCTTCTCGAAAGGCGGAACGGACATGCAATCTGCGGGGAGCGGCTGGGGCAATGGCCTGCTCGGCGTCATCATCTTCAGCGGCTCGCTGCCGGCGACGCGCGTCGCGGTCGGCGGCTTCTCCGCGCTGTTCCTGACATCGGCCCGTGCGGTCATCGCGGCGCTGATCGGTGTGGCCGTGCTCGGCGTGCTGCGGCAGGCCCGGCCGCAGCGAAGGGATTTCGCCTCCCTCACCATCGTCGCCATCGGCGTCGTGGTCGGCTTCCCGCTGCTGACGGCGCTCGCGCTCCAGCACATCACCTCGGCCCGTTCGATCGTCTTCATCGGCTTGTTGCCGCTCTCGACCGCGGTCTTCGCCGTGCTGCGCGGCGGCGAGCGGCCGCGGCCGCTGTTCTGGCTGTTCGCGATCCTCGGCAGCGGCACCGTGGCGGGCTTCGCCTTGTCGAACGGCGGCTCGGCCTCGCTCACCGGCGATCTCCTGATGGTGGCCGCGATCGTGCTGTGCGGCCTCGGCTATGCCGAAGGCGCCGCATTGTCGCGCCGGCTCGGCGGCTGGCAGGTGATCTCCTGGGCGCTCCTGCTTGCGCTGCCGCTGATGGTGCCGGTCGCGGTTCTGACCTGGCCGGCGAGCTGGAACGGCGTCAGCGTGCCCGCCTGGATCGGGCTCGCTTACGTCTCGATCTTCAGCATGTTCGTCGGCTTCATCTTCTGGTACCGCGGCCTTGCGATCGGCGGCATTGCGCGTGTCGGCCAGTTGCAGCAGCTCCAGCCGTTCTTCGGTCTCGCGCTCGCCGGCCTGCTGCTGCACGAGCCCGTCGCCTGGAGCATGATCGTCGCGACCGTCCTCGTGGTCGCCTGCGTGTTCTTCGCGCGCCGGTTTGCGTGAGGCTTGTGCCTCACGCCTGCCCCATCACCGTCTTCGTCAGCGCGCCCTTTGCAAACTTCTTCAGCGGCATCGGCTTGCCGAACAGGAAGCCCTGCACGAGATCGAAGCCGAGCTCGTTGGCGGCGACGAGGTCGGCGCGGCTTTCGACCCCCTGGGCCACGCTGCGTGCGCCAAAGCCCTGCGCGAGCTCGACGATGTGACGGCACACCGTGCGCTTCAACCGGTCACTGCCGCTGCCGGTGACGAATTGCCGGTCGGCCTTCAGCTTGACGAAGGGAACTTTGTCCCGCTCCATCAGCGCCGGCCAGTTGGCGCCGAGATTGTCGATCGACAGGCCGATATTGTGCAGCCCGACCTCGCGCGCGACCTCGGTCAGGTGATCGAGATCGCGGATCGCCTCCTCGCTGTCGATCTCGACCGTCAGCCCGCCGAAGGCCGGATGCGTCGGCACGCGACGGCAGAGATCGCGCACCGCCTGCGGCTCCTTCAGATAAGACGCGGGCAGGTTGATCGAGAGATCGACCGGGGTCTGCTGTTCCAGCAGATAATGCCAGTCCCGTATCGCGCGCTCGATCACGAATTCGGAGAGGTCGCGCAGATGCGGATCGCGCTCTTCCGGAATGAAGTAAGCCGGCGGCACCACGCCCCAGGTCGGATGCCGCATCCGCACCAGCGCCTCGGCACCGCAGCGGATCAGCGTGCGCGCGTCGATCTTGGGCTGGTACCAGAGCTCGAGCCAGCCGGCGTGCAGAGCCTCGCCGACATGCACGGCGGGACTGGGCGCCGGCTCTTCCGGCAGCAGCATGGCGATGCGCTCGCGCAGCGTTTCCGCCGCAAAGGGCGTGGTCAGCGGCGGCAGCATGGCAAGGCCATATTCCTCGCCGACCTGCCGCACGGCCTTGACGATGATCGACTCGCGGGCGCCGACGGCGAGAACCTTGCCGGCAAATGCCTCGCGCACCAGTATTTCGAGGAATCTCCCCGGCTCGATGCCGTCGGCGGCGACGCCGAGCAGGATCAGGTCCGGCAATTCGGTGGCGAGCACGGTTTGCAGCTCGTCCGAGCTGGCGCATTCGCTGGTGACGAAGCCGAGATCCTCCAGCACCTCGCTGAGGAAGGCGCGCAGATGCCGCTTGCTATCGGCCACGCAGGCGCGCGGCGTTACCTTTCGTCGTCCGAAGGTCACAGGCCTTCGTCCGACGAGTTCAACCATCCCATCGTTCATCAACACCACTCCCGTTCCGTGACGGTTTCTTAAACGGTGAGCGTGGGTTCAAATAAGGAGAGCTTCACATCGTTCTTGAATTATTTGAGTAACGTTAAACCCTGCAATTCGAGCTAATTTGTCGACAGACTCTTCGCAAAGAGTTCGCATACCCGAGCACCACGCGCACAACGACTGTCAGCGCACGCGAAATGTCTCTCGCGCGATGAAAGCTGCGTCCCGCTTGCCAGCGGATGAAGATGAGCGATGCGGATGTGTGCCCTTTCGAAGCAACGACGCGACCAGCGCAGATTAATTTCCGGCGTTTCTTCGGGGTGTGCGCCCGCTCGTGCGCGACGAAGACGGTGAACGGGAGCGCGTCGTCGGCGGTGGGCGGCCCCGCATTGCGGCGGTTGCTCTCCCGATCGCTTTGCGGGAGATCGCAAGCGAGCGACGGCGACGGTCGCAGGATTCGCCTTCGCGCGATGCGCGCAAGTATCGCCTTCGCTCGTGACGGTTCTGCGACACCGCGTCCAGGCCCAGGGCTGCAAATGTGAAGTGCATCACACGCGCATTGCTGCACCTGCGCTATTGCTCGGCACAGCCGGTGGTGGGCTGTCGAGGATTACGACAATGACGATGCGGCGAATGATGTATTGGTGGTTCAGGGTCGTGATGTCAGGGCGATTTCTCGATCGCTTTCTGTGCCTGCCGCGCGCGCAATGAGCATGAACCGGAAAAGTGTGCAGCGGTTCGCGCGATATCAGGTCTGCCCGATTAACTTACGAAACGCCGCCGCGCCGTCCTGCACCACGTCGCGGCCCTTCCAGGCCATATAGGTCAGCTTGCCGCCTAGCGTGTCGTGGCTGCGCAGCCGGCGCGAGCCGAGGATATGGCCGACATTGGACGGGAAGCGGCTCACCTCGGCGGACACCAGCGCCGCGATCGCATCCATCAATTGCTGGAGCCGAATTCCCCATTCGCAACTTTCGATGCCGTCGATGCGCACCTTGAGTGCATATTCGGTGTCGTAGATCTCGGCGAGCAGGTCGCGGGCGACCAGCACCCGGTTGTGCCGGAGCGCGATCCGAAGTGCGAGGCGCTTGTCGTCGAGCCGGTCGAGCACCATGGGGATGACGCAGGCATAGGGCGTCGCGGCGACATCGGTGACGCTCTTGCTCGCAGCGGCCTTGGTCGCGAGACGCGCCAATTGCCAGGGCATCGTCAGGCGCCTCGCCACCAGCGCGAGCGCGAAGGGCAGCGCATCGGGATGAGCCTTCTTGAAGGCGTCGAGCTGCGCGGTGATCTGGGCAACCCGTCCGTCGTCGAATTTCGCGATCTTCTCAGGCAGCTTTTCGTTGAACTTCGGCAGCGCATCGCCCGCGCGCAGCACGTGCTGCATCTTCCTGACGTCGTCGAAGGCGGTGCGTGAGGCCGTGTATTGCGCGAGCTTGCCGCGCGCGAATTCGGTGCTCTCCACTGATGCGAAGGTGCTCTCGAGCACCTTGACGACCTTGGTCTGGAAGGTCGCGGCGACCTTCAGGACTTCCTTCGGGTTGTTGGCTGCGACCTGGTCGTTGATCGCCTTGATGTAGTCGCGTGCCATGGTCGGCAGCAGGTCGCGGCAGATCCACTCCCAGATCGGGGTGAGGGTGTTGCGCGAGATCCGCCCTATATTGGCGTGCTCGGGCGCGCCATCGATCAGGAGCAGTTCGAGCGGCGCGAAGAAATAGCGCGACGGGCTGGTGGCGCGCGCCTGGGTCGATCCGTCCTTGCGAAACTCGGCGCGCAAGCGCGACTGGATGTCGGACGAGCCGGGCATGTCGATGCCGCACAGCTCGAGCCGTTCGAGTTCGCTGAGCAGACAGCTGCGCGACAGCGGCGTCAGCCTCTGCAGGAATTCCGACAGCCGATCGATCTCGTTCATGGCACGCAATCTTTCGCAGCGTTTCCCGCGGGCGTGCGGGCCCAATGCGTGGAGGCATTTGCGCGCTCTCAACTTCGCCTAAGAGAAGCAAGTCGCCGTTAATTAATCCGTAAAAACCGGGGGGAGGCGTCGGGGCGAAGGCTGCGGTTAAGGACGATTTCGCCTGTCTGCCCAAGTTTCTGGCGAAAAGCTCAACCCCAGCGTGGGCGCGCACCGCCAAACGCAAGCACAAATTGTGCCGGCGTCACCACTTTAACGCAAAACCGACAAAATCACCGTATTCTTACGGAGCAAAAAGTTAACCACAGACGGCCCCCGGTTCCGCTAAACGAGTGACATGGGGTCACAGAATGATACGGCCACCGATTCGCGGCCGTCGGAATGGTACGAAAGCAGCGCTGCTCCAACTGAAGAGCTCGATTTCGTCCGCCTGAGTGCCGCCCGGGCCAAAGCCGCCGACGAAATGGCCGCTGCCATCGCCCGCGAGCTCAACGGCCCCCTGACTGCCCTGCTGCTCTACATGGGCGAGATCAAGCATCACAGCGATCAACTCGCGCCCGTGACCGGCGACCGCGCCTATTTGCAGCGGGTGATCGAGAACGCGCTGGCACAAACCGAGCGGGTTTGCGGTGTGGTCAAGCAGCTTGCCGGTCCTCACAAGGGTGGCTTGTCAATCCCGTCCAGCGTCGAGGACGCGGAATCGAAGGCCGTCCGCGCCCAGCAGGCCCAGCGCGTGCCGAGCGCCGAGCTCCTCAGCCTGTCGGGTCAGAAGCGGCTGACCAAGCGCGAGCGTGAGGTGCTGAGCCTGATCAGCGAAGGTTATTCGAACAAGCAGGGCGCGCTTCGGATGCAGATCAGCCCGCGCACGTTCGAGAGCCATCGCGCCGAAGCGATGCGCAAGCTCGGTGCGCGCAACACCGCGGATCTCGTCCGCGCGGCGCTGCTGCACTCGATCGACTGAGGCTGGTGTGTTGCATCGCCGGCAGGCGGTGCGGACAAGTCCCCGAGAGATTTCCCGGGCCGTCTTAAAAACCCGATCGCGCTCAGAAATAGTCTTCGGCGAAGGGACGCGCGCGCGAGATCGGACGCAACGGCTTGATCTCTTCCTTCGGCCCGTTCGGGATGATCGTGATGGTCCAGCGGGGCGGCATGCTCGATTCATGCTCCAGCACCGAACGCACGAAGCCGGTCACCGTGGACTCGCCAGCCTTCACCGTTGCCATGCGGCCGTTGAACTGTGCGATACGGAAGCGGCGAACCTCTTTCTGGTCCGCGGTCTCGTAGGTGAACATGGAAACCCTCCTGGTTTCCGGCGACTATCGCCACCTATGATTAGCCATCTCTAAAAATCCCAAACCGTAGAAGTACGGCGGGAATGCACACACGCGAGTGGTTAGCCCTGCGGCTCCTGCGCACGCGCGGCGGCATAGGCGGCGTCCATCAGGTCCAGGAGATCGCGAAATTCGCCATCGCCCAGCCTCTCCGCGGACTTCTCCAGTCGCAGTGCCAGCGCCGCGAGCCTGGCATAGCCGAACGTTCCGGCTGCGCTCTTCAGCGAATGCGCTTCGCGCGCGATCCTGGCGTGGTGCTGCGCCAGCGAGAGCGTGCGAAATAATTGCAGGCGCGCACCGGTCTCGCTCCAGAATACATCGCGCACTTCGCAGGCACCGTCCTCGCCGATCTCTCGCACCAGCGCTTCGTAAGCGTGCGGCTCGCGCGCAGGCTCGGCATCGAGCGCCTTCTGCGCGGGCGCGACGGTGACTTCAAACATGGGCCTGCTGCCTTGATCACGGGTCATTTGTCGCGCGGCACGTCCGGGCGCGAGGGCGGCCCAATGTCTACGGCATTCGAATTTCAGTTCCGGTAGCAGGACACAAGGTGTTTGCAGGCCGACATTAGCCGGCCGTTTACCATGCGCGCGCGGCCCTCAGCCCGCGCCGAGCAGCCGGTCGTACTGGGCCTTCACGGTGGCGTAGCATTCGCACGCCGTCTGGCGCAGGCCGTCGAGGTTGGTGATCTGGATGTGCCCGCGGCTGTAATGGATGAAATTGGCCTGTTGCAGGGTGTTGGCGACCAGCGACACGCTGTTGCGCCGCGCCCCGATCATCTGCGCCATGGCCTCCTGGGTCAGCAGCAGCCGGTAGTCGCCCGAGAGGTCATGTGTGTGCAACAGGCAGCGCGACAGCCGCGACTCCACGGGGTGGGCGGCATTGCAGCCTGCCGTCTGCTGGACCTGGGCGTAGACCGCCAGCCCGTGGCGCGTCAGCAACGTGCGCAGGGTGCTGCTCTGGTCGGCGGCGATCCGCAGCCGGTCGAGATCCATCACCGACGCGACGCCCGGAACCAGCACGATGGCCGTGTTCAGCGCGCACGCATCGCCCATGGTCGAGAGCGTCCCGAGCAGGCTGTCGCGCCCAATCATGGCGACTTGCACATGCTCGCCCTTGGCGAGCTTCACCACCAGCGAGATGACGCCGCGGTGGGGAAAATACGCACGCTTCAGCGCCTCGCCGGTCTCGACCAGCACCGCGTCATGGGGCAGATCGACTGTTCGCAGGTGCGGGCGGATCGATTCATAGTCGTCTGCCGACAGTGCAGACAGGAAACCGTTGGCTGAACGCACCATCGTTTCCAAAAGCTGCCTCCCGTTCCCGCGCCATCGAATCGCGATGGACGAAATCACGCCCAGCGCGCGTAAGTTCCATCATGTTCACGTCGGGATATATTGGCAATTGGGACAAGTTGTCCCGACCATGGCAGCGGTCCTGCCACGCTCCGTGCACGCCGGCATACAGTTGATTGCGCCGAGGTGTCGTCACGGCACGGTTCCCACCAGGCGGAGGTGGTGTGCTTTCACTGCCGAATAGCAGTCGCAGCACGTCTTCTCCAGTGCCCGTAGATCGAGGATTTCGATCTGGCCACGGCTGTAGTGGATGATGCCGGCCCGCTGCAGCGCATGCGCGACCAGCGAGACGGCATTGCGCCGTACGCCCAACATCTGCGCCAGCGCCTCCTGGGTCAGCGGCAGGATTTCACTGTCCGAGAGATCGCGGGCGCGCAGCAGCCAGCGCGCGAGCCGCGCCTCGACCGGGTGCAGCGTATTGCAGAGCAGCGACTGCTGCGCATGCGCGAGCAAGGCCTGCTCATGGCGGACCATCAACTGGCGAAACGGCGCGCTTGCGGCAGCGACCGTACGGAAAGCTGCGATTTCAAGCACGGAAGCAGTCCCTGGGAACAAGACGACCGCGTCCGTTGCCGCGATGCCGTCGGCAAGCGCAGCGCCGCCACCGACGACACTGTCGCGGCCCAGCATCGCCACTTCGATCATCTGTCCTTCGGACAGGCCCACCGTGATCGAAACGGATCCGCCATGCGGGAAGTAGACATATCTCAGCGCAGCACCCGCCTCGCACAAGACAGATTTCCTGACCATTTCGACTGTCGCGAGATGCGGGCGCAGCAGATCGAGATCTGCCGCGTCGAGCATTTGCAGCAATTGGTTGGACGGGCGGCCGCTCGCAATCATCGAAGGTCAATCCGGCGTGTTCGATGTACGATCGGTGTAAAGCCCGCTCGTCATCCAGTTGCGCGGTGACAAAAACATATTGTAAAGGTTGTGGCGCTGTCCATATACCCGTTAGAGGGCAGACAGGCTGCGGCATTTGCGGCGGAAATAAGAATGGCGCGCTGATTCGCTTACGAGCCGGTGCGCCGGTCCTGCAGGGGTTGCGCAGGAAAAATCTGCAAGGGGGGCTGTCATGAGCCGGAAGCATTGCATCCGCGCTGCGATCAGACGTCGGTCGACCCGCGCAGTGTCGTCCGTTGGACCAGCATTCACAGCCATCCACTATTGCGATGAAGCCTGGCGTCGCGTGGCCGCAGATTTCGCGTCCATCTTCCCCGTGCCGCCAACGGCATTCGCGACCATCCATTTTTCGACTGAAAGCAAAGGAGAACGGCGTGCCCCACGGTTCAATTATTGAATCGCCAAAACGGGAAACGCAAATGGGGACAGAAGGTCTGCGCCATATTCTCGTTGTCGACAACGACCCGATGGTCTGCATGGCCATCGAGGTCTATCTCCAGCGTAACAATTTTCGAGTCACGATTGCCGAAGGAGGTGAAGCCGGACTGCGCGCGCTCGAACACCAGCAATTCGATCTGATGATCATCGATATCTTCATGCCGCACATGCGCGGGTTCGAATCGATCCGGATCTTCCACGAGCGGGCGCCGGTCATTCCGCTGATCGCGATGTCCGGCTACGCCTTTGCAAATCTGAATTCGCCTGCACCCGATTTCCTCCGGATGGCACTCGAGCTCGGCGCCTCACGCTGTCTGCGCAAGCCGTTCACGCCGCACGCGCTGCTCGCTGCCATCAACGATTGTCTGGCGGAGCATCGTCCCGACGGCGACATCGCCTCGGCCGCGCGATTGGGTTAGCGCGGCGCGGTCCGCTGTGGCCACAGGTAACCGTTCGTTTACCGCGTCTGCGGACTACGCAGATCGCGCCGCCGACGCGAACCGAGGGGCGCAACTGCGCCTCCGGTTGCCGGCGGCGCTGTTCGATGCCCCGCAGGCGGCCCCTATCGTCCTTCAAGAGCGGGATTTTCCGGCGCGCCTCGCCCGCTGTTATCGGCCCGTTTACCTCACGCGTCCCCGCCGTTGCGGCGCGGAGTCGCTTTTGCCGAATAGCGCAGCCGCATGCGGGCGAACCGCAAACTTCTCTTCAATATCCGTATTAGGACGGAGGATGAAATTAACGGGACTGTGAAAAGGGATGTCTAACGATCCAGAATAGAGACTTCCGTCCATGCCAAAAAGCGGCGCAGGCGCCGAAGTCCAGGGTCAGGTCAGTAAGGCGTAGCTCATGGATGATCTGTTGCGGGAGTTTTTGACGGAGACCAGCGAGAGCCTGGACACCGTCGACAACCAGTTGGTGAAGTTCGAGCAGGAGCCGAACAACGCCAAGATCCTGGATAACATCTTCCGCCTGGTCCACACCATCAAGGGCACTTGCGGCTTCCTCGGATTGCCGCGGCTGGAAGCGCTGGCGCATGCCGGCGAGACGTTGATGGGCAAATTCCGTGACGGCATGCCGGTGACGGGGCAGGCGGTGACGGTGATCCTGTCCTCGATCGACCGCATCAAGGAAATTTTGGCCGGCCTGGAAGCCACCGAAGCCGAGCCGGAGGGGAACGACCGCGATCTCATCGACAAGCTGGAAGCGATGGTCGAGCAGGGCATGGCGGCAATGGCTGCTGGTGCAACGGCTGCTCCCGTCACTGAGGCCCCGCCGCTGGTGCCGGAAGCCCCGGTTGCCGCTGCTGCGCCGGCAAACATGACCACGGGTTCGCTGATCGAGCAGACCCTGGAGCGCCCGCTGCGTCCGGGCGAAGTCTCGCTCGACGAGCTCGAGCGCGCCTTCCGCGAGACCGCGATCGAAGCGCCGGCGCCCGCGCCCGTTGCCAAGGCTGAAGCCAAGGTCGAGCCCGCGCCGGCCGCTGAAGCGCCCGCACCCGCCGCCAAGGAAGCAAAGCCCGCCAAGGAGAAGGCCGCGCCGAAGAAGTCGATGGCCGACGAGGGCGCCGGCGAAGGCGACCGCATCGCCAACCAGTCGATCCGCGTCAACGTGGATACGCTGGAGCATCTGATGACCATGGTTTCCGAGCTGGTGCTGACCCGCAACCAGCTGCTGGAGATCTCCCGCCGCAACGAGGACACCGAGTTCAAGGTGCCGTTGCAGCGCCTGTCCAACGTCACCGCCGAGCTGCAGGAAGGCGTCATGAAGACGCGCATGCAGCCGATCGGCAATGCCTGGCAGAAGCTGCCCCGCATCGTCCGCGACCTCTCCAGCGAACTCGGCAAGCAGATCGAACTCGAGATGCACGGCGCCGACACCGAGCTCGACCGCCAGGTGCTCGACCTGATCAAGGACCCGCTCACCCACATGGTGCGCAACTCCGCCGATCATGGCCTTGAGACCCCCGCCGAGCGCCTCGCCTCCGGCAAGGGCGAGCAGGGCACCATCCGCCTGTCCGCCTACCACGAGGGCGGCCACATCATCATCTGCATCGCCGACAACGGCCGCGGCCTCAACACCGAGAAGATCAAGGCCAAGGCGATCTCGAGCGGCCTCGTCACCGAGGCCGAGCTCGAGAAGATGAGCGAAGCCCAGATCCACAAGTTCATCTTCGCGCCCGGCTTCTCCACCGCGGCCGCCATCACCTCGGTCTCCGGCCGCGGCGTCGGCATGGACGTGGTGCGCACCAATATCGACCAGATCGGCGGCACCATCGACATCAAGTCGGTGGCCGGCGAGGGCTCGAGCGTCACCATCAAGATCCCGCTGACCCTGGCGATCGTCTCGGCGCTGATCGTGGAGGCCGCTGGCGACCGCTTTGCGATCCCGCAGCTCTCGGTGGTCGAGCTGGTGCGGGCCCGCGCCAACTCGGAGCACCGCATCGAGCGGATCAAGGACACCGCGGTCCTCAGGTTGCGCAACAAGCTGCTGCCGCTGATCCATCTGAAGAAGCTGCTCAAGATCGACGACGGTGCCGCCTCGGATCCCGAGAACGGCTTCATCGTGGTGACGCAAGTCGGCAGCCAGACCTTCGGCATCGTCGTCGACGGCGTGTTCCACACCGAAGAAATCGTGGTCAAGCCGATGTCGACCAAGCTGCGTCACATCGACATGTTCTCCGGCAACACCATTCTGGGCGATGGCGCGGTGATCATGATCATCGACCCCAACGGCATTGCCAAGGCGCTCGGCGCCGCCGGCTCCTCGGCCCATGACATGGGCGACGAGAACGGCGCGCATCACATCGGCTCGGGCGAGCAGACCACCTCGCTCCTCGTCTTCCGCGCCGGCTCGTCGCAGCCCAAGGCGGTCCCGCTCGGCCTCGTCACCCGCCTGGAAGAGCTGCCCGCCGACAAGATCGAGTTCTCGAACGGCCGTTACATGGTGCAGTACCGCGAGCAGCTGATGCCGCTCGTTGCCATGGA
>NZ_JACIHF010000005.1:0-486665 GCF_014198295.1 Bradyrhizobium sp. CIR18 | reverse complement strand
CCAAGCGCGTGACATGCATCGCTTTGCCCGCGATGCACAGACTCAATGCCGGCACGGACGATCTCCGCGCCATATGCCGAACCATCAAGCGCCAGTACGAGGATCGCCGCAGTGAGGGGGCCCAGACGTGGCATCCCCGGTATCAAGGGCAGCGCATAGAACACCCAGAACAGGAGAACCAGGCCCGAGGGGCCACGAACGATCTCGATGAAGAGCATCGTGGCCGCACGTATCGCCGGCGACTTGGACAACCTCAGCGCACCGAGGATCACCGAGCCGAGTGCTGCACCGACGATGATGCATAACGACACCCAGACGGTGACCCACAGGCCCTGCAAGAGCGCAGGCCAGTACTCCAAAACAGCCTTCACTGCGGTTGCGCCTTACTTGCAGCTAGGCTCGACATCGCTGGCTTTCTGGATCTTGGAGACGGTCTCCCAGTTGGCGTCGAAGCCGTTGAGATCACCGAAAGCCTCCTTCCAGTATTTCATGAGAAGATCCTTCATTACGCCATTGCCACGCAAAACATTGAGCTCCTTGTCGAAGGCGTCACGGAAGGCCACGTCTTCCTTGCGGAACATCGCCCCAACCCCATAAACGGGCGATTTTTCGTCGAAGATGAATTCGATGCCCTTTTGGTCAGGGTGAATGACAGAGATCGAAGACAGATAAGTTGCATCCGCTCGGCCGCCGGTAACCGTCGCCACGGCAGCCTGAATGTCGGGGACGTTCACCAACTGCTCGGAGTTGACCCCAGCCTTCGCTAAGTAGGGCGTATAAGTTCCCCCTGTAATATTTGCCACTTTGAGATCGGGGTTCTGTGCGATCTGGTCGAGACGCGTGATATGTTTCGGGTTTCCAAGTGGGACATACAGCCCGCTCCGGAAGATGAAATTAGGCCCCGAAAACGCCAGCATGTTACAACGCTCTTCGGTGTACTGCAGGCCAGGGGCTACAAAATCAACCTGACGGGCCTGTACTGCGGGAATCTCGGCGCCCCAAGCCATGAGTACGCCCTTCATCTCCGGCAGCCCCATGCGCTTAAGCACCAGATTCATTAACTCAGGTCCATAACCTGTCGCCTTTCCTTCCGGTGATACCATCTGCCATGGAGGGGCCGAGGCCAGAGCCATTTTGACTTCACCAGCCTTGCGGATCGAGACGAAAAGCGGGCCATCGTCCTGCGCAAGAGAGGGGTAGGTATTGCCGACCAGCGCCGATACCAGAACCGCCAATGAGAACTTCAATTGGTTACGCATGCTTCTCCTCCTAATACAAAAGACCTTGGTCGCGCACTGCCCGTATGGATTCTTCCGCCATCTGCAAGAACAAACCGTGCGTTTCCTCGGTGTGCACGACAGAGACATAAAGCTTGGCAGGTCCGCAGAAGATTCCCCTTCGGATCATCTCGTGCCCCCAACGGCGGGCAACGTCTTGCCGCGACGCCGCAACCGCCTCAATGGTGTCCATCGGACCGCTCCCAAATACCACCTGCTGGATGGCGGGCGGACCAATCACCTGCACGGGCACGGAAAGTCGATTTGCAATTTCAAGCAAACCGGTTGCCAGGGCCTCTCCCTTCTTTTTGAGGACCGCAGGAGCCCTCAGCTCCTCGATCAGCGCAAGGGTGGCAAGACCCGCCGCACAGCACAGCGGATTCCCATTCAGCGTGCCACTCACGAAGGCAGACCGACCGTCGTTTAGACGGTCAGTCGCCACGACTTCCAGGACATCAGCTCGCCCGGCAAGGGCCGCCAGTGGCGTTCCGCCGCCAAGGGCCTTACCCAAGGCGCAAAGGTCGGGCGTCACACCGAAGTACTCTTGAGCACCCCCAAGCGCGAGTCGGAAGCCAGTCACCACCTCGTCGAACACCAGCAGAGCGCCAATGTTATCAGCCAACGCCCGCAATCCTTCAAGGAAGCCTGACGCTGGCATGAATGCGCGTTGCACCGGTTCGACAATGATAGCAGCAATCTCACCCGCGATGGGCTCGACAATCTGTCGGGTCCGCTCGATGTCGTTGTAAGGCGCAATGACGACCGTCTCACTAATCTCTGCCGGAATACCGGCCGATTCTGCCACTGAGCACTGATCATTGTGCCCGGGCTCCGCGCGAGACTTCTGCTGTGCGTAGTCACTATGTCCGTGGAAACCGCAATTGAACTTCAAGATCTTGGCGCGCCCCGTAAAAGCCCGCGCCACCCGGAGCGCAAAGAAATTCGCCTCCGATCCATCGCTGCAAAATCTCACGGATTCCGCGCATGGCACCAACTCACAGACCTTGGCTGCCAGCTCGCAAGCCCGCTCGTTCATGACATAATAGTGCGTGCCAAGACCAGCTTGCTCCGCTATAGCCGCGACGACCTTGGGATGCGCGTGCCCAAGCACCATCGGTCCGGCGCCCAGGACGTAATCGGCGTACCGGCGTCCATCAGTTGACCAGAGCCATGGTCCATTGCCACGCGAAACGCTGAACGCCACGTCCTCTGCGAGCTTGAACATCCCCAGCGAGTTTCCAGCCAGATAGTTGTTGCTCGCAGCCGCGGTGCGCATATCGTTTCCTTACCCTTATCCAATTTGATGTATCATATACCAAGGTCCTAACGAGTCAAGCTCGCCTGCCCGCGTTTGCTGCGTAAGGAGACTCTGTAGGAGCTTGAAGAGCGTCGTGGTGAACTCAATTCTACTAACGGTCGCTTTGATCCGACGCTGCACTGTCGGGTGTAGCAGCGGCGCGCTATTGTAAGCATTCGACAGCGCTTTTTTTGATTTGGGGCCTTCGCGTAGCGGACAGAGCGATAGAGAGGCTCTTTCCTCCTGGATCAAGAACCAGAGTTCACGCTCGCCGGCGCAAGGTCGACACTCGTTGATCCAACGCGATCGCCAGAGCCCGCGCAGCTCGGTCGCCGAGACGCTCACAATGCCTCGCGCACGGAACACTCGAAACGACTTTCGCGCCGCCGGATCGCTATAGCCGGTCCTTACCGATGAGCCGGTGATGAACTGCTCGGCTCTAACCAAGGCGTAGCCGCCTCGGAGAACTGATCAGTCCCAATGATGCATTCTCACAACTAGCTGCCAGGCGATATTGAATTTGCTTCACGCCAATTTTGGTGCATAGATTTTGGTGCATAAAGCTTGCCTGGTTCTCGCGCGACGGCGAGCTTTTCGGGTCGCAGCAGCAGTGAGGGTGCTGCTCTCACCGGGTTGCTGTTCGTCATTTCCCTGTCGAATGGCATGAACCTCATCCAGGTCAGCGGCCCCGTGCAGATGATCGTGCTCGGCGCTGTCGCGGTTGCCGGCGCGCTCCTCGATCCCCTGCGGGCACTGCGACTAACGCGGGGATCGCGACTGCTATTTAACTTGAGGTTGCGACGCACCATGACTTACGATCGACACTGGAGGAACATTCACGGATGCCGTCATCCAAGACGAAGCCGCCGGCTCACTATCGCAAAGGCATTGACGACACCCAAGCGCGCCCTTGAGAGTACCCTGGAGTTTGCGCGCCGCAGAACAAGCAATCGCCGCCTGACTTCGGTTCCGCAGTCCTCACCGGCTTTCGATTACGCATAATTTGGACATCGGGCTGATCCGTCGATCGGCTTGAATCGAAAGAATCACTTTGATTCGTTTCGAGGGCAGGCGGCTTTCCCGCACTCGGCTCTTCCCGAGGGTAACCCGCGTCATATCCGCGCCTGCGCCCATGGGCGAGTGATGCCTGGAGTTGGCAGGCGAAGCGTGCCGTCAGAGTCTCGAACTCCGGCCAGCCCATGCGCCGACTTTTCTGGCTACGCCGTCTCAGACAACGCAGCCAGGTCCTACGCACTTCGCGGTAGAAGCCGTTGAGCGCTGGATAATCATGCGGCCTGCCAGAATAGCCATAGTGCCCCGCGCAGAACGGCGGCGAACCACTCGTACTGCGTGGCCAGTGGCGCGTGCATGAGGCGCCAGCTCCTGGCGCAACGCCGTCGGCTTGCGCGTCAGGCGTTTCCCTTCTCTCTTGTGCTTCATGACGAACCGGCCATCCTGGGTCCGCCCGCAATAGTGCGTAAAGCCGAGGAAGGCGAAGGTCTCTGGCCGCCGCTCGCCCGCCGCTGACAGTGCCTTGCCGCTGTCCCCCGCTGGAGACCAATCCAGCGGACCCGGTCGGGCCTCTCATGTCCCGATAATTACCTTCCGTGCGTGATCCGGCCATCCACCCCGACGGAGCGGCATCTTCTCGCGTATGGACTGCTCATGCAGCCTTCGTGCTTGGGAGCACACTCGGCCTCCGCGAAAATCCACCTTTCGAGGCTCATTCCGCACCCCGCACGGTCTACACTTCGGACCCCAGCGTTGCCGCAACGCCCGCAAGACTCGGTCCCGGCTGGCCTGCTACGGCTTTAGCCGGATGGGACTTTCGCCCACATGCAATCATCAGGTTGGCATGACGTACTCCCCTGGCGATGGTGTAGCTGACGGCAGGTTACCGCCGATTTTCCGGCGGGTCGGAAGGCATCAGCCTGCCACGGCAGGCAAGCCGATAACGGGTTCACCGCTCAAGGGCGCGATGGTTTCCAGTGTCATGTAGCGGGCCCGCTGAACCGCCCGCTCGTCGTGTCGCCCGCAGCTCCCGTCATATCTCGCAGGAGGTGCGAATGCGACGGGTGATTGGCATCGCCGTCCACCGAACTTTCGGCGAGGTGGTGTTTTGGGAGGAGGGCAGGCTCCGACATACGGGCCGCATCG
Organism: Bradyrhizobium sp. CIR18; assembly: GCF_014198295.1. NCBI lineage: Bacteria > Pseudomonadati > Pseudomonadota > Alphaproteobacteria > Hyphomicrobiales > Nitrobacteraceae > Bradyrhizobium > Bradyrhizobium sp. CIR18. Next base: position 481,934 of record NZ_JACIHF010000005.1, on the reverse strand, counting down.
ATATGATCGCGGACTGCGCTGGAGGGATTTGGCAGACCCTGCTGGCCAGTGATGAGATGGTGGTCGAAGCGACTGCCAACAGCATGGCGGTCTTGCGACTTCTGGCGCCCTTCGTGGCACGGGTGATCATCGCCAATCCGCTGCAGGTGAAGGCGATCGCCCAGGCTCACGTTAAGACCGACAAGTCGATGCCGCCACGCTCGCCAGTCTGCAGGCGGCCGGGTACCTGCCGCAGATCTGGACGCCTGACGCGGAGACGGAACGCAAGCGTCGGCTGGTGGCTCGTCGCTACCAGGTCGTGCGGCATCGCACGCGGCTCAAGGAACGAGGTGCATTCGATCCTGCACGCGCACCTAATTCCGAAGTGCCCGCATGCCGATCTTTTCAACGCCCGCGGCCGGGCGTGGTTGGCCGCGCCCAACAGCTGCCGACGTCCGTGAGCTTGACCGGCTGGCGGAAGACGTGGCTCTGCTCGACCGCGAGATCGCGCAGGTCGCCTCGACGATCTCGCGGTCAACAGACTGATGACGATCACCGGCGTCAATCTGGCGGTTGCCGCCGGCATCGTGGCGGCGATCGGCGACATCAGCCGGTTCGACAGCCCGCAGAAGCTGGTGAGCTATTGCGGGCTGAAACCGCGGGTGCGGCATTCGGGACTGTGAGCCGCCCATCAGGGTCGCATCAGCAAGATCGGCCGCAGTTACGCGCGCGCCATGCTGGTCGAGGGGCCTGGGCCGCGGCCAAGGCGCCCGTCCACTGCAACCTTTTTGGTGCGGATCCGCGCCCGGCTTGGCCATCAGGTCGCCGCGGTCGCCGTGGCTCGCAAGCTCACGGTGCTCTGCTGGCGTTTGCTGATCAAGAGCGAGGATTACCTGTGGGCGCCCCCGGCGCTGGTCGCCAACAAGACCCGCGCGGACATCCGCAACAGAGGGCAGCCGGCGTGGACCAGACTATGCCTACAACATCAAGACGCCGCGCGACCGTGAGATGTTGATTGCCCCCCAGGCGGAGCGAAGCTACGAACGATGGGTGTCGCAATAGAAACCGCGGCGGCCAAAACTCGGCGCGCGGGCGCCTCAGTTCGGCAGGACACAATAGGCAGTCCGGTGATGCTTGCAGCCGACGCGTCACGCTTTGCCACGAGGTCGCCCGCGCCCCGACGACTGTAACCGCCGGTGACGGCAAGTGCCAGCCAGGAACGTAGTCCCGTTCCACGCCAGCATGCCGCCGTGCTCGGGCCCGCTCTTGCCGGCACGGGCCAGGATGTTGCGCATGAGGCGGACGCGGCAGCGCTGCTAGGCGGTATTGAGCACCTTGCTGACGGCGGCCTTGATGCCCTCATGCGCATCGGAGATCACGAGCTTGACGCCATGAAGCCCGCGCCGAGCGAGCTTACGCAAGGACGCGGTCCAGAACGTCTCGGCCTCAGAAGGGCCGATGTCGATGCCGAGAACTTCACGCCGGCCGTCGCTATTGACGCCGAGCGCGATGATGACCGCGACGGAGACAATCCGGCCATTCTGGCGCACCTTCACGTAGGCGGCGTCGATCCACAGATATAGCCAGTCGCCCTCGATCGTGCGAGCGAGAAAGGCCTTCACCTTCGTCGATCTCGGCACACAGGCCGGCTCACCTGGCTCTTGGAGATTCCAGTCATGCCCATGGTCTGGACCAGATCATCGACGGATCGGTCGAGACGCCCTGCATATAAGCTTCCAGCACCACCGCGGTGAGCGCCTTTTCAGCCATCCGACGCGGCTCCAGGAAGCCCGGCAAGTAGCTTCCTTTGCGCAGCTTGGGAATGCACAGCTCGACCGCGCCGGCGCGCGTCTCCCAGGTCCGGTCACGGTCCCGATTGCGCTGGGCAAGGCGTTCGGCATTCTTCACCGCTCCGGTCAGCCAGGCAACCTCCAGCTCCATCAATCGCTGGGCGGCAAAGCCAATCATCTCGCGAAGTAGATCGGCGTCTGGGACCCTCTCCACGAGCGCGAAGGTTCATCATCTCGTCGGTCATCGGTGGTTCCTCGAATCAGGTTGGTGTCAGCAACCCGACCCTAACGGCGAATTGCCCGTGACCACCGCAAAGCCGTCAGCCCGCTACGGCGCTATCTGAGGGCACGCGGGCGGCCGGCTTTGCTCTGCCGAGCTACACCATCACTGGGGACACGACCCGGAATCTGATGATCGCAGTAGGCTAGTAGTTAATTCGCGTGCGCGCTGGTTCCGATAACCACAGCCGAAGACGAGTTAGCTCGCGCGCGTCCTCCTGACTCTGAGCTCTCCATCTCTTTTGCTTTTCAGGCTCTCGATATGATCACTCTGCAAGAGGCTGCCACGTTGCACGAATACATGCGCTAGAGCGCTTTTCTGCACCATGCCTGCATTGGAGGCGATTGATGTTCCGACTGGCAAGGCATCACGACCGAGCGCCTGATGTGCGGCGGGTTCAGGCGCAGATCGTTGATCAGACCCTCGGTGAAGGAAAGGCGCGCACCCCGAGATTGCTTCCCTCTAGCAGAGGTTGAAAGTTCGCTCCCACTGCTCGCGCGTATTGGCGTTAGCATTTGTCAACGAATTGGCAATCGGCCGACGTGTTCGCAGGTTTGACTTCTCCCCACTCGCAACCGAGGCCGACTAAGCTCAAATAGCTGAATCGCGCGGTGGCAAGCAAGCAAGGTGAAGGGCCCCACTACCTGCACATAGCAATCGTTGGACCTGAATCTCTAGAAGTCAAGCACGGACGCGAAGCCCAAGAGGGCGCTTGCAAAGACCTGGCGAGGCGATTGGATTTCCTATCGAGCGAAATCATGCCGAATATGGGCGAGTACGAGCGAGGTTCCACGGCGGTGGTGGGCGCCTACGTCGCACCTAAATTCACCGGCTATCTCAATTCGCTTGAGGAAACAGCTCCATAAGCTTGGTCTACCCCGCTCGCTCCTCATGTTTCACGAGGTCGCCACTTGGCGCGGAGGGAGGTCGGGCGGGCACAGGTGGAAATTGAACCCGGCTTGCCGACGGCAGAACCATTCGGACCACTCGGATACGGCGTGAAAGATACGGTCCGCGCCCTATCACCGGGCCGCGGTAGATTTGGCCATCCCAAGATTCGCGCACCAAGACGTGCGGGAACGGGATTGTGAGCGTTGCGGCAGCCGAGCGGGAGTATGGAGTTGCGATTGCGCAGGACGGGCGGAGCAGCAGCTGCTACTTGCCGTCGGTGAAATCGATGTTGGTCTGGCGCTTGATATTCGCGGCTTGAACATTTCAGCTCCGGCAACCAATCACTCGGTGTCCTGATGCACAGCGATAATTCGCCTGCACATCGTAAGATGTTAGATCTGCAGCTATACGTATCAAGCGGCGTCCGGATTTTAGCCCGCGATGACATGAGGAATGACCCCGTTGATTTGCAGGAATGAGCATGCCGCTCGCGCACGGCAGGCTTCTGCAGCAGCCCGCTGCGACGCTTCTCCTTCAACCGATAGTCGCCGCGGATGAAGATGACGTGGCTGTGGTGCAGCAGACGATCAAGGCTCGCGATGGTGACCACGGGATCGCCGAACACGTCAGATTACCCGCGGATCGTGTCTCACGTCACGATCACGGAACCGCATCATTGGGGCACCGGCTTGAGGTGCTGAAGAAGCCATCTGGGCGCGGTCCCTCGTCGTTGCCGCGCTGCCGGACGGCCCGCCGCGGCCGGCCCGGATCGCGTCACCGATCTTGCCGAAACGGCGATCACTTGCCGCCTGAACTCCGCTAATCTGCCGCGCATCAGCGTACGTACGCTGATCCCATGGATGCAACATTTGAGCGCGAGTCTGACTCGACGAGAAGGTGATTTCGCGATGACCCACCGACCGCTTCCAGGCCGAGTGGCATATCGCCCCCTACGGACGTTGCAAATCCACCCAGCCGTCGAACGGCCGACATTCCGCGCCTGTGGCCCGAGTCTGCCGACCGCGACGCAAATCCAGGTCACTCACTACTCGCCACGCTGCTGCGGCGAATACAAGCGGTTCCCGGCACGCCCGGAAGGGGACTGCGTCGTGCTGATCAGCTTGAACGTCGCTGACGAGCGGCTCACGATTGCGCACCGAGCCAAGCTGGCCCACTCTACGTCCGGCCGCTATCCGTGAACCAGGTGCGACAGCGCCTGGAGAGCACGGAGCTGCAGTACTGCCTCGTCGATCGCGCCATCGGTCTGGGCTGGCCGCTAGAGCGCGTCCAGGTCAGTGACGAGAATCTGGGAAAATCCGGTGCTGGCGATGTGGATCGTCATGGTTTTCAGAAGCTCATTGCCGAGATCGGCCTTGGCAACGCCGCTCTGGGGTGAGCCTCGACGCTTCTCGCTTGGCTCGCAATAACCGGGACTGGCATCAGCTTCCCGAACTGTGCTCCATGTTCGGCGTGTTCATTGGGATCGTGAGCGGCTTTACGATCCGCGCGCCTACCACGACCGCCTGCTTTGGGTTTGTCCAGCATCATGAACCAGGCAGAGTTGCATGAGCCTCGGATGCGCCTTCACCAGGACGACGGGCGAGCTGCGGCTGCCCCTACCGGCCAGGCTCGCGACTGGCAGATAACGTTTTCCGGCCCGTCTTCATCTCGTGTTCGCCCAATTCGGAAACTGCAAAGCGCCCGCCGTGTGATGCGTTGGACAGGAACGCCTCAATCCCGATGAGAGGTGCAGGTCGCCGCCTGTAACGGCCGCAGATCGCAACTCCTTGTAACGGGGCGCGGTACGCCCAGAATGTCGTGCCTCATAGCGCCCTGGTTGGCCATGAACTCCTCCCAGCTGATATAGCCTGGGTGAGCGGCGTAGAGGCAAACCGCGATCCCGGCCGGCATCGGCTCGGATCTTTTGCTGGCGGCCATAAACGTACGCCCAGCATAGGCCGGATTTTGCAAGGACAATCTGCCTTGCTGGTCCCAATCCTAACGGCAGCACGGTTGACGCGCTGGTCTAGCGGGCGGTCCTCCATGCCCTGGTGCCGGATAACATTGAGATCGCACCCGGCGGCGGGCCAACTGGAGCAGGAGAGCCGTCAGCTCGCGCGCCAGTGGGCGCTTCGCGTGGACCGCGCCGCTACGAAGCCGAGCGCGCGCGGCTGGTATGACGCCGTACAGCCCGAGAACCGTCTTGTGGCGCGCTCACTTGAGCGGGCTTGGGAAGAGACGTAGCGTGTTGTCGAGGCGGTCGAGCAGCAGCATGCGCTTTGGCGCGCGCAAGAGCCGCTTCTGATTGGCCCGGCGGAACGCGCTGGGCTACAAGCGCTCTGTGAGAACCTGCCGCAAATTTGGAATACAGCCACTACGTCGGCAGCCGATCGCAACCGCCTTCTGCGATTTGCCATCCGCGAAGTCCTCCTTGATCAGAAACGGACCCGAGGTCAAGTGCGGCTCAAGATCCTCTGGCAGACCGGCGCAACCAGCTAGCAGCACGTACAACGACGCGTTCACACCTACCGCAATTACATCGACATTGATTAGTTGCGGCAACGGATCGGCGAGTTGAATGCTGAACACCAAATGGATGGCGAGATCGCGGCAATCCTCAATCAGGAGGGCTTCGCCGCGGCCCGAGGCTGCGCCTTCAACGGCGAGAACGTCTCGGTGTTGCGCACCCGCTGGAGCATTCACAGCCTCAAGATCAGCTGCATGTACAAGACTCCGATGCCCCGGCCTGACGGCAGCTTCTCGATCCTCAAGAAATTTATTTGGAACGCTCTGCGTATCGCCTCACCCCGGGAAGCGTTCCCGCAGTTTCACTTTTGAGAACTTGCCAGTGGATGTTCGCGGTACGGCGTCGATGAATTCGTAGCGGTCGGGCAATTGCCACTTCGCGATGTTACGTGCCAGCAGATACTGATCGAACTCCTTCGTGTCCACCTGCTTGCTGGGCCTGAGCACCACACAAGCTAGCGGTCTCTCGTTCCATTTCTCGTCGGGGATAGCGATCACCGCGGCTTCGACGACTGCCGGATGCTCCATTAACACAGTCTCGAGGTCCGCCGAACTGATCCACTCGCCTCCCGATTTGATGAGGTCTTTGGTCCGGTCGGTGATACGCACGAAGCCGAGCGGGTCGACCGAGGCAACGTCTCCCGTGCGTAGCCAGCCGTCCCCGGTGAACTGGTCATCGGTTACGGGTAGCTCGTGGTAGGATCCCGTGATGAAGGGTCCCCGCACCTGAATCTCGCCGACGCTCTTCCCGTCCCACGGCAGCTCGCCTTCCTCTCCCCAAAGTCGCAGATCTACAAGCGGCACGGGTACGCCGGCCATGGCAGCGCGTCGGTACTTCTCGTCGGCACCGGCGGCGCGCAATTCCGCCCGACCATACGATCTGGTGCAAACCGATGAAGTCTCGGTCATGCCCCATCCTTGATCCAGCCACACGCCGCGCTCGTCGTAAGCACGGATCAGAGACTCGGGCACCGCAGCGCCGCCTGTCATTGCGTGCATTGCCTTCGGCAACTTCCATCGGCCGCGGTCAGGTGAGGCTTCGGATTGCGCCGCATCGAATGCCTGCATTAACGTCATCCAGATCGTCGGCACGCCGACAGCCAACGTGGGCGGTTCGATCTGCATCAGATCGAGAAGGTCATCGGCATGCAAATGCGGCCCAGGGAACACGAGCTTCGCACCAAGATTCACTGCGCCGTAAGGAATTCCCCAAGCGTTTACATGGAACATCGGCGTGATTGGCAACACGACGTCCGTGCTACGCAGAGCCCAGAAGTCGCCGAGGCTCGCCACAAGCGTGCTCAGTATCGTCGAACGGTGGGAATACACGATGCCTTTCGGGCGGCCTGTCGTGCCAGACGTGTAGCATATCGCGACCGGATCGGCTTCGTCGTGCGCGGCATACTCGAGACTGTCAGGATTCGCGCGCTCCAGCACGACCTCGTAGTCTTGCAACTCGGTCGAGACCGGCGCGCCCGAGAATGGAAACACGATCACGTGTTCGAAGTGGTGCATGTGCGCGAATTGATAATACAAAGGCAGCAGGACGTCATCGACGATCAGGAAGCGATCCTCGGCGTTGCCTGCAATCCAGCCGATCTCGCCAGGCGCCAGGCGCAGGTTGAGCGTATGCATCACTCCGCCTGCCGCGGGGATGCCGAAGTAGCACTCCAGGTGAGCATGGTGGTTCCAGCACAGCGTCGCGACGCGGTCACCTTTCTCCAGACCAAGCCCCCGCAGCCACGACGCGAGGGAGCGTGTGCGTCGGTAGAACTCGCCATACGTATGGCGCCGAAGGCCCTTGTCGGGCATGCGCGAGACGATCTCGTTTCCGGCGAAAATTTTTCCTGCGCGCTCCAGCAGGTGATTGAGCGAGAGCGGCACCTCCATCATGGTGCTTTGCAATGTCGGTCTCCTTTCTGGTCAACAAAGTGCGGTGATACGACAGGTTAGACGCTATGCGCCCTGCGCCCCGTTGCCGGAACGACGCATCGGAGGCTCGAGACCATCGCAGTCTTCGACGCAGGTACTCAGCCGACGGAATCGGCGACATTGCGTGTATTGGAGCTTCGAAGAAGCAGCTCGCATTCCTGCTGATGATATCATCGCGATTGATGCTCCCGCTACTATCTCCTTTCAGAGTGATCGCTGGAGGTCCTGCACCCATTCGAACCAGCTAGGCCCCCATCTTGAAATTCCATATCGAGCGCCTCAGGCGACCTCGAACAAGCGGGCAGCTCCCATGCCGCCTCCGACTCACATGGTTACCACTACATACTTCGCTCCGCGGCGCTTGCCCTCGGCGAGGCATGGCCGCCAGACGCGCCCCCGTGAACGCCATAGGGATAGCCGATTGCGATGGTTCCTCTATTGACATTGTAAATGACGGAGTCGATCCTGAGATCGTCCCGACAGTAAAGAGCCTGGCAAGCAAAAGCTTCATTGAGCTCCCACAGCCCGATGAAACGGATCTGCTCGAGCCGGACTTCGAGCGGCATGGTTCTGCACTTCCGTCGGCATGACGGGGCCTCTGCAACGCATCATGGACGCCCGGCTGACTGAAATGCGCGATGCGCGCCAACGCTCTCGCGGACTCGCTCTCTATCGGAGAGCAATTAAAACGGATCCTGGAAAGGAGCCGTCCATGAGCAGGCTCTGCTTCGTTTCGCCTGGATTGATAATTCATTACGGTTACGTAACAACTGAACTCCTCCGGCCGCTTGTCTCCTCCAAAGGCGACTTGAGCCCAGGCATGTCAGTCACACGCTGCTCCGTTCCCCAGAACCACTGGCCGTTGCTCTGCGCGAATGGATTGTCGAGCAAGCCTGACTGATGCAGCGCCTGCTGTCGCGCAAGGAGATGCGGCCTGGTTGGCGAGAATGCGTGCGACGGCGCAAACGCCTGTCTGACTTCGCGGAATCCTCATGAGTCCGATGGCGCCGGCCAGCCGATCACCGTTTGAACCCGCCAGCTATCTTATTGTTGGACGTTATCTCTTTGCGATGGGTTGCATCGCCGGCACGAACCCCAACTGCGGCAAACGGCATGCTCCCCACGTCTCTTCACTACCTGAGGAACACTCACCAGTTGGCTAAGTCTGACCCCATCTCCCTCAGCGCTTCCGCCAAAGACACTTCGAATATGTCGATACCCTGGTTAAGCGTCTCCAGTTCGATCGTGAGCGCAGGCAAGAACTTTATGACCTGATCAATAGGCCCGCATCGCTCGAGCATCAACCCCTTCTCGAAGGCCTTGCGGGTCGTCGCCGCCGCAATTTCGGCTCTTTGGCAATCAAATCCAAATACCATGCCTCGTCCCCGAACAGCAAAACTGCCTGCATGCTGGGATCCAATGGCCTCAAGCCGGCTCCGCACGATATCGCCCGTACGCTGCACTTCATCCGCGAACGTTTTGCTGCGCCAGTACCTGTTGATGGCCGCGGTGGCAGACACAAGCGCAAGGTTGTTTCCCCGGAACGTGCCCGTGTGTTCTCCTGGCCGCCATGCGTCGCGCTCCTCCTTGATCAACAACATCGATAGTGGCAGGCCATACCCGCTTAGTGATTTCGACATGACGACAAGATCCGGCGAAAGCCCTGCGAACTCAAAGCTGAAGAACTGGCCGGTGCGGCCGCACCCCATCTGAACATCATCAACTATGAAGAGCGCACCAACCTCTCTCGCTATGGCCTGAACCGATTGCAACCACTCCTTGCTAGAAACATTTATCCCCCCTTCTCCCTGCACAGTTTCGACGAGAATGGCGGCCGGAGCATCGACACCACTGCTCTCATCCAACAATACCTTACGTAGGTAGTCTGCCGTATCAAAGGCAGGTCCAAGATAGCCGTCATAGGGCATGAAGGTTGCGTCAGCCAAGGAGACGCCACTGGCCCTTCGATAGAAATGATTGCCCGTCGCGGCCATCGCCCCCAGACTCATGCCGTGATATCCACGGGTGAATGAAATGACATTCTTACGTCCCGTGATCTTGCGCGAAAGCTTTAGAGCCGCCTCTACGGCATTGGCACCTGTTGGTCCCGTGAACTGGAAACGGTAGCGCAAGCCCCGTTCGCGAAGTATGACCGAATTAAAGGTCTCCATAAATTCGCGCTTCGCAGGAGTGGCCATGTCAAGCCCGTGTACGATGGCATCGGACGCCAGATACTCGGTGATGGCGGCTTTGATCAGGTGATTGTTGTGACCGTAGTTCAGAGCCCCTGCACCGGAGAGAAAGTCAATGACCTTCCTGCCATCGTCTGTCAGCATGACGGATCCGCGCCCCCGACTGAAAATGGCTGGTAGCGACAGTGGGTATGAGCGCACATTCGATTCAAGGGTTTCGAAAGCCCGCATGCCACACGGCTCGCCAATTGCTCCGCCCAAGATCGCCTCCGTAAAGGTGGTGCGTGAAGGACGCTCCCGCGATTTTTCGCGAGCAGCGGACATAGCGAGCCGAACGCTTGCACGTCTAGCAAGATTTATGTTGCGTGAAGCATGTTTCCCGGATCACTCAGATATATGAGCCGCAGGAACAACCAACCTGCCAATACTGGTAGTCGCTTCAGAATGTTCAATTGTGTCCTGTCATATAAACGCGCGGAGTCCCCCCGAAAAACTCCGGCCCGGCGCCTAAATAACGACTCTCCGAAATATGAGATCTGGCGCTGTAGACACGCAGCTGGTGGCAATAGTCAACGTGGAAAGTATTGAACGCCGAGTGTTTTGCCCGTCTTGAAAATCACAGGAATGAAACTATCCTGGGCTGCCAGATCTAACGGTCACCTCTGTCTGAAGAGAGAAACCAAACTTTGTTTGAAGGATCAGATTATTGACTCTGAAGGACGCCTCTGTTTGCGAGAATTATGAAACGCAACACGAGGAGTCCCGCGTAGATGGTGGTCCCGGTCGACAGGCCGATCCAGATACCAACGATGCCAAGTCCCATCTTCAAACCAAGCAGGTAACTGAGAGAGAAGCCAATCAGCCAGTAAGCAATTCCAATGAAGAGGAGCGGCACCCGCGTGTCTTTCATTCCACGCAGACTTCCCGTCGCAATGAGCTGCGCGGCATCCGTGATGAAAAAGCTCGCACCGATCAAAAGTAGTTTTGCAGCCAGTCCGATTGTCGCCTTGGCATCGCCCTGTGATTCATCCAGGAACAATCCGGCAATCTCAAAACGCGCGGCGATCACGGCGAGCGTCAGTATCGCGGCGATCACGACACCGAGCAGAATCGGAGCCAGACCTGCGCGTTTGACGCCGGAAAGGTCGTGGCGGCCAACCGCCTGGCCGACGCGCACGGACGCCGCCATGCTAATACCGAAGGGAATCATGGACAGGATCATGGTCACCTGAAGAGCGATCTGATGAGCAGCGAGTGCGCTGGTACTGATCAGGCCGGCCAGGAGCGCCGCTGCCGAGAACACGCCGACGCCCATCAACGAGGCCATCGAGATCGGAGCTCCAATCACAACCAGTTGCCGCATGACGCGCCAATCAAAATACGAAAAACGTGCAAGTAGGTTGTAGTCTCGGAAAGGGCGACGCATTGTCGCGACCCACAGAATGGTTAGGAACGTCATACAGTTCACCAAGGTGGTCGCGAGTCCGGCCCCGAACAACTCAAGACGCGGGAACCCGAGCTTTCCGTTTATTAGCAACCAGGCCAGAAGAGCATTGACGGGAATTGCCGCGAGCGTGATCCACAAGACCGGCTCCGGCCGGTTGGCCGCGCCCATGAAACCGCGGAGAGCCAGAAAACCCAGTGTCGGCGTCACACCCCAGGCCAATCCGAACAGATATTGCTGGCCGAGCCGCGCCGTGTCGGGCGCCTGGCCGAAGGCCAGCAGTATTGGCTCCCCGCGCGACGCAAACGCCATGATCGGTAACGACAGCATCATCGCCGCCCACAATCCCATGCGTACCGAGCGGCGTACCACGGCAAGATTATTTGCCCCAAACGCCTGTGCCGCCAATGGTGCAATTGGCGCCAGCAGACCTGAGCCGAAGGTGAACGCAAGGACATAGATTCTGCTGGCCAGCGCTGCCGCGGCAAACGCCTCCGCACCGAGGTACCCGATGAACGCGAGATCAGTTGTCATCATGACGATCTGGGCGATCTGGGTCAGCCCCATCGGCCATGCCAGCTTTGCGGTTTCGCTGAGCTCGACAGCGACGTGGCGGCTCATCTGTCTTATTCGTAAAAGCGGCGAGACGGATACCGGCTTTTTTTCGGCTATCTTGTGCATGGAAATTATTGCTGCCCGATTTGCCTCAGCGGAATCGTACGCCGCCACCAATCAGGACGAGAAAGCAATGCGCTGGTCGACTTACCAGGCGGTGCGACAGAAACTGACGGGCAATATTCCAATGAACCATAACTTGAATTTCTTGAGCCGCGATGCCGACTAGCATGTGGATGGCATGTTCTCTTCAAAGGTCGTGCCAAAAGCGAGAGCCTGAGTTGTCACGACTATTTGCGAGCGAACGTGTCGCGACCCCAACAAGGTCACAAATCCGACTGTCCCGAGTTCGGATCTCGCCCGGATCGTAGATTCTGCAATTGCCGATCCAGCCATTCGTGGCCATTCGATGACACGGCGGCGGTCGAAAATCGAGTACCGAAGAGGTGTAATCTAACGCGCTCGCAGCCGCCTGCTCCACTGCGAGCCGATTCGAAACCGGGGTCGAGGGATGACAGTGTGGAGCTCCGCCATTGGCTTCCACCGTCTTCCATTAGCCATAGCCTCGGCCGATCGCCACGCCCAGCGCCATGCTCGGCAGTCTGAAACGCGATACTCGACTGCCGCACAGCTATTATCCTGGATGTGGCCGAAGACATGGATAGTGATGCCGCGCTCCCCACTGATTTTATCAGTATGCCTGTTTGCTTCTCGTTTCGTCAGGCCGCATCGTCCTACCCCTTAGTATCAGGCTTGGTTTGCGCCGAGCGCCGGGCTCTCGCCAAAATGACCAGTGTGCCGCCACTCTACCAATGGAAGAAGTTATCGGTCTTGCTATATTGGGATTTGCTTGCTCTCTCCGCCGTGATTACGGTAATCGTTTTCGCTCGGCTGCTTGGGCCCCAAGTGCAATAGCTGATTGACGGGCCCCGACCTTCTTCCGCGGCCCTGAACCTTGGCAACGGTTCAAGCCTTAAACCAGCCGTGACCGAGGCACCGATGTCTCCTTGCAACTACCGTTGTGTGAATCCGATTGCTGACACGAGAACCTGCCTGACCGCGGATCAACAATTGTATGGAAGACTACAACTGACACGCCCGTTCTGGGCTGAGCTGGCGCTCACGACGGGAGATATCAAATCAATCGACCAGCCGAGCCTCCTGTCTAACGGGTCAACTCCAGCCTGACCGATTCCGATTGCGGCGCCGACTCGCACCCTGCAAGCGGTTCCGCCTTGAGGAACGACCTCTTTCAATGTGCACACGTAGCCCAGCAGCGAACGCTTACTCGAGAACTGACCTGTCGAGCAGAGCTGTCCATCATTGGTTCATTTCCAGGCTGCCAAATCTGAAACGCGATCGCAAATCGGCCGACTATTGATCTTGGTAGTTCCAGAGCTTGGCTAGATATGTAGTCTGCCCCATCTTACTAGCAACTTTGATGATGTGTTTTTCGGCGATCAAGCGTATGGAGCGTGATTTTCATGCGGGATAGCCACGCTTTTAGAATGGCGGTGACAATGGGCGAGGTGCAATGCCGAACATTGTGGTGACAGACGTAGTTCCTCCTTCCATCGTAAAGGCCATCGAGGGACGCCTTGACGATCCCGATGTTGTTATAGCACCGGCGACAATCGTCCTCTTGTTGTGGCGTTGGAAGATCCCGAAGCTCAACACGTCGTCGGAGGTGTGACCGGACTTTCGTCAGTCGAGTTGCTATTCCTGGATGCATTCTCTTTGCCCAAACCAGTCCGCGGAAAGGGATTAGGAACGATGGTCTTAAACGAATTTGAAGACGAAGGCCGGCGACGTGGCTGCCGATGGGCTTTCCTCTACACCGTCAGTCTTCCAGGTTTCTACGCTCGAAATGGATGGAAGGCCCTCGGGCGAACACCTTCCGACAGGCCCGGAACATTCCGGACTTTGATGACCAAGAGCTTGGAAGCATGTTCATAGGTCCTCATGCATGTTCTTCACCAAACTGCCGACCTATCTGACTCGGTGTTCAAGCGCAGTCGGATCGTGGCCCCCCGGGAGCTCGGCTTGCCGCCAGCGCAAAACTGTCGATCTGCAATCGGACCGCCTTATTGCGTCTCCCTCAGCAAGGGTGTCGCGCGCTGGAGCGCTGGCGGCCATGGTGATGTCCGCATTTGGTTCGTCCTCCACGTAACCTGATCGACTGATAGAGCACATGAGAATAGCACAGCTTGGCTTTATTGAAGTCGCCTTCAGAGGTTCTCTCGCGGGCACTCCGCTCGATGCCGAATTCAGCGTGCCAGCTAATGGAATAACGGCGATTTCAGGTTGCGGCAACACAACCGTCGCGCGCTGCATCGGCGGTCTCGAGCGTCTGCCCACTGGATTCTGTGCCTTGGACGGGGAGGTTTGGCAGGACGAAGACACTTTCCGCCCGCCGCATCTGCGTCCCATAGGCTATATTTTCCAACGGCCGATCCTTTATTCAGATCTGTCTGTTAGGCGTAACTTACTTTACGGCGCGTCAGAATTCGAACCGACTCCGATAGAGCTTGATGCGGTAATCGAATTGCTCGATCTGGCGCCGCTGCTTGACCGTTCTCCCTCACTTATTTCCGACGGCGAGCGGCAGCGTATCGCCATTGGCAACGCGTTATTATCCCAGCCTCGACTACTTCTGATGGAGGAGCCGCTTGCCGGGCTCGATCTCTCTGGCAGGCGCGAGCTTCTGCCATTCCTAGAGCGATTGCATGAGAGACTCACTCTGCCAATAATCTATGTCAGCAATGACATGGCTGAGATAGAACGCCTGGCCGATCATCTAGTCATGATGAAACACGGCATGGTTACAGCGGCTGCGCCGTTGGATGTCTTGCAGAGCGACCTTGCGTTGCCGCTTGCCACACGGCAAGAAGCCGCCGTCAGTCTTGATGCCGTCGTCAGCGGCTATGACGAGAGCTATGAACTGCTCGTCCTCGCCTTTAAAGGTGCACGCCTGTTGATCCCAGGCAAGCCACTTGCACCGGGCACGCAGCTACGGCTTCGCATCGCAGCCTGCGACGTTAGCGTCTCACGCGAGGACCCACGCGGGAGCTCCACACTCAATGTATTTCCGGCCCGCATCAAGGCCTCGGTGCCGCTCGGCGGCGCAGAGGTCATGTTACTTCTTGCACTCAAAACCAGTGGCTCCGGCGCGCAATTCTTATCGCGTGTTACACGCCGCTCCTTTGATGTGCTGGAGCTCGAGGATGGGATGGACGTGTTTGCCCAAGTCACGGGCATCTCGCTCGTCCCGACTTCTGAAGGGCTAATGCGAGGGCTGCCAACTTACACGAGAGAGGAAGATCCTGCGCCAAAAAGGAAGGGATGGTTGAGTCCATCAACATTTGAAGGCGGCATAGGCTTCTAGGGTGAGCGGATAGATGAAATACGTCACCTTTCGAGCGCAGGCGGCGTCCGGGCCTGGCTGATCCCAATAGCCGGATAACTGTACGCCTTCCTGGATATCACTTTCGATGGAAGTGACCGCTTGCTTGCCAGCGCTGGCAAGCAGCGTGGATATTGTAACGCCTCCATGACGGCACACTTTGAAGCTATCAAGATCGTTGGTCGGAGTTATTGTTAAGGATTTATCCCTGGTTAGGCGCGAGTGCAAAGGGTGACGTAGCCCCAACGATGTCATCCGCGAATATTGATACTTGACGGAAAGCTGTACTTCGGGTGCGCGGCTGCTGGGCGGATCCATGGTGGTGATCCAAGACTGTGCTCCTCCTTCTTTACCGCTGATGAATTCAGTCAGTAGCAGGGCGTCGCACCCTCGGCGTCAGTATGTATTGTGGCGACGCATGATCTCAGGCAGAACTCCAGAATTGAGATCCTGTCTACCAAGGCCGGCAGTATCGCTGAGGAATCCACACGCGGTAGACTCCCCGGCCAGAACAGGAGAGGCCCGTCTATTGCAATGGTGCAGCGAAACGCTCAAGCCCCACTCAATTCGATCGGTGCGGCTATCAATTGTGGTTCCTCCGAGCCTCCGAACAGAATTAGAATTCCCACAGTGAGTGGATACTCGCCTGTCTCATACCTTTAGTCCGTCAGATGTGATCGAGGGGATCCCACCGGTGTTGATGGGGTCGCTCCGCCCTATCCGGACGAACTTCTGGTCTGTAATCCATCGCCGCTGCCGCAGGCGGATATTAGCGGGACCCCATCAATGGGACTCCTTCGATGGCGGCTCTCCAATAGGCGCCTGACCACGCGCATTGGGAGTCCTGTGCTCGTGCAACACTCCATTGCCGGCCGCAGCACGAAACGCACGTTCAGGGTGGGGCAAATTACGTGGCCGGATACCCGCCTCCTCTGGTGGCTTCAGATTTTCCTCACAACGAACGCAATAGATCAACTTGACGTTGTAGGGACAGAACAGTGCAGACCGCAATGTCAAGGGATTAACCTTCAGCTGCCGTTTCAGCGGCTACCGTGAGCATTGATAGCGGCTTTCCCGGCGGGAGCCACCCTCGCCTCCTGGCAGGTCTTATTCAAGATGAGGAGCTGAATCATGAACATCGCCGCACCGATCCGCTGCACCAACTACAGCCTCAACCCGGGCGACGAGCTGAACGACCTTCGCATGTCCAAGGGGGTGGGGCCATTGTACAAGCGCATGCGCAAGTTCATCCGCGAAACCGTGGAACCGATTTCCGCTGAGCTCGAAAAGCATGCCGCAGAGGCAGGCAACCGCTGGAGCTTCACACGGACGCAGCTCGAAATGATCGAAAAAGCGAAATCGAGGGCCAAGGCGGAGGGCTTGTGGAACTTCTTTCTGCCCAATGCACACACTGGTGAGGGAATGAAGAATCTGGACTTCGCCTACATCGCGGCCGAGCTTGGCAAGGACCTGCTTGCACCTGAGACCCTGAACTGCGCGGCGCCCGATACCGGCAACATGGAGGTGCTGGAGCGTGTCGCACGCCGGAGCAGAAGGAGAAGTGGCTGAAGCCGCTGCTCAACGGTGAAATTCGGTCGGCTTACGCCATGACCGAGCCAGACGTGGCCTCATCGGACGCCAGGAACATCTCGACAAGCGCAAAGCTTGTCGGTGACGAGTGGGTGATCAACGGCGATAAATACTTCATCTCCGGCGCAGGCGATCCGCGCTGCAAGATCATGATCGTGATGGCGAGGACCAACCAGGATGCACCGACCAGCAGCAGCATTCGCAAATTCTGGTGCCGAAGGACACGCGCCCGGCGTCGAGATCCTCGGACCCATGCACGTTTTCGGGCAAGACCACGCGCTGCGCGGCCACATGCACCTGCGCTTCAACAATGTCGGGTACCGAAGGAAAATATCCTGCTCGAGGAGGGGCCGCGGCTTCGAGATCATCCGCCTCGGCCCGGGCCGCATCCATCACTGCATGCGCGTCATAAGCAAGGCTGAGAAAGCACTCGACATGATGGCGCGCCGCGGGCTCACCCGCGAGGCCTTCGGCAGGAAGATTGCGCGTCTCGGCGGCAATCTGCAAATCATCGCGCAGGCCCGCTGCGAAATCGAAGCCATGCGGCTGATGGTCCTGAAGGCGGCGAGGGCCATGGATGTGCTCGGCAACAAGGAGGCGCGTGTCTGGGTCAGTATGATCAAGGCCATGGTACCGGAGCGTGCCTCCTGAATTATCGATCAGGCGATCCAGATGCACGGCGCAAGCGGCATGTCAAACTAGACGCCGCTCGCCGAGATGTACACGGATGTCCGCCAGTTGCGCATGACCGACGGTCCCGACGAGGTCCACTGGATGGTCGTGGGCCGGCACGAACTGAGCATGGAGTAAGGGACGACGCCCGGCCGAATCTGACGTGCCATGCACGGTTGCTTCGGGGTGCTGTCTTGGCGAGCGCAAGGAAGCCGCCTCACTCAACGCCGTCAGGCAACAGACCTCCCCGTTGTGGGGCGAAGGGTGACTCAGGTCAGCGCCTTTCGGCCTTAGCGGTATGAGAACGCGTTCGCGCGTCGGAAGGAAAGATGCAAGAGCCCAAATGGACAAGAAAGCTCGAAGGTGAGCGGATACGGCTTTAGCTCTCTTGGAAAGGCATCCTGGACAGCTGAACGTCCGCATCCAGCATCTCGCGGAATTGGGCTTCCCACGCGTCCCTGCGTAATCAGATGCTTCACGCTGATGCAGTCTGGTCAACGATGATTTGCCCCCAGCGGCCCTTGCAACTCGTATTCACAAGCATCCCGTTGCCCTTTTGCGCAGGAAACGCCGTATCGCCAATAAGCAGCGCATGAGGGAAACAGAAGCGTGCCGGTTGTTCGCTTCGATGCAGGCTGGGGTGGTGCTCGCCCTCAAGATATCTTTCTCAACTCGTCGCGCCAAACTCCGCCGTGGCAGCACTAAACTATTGCGCCTTCGTTTTCGAGCACGAAGGTAAATACTGCGAGTGCGGCCCGCGCTGGTGAATGTCGTGAGGGAAGCCACGGTCAGTCCTTTCCAAGGGCCGCAGGGGCTGTGCGGCCGCAAGGTTAATCTGCCGGAGCGGTAGTGAGCGGTTTGTCGAAGGCTGGGCGGAGCGCACCGGAGAACCAGCGCGGAGCTCCACGAGCTAAAAAAGTAAAGGTTGCGAGGAAGCTAGCGTCCTCGGACAAGCCACGGCGCTCCGAGAGATTAACTTTGAAGTTGCTCATCTTCGCTGCGCCCCAAAGAGGCCATGCCGCGTACATCCCCACAATCGAGCGACTGAAATATCCCACTCGATTTGATCGCGCTGACAGGCGGGGATACCTTAAGGCAAAGCAAGCAATAGGAGACGCTCGATGGAGCAAGAAGAATGTCCCTTTAAATGGGGAGACCGGGTCACCCACAAGCTATTTGGATTTGCCACCGTGAACGGCGAGCCAACAGCCATTGTTGGGCCTGATGCCACGCTCCGCAGAACGGTGCCCAGGGGCTGGACCGTCCGGTTGAGCGGGATGATAAGGGCCAGGCGCCCGCTCGTGTAGCCAGTGACCACCTCACCAAAATATCCTCGCCCGATGCCAAGTGTGCTCGGTACTGGCCCAGGAGCAAACGGCATTGAAAGACCTGGTGGAATTCCTGCGCCAAGATGCTGCCGGCGAGCACCAATAACTCGATCACGAACATCAAGGCATTGGCACAACCATGCTGCCCGCGACAGAGGAGGAAAACGAGTACGTGCTTCGTATTACCTGTCGCAATCGCCTGATGGCGCGGCCGTCTTATTCCTGCAGAAGGTGTATTCGGAAGCGGTCATCAATCACCGCCATGACGTGTGGGATGTTCGCGTGAGTCACGGCGGTGGTTCATCAACAACCCAACCAATCTTTAATGCAAGAGCAGTTTTGGATTGCGGCCGGGCAGACATTCCGGCGCGGTGGCCCTTTTTTACGCGCACCGGAACGGACAACGATGAGCATGTACTACCGAAGGTACCGCTCACGAGGCTAGAAAGAGCGCGTTAGTGCGTCAAGTTCAGCAAAATTGATCGTGGGGTCCGGCCGAGCCATCCTCTCGGAGCCGCCGTCGCTCGCTTGCCCAAGAGCGCAGCGCTGGCGAGCGACGGCGGTGGAGAGGGGGCGTGCATCCCCTTGGTGGGCCTGAGCATCGTCAGGCCGCCTGGCGTAGTGCCTCCTTCTTGTGTTCCTTCAGCAGGTCCATGTTGAGATAGCGATGATCCTCGAGCCAAGTCTCGTGACGCTCGACGGTCAAGGCGCGCACCAGCCGCACGCAGCTCTCGGCATTGGGGAAGATTCGCACCACGTAGGTGCGCCGCCGGATCTCCTCGTTGAGCCTCTCCAGCATGTTGGTCGACTTCATGTGCTTGCGGTGCGCCAGCGGCAGGAGAAAATAGGTGAGCGTCTCCTCGGTGTTCTCTTCCACCCAGCCGGTGAGCTTAGGGTACTTGCCGCCCCATTTGCCGAGCTACGCGGCCAGATCGCGCCGGACCTCCGAGAGGTCGCGCCGGTCGTACATCCATCTGAGCTCCAGCAGGCAATCGTCATCGACCTTCCGAGGCACATAGTCGAGCGCGTTCCTGAGGAAGTGCACATAACAGCGCTGCCAGAACACGCCAGTCAGAACTTCGGGAATGGCCTTCTTCAAGCCCCGATTGTCATCGGAGACGACGAACTCGACGCCATGCAGGCCACGGGCCTTCAGGCCTTCCAAAAACTCCTTCCAGCTCGATCGGCTCTCTCGGTTGGCGAGCTCGACCGCGAGCACCTGACGCCGGCCCTCCCAGTCGACCCCGATCGCGATCAGCACCGCCTGGCTCGCGATGATGCCATCGTCCCTGACGCGCTCGTAACGGGCGTCCAGGATCATATAAGGGAACGGCTCCTTGAGCTTGCGCTCGCAGAACGCCTTCAGCGACGCATCCAGCCGCTTGTTGATCGCGCTGATCGCCGAGGCCGAGAAGGCATGGCCCACCAGCTCCTCGGTGACCTGCTTCACGCTCCGGGTCGAGACGCCTTGCACGTACATCTCGGCCAAGGCCGCCACCAGCGCCTTCTCCGAGCGCTGGTAGCGCTCGAACAGCTCGGTCGAGAACCGTCCCTGCCTGTCCTGCGCCACCTTCAGCTCGATCTTGCCGACCCGGGTGATCAGCGAGCGGGAATAGTAGCCGGAGCGATAGCCAAACCGCCCCTCGCTGCGCTCTCCTTCCTCCGCACCCAGCGTCTCCGTAATCTCGGCCTCGAGAATCTCCTGCACCGCACCCTGGATCAGCGGCTTCAGGAACTCCTTGCCCGACGTCAATAACTCTTTGACTGCAGAGACATCCGTCCTATCTTCGTCACGGTCATGGCGGGTCCAAGCTCCTCTACGAGCAGTGATCTTCGCAATCACGGGACTTACCATGACCGCTTCACCCTCTCAGCTTTTGGCAGAACCTCCCGCACACTACCGGGGCTTGCGCTCCAGCGCCGGCGAACATTGCCTCAGAACAAGACTCTGCCAGCGAACGTTGCCATAGAACAAGACTCCTCCTCAATTTCCTTGATGAACCTCTAGGTTACGAAAACATGTGTCCCGTCCCCAACGATCCGCCGTGCGCTCTCATTGCAACGGGCGGTGCTTGACGGAACGACTCCGAGGCCCCCTCCTCTGACGAAAACGCCACCCAGGTATTGAAGTCGAAGTTTATCAATCTGGTCTCACGCAACTGCCAAATTCTGCGCGTGAGCCGGAGAATTCGCAGCTTTTTTGCGATCAGGCCGACAACTGAGCTCTACAGTGACTAGTCGACTGTGGACCCCGCTGGCGGCATGATTCGCGCGGCTTGGTCGTTGCTTGCTTCAGAAAAGCGGCTGTCCTAAATGGGTGATTAATGGCGCGATGCGGACAGGTGGTGGGCAAAAGCTGGCAGAGGCAACCTCATTGGCCCTCTAACACGTTTTCGCATCAGGAGTTGGCCCGCTCTCACCAGCGGGTTGCCTGTTGCTCTCGAGAAGCACCGGCGTCATCTTTGAAAGCACGTCTGAATTGGCTGCGCGCTGGCGCGAAGGAACCTTCAGCGCGAGCCAATCGAAGGCGAAACGCCTCGCGAGAGCTCGCAGCGATCAGTCGATGCTGAAACAACTTTCAGCCAATGGCCGATTCCCTCGAGAGCTCATCGAGCACCTGCCGCGTCGCCCCGTGCGCCAGTTCGACAATCTCGTCTATTTCGGCTTCGGAGACAACGAGAGGCGGAGCAAAACCAAGAATGTCGCCATGCGGCATCGCGCGCGCAATGAGCCCCCGATCGCGGGCAGCTTTCGAGATGCGGGCACCGACCTTGAGCTGCGGATCAAACGGGCGCTTGGTGTGACGATCTGCAACGAATTCGATTGCTCCGAGCAAGCCGACGCCTCTCACTTCCCCGACATTCTCGAGCTGCGCGAACCGCTCCCTGAGTCTGTTCTGGAAATGCTCGCCTACGATTCTGGCACGATCGCTTAGTTGCTCTCGTTCGACGATATCAAGAACCGCATTGGCGGCCGCGGCGGCAATCGGGTGGCCTGAATAGGTGTATCCATGGGAAAATGCCCCCACTCTGTCCGCGGCTTCCTCCATGACGGCGTAAACCTTTTGACCAACGATGGCTGCCGAGAGCGGCACGTAACCGGAGGTCAGGCCTTTGGCGACGGTCACGAGGTCAGGCTCGATTTCGTAAAGCGTGCTGCCGAAGTCCGCCCCGGTTCGCCCGAACCCACAAATCACCTCATCGGCAATCAGCAGCACGTCGTAACGACGAAGCACGGCTTGGATTTCACGCCAGTAGGCCGCCGGCGGCGGGGTGATGCCGCCCGTCCCCAGCACCGGCTCGCCGATGAAGGCGCCAACCGTTTCGGGCCCCTCGCGCAGGATCAGCTGCTCGAGCTCGGCAGCACGCCGGCGAGAGAAGGCCTCCTCGCTCTCGCCTTGCTCGGCGCCCCAATAATGGTGGGGTGCACCGGTATGCAGAATGCCCGGAAACGGAAGGTCCATATGATCATGGTAGAACGACATTCCGGTCATCGAGCCGGAAACCACTGAACAGCCATGGTAGCCGCGGTCGCGAGAGATGATCTTTTTCTTCTTCGGCTTGCCGCGCAGGTTGTTGTAGTACCAGACGAGCTTGGCCTGCGTTTCATTGGCATCCGATCCTGACAAGCCGAAGAACACCTTGGCTGGCTTGCCCGGCGCCATTCGCACGAGACGATCCGCCAGCCTTGCCAGCTCCTCAGTCGTGTGGGCGGCATATGTGTGGTAGTAGGCCAGCTTATGAGCCTGCCGCGCGATGGCGTCAGCCACTTCGGTCCGACCGTAGCCAATGTTTACACAGTAGAGGCCGGCAAAGGCATCGATGTAGCTGCGTCCACCGGCATCTTCGATGCGGATGCCTTGACCGGTCGTGACGATCGTCGGATCACCGATCTTGCCTGCGGCGAATTCCTTGAGCTGGGTGAATGGATGCAGGACACTTGAGCGATCCCGTTCGGCGATGGTTTTCATGTCGATCATTCCAGTTCTCCTAAGCTACCAGATCTCCGAAGCAGACGTATTTGAGTTCCATGTATTCCGCCAAACCGTGCCGCGAGCCCTCGCGGCCGAGGCCAGACTGCTTCCACCCGCCAAACGGAATCGGCGGGCCAGTGAACGAGGCCGTATTGATACCGAGCATGCCGCACTCGATCTGCTCGGAAAGACGAAGCGCCCGACGCAGATCGTTCGTGTAAATGTACCCGGCCAGCCCCATTTCGTTGGCATTTGCCCGGGCGACGACCTCTTCTTCCGACTCGAACGGAAGTACGGCAGCTACCGGTCCAAACGTCTCCTCACGCGCAATGAGCATGTCTTCAGTGACATCGCCCAGCAGCGTCGGCGGAACGAAGTTCGCACCCAGACTGGCACCTTGATGAGTGCAAAGAATGCGGGCGCCCTTTTTCACGGCATCATCGATCTGGATCCTGCACTTGTTGGCGACTGACAATTTGGTCATTGGTCCAATGTCTGTTGCAGCTTCGAGACCGTGACCGACTTTCAGTTGAGCCATCGCGGCAGCAAAAGCCTCGACGAAGGCGGTGTAGATGCCTTGTTGAACATAGATGCGGTTGGCGGCCAGGCAGTCCTGGCCTGACGTAGCGAACTTCGCGACCATCGCCCCGTTCACGGCCTTCTCGAGGTCAACGTCATCAAAGATGAGGAAAGGGGCATGTCCGCCCAGCTCCAGCGAGACCTTCTTGATCGTGTCGGCCGCCCCCTCGAGAAGAAGACGGCCGACCTCGGTAGAACCGGTGAATGAAAGGGCGCGTATCCTTTTATCGCGCAACAGCGGCGTCGACAGTTCGACGGGATGACCAACCACCACCTGAAACACGCCGCGCGGAATACCGGCCTCTTCCGCCAGCCGGGCCACGGCAAGCGCAGAAAGCGGCGTCTCCGGCGCGGGCTTCACTATGGCCGGACAACCGGCCGCAAGAGCGGCCCCGGCCTTTCGGGTAATCATCGCGACTGGAAAATTCCACGGAGTAATCGCCGCCGCCACGCCGATTGGCTGCATTCGCACCTGAAGCAGGCTTCCTGCCTTGTGGCTCGGAATTGTCTCGCCGTATGCACGCTCGCCCTCTGCGGCGAACCAGTCGAGAAATCCAGCGCCGTATGCAATTTCCTGGCGAGCCTCCTGAAGTGGCTTGCCCTGCTCGCTCGTCACCAGGACGGCGAGCTCTTCCGAATGGTCGAGCATCAATGATGCCCAGGACCTGAGGAGCGCTCCACGCCTTGCTGGCAACAACCTTCGCCACGCAGCAAACGATCGATCAGCTGCCGCGATCGCAAGACTCATATCCGAAGCTGAGCAACGAGCCACATCCGCGATCTCTTCCCCGGTCGCCGGATCGACCACCACGTCCCTCTGGTCGCTCGCAACCCAGCGGCCATCGATCAGCGCGTCTCCCGCCAGAAAATCGCGACGACGCAGGTCCTGCAGGCAGCTGGCTGCAAGACCGGGCAAATTAGGGCTTTTGTGCCGGCTGGTTTCAAGGGCCATTCGAAGGTCCGAAGCGTACAGTTTGTTGAAGTTTCCTGTGCATTCAGGATACTGGTGCCGCATGAGACATTTGCGTCGCATTTCCTGACGCTAGGATGATTTCCTGCATCGCGCAGGCATTTTGCGATGAAACTCACCTCAAGGCTGGAGACGACATGCAGTACGATCGGATAGACGCTCGAATCCTCGAGATCGTGCAGAAGAACAATCGTTTGACATCCGAGGTGATCGGCGAAATGGCAGGCCTTTCCGCGACCGCGTGTCAGCGACGACTGAAGAGGCTCCGTTCGGAAGGTATCATCGAGGCCGATGTCTCCATCGTTTCTGCGAAGGCGGCGGGAAGGCCCATTCAGATGCTCGTGCTGGTCAACCTGGAGCGGGAGCGTTCGGATATCATCGACAGGTTCAAGAAGGCGATCAAGTCGTCTGTTGACGTCGTCAATGGCTTCTACGTCACCGGCGAAGCCGACTTTGTCTTGTATGTCACCGCCCCTACCATGGAAGAGTATGAGCAATTCACCCGGCGGTTCTTCTATGAGAACCCGGACATCAAGGGCTTCAAGACGATGGTCATCATGGACCGCGTCAAGGTAGGCTTTGCTGTTCCAATTGCGGCTCCGCCCGAGGATTGATGTGGCTGCCCTCTCTCGCGGATCGGTGCATCGAGTGCTCTTCATCTAGTAGTATGCTGATCCCGGGACAAGCCGCAGATCATTTGGACGCGACAACTCAGCTTGCCTTGACTTGTCGGTTTGACCCCGCGGAGCTCAGTGACAAACCGGGCTGCGCCTCCAGCCTGACGAGAGAGAAAGCGTGTACACGTGAGGAGTGCTCAGCTGGTCGTCATGCAGTACGCACTTTCGTACGTTGCGTACGGATTAGCGCCATCGAAAATGATGCTGCCCGACCATCCGGAAGTGTTCGGATGTCCGGAGCTGTCAGGGAAGGCAGGTAATGTCACGCACCAATCGGCTGCGCGCAGGTGACGCCGCCGCAAGGCAGTTTCGTCCAGAGTCGAAAGGCTGGAGCAGAACGTCTGCA
Organism: Bradyrhizobium sp. CIR18; assembly: GCF_014198295.1. Classification (NCBI taxonomy): domain Bacteria; kingdom Pseudomonadati; phylum Pseudomonadota; class Alphaproteobacteria; order Hyphomicrobiales; family Nitrobacteraceae; genus Bradyrhizobium; species Bradyrhizobium sp. CIR18. Next base: position 456,747 of record NZ_JACIHF010000005.1, on the reverse strand, counting down.
GTGACTTTTTCAGTCGGCTGCCCCCTCCCCTGAGATCACGGACCGGACAGAATAAGCCTCCGAAACAAGCTTGTAACAGCCACACGCCGTCCGTTCGAGATCGCCGCGTTCATCGATGTGCAAGACGCCCCGCATCTTGCGAATCAATCCCTGTTCTTCGAACCGGATCAGGGTTTCCGTTACGGTGGCGCGGCGCAATCCCAGGACAGACGAAAGGTACTCATGGGTAACTGGAAGTACTTGAGTGCCAGCAGCGTCACTCGCCAGACATAGCCAGCTCGCAAGCCGCTCTTCGCGACGGTGCCTAACGGCGCATAATCCTGTCTGGGCGCAATGCAAGGCCAGCGCCTGAGCATACTGAAAAAGACTTCCCTGGATTTCCGGACGCTCGCTCATCATTCGACGCAAGTCCTCGACACGAATTCTGTGCCCGCTTCCAGGAAAGATAACAACAGCTTCAAGCGTCGAAAGATGTCCTCCCGTGAAGATCGAGGCACCGACCGCACCCTGATATCCGATCACTGCAGTTTCAAGGATGCTTCCCGCTGCGACAATTCTCAGCGAGACGAGCCCTGACTCGACGAAGTAAACATACTCAGGAGGCTTTTTCCGCTCTTGCAGAACCATGCGCTCGTTCAGGACGACTGGCTCGAGGAACTTCGCCATTGGCGCGAGATCCTGAAGGGAGACTCTCGCCAGCACCGAATTTCTGGCACAGGGGTACGTCCCGGGACCAGGCCGCTGAAGCAACCGGTGAGTGCTGCGCCCCGGCTTGAGAGCTGCGTCTGCGGAGCGATCACGCACGTCCAGGCCGGCGGGCACGCGGTCAGCCATGGTACGTCCGTCTCCTGGCATCTCGATCCTTGCGAGCTAAGCTCGCCAAGTGTGGCAATGTTTGAATCTTGATAAATGCAAAGAGCCTCCCGTCGACACTCGAATCCCGCTTTTTGGGCGTCCTTTTCGATGGATTTCGACAAGCCGACCCTTTTCTGTCTCTGGCTTGAAGCAGGCGCCGTCAACTTGCCTGGGCGCAGCCAAAAGCGGCAATTTGCGAATCCGGTTGTCGTGCACGTCACGCTCGCCTGTGATGGTCCTGCCATTGAAGACAAGCTGTCTCGGGAGCATGTCCGCCAGTTACTTTGCTTGGCTGGTCCTGCTCTCGACCAGGCAAACGCCCGTCAGCTGCCTTCCGAGCAAAGTCAGGCAGTGATCGGTTTGTGCCGCATGCCATCCGCTGATGAAGTAACTGTGCCGCATCACGGAAGTCGAATGGCGACTTGGACGCACGATCGGCAAAACGACGATACCTGTTGGTCTTCGTGACAAATTGCCTCGCCGGCGAAACGACCGCGCTCATGCAAGGACCTGGACACACCTGCGGCAACAACACCGAAGCCGGCGAATGTCCTTCCATAAGGGCTGCAGGCATGAACAAAAATTCTCAATCAAAGTAAAGTGATTTTTTTCGTTTGACTATTTATTTTCATGTTCGATAGTGTCCGAAGATGGGCATCCCATTCTCCGCCAATCAGCTTCTGCAGCCATCATGACCGTGCGTGAAACAATAAGGCGTGAAAGCGCCAATCTGACCGCCAGCGAGCGCAAGATTTCCAATGCCGTGCTCGCGGACTATCCATTCGGCGCCCTCCAGACCATCCAGGAGCTGGCCGAGCGTACGGGGGTTAGTGCGCCGTCGATCACGCGCTTCGTCACCAAGATTGGCTTTGCCGGCTATCAGGAGTTTCAGCGCCAGTTGATAGCAGAATTGCGCGAAAGCCGACGCTCGCCGCTGGAGCTCAAGGCTACTGAAAAGCCGGGCAGCCGTCGTGCCTTTCTGGCCGACTACGCCCGGCGGGCTTCCGACCGGCTAAATGAGATGAGCGCCAGCGTTCCGCAGGAGCAGTTCGATCGGATCCTTGGGCTCATTGCCGATCCCGCCAGGGCAGTTTTCGTGCTTGGCGGGCGCGTCAGTGACAGCATCGCCCGCTTCCTGTCGGCGCACCTCAAGCAGATTCGATCGAAGGTCTATCATCTTCCACCCAATCCCGAGCACTGGCCTGACCAGCTGCTGGCGATCCGCAGGCAGGATGTCCTCGTCCTGTTCGACTTTCGCCGATATCAGCCCGACCTGCAGACGCTTGCCGACATTGTCGCAAGGGAATGCCGGCCGTCGATTGTGCTGATCACTGACAAGTGGATGTCGCCAATCGCCCGCCATAGCGACCATGTTGTTGCCCTGCCGATCGAAATTGAAACAGCGTGGGACACGCTCGTCTGCGCACTCACCCTCGTCGAGGCCTTGATCGTCAAGGTGTCGGAATCGAACTGGTCGACGACGAAAAAACGGCTCGAGGCCTGGGACAGACTTCGTCTGGTGCCGCCGGCTCAGCCTTCGGAGGAAAAAGATGATCGCTGAGGAAATGCTGATCGCATGCTGCACGGATCTTGCCGGCAAGGTTCGCGGCAAGGCGTTTCCCGCTTCGCAGCTCGACAAGCGGGCAAAGCGGGGCATTGGCTGGACGCCGACGAACGCCCAGATCACCTGTTTCGACACCATTGCGGAAAGCCCGTTTGGCTCGCTTGGTGATCTCGTCCTCATTCCCGATGAAGCTACAAGGGTGCGCGTACAACTGAGCGGGGATTTGCCGGCCGAGCATTTCGCGCTCGGTGACATTCGTCACACTGATGGCAGGCCGTGGGAATTCTGCACCCGTTCGATCCTGAGGGGTGCTCTCGATCGCCTCGATCGGGTGACAGGCCTGACGCTATTCGGGGCTTTCGAACACGAATTCCAATTCCGGAACGATGCAGGCCGCATTGGAGAGGCCTACAGCGTTAACGGCTTCCGCATCGAGCGACGCCTGGCCGAAGCACTTGTGGCGGCGATGCGCGCCGCAGGGCTGGAGCCGGACACATTCATGAAAGAATTTGGCGCGGGGCAGTATGAAGTCACGATGGGACCGTCGCGGGGGATCGCCATAGCGGATCAGTCTACGATCCTGCGCGAGCTCGTCCGCATGGTTGCCAACGCATTCGGGAAGGACGTCACATTCACCCCGATCAGGGACCCGGCCGGCGTGGGCAACGGCGTTCACATCCATCTCAGCTTCCTCAATGACGACAGGCCGGCAACGTGGGATCCAAACGGCAAACATGAGCTTTCCAGGACCGCAGGCCAATTTGTTGCTGGCATCCTCAAGTATCTTCCTGCGATCGTCGCGATCACAGCGCCGAGCGTCGTATCCTACCTGCGGCTCACACCACATCGCTGGAGCGCGGCCTTCAATAACCTCGGCTTCCGCGACCGTGAGGCTTCAGTCCGGATCTGCCCCGTTTCTGATCTGAGTGATGTTTCCAAAGCGGCCCAATTCAATTTTGAATTTCGCGCTGCCGACGCCACCGCGAGCCCGCACCTGCAGCTCGCGGCCATCGTACACGCCGGTGTCCAGGGCATTGAAGACGAACTGCCGACACCGGACGCAACCACCGAGGACCTCTCTCTTCTCGATCCATCGGCTTTGGCGACACGTGGATACTGCCGCCTGCCCACATCGTTGCCCGAAGCGCTTGATCGCTTGCTGGCGAATCCCACGGTAACCGCGTGGTTTCCGGGCGGGTTCGCCGAGACATACGCAAAGCACAAGAAGGGAGAGATGGCGTTCGTGGAGGGAAAAACTCAACAGGAGATCTGCAGCTTGTACGAGCAAGTCTACTGACGGACCAAAAGCTGCATCATCAGTCCGATCGGCGATTCCCGCATCAGCCATTTTGTCAAGGGAATGATAGCTGGCAACGCTGTATGAGCGCAACTGGACAGGGGAGTCCACCTGAACGTTGCAGCCAGTGTTGGGCTCGTTGGCGACGCGTTCGCTGTCACGATTGAGCCCATCAAGAGATGACCGGGAGGACGCCAGGGGGAAGCAGCACATGGTCTCCCCCCCGGGGCAGCCCGTGCACGTCTGGTACTGCTCGGCCAGTACACGGCGCATGACGGCCGAGAACTCTTCAGGAACTTTCTGCACCTTGCCATCGCGCTCCATCGTTCATTTGATCCGCAGGCCATCGGAGGGGCTGGTAGGGCCGTCTTTCCAGTCCGAGCGGACATAGCCTGATCAAAGCCATGCACGGGCATGATCACAAGTCGCGCTGCCGCAGCTGAAAGTGAGGTGCCGTGCCAAAGGCGAGCAGGACTGCCGCAACGATGCGGAGCCGACCGACCGCATTCTCGATACTGCGAGTTATCTGGAGTTCGCGCGGCACACCAGGTGCCTTCTGTTCGGAAACAGACCGGCGACCGTCAGTAATCTGACAATTTGTTGCAAGCGCGACAATTATCTGGACGTCTTGCAGCAGTTTTCGTCGACATACCTGGCCCAACTCATGCACTGGGTAACTCAGGTCAATCCGTCATCGGAGCGCCGCAGCCCTTGAGCCTTCTCGCTAAAACCGGATCTACATTCGGGCGCCTTGTCTATACGGTCCCTTTCCGCATCTGCGCTCGTGATGCGAGCGGAGCCGTGGAACGAACGCTCCCGCTTCGCTTCGCAACGGCGATCACCGGATCCCCGTCATGTTGCGTTACGAGAGATGGCGCCACGTGCAGACCAAAACAGGCGCACTCTGCAGCGAGTTCTGTCCGCAATTGCAGCGAAAGGACACGCAGGGATCGCGTCAGGGCCGAGCTGCGTCACTATAGCGAGCTCGCGAACGCGCCTCAACGAGACCTGGGCGATGGATGTCGTCCTTGGATCAGCTGGCGAGGTAACGTTTTTCAGCAAGACCGCCGGCTCAATTGCCGGTCGCCCATGAGGGCTGCTCTTCATTTCGGTATCTGCGCCAATCCTCCATTTTTTCTCGGCATCCGAATGTCGAGGCAAAGAGAGACATAGGGGGCATCGCGCCATCGGGCAGAACAGCAGTCCAAAACGATCAGTGCCTGCTTCCGGGAAGCAAACCGATATGCACGCGGAAAAAGGTACGTAAGGAGAACTGGTTCCCATGATGATTGAAACGGTTACAGGGGCGATCCCGGTCGACAGCCTCGGACGCACCCTGATGCATGAGCACCTGTTCATCGCCTTTCCAGGCGCCTGGTTCGATCCGCTCACCAGATTCAACCGTGCGGACTTGATTGCGGAGGCCGTCCGGCGGCTGGTGCAACTGCGTACTGACCATGACGTACGTACCTTCGTCGACCCCTGTCCAATCGAGCTCGGCCGCGACGTCACCCTGATGAAAGAAGTTTCTGAAAAAGCCGGCATGCAGATCATTTGCACCAGCGGATTTTACTACGAGGAAAGGGGGCTGCCGTTCTACTGGCGCGCCCGCACCGAAGATGAGATCGCGGAGCTCTATATCCGCGAGATCACCCATGGGATTGGCGAAACTGGCGTGAAGGCGGGCGCCCTCAAGGTCTCAACGAGCGCGCCAAATGTCACCGATCAGGAGAAGAAATTCCTCGCCGCGGCCTGTATCGCACAGAAGGCAACGGGAGTGCCGATCATTACCCATACCACGGATGGGTGTGCTGGGCCCGAGCAGCAGGAGCTGTTCGCGATCGGCGGCGTTGCCGCTCATCGATGTCTCATCGGTCATTGCTGCGGAAACGCCGATCACCTTTACCATCGACGGATCGTCGATGGCGGTTCTTACATCGGGTTCGATCAAATCGGGGCAGATCACTTCCAGCCTGACGAGGTTCGCGCCAGCAATGTGGCGAAGCTCGTGCGGGACGGTTTTCGCTCGCAGGTGATGATGAGCATGGATCGCCTCTGCGGTCACCTTGGCAAGCCTTCGGCGCACCGGCTGACTTCGGAGGAGATCGCCAGAATCGAAGAATTGAAGTCACGAAGGCTTTGGAAAGAGCACACCTACATGTTCACCGACTTCATCCCGATGCTACGTGCCCGCGGCGTCCGCGAAACGGATATCGTCTCAATCCTGGAGGACAATCCTCGACGTTTCTTTGCCGGTACGGTTTTGAGGGAAAATGCAGAAAAACTAGAGCGCGCACCACTTTGTAGCATGTAAGGACGGACCGCTTTCGCCGGCGCTTTTGGCTTGATCATTGCAGTGCAGCTGCACGAATGCATGCAGCTGAATGGTTTCTGCTACGGCCAATTGGTGGTCGATGTCGACGCCGGAAAATGGATCGACGAAGTCACCGCGTGTACCGCGTGTGGCAGGTCCCGGTTTGCAGGCCAACCTCGCCTCGTGTTTGACAGGACCGCCAGGCTTCCCTCCAAAAGCAGATCAGCGACATCTCTCAGAATGGAGGTCGCTTCCTCACTGAGCGAAGACCGCAGATCGCATCCGTTCCCCTTAATACAGAGCGTTCCAGCGTCGTGCAGTCATGCCGGCTTCTGCAAGGCACATCGGAAAACGATACTCACACCATGACCCTCCTGAGGCTGCCCATGGACCCGAAAGTCAACCCGATTGACGTGGACTTCATTCCTGCTCAAAGCCGCGCTGACTACCATCGGCGGTCATTACTCAGCCTATGGCACAGGGCAATCCGACATCCTGGCACGCGCCATCAATTCCCGGCCGCGCAACCGACGTTGGCTAACATCGATCTGTCCTGGGGAGCGGTGGGCGTGAGCGACGCTTACGATCACCTCCAGCATCTGCATTCGTCCGTTCCGCCGGAAGCCGCCCGATCATGCCCTGGCTCTGACATTGTCCTTTTCACAGAAGGGACGGCGAGGAAACGGAGGCCCCTCATCGGAACGGATGAAGAGATGCTGTACAATGCATGCTTCAATGGAAAGGCGTACCATCTTTCAGGCATCACCAGTGACGACAGGGTGCTCGTACTATCGCGGAGCACGACCTCTCACGCGGATTATTGCAACCTTTACGCCTTGTCACGAACGGCGTGCACGATCATACCCGTCCAGGATTGCAAGAGAGGACGAGAGAATGCTGAAATCATGAGAGCGGTGCAGGCAACCGCAATCCTCGGGTCTGTGAGCGCTCTCCTTCCATTGCTGTCGTACATGGAACTTGGCGGTCTGACTTACGCTGGGATCGGGCACATTGTTCGAGGCCGAGAGCCCTTGTCCCGCCAGCTTCGATCGAGACTCGTGCAGCGATTCGGGGAAGATCTGTCCTTCCACTCGGTATTTGGGACGCCGGACCACGGTGCGCTGGGCTTCCAATGCTCCTCGTGCGGCCCTGGCGAGTACCACCTTCATGAAGGCCTTGTCTACGCGGAGCTCAGTCCGCGGAATGATGGGAGAGCGACAGAGCTCGTTATTTCGAACCTGCACCGCTCCCGCATGCCCGTCGTCCGGCTCCGGACCGGCGATTACGCTGAATGGGCTGATCCGGAGGGACGCTGTCCGTGCGGGCTGACCTCCAGAAAAATACGTATTTTGGAAAGAATCACTGACCCCGCGCCATAACGTCCGCCGTGCGCAGCTGTTTGCAAACCGACGGACCGTCTTGATGGTAGCGTCGATCCTGCTCGAGCGCTGCCGCAGCAGTCGTCACCATCGAGAGCATCGCACTCGTAAGCGCCGCCTGGAACACCTTATCCCTGATCGTGAGCGCCTGTTGCCGGGCGCCGCAGGTCAGCAAGCCGCACCGACTTCTTCAATCAGCGCGTTCGTGTAGACCTGACGGCAATAGCCCTCGGTCACCCGCAAACTGTTGTCATGCCGCTCCTGGCTATAGGTGGCGCAGGCATCTGGCACGAGCGTCACGAGATAGCCAAGGTCGCAAGCGTCACGCACGGCCGATTCGACGCACTCGTCCGTAACGAGGCCCGCCAAAACCAGCTGTTTGACGCCCAGATTGCGCAGCAGGTAATCGATGTTGGTGGATACGAAGACGCTCGAAGACGATTTCGGGAGCACGATTTCGTCATCGCCAGGCGCAATCTCGTCAATGACCTTGGCATCCCATGAACCTCTTGGGACGTTGAAGCCCACGATCTTGTAGTTCAGACCACGATCACGACCATCCTTTGTGAGATTCTCGATCGTTGTGTAAAGTACTTCTATGCCCGCCGCACGGAACGCCGTCTGCAAGCGCTGCATGTTGGGAATGGCAACGCTCTTCAAGCGATCAAAATAATGGCCGTACTTGCCCGCAATCTCGGCGCCCGGCACATCCTTGAACTCGCCGCCATTACGTCGAACGCAAAAGTTTTGTACGTCAATGAACAACAACGCCGATTCCGTCGGCTTGAGTGGCACATCGCGTGTTGTCGGCCGTTCAGCCGTTGACATCCTTTTTCCTCGCACGTCTAATCAGCCGGGTTCGCGATCAAGATCGCATCTGCGCTGTCCTCCCAGATCACTGATCAAGAAGTTAGCCGTTTAGAACAGCAGGTGCGGCAACTTGCATGCTCAGCAGCGTTGGCAAGACTAACGAAGGCTACGAGTTCTCTCATCCGAGACCTGCAATGCGAATGGTCCTGCCCCTTTCTTTTGGTTGGGCGCGAGGACTGGTCAGATTTGACTTCGCAAGGCGTTATGGATGCCGATGCGCCGACGACGATCACGACGCCAGCAAGAGCCCGGCCTTTTCCTGGCAAACAACACGGCTCCTTAACTCGTCGCCGGTCAGCCAGATCAGCCAATCGTCGTCGACGATTTCCTCTTCCACCAGCCGCAATATCGACCCGCCTCTCTCATGGTGCAGATATCCGTATTGTGAAATGACGCCCTTATCGATTATCCAGCGCGCGACCAGTCCACATATGAAGTCAGGCGCCCACATGCCAAAGGACACTCCGAATGCTATTGCTGCCATGATCCTGGAGACCCCCTCTCCTCTATAGTCTTGTCGGACCCAGCCGTCGCCGTGATAGGCCACTTTACCGGACATCGTCCTCGCACTCGGTGCAATACAACTGCACTCGTCCTGACGATGGGCATATTTGGCCGGGTCTGCGTAGAACGCTTTTAGGGATTCGAGATGCTCTGCAAAGTTACTGCGCGAAAGATCATAAAGTCGAACAGCCTGCAACACCGCTACTTGGTTATTCTTGTCAATGCCTGCCATCCAGAAGCCCTCGCCTGATCTGATTGGCGAGCGGTCCGGTCGGAAATTGGGATATGTGGGCCCCTTCGTCGGAGTCGCCTGCGTAATCGAGATATACTCGTGAAAGTCGGCCCCCAACGAAAGCCTGATACCTTTTTGGGCGGCAGCGGCGTCATAGCTGCGAATGAAGTGCGAGACGTCCAGCAGGTCCGCTACGTTCATCATTCTGCACTTCTCCATTGTAGTGCACCGAGCGCCTTAGGCTGCTACAGCATTGACGAGGATCGAGACACTATCAATTCTGGTAGGAAGAACGGCGCGAACTTCGATGAAGTGGCATTCGCCGTTCAGCGCCGCCATCGCCCGATATGACAATCGGACTGTGAAGTACTATCGAGATATCATCGATTTCGTGAAGATCAGCCTCTGGCTCTGCCACAATCTGATCCATCGCTCTGCGAGCGTATCGATCAGAGTGGCGCGACAAGCCCGTTCGACAGCGACTATCTTGTGGGGATGTCTAACCTTCTTCGCCGGAGGTGTCCGCGTCAGACACTTCACAACATCAGTCGACATTCTGGTTTGACATTTACAAAACGCTCGAGTGCCTCAGGACGAAAGTGGGGGCGAGGTTGCATTCATCGCGCGTGACTAGACTAGGCTCCGCCGCGATGTGAGCGGCTGAAGCAGACCAGTAATCGGGCTGGCCGGCCAAAACTTAGGACCGAATGGGAAAGATCGGGCGTCCCTCTCGGGCCGCGAATTCGGCTTCCTGCCGAGATTCGGATGTGCTCTGGCGGCCTGCAGTACTGTGACTGCGCAATCCGGGCAAAAAGGAGGGATCGACCGGGTCATTCGAACCGAACCGGCAGGTCAATTCTCCTCGGGCTCAGGGGTGGCCGCACTCGGTTCGGTAATCCGCGGCGACGGTCACCGAATGCCCGAACCGCGCGATGGGAACGGTCCGCGCGATCCAGGGCCCAAGCCCGCCCTTGGTTCCTGCCCCAAAGGGCAGTGCGAAGCAGTTCCAAACAACCAATTGAGAACCCACCAGGAGACGGGAACCGGCCGAGCCTTTGGACAGGCCGTTAAGCTCTTGATAACTAGGCGAAAAAGCCCAAACTCGAAGGAAACCTACCTTACAGGGCCATCAAAAAATTCCCTTGGAAGAACTAGGATGACCTTGTAGGGTTATGCGTGTGGGAAGTGATTTTGAGGTGAGAACGGCCTCCTCACGCGCCTCGGTGCGAGGCAAAGTAGCCGAAAGGTGAAGAGATCCAGGTTGGCATCTGGCAAACTTCATTTCCCGAACTTCTAACGATCTGGGGCTCCGCCGAATGGCGGGGCCCTAGACGTTTGGGGCAATCTTTAGAAAGCCCTTCTGCCGCCGGCTTTCGATCTTCTCGGCCTTCACCGGATAGAAGCTCAAGACGTGCTAGCGACCCTGCTCGTCCCGGTCGAGGTTGATTGCCACGAGAACCATGCTATCGGCCGCAACAACCCGGCTGATCAGCTCGATTCCAGGGTTCTTGTGATCATCGCCGATATAGAGCGGGTCGGTCACGATTCCCGATAGATATGGTAAGCAGAGTAGAAACTCCTTGGGATGACGACGCTCGGCGTGAACCTGAGCACCGGCGCTGAAGACCACGTCCCCCGCCGGCAGTTCCATTTCAAACGCCGTATTGATCTTGGCGACGGGTAGCGGACCGAGGGAAAGTTCCTTCCGCTTCTCGCGCCTCGGCTTATTTCCGCGGTCGTCGCGCTTTACCTCCTGCTTCATACTGCGAAACGGCGTCCATTCATTTCGTGGGCTGAGCGTGTTTCCCCTGTTACGTCCGAAACACAATCATTCGTTTAGGCCGACGAGCCACCCTGTTTCAACCTGCTCAGGAATCGAATTGCATTTCCTCGACCAGAAAGCCGCGATCGCGATCATCGATCAAAAAGCCTGCGCAATTGTTTCAGCCTACATCACGCGTATCGCATGCTGCCATCGCCGTCTGCGGGTAGCTCGGGTCGCATGACTGACTCGCGCATCCTCTCAACGCGGCGACTTCGAGCCACTGCGGCGACTTAGGCTTCTCGTGCCACGCGATGAACTATCTATCTCTAGCGTGCACGACAAGGAGAGAAGGGCGAACTCTCAAGCGGCTCTTTCACCATGCCAATTGATCCTCCCGATCACTTCGAAATACCGGATCTACGGCCAGATCGGGTTCAGCACCTCAGCCAGCCTTGCCTTCGCTTTGGCCAATTGCGCGCGCGTCGCTTCACGTCGCCAGCTTGGCAAAAATACGCGTCTCCGTCCGGGAAGGTAATGGTCCATTTGCTGCCCCTAGGCGCGTAGCTCGTGCTTGAAAACATTTTTTGCGCAATGAGAATCGGGTCTGTTGCCCAGTTCCCCGACCAGTTCAAGTCGGCCATAATCTGCCGGCCCCCCTTGCCGCGGCAAGAAGCTCTGGGGTCCTGCCTCACCAAGATCTCAGGGGACGTCGTCCCACTCTCCGCGGAGGTTCTTACGATCATCAATGATCAGGTTACCACCCGCCGTTTCCGTTGCCGGATCCACGGTGTGCGTCACGTCCGCGTCGAAACGTGACCGGCACTATCCAGATAAACGGCTCCAACATGCAGTGGCTGATGCAGGTCACCGACCAAATGTGACAATACAAACAATGCCTCTTTCTTGTCTTTGATGGCAAATGGTCGTGGTCAAGCAGCACGGCTATCGCAGCATTCACGGCTGCAACCAGATCGGGGTATTTCGTACCCCGATAGCTTCGGTCGAATCGATCACGCTGCACGGCGCATCATCGAAATGATAGGTATTGTGGCATCCGCGCTCACGCCAGACGTCATATAGCTGCATGTTGCGCCGCGACGTAGTCTTCCATCCGCTGGTGCTCATCCGGCGTCCTGAAGGACGTGCACGGCACTTCGTATTCCGGATGATTGGGATCGATAAAAAAGTACCGTCGGCTTTGCGCATGACGCTCTTTACGCAGTCAAGCCATGGGCCTGCCGTTTTCAAGTCGAACCCGAGGATCTCCGCGACATGCTGCCTGGCGTTGTCAGTCAACAGCTGATCACGATTATCCGACCACGCGATGATCCTTGTATCCTCAAGCTAACGAGGAAATTGGGCGCAGAACAGTCCAAGGCAGTGACAGGCCAAAGTACCTGCAGGCAGGTCGAGAGGGAGTTGAGCATGATGAACACTCAAAATTCGCGTAAAGAAACGGACGATGAGGAAAAGCACGTATCGGACAATAATTCTACTTGAACTAGTACCGTGGTTTCATAACTTGAGGCGGAGCATGGCACAATCTTGATGTCAGCAAAAGCTGTCGTCGTCAGTCTAGCGCCTCCGGGTATTCGTGTTGTTGTTTCGACGTTGAGAGGGGTGGGTACGCAGTTTTTTTGCGGGACCAGAATATGTCGGGGGTCTTTCGCGCAAATCGTTGAGCAGACGGTCCGTTGCACTTGGCACCGTTTGCTCAATTCGGCTTTGAATGTTGGGTTCGGCTCCGCCGACAAACGGATCGGCCCTGCCGCTGTCTGCCGTCCAAATCCAGGCGACGAGCGCGAAGATTATCTGTGCGCGTCCTTGATAGTTTCGCGAACGTTGTTTCAAATTTTTCCAGGAGTCGATCATGCGCTGCACGTTCATATTACTGGGTTCAATTGCCGCGCTGGCCAGTTACTCTACCGCCGCGACTGCCCAGGTCGACCCGAATCTACAGGTCCGCATCGAGAATTTGACGCCTCCCAAGGATCGGAAGCCAGACCTCCCGCAGACCGAAGTCGTAACAAAAACGAGGGTTCAGACCTACACGACAACCGAGACCGTTGCCGTGCCTCCTGCGGAGCGACGCCGTCGCCTTCAAAAGATCCTCGCCGAGAAGCAGCTGATGCTACCCGCGGACGCTGAGGCAGTTCAAAGAGCGTACGAAACGTACGGTATCAAGGACCACGAAACCCGCAAAGTTCAGAAGAAGAAGGTGATCACTGAGCGCGTCGTAACGACCAAGCCACGAGAAACCACCGTCACGGCATCTGTTTCGACACAGTCAGTGTTCGACAACAATGCCAGCAAGACCCCTATCCACGTGGGCGACACAGTTTTTGGCACCACGGGTCTACTTACCGTCAATATCCCTGTCGGTCTTGCCGATAGCTTCATCCTGCAGAGCGGCGTGAGTGACCAGCGTTATGCCCGCTTGTTCACAAAGAACGTCGACATCCTGGTGAACAACGCCACTTACAACCAAGTTCTCAATCTGGTCGTCGCGGGCAAGACGAGCGGCACGACGACATCCGACGTAATGAGCTATTCGGTTGCCTCTAGCACCGTCTACGGGTCTGGATTTAGGCCCTACCAAGTGGAGCTTTTCACGCCTTCGATCGCCTGGGCTCGCAACAATCAGGATCTGGCCGGGACAATCTGCGGGCCGAAAGGTCAGGAAGCTTTTTGCGTCGCGGGTACTTTCGTCGCAGAGGGCGAATTCACGTTCTCGGATATCGCCAGCCAACAAAATTTCTCCTCCAGGCTGTCTGGCGGCGTGACCTGGCAAACGCCAGTAACCGGCCTGACCACGTCAGCCGGCGGCTACGTTCAAGGTCGGCATTTCACAGATTTTCCCGGGGGTCGTGACGATCTTATCTTTCAGGCGTCAGCTCGGGCAGACTGGACGCCAAACAGCCACGTCCAACTCAGCGGTGTGCTGCAGGTCACACAACAGTTTTCCACTGTGAAGGCCCTAGAATGGAACGGCTTTGCAGCCTATCCGTACCTGAAGCTAAGGGTCACGTTTTGAGAGGCTACCAGGGTTTGAGCCTACCAACTGTGGTTTCGCACTGAGGTCGAATAGCTGCCGTCATCAAGTCGCCGCCTTACTGCTGCGCGCCCCGTCGCGGGTTGCACCTACCGTCGCCACCTCGCGGCGCCGGCGAATGGGTTCCAAATCCCCAGGCCACGGAAGCCTGGACTTGTCCAACGTTGCTAGGGGCTCGCCGAACAGTCTTCGCGCCTTCCGGCGATCCGAGGCCAAACCGATGAAGTTGATCGGGACTGGAAGCAACTGGCGGTCTCGTGCAGAAGCTCCACCTGGCTCGCCGCGAACTCAACCTCGAGGCGGCATCAACGCCTTGATAGCTTCGATCTCCTGATCCTCGATGATCTTGCCTACGTCACAAAGGACCAGCGGCGCTCGATGCTGATCACCACCAATCAGCCGTTCGGCGAATGAAACAAGGGCCTGCCGGACCCCGTCATGACGCTCGCCGCCATCGATCGTCTCGTTTACCACGCCACCAATGAACGTCGAGAGCTATCGCAGACGCGCTGCGCTCGAATGAAGACGCTGTCCGGGACGGCCGCCCTCGCACGCGGCACCGAAAACCGTCGCTGATTGACACGATGCCTCTCTCTATCGCAAACCGGCGCTCACAGAACGAAGAGTGAAACGGTCGATCAGGGCCGATCGCCCACTTCGCCCAACCGCTTCCGGTTCACCTCCAATTGCGGACATTTGCGCCGGCCCGCGGGGTAGAGCACACAAAGATGACCCTATCAGAAACTGTCCCGATGGACGTAGCGTACAATTGCAGACGTCCGGATATTCTCTGTTTCTCTGTTTCTCTGTTTCTCTGTTTCTCTGTTTCTCTGGTTCTCTGGTTCTCTGGTTCTCTGGTTCTGACGTGCGATAGGCTGCGACGTCATAGCGCCACGGCGAAAGAATGAATACCCGTCTTCGGCCGTGGCGCGTTTTGCGCAGCCCGTGAACATCCTGCCCACCAACCGGCCCAACCCTAAATCCATCGTCCCGTGCGATGCGCTCAGCTTCAGGTCCGTAAAATCCGAGAATCCCCAGCAGGATGACGTGCGGGGCGGACCACCGGATCTAGAAACAGCAGCTACCAACACTGTCAGATCCGCAGTTGACGCCTACACTTTCGCACACCTAAGTTCAACGTCGAGCCATCCCAGCGCATTAACCGTCGCACGATCGGCACTATTAATGACAATGGTCGTTGTCTCCGCTTCGATGATCGCGGGGCCTTCCAGCACGTGCCCGGAACGCAATTTCTCCAGTGCATAGACCGGCACTTCGCGCCAAGCACCGAAGAAGGCCTGACGTTTGCCTGCAGGCGATAAGATTGGTTCAGACGTAGGCATTGGCTTATCGGATCGTTCAATTCGAGGAACGGCGCCAACAGCGGCAAGCCGTGCGTTGACGAATACGACCTCCTGATCGCGCGAGGCGTAAGTATAAAGTTCCTCATGACGACGATGAAATCGCTCTTCGAGCTCGGCGATCAAGGATGGCGCGTTAAGGTCGACGTCGCTGAGTGGTACATCGACCTCGAACACCTGCTCGCCATAGCGCATCTCGGCGGACCGCTCAGTCAGAATGGGCCCGTCGAACCAGCTTCGGAGCCGTTCGGTTGCCTGCACGTCCAGATCTGCAAAGATGTTTCGAATTTCAGTGGCGGTCGTCTGGGCGCCTGTCTCGAAGTGAGTGCGGCTGACCTCATACCGCAAGTCGCTGGTGAGCATCCCCCACGCCGAGAGTACGGAGGCTGCCGTAGGCACTATGATGCGCGTGATCTCGAGCTCGCGCGCGACCTCAGCAGCGTGAAGGCCGGCGGCGCCGCCGAAGCTCAAGAGGGCGAACTTGCGCGGATCAACGCCGCGACGCAGGGTCATCAGTCGGATGCCGTCTGCCATTTTCAGATTGACGAGCCGATAGATGCCGGCAGCCGCCTCGATGCGTGTCACGCCAAGCGAAGCTGCGAGGCGATCAATTGCTGCTTCCGCCGCCGCACGATCGAGCGGACGCCGTCCGCCCATGAAGGCGGCCGCATCGAGATAACCCAGCACGATATTCGCATCGGTCACGGTCGGCTGCGTACCACCGTTGCCATAACAGGCTGGGCCTGGGACCGCGCCGGCACTTTCGGGGCCGACATGGAAATGGCCGCCGGCGTCGACGCTGGCGATCGAGCCCCCGCCCGCCGCAATGCTGGCTATATCCAGACTGCGCAGCGCGATGCGCTGGTCCGCCAGCCCGCCATCAGCCGACAGCGTCGCGCGTCCGTCCGCGATCAAGGAGATATCGGTGCTCGTGCCCCCCATATCGAAGGGTACCAGATCCGGCATTTCAAGCAACTCCGCACAGCGCCGGGAAGCTGAGATGCCGCCGGCTGGACCGGATAGCACGGTGGCCGCAGCAAGACGCCCCGCCTCCTCGACCGGTGCCATGCCGCCATGGGAGAGAATGATGAACAAGCTCCCGTTGAATCCCGCTTCGGCCAGACGGAGCTCGAGCCGGGTCAGGTAGAGCCGCGCGGCAGGACCGACATAGGCATTCACGATCGTGGTGGAGACCCGCTCGTACTCTTTGATCTGTGGCAACACGTCACTTGAGCGCGACACGCTCATTCCGGGCAATTCACGTGCAATCCGCTCTGCTGCCGTGATCTCATGGGAGGGATTACGATAGGCATGCAGGAAGCAGATCGCGACCGAAGTGACGCCAGAGGCGCGGATGGCAGCGATGGCCTCACTGAGTGATCCCTCGTCCAGTTTCAGCAGCACGTCGCCATTCGGCCGCAGCCGCTCGCGAACGCCGAAGCGGAGTTCGCGCGGCACCAGCGGCATCGGGGGTGGGATCCGCAGATCATAGCGATTGTCCTTCAATCCCTCCCGCATCTCAATGACGTCGCGGTGACCCTCCGTGGTCAGCAGTGCGACTTTGGCGCCTTTGCGTTCGAGCAGCGCGTTCGTCGCGACTGTGGTGCCATGCACCAGCCGCTGCGTCCTCGCCAACATATCAGCGCGCGACATGTCGAGCCGCCGCGCGAGCTCGTTGAGCCCCGTCATCACACCAATCGACTGGTCCTGCGGCGTGGAAGGAGATTTCGCGAACACGGTACGCCCGCCAGCGTCGATCGCGACCAGATCGGTGAACGTGCCGCCAACATCAATGCCAATCGTCAACATCGTTACTGAACCACTTCTGTCGTTGTGCCTGTGTTAACGAGGCCCTGTACTACATCTCGCTGGCGCGCCTGTTGTGTGCGTCGCTCCGGGGGCCCCCACCCTCCGCCGCCGGACGAGCGCACTTCAAGGCAATCTCCCGGCTGGATCTCGATGCCGACCTCTTTGGTTCGCAGCACACGTGGCGGCCGGCCCGCCGAGACCAGGCGGTAGTGATGCGGCGCCCCATCCTTGCCGCCGAGCAAGCCGCACGCGCCATGACGTGTGCCATCACCTGCGGTGTTGCCAAGTGCGGGCTTGCTGGTTTCGAAGACGAGATCGAGGTCGACGCCGAGACCGCCGCGGAATTGACCGTCGCCGCCTGAGTCGGGCCGAAACTCATGATGACGGAAGTGAAGGGGGAAGCGAGCTTCTGCGACCTCGATGCTGCCGAACTTGAGACCGCCGACGGTGTGCCATTCGCCGATGGAGGACCAGCCGTCACCGCGCGAAGAAGCGCCACCGCCCGGGCGCGCCTGGAACATATGCCAGATGAAGCTGCGCCCGCTGCGAGGATCCTCGCCCTGCACAGCGATGCGGAACCGCCGGCTCCAGCCAGCCATGGTTCGATCCGGACAAGATCCTGACAATGCCTTGATCACCGCCTCCACGATTTCGTTGGAAGGATGGCTGGTGCAGAGCGTGACGGGCCGGCCAGGATCCGCCCACACGATGGTGCCCTGCTTGGCAACGACGTTAAGCGGCCGCAGCGCCCCATCGTTTTTGGGAATGTCGGCGTCGATCAGATAGGCAAAGGCCATCACGACCGCCGCTTGCATATTGGCGTGCGACGAATTGACAAAGCTCGTACTCTGCGGGTCGGATTCCGACAGGTTGACCTCGATCTGGCTGCCTGTCTTCGTGACCTTGGCTGCAATCCGGATATCGTTGCGTCCGTGGCCGTCGTCGTCGAGGAAGGCCTCACCGTGGAACACGCCATCCTTCCAGGTTGAGACCACCGTGCGCGTCTGTTGTTCGGCGGCATCGAGGATGGATTCGATCGCGGCTTCGACCACCGGCGCGCCAAACTCGGCAAACAGCCGCCCCATCCGCCGCTCACCCATGTGCGCGGCTCCAATCATTGCAGCAAGATCACCGCGGAAATCGTGAGCGTTGCGCACATTCAGTGCCAGCATATCGAGAATGTCCTCACGCAGTCGGCCGGCCTCGTAGAGCTTGATCGGTGGAATGCGCAGCCCCTCCTGCCAGATTTCGGTCGCGCTGGGATTATAGGCGCCATATGTTGCGCCGCCGATATCACTCTGGTGCGCGCGCACGATGCTCCAGAACAGCCTGCGGCCGCCGTCAAAAATCGGTACGAATGCGGTCAGGTCGGGCAAATGGCTGCCGCCGTGATAGGGATCATTCATCAGAATGACGTCACCGGGCCCGACATCCTTAAAGCGCTCCTCCACCGCGCGTGTCGCCCAGGGCAACGCGCCGACATGGACCGGAATGTGGTCGGCCTGGGCGATCAGCCGGGAATTGACGTCGCAGATGGCCAAAGAGAAGTCCCGGCTCGAGTTGAGGATCTGCGAATAGGATGTGCGAAGCATTGCTTCGCCCATTTCCGCAACGATCGAGCTCAATCGATGCTGAACGACTGACCGCGTGATGGGATCAACCTTGTGGGCCATTCTTGCACCTGTTTCAGACTATAAATTCGCGGCGTGATGCCCCAATGGCCTCACGCGAGACTTACCAAGTTCCAAGGACTCAAGGGCGCGTCAGGTTTTGGACGCGACCTGGGCAAGTGCATCCGAGGCCGCGCGGACGATGCTCTCTATATCCGTATCCGTCATCGGCAGCGACAGCGCCATCAAGCCATAGCTGGCGGCGAGAATGCCGCGGTTGAGGAACTCCAAGTTGAACACACTTTGCCGTTTGGTCTCGCCTTCGCTCATGTAGGCCGAGCGATAGTCGCGGACCGGGCGTTCGGAGAAGTGCAATTTCAAGAGCGATCCAAGGCCGACCGCTGTGCCCGGCACGCCATGGCGACGAAATGCGTCATTGATGCCCTTTCGCACTGCCTCGCCGGTCGCGTCCAGCCGCGCGAACGCGTTGCGGTCCAGGAGCTCCATCGCCGCCAGCCCGGTGCGCATCGTGACCGGGTTGGCCGAGAACGTGCCGCCATGAGGCAATGCCGGCTTGCCGTGGCGCGGATCGAAAACGGCCATGATCTCCTTCTTGCCGGCGATTGCACCGACTGGAAATCCACCGCCGATGATCTTGCCAAGCGTGGTGAGATCAGGATCGATGCCCCACAGCCCCTGGGCGCCGTGATAACCGAGACGAAAGGATATAACCTCATCGAAGATGAGTAGCGCGCCGACTTTGCTCGTCGCCTGGCGCAGCGCTTCAAGGTAGGCCTTGTCGGCGGGTACGAGACCCGCGCGGTTCGGCATCGGATCGACCAGTACGCAGGCGAGATCGCGGCCATGCTCCCGAATCAGGGCTGACGGCAGCCTCGATATCGTTGAAGGGAATTGTTACGACGTCGGCGAGCACCTTGTCCGGTGTGCCTTTGGCATAGGCAACGGAGATTGGTGCATTGCCGCCCCAGTCTGCCGGCGTCGGATCGAGGCTTACCTCGGCATAATCGTAGGAACCATGGTAGGCGCCCTCGCACTTGGCAATTTTTGGCCGCCCGGTAAACGCTCGCGCCGCCTTCAGCGCCATCATCACGGCTTCCGTGCCGGAGTTGGCAAACCGGACCTGGTCGACAGATGGCAGCCGCGCCGCAAGCAGTTCAGCTAGATCGATTTCCGATTCGGTCGGCATTCCGAAAGCAGAACCGAGCGCGAGCTGCCGCGTCGCCGCCTCGATAAGCGCCGGATGGGCATGGCCGTGAATTAACGAGGTGAAATTGTTGATGCAATCGATCAGCTCATTGCCATCGACATCCCAGACCCGGCAGCCCTCCCCGCGTGCGGCATAGATCGGATAGGGCTTCATGAACACCGTCGTTCGGGTGTTGCCGCCTGGCAGGCTCGTCAGCGCACGATCGTAGAGCGCTTTCGAGTTTGAATTTGTGTCAGGATACATGTCGTTGTTTCCTTGAGAGATCAACGTCCCAAATAAGCTTCGCGGACGCGCGTGTTCTGCTTGAGGTCATCGTGCGTGCCTTGAAGAACGATGCGGCCCGTTTCCAGCACATAGGCCCGGTCCGCCACCGATAATGCCAGGACCGTATTCTGCTCGACGACCAGGATGGTAAGCCCGCTGTCGGCGATCTGCCTGACGCGCTCATAGACCTCTTCTGCCAGGCGCGGTGCAAGCCCAAGCGAAGGCTCGTCGAGCAGCAGCAAACGCGGCCGGGCCATCAAGGCCCGTCCGATGGCCAGCATCTGCTGCTCATCTCCGGACAGAGACCAGCCGAGCTGCTTGCGACGCTCCTTCAGGCGCGGAAACAGGTCGAACACTCGTGCGAGATCGTCATTGATCGGCTGGCGCCAGCGCCTCCAGTTCACGGTGGCGAGTGTGAGGTTCTCCTCGACCGTCAGGCCGGGGAAAATCCGCCGCCCTTCGGGTGCCTGAGAGATGCCGAGCGCGACGCGGCGGTCGCTGCCGAGCCGGGCAAGTGATGCGCCTTCGAATTCGATATCCCCGGACTTGACCGGATTAAGACCGGAGATTGCGTGCAAGAGTGTGGTCTTGCCGGCGCCGTTGGCGCCGATGAGGGCGACCGTCTCGCCCGGGCCAACCTCCAGTGTCACGCCCTGCAGCGCGACGATGTCGCCATAGGCGACCGTCAGATCGTTACACGCCAGCATGACGATAGCCTTCGCCGAGATAGGCCGACAGCACTGCGGGATCACCCTGGATTTTGGATGGCGAGCCCTCGGCAATTTTGCAGCCGAAGTTCAGCACGATGATCCGCTCCGCCAAGCGCATCACCATGCCCATGTTGTGCTCGATCAGAACAATCGCGATTCGATGTTTTGCCCTCAAATCCGTCAGACGGTCGATCAGCTGGTCAACCTCGGCGGAATTCAGCCCAGCGGCCGGTTCGTCGAGCAGCAGCACGCGGGGCTCGCAGGCGAGTGCCCGGCACATCTCGAGCATGCGCCGGTGACCATAGGATAGCGATCCGATAGGCGCTTGCGCGTCCACCACAAGCCCCATCTGGTCGAGCACGGCCATGGCCCGCTCGCGCAGCTCCAACTCGCTTCGGCCGCTTTGGATGGCCGCGCCGGTCATGACGTTCTCGAGCACGCTCAACCTTTCGAAGGGACGGCCGTACTGAAAGGTCCGGCCAAGCCCGCCGCGGACCCGCTTGTGCGTAGCTGCGCGCGTCATGTCCCATCCGTCGAGCAAAACCCTGCCCTCGTCGGGAAGGACAAGTCCGGTAAGGACGTTGAGCAGGGTCGATTTGCCGGCGCCGTTTGGACCGATGACAGCGACAAATTCGCCCTGCCCGACTGACAAGTCGATGTCCGAGAGTGCCGAGAGCCCGCCGTAGCGCTTGGCGATCCCTGTGGCCTGGAGCAGGCTCATGGGCGCGCCTCCTTTGCAACAGCGACCAATGCCAGCTTTTTGATACCACCGTCGCGGCGAATGCCACCCGGTCGGCTGATCCCGGCAAGGCCTGAAGGCAGGAAGACGAGAATGGCAAGTACAAAAACACCAAAGAACGCGAGATAGGCGGAGCCGAGGAAGCGCAACCATTCGGGCAGAAAAGTCACAAGCAACGCTCCCAGAATAGCGCCCACGACCGAGCCTTCGCCGCCGATCACCAGCATCGCGAGGTAAGTGATGGAGTGCGCATAGCCAAAGTCGTCCGGGGATATGAAGCGCATATGGAAGGCGAACAGGCTTCCGGCGAGGGCGGCATAGACTGACGAGAGGACAAAAGCCGCGAGCTTGACCCGGGAGACGTCGATGCCCGTCATCGACGAGGCCGTCTCGTCATCGCGTACCGCGATCATCGCCCGCCCAAGGCGTGAGACATGAAGGAGCGCAGCGATGGCGGCAGAAAGCGCCAGCACCACCAGAGCGAACCCCAGGTAGCTGCGCTCGTAGGCGAGGGCATGGCCCGCGATCGGCAGCTCGGGAATGCGGGAGACGCCGTTGGTGCCGCCGGTGAGCTCGATCCAATTGGCGGCGACGATGGAGAAGGAGACGTTGAGCCCAAGCGTCGCCAGCGCGAGATAGTGCCCCTTCAGCCGCAAGAGTGGAAAACCGATCGACAAGGCAAAAATCGCCGTGCCGGCAACCGCGACGGGCAGCGCCAGCCACGACCAAGCCAGCAGCGTGGTTAATAGCGCAACGCCATAGGCGCCCGTCCCAACGAAAGCCGCATGACCGAGCGAGATCAGCCCCGCATAACCGAAGGCGAAGTTAAGGCCCATGACAGCAATGGCCGAGATCACGGCAAGTTTGAGCAGCCGGAGCTGATAGTCGGCCAGCAGCATCGACAGGCCGAGCCCCACACTGATAATGATGGCGCCGAGCACGAGCGGAAAGCGCATAGACATTGATCAGCCCCGCTCCTGAATACGTTCGCCGAACACACCCTGCGGGCGCACCAGCAGGAACAGGATCATCATGACGAAGGAAATCAGGTCCTTGTAGGCTGAGGAAACGTAAGATGCCCCGAGCACTTCACTAAGACCAAGGAACAGGCCGCCGACGATGGCCCCCGGTAGACTGCCGAAGCCCCCAATGATTGTGGCAGCAAACGCCTTGAGCGCAATGGGATCGCCCATGCTGGTGTCGGCGAACCACATCGGTCCGAGCATCAAGCCGGCGACGCCTGCGAGCGTTGCGGCGAGGATCCAAGATAGCGCAAGCAGACGATTGACCTTAAGGCCCATCAGCCGAGCAGCCTTCATATCCTGCGCCACGGCGCGCATGCCGATGCCGAGTGAGGTGCGGAAGAACAGGAGCCACAGCAGCGCAACCATGAAAGCCGTGATAACCACCACAGCGACCGCGTGGGCAGAAATCGTTGCGCCGGCGATCGTGAGATTCACGCCATCGAGCGGCGACGGCAGTCGGAGGGGCCAGGAGCCGAAAGCTAGCAGCGCCGCGTTCTGCATGGTAATGCCGATCGCGACCGTGCCAATGATGATTGTCACGATCGGACTTGCGCGCAGCGGCAAGTAGAGCACCACAAAGAACGAGGCTCCGAACAGCGCCATCGCCAATAGCGCTGCGCCGTAGCCCACAGGCAAGGGCAATTGTGCATTGAGCAGCATAGCGACGCCCGCGAAGGTCCCGAACATCACGAATTGTCCGGCTGCGAAATTCACGACACCGGTTGCGGAGTAGACGATGACAAATCCGATCGCGGCGAGCGCATAGACGCTACCGATTGCTAGTCCATTGATGAGCAGCTGGATGAGATCCGTCATATCGTCCTGTTCTTATGCAAACCGGTCTGTCAGCGCCCGGCCGTCATCGGTAGAAGATTCTGCCCGCCGCCTGGTTGATTGCAGCGCCGCGCGCGCGGAACGCATCCGCGCGGGCGCCGCAACCAATGGTCAGTTCAGCTTGATGGTCTGAACCAGTTCCAGCGATTTGGTCCCGGCCTTGGATTTCACGACGGCCAGATCGAACACGCCGTTGCCCTTGGCGTCATATGAATAGAGATGGCCAATGCCCTGCCACCCATTCACGGCGGCAATCCAGTCCCGCAGCGCCTTGGGATCGGTACCTACCTTGCGTAGACCCTCTGCGGCCAGCATCGCACCATCATAATAGGCGAGCCCGTAGGGGTCCGGATCCGTACCGAACTTCGCCTTGAAGCGTTCGACGAAATCCTGCATGCGGCCACCGGCCGATGAATCGATGAAGGTGTCGACAACCCCCCATACTCCGCCGAGATCGTCCGCTGACAGCAGTTGTAGTGCTGCCGGAACCAATGCCGCCGAAGATGTCACCAACGGCAACTTGAGACCGAGCATCTTCGCTTGACGCAGCACCAGCGCACCGTCCTGCGGGTAATTAAAGATCAGAAGGACATCGATGCCCTTGCTACGCAGACCGAGAAGTTGCGCCGAAAAATCCTTGTCGTTCTGACCATAGGCCCCCGTGCCGACTACGGACACGCCGGCGGCCTCGAAACGCTCGGCTGCCGTCTGGGCCCCGCCTTGTCCGAAATCGTTCTGGATGTAGAGAATGCCGGGCTTTTTGGCCTTCAACACATTGAGCGCGCACTGCACCATGCCTTCGGCTGACACGCTGTCGGCCGGCCGCACGCGAAACATCCATTCGTTGCCGCCTTCGGCCACGACATCTGCCCCGCCAGCATAGAAGGCGGGCACCTGCACCTTCTTCAGCTCCGACGACACCGCCAGATTGTGTGTCGAGTAACTCGACAGGAAGAACAGCGACGGCCTGGTTTCCTGTGCGAGCTTGACGAATGCATTTACCGCCGTGCTGTTGGAGGCCTGAGTATCCTCGAAAACGATCTTGAGGCTGCGGCCGTTGATGCCGCCGGCTTTGTTGATGTCCTGTTCGGCCATCATCAGGGAGCTGTGATATTGCCTGCACGTGAGCGACAACGGTCCGGTCATGGGCACTGTGGCGCCGACGATGATCGGGCTGCCCTGCTCGGCGCGTGCGACTGCCATCCACGGCATTACGGTCGCCGCAAACAAAGCATTCAAAAACTCCTGCCTCGTCATCTTCATGATGTGCCTCGTGACGCTTCCCCGTTGCGGAGGCATGAAGTGTGCTACCCGCAAATCGCCATTGACTCTCGTTCCGTTTTCCGGAATAATATTCCGATATTGCGCGAAGCAAATGTGAATCTACTCGCGGAGTCAAGCGGCTCGAGGCACGCTTGCACAAACTTTCCGTCTGGAAGGCATACTTACCCTAATGACAATCTCAGATGAAACGGCGGGTCCTCTCGATCGCTATATGCAGGTGCTCGAACTCGTCGCGACGTTTCCAGGCGCGCTGACGCTGGCAGACGTGTCCTCGTTGCTTGATCTTCCGAAGACATCTGCACACCGGCTGTTGAAAGGCCTGGTGCGCGCTGGACTTGCAAAGGACAACGTCGGCGGGCGCGCTTATCAGCTCGGCGACCGCTTGTTGCGACTCCTGCACGCGACGGCAGACGATGGATGGATTGCCGCCCTTGCTCGCGGGCATCTGCAGCAGCTGACCGACACGACGTCAGAGACCTGCTACCTCACACGCCTCATTGGCGCGCGCGTCGTCGTGGCGATTTCGATTTCACCTGATGTGCGCTGGCGGAGCTACGTGCAGCCCGGGATCGAGATGCCGGTGCATGCAGCAGCAACGGCCAAGGCGATCATGGCCTATCAAAGTGAAGAGGTACTGGCCGAAGCGATGTCCACCGACCTTCCTCTGCTCACGGCGAACACACGCAATGACCGTGCATGGATCGAACAGGAGCTCGCGGCAGTCAGGACCCGAGGCTATGCTACGTGCATCGGAGAGATCGACGAAGGATTGGCCGCTATCGCGGTGCCCGTTTTCCTGTCCGATCGGCGTGTGTTTTACGCCCTCGGAATGACCGGGCCTCTGCAGCGGATCATGAACGAGCAACTACCGCAGCGTTTGGCAGCACTACGAACTGTGGCCGAAACATTGGGGCGATCGCTCTCAATTGGCGAGAAACTGAAATCAAAGGATACGTCACAAGGCTAATCGAACATGACTGCGCATGCTCGATCGCGGAACAATGACCTGCGGCTAGTCATCATCTGCTGGCCTAGCTATGGCAATCGGCACGCCTCCCCCGTCTCCAGCGCCGGGCAGAGTGTATAGAGGTGACGAAACCCGCCGCGTTGACCGCGGACGGGATCATCATCGAGGCGCTCGAGGATGGCACAATTGTGCGATACGAGTCCGTGACTCGGGCAGACAACGCCGAGCCGAACGATTTCAACAACGATGAACGCAGGATACAGCATGCCCGGCCGCATCGACGACGCCGAATATTGACATATCGCCACCGCCTGCGACGCTCATGCCAGGCCGGCATCGAGCTGGTGCCACCATGTTTACGCCGAAGGGCGGCGCGGGTGCCGGCGTCAAGCTCATCTCCTCGGTAAAGCCGTACTGGGTGCCGCCATATTCGACCGGCCAGTGCGGCGCGCCCCACCCCTTCTCTGCAAGGAACCCTGTCCAGCGCACCACGTCAGGCTTGGTCGCCTGCTCTCCGGCGAGAAGCTTTTCACGCATATCGGCCGGGACCGCGGTGCAGAAGAATGTCCTCACTTCCGCCCGGAAGGCGAGTTCGCTCTCAGTGAAACTCAGATCCATCATTGACCCTTTTAACAGATCCCGAATAAGCTCCGTCACTCACGCCGCCGCCGACATGCATGGTCCCGACGGTTTAGTTGCAGCGCGTATGGCCAGCGAGGCGCGCGATCTGCCGTCGCGATCGCTGCCCGACATCGCACTGCCGTTGACGTTGAACCTGACAGATTTGGTGCCGAGCTGGTCGTGGCCATAGATTATATGCCGGTGCAGCGGCCCGAACCGACTTCGGGAGAACCACTACAAATTTTGGAGGGATCTGTCAGATTGGAATTCACTTGAATGTGCTGCCCTGCTGAGGCGACGGCTTGCTGACTCGTACCGCACTCCCGCTCTGCGAAGTGTGGCATACAATTCTCGCCGAGGGACACTTACTGCTTGTAGCTTCTGCGCTGGGCCCAGACTTCCTGAGTAGCCAGGATCGAAAGCCCATCTCGCGCACGCGGCAGTCGGCCTTCTCCACACACGTCAGAACGGTTTGATATCTTTCACGAATAGCCGATTCCTTGCGGTGTGAATCGCACATTCAGTCTCCCACTGGAGCTGGGCCTGGTCGAGAAACAATGTCGACGGCAGCTCACGACTCTCGTCCACAAATCCCGTACCCACGAACTGCTATCACCCTCGATCGGAAATCAGAGTTGGACTCTAAAAGGCCTCCGGCGGGCATGCCGGAGGCCTTCTTGGAGGTTAACTTAGATCTATGAAGTCGCTATTTGTCTCCTTCCGCTGGCTTGACAGTGATTCACCAGTTGCGCTGGGCCCGGAGCAGCAGCGTCAGGCTGCCCTGGTCCTTCAGCTCATACGCAGTGCCGGGCTTGGCAATCGTCGACTGCAGCGGCAGCGTGACCGTGCTTCCGCTTGCATACTTCTGGTCAAGCATCGTGTAGGCGAGGTCGGCCGAGAAGGTCAGGTTCTTGACGGGCGTCCAGCGTGTGATCACACCGACAACCGAATAGTTGAAGTCGGGGTTGCAGCCGGCAACACCGCTCGAAAGGGCGAGGCCGGTAACGAACGCGCCGCAGAGGTAGCCCTTCGCCGTGTTGTTATACCGCACAGCAGCCCATGCACCGTAGATCGCCGTGTTCCAGTATGGATCCCAGTTGTGGGTGTAAGCACCACGGAACCCATAGGTCGTGGTCAATTCCTGACCGGCGCCAGTCACGAACACAGAGTCGGACAGACCACCGAGGCCAACGCTTTGGTAAGCACCCGCCAGACCGGTACCGCCGTAGATCGCGTAAGTGCTCGCCATCAGGTCCTGAAAATTGTAACGGCTTGCACCGTTCGTGTACACACCTGACACGTTGATCGTGTCACCCGCGCCCGTGGGGATGTTCTTGATCGACAAAGCCAACTGAGCGGCCCAGCCCCACTTGTCGCCCGGATGGCCCGTGGTCTCATCCGCACCGTAGTAACCAGCGTGGTTGTCGTGCGCGGCAACGGACGCCTGAAGGAGACCCCAGGCCTGATCGACGCGAACCATGGCCACGAGGTCCGGAGAACGTGATCCGCCGATGTCGTTGGCGCCATAAGCTCCGGTCGCGAGTCCCGCGACCGTCGCGCCGCTCACATTCCAAATGTTGCTGGTATAGTAGGCCACCTGATCCTGCGCCGAGAAGGCTGCGGTGATGCCCTGGCCGAAGTCAGCAGTATAGGAGAACTGGTTCACACCGGTGACCGTGCCACCGCCGCCGGGCAGACCATCGAAGTTGTTACCTGGATAATTGGTCCAGGGAGCAGAGAACTGCGAGACCGCTTTACCCAGCGTAAAACCAGCGAACTGGATGAATGCGTAATAGACACCGAGCGAACCACCGGCGATCGCGCCAGAACCGGTCGCCCCGGTATAGGCCGTCGAGCCGTTGACGGCAGTTGTGCCGGCACCCGTATAGCCACCCGATGTCCAGGTGAAGGTTGCATCGAAGAATGTGCGGACCACGCCATACTCGGTCGCAGTGCGTGTATCGATGGTCAGATCCTCACGGGAACGGGCCGTGTAGTAGTTGCTCAGGCGATTCTTCGCGCCTGCCACACTGCCGTTCGCAGTGTCATAGTTGCTATTGGTACCCAAGGCGACCTCGGCACGCAGGTAACCACCAAGCTTGATGCAAGTGTCAGTACCGGGAATGTAGTAGAAGCCTGCTCCATACAGCGAGCAGATCTTCACGTACTCCACCGCCTTGGCCTTTACAGGCAGATCCGCAGCCTGCGCTCCGCCTACAGCGATCAAACCCGCCGCCGCACCGAGCAATAGGCTCTTCACCATCTTCATAAGAGTTCTCCGAATTGTTTTTAGCCCAAAGGCAGCCTCCCAACTGATACGGAAGGGACCAACCGCCTTTGCCCCCAATCATTGTTGACCTGCAGGGCCCTCCTCGAACGCCGACTGATAGAGTGAACCAGCGGACGTCGCGGTGCGGATCATTCCGCCACTCGCACATTGATGTAGGCCGATTGCGTTCACAATCGGCGCGCAAAGTCTGTACGTATCGAACCAACACGCGCGAGCCCTTTGCAAGCGTGTTCTAGTCGTTTCACAATAGTACGCTTTGCACTATCTGTTCCCATGGGAGTACGTTTCGTACGTTGATCGCGAACTGACCAAGGCCGACCGAGTGGGAATGTTCATGCGCACACAGCGAACTGCGCAGGTCAATCCCGACTTACGATGCGCCGTTGAGTTTTTGAAAATGACTTCGGAGACGAATCAGACGATCAGGCGGCTTTGCTAGCTCGCTGGTGTCACAGACTCGGCGCGGCGTAAGTGCCTGAAATGAGTCGGTAACAGCTACATGCCTTTTGCGCGAGGCAGTTGCGCGCCTCGATCTGCACAACGCCACGCGTCTTGCGAATCAATTGCTGTTCTTCGAACCGGTTCAACGTCTCCGTTATCCCAGCACGGCGCAACCCCAGAACTGATGAAAGATAGTCATGAGTAACGGGAAGGACATTGGAGCCAACAGCATCACTGGCCAAACAGAGCCAGGATGCGAGGCGCTTTTCACTAGCGTGCCGAACGCCGCATAGGCCGGACTGAGCACAATGCACGCTCAGAGCTTGAACGTATCGACACAGACGTTCTCTGATATCGGGGTTCTCGTTCATAATCCGACGCAGATCCTCGACAAGGATCCTGTGCGCGTTTCCAGGAATGAGCACAACGGGCTGATGAGTCGGCAGATGTCCTCCTAACAGGAACGACGCGCCGATTGCACCCGGATATCCTATGACTGCCGTTTCGAGGATGCTTCCCGCCGCAACTATTCTCAGCGAAACAAGACCCGCTCCTACAAAATAGACGTGATCAAGATGCCTCTTTGGCTCCTGCAGAACCATTCGCTCTCTCAGGACGATAGGTTCTAGGAACTCCTCTATTGCCGCGAGGTCTTGCAGAGAAAGACTCCCCAATATCGTATTCTTGACAAAGAACCGCGTATTAGCACGCACAGTATAGGGTCTATAATACACTGGCTGCCCCCCGTACGCCCACTCGGTTAAGGGACTCCCAAGCTTCGACGAGCGGCTCATTAATCTTCGGCGAGACTTCCAATTTGTCCCTGGTCGTATCCGATCTCTCCACCTGATGAGGATCGAAGGCGGAAAGTCTTTTGAATGGTCGTGCGAAGCATCCGGCGGAAATTCTGGCGCTCACGTCATCTCCTGAGTGCCTCGATCAAGATATCGAAGCGCACCTGGCAGTATTCACTTTGCAGCGGATCAGTCTTTCGGCTTTGGACACACACATCTTGTCGATCGTTGCACCCGAGTCCTTGAGATTGCTCGAGGAAACGAATCAGGGTGGATGATGCTGCTTACGCGGCCCACAGCGATGGCGAGACACGCGCTCAGGGTCCGACTAGCCAGCGAAACCTTCGAACCTCTCGCTCGGTTACACGATCTCCAACTGAAGGCTTGTAATCGGTCGTGGTAATTGTGGGTGAACTGGGAAGCCAATACCAATTTCGGACACATCGACACCAGATCGGAAACGATGCACGCCGGCCCTGTTAACGTCAGAGCCAACGGGAATGAAGCATTACCAAGTCCTGGCGGAGTGACTCGTCCTGCTTTCAAGCGGCCCCAATCGGGGCTTCAATCAGGCAAGCTGATCGCAAGCCACTGTCCGGCGAAAGGCTATGAACCACACTAAGCTTGAACTTGAGACCCCAGCATGTACCGTGCGGCTTCCGGCAAGACCATGGCGTGCCGCGGACGAACATTCGCGGTTAGTTCAAGCCAATTGCGAGCAGATCGGTGTGGTGCGACCAGAAGAGAAAAAAGCCGCCCCTGACGGGGCGGCCAGTGATGTCCGTCGCGGGAGGAAAAATACGACGAACAACGCCAAACGGCTATAAGAAACGACTTGAATCCAAGCAGCTCTATACGAGCTGACGCGTCTCTATGAGAGATACATAAAGCGACAGTTCAAACCCTCAATCGTCCGCCGCGCCGCTGGAGAGGTAAGGGTAGCGATAGTCTTTCTGCGGGACGAACGCTTCCTTGATCGTTCGTCGCGACGCCCACCGGATCAGATTCCAGATCGACCCAGCTTTGTCGTTGGTGCCTGACATTCTTGCTCCGCCGAATGGCTGTTGGCCAACGATCGCACCGGTTGGCTTGTCATTGATATAGACGTTTCCGGCGGAAGAGCGCAGACCATGCAATGCGCGACCGATGATGCGACGATCGCTCGAAAATATCGCACCTGTGAGGCCGTAAGTACCCGATTGATCTATCTTCTCCAGAACAGATTCAAACTCGCTGTCGCGATAGACGTAGGCCGCCACGATTGGTCCGAAAAACTCCTCACGAAGCACTCGCGATCCAGATCGTCCGTTTCGATCAGGGTCGGTGCAACAAAGTAGCCGGTCTTGTCGTCACCACGTCCTCCGGTGAGGATTTTCGCGTTGGAGGATTTTACTTCCTCGAAAATCCGCATGTGCTTGCGCCATGCCCTTTCATCGATAACGGCGCCCATAAAGTTGCCGAAGTCGGCAACTTCGCCCACTTTGATGGTCGCAATTTCATCGCACAAAACCGTCTTCAGTGACGGCCACAAGAAGGCGCGTATGAAGATCCGAGATGCCGCATAACAGGCAGGTCGGCGATCAGCTTCCAATCGATCTTCTTTCTGTTCTTCGGCGTCCCGCGCTCTTCGGCATGGATCACCGTCAGGATCAGAGCGGGATAGCGCCTCTGCTTTCCGATCGGCGGCAGGACGCGAATCTTGCGATACCTGATCTTAAGAACGGCCTGGTCGGGATCGCCAATGCTGTCTTCTGACTTCGATGCGATGGAGCCCTTTGACGGCGACCTCGTCCATTTCGTCGGCGATCGTGTGATCGCCGTCTCCAGCCAAGCGATCGACGCAAGTCCTGATCAGGAAATGAGTTCCGATCTCCCACGCTGCGCAGAAAAGCTCGTAGATGTCACTCTCGCGATCACCAATATGGATGCATTGTCCCGGATGATCCAAGAGTTGCGTAGACTGCTTGAGATTTTCCAACCACCGGACGCTTTCCTTTTTCTCGATGGGAATCGGGGTCGGATTGATCTTCTTTTTGAGCGCTGCCGTCCCCTTGAATTTCTTCCGGGTCCAGAACTTAACGGCCGCCAACCCCAGCGGCACCCCCTCGACTGTAATCGCGAGGCTCGAATGCATCAGGATGCCGCAAACCGTGTGCGATCTGAGGCGACCTGCCTTATCCCGTCCACTGTTTATGCTCTTGGTGATGCCGATCGCTTCTGACTTCTCGCGTTGATAGCTGAACTCGGTTGTA
The DNA here is from genome assembly GCF_014198295.1 of Bradyrhizobium sp. CIR18. Classification (NCBI taxonomy): domain Bacteria; kingdom Pseudomonadati; phylum Pseudomonadota; class Alphaproteobacteria; order Hyphomicrobiales; family Nitrobacteraceae; genus Bradyrhizobium; species Bradyrhizobium sp. CIR18. Next base: position 424,686 of record NZ_JACIHF010000005.1, on the reverse strand, counting down.
TCGTGCGGTACAAGAACGAGACCTTCAGTGGCGGAGGCACGATCACGTGTCGATTGGAAATGGCTGGCCAGAATGTCCGCTTCGCTGACCCGGTCGTTAGAGAAGAAGCGGTAAGCTGCCTTGGTATTCGCCCAATCCTGGCAGACGAGCGGAATGCTATGTCCCATGGCGCCTCCAATCTGCGTGAGCAGTTTGCGGAATCTGTCGCCGAGCCGCGCGTCCCAAAACTCACATCCACTACTCTCTCGATCAATCCAACATTCACCTTCCAAGGACCGCAAACAGCCTCTTGCCGATCGATCCCTTAATGTCAGCCGCATAGAGCACCCCTCGCGAATCAGGGGCTCAGAAAGGAATCACAAGTGATTCTTTCGATTCAAGATTTCCCCGATCAGCGGATCAGCCCGAGTGGTCAAAGTTATGGGTAATTGAAAGCCTCACCGGATGGTTACCATTGAACGATGCTTGAAACTCCGAAGCGCCTTCCACCTTGGAAAAACTTAGCGTGTAGATAAGAGAAAATAGGCCACCAGTTGTATCTTTCGGAGCAACCAACCTCCGAATCTTTGGATAAATGCTTCCGCATCATGGGAAATGCCTGAATAGCTTCCTTCCTCCAAAGGGGATCTCTGAGAAATTGAGATTCAGTTTGCACGGACTTGGTCAAGATCACCGCAAGAGACCGCTCCGATTTACGAAATGATTGCGACATCGACGCGCGTAGGTTAGCTCCCCCCGGAGAAGCCGAACTTTGCGTTGGCGCTCGCCGACATTTCTTGCGCGAAGGACAACCGATTAAGGACCAATTTTAAGACGAACTGTTGGGAAGTTTTTTTCGTTTCGTAACCCTTCGGATCGACCAGCAACCCTAGTGGATGACCCAACGTGATCAAAAAGCCTCGTCTGAGCCCATCCCGCGCCCCGCGTACGGATAAATGACAAGGTTCCGAAATACTACCTGAAGAACTGCTCTTTTGCCGCGCCCGCATACTTCTCTGAGGAGGTACCGCATTGGTGGCACGTCGTCCGATTTTGGCCAGGCTGACCCAAGCTCAGAGCGTCGCGAGGTCTGCTTCCTGGAGGTGACCCGAACAGGGCCACGCCAGCTAGAAGGCGGCCTTTGACCCATTGCGGTCATTCCGGTAGGCGCTCCTACGTCGCGCCCGAATCCGCCTCAAGACAGAGATTTCTTCACGCCCGCACCTTGTCAACTCGGTGCCAACGCCGCCAGTTCAGCAGTTGAGTTTCCAGTGACCTCCAGCGCGCGCAGTAGGCAAACAAACGCTTCAGGGATTAGAGAGGCTGGTTTCCCTTGTTCTTCGCTAAGCTTCTTGATGGCCCGCGAAATAGCAAGGCCATCAAAATCCACAACCAAATTGGTTGTGTCCCAGACAAAATCTTCCTCTGCCCGTCTTTTAGTTTCGAATGCGCCGCGAATGTCCGGGTATTTGTCGGTAAGCAAATCAACAAGCTCGTCCGATCGTGCTTCTGTTGGCCAGAACCCAAGCACGTCGACAGCGCCGCTGTCTGCATTCCGATGAATTCCAGTAAATACAATGTCCCTGCGATCAACCGCTAAGCTGCCGATCTCCCTGTGCAGCTCATGCTGAGCCGTCAGCGCAACGTCAAGCTCTCTGGGTCGAGGCATATCCTTTTCACCGCAATACCCGCTGTAGGACACATCCCATTCCAACGTTGCCAGCAGCACACTTGCACCTCTCTTTCGCAGAAGGGTTCTCCCATCTTTAGTCACTATTGCTATTTCTACACCCAGTGGATGGTAATTTAATGCACTCAAACTTGGGTGCGTACCTTGTAGCCATTTCGGAATGCGTTGCGCGTTTTCCTCGATCCGAATTCGGATGTGTTCTTTGACGCCTTCGTCTACACTCTTGTCCTCCAACATCACGCGATAGACGAAGTCTATCGGTGCAAGGTCCAGTTCAATCCCGTTGTCCGCAAATCTTGGCCCGCGAATCAATCGAAAGCGCATGGACGAGAAATGAGATTTCAGGCCGCGGCTCGTTCGTTGCGCGTTGAGACGGTCAAACGCCGTCCGCACGACAGCGTCGAGGTGGAGAGAATACTCGTCATACACGTGGGCAATCATCTGATTTCGTTTGAAGCAAAACTCAGCAACGAGCCCATCCCGCAGCGCTGCACGAGCAGTTTGCTTTAAGGGAGCCCCATGTGATTGGGCCACCGGCCCCGGCATAGGCATCCAACCCTTTTGCCGCTGCATCTGAGTAATCTGCTGAGGATTTGCGACAATTACACCCTCGCCACTGCGCAGCAACACGCTGCCTTTTCGCCAAAGGCCCTTAGGAGTAACGAGATCACAAGTGAGCTCATGGACGTGCGGCGAGGGCGGAAGGGCTATGACGCCATAAAGGCGGCCTTCAAATATGACCTCTTGATAGTCGATCGAAGGGACCTGGGGCGCACATCGGCTATTCACAATGTTCAGAAATTGCCTCTCGTGGAATTGCCCAAGTTGGACGACTTCATATTTCCTCGTTCCGTCGCTTAGCAACTCATCTCCGGCGCCAATTATCAGATGCGCGTAGTCGTGTGCGTGTCTGCCAGCAGTGTTGAAAAGCGAGATGATGTCTTTGGCAACTTCGTCGAACTGTTTCTGTTTCGCCTGACCTTCGAGCTCGTATTTGAACTTGAACTCAAGCTTCAACTTCTCCTTATCCCGCAGGTAACGCGCGAGGTCTTCCGAGCTAACACGGAGCTGCTGCATCATCCGCCTCCACTTCAAACATTATGTGCGAGATTCTGGGCTTGGCGGCCCTCCTCTGCAAGATGATTTTCTGCATCAGAGTCGGTTTGCCGGGTAGCGGACACAGTCACCCGAGGTGACAGTTGGCCCTTCAGCGACCTCGGGAGATGTCCGCTTTTCCGCCGCTGTTGGGGGTGAGCGGTCAGTCGCATAATGAGTACACGGCCTACACTAATACTCAGGCGGACCTGTTAGTCACGCGGGAAATCGCGAAAATATAACGACGACATCATAAAGAATGTCAGGGCGCAGAGTACAAGTGATGATAACGTCTCCCCTCTATTCTGCGGGGAGGCTGGACAGGAGCTTCTTCGTCACCTGAGAACGCCGGCCAATCCAATCCTGGCCCGTCTCTCAAGAACTGCTCGTCCACGACAATACCAATCTACTGAACTCTGAGCGTAGCTTACCGTTTGGCTAGCCGGTACAGTTTGCCCATTTACAAAGATACTATCGACGATCACACACCGGTTGGTTTTTGCGAGACCATTTTTCTGCGCCGGTTTTTTTCATACCCATATCCGACGCTGCATTGCACGCAAGCCGTAGCCGAAGGCTGCGACCCGCAACATTCTGACCTAGACTGCTGGCATGGAGCGCATAGCTTACTTGAGCCGACGCCGGTCGGATTAGGAGGAAGCTGCAAGCAACGAATAGGCATAGCCGCGTAAGGTCTATTCGCGACATTTTACCCTCCAAACCAAAACAAATGGACGCGGAACGAACGACAGTACGGCTCAGCCTACCATACGGGCCCTGAGACGCCTACTGGCGACAAGCATGAGTACTGCGAGCGTCCTCAGGAGAGGACCGATAGGCGCTCTCGACCGTGTCGGACACGGTATGCGCCAGAGCCATCTCGGGCATCTCATTGGGGTGGCCAGTCTGCTCAGTGCCCAACATCAATCGGAGGTCCTGAGCACCATCCACCGCCGCCGCCCAGACCCGAGCGTCGTTCATGCGATCAATCACCGCGGCCAGAGCGAGCCGCGCGGAGGGCCTCACTGAGTCGCCGTGTGCCCCTCGTCCGTGCAAGGCTCACGGCCAGCGGATGAAAGCGCAAATGAGCCAGTTTCGGGATGGATCGGGGTTCGCGTTCATACAACGCTCATGTCTCGTTCCTGAGTTCAATACTGGACACGCGCGCAGCTAATTTGGCCCTCACGACCTGTGTAAGCACCGGGCGCGTTGGCAGCGTTTGCAAAGGTCTGCACGGCGGCGCCTCCGGATCGTGATGCCCCACAAGGCCATCCCCGGCGAAATTCCCGTCAACCCGGCCTCGATCAATCCCCGGACAACCACGCAATTCAGATCGCCTCTCCGGTCCGGGGCTCCAATCCTGCCTCGCTCCGCTCCGAATATAACTTCGGCCGTTAAACGGACCAGGAGGGACGTTCAATGGACCCCGGTGGGACTGGCAGTTCCGGCCTCGTTCTCTTTGTCGGTCGAAGTCATTAGAGCCTGGTCTTTCGAAGACGTCAGGGGTTGTCGCGATCGCTTTTGATTTGCATTGCTTGCAATACTTGCAGGCACTGCGGAGGCAAGCCCCTTCGGAAAGAACAGGAGCACGACGATCATGGCCAGAGCAACCAGCATGAAGCGGCCTTCGGCGAAGTTGTTGATGCTGGCGAGCCCTTCCGAGATGAAGGTCAGGAAGAGCGCAGCAAATAGCGGTCCGTAGATACTGGAGGTGCCCCCGAGAAGTACCATGCTCAAGATGAGCGACACGGTCGAGAAGTCGAAGACCTCCGGCGAGGCAACGCGCAGATAGATGACGTAGAATCCACCCGCCAGCCCGGTGAAGAATGCACTTGCCACGAGGGTTTTCAGGCGCTGCCACGCAATCGGAATACCGCGGGAGACTGCGTAGTCGTCGTTGTCGCGCAGGGCCCTGATCGAGAGGCCGAAATCGGAGCGGACCAGCCAGCGCAGACAAACGGTCGTGGTGACAAGCAGAGCAAAGGCGACATAGTAGTAGCCGAGCTTGTGGTCGCGCAGGAAATTGTAGCCCGGCAGCGATATTGTCGGCACGCGCACCATGCCTTGCGTTCCTCCGGTCAGATTTGACTGATTGATCACAAGTTGCATTACAAGCTGGCTGAAAGCGAACGTGACCAGCACCACATAGACGTCCCGCAGTCGTACGACGGGGAGAGCGACGATGGCAGCAGCAGCGGACGCGGCAAACCCGCCGAAGAGCATCGCAACCCACGGATCAATCCCCAGAAGCTTTGCGGTCAGTCCCGTTGCGTAAACACCGACGCCGAAAAACGCGACATGGGCAAAATTGAAGATGCCGGCATAGCCAAGGCTGAGATCCCAGCTCGCTGCGACAATCCCGTAGACGAAGGAGATGATGAAAACATGCCGCAGATAGCTGTCCTGGATGAAAATCGGCACAAGGAGCCCTGCGACCAGCAGGACGCCAATCAGCCACGTCTTGCTGTTGCGGATCCTGGCATTGTGGAGGCCTATCATCAGCGCACCACCTTTCCGAGGAGCCCCTGGGGCCGAACGAGCAGCACCAGGATGAGCAGGAGAAAGATCATTGAGGGTGCCCAGTAGATGCCTACGAAAAACACAAGAGCCGCCTCGAGGATACCCATCAGATAGGCTGCGAGAATGGTCCCGCCCAGCGAGCCAAGCCCGCCAAAGATCACGATGATCAATGCCCTGACGAGCGGCTCGGAGCCGAACTCCGGCGTGAGCAGGCGGATCGAGCCGAGAAGCACGCCTGTGAGCCCGGCAAGGACTGCCGAGAGGGCGAACGTAATGATAAAAAGACGAGAGACGTCGATGCCGATCAGCCTGGCGGCGTCCGGGTTCTGGCCCACTGCTCGTATTCCGCGTCCTGTTCGCGAACGATCGAGGAAAAGCCAAAGCGCACCAAGCAATAATGGCGCCACGACAACGATGAGCGCCTCCTGCGCGGAAATCGTCGTTTGCCAGATTTGAACGTTGCCGGTTGCGACCGGAGATAGCTGCTTGAGCCTTGCTCCCCAGATCAGCTGGATCCCCTTCTGCATGAATATCATTGCGGCCAGGGTCGTCATGACAGTGATGAGCAGGACATCGCGATGGTCGTAGAACGGCCGAACAATGACCCGCTCAATCAGAATGCCTACTGCGATCATGATCGCTGCTGAAATGGCGATTGCTACACCCAATCCGAAATTGAGCCCGGCCGCGTCCGATACGGTCCAGGCGATGTAGGCGCCGAGTGTCATCAGCACACCATGAGCGAAATTGAAGATGCCAAGCGTGGTCCATACCAGGGAAAGTCCGCTCGCCATCAAGGCATAGCCCGAGCCGAGCACGATACCGCTGACGAGAATTGCGCTGAGGATGTCGCTCGTGATCATGCGCCCTCCGATCCGAAATACATGTCCATGATTTCCTGATGGTCGACCTCTCCGCTCCGGTTGATTTCCCGGCTGATTTCGCCGTGGTCGACAAGGTACATGCGTTCGACCAGGGACAGGATGAATGCGATATCCTGTTCGACGAGAAGAAGCGGAATGCCCCGCGACGATATTTCCGAGATTGCCCCGGCAAGCTCGTCCTTGAGCTTCGGAGACAACCCGAGCGTCGGCTCGTCCAGCATCAGCATGCGAGGCGCGCACATGAGCCCTGCGCCGATCGATAGCATCTGGCGCTCGCCACCTGACAACGTCTTGCATTGTTGCCGGCGGCGCTCGGCAAGCCGGGGAAACAGGTTGAGCACATAATCGAGGTTTGTCTTCAGCTCCTCCCGCGCGCGCGGCGTGAAGGCCGCAAGCTGAAGCGTCTCCATGATCTGCATGTCGGGAAAGAGGCGGTTGGCCTGGGGCACGTGAATCAAGCCGCGGGCAACGATCTTCTGGGGCTCGAGCTGGTCGATCGGCTCGCCCATGAAGCGGACCTCTCCTGCCCGCGGACGGATCACCCGAGAAATCGTGTTGAGAAGCGTTGTCTTGCCGTGGCCGTTGGGTCCAAAGAGCCCGACGCGCTCCTGCGGCCCGACGTGGAGGCTCATGCCGAGCAGCACATCGCAGGCATCGTAACCTGCGCGCAAGCCGGCGATTTCAAGCGCGTTTGTAGTATTGCTCAAAGTCTCGCCTCCCGTTTGCCGAGATAGGCTTCGACGACCTCCGGGCTGCGTACCACCTCTGCCGGACTTCCCGAGGCGATGATGGCGCCGTGATTGAGGATCATCAGGCGTTCGGACACGTTCAGGAGAAGCGGCAAGACGTGTTCGATGAGCACGACCGTGATGCCGCGTCGGTGCACGCTAAATATCAGGTCGGAGAGGCCAGATATTTCGGGCCTGGTGAGACCGGCGGCAGGCTCATCGAGGAGAAGCACCTTAGGTCGCCCCGCGATTGCAGAGGCAATCATCAACTGCTTGCGCTCGAAGACCGAGAGGTCGGAGGCGGCTTTCGACCGTCGGTCAACCGCCAGCGATACGTCATCCAGCGCCTGTTCGGCGGCCTCCCTCGCTTCCATCGAGGTCATTTGGGCGCAATAAGCGGCACTTGCATAAACGTTCTCTCGCGCGCTCAGCGTTGCAAACTCTGCATCTTTCTGAAAGGTGCGAAGGATGCCGGCGCGGCTGATCTGATGCGGGCTCAGCCGATGGATCTGCTTGCCGGAAAGGAGCACCTCGCCTTCGCTTGGGGGAAATGGAATCCCGGTGATAACGTTAAAGAGAGTGCTCTTGCCGCTGCCGTTCGGGCCGGCAATGCCAAAGATCTCGCCCTTGCGAATCGAGAACGAGACATTGTCGATAGCAACCAAGGCACCGAAGCGTCTGCTCACCTGACGTATCTCGAGCAGCGGCTTGTCATAACTGAGGTCTGGCATCGTGTGCTCTTCGCTCATCGCGGATGGATCAATCGACCACGCGGCGATGCCGCGCGGCCGCAAAGGTGCCGGTCGCGCTATTGTCGCATCCATGGAGGCATACGGAACTCTCCGTCCGCATACTGCCTCGGGTAAAACAGAACCCGTTTGCCATCCCAAATCTGGAAGAACTGAATTGGAATTGAATTGTCGCCCTGGTCCGCAAGATGCGTGTTCGGATCAAAGGAGAGCTTGCCACTTACGATCTGTTTGCGGGTATCGCCAATGGCCTTGCCGATAGCGAGCCGTTTGGCCGGATCTCCCACCCTGGCGAGGGCGTCGGCATAGACCATGACCTCCTCGTAGAGCGCCGGCCCATAGGTACCTGGTTCGTGGCCATATTTGTCCTGATATTTCTTGATCACTTCGGCAGCCCGCGGGTTCGCGGGCGTATTCAGCGTGCCGCCCAGCAGGTTATAGACGACGCCCGTGGCCTGCTTGCCCGTCAACTTTAAAAATTCGGGGACCGAAGGTGCATACTGGATGAAGACGAGGCTGTCCGTCGGCTGCTCCAGGAACTGGGTCAAGAACTTCCCGGCATTGCCCGGCTGATAGTCCGTGTTGATGATGACCGCTGGATTATCCTGACGAACTTTAGCAAGGAACGTTCGCCAGTTGTCGATCTCACCGAACGGCAGAAGGTCTGCCGACGTTACGGTCCAGCCAGCATCTTCGAAACTCTTCTTCAGCCCGTTCATGATGGTCTTCGAATAGGGATTGTCCGAAGAGATCAGGGCGACCTTCGTATTCCGCAGCTTGAGCTTGCCATCTGCAAGAAGGCCCTTAACCACCGGCACCATGGCCGTATTGTATTCATCCAGGGACGGGGCCATTGACCAGACAGTCGGGAACTTGTCCGGATGGGGCGCGATGATGTCCCGCGTCTGAGCCGAATTCGCCCAGATCAGGTAGGGCATCTCCTGCTCGGCCATGGTCTCGATTTCGAAATTGCTGCCGCTGGCGTAGCCGGTGAGGATGGCGTTCAGGTCACGATCACCCGCCAGGCGTTCGATCGCACTGGTCACGGCATCGGCGGACTGGTTCTGGGTGTCGCCTACGACCACCTGCAGCCTGTAGCCAGCTACCCCGCCAGCTGCATTGAGTTCGTCAACGGCGAGCCTGGCGCCGTCGATCATTTCGTTTCCATCCGCAGCTGAGTTACCGGTCAGCGGCGCGAGGACACCGATCTTGGCGATTCTATCAGCTGAATGGGCAGGCGTTGCCGCGGCGAGCGCAGCGAGGACCAGACTGGTCCAAAGACTAGCAAAGTTCATGGTAGCACTCCTCTTTCACTGCACTGGTTCACTGCATTTGCGATCAATCACTTGATTCCACACCAATCGATGATTCCGGCGGCTAGCGTTTTGGTTGTCTCCTCCAGCGAAACAATGTCTACGTACTCGTCGGCGCCGTGGAAACCGTCGCCCGTTGCTCCGCAGATGACAGCATCAACTCCCGCGCCGGCGTAGTGCGCGGCATCGACGACGGCAATCATTCCCGAGATCTTCGGCTTGCCGCCAAGTTGGGTTCGACGCTGCAAGAGCGATTGCACGAGCGGGTGATCTGGCGCGGTATCCATAGGCGGGAAATGCAGGCCACCGAGCTCCCATTGGACCTTGATCGGATTCTTCTGCAACCAGAGATCCTGCTGACAGAAGTGATGCACGAAGGCTTCGAACTCGGACCGGATCTCTTCCTTCGTCTGGTTGGGCAAGAATTTGTAGTCGAGGTCGATGACCGCCACATCCGGAATGATGGCGGGATTCGTCATGATGAGCGGCAATCCGTCCGGCCCAAGCCCGGCGCCAGCACGCATTGCTCCGACATTGATCGTATTCATGCCGGGCGGCAGCAATGGATGCTGACGAGCGCGGCACCTCGAATATTCGAAGTTCCTGAGGGCTTCCAGAAAACGACCTGCGATATCGATCGCATTCACAGCTGGCCGCAGCCGCTCGGGTGCGTCGCGCTGCGGCCAGATCTCGTTGTAGCGCCACGCCGAATGGCCTTGGCGGCCCGTGATGGTGATGCGTATCCATTCCAGACCGCCTTCGCAGATCTGGATATCGCCCATCGTCAGTTCGGTGATGATCGCCGCCTTGGCAAGATAGCCGCGCTTGACAGCGTCTATCGCACCAAAGCCGCCAGCTTCTTCATCGACCACCGAATGGAGAGCGACACGTCCCTCAAGTTCGATACCTGCCGCCCTGATGCCGCGGATGGCAGCAATGGCAGCTGCGACGCCGCTCTTCATGTCGATGGCACCACGCCCGTAAAGCCTGCCATGCTTGATCTCACCCCCGAAGGGATCAACCGTCCAGGTGCCGGCCTCGCCGACAGGCACCACATCGATATGGCCGCACAAGAGCAGGCTACGCTCTTCCGAGCCAGCGAGCTGACCGATGACGTTTGGCCGGTCGGGAAAGACGTCCCACCGGTCAATCGACATACCAAGTGACGTCAGTTCCGATTCAACCAGGTCCTGGACGGCGCTCTCGCGGTTCTGGTCTGGATCATTGATGAACTTCGGATTGACTGAAGGAATCCGGACAAGCCTTTGAGTGAGCTCAGTCGTATAACTCCGCTCGCGGTCGATCGCGCTCCAGGCGGCCTTCACTGCAGCGTCTAGTTTGCCCATTTGAAATTCTCCCTAACTCTTGCATAGACTATCGCTTAGCAATGGCAGCCGGTCTCGTTGGTGTGCGTGTCTGGCGGGCCACGCGGAAATGCCGCTTGGCCGCAACGCTATTGCTTCATCCAGAGCGGCATGCGGAATTCGCCATCAGAATGCTACTTCGGAGAAAACAGGACCCGCTTGCCGTCACCGACCTGCTAGAACCGAATGTGCGGGAGCTATTGGTCGGCTGCTCGATAAACCGGGTCAGAGACTTCGCCGCGTGGCCGGCCCTTGGGGCAGTATTTATGACCACTGCCTGGTTATCCAGGCGGACCTTGATGAGGAACGTTCGCCAGTCGCTGATTTCGCCGGTCGGCAGAAGGTCGGCAGATGTGACTGTCCGGCCGTCTTCCTCGAAGCTCTTTTTCAATCCATTGATGATCGACTTCGAGTAAGGATTGTCGGTGGAGATCAGAGCGACCTGCTTGTTTTGCAGCTTCGACTTGCCGCTCTTTTCCAGACTGTGCAGCACTGGAATCATCGCCGTCTTGTAGGCGTCATAGGAAGTGTTGGACGACCAGATGGTCGGGAACTTGTCCGGATGGGGCGCAATGACCGTGCGCGTCGAATCCATGCTGGTGTAGAGCAGGTACGGCATATCCCGCTCGGCCATCAACTTGATCTGAAAAATGCTATAGTCCGCATATCCGTTTATGACGGCATTGAGGTCAGGGTCGTTCGTCAGGCGCTGGACGGCGCAGGTTACGGGCTCCCGTGACATGTTCTGCCTGTCGCCCATGACGACCTGAGGCTGGTAGCCGGCAACGCCCCCGGCTGCATTGCTTTCGTCGACGGCGAGCCTGGCGCCATCCACCATTCCGAGGCCGTCGCCGGCGCTGGCGCCAGCGCGCGGCGCAATCACGCCGATCTTCTCGGCAGCATGGGCAGGGTTGGTGGCAATCAGAGCGGCAAACCCCAGACTCACCCAAAGACCAGAAAATTGAATGACCACAGTCGTATTTCCCTCTCCTTGATGGTATCTGCTGAACCTCTTTGAGCGGGAGCAATCGATGATCGCGGCCGCCGCGTTTTGGTTCAGGCGGCCGCACCTGAGCCGCAAAGACTGGCGGTTCACTCGCTCTTGTTCACTTATCCCGAGCACCTTCCGATCTCGTCGAGCAGCGCGCCTGTGCCGACTTGGCGGCAATACCCCTTGAGCGCTCGCAGAGTGTTGTCGTGACGGTCCTGGCTATATGTGGCGCAGGCATCTGGCACGAGCGTCACGAGGTAGCCGAGATCGCAGGCGTCACGCACCGCAGATTCCACGCATTGGTCCGTGACAAGTCCAGCCAACACCAGCTGCTTTACGCCGAGATTGCGCAGCAGGTAATCGACGTGGGTGGACACAAAGACACTCGAGGACGATTTCGGCAGCACGATTTCATCGTCGCTGGGCGCAATCTCGTCGATAACCTTCCCGTCCCACGAGCCCTTTGGGACATTGAAGCCGCTGATCTTGTAATCGAGGCTGCGATCGCGACCATTCTTGGTAAGACTCTCGATCGTGGTGTAAAGAACTTCTATGCCTGCGCTACGAAACGCCCCCTGCAGCCGCTGCATGTTGGGGATTGCAAGGTTCTTCAAGCGATCGAAATAGTAGCCGTACTTGTCGGCAAACTCGGCGTCTGACACATCCTTGAACTCGCCGCCATCGCGTCGCGCACAAAAGTTCTGCACGTCGATGAACAACAGCGCCGACACGTTCGGATTGAGCGGCACCTCGCGTGTCGTGGGGAAATCAATCGTTGACATGATCTTTCTCTCGCGCATCGATCAGCCCTTGGGCGATCAAGCTCGCCCATCGGTGCTGTCCCTCGGGATCGCCAATCAAATCGTTACGAATTTCAAGCAGGAGGTGCAGCAGGCCGCGCCCCTCCCCATGCACCGGGATCGTGTAGTCGCCCTGATCGTCGACGACATACGGCTCGTTGTGCGCACAGATCGTCCCCGGGTTGCGCTCCTGAAAGGAGCCGAGGAAACGCCCGGCAAAGCGACGGTCACGGTTGGAGAGCACACCGAGTTGCCAGGGGCGTCCGGGCCCTCCTGCCAGCCGTCGCGTAAAACTGTGCACCGCGACCAGGACCGCCCGCGAGCCGGCCATCGCGCGCCCATCTAGAAAAAGCGCCACTTCCCGATGGAATGGCTCGTGAATCTCCGCATAACGCTGCCGGCGCTCATGTTCCGCAAGTTTCAGATTGCCCGGGACAACTGTCCCATCGCTCACCTCCGGAATGCAATCGGGCGCGTTAAACGGACGATTGCAGTCGACCACCAGCCGACTATAGCGCTGCAGGAAAAGCGGAGCATCGAGTAGATCCGCAAGTCGACGGGCCACACCTTCGGCGCCGATATCGTAGGCAATGTGCCGAAGCGTTTCGGCCGCGCGCAGACCAAGGTTGTCGAGCCGCCCTGGAACAGCGGTCCCGGCGTGCTCGCAAACCAGCACAAAGTCGGCACGCCCGCTGGCATTTACCAGTTCAACCGGGCGCGGGTCTAACGGCGAAAGCACACTTGGCACGGTTTCTGGGTCCTGCAACACGTCACCCGAAGCTGGTGCATGGCACACATCGCCATACCGAGTTCCCCAACAGAACGAAATTCGTACATCAAAGTCAATTATTTTCTTCGGTTTGACATATTTTTTTCATAGGCCTATTGCCGGAACGCGGCTTTTTCCGAGCCGGATTGCTCAGGTTAGGTTGCGTGACACGGCAAGAGACAACAGGGCGCGCTGCGCCAGCAAACCCCGCAACCGGGCGCAGAGCCGGTCGGACCGGCGTTCGGCCGCGTCTGAACTTTCAATCAATGGAGAAGATGGCGAGCAGCGCCTCAGCACAGGCTGGCTGGTTCGACGGCACCGTCAGGAACACTTCGCCGAAAGCCGGAGGCTCGCTCGCAACTGCTCATCCCACTTACCGACTGCGCGAGAGCATCTGCCCCGGCCTGCCCACACGGAGCACGCGCGAGGCGCGAGCAGTCAGTATTTGCGCTTCTATTTTGCGCCCATCGCCGACACTGCCAGCTTCCGGGAATTGGCCAGCGCACTCGCTTCAAGACATGACCGGACGGGCGAAAGGCGCACCGGTACGCCTCAACGTACCGGCTGGTCCACGGGTAGGACTGAAGAACATGACCGATGCACCGTGGAGCCGTCCTTGGAAACACGACGAGGAGCACAGCAGAAGGACGCGTATCGCCCGAAGCTCAGGTCAGCAGGCTTTCTCAGATCGGGACGGAGGACAAGTAATGCTGAAAAAGGCAAAAACTTTCGACGAGGTTCGAAATGGGTATCGGTGGAATATCCCCGATTACTACAATATCGGTGCCGACATATGCGACAGGTGGGCCGATAAAGAGCCTGGTCGATTGGCGATCATCGACGTAGAGCCTGGAAAATCCACTCGCGAATACAGCTTCGCCGACTTGAAGGCAATGTCCAACCGGCTGGCCAACGCCTTGAGCGCGCGCGGCATTGGCCGGCGTGCCGGAGAGATGGGCGACCGGGTTGGTGTTATGCTGCCTCAGCGCTTCGAGACTGCAGTGGCGCATGTTGCGCTCGCAAAACTCGCATGCATCTCGATCCCGCTATTTACACTGTTTGGACCCGATGCCCTTCTACATCGCCTGGCAGACTCCGGCGCAAGAGCAATCGTAACGGACGCCTCAGGCGTCGAGCGAATAAAGCCTCTTCTTCAACAGCTCACCGCATTGGAGCTGATCATCTGCGTCGACGGCGCGATTGGACCGGCCAGAAGTTTCGCTGCACTTTGCGCGGCAGAATCACCTGCCTTCGAACCTGCATCGACGCTCGCGGATGATCCAGCAATTCTAATCTACACGTCAGGCACCACGGGGAACCCTAAAGGCGCCCTTCACGCCCACAGGGTTCTGTTGGGACATCTTCCGGGGGTCGAATTGAGCCACGAATTTCTCCCTCAGGCCGGAGATCGTTTCTGGACTCCTGCAGACTGGGCATGGATTGGCGGTCTACTCGATGTGCTCATGCCGGCGCTTCATCATGGCATCCCGGTTGTCGCCTGCCGGTTTGCTAAATTCACCGCAGAGGCGGCTTTCGACCTGATCAAAACCTGCCGAATACGCAACGCCTTTCTGCCTCCCACGGCTTTGAAGATGATGAAGCTCTTGCCCCAGACCGAAACGCCTGAGGTGCGCCTTCGCTCGGTGGTAAGCGGCGGCGAACCGCTAGGTGCAGAATTGATCGAATGGGGGCGCACGAGGCTAGGGGTTACGATCAATGAATTTTATGGCCAGACCGAGTGCAACATGGTGGTTTCTTCCTGTGCAGCGCTAGAGCCTCCCTTGCCGGAGACAATGGGCCGGCCCGTGCCCGGCCATGTTGTTGATGTAATCGATGCCGCGACCGGGATTCGCCAACCTGAGGAGACGGAAGGCGCCCTAGCGGTATTAGGCCCCGATCCCGTGATGTTCCTAGGCTATTGGCAAAATTTCGAAGCGACCCGCGAAAAGTTCGTAGAAGGGCCGGATGGGAATTGGCTTCTCACGGGTGACCAGGGGGTACGCGATGCTGAGGGACGGCTTCGCTTTGTCGGACGCAATGATGATGTCATTGGCTCCGCCGGCTACAGGATTGGCCCTGCAGAAGTGGAGGATTGCCTGCTTGCGCACCAAGCTGTCCGTATTGCCGGGGTTGTCGCCAAGCCGGATCCGCTTCGGGGTGCGGTCGTTGCGGCATATGTCGTGCTTAAGGACGGATATGTTGGATCAGATGCATTGGCCGACGACATTGCAAGTTTCGTCAAGTCACGCTTGGCAGCGCACGAATATCCGCGTGTGGTACGATTTATTGATGAGATGCCCTTAACAACCACGGGCAAAATCATTCGTGGCGCTCTGCGCAAGATGGCCCAGGATGAGGCTGCAGCAGAGCATGTCGCAGCGAATCCATGAGAGCCGCAGAGCGATTCCTCTGCTCAAAATGGCCCCAATTGCGAGAATTACTTTTGGGAGCGAGCCTTAATAAGCGGGGGACGTAATCCGGGCGAACTAAGGCAGGGCCTGAGCTCGAACGTAATGGCCGTCGCCCCAAGATGACCTAGGTTCTTTCTTGGAACGCTTCGCAATCGCATGGAATGACAAGCTTCTCAAATCCACCGCATCATCGGCGTGTCCACATTCTCACTTTCCGTCGAAAACGGGGATGGATCTGAAGCAGGGAGCTGTGCACAACCTGACGAAGGAAACGTTCCGCGCCCAACCGGCGTGATGCTCGGCCTGCGCCCTAGCGACGGTGAAGCGGCACCGGATCGGACAAAAATTTCATCGCTGCTCAGTGATGCAGGTTAGATGAGGACCGAAATGATGGCCAGTACGGGTCCAATCCTTTGCGATAGCCGGAAAAGCGCGAGCGCCGCAATCCCTAACGTCTTGTTCAGGTGGGCCCAGGAGGAGACCGCCGACCGGGCTGGTCGTCAAACAAACTAAATTGCCATCGCGTGTCACACTAGCCACAAACGGCGAAACGCTGACGGGGATCAGTGATGAAGCTGTCGCGGAGCCATCAGTATAGGCTCGTCCGCGCGAACTGAGGCCTAAACTGACGATCGCAGCGACAATCTTCCACCGTTAGCTGATGGTGCAAGCCTTAACAGGACGATGCGGTCGGCACCGGGCCGCTTCTCTCGACGACAAGACACAGCGACGCCGGCAGGGGTCATGGGCCTGGCTGGACTCGGGCGAGGTGATCAATGTCACGAGGCGTTGCATGCCCCTGATACGACGAACACGGCATCGAAAGATGCCTCGGCCAGTGGCACGTGCTGTGCAGTGCGTTTGTTGCCTGGGACTTTCAGTGTCCCGGTTCAGGAACAAAGCGTGGACGTGTTTTCCTGACGAATGTCGTCTTTGCTCGGGACATCGGGGGCGATTTCGCAACAGGTCAAGGTAGGAGGAACTATTGAGCCACGAATTAGCTCCGCAACAGTCCAGGTTCTTCGTTCGAATGGGGACCACCGGCTGGATGGTTTATGATCGAGAACGCAAGGGGCCGGCACTGTTAAAGGATCACAGCTTGGCCGAGAAGCTGTCCAAGGAACAGGCCGAACAAATAAAGCAGGCACTTGTTGATGGTTCGATTGACTGATGAACATGATCCCTTGACGTGAGCCTTCGATTCGGGAAATGAAAGTCTAGCCTAGGGATCGTCTTCAGATCGACCGCCGTAATGGTTATGGCTACAGAGCCCGGGCGGCTGTTATCCTGCCTTGAAGCGCGCGTTGCATGCGGATAGCAATCAACGACTTCATCTTAGCGTCGTGGGTTGAAATCATCGCGCCAGAAGGAGGCCTTGAACGCAGCTTGCAGAGTGTCTGCCGACAAAGGCGCAATCCAGGGCAGTCGACCTAACCAACGCACCCGTCCAATCTCGCAAATTGCTCTCACAGCATCCGAATTCTTTTCTCCAACGAAAGCGACTCCAAGAATGTCGATGTGACGCCTTCGCAGCGCCTCTATGGACAGCAGTGAACAATTGACCGCGCCCAGCGTTGTGCTCGCGCAGAGCACGACAGGAAGTTGCCATCTCTCCAAGAGGTCAATGTAAAGCGAGCCGCAATTCAGCGGCTCCATTAGTGCGCCGGTACCCTCGATCACGAGCGGCTGCCCTCCGGTGTCCGGCACGTCCAGCGCATCTGTGTTGATGCGAACCTCGTCAATCTCCGCGGAGTGGAGCCAAGCTGCCGTTTGCAGTCGGTAGCGCTCAGGCACGATGCGATGCGACGGAAGATTGCCAAGCCGAGCGACGCGCTCTGTGTCCGTTTCTCCTTCGAGGCCGGCTTGTATCGGTTTCCAAAACTTCGCACCGAGGAGATTGACGAGTCCAGCGCAGAACACCGTCTTTCCGATGCCGGCGCCTGTACCGGTCACCACAATTCGCTGCTGGCTCATTGAGCTTGGCCTCTTGTCTCCCACCACCGTGTACGCACCTCATCCTCCACGATTGTCAGGGTCAGTTCACAAACGTGTGCCAGTCGTAAGGCCCGCCTCGCGCTTGGGAAGATCGGCAGTCTACGTTGGGCGTACGACCCAACCTTTCAGCGAGTCCAGCAAAAGGCTGCTCAGCGCGCTTTCGACCATTTTTTTCTTTCTCAACTCCAAGCAGCGCACAATCATGCAAGACACCGATGGCGTTTGTTGCCGACGCCACTGGCCTGAAAAGGCCTGCTCCGCATGGCCACCTGATAGATTGACCATAGAAGTTTCGCGTGCGGACCATAGCGCTTCCCTGAGTTGCGTGTCATGCGTTCTGACAGGTCAAGATTGTTTTTCGGCGCACAAATACCGTCCGGATCAGACGAAGGCGTTCACGTCCCGCACGATGTATCCTAATAGACGCAGAACTGTACGTTTCGTACAGCAACGATCAGTGACTGAGTTCAATGGTACGGCGCAGTCGAGCTTCGCATCCTCAGGCTGCGCAAGGGCTCCTACTTTCTGGAGCCGCGCCGCATGGCCGCGAAGGCGCTCACCGACGTGGTACAGGAGGCCTTACGTGCACGGCTTTTCGACCCACTCAGTGGACGATGTGGTGCAGGCGATGGGTATGACCGGCATCTCCAAGAGCCAGGTCTCGCGCTTGTGCGCGGAGATTGACAACAAGGTGAAGGCCTTCCTCGGCGGCCCGATCGAGGGCGACTGGCCGTATCTGTGGATCGACGCCACCTACGTGAAGGTGCGCCAGCAGGACCGCATCGTCTCGGTCGCGGTGATTGTCGCGGTGGGCGTCAGCAGTGACGGCCGGCGCGAAGTGCTCGGCATGGATATTGGTCCAGCCGAGGCCGAGACGTTCTGGACGGCATTCCTACGCAAGCTCGCCCGCCGCGGCCGCGCGGCGTCAAGCTGGTCGTCTCCGACGCCTAAAGGGCATCAAGGCCATCGTCGCCAAGGTGCTCAACGCCAGCTGGCAGCGCTGCCGCGTCCACTCCACGCGCAACGCGCTGGCGCATGCCGGCAAGAGCGGCCGGCGCATCGTCTCTGCCTTCGCCACCGCGTTTGACCTGGATGATGCCCAGACCGCACGAGCGCAGTGGCGAAAGGTCGCCCTCCAACTCCGTCCCAAGTGCCCAAGGTTGCCGACTTCCCCGACGAAACGGAGCCTGATGTGCTCGCCTACATAACGTTCCCGCCCCGGCATCGGACGAAGCTCAGCAGACCGCAGACTCGATCCGGAGCCGGCTTTGAAGTTCGGCATATCGCGAACGCAATTATCGCACCGGAGGTATATGTGCCGGCAGGACCAGAAAGCGTCGGCATGTCGAGCTCAACAGCGACACGTTGCCGCGCTTTCTCGTGAATCAAATCTACTGCAAGGAACTGTCGAAGGCGATCGACAAGCATGTCGAAATGACTACTTCATTGATCGTCTGGAGTACGTGAAACCAGCCAACGATCTGTGAGGGCTAGGTGCTTTGATTCAGTTTTGACCGGCTAGTAAGATCAGAGGCGTCGAACGTTCCGAGCACCGCGACGATCGACATAGCAGCGATGTCAGCTTTCATCCTGATTTCCGCGCGGCGGAGCAAGACCCGTATGGGTTTATCGGAAAGCATGCCGGCTCATGGTCCGCCTGAATGCGCTGGCGCACGAGCCGCCTGCGGGATCCCAACTCGCCGGTCATCTCGCCGCCGATCTGAACGTCGGCCAACTGACTCATTTCGGACAGCTGCGCGCACACTTTGTGGCCGCTCCTGCCCCTTGTCGCGGCTCACGGTCCAGCTTGCGCGACCCGCGACTCGCGCCCCCTCATCGGCAGCATATCGTCCAGCGCCTGATCAATATCATTGCAGATGACCGTTTTGCCGCCATCGCGCGCGATCGACGATTGCGCGATGCGCCGCATGAACTCCTTGATGAAGGCGGCGCTAAGGCCCTCGCTCTGTCGCACGGCTTCATTGACAACAGCCTCAGTGAGTGGCAGGCGTTTGCCATAGAGCCGCACCAGCTTGTCGCGGCCATGCGCATCAGGTAAAGGCACCTCGATGACCTGGTCGATCCGACCAGGCCGCGCCGCGAGCGCGCCCTCGAGCTCTTCCAGTCGGTTGGTGGTAAGTAAGAACAGGATGTCGGCGTCCTCCTTCAGCCCATCCATCTCATTGAGCAGCTTGTTGAGCAGCAGTTCTTCGCGCAAATCCCGCATCTCTTTGCGGTCGCGCGCGATCAGATCGACGTCCTCGATCACCACTAATGCCGGCTGCAACAGCCGGGCGAGGTTCATATATATACCGAGCGCACCGACCTCCTCGGCTGCCATTATTAGAGTGGTCTGATCAGCCAGGTTAGTTGCGAGGTATCGGATCGTGTGGGTCTTGCCGGTGCCGGGCGGGCCATAAAGCAAGATGCCCTTGCGTGTCGATTGGCCGAGCCGGCGCAGCGCATCGCGCATTCCGACAAAGCTCAATACATTTCCATCGAGCAGTTTGAGCACCTTTTCGGGCAGGATCACGTCCGCGCGGTCTACCCGGGACCAACGATGCACCGTAACGCCGCTCGAACGGCCGCTGTAATTCGGATCGCTCTCGAGGGACAGGATCTTGCCACGGTACGATCCGGCGGATTGTACCGCTCTCTCCAGTTCAACGAAGCAGTGCTGCGCGAAAGACTCGCCGGCCGCGCCGGCGGGCACCGCGACCTCAATGTGCATCATCTCCTCTGGGTCTGTCCCGCATTGTTGCGCTTGCTCGCGGTAATAGAACAGCACGACAGCGTAACGAAACTCGTTCGCCTCGGATAGCCACAGCCCATTGTGCAGGCATTTGACTGGCGTAGCCTCGCCGATGTCGATCTCGTGGTATTGTGGCGACGCCAGCAAGACGGCATCGTCTCCGGCGCGCCGGAGCTCCGCGAATGACAGCTTCTCCAAAACCCATCGCTCGTGCAGGCCAAAGAAGCGGACCGGCGAAGCGAACAGCTTGTCGATTGCGATCTGGATGTCCGCGCGCATGTGGCCGGGAAATTGCCGCTGCATAGTCACGAGGCCGTTCGGCGGGATATCAGCGAAATGCCAGGCAATCGCGTCACGGGCCCATTGGAACTGGATCTCGGACGGATCTGGCGCCTCGGTTTCGCCAGCAGGTTCGGAGGTGATTTGCAACGTATGTCCTTCAGCTCGAATTTGTTCCTGCGCCGCATCGAAGAGCGCCTTTGCAACTGACGGTGGGAAGGGACCGCACGCGGCCTTGTCCTGCCGTTCGATCAACATGGAAAGGGCGTAGGCATCGCGCTGGTGTCTACCGAAAATCTTTCGGAATAGATCCACCACGAAACCGCGCGGCGTCTTACCGCCATCTTGAAAAACCAGCTGTACTTGATGATCCATTTGAAGTTTCTAGTATGAGTGAAACGGTTTGCCGTTGGCCTTACTTCGCCTGATGCGCTCCATTCGTCGCACGGTTGCTAGAGGAATTTGCGCTTTGCCGTCCAGGCGCAATTCAGCCGCATGGACTGCCGGGGAACTCATTGGCGGCTCACGGTGCGCCCCATCAAGGCCGGCGTCGATTGGGCCGAATGGCGCAATCGACTGCGATAGCCGAGTAAGGACACGCAGGCCCCAGCGGACCAAACGCATAATCGCGTCGTGGACCTGGGCGACGGCACGTTTCGGCTTTGTCAGTATCCTCACAGTTGTGCTCTCTCCTACAGTCCTTACGCGCCCGTGTTGGTGTAAAGGGCGAATGATGTCACTGCTTGTCATCCAGCCTCTCTCGTTTCCGGATCTTTCAGCAAATTGCATGCCGGCCGCGAAAACGACTCTCAAACTGTTCTTTGCAGGAGGCTCGGTACCTGCCCAGAAGCATGCACTTCGCTTCTTGAAGCTCGCCAGTTGCCAAATTAGCGAGCGGAAATTCACACGCATCTCGGTCCGGCCAACGGCACTACTAGCCACCTCTCCGGCCGGACTGCTCGCAACCGCCCCCCCTTTCGATAAGCGCTAGCAATACTTGGGCTGCGCCTCATCACTGCTGATGTGGCGGATAGTA
The DNA here is from genome assembly GCF_014198295.1 of Bradyrhizobium sp. CIR18. Lineage (NCBI taxonomy): Bacteria > Pseudomonadati > Pseudomonadota > Alphaproteobacteria > Hyphomicrobiales > Nitrobacteraceae > Bradyrhizobium > Bradyrhizobium sp. CIR18. Next base: position 403,331 of record NZ_JACIHF010000005.1, on the reverse strand, counting down.
GGGGGCATGGGGCCTCGGCAATCAAGAAGAGCTAGCAGTATCGGCAGACGCGGTGCCGAATAATGCACCGACAGCTGCGGCATTTTGGTACTTTGTGCTGAACATCGCCAGCATTCGGGAGTGCGCTGAGAGGCACGCCACCCTCGAGGCGTTTGCGCGGCAATGCGAGAGTGCATGCGCGGGGGGGGGGGGACGAGAGTCGTCAAGCGACATCCGGATTTAAGGCGGGATTGCGCCAAGATGTCACCGGACAACCTTCCTGTCGTGTCTGGGCGGAGCTGCCGAACCAGTTCGATGGCGGCTGTGCAGTAAAAATCAACACGCACGCAAAGCGCGAGATCACATCAGCGCAGGCGGAACGAGCGAGCGGGCATCTCGAGAAGGAACGGATTTTGGACGAGTGCGGCGTTACGGGACGGCGTCGTCAGCACGCGATCTGAGCACTGTCGGGATTCGATGCCACGGCGACGGCGCCGGAGCTGCCGAGCTTCCATTCGCGTTGCACTAATTGTGCTATGTAACGCCTCTGACCGGCTCTGCAGTAAGCGGCTTGTCGCGATGATCCCGTTCCGGATCTCGATCTGCTGTTCAATTCACACCTCCTCTCGCATTAAGGCTTCCTTCTTGATGTGTCGAGCGATCAACGTCTGCCTCTCGCCATATTAAGCGAGTCAGGATCAACTGCTTTGAATTTCGCTGATGGATTCCGAACAACGCCCTAGATTCCTCGCTCTCGCGGTCGCCAAGCGCGATTACGACGCGCCGCGTCGCCTCGGATCGATCCCAGTCAATGCAGTGGGCGTGCCGCGGCACGTCAACGAAGGAACGGACCTTCGGGATGCATACTCTCGGATCACATTAAGTGGAAAGAACGCGACGCTCCGCGGCGCCAAGTCCTCCACCGCCGCACACCGCAATCCGAGAAGCGCGAATGCGTCATCTGCTGTTAGGTTCCCAGCCATGGGATCCTGTTGAAGTGCAACGCCCTCAAGATGCTTAGCTATGAGTTCGTGCGTTGTACTTGGTACATCCCCCACTCATGTTCCGTTACATTCAACAGGTAAAACACTCCGCTTTCTGCTGTTGAGCTGCTGCGCGGCGTCTTCCGATCTGCCCGCGAACTGAAGGCGCCCATGACCCACCGTCATCCGCGCTTTCACACGAACGCTGAATCGGCCAAGTCGTCCGGCCGTAGAACGCGGACATCACTTGTGAGATTCGATCGAGCTAATTAGTTTTTGCCCATCACGTCCTCGCATCCAGCACCGGCTCAGCGGCTCGATCGAATCCGCGTTCCAGTTAGGCGGTGTCTGCCAAAAAATGTTGCGAACGAAGAAGTCCACGAGCTTTAGTTCGCAGTAATTGCCTGGCACTCCGTGGTTGGCGTTCGGCACCACAAGCATGTCGAAGAATTTTCCTGCGTCGATGAGACGGTCGGCAAGCTGGAAGGTGGATGACGGATCGACGTTTTCATCCAGTTCGCCGACAATCAGCAACAGCTTACCTTGTAATCGGTGCGCGTTGTCGACGGAGGAGGATTGTGAATATTCGATGCCCACCGGCCAGCCCATCCACTGCTCATTCCACCAGATCTTGTCCATCCGGTTGTCATAGCAACCGCAATTAGCGACCCCAACCTTGTAGAACTCAGAATGGAAGAGAAGTGCGCTCACCGCATTCTGACCACCGGCGGACGCACCGAAAATGCCAAGGTTTGAAATATCGTACCACGGATAGTTTGCGCTCGCCGCCTTGTGCCACAGGATTCGGTCCGGAAGCCCACCGTCCTTCAGATTTTTCCAGGCGACGTCGTGGAACGCTCGCGAGCGGTTGTTCGTCCCCATTCCATCGATCTGTACAACGACGAATCCAAGTTGTGCGAGCGGCTCGGCCGAGGCTGAGAATGACTTCGGAACGAAAGAACCGTGAGGGCCAGCATATATTCTCTCAACGACCGGATATCGCTTGGTTTGATCGAAATTAATGGGAAGATGAATGACACCCCAAATATCAGCCTCGCCATCTCTCCCCTTCGCATGAAAGCTGAGCGGCGGCGTCCAGCCAGCGGCCACGAGCTCCGAAATGTCGGCGCTTTCGACCTGCATGAGCTCCGAATTGTCAGTGGTTCGATATAAGACCAAGCTCGGCGGAAGGTCGATTCGCGAACACACGTCTACATAGTAGCGGCCATCTGGCGAGAATTCGATGTGATGATTTGCCGCTCGAGGCGTGAGCGCGGTCAGGCCTGTTCCGTCAAAGTCGATTCGGTAGCCATGGATGAAGTAAGGATCTTCGCTTGCGTTCATTCCGCTCGCGCCAAACCAGATCTGGCGCGTCACCGGATCGACAAAATAGACCGTGCGGACCACCCACTTGCCTTTGGTGATCTGATTTTTAAGCTCGCCGGTTCGGCCATCGAAAAGGTAGAGGTGTTCGTGTCCGTCGCGCTCGGACGCCCAGATGATCTCCTTCCCGTCTGCGACGTTATACTGAAAGATTTTGCCAGTACACTCCTGGTCCATGTTCAGCGGCTGATAGTCGACGAAGGTCTTGCTGCACTCATCGATCAGCGAGCGGACTTCTCCGGTGGCTGCTACCACTTCTAGAAGGCGATAGAGCTGATGACCTCGCTGATTATACTCAAAAGTGAAACCTCGACTGTCCTCCCACCACTCGATCGGCGAAAGCTCGTAAGGATTTCGGAATAGATTGTTGTCGAGTTGGATCTCGCGTCGGCTGCCGATCTCAAAGAGCACCGGATGTGATACTGTCAAAACGTCCCCAGGTTTAGGATACGTCATGGTCCGGCGCCTCGGATGAAGCTGGTCGGTCGGCGACGATTCGACGAAATGAATCTTACGCTCGTATCCGGGGCGGAACCGGTATCCCGCAAGATAGCGCGAGTTCGGAGACCAACTCAGTGTGGACAACCAGTAGTAGTTGCTCTCGGAGCCGTCCCAGGTCAAGGGCATGTCCTGCGAGCCATCCTTGCTGCAGAGGAATAGATTGTGCCTATTGATATAGGCCAGCCATTTACCATCAGGAGATGAGGCTTTTTCCTTCGGATCATTTTCTACCGGAGGGCTGCCATAGGGGTTCTCCTCATGGACTTTGGAGGAAGGGTTCTGGGCTAGACAAGTGTAGCTCACAAGATCGCAGCTCCACCTGGTGCTATCGATCTGGAAGCTGATCTCGCGACCATCGCTAGCCAGGTCAAAACGACGGAATGGCAGATTGTCACCGTCGCAATGCCGCTGCGTTGCTCGGGTCAGGGCGGCAGCCAATTTATCATGATCAAAGGCCAGCTGTTTTGCGCGCGTGACAGCGTTCACGAGGATGAATTGGCGCCGGCCCCTTACCATTCGGCAATAAGCAAAGGCCTCACCATCTGACATCCAGAACGGCACGCCCGCGACATTGACCGAGAGCTGAGCATAGTAGCCGTTGATCGAGAGCGCTCGTTCGTAATCCGCTACCTGCAGGATCTCGTGTCCCAGTGTGTCTTTCCGGCGGTTCACGGCTTCCTCCTCCTCTGAGCTAACGGAGCGATCGTTAAGATGGCGCCGTATACGAAAGGAGCAATAAGGCTCGCTGATAGGGTGCGGCTAAGTCGTGGGCCGAAAGATTACCAGTGCCCTTTCGGTTCAATCCCCGCTGAGCTCCGTTCCAAGTCCTCTCTGCAGAAATGATGCCATCGAAGCTGCAAGCGTTATTGCGTTGTTATCTGATCCCCGTGTCGGCTAGAGCACAAGAAGAGTAACGCGAACACGAATGTGTAAAATCAAACACAGAATCGACTTCGGTAGTAGCGGCAAGTCGAGCGAACAAGGTTAGGCAGCGGTCATCTCCCGAAGCCGTGGCTCTCGAGAAATATGAACCTGCTTCGGACGCGAGTGCGAGAGCATACAAGCACACGCGACCTTGCACAGTTGCGCCACAGCACGCGGTTTCAAGTGGCAGGTAGGTTGCCAGAACCTCCGAGCCGGCGCGGATGTCGGCTGCGGTCTCGTGGACAATTGTAAGGACATGCAACGTGTGTTTGATGCAATCTTGGCTGAATTGCTTCAATCCTGTCGTGGGCGCTACTCTTGCCGCGGGTTACGCTTAGTGAGCAGCGATTTCCACCAGAGTTCTATGGACCGGCCCAGGAACATATCTCCTTGAGAAACTGAACCCGAGCGCTTTTGCCCGTAAGCTCGCTAACGAGGCGACGATTGGTTAGTTTATTCAACGTCCTCGGCCTTCCCTACCGAACATTCGGCGACAGGCAGCTTGACCGCAGCAGCTAGGCGAAGACAGGAGGCTTGAGGATGTGGGTTGTCGGCATACCGCCCAGCGCCAGCCCTATTGCACCATCCGGATATTGGACCACGGGCAACTTGTGCTGAGCGCCGGTCAACGACATGTGGATGCCCTCTTCTCCAACGAGGAACGGCCTCCGGGAGCCTTTGAACGGTTTCTGCAAGCTCGGCTTCGGTCAGCTTCCGATACTCGGAGCGCTTCGGGCTCTCGTCCACAGGACAGGTTATCTCGAGTGCCCCCGGAAGTTCTTCGCCCATCTCAGCAGAGCGAAAACGTCCGTTTCGGCGATGCGAAGGATCGCACCGATCGTCTGGAGCGTGCGGACCTCCGGAAGCAGATTGAGTAACCAAGTATAGACCACGTGCGGGTCGTGCAGGCGACGAGCGAGCGGCATGCGTGTGGAAACCGGAATACCATTGGGGTCCGACATCCACACTATCGTCCTAGACAAATTCGATATTTTGGACGGACACGTCAGCGGATGCGACTGATCAGCTTTTCCTCGTACCGAACGTCGAGACTGTCGCCGGCTACGGCCGGAGCATTTTCCTGGATTCTCACCGAGATGGAGCCATTATCGGGTCGAAGATGCCGCTGCCGTCATCCGCCGGTTGGTAGGCGACGGGGGCTGGCGCCATATTGGGTTGGAGCGATATTCCAAGCGCCTTGAGTAGCCTGAGGACCAAGCCGATTTGGCTGGTTTCCTTTCCGCTCTCGATTTCGACTATGAAAACGCACGCTTACGTCGGTGGCCAATGCAAGGGCCTGCTGCGGTAACACAATGCGTTCCGGGGTTCTGAGAGCGGTGGTATCCGGAATGCTGGCGATGCTGACTTTCCCGAGCGGGAATAGAGAGTGAATCGCTCCCAAAACCTCGTTTTACCGATCGGTAGAACTGGGGCTTTCCTAGTATTCCAATTAGCGGGATTTACCGATCGGGAAAAACCCTGCCAGAGGCTAAATTTTACGGCCCCGGGAATTCCGCTTTGCTGGAACGGCCAGCGTCCAGCCGCTGAAGGCCACTCCACGAACTGTAGTGGATTTCTGTGAGCTGCTGATGCTGCTTCGGCGTGACAAACATCGTGCGGGGTGATCACATCCCGTGTCAGTCACCGGCTTTTCGACTTCGTCCGCCGCCACTTCTTTCGAATCGTTCGTCTGGCCTGCGGCTACATGGCATCCTCGCAGGGCAGTTCAAGCCGGCGAGCGATTCGATGAGCGCGGAAGCCTTCTAGATCCCCTCGCGCGAACTGGCACACCGCTGAGTGCCGTCTAGCCGCGCGCGACATCGCGCGCGACCACAAGCTGATCTAGCAGAAATACGACGGATACTGCCTTCAAACGCCGCGAAACGTCTTGGTTGCAATGTTAACATCCCTCGCCGATCGGGTCGGGGGAACAAGCATGGCTAAGGCATTTCGCAGTACCGTCATGGCACTCACTTTTGTCGTCGTCGCCGGCAGTAACATAATTTGGAGTTTGCTGGATGACTACGTCGCGTGCGGCCTAGCGCTAGCCGCTTCAGCCACCGCCGGCTTTTGCGTCGAGCGCGCCTTCATCAAACGGTCCCATCGCGAAATGATCCGTCAACACGGCACAGACTGGCAGGTTGGTAGCGAGCGGTAGAGAACTTGGACGGCGAAGGCGGAGAAATGACAGTGGATCGGAATATCCTCGAGAGCGGCACGAAGCGGCAGGCGCCCAAGGTGGAGGTGCTCGATTGCCAAACCCCATCGCGACCGTTGCGAGCCCATGCATCGGCGATCGAGGCATTGCGCGCCTGGTACGCCATGCAGTCAACCGTCAATACTGTCGCGCTCTACGACGCCGCAGCAGCGCTATTCGGCTCGGACTTCCACCGGGCCGAATACCATGAGGTCGAGTGAACATATCTGATCTCGACGCGCTTGCAGTTGGACAAGCGCGATGCCGAAGTCCAGATTATCTTACGTCGACAGAACGGGCGAAAGCCTCTAATTCGATTCCTTCCGGAAAATCTTTTCAGCGCCAAGATGCTTGAGCGTGAATTCAATCCTTGTGGCGTCAGATGCCTTCTGGCTAAGGCCCCGACCGGTAATCACCACCACGCGCTTGAAAATTTGTTCGGTGAGATCCCAATGCTGGCCTGCGGTGCGGCCCCCAACATAGGCTGGCGCGAACAGCGCCGGTACCCAGCGCCCAGGCATCATCGAAGACGCGGTCAGTGCCGAGGATGTCGATCGAGGCCGGCACGGAGGCACCCGCGCCAACCCAACTGAGCCTGCCTTGCTCCCGTCGCGCTTCTCGAGCGAAGTGTGGCGATCGGGCAAGCTCATTTGGCTCACCGAATTTCTCTGAGTGCGTCAGCTTGTCGACAGCTGGTCCTGATTGAGTGAGGACCAGAGAGCGACACAGTCGAACCAGAGGGGGACATGGACCCATTTAACAGCATCAACCCGTTCAACCCGGAGTTCTCTGCTTACAACGCCGCGGTGCCGCAAGCGCAACAGCAGCAAGCGGAGTTTGAGCCGTACTTGGATGAAGTGCCGCAGCTTGGTACCTCTGCCGTCGCAGAGCATCCGGTTTCTCCTGATCCCTACTATCCACATCTGTCTGAAGAAGGCCTCAGGCTCGCCGAGGCCTTGGGACTTGAGCACCAGAGGGCCGAGGGGTCTCATCCCCAACACGCAGTCACCGGACACGAGGACGCCGCTGCCCTGATGGGTGGGGACTACACCGGCCAGTTGAGGCCTGCGAAGAGGCAGAGGACACTAAGCCAGACGGCAGGCGATGCCATCGAGCGCCAGCCCAGCGAGCCTAGCAATTCAGCCGCGCGCGCGCTGACTGAAGACGCCGGCACACCGTTTCGGGCCAGCGGTCCGGTGATCCTTCCTGCGGAAGGCTACGATCAGGATCTGCTGTGGGCGATGCTGGGAAACGCCGGTTCATCGTCATCTCTCGAGCCAACCGTCCCTCATGACCACGCCGTGGATTCAGGAGCGGCCGTTCGTTCCGTCAACTCGCGGCAGGACGACCAGCGCACGTCAGCTGCGCATGAGGGTAGCAGCGTCCCGCCGAGCCAGGACAGCGCACCCGCACCTTTCATAGTTCATAACGACCGCTTCACGGCGCTGTTCGTGCCCGCGGCGGCGATGAGGGGCAGCTCTCCACTCAATCTGTCAGGCGCAACCATTCATTTCGGATCTCGACCGGAAAGCGTTTCGCAGCCGAGCGCACAGCCGGCGAATCGGCCCTCACCAGCACTGCTGGCACAGATGATGGAGCAAGCCGCTCCGGTGTCCACCAGAGCTGAGACGACGCCGCCCGCGACCCGCGAGATTTACGCTGCATCATTCGCCGTTCCTGAGGGCTTTTCGCACGGCACACAACCTGCCCCAATCACGATGATCTCGAAGCTCGGCCACTGGGGCCTCTTGCCGGACGCAGCGCAGCCGATGAAGCAATACGACATTCGCGGCGAGCGTTACACGGCCCTCTTGGGGTCGGGAGGACCCAATGACGTTCGGCTCATCCACCATCCACAGATATAGACACCAGGGACAGTCGCTACGTGAGGGGCCGGTCCAGATAGCTGAGGTAGCGGACTTGTTGATGGACGATAGCTTCCTTCAGCGACTCTTGCGAGCTTAGTGGGGTTCAGGGCGGTGCGGATAAGCGCTGCCGGCCCCAACGAACTTGCGGGCGCCATGGCTTAGCGGTTCCTTATTGAGCCGAACAGCCATGGCGCCTTTTTGTTTGTAAAAAGCTTGATCACGTGGCGGGCTGGTTGCGGCGAAGGGATATGCAGAAAAATCGGAGGTGACTGCCGACCCCTCACGGGCCCGCTCGTCGCTATAGTGTCTGCCCATGTCTCCACTTTCTTTCCGGCAAGGCACATGAACGAATGGGCATTGACGCATCCGGCCCCTGCTCTTTAAGGCCTTAATGAAGGCCTGGTCGGCGGCTTGCAGGGCCACGAGAAAGTCCAGCGTGCCGCCGCGATGAGAGTCCATAGGTCACGATCACCCGCCTTCTTGATGGGCGCGGATCTTTGCCCCGGAATCCCACCGACCTGCAGCCCCTTTTCAGCAACACCAGGATGGCGTGCCGCGGAAGGCGATCCTGAGCATGCAGCCGAAACGAATGCCAAGAAACTCCAAATTGTGATGAAGGCGCGGACACACGCCCCCTACCAATTCGTGCAGGAGATTTCGCAGCACACGTCAGTTAGCTTGGTGGCTGTTAGTGTCTTTGGGAGATTTCTTCGATGTTGATTATTGAAACTATTTTGAAGCCAGACAAGTTCGGCGGTATTGGACTTTTCTCCGCGACTCGTTTGCCTAAAGGCGCGTTAGTTTGGATTCACAACCCGATCGTTGACATTGCGGTGACGCGCGAACAATACGAAACTCTAGCTCCAACATTTCAAGCTCTACTTGATAAGCATGCCTATCCGAGAGACCACAAGATTAATGACGGTGTCGTAGAGTATAATGCTGACAACGCTCGCTTCATGAATCACAGCAGTCATCCAAACACGTATCAAGACGATCATTGCAGAATTTTCACAGCCCGTGACGTACACCCCGGTGAAGAACTGACTTGCGATTACTTGTCTTTCGATCCAGGGTGTGACTTGGCGTGGAATAGGGAGCTACTGCCGAACGTTGGTGCCGCAGCCGCCTAGGCGGCAATAGATTGGAGACGCAGTCTGGCGACTTCGATTTCGTCGGCGAATTAACACCCTGGAGAGTTTCGGCAACGGAAGGCGCCAGCTTTCCAGGCTGCCTGGTCGAGCTTGAGTTGTGGCGAACGCAGCCTTGTTCGGCAGACTTCGCTTGTCACGCGGTGCGCGGTGGCACCGTCGGGAACGTGCTTCCGATGACGTTGGTAACCTCCGACGTGGAGTTCACGAGATCTGTAGAACCTACCCTGGTCAAGATCTCCGCGGCTGCTCGCGATCTCAGCTTTTTCACTAGGTAGGATCGTAATCACGCTCGATCAACTCACAATCGCTGCAGAGTTGGCCCGGTAGCTGATCCCGATATCATTTTAGCATGCGCTGATAGTGCTGCTCCATATCAGAGACGAAAGATGTGCGGCTCACTAACGCACTTGATCGCAACTGCTTGCGGCTCGATATTTGGTCCTCGAATTGTTCTCGCAAGCAGAAGAGACCCTTTCAATCCAGACGCGAGCTTGGCTACAGAGACCTTAAAGATCTGCGACTATCGAGTGCTCGAATTCTTCAGCCAAGGCCCATTCGGGCTTGCCCTTGGGGCTTATCAAACGCAATCTTTATGCGATCAAGAGTTCTCCTTTTGGGGCCTACCACGATGGTGCTCGTCACAACGGGTAGAGCCATCACGAACCGCGAGTGACAGGCACTGCCACCGGCGGTGTGGAACGGGTCCCGAGGCTACATTGGCGGGCACGTCGGCGCCGGGGTACGGCCGACCTCCTTCAGCAATTTCTTCGGCCCGTCGATCTACGGCGACGTCGTCGATATTCCATCGTTCGTCGCAGGTGGCCAGATCGGCTACGATTAGCAGAACAACAGCTAGCTGCTCGGCCTCGAACTGGATGCCAGCACAGCTGTCGCCAACGGCTCAAACACCTGCCTGGCCGCCTCCCACTTAATTGCAAGCGCAAACTGCAACGCAGGTGCAACCCCTTTGCGACCCGGACCGGTCGCATCGGTCACGCCTTTGGCGCGCTCGGGCAAACGCTTGCCTATCTCAAGGCATGCATAGCCTGGCAAAAAAATCGGGGCGACGTCGTCAACAACTTCGAAGGTGGCGACCTAGCAGGGGAGAACAGGCATTTCAACTTTGACCGAGTTGGTGGCGTCATCGAACAAGCTCTTACGCCTGCATGATCGGCGAACGTCGAGTATGACTATCTGCATTTTGGAGGCGCCGAGTGTCGCGACAGCTTCGACATTGCAGCTATCTCGGTTTGAAATTCTGCCGGCGAGCATAACTAGCCTGTCCAACATATCACATCGGACAAATTCGCCTGAACTACCATCTTGGTGCGGACCCAAGGGCCCCATCAAATTCCTATGCGCCGCGGAGGTCAGCAACGACCTCATCTTTCCACGCAGTGTGGCGGAAGGGGGCCATCCACCCCAACACGAGAGCCCGGTGCGGCGGAAGCCGTACGCGCGAAAGCAAGCGAACCCAAACGCGAGCTGCTGCGTGCCGTTGCGCCAGAGAAGGAGATTGGGCCGCCCCCTGACACAACCTATGAGGCACGCAGCCAGATGAAGGGCTCTCGACCGGCAGCATCACAACCGCCGCAGTCGGAGCCATTTGCGACAGAGGACCGTTCGAAAACGCCGTCCGCCGCCCTCTTTGAAAACATCCAGGAGCTGGCCAGCCGGTTTAAAGAAGCCCGCTTGCCTAAGCAGTTGCTGAACTCGTCTCGCCACCTGGGACCTTAGATCGTGCACTCGCTCTCGCAGTTCTTTTCTGCGTCTGAGACGTGCAGGCTCCGCTTCGTAGAGCGCTGGGCGTTCCGGGCCGGTCAGTCACGATCCTTAACGGCCCAACATTCTAATCGAACAGTCAGGAATATCAGGCTTCTCGCAATATCCGACGAACCTTTCGAGTTCGCGTCGGACATCGACAACGTCCGTGCACCAGCCTTGTTCTCCGGCTCCTACTTTCGAAGCCTGGAGCCGGCTCCGACAGGTTGATCCTGCGGCGTACGCGTTGTTCTAGTGATTCAGACTCTCGACAACCTAAAAATTCTCGCCGTCCAAGCGCGCGGCGGAGCCGTGTCGCTTTTGGAGTGGACTCGCGACTTTCAGGGCTTACACGCCGTAACTGCGTCAAAAGCAGTTCATGACGCCGGAATTCTGCATGTAAAACTTAGTTTTTGAGTAATTTCACCGGGGCGAGTGTGTGAAGGTGCTTTGCACCTCGGCAGTTTCGCCGCCGGGCCACATGCAAAGAAGATTGCCACGGAACGGAGTTTGGTGGGGATTATTTGTTGACCCGAGATTCCACGTTTCGAGGTAAGCGCATATGTAATCCCCGCCAACTGAGCTCTGCTCGCCCGCAATGGTTTGAGGATGGAGCTCCCTGAAATCTGATGCCGTCCAAGCTGCCAGGATCGAAAAGACGGCTCGGGAAGAGCCTTGCCGCAAGTCAGGATGTGCTCAGGCGATTCACGTGGGAGATCAGAGCCATTAATGTGTGTTTGGACGACCTTCGCTATTTCCAGGCGCATGCGCTGGGCATTGCTGCACCACAAATGATGATCTTGATGGCATTGATCGACTTGGAACAGGGCGACGGTGTTCCGGTCAACGTGGTTGCAAAGTTGATGAAGGTTGAGTCGGCCTTCATTACGAAGCATTCGAAACAGCTTGAGGATAAGCGATTTGTGCGCCGCGAGCGCTGCGCGAACGACGCGCGAATCGTCCACCTGTCGCTAACAGACAGCGCTCGCAGAGGACTTGCGAGCATCGCGGCTCAGCAGGAAGAACTCGATGAGTTTGTTTCTGGTTATCTCGATATTGCGGACTTTGCAAAGCTGGCTAGTTGCCTTAGCGGAGTCAGGAAACGACTGGAAAAGGCGCGCCTGCACGCCGCGTTAAAGATGCAAGAACCTTCAAGAGAACAGCAGCTGCGGGATGCCTAGCGGGTCAACAACTTGAGACCACGAGCCTACTCGCCGCGACGCTTACAGCGAGCGCACCCAAATCCTGGATCGGAGCTTGGATTTACTCTGCTGCTCTGCAACAGCTCGAGCCGGAGCCGAATGATGAAATTCCTCCAAGCTATGACGTGCGCATGCTGAAGGAGCTATATGCGCCCTCAGAGGCTCCAACGCAGCGATTTGCCTCGACTCTAGCAATCGTTTCTGCATCTTGCTCCGTGGGCGGATGATAAGCGATAACTCTGCTGCATTTGGCCACTGCTTTGCTTGGAGGCGCGGTGTTCTACGAGCGCCCCCCCAGAGCGCTATCGGCTGTTTTCAACAGCTCGTCGCGTCGTTCTCGGTCGCGCAGCTTGCACTAATCGCAAGTATGATTTCGCGTCGAATGTGAGGACAACTGACCGAGATGCCTTCATTTTGGAGGTGGCAGCACCGTACACCGTTGCTTGATACTTCTCTTCTGTTAAGAACGCATTGTTTTGCAGTCGACCGCGACGTGCGATCAGATTGGGGCAGTACCATCGTCGATGTCTTACAGCAGAGAGAAGCAGGGATTCCTAGACAACTGGACCTCTGCGGACAGTCGGACGTATTGAGAGCCATGGCACTACGTTAACAAGCGCGCCTGATCGGGCGCATCCTGTTCTTGCGTTTTCATAGCAATTTCACATGACCCCTATTGAAGCAATCAAACGTTGGTACGTGTCCCTGGACGACGAACTTCAAACAGACATCGCATATATGTTCGTATCTTTCACGCTGGGGGACTGCCAGTTTTCGCCTGCTGCAGCCGTTCGAAGACTGCTGCAATGGTTCGACCTGCGCAGCGCGGGTTCGGAATATGAGAACGCGTTAGCGGCGGTCGTGTTTCGCGCCTCGTTCGAATACATGTTTGCCGACCGCTTCACGAGCGCCGGCTGGACCTTTCCCGAACAATTGTTCAAAGACGTGATCCGCGAGGCTGCTGAAGAGAAAGAGGCAAGCAAGATCGCAACGACGGCATTTCAATTGCTGCGGAACATTCCCGACCGAAAAACAAAATGGAGAGAGGCTGGTGAGAATTGGAATGCCTTGGTCAACTCGGTACTGAACGACGATGCGCTGAAGCAATGGACCCACGAGCAATTTCTGGCGACCGACTTCGGGCCGACGCAAGACTGAAAATACCGGAAATATTGGAAGAGTGCCAATTCAGAATGAAATTTCGTGAGACCAGCCAGCGCGACGATTAGAAGGGCAACTTTCAAAGAGAGTAGAAAAGCCACCCGAGGGCGTCCCAAAAGAGCACCGCCGCGATTAGCGAAATTCAGCGATCTAACGAATGGCCGATCTCCCTTAGGGATATTTGGCGATGTAGCATCACAACAAGCAGGATAGCGGCGATTGCAACGGCTCAGGCGCCGCATTCTGCTCGGAATTGGCGCCTGAGGCAGCCGTGCGGCGAGCGCGCCGATATCGGAATGAATGAGCTCGTGGTTGCGCTCGACTCCCTTCAACTGATGGATGATCCGTATCCTAGATCCCCTTTCAGAACGTGTTCGCAATACTTGGCTCGCGTACCCAAAGCCGTTGCGAATCGCTCGATGACAGCGTTCTCCAATCCCTCCTTTTGCGCGCGCGCGCGAATGTCCGCCACCAGGTCGGGGATCTGCCCGGACATGGAGATCAGGGTAGCGATGAGCACGTCCGCGTTAACACGCGTCTCGCGCGCAAATTTTTGCCACTGGCGCAAGCCAATTTGATCGAGCTTGTATTCACCCCCGACTTTCATGGCGAGTTTGATCTTGCGCTGATCGACATGGTCGTAAGGAAGAATGCTGGCGATGTCGTAAAGGGGGGCGAGACGCACGAGAGGACCGCTGGCCAGAAGCAATGAATAGTTCTTGGCGTGAGCATCAGAGCCTCCAATGAGCCAGTTGAAGACCAAAGCGCTGACGAACGTCTCAAGGTCAGCCTCGCGGTCTGCCGAGTAGGTACGCAAGAGCTCGACAATATCGGAAGGCGTTGGTCCGCCCTCGTTCTGGTATTTCTTGGTCGGCAGGATGCCCATGGCCTGGCAGATATCTTCCTGATGAACGCGGATGATATCGTTCCCGCTGACCTGCCGATCGTAGCGTTCAACCACGATGGCGATTTCCTGTTCGAAGCGCATCACCTTGGTTTCAGCGGCTGGCAGTCCGAGCTCGCGTGCGAGCTGCAGGCAGATATGCTCATTCTCGGCGTGACCATCGAAATGGCCCGTCGGTGGTTTCAAAATGTGGGTGGTCGGTATGCGCCCGGACGGAATGCCCCATTTGTTGTCTTTGAGGACAAGCGCGGTTTTCGGCTGGGCGCCCGCAAGACTGAATTGACCCGTGTCGCGGGGCAGACGCCAGGCAGCGTGATCTTCGCGCAAGACTCCAAGCCGGTTTGCTATTTCCGGCTTATCCAGCCATTCGATCTTGTCGTCTTTGCCTGTGTTCAGAGCCTCCAATCGATCAGGCGTGACGAACTGGACGGCCCCGGCGCAATCCTCGCCGACGTTAGAGATGAGGGCAAACACGTTGCGCGCCGATACCTGAAATTTCTTGGCCCAGCGCTCGAGCACCTGCTCGTTGTCAGGAAGCAGCCCCCACAAGAAGGCCTGAACGGTGGCTGGACCGTGCTCCTCGGCGGCAAGCGGCATCGATAGCGAAAGGGGGTAGGCCCCGTCCGCGTTGCGCCATGCATTGTCGTAGACGAAGGTCAGCCGGCCGCGTGCGTCACTGCGGACGCGACCGGCTTCGGTGCCATCCAAGAGTGCAATAAGCTCGGCCATTATGTCTTGCCTTTCTTGGCTTTGGTGACGATGGCGTTGATATCAACTGCGGAGGTAGACCCGCGGCTGGTGGGCGCTCCACTGTTGGCATCCACCGGGATGCCGAGAACGTCGAGAGCACGAAGGACAAGGGCCAGCTCTGCGCGGGGATGACCGTGCTCGACCTCGATCAGCCATTGACGGCTAACGCCAATCTGCTTGGCCAGCTTCGATTGGTCGAGCTTGAGGCGTTTGCGTCTGTCGCGAATGACGGCGCCGACGTCGGCAGGTGTACGGATAAGCATGGCAATCCAAATGTCAGCGTTCGCTTACAACTAGCATATGTCGCCGTTCAGTGACAATCGAAATGTCGCCGTTCGTTAACATCCCGCAATGTCATCGATCGCCGACATCACCGATCCGGAAGTATTAACCTCTTCAATGACATAAAGAGGATGCCCGTTTCGGCTGGGGCAGGTTCCTAGCCTGTTCAGTGTCTCCTTGCTCGGATGTGACACCGAATGGCGGCTCCTCGCCGGTCATGAGCCGCGCACGCTCATGTGCGTTCGGATCAATCGGCATGACCATTTCCTTCTGGCCGCTCGATACCCCTGCGGAGCTTCTTCGCCGCTTTTGCGGGTCTGAGAAGATGATGACGTTGCGAGCCATGCTGCCCCTCCCTGCTCGATGCGTGGCTGCAACCCATGCTTCGGTGATTCACCTCTACCGGCCAAGTAGAGCCCACAACCCTGGCCCGTGGATAACGCGCACAACTCCTCCGATATTCAAAGTTGGCCCATACTCGCGATGCCGGTTCTCAGGGAGAACAAGGCGCGCCGCGGCTCAGCCCGCGGCGGAATTTTTGGCCTGAAACCGATACAGGAAGTCCGCCGCCCGCTGGCCTTGAAGATCGCGCGTTTGTCGTTCTTCAGCACTTTGATCCAAGAGGGGATATAGGAGGCGTGATCGTTGGCCAAACGAACTTGCAACCTTCGAGGGCGTTTGTGCACCAACACCAAGCCCGTTCGATCCCAGACCAAAATCTTGATCCGATCCGCTCGTTTTAATCGGAACACGAAGGCTGCGCCGCTGAACGGGTCGAGACGAAGCATCTCCCGCACCTTCGCCGCAAGCCCATCGGGCCACAGCGGAAGTCGATTGGCCGCGTTGCAACGTAACTCTTCAGATCAGCACCAGCCGCAATCATCGTGATGCTCGCAGCACGCGGATCACCCGGGACAGCTGCTCGGCATCAATGGCCGTATCCGTCCAGCGCGCCGCCGGATCAGAGGGCGACACGAACTTCGGAGTGACCTCTGTCGCAGCACCGAACGCGGCATCGTCAAGAACGGTAGGGTACTCATCGATTGCTCGACCCGCGGCCTCCGGTAGAAGCCCCTTTTTGCCTTCGATACCCTTCTGCCGATTAGCATCCGCTTTGATCAGGCTCGCGTCGACCGCGAACCTTCGCCACCGACCAGCCGCGCCCGGATGCAGTGGCGCAAGACGGTCTCGAACACGCGACGAAAGAGATCGCTCTGACGGAAGCGGCCGTGCCTGTTCTTCTAGAACGTCGAGTGATCGGGGACAGCCCGCTCCAGACCCAGCCGGCAAAACCAGCGGCACGCCAAATTGAGGTGGACTTCATCGCAGAGGCGTCGCTCCGATCGTATGCCGAAGCAATAGCCCACCAGGAGCATCCTGATCATTAGCTCGGGATCGATCGAAGGCCGTCCGATGTTGCTGTAGAACGGCGCCAACTCCCGGCGCAGGTCCTCAAGCTCTACGAACCTATCGATCGAGCGGAGTAGGTGGTCGGCCGGGGTGTGTCTTTCGAGCGAGAACTCATAGAACAACGCAGCCTGTTCGACTTGCCAATGCCCCATCATGACCTTCAGTCCTGCCAATTAGAGCATGGCTACTTGATCGTGAATGTTTCCATCTCTGGGGCGTTCCCAAATGCCCATCGCCCTCATGGTTCGATCTCCCACAACCTGCCTCAGACGGCGTCCATGCTTCGCCCTTCTCCTGGCACTTTTAGTGGTGAGTGTGATGATGGATTGGCGTATCATCCTCTTCAGCCAAGCCTGCCGGCTCGATCGTGAATTCGATTTCTATGGTGCCCGCCTTTTCGAATTCCAACGTTCCTTTGACCATCTCTCCTTCCTTTAGTGCGCCGTGAAGTCCTTCAAACAGAATCCGCGCGCCACCGGGTTGAAGACGAACGAAACCACCAGGTTCTATTTGAAAGCCATGCTCATGGGTGGCGAACTTAGCTGGCCGTGCGCCTGCATCGGCTTCCTGCAAGATCCCCTTCTCGCCCGAAAGCGACGCCCCGAGCAACCGATCTGGCCCTGTGCCCCTGTTCTGAATTTCGATCACATAAGCCGTCGTCGCGGTACTGGTCGTATCCTTTGCAGCCACCCAGGGATGCTGGATCAGTAGTGTTCCGACCTCCAACTCATGGCTGAAGGCGGTACTGTTGAAAAAAGCCAGGACGGCAACACCGGCAATCGGCGACAGCAATGCCCTCGCACTCGCCTTCAACATCGTGGGTTTCCAAGGCATCATGGCCTCCTCTGTAATCCGCGTTTTAGCGCTTACCACTTTATGTTCGCGGGAAAGGTGGTCAGCGAAGGTTTCCCGCAATTGCCGCTTTTGGAGGTGGGGTCAACTGGTCTGGCTCAAGATCATTCCGCTGAATGCCGGCAGCGCTAGCCACGATCACTCGGGGGCTGATGCGGGACGGCGAGATGAGATGCTCTTCTGCTCACCGATCCCCCACCAGCGTGCCCCAAAAGAGCTACCGCCTGCTTGTCGACGCAGAATCTGCTCGCTACCATGATCATGGCTCGTCCCGGCCTGCGATCTTGCTGGCACTAGACCCGTCGCCGCGACAAATGATCGATTGAAACTTGCGGGGGGATTGCGCTCGGCGAGAGCATTGATCGCGAGTGCGATCAACGGGAGCCAGACAGCAGTGAGGGCAAGCGCGGCCCGGACGCTAATGGTCATGAACGCCTCTCTTGTTGATCTCCGGTTCAGCTTGGAGCTGCGTAATTGCGTCGACCAGTTGCGAATGCGATGCTAATTTCTCCGTCTCGTCCGAACGCCAGCGTGCGCGCACGAATCCGAATCTGTCGATAAGAAACTCGATTATCGCTGGAGGTGAATCGTTGTCATCGAAGCCCGGGTTCGCCATTGTGCGCCGATAGAGATTCCACGCAGCGGCAATGCGATGGTCTATGTCGAACACGATGCAGGGATTTCCTGCCTCACTTGGAGATGGGAACTCCTCGGAGGGAGACGGCATCACCGCGACGATCATTCCGCCTGCTTGCTCGATGGCGTGCGCGTGTTGCGTCAACTGATCTAGGCGCTGCGTTTGGATGTCATCTCGGAAGATCAACACAAGTTTTGAGCGCCCATCGCTCCTATCTTTCAACTTCTCTCTCGGGTCAAGGCCGCGGCACGTCGGAATGTCGATCGCGTGAAGCCACGGCTGCCCCGCCGATATTTCGGGACCAAGAACTCTTGCTTCATAGCCAAGCGATAGAGCCATCACGTACTCGACCACTCGCCACCTGTCCAACTCCGACAGACTTTCGGCAAAGCCCGGCATCGCCGAGGATGGGAAGCCATAGCTCACCCACCAGTACATGTCTCCCATCGTATGGTCTCTCGTGTGCGGAGCAGTGAGATCGGCGGGCGGCGGCTTCAACTCTTTTGCCAACGGGCCGTCTCCTCTACCCCTCAAGCCGTGGCAAGCTGCGCAATTAGCAGCAAATATGTCTTGCCCCTGGACAATCGCTTGCGCGTCATACGGCACTGGAACCTTTGAGTAGGTCGAAGGATACGCGGGGACTGACAACCCGGGCAGTGCGACAGCCCCTGCGACGCCAAGTCCAGCAACAGCCGCGAGCGTCGCCCACCGCCATCTTCCCATACGGCCGAGCTCAAATGCGGCAATACTCCCAACTAACAGAGCAATGCAGCCGCCAATGGCCAGAACGTTACTTCCCGGTACGGTCCCCCAAGCGACGGCTGGATCCAGACGGAACGAAAGCGGCCAGACTATCTCGACGTGCCTCGATGGAATGGCCTGAGACAGGCAGCCCGCAAGTAGCGTGACCAGAAATGCGAAGGCTAGCTCGATCTTCAAGACCATCGCGAGTGGCTGAGTTGCCCCTTCGGTCTTTAGCAACGGCAATAGCCTCTGTCTGATAAACGCCGCGCAGATCAGGACCGTGCCGATGCAGGCGAACTTGCCCGTTAGGAGCCAGCCATATTCGGTCGCCACCAAACCCGGCCAAGTCCCCACGTTTTCGATCGCTAGAGCTACTCCGGTTGCGACCAGGAGCAACATGAGCGGCAGCGCGACCGTCGAAAAGCCGCTTAGGAGCCTAGATTTACTTTCGGGCCCCTCCGCTGCGTGGCGAGCCATCGCGACAACGAGGGTCGACAGTCCTCCGAACCAGAGCGCCGCCATAGCAACATGGATCATATTGATCGCGAGGTCTGCTATAGTGCCGCCAGCCGCCGAGTGGCTCGAGAACAATCCCACCAGCAGCGATAGTCCGCTGAAACTCGCGGCAAGACCTGGCTTGTGAAGAAGTCGCAAGCTCGCAACTCCGACTAGCACAAACCCAAGCGCCGCGACCTGAGCTCTCCCGAACCGCGTGTCCAAAATGATGAAGAGCACGTCGCTGGAGCTGACAGCTAAGACCGGCTTGCCTAGGACGGCGCCGATCCGAACCGTCAAATACAAGAGACCGAGGACGAGTCCTACGGACGCAGCGGTGGAAGCTATCGTCGTGAAGCGCGACCGAGTGCCGCTTTCAAGTCCCTCGCGCCACAGTGCCAAACCCCAGCAGAATCCGCCGAAAGCTGCCGTGGAGGCGAAAGCAGTCCCTCGCGCAAGTGAGAGGACCGCTTCCATCAAGGTTCTCGGTAGAGAAATCTAAACTTGCCTTCTGTGCGATGCCCATCAATCGAGACAACGCTCCAACTGACGGTATAGAGCCCAGCAGATAGATGAGGTAACGAAACATTCACGATTCGCCCGTTGCCGCTTAGCACGGGCTGCGAAAGCCCTGATACGGATTTATTATCGCGAGAAAGGGCGACATTGATGAGCCGCTGTTCGAGCGCTTCGGTGAAGTACAGGACCATCGGGTCGATCGGAACTGAAATTTCGCTGCCATCTTGCGGCATCGATCGAATGAGATGCGCATGAGCGAGTACCGCGCTTGGCGTTCCGATCAGCACGGTCATCAGGACGAGCACGAACCTTTTCATCGAAGCAACTCGCCTTTGCCTGTGGTTCGCCGAGGATAGCTCCCGCCCGATCGAGTATCGCCGCCGTGCCCACAGAAACGTTCCCAGGGCGCCTGACACTATGACCAGGCACCACGCCAGAAGACGTATCAAGCTCCAGCCTCGCCCCACATCGAATGGAAAGTTTGCCACGCTTTGCCCACGACCTTCGATCGCCACCATGCCGACGTATCTGCCGGCTTTCTCGAAATTGACCTCGATCTTTATCGTTCCTTTCGGATACTTCCTTGGTGGAATGTAGAGGATGCTGGATGATGTGTCTGTCATTTCCATCCTTTGTACGCCGTCATCTCTAGCCAGTTTCACGCTTACCGGGATGTCTCGAAGGGACTCGTCGACGAAATCGAGAACAATGATCGTTCGCCCGACCTCCGGTATGTCCTCACAAAATTCGGCTCTCGAGCTCTGCGGCTGATAGCCAGTAAAATGCATGAAGTAACTGTCCACTTTCAGCTTGCATTGGTCAGCCTCCATGGACACCGCTCCGTGCGCATGACCTTCGCGGACGGCGGCAAGAACAACGAAAGCGCCGAGCGCCATCACAAGGATGGCCGGGAACGCCCCTCTTCCGCTCGCGGTCGTCCGCCACTGACCTCGTCGCGACATTCGCGCACCCAAGTTTACTTGAGTTCCGTGAATACGGGCACGATTGGTCCGCCCATCTCCGCTATGACGCGTTTCCCATTCGGAGTGTAGAGGAGCAACAACCCGCCGAACTTGGAGTCGACGTCGGTGAGGAAGCTGACAAGGCGCTCCAATTCCCACACGGCGTCCGTTGCCTCGACGAGCACCTCTCTCGTCTCACCGGGATTTATCGGCATATCACTACTGAGCTCAAGCCCTGTGCGTGCGACGAGATCCCTTGGGTAGGTCGGATCTACATTGGCTACTGCCGCTGGGAGCCCCTGATTGAGGAAGCGGATGTTTGCGGTCGTAAGCTCGCCGATTGAAAGAGGTTCCGACCCTTTGTTCGTTATCCTGACCGCTAACCTCATCGAACGGCCCGGCACCTCATAGGTGGCCGATATGACCTTGACCTCTGCGTCAGCAGGGCTTGCCGGGCGCGGCGAGACCTTATTCAACCCGCTCTGGAGGGGCACATTATATGGATATTCCTGATTGGCTCGGACATAGCCGCCGAAGACCATGACGAGAACGATCGCCGCCACTATAATCCCGACCCCGGTGTCCCTCAACGAAACCAACAAATCCTCCCTGCCCTTCTGCAGAACAAGCCATCGAGGCAAAAACAGTGGACGAACCAACCAGAACAACAACCAAGCCGCAGCCACGGCCAGCCAAGCCACATGCCATCCGATGGCGTTAGTCAGCCCGAACGTCTGCAAGTCGTCGATCTGCAGTCCAGTCATAGTCTTGATCGGAAACGCGAACGAATGCGCATCACCCGAGATGTTTATCCACTGCCCCGGTCCCACCAGAGGGCCAGATCCCTTGATCGAGATCGAGGGATGGATGTGGCTGCTGCCCGGTGTACGCCCCTCAAGAACCATTCGAAAATCGTAGTCGCGGCCAAGTTCCAGCTTAGCGAAAGACTGCCTCGCTGGCTCACCGTTGAGGTATGTTTCCACCCTGGCAATTGTTGGTCCGGGCGATACGCTCGATACGAAAACAATATCCGGTGGAGTAACTGCGTCCGGCCAGTCCTCCATCAGCCTGAATTTTCCCGTTAGCTCGAACCGCTCGTTCACCTTCACGTCAGTTTTGGAAAAGTGGACATCGTAGAATTGTACCGTCCGGGTCCTCAAGTATGGCTCCTGAGCACGTTCGCCATGAGCGGCTGCGCTAGACACTCCGGCAGTGAAGGCAACAACCCAACCGGCAGCGAGTTTTATAAGTTTCGCCAACATACCCGTGTTCCCTGTGCTTATTCGCTTAGGATGCCGGCCTGCTTTTCATACCCATGAAGGATTTGACGACATCGCCGTTCTTGAGGAACGTCGTCTGGGACGCAAAACGCCCAAGCTGCCACCAAAGTTGGTGCATGAATATGCAGATGAAGCCCGCGAACGCCGCCGACACCCAACTAACCGAGCTACCGAAAGTCCGGAGCGTACCGCGCTCGATGATACGCAGATACTCAGGCATGTTCGAACGCGGAAATGTGTAACCGATCATGTCGGCCAACGATGCGACCATTCCTTGGTGCTCGACTGGGAGATAGAACGGAGCCAAAGCGGAATAA
The DNA here is from genome assembly GCF_014198295.1 of Bradyrhizobium sp. CIR18. Taxonomy (NCBI): domain Bacteria; kingdom Pseudomonadati; phylum Pseudomonadota; class Alphaproteobacteria; order Hyphomicrobiales; family Nitrobacteraceae; genus Bradyrhizobium; species Bradyrhizobium sp. CIR18. The sequence continues at coordinate 381,066 of NZ_JACIHF010000005.1, read as the reverse complement.
TTCGATGGCCAGAATACGAATCCGAACGCAAAGCCCGCGAAGATGGATGTGAACAGGCTATTGCGAAGGACGATTAAGGCCATATCCATCAACAATGCGCCCGCGATCACCTGTGACGGCACGCCTTCCGTGAACGGGAAGCCTGTCCATATCCACCAATTCGCGTAGCGTCCGATCCACGTGGTGATCAGCAACACTGTTGCGCCCACCGTCGCGCCGATGGGCAAACGGAAGTTGCCCCAGAAGATCGCCTGCAGAGCAGCAGGAAACATGATCATGGAGACGGGCGTGACAAGGGGCCAATACTGCCGGTCTTTCCAGTCGACATACATGTCCCAATCACCGACCGTGAGCATCACGTGCAAATGAAATGCTCCCGCAAAGAGGGGCACCACCGCCGCCACGACCAAGAAGTCGAATATGCGCGAGTATCTTGCTGCGTTGGGGGTTAGGCCGGAGACAGAAATGACCGTCTTACCCTTGGGGCCAGCTTTCAATTTCGGAATCGCCACTGCATTTATGTCGGTAATTTGAGGTGACTCCTCTCCCTAGGGTTTACCTGCTCTTCCCGGACTGGGATCGCTGTCCGGGAAGGCTGTTGGCTTGTATTGTTGTCACACGGCTTCCCGGACCGCGCTTTTCCGGCGTGTAGCCAACGTGGGTCCGTCACGCGCTCGCTGCGTCCTGCTCGAATACAATCGGAAAGAGTTCTCTAAATCGTCCGACGATCTGCATCAGGACACCCGCCAGCGCGAGTGCGCACCATCCGAGAACCACGAAACCCCAATGCAGCGGGTGGGAGAAGATTTCCTCGGTGAGCCAGTAAGCGTGCCCCCATTCGTTGAAACCGAGATTCGGCAAAATGAGGAAAGGCCCCACTACGGCGAAGACATGCATGAGCGAGATCCCCCTGCAGAAGGCCGGGATGCGGGTCATTGCGTAAACAAAGCTGCCTACGCCAAAGAAGAGATAGATTGGAATGGTCGCATAGAACAGAATTATGTGACTGGGAGTAAACGGCGTGTCTCTGAGGGTCGTCTGATGCCAGACTCCATCTCCATCGGCGAAGAAGCTGCCTGTCCAGAAAATGCAGAAGCTGTACACGACGAGCCACATGGTCAGATAAAAGTAACTGCGCAATTCGACCTCGGGCGTGATGGCCTCAATGTTATTGTCACGCGTCAGGAAGAGATAGGTCCAGCAGAGCGCGCCCGCGCCATACAAGACCGGCAATTCGATCTTGAAGAGCGTCATCCAGTATTCGCCAAATTCTGGTGAACTCGCATCGAGCCCCATGGAGAAACCAAAAGCCTGCTGATACAGCCGCGCGCAGATGTAGAGGATCGTCAGCGCAACGATCGCGAACGCGAACAATCCGTAGTTTATGCTAAAGGTCTTGGTGCCCGTGACATTCGGTGTGCGATCTAACGCAGCGTCAGACATTATTCCCCCTCAGTTTTGTCCTAGTACCTCGATACTGAGATTTTGTTTGATTGGTTTTGGATTCTAAGACGGGCAGTTGCTCAGGAGAGACCAGCACTTCGATGCTTTGCGGCGATCCGGGCCCGCGCCTGATGAAGCCGCGCGCTCGGGCGGCAACACCATTTTGGTGGACGAAGCTGCCAAGCCGTCGCACCAATGCACCGACGTTGAAGCATTTTTCTGGATACGCTGGCCGACAATGAGTGCATATCCCAGTCGGCATCAGTGCGCTCTCCAGGAATATTCATCCTACCGTGCGGACGCGCCGAGGATGCTCGCCTTAACGATTCGGAGTTGCCTTCGAAGTCGAACAGTGGACCGGCGCCCAAAACAAAGGCCCGCCTGTCTTGGAACGTCGCTCGACCGTGAGGCCGGCCGCGTGAGCTGCATCGAAATAGGGACTGCTCTTCTTGAGCACGTAAGCGGTGTTCCGAAAATGGCCGGCCGGTCGATCACCATTCGGGAGCGGGCTCCGCTGTTGCATATCCAATCCATCTGCCAAGCTACACCCCGACCGTTTTAGAGAGCGTGAAAAACAAGCGGACGACCTCGGACCGAACTGGAGGCTCTGTACGGCTCCACGGAGCTCGATCGGCCCCCTCGCTCAAACCTACTTAACACCGGCTACGTGGCTTGGGCAGCTACCAAGTCAGGCAGTACCAGAGCACACCAGAGTATGTTCCATCCGCTTAGATGGTAGCGGTTGGATCCATCCTCAGTAGCTCCCTTGGCGGTCGGTAGTGTTCGGCCTTTCCTAGATGCTCATCTGCCCTCATGACGAGATAATGCGCGGGAAGGAGTAGGTTTTATGAGCTAGGGCCAACCCACAATCAAAGTGGCTCACTGGGATGCGCCGGCCAGTTATCACGAATAGAAACCATTAGTTCGCTGTCCGATTGCCTATCATGGCGGAATCGTTCGGGAACTCGTTCACCATCGTTGATGTGACGGCGGACGACTCAAAAGCTCAAGTTTGGATTGCGCCGGCCAAGCCAAGCCAGGCGCTGACATTGGTCCTCGCCGCAGTCTCGGAAGGATGGACTGCGGAAGTGTTGGACGTCGTGCTGCCCGTTGAGCACAGCGAACGCTCGAAGAACTTAAGCTCGAACCCTGCGACGTTTACAAAGTGGCTGAGTTAGCGAGCGCGGCCTGTTTCCGGAGGGCCACTCTGGATAGCAAAGGCTTTCCTCGCCGAGTTGTAGGTTGCCTAGGCAGGCTTACGCCGCTCGTTCTCAGCCCTATTCGCAGCCTTGAGCCGGCCTTCGATGTAGTCGGAAATGTCGCCGATCTCAGCCCGCAACTCGGCTTCCGAAATACCCTGCCCTTCGGCAGCCTCGACAAGGCGCCGGTTGAGTTCGGCCACGTCCTGCGACGCGCCAACCATCCGATACTGCTCGACAGCGTGAACGCTGTTCTCGATCCAGAAATCGATAAACTCGCGAGCGTTGCTCACCGTGCCCCCTACGCCGACAGAAGGGCTAGCGTTAGCGCCAACGAGTAAATGGAGCAAGGCCGCATCGGTTAGCGGAGCCTTGCGTCCGACGCCATCGAAGGCGCTGGCCGTGGGACTGGGATGCCATCCTTGGCGGTTACGCCTCGCCATATCGCGCGATCTTCGACGCGGACGACAAGGACGGATTGTCGGGCGCCGGCGTCAGCCCAGCGCAGGCGCAGATCGTCGATCCCGCCGTCTGGGCTCAAGAGAGCGCCGATCTCGCAAAGCAGTTCGCGTACGCGCCGCCGGTCAGTATGGGAAAGAGAACCCGCCCTCCTGACGCGCGAGTACGAGACCGACGCCAAGAACGTGGCCCGAGCGCGGGCCGCCCTGCGGGAAACAGGCTGGCCAATTTGATCGAGACCGCTTTGAAGTAGGCCTTTTTCGCCGGCAACCGGCAGGATATTGATTTGGAAGTTCACGCAATGAAAAGATTATTCGCGCAACATCGCTGCTAACCCTTCCCGCCTTCGCAGGGGTGCTCTCGTCAAATTGACGCCGACCAAGGGGCGCCCGTCTTGTTCGACGCCAGGAAGATCACGGCCGTCGTCGCCCTGTCGACCAGCGAACTTCACGTCGACGCCGAGACCCCGTCCGACGCCGATTGACAGCCAATCCGCCGGTGGCGGTTTGTCCGCACTCACTGCGGCGCCGATCTGGAAATCATCATGAGGCGCTCGCGACCTCGGATGGAAGATGACGCCAGCCACGACATCAACCCATTCGCGCCGAAGCCGCCAACGATTATCCAAGCCCATTAAGCGATTATGCCGCCATCGGCGATGGTTCCGTCGCCGACCGACACGATGTCCAGATGGTCGTCCTTGCGCCGGCTCAGGGCGGCGTCGCTCATGCTCGCTTCACCCGTCGCATCGGGCTGCGGCGTTGCATCGGATCGGACCGACGGCAGCGCGCGCACGCCGCTGCCTCCCGCGCGTTCAGGCCGGCGCACGCTGGCCTCCCCCCCAGCGTCGCTGCGGTAGCGCCTGGTCGAGGTCTGGTAGTACTGCGCGCGGGTGGCCGCCATCGCCTCGATCAACGGCCCCCACGGCGCGGGAAAGTGTTCTTCCGCCATCACCCGGTGCAGCATGCGCGTATGAGGCGCTCGATCACCGGCTCTGTCACTTCCGGCTGGCGTTCTCCAGCTTCGAGCATGCCCATGTCGTGCTCGGCGGCGAAAGCTTCGTCGCTCTGGCCGAGGGCTTGCAGAACGCCCTGTGGGCGCTCGGCGGCGTGCCGCGAGGGCATCGCAGCGATAGCCTGTCAATGTCGTTCCGGAATCCGGCAGCCGACGCGCGGGAGGATCTGACACAGCGCTACGCCGCGCCGCATCAGACATTGTCAGAAGTCCGACAAAGGAACGCTTTCTAAGCTGGACAACAGCTGCCCGTCAGCTCGCCATCAGCTTGTCTGGGTATCCTCGCAGCAGGGCCTAAGCAGCCCGGATCGATGCGTAGAGACTAGCGCAGCACAGAAAGGTGAATCGTCATGTATGATCGAATCAGTGGCTCATCCACATGCACTAGGCAAGCTGACGAACCGAGTCAGTCGGTGGATAGCGGCAGCTTTACGGAAACACTTGCAGGTCTCGCGCCTCAGTGGAGCTCACAACCGGGGGAGTTGCCTGACAAGATGGGGGCCTGCTGCAGCAAGCCACATACCTCGGATGCAAACGTTCAAACTTCTAGCGCCTCCGACCCCAGTACATCCTCTCCAGAGAGTCCGGCCACCTCCTTGTTTGAATACAGAACGGCAGACCTGCGTGATGCGAATGTGGACGGCATCTGCGTTGGGCTGACTGCGGAGTGGTTCCGCAATCTTAACAACAGCCCATCAACCCGAATGAGTGCGCTCACACCCGGATCGCAAACGCACGCCTCAGCGGCTGAACGGCAGCAGCAATATCAAAATCTCAAGGATCAGTTGCGGAGCAGGGGAGCGGGATCTTCTCAGGCCGACCTTCAGGCACAAAATACCATTTTGGAGGACGCAGGCTTGGAACCGGCTGGAGAAGAGAAGAGATTCGCATTCGGCAAGTCTTCGAACGTCAAGCGCATGGTGAACGAAATCAACGAAGATGGATCGAACCATTTGCTCAGCTTGTATTTCGCCGAAGGCGGCGCACACACAGTGGCGACGTCGGCCTCGAATGGAAGGACCACGGTCTTCGACCCTAACTATGGAGAGTTTACTGTTCGATCAGATCCGGACCAGATGGCTTCATTGTTACAAAGCCTCGCCAATCGTTACAGGAATCCCAACGGGCAGCATTTATCGACAATCACGACGCAAAGGATGCAGTGAGTTGGGCCTTCAGGCTGGTGGCGATTGACGCCTTCTGTGAAGGCGCGGATGCGTCGGCCGGCTGTCGCGGCGTCGGGGGCCAAACTGCGGCGGATAGGCGGCTGCGTGTCGGCTGGCGAGTGTGCCGGCATCGAAAGCGGGGGCGCCGGCCCCCCGCTATCCATGACGGCCGGCACAAATTGCAGTTCTGTTTCGGAATGACCGCCTGCGGCTTCTCTCAACTGACGTCGCCATTGCTGCGGCGACAATCCATGCCGTCCGCTGTCAAACCACGCGCTTGATCCAGACCGACTGTGCGCGGGGTATGACTTTCCACGACATCAGCTTTCGTTCGAAGCACGTAAAGCCGACGCATCGATAATGGTTCAGCCAGGATGTGCCCCTCACAAGCAGCCGGGGATCGGGCAGGCTCCGCGTTTTGCGATGCGATCTGGATCGTCGAGCGGAAGAACTCAGCATCGCGCTCCCTGGGTGTTAAGCGAAAGACGTCGGCGGTTTCCATGATCGGATCGCCGGCTCGGAGAATTCCGCGTTTACTACTCGCGCCGGTCCGGACCAGTTAAACGACGGCATGTCGCGGCCCATCGCGAAAGGCTCGACGGCGTTGTTGATCCAATTGGAGTCCAGGGTCCGCAAGTCCACGCAAATGCCTTCTATGGGATACCGATGACGCGGTCGTGAGCAGCATGAACTGGGGTTCTCAAACCGGCTCGTCCGATGATCCTCTCGACGAGCTTGGACTGCATCTGGAAGGGCTCAGTCTCGCCACATGCCTTTTGGAAAAATTCGAGGATCAGCTCGAGGACTGATCAGTGCCGCACAACTTGCTGCACACCAGACCCGATCTTCGCATGCAATGTTCGCTTTTGGACCAATATCGAGCTCCACGGCTCGCTTTGAGTGAGCTTCGGGATAGCTCCGACAGTGTCGTGGCGACCTATGTATCGGGGTAATGGAGCGCTCACAAACCGACGTGGTCGACGGCCAGCAGCGCCTTACGACCATAACGATCCTCCTTTGCGTCCTCCTGGACCTGGCGGATGCGAAAATCGGGCAGGCGATCCATTAACTACATCTTCCAGACCGGCGACCCGCGATTTCGGCGGGGAGTTGAGGAGGCCAGGCACCATGGTGGCGCCGACCTTGTTGGTGCAGCAGATGAACCGCTCACGGGCTTCATGCGCCACCTTCCGCAGCAACCGCTCGGGATCCTCGGCAAGAAGGACGGTCAAGGCCAGCCGCGGCAGCGGCGCGTGCCTCCTTCGGGTCTCCCAGCAGCGCCAGCGTAGGGCATCTACGATCGGCCGCCATTGCGGTATTGGTAGCGCGGGCATGTGACGCTGCTCGGTGACGCCGCCCACCCAATGGTACCGCATTTCGGGCAAGGCGCCGGGCAAGCCATCGAGGATGGCTTCGCGCTCGCCGTTCTGCTGGAGCACGCCAAGCGCGACAAGATCCCAGCGCGTCTGAAGGCTTATCAGGAGCTGAGATTAGAGCGGACCAGCCGCGTGTAAGCCGCCTCGCGCCTGGCCGGCAAGTTCTACCCGATCCGCGGCCGGGGATCCTCTGGAACTGGAGGAGAGGATGCGGGAATGGATGTCGGCCGCCGCCTGGATATTTCCGATGCGGAGAAGGCCGCTTTCGCACTTCTGTAGGAAGAACGTCAAGGACCGAATTTTGCTGAGACCTTCTGAACGTACGCTTCTGGCCATTCGCGATATTTGCTGCTGTTGCCGTGATCGGCATATCTACACCGGCTTTTCAACTTCCGTATGAAGTTGGGGCTTGGGCTAAGCGCACCGGAAAACAAGGGGACATAATAGGGCGTGAAAGAAAAACCCCGGCATTGGTGCCGGGGTTCTGTAATTCTCGTTTCTTCGCGGCTGGATCAGAAGTCCATGCCTCCCATGCCGCCGCCAGGAGGCATGGCCGGGCCGGCTGCGGCCTTCTTCGGCAGCTCGGCGACCATCGCTTCCGTCGTGATCAGCAGCGCCGCCACGGAGGAGGCATTCTGGATAGCGGTGCGCACGACCTTGGTCGGGTCAATGATGCCCTTGGAGACGAGGTTGCCGTACTCGCCGGTCTGCGAGTCGAAGCCGTAGGCGTACTGATCCTTCTCGAGGATCTTGCCGACGATGACCGAACCGTCTTCGCCGGCGTTGATCGCGATCTGGCGGGCCGGCCAGGACAGTGCCTTGCGCACGATCTCGACGCCGGTCTTCTGGTCGTCGTTCTTGGTGCGCAGGCCCTTGAGCTGCTCGGAGGCACGGAGCAGGGCGACGCCGCCGCCGGGGACGATGCCTTCTTCCACAGCCGCGCGGGTCGCATGCATCGCGTCATCAACGCGATCCTTGCGCTCCTTCACCTCAACCTCGGTCGCGCCGCCGACGCGGATCACCGCGACGCCGCCCGCGAGCTTGGCAAGACGCTCCTGGAGCTTCTCACGGTCGTAGTCCGAGGTGGTCTCCTCGATCTGCGCCTTGATCTGGGCCACGCGCGCCTCGATGTCGGCCTTCTTGCCGGCGCCGTTGACGATCGTGGTGTTCTCCTTGTCGATCATTACCTTCTTGGCGCGACCGAGCATGTTGAGCGTGACGTTCTCGAGCTTGATGCCGAGATCTTCCGAGATCGCCTGGCCGCCGGTCAGGATCGCGATGTCCTGCAGCATGGCCTTGCGGCGATCACCGAAGCCCGGAGCCTTGACGGCCGCGACCTTCAGGCCGCCGCGCAAGCGGTTCACGACCAGGGTCGCGAGGGCTTCGCCTTCGACGTCCTCGGCGACGATCACCAGCGGCTTGCCACTCTGCACCACGGCCTCGAGCAGCGGCAGCAGCTCGTTCAGCGAGGAGAGCTTCTTCTCGTTGATGAGGATGTAGGCGTCGTCCATCTCAACGCGCATCTTGTCGGCGTTGGTGACGAAGTAGGGCGAGATGTAGCCGCGGTCGAACTGCATGCCCTCGACGACGTCGAGCTCGGTCTCGAGCGACTTGGCTTCCTCGACCGTGATCACGCCCTCGTTGCCGACCTTCTTCATGGCGTCGGAGAGGAACTTGCCGATCTCGGCATCGCCGTTGGCGGAAATGGTGCCGACTTGGGCGATCTCCTCGTTCGAGGTGACCTTCTTGGAGTTCTTCTGGAGATCCGCAACGACGGCTTCGACCGCGAGGTCGATACCGCGCTTCAGGTCCATCGGGTTCATGCCGGCGGCGACCGACTTGGCGCCTTCGCGCACGATGGCAGCGGCGAGCACGGTCGCGGTGGTGGTGCCGTCGCCGGCCGCGTCAGCGGACTTGGAGGCCACTTCGCGCACCATCTGCGCGCCCATGTTCTCGAACTTGTCGTCGAGCTCGATCTCCTTGGCGACGGTGACGCCGTCCTTGGTGATGCGCGGCGCGCCGAACGACTTCTCGAGCACCACGTTGCGGCCCTTCGGGCCGAGCGTGACCTTCACGGCGTTGGCGAGGATATCGACGCCGCGCAGCATGCGGTCGCGGGCGTCGACGCCGAATTTCACTTCTTTGGCTGACATATTGGTTTCCCTGAGTTGTCTTGGTCTCATCTCCCCCTTGACGAGGCGCCCGGCAGGCGCTCCTCAGGGGTGAGCGGTGCGAGCGGTTGGTTAGGCGGCCTTCTTCTTCGAAGCGGGAGCTTCGAGCACGCCCATGATGTCGCTTTCCTTCATGATCAGCAGGTCGACGTTGTCGATCTTGACCTCAGTGCCCGACCACTTGCCGAACAGGACACGGTCGCCGACCTGGACGTCGATCGGGGTCAGTTTGCCGCTCTCGTCGCGGCCACCGGGGCCAACGGCGATGACTTCGCCCTGCGAGGGCTTTTCCTTGGCACTATCCGGAATGATGATGCCGCCAGCGGTCTTCTCTTCTGCGTCGATGCGCTTGACCACGACGCGGTCGTGAAGCGGACGGAATTTCATGCAGCCCTCCTAAGCATTTGCACGAGTTAGAGATTTTGGAATGTTAGCAATCGATGCCCGTGAGTGCTAGTCACGGGCTGAGCTGACATAGGATAGGATTTTTGCGGGAGCAAGGGACTCTGGCAGAAAAATAGGCGCTCAGGACGGTCGCCTGCCATCAGTCTCAGTGGTTAACCGGAGACGTACTGGGCTGGGGTTAGCTGGTCGCTGGTATACCTGTCGCACGCCCAATCAAACCGGCGAGCCGCCAGCGCTCGCCCAAAACGTAGTGGCGACGGTCCGCTTACCAATGCGAATATACTCCTAGCCCCCGCGACGGGCGTCGAGCCCAGCTTCGAGTAAGTAAGAAGCTGGCCAACGCCCAACCTGCGCGTGAGTTGGCGAGATTGCTCGACAAGCAGCGGCGGACGCAGGACGCCGGAGATGAGCAGACTGTGCGGGCGGCACGGCGGAAGATCTATATAATCGCGCGCGACCACCAGCCCGCTCCTAGGTCGAAGAATAGCCTTGCACCGTGCATGCCGACTGAGTAGCTGCACTGTGAATGAAGCCCATGTTTAGATCGATCACCGCGTGATAGGAGCTGTGAGGCACGACTTCGTAGATGATGTGCGTGTTGCTATCGATATACGTTCCGCTGTTGCCGGAATGTTTACACGTTACGACGACGTCCTTAACATCAGCAGTGCTGTTGTTTCGAATGACAAAGGACGCCTTCATGATCGTCGCTCACAACTGCTTTGAGCTGACGGTCTTTCGATTGATAGCAGGTGGCGGCGATGTCACCGTTAGTCGGTCAACGTCCGAGCCGACCGTATGGAAGGCGCTCGACGCCACGATTCGTAAATTCCGCAGCGGGATCTCTCCTGAGCAACCGTGACCGCGGCGAGCCCCAACATCACGTCGCGGGTGAATCCGAAATGGAGACGATAGAGCCACCAGATTGCGCAGCACCGGTCGAGATCGTACATGGCGAGCGCGCGCCTTATTGCTACGACCATCCGCGGCATCGGCTTCATTCCTCGTATCATCTGGAAACCTCGACGACTCGGGGCTAGCGTTCTCCCTCTCGTGTTTTGATAGGCGATGGTTCGCTGTGCGCGTGCATCCGCAATGGACTGGTAGCTAAGCTTGATGTTCGTCATGCGCTCTTTTCCGCGTTTCGAAGCTGGCTGCACACGCCTATGTGCGTGCGATCTACCGTGACCCTACGGTGGAGGTGCTGCTTGCAAAACGCCCAGATCTGGTAGGGCCAATTGACAGGACTCCCATCCGATAAATACGCTCGCGCAATCCCACTGCTGGTTTGGCGGCCAAACCCCGTCTGAGCGCGCTGGCAAGTCTCCGCCTCGCTGAACAACACCTCGGACAGTCGGCCCGCCGCAGCACACCATCGTGCAGCGCTTGTTGCGATCGATCAGACGCAAAGCAGCCGAGACGGTCATCCCGCGCACGGCTAAAGGTGCGACGCTGGCCGCCTGCAATGGGCATTCCGCGACGTACTCCAGTCCTCCGATCCTGCGTGCTATGGTGCAACCTCCGACTAGCCGAGAGCCGGAGCTACATCGGTCAAGCGAAAGTAACATCCTCAGATGAGGCAATACGGGGTGATATTGCAGCCCGGATGCCGGGTCCGGCACCACCCAGACGAAATGGCCAGGATGACCGTGCATCTCGTGGGCCGCCAGCGGGTCCGATGATGCGTACCCACTGGCGGCGCGAGCAATCCACTGGAGTCGTCTATCCAGGTAAGGAGACCCGAAGTGACCGCAGGGCTCCAGTCCCGCGCGATCGCTTCACCGTCGGGTTGCGTCTCATACCCGCGTAAGCTTGACGAACCCTCCTTCGGCTAATTCGGCTTTGTAGGCCCGTCCGTTAAGCTGGATTGTTCTGGAGCTATTTGCGGTCGGCATGAAACCTTCTTCGCGCAGCTTGTCCATCAGGGCAGGTGTGGCCCATTGCTGTGGTAGCGGCGTTCCGAAGCGCCGGTGCTCCGTGAAGAATGCTCCGAAGTCCGGTACCCCTGCCCGGCCGACGCCAACCACTTGGTCCTCCGCAGGGTTATGAACAAGAAGAACGCGATTGGACCCATCCAAACCGGCCGTGTAGCGGTGACCTCGAATTTCATAGGTCATCGCCGGCTGGTCCGAGTCAGGCAAGAGACCCTGGTGGAACAGCCTCTCGACCATGAAGTCAGGCGCGATCTGCGAACCGTGTGAGAATCTCTGGGGAGCGGCGAATGAAACATCTACCGCTTCGTCAGGTGCGGCAGATGATGATGGTCCCGCTTCATTCATGATTTGACTGAACAAATCATGATCCTCTTGTGTCCAGACGTGCGCCGTTGGTGATTCTGGTGAACGGGCATTGTCGATCGGGTTCGGATCCAAAAAGCTCTCCTTTCTATGAGAACAAAGGCCTCTTGAAGATCTCCCTAGGGAGTGACGAATTCAGACATGGGCGGCTTCGTCATCGAGAGGCCAAGTTTGAGAGTTAAAGAGGCTGGCTTTCGAGAAGCTGACAAAGGTCGAAGAAGGGAGACAAACCCGCGGCCGCATCTGCCACGTCTGATGCGATCATCTCCGAGCCAAATATCTTTCCGCCTGACCTCCCAGTCGGCGTGCAGGTCTGCGTCGTGCATCGCATTCACCCGGCAGTAAAGCTGGTTAGGAGGTCCAGGCGATGCGGATCGTGGCCAGATCCAGCCTTGCATCGAGCGTGTTCGATCTCTGCTCGCGACCAGTCGTTCTGGCTTACACTTCGAGCCTATGCTGGGGCCGCAAGCCGTAGCCGCGCCAGCGCGAGAACAGACGAGAGCGCGACCTACGTGAGTCCGGCAACCGCGGAGCAAACTGTTCACCTAATTAGATGAAGAACGCAATCGCTCAGACGCAAAGCAGCCGAGCCGATTATTCCGCGTACGAGGTGCGACGGTGCCGGTAATCCCGGGACTACGGCTGCCACTGCGTGTAACGGGCACTCCGCGACCTCCCCAGTGCCTCCGATCCTGCGCGCCATGATGCAACCGCGGACTGACAGCCGGAGCTACGCCGGTCAAGTAGAAACGAACGGCTAACTTTGTCCCGGCTGCTATTGACGCTCAGCGTCATGCAGATGGCGCTCGTGTCAGGGTGCGCTTAGAGAAAGCGGACATTTCAGCGGCGACTTCGACACCGCGCGCATAAATTACGACGATTTTCCTTTATTCAGGACACGAGTGAATTCTCTTCCAACGGTCAGTTGGCGAGAAGAAACGTAACCCGCATTCGTGCTCGCCCGTCCGGGCATCGAACGGTAGCTCCTACGTGTGGCGTCACTGATTTGCGTTAACGGCTCCCCAAGTGGTTGACCAAGATGTACGCCCCCGAAACTTTGGCGGCGTTCACCGAACAACTTGAGATCGGCATCGTCGGCCTCGGGGCCGAATACGCCTCGCCTTGTCCCCGTCCCGGGGACGCCCTCGCGCCGGAGATAGCCGAGATGCATGGCGAGGGGCGCCGAACGCACGGATGACGGACGGTCTGGGTCTTGATTGTCGCCACATGCGGGAGGCCCCTGAGCAGACGGGCCGCCCGCTCCCTGGCGACCCGGCCGCGGCCGTAGGCGGAGCACCTATACATGGTGATCTTGCACGCGCGCGAGAAACCGCCGCAGGCGCGCTGAGCGGCGGCAAGCGCCTTGGCGATAAAGAGCCTAGCCCATTGGCTCCTTAGGGGGCGGACGCGACCTGGCCGAGGCGGAATGGCTCGAGTCGTCGTCAGTCGTGTGCGGCGCCCGTCAATTTTGTCACACACTCGCCACAGCAGCGCAAAATTCTGCAGCCATCCGACGAACTCAGCAGGTTCTCATATTTGTCTTTACCGGCTAAGGCAGCGATCAGATCAAGGGCTAAACGGTGACTCAGAGACAGGCATCTTTATTGCAGACGTTACGGTGAGCCTCGTCGTGACACGCTTCAGCCTACTGTTGACTGGCGCAATGGCCGTGAGGGACGAGTTCGGGCAAATGGAATGCAACAGTGCGACCTAGCTGGCCAAAATGTTTGGGTCAGGGATCGCGCTTCAGATTGGGCCGAGGATGTCGAGGCAATCTACTCGAGAGAGGCTGGAGCCGGTCCTCGATCCCGCAGACGAACGCTTGACGAGCCGCGCCGTGTTGGGCGCAACCATCGGCAATATCCTCGAATTCTACGACTTCGGGACCTACAGCTTTTTCGCGATACAGATCGGCCAAGCGTTCTTCCCGGCAACCGACTCGTTCGCTAGCCTCATGCTGTCACTCGCAACCTTCGGCGCAGGTTTTGTGACCAGACCGATCGGGGCCATCGTACTCGGCTCGTATTCGGATCGGGCCGGCCGACGGCCCGCGATGACTGCCAGCTTTACCATGATGAGTGCCGCGGTCCTATTGTTGGCTATCACGCCATCGTATGAGATAATAGGACTTGCCGCTCCGTTACTGGTCGTCTTCGCACGCTTGCTGCAAGGCTTTGCTCTCGGAGGTGAAGTGGGTCCGACGACCGCCTACTTGGTGGAAGCGGCCCCCGCTGACGCGCGCGGTCTTACTGTCTCCTTTCAGCCCGCGAGCCAACAGATAGCTGCGACGGCCGGAGCGCTGGTTGGAGAAATACTCTCGCTCACCATGACAAGCGAAGCGCTGAATGCGTATGGATGGCGGATCGCGCTGTTGCTCGGCGCCGCTACGTTGCCGTTTGGACTTTGGTTGCGGAGCGGCTTACCCGAAACGTTGCACCGGTCCGAGGCGCACGTTCTGGTCACTCAGCCTGCAGGCCAATCGCGTGCAGATCGCCGCATCATGAGCTTGGGATTTGTCATCTTGGCCAGCTGTACGATCACTACTTATGTGACGGGATATATGACCACCTACGCGATGAACACCCTCCACGTTTCCGCGCCGCTCGCCTTTGGTACCACGCTCATCAGCAATGTGGTCGGAATTGCTGCAGCACTGCTGGGCGGCCTACTCGCCGACCGCGTAGGTCGTCGTCGCATCATGATATGGCCGCAGGTCACTGCATTGCTGATGACCTATCCGGTATTCTTGTGGATCGCAGAGAGCCGCAGTGCCTTCGCACTTCTAGGAGGTCTCGGCGCCCTCACCCTGATCGGAACGATTCCTTATAGCGCCTTCTACGTGAGCATGGCCGAAGGTTTGCCCAGGAACATTCGTGGTGGCGCCTTCGCGACGATTTACGCTTTTGCGATAGCGATTTTCGGAGGCACAGCTCAACCGATCGTCACCTGGCTGATCCACCTTACCGGGAGCGCACTCGTGCCCGCCTGGTACATGCTTTTCGCTAGCACGGCCGGGCTCTTTGCCATGCTCATGATGCCGGAGACGGCGCCACTCAATTTTACACCTAACCATAAACGAACCTTCGTAACGCCACGACGGCTACCCTAGGTGTAGCTGGAACAATGGACATCCATGACGTCCGAAATCAATGCGAACCATCGAACCGAAGGGGCGCTATGGGCGTGGCAGGGAAAAGCAATAGAAATTCGACCAGTTTTAGATCGAGCTGTGGCTCGCATCGGAACACAGCGTCGCGATCTAAAACGACTTTTCCCGTTTACCCAACCTACGCCGATGCGGCGGCTGCGCGCGGCGGTAGTCACAGACTGGCTGAAAGTGAGCAATCGCTTTGATCATCTTAAGAGAATTGAGATGGCGCCGCTTGCACCATCTGCCAGTTTAACCGTACGCCATGAGGACGCGGCCGCCGTCGAAGCAAGCGGCCGCACGAGGCTCAATCCTCGTTCTCTGCTTGACTTGTTTTCGGTCCTCAGTGTCGCACGCACGAGGGATCGGTCAAACAAAAGAACAGGTCGCAGATACCATCCAACGGGTCGTCCGCGCACTGAGGATATGATGTATCGGCTACCTCCACCCTGCCGGCAACCGGTTGCGCGGCAACTTTTGCGGCAAAAGGAGGCACCGCCGCAGTTGCAAGCGCGAGGGCGCTCGCCGTCACTAACACAGACTTTTTCATCCGAGAAATCGCTTCCCTAGGTTGGCCCCAACCGTCCTCGGGTCTATATGACGATGCTGTAAGCGGTAAAATTGATTTTCTTGATCAGATCTATCTAGGGAATGGATAAGTCCGGACATCACCGTACGGCTCAATGTTAGCCCGCTCGGACTGCAATCTGCTTCATGATCGAACGCTGCACGAGCCGCGGAGTGGTCGATGCATGTCTGGGAGCACTCGAGTACAGCGTTTTCTTGAATCCGGCTTGTATCGTCCGAGCAACGCGACAATCGGTTTGCATGGTCCCGCACATGCGCCTCCCGAACGCGCCTGCGTCACACTTGCGCGCGATGTTCATCAGCGAGTGAGAAGACTGCGAAGATCGCTTACCCATTGTCTTGATCGCCTGGGCTGCAGAGACGCTCAAGGAAGAACGACGAGCCCCAGCATCTTTGGGGGCAAGGAGGCTTGATGCTGGGACCGTGGTAGCCTTATGCAAAAGTAGCAAACAGGCGGCGTTGTTGTGCACCGCCCGGCTTGATTCGTCAAAGCGGCCATGATGCTCAGCTCCCGTGCCACCGAACCATCCGTAATCCGTTGAAGCTCCGCCGAGGGTTTGCGCGCCCAGTTTGCCGCGGGCAAACAGGCGAAAGCACTGTTACATCCGGGCGGATTGCCGCCAGCATCAGGTACATGTTTTCCATCTGCAATACTCAGCGGCCTAACTTCTCGCATGGGTGCCGATGTTCGCCACGTGCCTTTTGTAAGATGGGCTCGGCGCTGCTCAGGCAATCCGCCGCGCCGGTCTGGAGGCATGAACGCTGCCACCGAACGGCTCACCGCCGCAAGGCAACCAGCTCACTAGATCCCCAGTCGAGCCATCTGCGCTGAAACGTGCTCCGGATCGGGAAGCGGCTGCCACGGCCGGCCAGCGGCGGTGCTCAACAAGGACCTACAGAACCCAGGAGTGAGCTTGCCGCGGTGGATCACGACATTCTCGTGACCCTTGGCGGCTCGAGCGTTCTGCCAATGCTGATTGTATCCGCGCTGCTCGTCGGACTTCACGTGGCAGGCGGCGAATTCGCGATCGCCCAGCGTTGCCAATTGCCGGGCATGAACCGGCTGCTCGGTATGGATGTGCACCCACATCGGCCTTGGCATCGCGCCGGTGCGCAGCGCCTTGGGCTGCAGCTTGATCTCGAATAGCTTACCTGGCTCTCCCTTCAACGCTTGCGGCGGACCCACTGAGTCCAGCTCCCGCGCCGCGCGCAACTGTTCAAGGTACTTTTGCGATGGAAACGGGTAGGTCTTCATGCAATCGCTCGTGATCGCTGCCTTCTGCGCTTTCAATGATTTTGCCTGTCCCTGCAGCTCGGACAATATCCCGTTGAGCCGGACTATTTTGTCGTGCACTTCGGGAACTTGCGAAGGCGTGAGCAGGCCACGTCGGCGAGGCTCCTGCAGCGCGATTACACAGGCATCAATTTCGTCGGCCTGCGTCTGCAAGCGCGTAATAACCCGATCCAAGACGTGTTCGGCGTCCTCGGGCTTCATCTGGCGCGCCTGCGAGACCGCCCTCTGCTGAGCCGGCAGATCGAACTGCAGCAGCTTATCCAATCGCTCAAGTAATCCCGCCAGGGCTTCCTTGGACGGCGGCGCCTGCCACATCTGGAGGTGCTCGGTTGCAGCGGATGAGGAACGTGCTTCCTCCGTGGTGGCGAGCTTCTTGGTACCGAGATCTGAGCGCACGATAACCTTGCGCGTCGGAGCCGTAGCGGTATCGGGCCTCGCGACTTGCGGCTCGGATGAGCTGGCCGTTGAACTCCCCTCGCCTGCAGCCGCTGCGCGCCTTCCTTTTGCTTTTCCTTTTCCTTTTCCTTTTCTGCGACCTGAATTGCCGTGGCTCACCCCGGCAGTATTTTCCGGCAGCTCAGCCCAAGCCGGCGGTTCAATCGTGGCTGGCGTAGTTGGCTGCAATGCCAGCAGCCGCATGACCTCGTTTGCGGTCAGCCACGCCCCTTCCACGATCTCGTCCAGCAACTGCAGGGGAACTTCAGCTCCCGTTCCGACCTGCCTCAGGCTGGTAACGATGCCGCTCAGCCCGGATGCAAATTCCGAAAGCCGCTCCATGACTCCTTCCAGAACGGAGCGATGCTCCGCGTCGAGCACTGCTCCATTGCGGTTCAGAACGGCGTCGGACGTGGAGACGAATGCCGGAAAAACATCCCCGATGAAAGTCCCGAGCAGACGCACCCGCCCGGTCTCGTCCATCAGGGCATCGCGCACGTCTGGGTCGAGCGTGCTTGCTCGCGAGTCAATCAAGAGCTCCGCGAGAGCAAGCCGCGCTTGCAGATACATGCACTTCGTATTGAGAGCCCAGCCGGTATGCAGTCTTAGTGCGGCCTCTTCGGCCTTGCGCATCTCGGGCGTGCTGCTTGGCAAGCTGGCAGTAGCCGCACAGACAGACTGTATCCGCTCGAAGCGCAACACCTTCTTTCCCCACCATTCCATGCAGGCTGCATAGTGGTTCGCCACGCTTTTAAACGCGCCGCTCACCTGGGCGGGCGTACCGGTGCTTTTGATCCTCTCGAGCCAGCCTAATGCTTCCTTTCTTTTCTTCTCCAGCTCGTAGACAATCTTGGTGGCCACTATGTTACATTCATCGGCCGCGTCCACCGTGTCATCGCGGAGCCGGCGAGCCCGATCGTCGGGCAGAATGCGACGCGCCAAATTGGCAGGCAGATCCGCGTAGTACTCCAGAACAGTTGAGCCTGCTTTAACGACTTGATCGATCAGCTCTTGCGCCTCTTCCAAGTTCTGGGCGCGCGTGGCCGCTCGGCGGCTGGTTTCAAGCTCCTCAAGCAGGCTGGTCATTTTTTGCCTTGCTGCCTTGATCTCGTCCCGCGTTGGCGGCGCCCCATCCGACGTTGGGTTGCCAAGCGCCGCGGTTCTGTCTTGAGGCCCAGAGCGCATCCGCTCCATCACGGCATCGAAGGATTGATTGCGTCCTCCCGGTAAAGGCCTGGGCTCCAGGCTCGAACGGCTTACGTCCCCGGTGCTGTCGCCTCCTGCGGCCCACCCGTCCGATGTGCCAGCTCGGCCAATCCCCGTCATGCTTCGTCTCCGATAAAAGTCGCGAATGTGCAGCCCGTCTGGATAGACCGCGTGCCTGACGACTAGCTGACTAAAAGCGTTCTTGCGGATGCACAAGAAAGCCGATGTCACCAAGTTTCATTTCGGTCGGAGCTCCAATGTTGCTGAAGAGAGCGATGCGGGTAACTGCGTCGGTGTAAGCAGCCGAGACGTGACCGCGGCTGAGGTGCCCTGGCCTCGACGCGATCCGGTACGAGTCTTGCCCGTCTGCCGATGGCTCCGTCCACGCCGACCGAGTCAAGTCGTCCCCAAACGTTAGTAGGTAGCCGAGAGAACACTCGCGGCCTAATCGGCGACTTATGGTCAAGCAGCAATGGCCAGCTTATGATTGGCAGACCTACGCTCGCCACACGCGTCCCTGCTAACGGTAAGGGGACTTTGTCATAAGAGCTTGACAATCTAAGGGCCGTACACCGATGACGAGATGCTGAAGGTCGATCAGCATCGATATTTTTCCTCGTCCGAACCGGCTGAACCGACCTTCCGCAGATCCTCAGCCTGCATTTCGCAAATGTGCGGCGCCCATCCGGGCCTGGTGAGATCACCTTCATAGAAATATGGCAGCGAGCGCACCAAACCCACCGAGAATCAGCCCAATCAGCGAACCGGCTGTCGGCACGTCTCTAAAGAGCAGAACGGCGAGTATCGGTTCCACGACTAGGATCGCTCCCACCGATATCGCGACAATGATCCAGATATTCTTCAGATACATGTAGCCCAGCGCGTATCCGAAAACGAGGAGGATGCCACCCAAGCTCACCAGGAGAAACATCGGCCAAAGCATCGCCAGATCGCCACCGGTCTTTTGCGAATTGCCTTGAGCAATCAACTCGGCGCATATCGAAAAGCCGCTTCTGCAGGGAAAATGGCTGCCATAGCTGCAATTTTCAATATCAAGGTCATCGGCCTCTATGGTTCCGGCTATTCAAGGCAGCCCAGAGACCTGCATCGGAATAGCAATTGAGGTTCAATTTTCGGCATGCCAAGCGCTTGCGAGTCGAAACGCGCGCCTCACCTATCGCTCCTCGCACGTCCTTACAGCGTCTGCCACGTCGGTAATTAGCTTCCGACATGCAGCATTGTTTCCCATCGATTACCCCAGCTGCGCTGCTAGCAGAAACCAAAGATGGTTCAGTACAAGCCCGCCCCGCCGCCTGCCCTCTGCGCGAGCGGAGTAATCAGGGCTAGGCTGCAATCCGCACGGGGAGAGCGGAATAGCCGTGCACGAAGTTGGACGCGATCCGCTCGGGTTCGCCGACAACCTCGAACCACATTTCCGCATCCAAAATCTCCTCCCAGAGGACCCTCAGCTGCAGCTCCGCAAGATGTCGACCAAGACAGCGATGGATGCCGAATCCAAACGAGAGATGCTGCCTCACATTTTTGCGGTCGATCATGAAATTGTCGGCGTTCTCAATGATCTCTTCGTCCCTGTTACCGGAGATGTACCACATGACGACCTTGTCGCCTTTCCTGATCTGTTTTACGCCTACGATGCTGTCGATCGCCGCGGTACGGCGCATATGTGCGATTGGCGTCTGGTAGCGAATAATCTCGGACACGGCGCTTGAGATCAGCTTGGGATTGTCAATTAGCTTTCGCAGCTCGGAGGGGTACTGACTCATGAACAGGAGGCCGCCGGTAATTGAGTTGCGCGTGGTGTCGTTTCCCCCAACGATCAGCAGAATCAGATTTCCGAGAAACTCGCTCGGCTCCATCTGCCGTGTGGCGGGCGAATGCGCCATCAGGGAAATCAGGTCGAGGCGCGGCTCGGCATTAATGCGCTCGTTCCAAAGCCGGGTGAAATAGTCCAGGCACTCGGACAAGATGTTGCTTCGCTTGTCCCAGCTGTCGATTGCATGGTCTGCTTTCGGAGCTGTAACCGCGACGTCTGACCAATAGGTCAGCAGTCGCCGATCCTCAAATGGAAAGTCGAACAGCGTGGCGAGCATTTGCGTCGTCAACTCTATGGAGACCATGTCCACCCAGTTGAAGGCCTCATTGCGCGGCAGGCCCGCGAGAATCGCCCTCACCCGAGACCGGATCAAGCTTTCGAGCTTCGTCAAGCTTTCCGGTCCGACGATCGGGCTCACGGTATTGCGCTGCTCGGCGTGCTTGGGAGGCCCCATCTTGATGAAACTCGGGGTCCAGTGCTCGCCAGGCACGTCGGCAATAGTGACACCTTCTTTTGACGAGAACGCTTTGTGGTTTGTGTCTACGGCTACGATATCCCGGTATTTCGTTACGGACCAATATGGACCATGAGCGCTGTCTTGACAGTAGTGAACGGGATCTTCCTTTCGCAACCGCTCAAAGCAAGCCCACATGCTGTCGTCTTGAAAGCGCTTGCCCTCGCTTACATCCAGCTTGCTCAGCGGGATAACACACGAATCCTCAGCCCTATAATCTTCCGATCGCCTTGGCATGATCATCTCTGCAGATTCTGCTCTCGAGAGTTTACGGTGTGGCGCGATTCATCGCTTCGAGCTGCCGCAGCGCTTGGCTGCGACGGGCCGCTCGACCAGGCTACCTCACAGTGCAGCTAGCCTCGCCCTACCATGTCGGGCAGTAACGATCGCATTGACTTTCCAACTCGATCTACTCAATGGATCAGCGAGAGCTCTCAGCGCTGGTTAGAGATGGCTATGCGCTGGAGGCAACATCAAGCCGAGTACGCCTTCATAAGTTGCCCCTCGCCTTGGGATACGGCCGGAGCGGATAGCTTTCCAAGGTCATGGATGAATAATCGTCTGGCTAGGACTGTTCAGGCAGATCGACCCAGATATCCGAAGGACCCTTCATGAGAGTATCCTGATCTGGAACGTAGATATTATCGAAGATCCTGAGACCATGAGCCGTTGCCGCTCCAACAATTATGAAAGGGAGCTTGACTTGCTCTAGGTCTTCGAAGTTGTCAGCGCCGACGATTCGAACAAAATCGAGTTTAAAGTGTCGGAACTTGATCTGAGATGTGGCCGACGCGACCAGATCCTTCACCCTAGATACCCCTTGGGCGATCGCTTTCCTCGAATGGTTGAGTGCCGTGAAAAGACAAGACAGCTCATCAAGCTGGGAACGGCTAAATCGCCTCAAACGCGACGAAATGGGCACTCCGTTCTTGTATCTCACGGTCGGCACAAACCTAATCTCGCAATCCAGAAGGAGGTCTGCGACGGCGCGCTTCACCAGGATCGCCTGACCGATATCTTTCAGGCCGAAGTAGCTGCGAGTTGGCCTTGCATAGCAGATCCAGCGGACTGCCCCGGTTACGGCTTCCTTCAGATACGCCTCAGGCCCCCCTAAACGCAAATGACATTCGCCTTGCGATACAAACGTTCGATAGCCAGGTGGGAACATTTCGGTGTCGTTCGAGGAAATCACGGCAGTTGCTCCCGAACGCAATGCAAGTCCAATATCCTCGTCCAAATTGAAATCGTAGCTCCCACCTGGTCTAAGCTGGATCTTGTTCGGATAGACTGTGACGATCGCGACGTCATTCTCCGATGCCGCCCTTCTGATCAGTTCTGCATGCCCGAGATGCAGGGCGCCGAGAGTATGTACCGTGCCGATAGTCTGCCCTGTTCTCGCCACCTCCCGGATGAACGCTTTACCTGCGGAAAGACATGTCAAATGCATTTTCCTACTCCAGTCTCTTTGAACGCCAAAAGAGCGATCTGATCAGTCGGCTTACAGAAGGTCTGCCCTGCGTCTCGTATCGGTCGCGAATGCCAACGAGCGCCAAAGAGCTATAGCGCTCGCTCACAGCTCGGCCACCGCACCAACACGTTCTAAGCTCACGGACACTGTAGTCCCTTCCCTTTTGCGGTTTCCAAAGCAGTCAGGTTGACCCTTCTCGACCACGTCTGATCAGCGATGAGAATTCAGCCAGATAGCTTGATGGCTCAGGCGGCTGATCCGCCTTCAAAGCGGCCTGCAGTCCCCGACATCGGTCTGCAAAAAACGGTGGCTCGAATGTGGTTATCTTCGCGCCCGAAAAGTCGACCTTTACGAAGCTGGCCTGGAACGGCGATATCCCACTCAGGTTCGCGTCACGCAAGGACGATTGGTTCATGCGAACGTATGCGACGCGCGCTGCCTCTAGGTTGCTGTGGGTCATTCCCGCGGCGAGATATGCCTGAACGAGATTGGACCCTTCGAGATTTGCGTGATCCAATGCCATCGATTGAGGAGGATCACCGGTAATCATCGACCGGTAGAGGTAAGCCTGGGACAAGTCTGCATGTTCAAGATCGCAGTCGCGCACAAAGGCGCAGCGGCCACGAAAGCCCGTCAATTTGGCGGCTCGCATTGTACTCTCTGTTATCGAAATGCTTTCGCCTGATACCCGAGACAGGTCCGCTCCATCGAACTGACAGGAGTGAATAGAGGCACCGTTCAACACAGCCCCGACGAGGTTCGCGTTGGACAAGCTTACGGACAGAAGCCGCGCCTGGCTCAAGTCTGCCTGCTCAAGCTCCGCACTTGAAAGATTTGACAGGTGAAGATCAGCGAATGGAGCGTTCAGGGCTCTCGCCGCAATGCGGCCGCTCACCTTTGAGAGTCTCAGATACGGAAGATGAGCGCCTTCCAGGACAAGACCGTCGACCGAGGTGGGACGCACGATCGATAAACAGTCCCCCTTTGACTGGAAGAACGAGCAATCCGCCAGATACGCCTTCGTGATCGTGACTTGGCTCAGCTTGGCAAAGCGGAAGGAAGCGGAAGGCAGGAAGCATTCGTTGATGGTCGAACCCTGTAATTCCGCGCCATCAAATACAGCATCACTCGCATCGCATTGGTAAGCGAGAAGCCCGCTGAGCATGGCGTTGTCAAAGCGTGTTCTTTTCATGCTGCAACCGTGAAACAGGCTGCCTGTTGCATCAATTACATTGCGCAGACTGGCATCATCGAAGTTACAGACCTGCGCTGCAATCGCATGCATATACGCAAAATCGAGCTTGGCCCCGAGGAAACTTGCCCTTTCTAGCCCCGGACAGATAAGATTCGCCCCAGAAAGGTCTGCCCGATCCAACTTTGCTCCGTAGAGCTGCGCACGATTGAGGGTACAACGTCGCAACGGGAAATCTGACAGGTCGTGACCGTTAAAGTTCTCGGAGGATAGCTGCAAGCCAGTCCCGGTCCGTCTGATCGCCTCTTCGGTTCGCCTCCCGACGGCGGCCACTGCGCGCAACCGATCGGCAGCTCGGCTCCAGTACCGAACAAAGTCGCCATCTGATGAAAGCTTGTGTTTCGGATCCGACCAGTGCTCTGCCCCTTCATTCGCGGTGCACTCGCTATCTGTGCCGATCGTTTGCGACATGACGACGATTCCGTATTGCCCGGATTACGGGGGGCCTGGTATTGACCTCTTTTTGCTCTGCCTTGGAGGTACGCTATGCGATCTGTGGCGAACTCGTCGGCGAAATGGCGACGCGATGCGTCGATGAGGCGCCTATTGTGTCGGTGACCTCCGCAGCCGGGACGCTTGAGCACGTCAGCCGAATTCTAGTCATGCGCCCCCCCAACTGCCGCTCGCTCGCTGAAATTGTTCACCGGGCCAGGCAACGCTGACAACGCAACGGTCGTTTGACAGTGCCGATATGTCCAGAAGTCGCGGTTTGGCTCGTCAGCTCTTATAGGCACATCCAAATCGCCCTCCATCAAACAGAATGCGAAAAATTCAAGGTCTTGCTTCTTTCTCAATGGACCCATGGCTTCCGGGCGGAAAAGTGATCGTTCGTCTAGGGCCGCACTCAGCCCTTACGCGGCGTTACCTCATTATCCGATAGCAACGACCGTGCCAGCCGCGCATCAGTCGCAAGCAAGGGGCCGAATAGGCGTCATGAAATCGATATTGACTCCGAATGTTTTGAACCTGACAAACACGGTCTCGTTGTCGCGGACTGCACCATGATCGCAAGGCTATCGCGAAAGCGCAAATTCCGAGCTCGTTAGCAGGAAGCAAGCCGCCAGTCTCCTTGCGGGCACTCAATCGATGACTTGCAACTCGACATTTGCGGAACGCCGACCTCACGGTTGGCGAGTGTTCGAGCTCGGCTAGCCCTGCTCGGCGCGCCGGTCCGTCATCTAGTGGGAACCCGTGCCACAGACTGTCCTGGTCGAGCGATGAACGAGCGCGCGATCGTGACCAAATCGGCGGGTGCAAAGGCGAATGCTCCCGCGATCGGAGATAGACAATTTTATGATAAGGGATCGAATTCGAAGGCATTCACGCGATGCCTTCTTCGAGGATCGTAGCTGAATGACCTATCTGTTGGTGCCGCACAAGACGCGGCATGGCGGCGATAAGGCTCTTGGTATATTCAGACTGTGGATTACGAAATATCTCGTCAGTGACGCCACTATCGACAATTCTCCCCCGACGCATAACTATGACGCGATCGCTGATATGACGAACAACACTGAGATCATGCGAGATGAAGAGATAACTTACGCCGAGGTGGTCCTTCAGATAGCCGAGCAGGTCCAAGACCTGGGCCTGGATCGAGACGTCGAGCGCCGAAACCGGCTCATCGCAGACGATTACGGCAGGATTTGGTGCGATCGCGCGGGCGATCGCAACGCGCTGGCGCTGACCGCCCGAGAGCTCGAGCGGTCGTCGGTCCAGCAACGCCTGGGATAGTCCGACCATATCGAGCAGCTCGATAACGCGCTCCTGCCGCTTGCGCGGTGTCTCAACATCGCTCGAAAGGCTGTCGGATATGATGCGTCCGACCGTCCAACGCGGATCAAACGAGCCAAGGGGATCCTGGTAAATGATCGATATAGACCGCCGCCGAGCCCGCCGTTCGCGTTCGGCGAGCGTGGTCCAAGGCCGGCCTGCAAACTGAACGGCTCCCTCGTCAGGCTCGTCGAGCGCCAGGACCATGCGCGCCATCGTTGACTTTCCTGATCCGGACTCACCCACGATGCCCAAAGTCTCGCCGGATCGCAGTTCGAAGGAGACGCCGTCCACAGCCGCCCGTAAAGTGCCATCCGGGCCCTTGAAGCGCTTCACTAGACTTGTCGCTTCGAGCAGGATGGGACGAGATTTCGGCAGCGATTGTAGGGGTAGCTGCATTTGCTGCAGAGGCGAACGCACAATAGTTGATGGTGAGAGGCGTGAGCCGCGCGGCCGGCCTGATGGCACGGCGTCCAGCAGTTGACGAGTATAGGGGTGTCGCGGATCTCTGAATATCTGGGCAGCGGTGCCGCGTTCGATGACCTCGCCTCCTCGCATGACGAGGATCTCATCCGCCACGCGGGAGACCACTGCCAGATCGTGACTGATCAGGATCAGAGCCTTGCCCCTCGTTTTGGTCTCCTTGAGCAGTGCCAGCACATGAGCTTGCGCCATCACATCGAGCGCGGTCGTCGGTTCGTCTGCGATCAGGATGCGCGGATCGAGTGCAAGTGCCGAAGCGATGAGAGCCCGTTGACGCTGGCCGCCGGATAACTGATGCGGCAGCTGCTCGGCCTTGGTCTCGGGCTCAGGGACACCGACGAGCTTAAGGAGAGCAATGACGCGCTGCGCGAGCTCCTCGCGTGATGATACCGCACCGTGGAGGAGCAAGCCTTCACCAACCTCTTTGCCGATCCGGCGAAGCGGGTCAAGCGAGACGAGTGCATCCTGTAATACAAAACCAATCTCGGTGCCGCGGATGCGCCGCCAGGCACGATCGCTAAGGCCGATTAGGTCCATCCCGTCGAAGCTTAGCTTTCGTGCATGAACATTGGCGTAGCGACCAGCAAGGCCTATGAGAGACCGCGCAGTCACGCTCTTGCCCGAGCCCGATTCACCGACAATCGCAAGACACTGTCCCGGTCGGAGGGAGAAGGATATGCTGCGCACGACCGTGTTCTGGGCGATGCCGGGCCCGAAGGAAACACGCAGCGATTCGACCCTGAGGAGGTCTGGCTGCTGCGGGACAGGCTGGCGGCGATCCTGCGACATTCATCTTTGTCCTTCCAGACGGTCCTGTAGATGGCGCCCGATGATGGTGAGGCTGAGGGCAAACGCCGTAACTGCCAAACCGGGTATGATCTCCAGCCACCAGGCGTAGATTACATAATTGCGCCCGGCATTGAGCAGCGCGCCCCATTCAGGCGCCGGGGGAGCGACGCCGAGTCCTAGAAAAGCAAGACCGGAGGCCCATATAATCGCCTGTCCTACGCCGATCGTCATCATTGCCGTCAGCGGGTTCATGGCGTTGGGAAGAATATGCCTCCAGACAATACGGGGAAATGGATGGCCCAGCACCTTAGCGGCCTCCACATAGCCTGCCTCTTTGATGGAAAGCATCTGGCCCCTGATCATGCGCGCATAGCCTGGCGCTGTTCCGATTCCGACAGCTACGACTTCAGTCAATACTGACGGCCCAAAAACTGTCACGAACACAAGGGCGAGCAAGAGCGTTGGAATTGCGAAGAGCACGTCAATAATTCTGCTGAGAATGCTGTCTAATAAACCGCCAGAAAGTGCAGCGGCGCCGCCGATGGCCATTGCAACGGACATGCTCAGCGCCGTCGCGCCAAGTCCGATAGCCAAGGATTGGCCTGCGCCCTCGACCACGCGAGAGTAAAGATCTCGACCCAGTTGATCAGTTCCAAACCAGTGAGCGATCGACGGAGACTGCAATGCCGATCTCAAATCAATAGCAAGCGGATCGTGCGTCTGCAGCACCTTTGGCGCCATGGCTGCGAGGACAAAGACGCCAAAGATGATAAGACAGACCGCAATTCGAAAGGGGACATGACGCACGATCGCTAGGACTTCTCTGAGCGGCCGAGACAAGGTGACTTCGGCGAACATGCTCATGTCAACTTGATCCTCGGATCGACTACCCGGTAAGTCAGATCGACAATGATACTGGCAAGGACGAATAGGGCCGCGGAGATCAAAACAGCTCCAGAGACAATCGGAACGTCTCGCGAGGACGTCGCAGCGACAAGGACGCCACCTAGGCCTTGACGGGCGAAAACCACCTCGATCAAAATCGCGCCCGAAAAAAGTTTGCCGAGCGCCCAACCTGATAAAGTAATGCCGGGCAATGCGGCATGGCGGAGGACATGGCGAAGCCTGACGCCGAAATCACTCATACCCCGCGCCCTTGCGGACGTAACGAACGGCTGCTCGAGCACGCGCGTGAATTCGTTCTGAACGACTTGTCCGAAAAAGCCCGATAGTTCAAGAGCCAACGCAAGTGTCGGCAGAACGAGCCCAATCGGCGAATTTCCCCCGATCACCGGAAAAATGCCTAGCTTTACCGCAAAGAGCACAAGCAGAATTGTGGCTAGCCAGTAAGGCGGCACCGTTGCCAAAAAGACTTGTGTGTCATTGAGCAGCTTCGACCATATGTTGTCTCTGCCAGCGATGAACAAGGTTGTCAGAATTGCGATAAGCCATGCGGTCAGCAGCGCAGCGATGGCCAGAACAATCGTGGGGCCAATCTGTTCCGCAATAATCGCTGCGACAGGCCGATGTTGCTGGTACGACTCGCCAAGATCTCCATGCAGGATCTGCAATATGTATTTGCCGTATTGAACCGCGAGCGGTTGATCAAAACCATATTTCGCATTGATCGCTGCAAGCTCCGCCGACGACGCCGGCCCGACGTTGCCACTCGTCACATTGATGATGATCTGGGCGCGGTCGCCAGGAAGCACACATTGAATCAAGAACGCAAAGGTTGCGGCAGCCCACACCACGACCACGCCGGAGAATATCCGGCGCGCGAACCAAACGATGGGACGATGGACTACTATTATCACGGCGTCACTTCCCGTCATCGAAATGAGCGTCATAGAAAACGGGTTCGCCAACCGAGCCGCGATCCAGCCAAACGTCTTTGAGGTTCGGCTTGGTCGCCAACGTTACGTCCAGCACCGTGAGGCCAATCACAGGAGCCTCATCCACGATCTTCCGTTCCGCCTGCTGATAGAGGGCGGTACGTTGCGCCCCATTGAGTTCCTGCTCCGCCTTTTGAATGACGTCCCAAAGCGTCAGATCTTGATAGCGTGAGGGATTGAAGCGATTGGTCTCGCCGTTCCGATCGGGCTTCCACGAGATCCGGAATATCTCAGCGCCGGGGGCAACCCAATAGAGGAGAACGACCTCATAATCATCGGGTCCGAGGTTTTTTCCGGCGAAGAAATCAGCCGGATTGGTGGGTTGAAGACGTACGTCAAAACCGGCCTCCCTTGCCTGCTGCTGGATAACTTGCAAGGCTTGCTCGCCATCCGGCTTCAGAAAAGCGTTCGAATAGGAAATGCGCACGGTGAGCGGATTGCCGTTCTTGACACGAACGCCGTTACGATTGCGCTCAGTCCAACCCGCCTGATCAAGCAGCTGATTGGCCTTCCGAACATCGTATCCATAGGAATGGCCGAGCTCAGGCAGGTATTCCGGCGAGCTCCGACTTAGCGCCCCGTTGCCCTCAAACGGCAAAGAGCCAAGGAAGGATGTGTCGACCGCGGCCCTTCGGTCAGTAGAATAGGCAAAGGCCTTGCGGACGAGCACGTCGTCAAATGGGGGCCGGGCCGTATACAACGCCAAGCGCAGGGGGGTGCCGCCGGTAAGGTGCCGCAATACTGAAAAGCGGGAGTTGGCGTCCTTCCATGCGACCGCCGGGATATCGTATATGGCATCGGTCTCGCCCGTGATCAGCGAGCCGTATCGGACAGTCTGATCTGGCAGAAACTTCCAGGTGATCCCGTCAACGTAAGCCGGCCCTTGATGTTTTGCGGTGGCCGGGGCCGAATTGTAGTCGGGATTGCGGCGGAAGGTGACTTCTCGCCCATGGCGCCACTTGTCGACAATGAATGGGCCGGAACCGACAGGGTTCTCGCAATTGACCGCAAGTCCACGTTTGAGCGCCGATGGCGAGAGAATGCCTTGTGAGGATTGGGCGAACACGTTCAGCAAGGGCTGGAACGGCACCTTTAATTTTACCTGCAACCTCAGAGGAGCAATTGCAATTGCCGATTCGAAGCTATCGCCAAGATAGGGAGCGGCAGTCGGATTGCGAAGGTCGGGGTCGTTGCTAAGCCATCCGTTGATATTGTCAGCGATAGCCTGCGCATCGAGCGCAGTCCCGTCGGTGAACTTTACTTTCGGCTTTATCTCGAATGTGTACACCTTTTTGTCATCGGAGATGCTCCAAGACTCGGCCAGCCATGGCACAATGTTGCCGCCCTCGGTGCGCGCAACCAGATTATCGCTGTACTGACGTTGCAGATACCATTGCTGCACCCAGCCCCCGAACAGGCAAGCAGGCTCTTGAAAATGCCCGTAACGAATAACGCCTCCTGGCTTTACACTGCCGGCTAACCATTCTTGAGCGTGAATGCTGGGCACCAATTGCGACAGGCCCAAGAGCACGACAAGGGTAGCCGCCACTTTTCTTGCTGGATAGTTCGACTTGCCAGTGAAGCGCCTCGTTGACCGCGAATTCGATAAAGGCATATTCAGGCTCCAGAGCATTTGGTGTTGAGGAAGCGTCAGAGCGGTGAGCTAGGTGTGGCTCTTGCCAGCTCGAAAGGAATGGAAATCCCGAAATGCTCTCGCAGAGTCTGTCCCCGATATTCTTTGCGAAACAGCCCGCGCTTCTGCAGGATGGGCACCACATTGTCGACAAACGCTTGAGTGCCATCTGTCAGCACGTCGGGAATGATGTTGAAACCATCGACCGCGCCAGCGCGGAACCATGCCTCAATCGAATCCGCGATCTGCTCGGGTGCACCCACGAGCAAGCGATGGCCAAAAGCTTGAACGCTGCTGATGATCTCGCGAACCGTCCGACCTTGACGCGCCAGAGTTTCAATCGTGCGATGGTGACCGACAGAAAACGGAACATCATCTGCAGTAGGCAAAATCTCCTCCGGGATCGGCCTTTCGAGACTAAGCTTCTCGATCGCCACGCCCATGCTTCGTGCAAGAGCGGCAACGGCGCGCTCCAGATCGAGCAGTCCGTCCAGTTTTTCTTTGCGACGAGCCGCTTCTTCCTCGGTGCCCCCGATACAGGTGACAAGGCCTGGCAGGATGAGCGGAGCCGCAGGGCGGCCGAATTGCCGAGAGAGCGCGCGAAGGCGCCCTGCCTCCTGCAAAGCCGTTGTCAAGTCTCCAGCTGCCGCAAACACGACATCTGCACTGCGGGCACCAAGCCGTAGTCCGGGATCCGAACCACCCGCCTGAACGATGACTGGCTGGCCTTGGGGCGAAGCGGGATGCGTGAGTGGGCCTCGGATGCCGAAACTATTCGTACTGGGGTCGAGCAGGCGGAATTGACTCGCATCTGCGTAAACTCCCGCAGCCTGATCGGCGATGACCATCTCGCCGCTCCAGCTCAGCCAGAGAGCACGGACGGTTTCAACGAAGTCCTCGGCGCGTCTGTATCGATCCGCTCGTCCGAGCTCTCGACCGCCAAAGTTTGCTACCGTCGCCGGGCTCGACGTCGTGACCGCGTTCCACGCAACGCGGCCACCGCTGATGACATCAAGCGATTGGAAGCGCCGAGCGAGATTGTATGGTTCATTGTAGGTTGTCGACGCTGTCGCAATCAGGCCAATTCGCTCCGTTTCACGTGCAATCACAGCGAGAACCAGCGTCGGTTCGAGCCCATTAAGCGGCGGCTGGTGCGTAATGTCGGAACTTATCGCAGGGGTATCGGCCAGAAATACAGCATCCAGCAGACCACGCTCCGCAATCTTCGCAGCGCGGACGTAGTGCTCGATGTCGAAAAAGGCGCTTGGATTTGTGCCCGGCCAGCGCCACGCCGCGAAATGACCACCGGCACCATGAAGATTTAAGCCAAGATGAAGCATGGAGTTACCCGAAGACATCGCAGCCCCTCGTGGCGGCCTCTGAGCTGCTTGGTGGGCCTTGTGGACAAGTCGATCTCGGCAGCCAGCCTGCGCTTTCTCGCAAGCTCACCCTGCATGTGCTCCAGGCATTCAACTTGAGTGATGGACAACAAACGGTCGGTTGATGTGAGAAGAATGTCACTAAAGAAGCTTTTGTTAGGTCTAGCGATCTTCTCCGAGCGGGCGCGGCCGAGAAGAGCTTCAATCGCGCTGGTTGCCGATTGGCGCCGACGTGACAGCTTGTTTCCAGCGGCTGGTTGTTTCCACACGAGTACACTCACATCGGCTCTCCAGAATTCATCAAGAAGCCAACTCCTTTTCAGGAAGATGTTTTGGATGGCATTCGCGATCGAAACGTTTGGACTCCCGACCGGGCTAGCAATGATCAAGCTAGAGGATCTTTAGAGGTCCAGACCCCGCAAACGCAATAGTTGAGTATTTCAATCTACTATCGTCTGTTGGCATCCTCTTCTATTTCGATGCCTATCTTTTCGTCGCTTAACCCAAATGGTCTCTGATCAGGCTCACCGAAAACGCGCTGCCTGATTGCAGCGGCTTCAATTGGCAGCGCCGGCTTGAAGCGAACGACATCAATTGATGCGTTCGAGAACACACGACAGATTTGGCGCGACATTGTTGATCAACCGCTTGCTGCCCCGTTTGAAAGCGACATCCGATCAATAAGGCCGCGCCAAGCCAACCATCTAATAATGCGGTGAAACATTCCAGATTCTCGATGCCTCGTTAAAGCAACGCTTGGAAGCTGAATTCTCTTCTGCACCACCCGTGCCTTCTACTGCATTCGAGGATGCTACGGACCTTCGGTTGATTATCTTGCAGGCGCCGCATCGTCCTCGCGTTTATCGGTATGACGACCGAGCGCGACTTTGCAAGAATGCCCGTCGTCACAGCTCCTTCTCGTGAGCGCACCGATACGTGCACGGATTCAGTTACCTTTGGACATAGGCCACCTCAGAGCGTCAAAAATCGCCCGCATCAACGTTCACGAAATCACGCAGTTGGATATTGAAGCGCGTCACTTACCGGCACATGAGGTGGGGCGCCTCTCGCGATGAATCGCGGGCTATCAGCTTCAACAATGCCAGATCGAATCGCCTGCCTAGCGTCGAGGTCTGCGGCCATCATCGGCGAGGGAGATCACGGATGACACGCTCCGCGCCAGCTTGGTGGCCGACCGCCCCCCCGGCGTTCTGACCTAAGCCATCACCGTCCTGCTGCCGTCCTGCCACTAGCAACCGGGGTGCAACCCGCGAGCGCCAAGAGCCGCTTCCTTCGGGCATCGCAGCGGCCAACTGGCCGCTTTGGATCAACCCAGGAATTGGGTGCGGCACCACTTACTCAGTGGTTTAGGAGCAGGCCTCCGCCGCTTTGAATAGCTCAGGCCTTTTTAGCTGTACGCGTTGCGGGAACCCCGTCCATCACTGGTGTGGGATCTATCGCTGCTTTGACTGGAATCGCGTCGGGCCCGGAGGAGGGGAAGGAGGAGGCGATACGACCGACTGCGCAGATCGCTCTAGGTCCTTTTGCTCGGCTGCGCCTGCAGGCCACACCACAAGGCTTTCGCCGCGATATGGTTGTTAGGCGCGACCAACCTTGTGGTGCACGTGTGGAGCATCGGCTGCAAGCGTCAACTCCCCATTTTGTCTATCCGAGCTGAGGCGCCCGTGCGCCGTTTGGCGACCAGCGCCCGGCGGGCCCACGCGAATCCTCGCGCCCATCAGCAATCCCAACAGAGCACAATGAGCACGCCGGCGCGGTCACGAGCCCGATGGCCGCTACCATATCGGCTGTTCGGACCAGAGCTAGCGTCTCGAGTAACGTTTCAAGGACATCGACTCCCAGCCGATGCAAGCTGGCCTCGGCAGACTTCCTCACGCAGCTCTGGCTCAAAATCTGGAAGAGAAGAAGGAGCTGCATCCGGGTCAGTCCCACGTATGCCCTCATCATACCGACCCGTTCGAGAACCAGATCCAATCCAGTTTATACACATTTGCGCGCCTCAGTTGCTGATCCTTATCGGATCAACTTTGTCCGAATGATATCGTCGGAGGCTACCAAAGGGGACACGAATGGACCCATTTGACAACGTCAACCCATGAAAAGCTCAGATGAATTACGTCGAGCCGCGACAGGAAGAGACAGCGCAAGCAGACTTTGAGCAGCGGCTTAGAGAACCAAAGCCAATCCTCCCAACATCAGCTTCACCGGGGCTGGATCGACCCGGACTGCAACGGATGGCAATAAGAGAGCGCAGGCTATCCAGGAGAACGAACGGTGCGCAGCTGCATCCTTTGTGAGAACGCGCGCTCAGCTTGCCGCGACGCTGACCTGCGCGAAATATTGCGTAACTCAGAAGAGAAATCGAACTCGCTGCGCAAAGATCAGCATAATGGTCAAGAGCGACTGGGCCGTAGCCGACGCGTAGATAGTGGCCGCCTCTACGACGACGGCATCTTCGCACGCGGAGCTGCAGCGCTTTCAAGACCACGCCAGCCATTGCAACACAT
Source organism: Bradyrhizobium sp. CIR18 (assembly GCF_014198295.1). Lineage (NCBI taxonomy): Bacteria > Pseudomonadati > Pseudomonadota > Alphaproteobacteria > Hyphomicrobiales > Nitrobacteraceae > Bradyrhizobium > Bradyrhizobium sp. CIR18. Next base: position 347,317 of record NZ_JACIHF010000005.1, on the reverse strand, counting down.
GGGTTGGACCGTCAAAGCGCGATGGCCCATTTGAGGACGGGACTGAGAATGATGAATCCAATCTGGCATGGGTGAGCGATACCCCAACTGAGGAGCGCGAGGTACTGTTTCTGGGCGGGAATCTAGCTGACTATCGGACCGCTAGCGCATCGAATCCATACAGAAAGTCAGGGACAAAAGGCTGAGGGTAGAGGCTCCGCATTTGTCTTTTCCGATGCTCGGAAGCTCGAAAGCAGCGTTCGCGCCATCTATAACACTCCGGCCCGACTGGCCAGCGGGGGCTGGCCGCGTACTGCACTTGGACAATCAGAGTTTCAGCCGAAAGCTGTACCGTCTTTAAATTCGCCGCACTTGTTGTCGGGTTGGAAAGGCACTTGCCGGCCATCATCATTCTATCTTTCCGCCCGGCCACGTCAGGTTTTGGAAAGCTAACGTGAGTAGCGAAAGAACGAGGAAGCGATGACAGTGGACTGCACCATGGACCGATACAACGCGATCAACCCGGCCGATAAAGATTCCGCTGCGTCAGATACCACCGTGGAGCAGCCGCAACAACCGCAAGCGGTGTTTGAGAAACACTTGGGAGAGGTGCGTCAGCTCGGCCCGATATATTCCCATAGCGATCTTTATGACATCACTGAAGAAGACGATCGCCTCATCCAAGCAGCGTCTGGTGCTGCCCTTGACCGAGGGCCACCGCCGAATGCGACCACCATCGAAATTTACGACCGTCGGCTTCGCAAATTGGCTGAGGCGCTGAAGCAGTCTGGTCAGTCGATTGCTGAGCTCGATGACGATACGTTGCTCGACCGCTCCAAGAAGCTACTGCCAAAAGACAAGGTCATCGCCCCTGCATTGTCAATGGTTAGTAGGTACCGCGAGCCCAGCGATACCGCTCCGGCCCCCACAACACATTATCGTCCGTCCAAGGAAGACGCGAGCCTCATCAGAAAGGCCACCGAGGCGGGCTTTGGTCGAGCACTCGATGCAAAAACCGCCGCAAATTATGCTAGCTGTCTTCGGAAGCTAGCGGCAGCACTGCGACCTTTGTCAATTGCTAAGCTCAGTCACAAAGCGCTGCTCGGCCATGCTGACGCTTTGTTTCCGAAGGACAAGAAACTCATCTACTCGTTGAACAGGCTGAGTGACTACCGCCGGATCGCCGGGCAGGACAATTCGGGGGCTGACGGAGGCAACTCGCGCCAGCCAATACAGCCGGACGCCGATTTGCCCGTGCGGCTTTTCGATCATGAGCAGCCTTTGGGGAACGCTGCGGGCCAAGGTGGCTCAATGCCGGCCCACGGTTTCAATGCTACGCAGGTTTGGGAGGGAACAGGTTTAACCCTTCATTCTCCCGTGCAACGTGTCGCCCAGGATGTGCTTTTCGACGCTGTGCACCGAAGCGAAGTGCCTCCACGTGCCAGCTTCGATGCGCCGATACTTTGGCGGGGAATGAGTGCCGCCCCCTCGCCCGTGCAGAGTTTTGCTCAGGAAGCGCTTTTCGATGCCGCGGATCGGGAGGGCCTGCTGCCAGCGACATCCTTCGATGCACCAGTGCTTTGGCCAACCACGCGTTCAGTCACCCACTCGCCCGTGCAAAGTGTCGCCCAGGAAGAGCTTTTCGATGCCGCGGATCGCGAGCGCCTACTGCCAGCTGTGCCCTTTAATGCACCGGTGCTTTGGCCAACAACGAGTTCAGTGACCCACTCGCCCGTGCAAAGTGTCGTTCAGGAAGAGCTTTTCGATGCCGCGGATCGAGACGGGTCTGCGCCTGCTGTCGATCTGGATGCATCCAAGTTATGGAAGGCAATGGGGTCGCCCCTCCAAAGCGTCGGCCGAGCGGATCCTTTCGATGCCGTGATCTGGCAGCCCGGCTCACGGTCGCAGAATCCCGCCTCTGAAGAAGACTTTGGGAGGATGATGCATCAAGATGGGGCGACCCCGGCAACAAATGATACGATGTCCGCCGCAGCCGGCGAGAGCTTTGATGCCTCTTTGGCCGTTCCCGAAGATTTCTCCCATGGCACCCAGGCCGCGCCGGATATGATGCGCTCCAGGCTCAGCCGCTGGGGTCTGTTGCCGGATGCAGCACAGCGGGTAAAGACCTACGATATTCACGGTGAACGCTATGCGGCCGTGCTAGGACCGCGTGGGCGCAATGATGTCCAGCTCATCCATCTGCGGTCTCCTGCTATCGGCGATACGTTTGATGTTTCGTTCGCCGTGCCCAAGGATTTTTCGCATGGCACCCAGTTGGCCCCCGAAATGTTGCTTTCCACGTTGGGCAAGTGGGACTTCTTGCCTAATGGAGAAAGTCCGGTCATGAACTATGAGATTGGCGGCGATCGCTACACGGCCGTGTTGGGACCGAGAGGATCCAACGACGTTCAACTCATTCATCACCCAAGGCTCGCTTTGCCGGGTGAATCTGCGCTGGTAACGCCGACGGCTCCCCCGCATGCCTACGGCGGCCTTGCACCTGGGTTTAGTCCGCTCTCCTCGTTCGAATTGCGAAAGGACGCTTCATTGGCGCTGGCGCCAAACATTCCACTGCCGTCTGCCGCACCGGGATCGGGCCATCAGAAGTCCCCGCAAGTGCCGGAACTCGGAGAGTTGTTCGGCGACGACTGGAGGCACGGCCCCCAAGAGGCTTCGCCTGTCGTGATCGACATGCTCCAAAACCTGGGCCTTCTGCCAAGCCAGGAGGTCCCAATGACCCGTTTTCTGATCCACAGTCAGCCCTACACGGCCGAAAGCCTACCCGGTGGCCGCGTTCTTCTCTTCCATCGGCCGCAATTTGGCTGAACGAGGTGCTCGTCGGCACCTCGGGCAGCTGATCAAGCTCCCGAAACCACGTCGGATCGTTTGCTTTCAGAGAAATTAGAATTGCGTCCGAAAGACAGTTTAAGCGGCGAGCAAACCCCACAGCGGCGAGGCCCAGCATCATCTAAAGCGGGATGGTTCAATCACGTTGTGGCCGCATTCGGCAGCACGGAAGTTCCGGTGAAAGGGCCCCAAAAGACGCGGGATGCAAGATACGAGCGCATCGTGGGGTGGGCAAGGGTCGCGCGTCATCATCGCGGGCGCCGCTTGATCGGATTGGAAACAATGCCCTCACAAGGACCGCGGACAGCGTGCGGACGTACCTTGGCGAGCCAATCTGGAGCGCTCAACTGAGAGGCCTTGGCTCCAACCCATACACGATAGCCTGAACCGCCGATCTTCCAATCACTGAGATCGAACCGAGATCGACGGCCCTCATAAGTTACCTTGATCGAACTGCGGCAAGTTCGTACCACTCGATGCCTCCCCGACGAAAAGACGGCCAGAAACACTCTGGCCGTTCCTGACGATCGAAACGATCCGTGTCATGGCTTGGGAAGATGTCCACACGATTAAAGGATCAAGTCTTCGAAGGGCATCCCCCTGCCCTGTGCTCTTCGTTACCAGATGAACTTTGCGCCATCCGGCAGTTCGCAGATGAATTCGCCCTGGTTCACGAGGTCGGTGGTCCCGACGACGAGCTTCGAGGCTCGCACCGTCAGCCTACCTTCGCGGCTGAGGCTATGGCGGATGTACTCGGTCACGGCATGTCCGGAGCTGTCGACCGTTTGGTGCGCATTGGCGAAGCTGATGCCGTTCTGGGCGGTCACCCTGAAGGCATTGATGACCAAACCGGCCTGCGTCGCCGACGCAGGCTTGCCAGCCTCCGCGGTGTTACAGCGGCTCATGTCCAGTATGAGCTTCACATTCTTGCCGGCCTGCAGGGCATTGAGCACCTCGATGTATTTCGGCGAGGCCTCGTCGGCTCTCGCCAGCGCGCTCGCGCTCGCGGCCGAAAGCAAGGACAACAGGATCGTCAGTCCTATGCCAGTAAACTTCATATGCTCTTCTCCCTCGATTAAGTACCACAGATCTCGTTTTTCAAGACGTCGTGCTTGCAAACCGCTTGGCTGATTCCACACATCAAGCGCGCTCTCGCCCGCGACAAAAACATCCTGTCGCAACCAAGCGCAAGTAGTTGTGATGGCTATTCCGACATCACAACCTCGTATGTCAGGTTTGCGGAAGTGGCTTAGCCTCGCGCGACGTCGACTAGAACTATCTGATCGAGCGTGGGCCGCTTGGAAAACACAAAACGGCAACCGGTCGCTCCTCCATTGCAGTCCCAACGACCGAAAGCATGCAATTCTCACATCTGCATAAAGTAGACGATCTACGAAAGAACACTTCGATCGGCCGCATGCGCCAGCTTGTCCATCTTGATAGCTGTGCAAGGACTGTCTGCCATAGACGACGTGTCCGCAATGAGGTGGTGGAGCGAACCTGACGCGGTGGTCGGATCAAGCTCAGTCAAGGCACCCGATCCCGGCCTAGTCGAAACAGCAATACCAAAAGGCACAACGCGGCACCGACTGTTGATCCGTCGCTTTGCGCGGCTTCCGTCCAGCTGACCGCTCGCCACATGACTGAATCCATTCGGCATCCCTGAAAGGCTAAAGCTAAATGGCTTCCTTCCTGGTCCGTCAGCTTCTCGAAAGCTGCACCTGCAACAATCTACGCCGGCAGCCGGCACTCGAAGGGAGAGAGATATGAATGTTGATCCACGGAATGCGGCAGACACTCCCTTTCAGGTTCACGGCGCGCTGCAGCACGCGCACGGCGTCGACTGGCAACCGGACGAGCTTAGCGCCCAGACCGGCGCACCAGTAAGAAAGCTTTGAGCAGCAGCTGAATGACTTGGATCTAGACGACTTACATTCGGTCTTCCCCGACGTCGGATTCAGTCTCCTTAGCGGAAAATTCCGCGACTGCCACGTCCTCGTCTGCGCCAAACGAGGTGGCCCGGAAACCAGTCGCTATCCAGCCTCATCATTTGTCAGCGCGCGAGGTCAGCTTGCCACAACACTGACAGGTGCCACTCTAGAAGCGCTTCGGAACGAGATCGACCTTGCCGAGCAGCAAGCAGCACATTGGTCATCAGCGACCGCAGCTCCCGTCGATCGGGACCGCCTATTCGACGAGGTGGTGAGGTCGTCATATGTCACACTGCGGCGTTTTCAGAATCAGGACAATGATTGCAAGCCGCGCATGGAAGAAAACACGAACGCGATATCGCATGTCCGCAACACGGCTCGGGATCATCTTCCCTTGGAGATCCTCTGGAGCAGTATCCTATGAACCGAGCGCGCCAAGCTGGCCGGCATATGCGCGGCAAGACAACAGCATCACCCTTCGTATCGTTGGTCGGGGATCCGGCAACACTCGCCGTTTCTCGCGATCTTGGGCGAGAGCGATCGCCAACAATGCGGACGCGCTGCACACCCCTACCGAAGCCAACTGTCTGGACCCCCGACGACGTGCTGAGTAGCATTGGGCTTGGAATGAATGCCGATCAGGACAACATCGATGGGGACGTCGATTCGATGTGCTCACTGGGCAGAACGCCAACCGGAGAAACCGAGCGCCTGTTCCTGAGCGGCAATTTGGAAAGCTACCGGACCGCTAGCGAAGCAACTCCCTACAAGCGCGAGAGTAATGAGTAGATGGTCTGTCGACTGCACCATTTGACAGGTTCGTTGGCGTTCAAGCACCAAAACACCCCCCAACGAAGAATTGCAAAACGGCGCACCAGCTCCGCCTCACGCACAACAGCTTGAGCATATTTAGCCGCGTGATCGATGGCCCGATCAATTCGCCGATCGAGCGTTACAGCGGTTGAGGGCAGCGACGGAAGATACACCCCCGACGGTTGGGAGGACGCCGGACCATCCTCTCTCCCCTGCCCGCTCGTTAAAGCATTCTGGCATCTTGGATGCGTTGTGACATCGCCCGGCATCAATTTGTTAGCCGCCCCCACGGTTGGCCGGCGGCTTTGGTGAGGTAAGCCGCTGAACGCTCCCCGCCTTAGCTAGCTCGGCCTGACATTAACCGCGCGGTCAACCAACGGGTCTTTTGGCCGCAATCGTATCAGGTATTCACTCGTCCGCAGCAAGCGGCGTTGTTGCAGTACGGCCGATCCGCCACCTGGATGCGTTCCATCAAAACAATCGATTTTGCCGAGCACGCCTAAAAGCCCCATAGTCGATCGCAATGTATGGAGGCCGCATTCAAGATGACGTCTGGCAATCGATTCGCTCCTCGGTCCCTTGCTGAACAACTTGGCTCGCGCGATCGGCCGTCTGCATCTCGGACCTTAGCTCCTGTCGTCACTTGGACGCATCCCGCGCCTTGCCACGGTCTTCCCGCTAAATTGCCACGTATGAGGCGGATCGGATCGCCCGATCGTGGAGTCATGGCTTACCCAAAGCTTGGTAAGAACGACTGCCTTTTCGGACATTTCAAAGGGTTTCTGGCGCCACGTTCAATTGGACGGACAAATGCTCACGACGTTGGACAGAGCGAGACCGACCGCCACGCGCAGGTCGACGGCGTGGCCGAACTGTGTCGTCGTTGCCTCACAACGATTCCGAGTTTGAGGGCACTGCTACAAGGAGCCTTTAAAGGCACTTGTATCGCACCCAGCGTCAGATTGTAGGATTTCCGACAGTGTCGCGACAGAATCCGCTCGCGTGAACTCTTCCTGACAGGTAGCAACAATTGCGAACGTCTCAAAACCTCAATGCTCAGCCGATCGGCCTCGTCGCACTATTCGACTGCTCCCCTTCAGAGTTTGCGTCGTTTATCTGCTCTGTAAGCGCAGGACGCAGCGCCCTCCTCGCAGCCAGACCAGGATCCAGCGCACGAGAACAACGCGGGCAATCGCTATTTCGCCTGTGCCGACCACAGGCCGAGTCCAAGCTCGAGATTAGATCATTCTTGCGCCGTTCCCCCTGTCTGACGAAAGGGAGGCGGCGTAACCACCTTAGACAATGCGCGACAGCAACACCGGACTCAATTTGTCGTTCGTTGGCAGCATTCGCTCGACTGCGGCGGAGAACGTCTCCGGAGCGACCGAACTTCGGGACAGTTGACATCTTGCTCGGCTATCACCGGCTATCGAGAGGATGTCTATCCCCGCCGATGTCGCGTTTCGTCGCGCATCTCGGCCTTTTCCAGCCATAGGTCGATGCATAACGCGTGAAGTGTCTTCAAACGCGGAAAACTTGCGTTGTCGTGACTTGACGACACTACGGGCTCAACAGCCTTGCAGGACTGACCGCGGTCAAGGCGAACTTGGGGAGTTTCCAATGTCGGTTTCGCAAGTCTGTTCGGAGGCAAATACAGCCGCTCTCGCCTGCGCTTTCGTTTCGTTCGGGCGGTTTGGCACGATCGCTACTGCAGGCGCTCGTGTAGTGCATGCAGGCACGGCTATGCTCGGCCTACAGATGCATAAGCGCGCGGCCAGGACTCTCAGCTTCGTGAGAGATTGCAGAGCTCTTGCCTGCGTAAGGGAGATTTTGAGCCGCGTCCCCCCGCGCAGGCGATCCGCCGCAGGCCGCCACCTATCCGATGACGATGGATGCGCAGACATGGGTCGCCTGCCAACCACGTCTTGCGTGTCGTTTAGGCCTTTTCGAATTCACGCCAAAGCGGCAGCCTCTGGGTTCCGCCGAATCTCATGGTCAGCGTGGCACGCTCAAGTCCTGCCGAGGATGGACGAGAGGCAATGAATGCGAATTCTCCTGGTTGATCATCATGCGGACTTTGCCCGCGACGTGAAGGAAGCGCTCTTAAAATGTGGCTTCGCCCTCGACGTGACACGCACGCTGGATGAGGCGGCGGTCGCGCTCGATTGCGCGAACTACCACATGGTCCTACTCGAATCAGCTTTGCCCGATGGAGACGGATTGGACTGGCTGAAGCAGTTGCGGCGCGAGGGACGATCAATGCCGGCTATGATGATGAGCAGTCTCAATGATCTTAGCCGGCGGATTGCGATCTTCAATGCGGGCGCGGATGATTTTCTGCCCAAGCCCGTGTCTATCGACGAACTCATTGCCCGCATGCGAGCTATTTTGCGACGGTCAACGCAAATGATGGCGCCTGTTGTGACATTCGGGAATCTGCATTTCGATCCGATCGCGAGACAAGTCTCGATCGGTGGTCGAATGCTGAGAATTGCGCGCCGCGAAGTGTGCATTCTTGAACATCTGCTCAACCGCGCGGGCCGTACCGTGCCGCGCGCATCCCTCGAAGATAGCTTGTATGCATTTGACGATGAGGTCTCGACCAATGCGCTGGAAGTCGGGATTTATCGCTTACGCACGCACTTGAGCCAAGCGGGTGCAACGCTGAGGATCAAGACCGCGCGCGGTGTCGGTTACACCCTCGAACTCATCGGCGTAGCATCGGCTGCCTAGCCGATCGAACTCGAAAGCAGCACTCCCTTGAACGTGGTTAACAATGACGCCGGCGAGCCGCCGATGGTCGCCAGCGGCTCGCACTATGCCGCTTTTTCCCGCCTCTGCTACGTCCTGTGCGCACTCGCTGTGCTATTTCCGCTTGCTGTCACAGCTCAGACAAAGCGGGATGGCAAAGGGGAACCGCCACGTGCGGCGCCTGGCAGCACCACGGGCACGATCAACCTTACCTCCTCACAGGGCAAGACAGTTCATCTGACCGGGCCGGCTGCGAGCATTTTTATAGCCGACCCGGCGATTGCGGATTATCAGGCGCCATCGAACACCACGATTTTCGTGTTTGGCAAAAAGGCCGGACGGACGAGCCTGTTTGCCCTGAACGACAACGGAGAGGCTCTCGCCGAGCTGCGTGTTGTCGTCACTCAACCGATCGAGGATCTGCGGGCCGCGCTCAAGGCCGAGGTCGGGGACTATCCAATTCAGGTCAGCTATACCCCGCGCGGCGCGATCCTTAGCGGTACTGCGCCTAATGCCGATGTGGTCGAGACCGCCAGGAAGGTCACTGAGCAGTTTCTTGGCGCGGGCGCGCTGGTGGTCAACAAGATCCAGGTCGCCGGCTCATTGCAGGTAAATCTCAGCGTACGGGTGGCAGAAGTCTCCCGCAGCGCCGTCAAGGATCTCAACATCAACTTCACGGCCTCGAGCCCAAACGGCGCTTTCCTTGTGACCGGCAAAGGGGGCGGGTCCGGCGCGGCCGGCGGCGGCGGCACGATCGGGATTGGGTTTAGCGCCGGCAATACCAACCTAAGCGCTGTTCTCGACGCTCTCGCGAGCGAGCACCTCGCCTCAATCCTGGCTGAGCCGAATCTAACGGCCATGTCCGGCGAAGCCGCAAGCTTCCTCGCCGGCGGCGAATTCCCCATTCCGGTGATGCAGGACAACCGGCAGGTTTCCGTCCAATTTCGCCAGTTCGGCGTGAGCCTCGAGTTCGTTCCGACGGTTCTCAACAATAATCAGATCAATGTCCGTGTGAAGCCCGAAGTCAGCGAATTGTCGAGCGAAGGCGAAGTCAAAATAAATGGCATGGCGGTCCCTGCCCTCTCGACTCGGCGGGCGAGCACCGTGGTCGAGCTCGCCAGCGGTCAGAGCTTTGCGATCGGCGGCCTCATCAGGCGCAACTTCAACACTGATATCGGCGAGTTTCCCTGGCTCGGCGATGTGCCGATCCTGGGCGCGCTTTTTCGCTCCTCATCGTTTCAAAAACGTGAAACCGAGCTGGTCATTATTGTCACGCCCTACATCGTGCGGCCCGGACCGAATCCGAACCGGATGAGTGCGCCGAGCGACCGCATCTCACCGCCCTCAGACGCGGGGCGGATTTTGACGAACACGGTGGCCCGGCCGCCGCGAGAGCGCGATGCGCCTCGCGCCAGCGCACCAGGATTGACCGGCAGCGCCGGCTTTATTATCGAATGAGGTTCGCCAAATGACTTTGCGACATCTGTGCTACCCGATCGTTATTGGAGCAACATTGGGGGGCTGCGCAATTACTGCTTCGATCCAGCCCGCGCCGGCTGACCAAGAGATCCAGGTCGAGCAGAAGAGTAGCGTGCTGTTCCTGCAGGGCCTTCGTGGCCCCGAACGGCATCGGCTGCGAAGCTTCATTGCAGCGACCAGTCGCGGCCGGCTGGATGCCCTCCATGTGGGCGTCATCGGCCCACCTAGACTCATTGCACAGGTGGCCCACGAGGCTCGCGCAATGGGCGTTGCCACCTACAACATCCGCCTGTCCGCTTCTCGTGTGGATTTTCCGGCTCGTTCCGGGGTGAGGATCGAAGCGATCACTTTCGAAGCCCATCCTCCGCTCTGCCCCTCGCTCTCCATCGTCGGTCCTACAGTGAACGACAATTCGTTCAATCCAACCCTTGGCTGCTCAGTCCGGCATAATCTTGCGGTCATGGTCAATGAACCTGGCGACTTGTTAGGCAATGGCGCTGTCATGCCGACCAGTGGTGATCGTGCAGTGCTTCCCATCATCGCACGTGGGGCCACGTCGGCGGGCAACAGGAGCAATTTGGCGGATGAAACGCATAACAGGGTTGCGCCAGAAACCCAATAGGCGGCTCGTAAGACCCGAGCAGCATGAACGTCGGTTGGCCATTCTTGTCCATATCAGTCTTGGAATCGGCGACGAGCCTCCTGGAATCCAATCTTTGCTCGTCCTTTTCTTGGGATCGTGCAGCTTGCAGATCAGGTTCTGGGACAGTTAGGTCGTTGACTAGAGATTTGAGCGCATCGCTGTTTTGCGCGACGCTAAACTAGGCCGGCGGCAAAGACTGCCTTCGCAACCCTCTCGAAACACTCCATCGGAACGGCCTTGCCCATCGCACCTTTTCGGATCAGCTGACGCGCCAACACATGATCCTCGACAATGCTCAGACGTTGGGCGCGCGCCTCCGCCAGTAACTGTGAAGCCGTTTCGCCCTCGCCGCGGCACACCAGTACCGGGACGCCGGTCTCGCCCCGAACGTAGCGCAGCCCAATCAATGTCGCTCGCCCCGTCAGTATCACTGTCGCCCGATGGATGCCGAGCGGAGACTCGTTCGCCGACTCCCGGCGGAGCCTGCGGTGTTCACCCTTGATCTGCGGATTACCATCCTGTTCCTTGGACTCGCGCTTGGCTTCGCTCTGCGTCATGCGCATGTCGCGCAAGAACAACCAACGCTGAATGAGCAGATCGGCCAAGCCGCCAATCAGAAGAGCGCCGGCAGCAATCGCGATCAGCACTTTGAGCTCTTTAAAGACAAAACCAAAGCAGCTCAAATCGCACACGGGCAAGTATACCAGTGCCCTCCAACTTGCGAGCACAGTGAAAACGAACGTAGCGCCAAGAACCAACACTTTGACGATAGACTTTCCAAGCTCGACAACCGACCGCTGGGAGAAAATCCGCTTCAGCCCTTTGACGGGGTCCAATTTTTCAAAGCTGGGTTTAAGCGGCTCAACCGAAATAGTCAGCCCGCCGCCGGCCAAGACACCGGCCAGAATCGCCGCAACAACCGCCGCACCTAGGATGGGAGCCGCGGCTGTTATAGAAAGGTCCATCAATCCGACCAACGCCTGCCGGGCCGCACTGTTGAAGGGCTGTTCCTGCAGCTTGTCGGTGAGCCGCACGGCTTCGCGCCATCCGTCTTCGATCGGGCCCGCCCTGAAGCACAGGCAGCCGAAACCAGCGCAAAGGCTTGCCGCGGTCACAAAGTCGGCGCTGCGCGGGCTCTGCCCTTTCTTACGCGCGTCCCTCAGCTTCTTGTGACTTGGTGGAAGGTTTTTCTCTTCGCTCGTGTCGTTCATTTCAAGAACTTCTCGAGCCACTCCAGCACGCCGTTGAACCGAATGATCTCTGCTTGCATATATTCGATCAGGAAGACGGCGTAGCTGACCATAATGATGCCAAAGGCGGCATTCTTGATGGTCGGAGAGAGATCGCTCAGCTTGATTTGCGGCGCAAAGCGCCCGAGCAGCATGACGGACACGTCGATCAGAAGCAGCAGAGCCAGCACGGGCCCGGCGACCACGAGGGTCGTATGCATGACATGGTCGAGAAGCCCGATAAACTCCATTGCCCCTTGGTGGGTCAGGGGCGGTAGCAGCCGATACACGGGCCAGATCAGATAACTTCCATAGAGGCATCTGACCATGGTCTGCAGACCTCCTGATACAACGAAGATCGTAACCGCGGCAGTCCCGAGAAAGAGCCCCATCGGGGCGGTTTGACTGCGTGTGGCAGGATCGTCCACCTGGCTGGAGATGCCGCGCTGGGTATCAATGATGTCACCAACGGCCTGGATGCTCCAAAGTGGTATACTAAGCAGAAAACCGAACAGCAGGCCGATAAATATCTCCTTCAAACCGAGGAGCGAGACCGCAACCATACGGGTGCCCGGATCTAGTGTCTGCAAGCCGTTCCTGATCTGCATCAAGCAAGGCAATCCAATCACAACCGTCGCGCTTGCGCGGATAATCCCGCCAATGTGCGGTCGCGTGAATACCGGGAGAACCAGCATAATGCCGAGGGCCCGGGCCGCGCCAAGTCCGGCCGCAACGACGAACTCGACAGCAGTCTGAATCAGAGTTTGCGTTTCGGTGGGTGACAAGGCATCCATTTGAGCTCAGCTCGTCGTTCCTTCAGCCAATGCAACCGTCGCACTCACGTCGCCGTGATGTGAGACGTCAAGAACTCTGCAGATCTCGTGTCCCAGCGGTTGCAGAGCGACAGGCCTCCCACAAGGCAGATGACTTCGGCTTCAACCATCCATATGACTACAGCCATCCGGCGCAGAGGTATGACCATTCGATGAAAGCACGGGCGAAATCGCGCCGCTGCGCGGCCTACAAGCCACGCTTCTTCCGCTCTCACCGGCCGCAGCGCGGTTTGGAGATCTGAGGGCCTCAAAGCTTCCATCAATTTCGCAGTCAATGGACATCGGTCTCGAGCGGCACCTTCATTCGCAGGCTCATTCACCAGAACGCCAGAATCGTGGGGCCGCTTGCAATCAAGGCGCTTCGCCCGTTCACTGCGTCGACAACTCGCCAGGCAATGCATCGAGGACCAGGTCTCAGCAGGTAATTCCCTCACGTCGAAGCAAAACCTAAATCGAATGGATAGAACTTCCAAATGGGGTCATTCTCCCTCCGAATACGGCAGGCTCACGGAGCCGAACAGGACAGTTCGGATATTTATCCGTCGCATGCTAGTGGGGCGACCTTTCGATAAGCTGACGAACTCGCCCTTTTGTGGTTCACAATCAAGGCCGCCAAACGCGCGCTATAGCTAAAACTTAGACAGCCGTGCGTTCCGCGCACTAATACCTCGCTGTGAGCGCGGGGAACTCAGTGAATATATGCTGGGCTTGCTCGATCAGCGGCGCGCTCAGCACCGGAGCAAACAGAACGAGCACGGCGACGACGACGAGGAGCTTCACGGTAAGCGGCAAGGTTTGATCCTGGAGCTGGGTTGCTGCCTGCACGATGCCGATACCCAATCCGGCCACGAGGGCTGCCAGGAGCGGCGGTAGAACCCAGATCATGAACAGGACCAGTGATCGGCTCACGTGGGTGAGGATGCTGGCCTCGTCCATCTCAACTCCCCGGAGATGCGTAGCTTAAGACCAGTCCGTGCATGAGCCGTGACCAGCCGTCGATTGTGACGAACAGAAAAAGCTTGAAAGGAACGGATATCATTGTTGGTGACACCATTGACATGCCCATGGCCATCAGAATTGTCGTCACAATCAGGTCAATTGTGACGAACGGAAGGTAGAGAAGGAAACCGATTTCAAACGCACGCTTAAGCTCGGAGATCAAAAAGGACGGCACCAGGATCGCAAAATCATCGGCTGTTGCGTTGCCGCGCATCTCCTCCGACCAGATATGTTCTGTCGACGACAGGAAGAACGTGCGCTGCTCCTCAGTGGTGAACTTCTTGAGGTGGGCGCGTAGCGGCTCGCTGCCCTCCTTGGCGGCGGTCAACCAGTCGTCGGTGGTTTGGTAACGAAGTTGCATATCGGTCACGCGGTTGTATGTTTGCTCGAATACCGGGGCGTCTATGAACACGGTAAGGATCAATGCAGCGCCATACAGAACGATGTTCGGTGGTATCGACTGAGTGCCGAGCGCGTTGCGGATCAGGAAGAGAACGACGGAAACCTTGATGAACGCCGTCGTTGTGACGACTGCGAACGTCAACAGGCCAAGGCCGACGGTCGCCGCAACAAGCGCAAGGATGCTCGGTTGAATGTCAGCCATTGACCGCCAACCTGCTACGTAACCGGATGCCCAACGCTTCACCGACATGTACGATGTCGCCGCGGCCGATCAATCGACCGTTGGCGACAATGTCGACCGGACCGTCCAGGTGCCGGCCAAGCTCGAACACGTGCCCCTCGTTGATGCTTCTCAACGTACCCAGCGGGATGGGCCAGCGGCCGCATTCGAACACAAGCGTGATCTCAACACTGTCGATGTCGGCTTCCGAGGGCGGGATTGCTTGCTCCGCTTGGGATCGTATCGTCATATTTGCATACCTTAGAGGATGGGACTGCAGGCGGAATGGTCCCCGAAGGATAAGTCTGTCGCCCGCGACCTGCGCCGGCGCCCACAACTTGTCCGCAGCGAGGATGAGCTGGCCATGGGCAAATGGAATGACGTCGGGCAGCAGTGCGTCGCCGGGCTGTGCTTGACGAAGAAGCCTGACGGGCGCCCGCAGCGAGCCGATCTCTCTCGCAATCACGACCGGCAATTCCGAAGAAATCATGCCTAAGTTTCGCGGTAGTTGGCCGATCAACTCGCCTAACACACGAAACGCAGACGGAACCAGACCGTCAAGTGGCGCGAACAAGAACAGGCGGGCCTCGGCCGCCAGCGGTCCGAAAGTAATGTCGAGCTCCAAATAGGGGTCTTTGGCCGTCGCGTCTTCGATGCGGATCAGCTGCAAATTCCGCTCGAGCATGATCTCTAAACGAGCGAGCCAAGGTTCCAGAGCAAGTTCGAGAAGCAGCGAGCGGGTTGGGTCGGAAGGTAAAGAAAGGCCATACTGGACCATTGAAATCAGCGCCTCGACGAGAGGGCGGGGCAAGGACAAGACAGCGGTCTCGCCTCCGGCGCAAAATACGCAGTCGAGCATCGACATGGCATATGGCTCGGCCTGCCAAACAAGCCGGCTTATACGGATCGATAGCGGCTTATCGCCAAGGCGGGTCTGCAGAACCGTGCGTGGTGCTGCGACCTCGTTGAGCCACGAGACCACGCCATGCGACAACTTTACCGCTGGCTGAAATAGTGCGGGTTCACCCACGGCATTTACCGACAGGTTCCACGGGCGCAGCTCGCGACGTCATAAACGAGCCATCAGTTCGAGCCGCCGACCGCTTGGCTGCGCGAACCACCCTGATATCGGAGCAAAACCTCGTCGTCGGCATCGATTTCGGCTGCACACTCCGAACGGACAGCGGTCGTGCGCTGGACATCGCCCTCAATCTCCTCCCATTTCTGGCTCGCCGCCGAGCGCTTGGCCCATATGGTCCGCACCTCATTCACTGACCGCTGAGCCTGCTCATGCGCGACGCGCGCCTGCTCACGCGCCTGGCGTGCCGATTCGATTTGTGCTGCCAGCCCCCCAAGGATGAGTTGAAAGCGACGATCGAGCTCGGTCACGGACATCGTCTTGAGCGACGCCAGCTCCTGATAAAGTTCAGCTTCGACCTTGGCGCGACGATTCTCCGCGCCTTCAAGATTCTCAGACGCTCGCTGCAGCGCTTCGACCGCAATTCGGCGCCTGGCTTCCATGTTCGACAATTCACGAAGCGCGCTTCGCTCTCTCATGTCTTTCACCAGCCGCAATTTCGACGCTTGCACGAGATTCAGGCCGTCAGACGCGACATCCATGAAAGGGTCTCCTCAAAGCTAGACGGCTCGTCCTGTCCCTGGCGCAAGAATGCGCGCAGTTCCTCGATTGAATCGATTGCCCGATCAGTCAGTGGATCGCTGCCCGGCTTGTATTCACCGACCTTGATCAGGAACTCAGCCTCATTGTGGCGCGAGAGCAGATCGCGGAAGACGGATGCCGCTTTGCGATGTGGACCAGAGGCGACCGCATCCATGACACGACTTCGGCTCGACAGCACGTCGATGGCGGGAAAATGCTCCCGCGAGGCCAGCGCGCGCGAAAGAATGATATGACCATCGAGAATGCCGCGCGACTCCTCGGCGATCGGATCGCCCGTGCCGTCACCTTCGACAAGCACGGTATAGAATGCCGTGATCGAGCCCCGCTCGCCCATACCGGCACGCTCCAACAGACCAGGCAGCAGCGCAAAGACGGAAGGAGGAAAGCCGCGCCGGGTAGGAGGTTCTCCTGCGGCAAGGCCGATTTCGCGCATCGCACGGCTAAAGCGCGTCAGCGAATCCATCATCAGAACGACCTGCAACCCTTGATCACGAAAATACTCGGCGAGTGCGGTCGCCACATGAGCGCATTGCGCCCGCTCCATTGCCGATCGATCGGATGTCTCAACGACAACGATCGTGCGAGCGAGGGCATCTCCAATATGACGTTCGATGAATTCACGCACCTCGCGTCCACGCTCTCCTATGAGCGCAACCACGGTGACATCTGCGGCCGCGCCCTTTACAATTTGCGACATCAGCGTCGACTTACCGCAACCGGCATCTCCATAGATTCCGATCCGCTGACCTTCGCCACACGTCAGAAGTCCATCCAGCACGCGAACGCCGAGCGGAAACGGCTGCTCGATGCCACGCCGCCTCATCGGGTTGGGCGCCTTGCCGCGGAGCGGACAGGTGTGGACCGTCTTTATCGGCCCCTTGCCATCGAGTGGACGGCCGAAGCTATCGATCACGCGGCCGAGAAGGTCGGGCCCGACTGACACCTCCTGCATGCGCCCGGTCGGGAGCACTTCCGCCCGGTGGGACAAGCCCACCAGATCGCCAATGGGCGTCAGCAACACCCCGTCCGGCAGCAAACCGATGACTTCCGCTTCAAGTGACCATCCGGAAGCATGATCCTGCAAGAGGCAAAGTTCTCCAACACGGGCTCCCGGCAATACGGCATGGAGCAAGGTGCCGATCGCACGCGTGATCCGTCCCCGCACGGCACGCGTATCGACATCCTTTGCCGCGAATCTTAGAGATGCTATCGCCGCATGCACATCTCCTTCTCCGGCGGATTGATCATGGTCTGATCGTTGCGTCGTCACGGAGCGCTTTCCTGAGAAGATGGATTAAGGCTGAGACGCAATGTGCGGAGCTGCGCGGCAAGTCCTAAATCGACACTGCCGAACTCACTCCACAGAACGCACTGGTCAGGCCCCACGGCCGGGTCCGGATCAATTCTGACTTTCGGCCGACTATCCGTTCCATCGAACGCCACGAATTCATGCCTTAGTGCATCAGCATTCACAGGAGACACGTGAAGGCATACTTCTGCGCTGCCATATCTTTGCTCGATGGCGTGACGAACGGTCCTTACCAACATCTCACCCGGATCAAAGGAGCCCAACAAATCGCTCAATATCTCAATCACGAGCTGTGGCAACTCCCGTTGCAGAACGGCTTTTCGCCGGGCCACATCGGAAGCAGCTCGGGCGATCAGCTGTGCCATTTCGTCCGAGCCTGACCTAAGACCTTCGCAATGGCCGCGCTCCCGCTCCTGCTGATAGGCTTTCCTTGCCCAACTGCGAACCTGCCGCAGATATCGCTCGGCTAGCGCGCGCGTCTGCACCGCATCGTACCAGATACCAAGTTCCGCGGCTGGTATGAGCGGACCAAGCGGCCGTATCCGCGGGCTATCTGGCAAGACTGTTTCGTTGGCCGTCATGCCGCTGGCTTCTCCGTGGCCAAGTGGGCCACCACCAAAGACAGTAACTGACCCGCTGAATTGTGGTGTTCGGCTGCTGGGGATTCGGCGGTGGTCCCCACAGGTAAGCGAAAAAGAACGCGCACACGGTCAAGCTCTGGTACGTCCTTGAGCCAAGCACCAAGGCAGGCACATCCGTCATGTTCAATCTGGCTCGCGAGCTTCTGCGGATCGTCAATCGATGTGGTTGCGACGGCGCTGGATAAGTGTCGGATTGCGAAAGCATGAGCTTCCGCACCAATATTTTCGATCAGAATCGCTACATCGTGCTTTGACACAAGCTTGAGCACCGAACGGGCATGCCAGATACTGCCGGCGAGCAGGGCCGCCCGACGCGGATCATGCCCGAGCAGAACGTCTCTACCCCAGTCGGTTCCGTTCGAGACCAGCTCACTGCCCATTAGCAATTCGACCAGTCTTTGCTGCAGTCTCGGAGTCTTCTGCAGCTGCAGCACTGTGGCGGCCGACAGGAGCCCATCAAGATGGCCGGCAAACCTGCCGGGATGAATCAAAGCGGCAAGCTCGCGCAGGCGATCGGAATGCGCGTTGAGTGAATGATTTGTGTCAGTGGATGCCATCGATACGGACCTGCTTGCCGCCTATTTCGGATCGGAGGACAGTTTTTTGCCGGCGGACTGGACCGCTGGCTTGCTGGCACCTCTGCCGAAATTTGTCACTTTGCGCCAGGATTGACGAAGCTGTCGCCCACGTGTGCTCAGCAGCACGTAAGATAGAATGGCCAACGCGGCGAGCGCACCTCCTGCACTGATCGCGATGTGAGTTGCGATGAATTTGGTTGGTTCGGCGGAAGCTGCCGCTGGGACAACGGAGACCTCATGCTGAGCTCGCTCAACCGGCACGAACACGACCGCCACCTTGTCGTACGATAGACCTTCGATGCTGTTGGCGACGAGCATCTTAATCTGCGGCAGCAAGGCTGAGAGCTTCGCGTTGGAGGCGTGTCGAATGAAAACCGACGCCGAGGACGGGGTTGCATCCTGTCGCAAAAGATCATTCTTCGGCAGAACGACATGAACACGGGCGGAGAGAACCCCATCGATATCGTTGATCGTGCGCGACAATTCTTCACTGAGTGCATAGACGTAGCGGGCTCGCTCCTCAACCGGAGAAGCAACGAGGCCCGCCCCCTTGAACACCTCACCAAGGCTTTTGAAGGATTGGCGCGGCAAGCCATGGTCATTCAGCAGCTCGATTGAGTAGGCGAGCTGCCTTTCTTCCACCTGAATTGTGCTGGTCCCATCCTTACCGACGACACGGATGGCATCGACGCCCTTGCTCAGGAGCAGCCCAAGCATCTCGTTGGCTTCACGCTCCTGAACTTTGGTATACAGATCAGCTTTGCAACCGGCGAGGGTCAGCAAAAGCAGCAACAGGACGAGAGCATCAAGCCGCTTTCTTGCGGGCCGTCCCTTACCGATCTTGTCCTTCGTCAAGACAGCCAACGGCCCACTCAGCCCGCCGATAGAAGCTTATTCAGAGATGAACTGACAGCACCTGTCCCCTTGGAGATGAGCGAAACCTGGATGACGCCGTTGTAAACATCCCGCAGATTCGCCAGCGCCGAGTCGAAATGATCCACACCCTCCGGTTTGGCCACTGGATGTACCTCCACTTGCTGCACACGCAACACCGGTTGCGCGGCCGGCCCAAGCTGCAGACTCTTAGTAGGATCAGGCTCGCCGACGAGCGTCGGCGAAGCTGCACCCGACGGAAATGGTTTGCCCTGGTGGATAGCAGAAATGCTCTGAAGGACGCGATCGCCTAGCGGGCTCGCCGGCGCTACTGCGCGCTGCACTTCCGGCAGCGATGGAGCTGGCGCGTGCTCGGTCACAGAAGAGGCGACCCCTTGGTTCGAGGCCGCCTGCGCAAGACTCTCGCCAAACTGAGCGTGTGCCAGCGAACAGCCGTTGGAGGCACACTCGACGGAGTTGGCAGAGATCGACGTAACGCCAAACAACATGGAGGAAATCATTTCTGTCACGTGGTGAGATGAGCCGTTCGTTCACACGAATGGGCCGCACCTTAGAAAAGCAAGCTGACCAAAAACTGACGAGCATCTGTCATCTAATGATCACGGTTAGCTTCCAATTTGGGACGAAGCATCGGCTTCCAAATTTTGGGACAAATTCCTGTGCTTGTTCTCAAGTGTAAAAATATCAGGAATGCTCATCCCACCCACAAGGCTGCACATCTTGAAGAAAGCTCTCTATGCTGGTGTTTTCATTTGCTTTGGCGTCGTCGAGGCGCTCGGCGCTCCCCTGGCGCTGCCAGCGACGCCTTACAGTTACACAGTTCTGGATCAGGACCTCGCGGCCGCACTGCAGGAATTCGGCAACAACCTAAATATCAGGGTCAATGTCAGCACCGGGGTAAAGGGGCGGATTCGCGGGCGGATGCCGGATCTCCCACCGCGAGAGTTCCTCGAACGGTTGATTAATCTCTACAATCTTCAATGGTACTACGATGGGCTGGTGCTCTACGTATCCGATGCGCATGAGGCGCAAAGCCGCCTTTTGGTCTTGAGTCCAATCAGCTTTGATGCGTTCAAGGCGGCACTCGATGCGCTCAACATCTCCGACGAGCGTTACATCGTGAAACCCGTACCGGGAGATGGCCTCGTCTTCACCTCTGGTCCACCGCGCTTTGTCGCGCTTGTGGAGCAAACAGTGAAAGGACTTGCGGCGGAGGCACAGGCACGGCGAAACCCGAGCGGCGCCGAAAAGCCGCCGCACGAGTCGGTTTTGATGCTGTTTCGGGGATCCTCCAGCGTGGTCATTCGCGAAGGACGACCGAATGACGCTCCTTCGCCGGAGGCACCACATCAAGACGGCGTGGTCCAAACACCCGATGCAGGTAAGAAATGACTTGATGACAACAGATGGCCTGGAAGAGATGCAATGCGCCTGCTTATGCCCTCTGTCAGCTTTTCGAAAGCTACTGCTGCCACTGTCAGAGCGCGGATGTGTAGATGGCCGATTGCCGCAGGGTGGCGTAATAAACGTCCAAACCGGAGCCACGGATGCGAACCAGAATTCTAGCCAGCAGCATCGGTGAGCGTGCTTTGGCACTTTAGCGCCTCATGCGATCTTTTGAACAACTCCACGAAGTCCGTCATGCAAATGAGCTTCGTCGCATAAGAATGAAAGCCACTCCGTGTCCAAAAGGACGAACAGGATGGACTTGAACGCGCTAAGCCGGGCGGACAACAGCCCAGCGTCCCACTCGTCCTCATCGCCCGCCGGTCCAAGGGAGTTTGAGCGTGAACTAATGGCATTGCATGAAATACCCGAATACAGCCAGGACCTAATTTGGCAGGAACTCGGAGGCAGATCATCGCGTGTCGAGCCATCGTTGAGCGGCGGCGAGCGGTCCAATTCCCAACAGCCGATCGCTCAACATCGCGCGGACGCCTCCGATTTCGGAGCTTGGCAAGATCTTGAGCCTTGGCTCATGCGGGCCGGGTCACCTCACGCTGGACCGTCTCAAGCTGGGCCCTCGTTGCACGCACGGATTGCTCCGCCGGAAATTGGAGATTTCGCCATGGCGAACGGTCGTCGCGCCAAGGACGACTGGGTTTCACTGGCCAAACCGCTACGCCCGCTCAGATCGAAATGCTAACAAGCCGCGATCTCAAACCTACCAGGGATGTCCGGACAACAACGTTCACCATCCTGGGTGTGCCTCACACGGCGGAATGGCGAGAAGAAGGTCTTATTCGTCTCAAGCCGTCGCTGGACCCTTCCCTTTGGCCTGCAGGTTCGAGCGAACACTCGCCAAGCGGCTAAGCATGATGACATGAAGAATGCCGAGTGCAGCTGAGCTTCGATCCGCTCGGGGCAATAGGCCCCGCACAATACCGTCGGCTTTTTCAAGCATCTACGCAAGCGCCAACACTCTCCTCGGGCGCAGGCGCGAGGTCGCTACGCGTGGGTGATTTCACCATAAAGATGCTGCGGAGACCTGCGACGTTGTTTCACGAATCGGCGCACGTGACCATCCGCAGAGCGGCAGACTCGGCCTCGCTAATTCGACCTAGTTGGCCGGGAGGCGAGCGATCGAGCATAACAAGCAAGCCGATTCCGATATCGAGAACCCATCACCGCCTCTCACACCATCATTGCGCGTCTCGTTGTGAAACCTCTGAGCGCCGTCAGCTTTTGGAAAGCTAATCGAACCTACCATGTGGCGTGAATATCTAGACGGCGATGTGCCTATAGATTGTAGCGGAACTGAGCGCGGGGGGCGCACTGAGCAATCGGAAGCGAGTGGTAGGAGCCATCGAAGCCTATCGACATTTCTTGCTCGTTGTTCGTCGCGATTCTCGGGCTGCGCCACATCACCGGCTTGTGGTGCGATCTCAAATCAGAGGACGTATAATGTCAGTCAACAACCTATCGCTAACCGCCAGCTCGAGTTTGTCCGGGCTGGCCCCCGGGCCCTCATCGGCGCGGGATCTTTCAAATTTCGAGGCGATGCTGGCTAGTTTCTCATTGAAAGACAATGCCGATGACCGCTCCACTCCACAGGATCCGCCGGCTGCAGACTCGGCCAAGCAGCTGACGGAGGAACTGACGCAGGAGGTGCGGAACATCCTCCCGCCGGAGATCAAGGCCGCACTGGACGCATGTCAGCAGGCCCCAGAGCCATCCTCCGCGGAGTCCTCCTCCGCTGCGAGCGCCCCGAAGATTGCAGAGGCACCCGTACAAAGCTCCAGGATCACGTGGAACAGCGGCACGCTGACTGATGCCGAGCTGCAGATTGTGTCGGTGCTGAACCGACACAAAGACAAATGCCCGCTGGATTGGAAATCTCTTGGAGATTTGGCCAACGATCCCTCCACACCGCCGGATCTAAAGGCGGCGATCGAGGCTCTGCAACTGGACCCAGAGCTCTTCTATGCGATAGGCTCGCAAGGTGACGGCCGCTGTGGCGGGAAGATCAAAGCAGGCGATCTCTCCGGCTTCTCCGATCACCACCCTCAGGTTGCTGCTTTCCAGGAGCAGCGGGCAAAGAGCTATACGCAAAACTACATCCCTTCCGACGGCACCCGGAATGGCGAGCCATCGGTTATGACCCAGACCGATGCATTGCGCGAGCTCTATCGCTATTCTGACAACCTGCCTAAGAACCTGAGTCTAGCGGATTTCAAGCGGATCGTCGACGGCGAAGCTAAAACCGGCAAATGCCCGCCACAGGTCCTCGCGGCCGCTCAATACTTCCTCGACCACCCGGATGAATGGAAGCACTTGTACGGTGGCTCGATAGACAAGGTCCACAAAGAGGACTTCCTGCAGGTTGCTTCATCATCGATGAATCTCTCGCAAGCCGAGCTCGATACGCTCAATACGATCAGCAAGAACCAAAACGCATTCTTCGGAAAGGGTGATCTGACCCGAGAAAAACTGGCGAGCATGGTCGATGATAAGAGCCTCGCGCCCGAGGTGCGAAAGGCGGCCTCCCAGCTGCTCTCCGATCCTGTGTTGTTCGGGTTGATGAACAACGCGATTACGGGCTACAAAACCCACCATAAGTTCTTCGACTTCGGCGGAGGTCATACGGTCGATTCCGGCAACATCAGCAAGACCGATTTCAATCAGTTCTTCAACAACATGTCGGGTGCGAACCGCACCGCTCACCAAGTGAAGACGCATGCCGTCCGAACGCCTGCCGAGCAGGACGCGGTCGCGGACATGACGATGGGCGCGGCAGACCAGCCCGACATCAAGTCTCCCAAAAAGAACGGTGGCGCCTTCATGCACGCACTTAATGACGTGCTCAAAGTTGGCTCTAAAATATTCGACTGGGCCGCGACAGCAGTCGGCGTTCTTGGCTTCATTCCAGGCTTGGGTGAATTGGCCGATCTGGCGTCAATGGTGCTCGAAGCCGAGGCGCAAGCTGCAAATCTTCTTCACACTGCCATCAGTGGCGGCAACATGAAGCAAGCGCTGGAAGAAGCCGGGCTTAGCCTTGCGGCACAGGCGGTGGGCTGCATCGCCGGACCTGAGGTCAAATTAGCAATGCGAGAAGGCTTGGTGAAGCAGGCAATTCAAGAAGCCGCGACGGCCGGCATCAACCTGCCGGTTTCGGTGGCCCAGTCCTATGCGGAGGATTATCTGAATAACCTAAAGGCTCGCATCGAATCTGAGCGCTTGCAAGCTGCAGGCGCTAACGCCTAGGCGGAGCGACACTATCTTCTCAGGATCACGCTGGAACGCTAATCGAGCTTGCGCGGCCTGCGCGCGGTTGGGCCTCTCTGCCGAGCAGTAGGTCGCGCAAGCTCTACCAGCATATTTGAGACCGCCCCCGAATCCGAAGAACTTATTTCGGCTCTTCACTGCGTACAAACTATGTTGGCCGCACTCGATCGTTCGAATCCGACCTCAAACCCAGTCTGCCGCTGTGAAGTTCACATCGATTGTATACGTCCGCCTGTCAAGACCGCGATGCATTAATACTGCGCGACAGACCGGCCGCAGCCGCGGAGCCTTCCGGTTGCGCAAGGATCGAGAGCACATTGGTCCAGAGCGGTAGAAGTCCGAAGGGCTCTTTCTCGAGTGGCGGGCTTCTGCTCGGTCTCCCTGAAAGTAGGTCGCGATTGACGGATCTGCTATGGGCCCGCCAGGACCGAGGGACCGCTCTTGGCCGCTGAATCGGCCGTCACTCTGGCTTTCCGCCTCGCTCCGACCAGGTCAAGCTCCACCTGCAAGCAAATTGTCGAAAGAGCTCGGAGGCATCGCAAGGGACGTGAGCCCGAGATTGCAGCACGTCGGCCTCAAAACGCTTTTGTTAGTGGTGGCTTTGATATTTCGCTATTGAAGCTTTGGAAACGATGAGCAACGTGCTCACCCGACCAAGCTCCACAAACGATTGTTTGTCTTAACACTGATCTCCAGCTTTCGCGGGCAACTTGTTCAAATACGGTCGGCTGGTGAAGATGTATAATGATGATCGACCATCGGCTCGTTGCATTTTCTACGACTCGTCAGCTTGTCGAAAGCTAATACTTGCATAGTGGAGGATGGAAACTGCCTCCATTGGCACGATCGAATTGACATAGGAGAACCCGATGCGCGTTACGAGCTCTAGCGCCGCTGGGCACGTTGATGCTGACCTCCATGCGGCTGGCGGCAAAAGCGGCGGCAAAAAAGGATCTCACAAGCCTGGCGAGGGCGACGATCATGCCCGATCGCCTGATGCAAACATTCCCGTAAACGGCGGCGCGTCCACTCCGGGCGGCAACTCGCACGAAGCCGCTATGCAGCAAGCGTTCAGCGCCGCTTTGGGAGCCGCTGCTCTCCAAGTTGCGAATAGTGCAATGAGCCATTTCGACGATGTCATGGCCGAGACAGAGGAGGATTCCTGACGTCGCATGTTGCGACGTTAGGAAATAGGAGCCGCACGTCGCGGCGAAATTCGAGCACACAGGAGAATAGTATGACTAAGAATGTTGGTGCGTCTCATACCTCGACTGCAGGTGGGGCAGCCGGTACCGCTACTGCTGCAGCCGCTTCCACGGCTGCTGAAGCTGCTGGAGAGGCGGCATTCCAACGGCAAATCGCCGCTCTGACTTTGACCAGCACAAAGGCTGCTGAGAGGGATGTGGAACTTCGCGTCGTCTCGACCGAGCTCTCGACCGTCAAGAAAGCGGCCGATGAGCGGGTGCAGTAAGGGATGAGATGGGGCGACGTCGCCGCCCCACCTTCCCCGGCTGCTTAGTCTGTGAAGTCGCACGGGCCGTACGGTTTTGCCGTACGGTTCCGTTCGCTGTTCAGGAAACCGACCGTGAATGATCCAAATTGCCCGCATTTCGAAGTGTTGTCGGGGTGTTACTCCGGGCTGACAAGTAAAGTGGGGGTCGGATCGTGTCTGATTGGCAGCAGCCTCGATGCTGACTTGATCTTCGTCGAACAAGGCCTCGAACCGCACCATCTTCGTGTCACCCCCCGTTCCAATTCAATTGAGATCGAGGCCCTTGCCAGGGACGTTAGGATCGAGGGGCAAGAGACTGTTTTACCGAACGAATCCATTGTTGTCCCTCTTCCTGTCGTTTTGCATGCCGGGGCGATGTCCATTCGCTGGACGACCGAGGACTACAAACAAGCTGGCTCCATCGACCGCCGGCATATATCGCTCGCCTTTCTTGCTTTGGTCCTGATCAGCTCTGCCGCGGTTGGCGCAGTCTCACCCAGTTTTGTCCAGACCGTCACCGCCGTGGCGTCAAGTCCGTCGTCCCCTGCTCCGGACATTGCGCCCAAGCTGGCGCTCAGCGCTCCTGATGCTCTGGCCACCGATGCAGCTGCCGAACGGTTGCAAGAGGAAGTTGACAGAGCGGGCCTTGTCGGCATCAAGGTCGGCTCTGGGGCGGGCGTTGTCACCGCCGATGGCACCGTTACGCCCGCCTCGCTCGCCACATGGCGAGACGTCCAGCAGCGGTTTGATCACAATAGCAATGGCGCTTATACGCTCGTCAATGCGGTGGCTATCAAGGATGAGAAGACGCCTCCCGCAATTGGGGTCCAAGCTGTTTGGCGCGGGAGCGACCCCTATATTGTCATTGCTGGTCAAAAGTATTTCGTCGGCGCGCTCTTAAGCAATGGATGGACCGTCTACGGGATTGAGGAAGGGCGTGTTCTGCTGAGCCGGGATGGCCGGCTTGCCACTCTACCCTATTAGCGTTTTAGGCCGCAGGTAAGGAAGCAAAGTGCCATGACTAGGCTGCCCCCCAATCCCGTCGAGCCCGGCACCTCTTTTCAGGAGCCAAACGTTGATCATCATGCATCTGCCATCACGCCGGTCAATTCTCGAGCCAAATCCATCGGGATTGACCGGACGCGCGGCAATGATCCCAAGAGCCACACCTCACTTTCTCGTCATAGTGACGTGCCGGATCGGCTGGTGGACGCCACGATCGAGAGCGCGCTCGAGCTCAGTTCGATCGATGCAGTTTCGCGCATCAATCTAGACGAGGCGCGCGCCCCGCCAGGTCAGATCGATCCAAGCTCGGAACTCGCTTGGCTTAATGAGCCCAATCTCGCGCACAGTCTGCTCTCCTTCGTGACGCCGCGCTTACGTCATTCGCATGTTCTGCGTCCAGAGCAACACGGCCTTCTTCTGGAGCGTTTAGCTGATACGCTATCAGCCGCGCCAGAGGATTTGGTGCCGCGTGAAGGGGCCGCCCTTCTGCAACTGGAGCTGCAACGTTTAATCCTGCTCCGGCAGAGTCACAACGGCCTGATCAAAGGCTAGCAATGGTCGGGCCAGACAAAGTGCAACACTTCACATCTACACAGCCGCCGATCGTTGCCGAAGCCGGCGCTATCGAGCTGATCTCCGGGCCGGAGCGAGATTTGCTCTGCGTGCTTTCTTATGTCTACCTCGCGTGCGGACAGAGCGCCAAGAGCCTGGCTCTGTTGCGGCTGGTCGCTCACGAACAGTCTCAAGACATCGGCCTGCTCCGCATCCTGGCCTACGCTCTCATCTCGGAGCGTCGCGGTGACGAAGCACTGTCGGTATTGGACAGGCTTGACAAACTGGATGACGAGCCGTCTTCGTGTCCGCCCTTGATGCTGATGCGCAGCCACGCCCTGCGCCACGCCGGCCGCATGACCGAAGCGCAAGCCGTCTTCAAACGCTATGTTTTGTTGCGGGGCAGCACAGCTGCAATCGAACAACAATAAGGCTTCTCATGGCCAACCTTCTACGAAATCTCCTCACGCGCGCGCCGGCTCACCCGGATTTGATGGTCGCGTTGATGCTTCTTCTGGCGATCGGAATGATGATCATGCCGATCCCGATCGTCGTGATCGATATGCTGATCGGCTTCAATCTGGGGTTTGCCATATTGCTGTTGATGGTAGCCCTGTATCTCAACACGCCGCTCGACTTTTCGTCCCTGCCGGGCGTCATCCTGATCTCCACCGTCTTTCGTCTCGCTCTTACCGTTGCAACGACGCGACTGATCCTAGCCGAGGGCGATGCCGGCAGCATCATTCATACGTTCGGCGATTTCGTCATATCCGGCAACATCGCCGTCGGCATTGTCATATTCCTGATCGTGACCATGGTGCAGTTCATGGTTCTCGCCAAGGGCGCCGAACGGGTGGCGGAGGTATCGGCGCGCTTCACGCTCGATGCGCTGCCGGGCAAGCAGATGGCGATCGACGCGGAGCTGCGCAACGGCCATATCGATCAGCACGAAGCCCGTAGCCGGCGCGGCGCGCTGGAGCGAGAAAGCCAACTGCACGGCGCTATGGACGGCGCTATGAAATTCGTGAAGGGCGATGCCATAGCCGGACTAATAGTCATCTGCATAAACATGCTGGGTGGCATCACGATCGGATCGCTCTCCAAGGGCATGTCCCTCGAGGAGGCGATGCATCATTATACCATCCTGACGATCGGTGATGCGCTCATTTCGCAGATTCCGGCCCTGCTGCTGTCAATTACAGCTGCAACCATTGTCACTCGTGTCAACGGTCCTTCCAGACTCAATCTCGGCGCCGATATCGTCAACCAACTTACGGCCAGCACACAAGCGCTACGCTTGGCCTCCTGTGTCTTGCTTGTGATGGGGTTCGTTCCTGGCTTCCCTTTGCCGCCCTTTGTCATACTGGCCGCGCTGTTCTCCGCCGCCAGCTTTCTCAAGGTTGGCGTGCAAGAGGGCAAGACCGCTCTCAAGGCCGGCGCCGGTGCCACCGGCTCGGCTCCCGCTTCCGCACAAGGTCAGAAGCAGACCGTGCCCGCGGAGGCACTTCCGATTACGCTGTCGCTGGCGTCGAGCCTGATGCAAGCAATCGACGTAGGGGAACTCGAGCAGTGCGTCGCACGGGTTTCGGCACTGGTTTCAGCTGATCTTGGCATCACAATTCCACGCATTCCCGCCCAAAGCGCACAGCACCTGGCCCAATCGCAATTCAGGGTGGATGTCGAAGGAGTGCCGGTGGAAGAGGGCGCCATTGACCCGACACAACTCTTACTTAACGACGACGTGGCGAACATTGAACTGAGCGGGATTCCCTTTTGGCAAGACCCAGACACGAATCGGATCTGGATCGAACAAGGCCATGCGCCCGCTCTCAAGGCTGCCGGAATAGGGCACCACCGTCCGAGCGAAATCATCGCCTTGCGCGTCCAGTCGACGTTGACACGCTATGCACAGCGCCTGGTGGGCATTCAGGAAACGCGTCAGCTGCTTAGCCGGATGGAGCAGGAATATGCCGATCTGGTGAAGGAGGTGCTGCGCACGACACCGATCCCTCGCATCGCGGATGTGCTACGTCGCTTGCTGGACGAGGGCATCCCGGTCCGGAACACCCGTTTGGTTCTGGAGGCGCTTGCAGAATGGAGCGAACGGGAGCAAAGTGCCGTACTGCTCACCGAATATGTGCGCTCCGTTCTGAAGCGGCAGATATGTCACCGCTATGCCAACGCCCATCGTGTTGTGGCGGCCTTTATCGTCGAGCGTGAGACCGAGGATATCGTGCGAGGTGCGGTGCGCGAGACCGCTGTCGGTCCCTACCTCGTTTTGGAGGATCGGCAAAGCGAGATGCTACTTGCACAATTTCGCCAGATCCATTCGAGCATCGCGCGCAGTCAGAATCAGCCAGTTATCCTGGGCTCGATGGATATCCGGCGCTTCGTCCGCGGCTTTCTCACCCGCAATGGAATAGACCTACCTGTTCTCTCGTATCAGGATCTCGCCTCGGATTTCACCGTCCAGCCGATAGGCTCCGTCAAACTTGCGCTTGGCAAGGACAAGACACCTACAGGCAGGCATCGTGACCTCCTCCCTGCGGTCGACTGACGAGCAGGTGTGGGGTCGTGAGGTCGCTTATGAATTCATGTAAGATTACTGTTCTGCGGCGCTGGCGTAACTTTCGTCGCCATTCGTGCTCGGCCTTTCTCCCCATGCTTGCCATTGTGCTGCTCGCGGGTTGCGCTAACTCGCACACGTCGGGTCTTTCACAGCAACCGACGTCTACGGCAGAGCTGGTTAGGGCCAAGGAGGTCGATCCAGCTATGCGCGAGCGCATTTCTCACGCCCTCGGTCGCGATGCTGACGAGAAGGCTTTGCGCGATGCGCTGAAGCAACGACCGGACAATGTCGATGCGGCGATTCCTCTTGCGCGGGGCCTGCTGATGCGTGAAAGCCCTGATGAGGCGCTTGAGGTGCTCGACAACATCTTGCTTGCAGCACCCGGCGACGTGCGCGCACTGAACGCCAAAGGTGTTGTGCTCGATCACGAGGGCCGCCATCACGAGGCGCAAACGCTATACCGCCAAGCCCTGGCAACTGACCCAGAAAATCCGATGTTGAGCAACAATCTCAAGCTGTCGCTCGCCCTTGAAGGGAAGAGGCAGAACGGCAATCCCGACCCACAACTGCAAGCGGATGGCCGGCACGCACCGTACCGTTAGAGGTAGTCAACGAATAAGAGCGGATCGCAGTTGCTCGGTGCCTGTCTGTCAGCTTACCGACAGCTAGCCGATCATTAGCCGCCGTGGAGGCTCAAGACTTAAATTCCGTGCGAAGCGACATCGTTCGTACAACGAAACCGACATGTATAACCAGGATCAGTAACCCAACCACACGCCAAGTGTATCCGCGACGGATGAATGAGACGCCCCGCGAACAATGGATCTTACTGAACTGATAGTCAAACGTTTCCAGGACTTAGTCTCTACTAAGAATTCGGCGCCATCG
Source organism: Bradyrhizobium sp. CIR18 (assembly GCF_014198295.1). Classification (NCBI taxonomy): domain Bacteria; kingdom Pseudomonadati; phylum Pseudomonadota; class Alphaproteobacteria; order Hyphomicrobiales; family Nitrobacteraceae; genus Bradyrhizobium; species Bradyrhizobium sp. CIR18. The sequence goes on along the minus strand of NZ_JACIHF010000005.1, from coordinate 316,857 downwards.
AATTCTTCCTCCGGGTCGATCTTCGATGGCAACCCCGCCGTACTCGCTCATTTCCAAGCCGCCAGTGGTTGATATCTCAAAGTCTTAAGTTTGCTGGATGAGATGAAAGCACCTCGACGATAGATCTCAGCGTCACTCATCCGCTGAGCGAGAGCGCACATGCGCCAGCCAATCGTTCATTCCCTAAAGGTTCTTCTGAAGCCGCACCACGCAGCGTCATCAGCGAAATCTGCGCCAAGACGAAGATCACCGGTTCCGGTCGCTCGACGCCGGCTTCTTTTGACGGAGCGTCCTCGATATCGCTTCGCCACCGATGTTGAGCCGTCAGCCGACCCCCCGCTCACCCTTCGATCTTGTTCTCCATGACACATTAATTTCGCCTCGGCGCGAGCAGATGCATGCTTGCTATTTGCGTCACCAGCCCGCTTCAGCGCCCGTATATCTCGATATTCTTCAGCAGAGTGAGAGCTCGTCGTTCGGGGCATCTCTCGGTAATGACGAGCCACTTCGCTATCTGCCGAAAAGACGATCTGATCCAGCAGACCTTTGATGATCTGCCAAGCCATAGCTGAACCGCGAAGCACCGCCTCGATTGCGCTTCCACCGAGCTCGCAGTCTGACGCTACGCAAGATTCGGTCGCTTCATGCCAATCTAGATGGCGGCAGCGACAGATAACCTATGGTAATCGCAACGACCACCACAGGCAGGCAGTTGATTCTTGGTGGTGCATTTCCAGCTGCCCACAAACCTCACGTAGATCACCAGCACAAGTGATTTACTCCCGATTCTCAGCCTGCATCGTCGTTGCGATCCAACGACGTCACTTGCTTGATGTTGAAAAAGTACATCGGGTGCAGAGCTCTCGCATCGAAGGTTCATTGCCCCTTCTTTCTGCCATGTTCGCACCCAAAGCAGAGACGCGCCGGTTGCGCACTTTGCGCGCGGCAATAGCGAGTATCTCAGGAGATTTCCATGGTGAAGCCAGTTGTAATTGTGGTCGGCGCGGACAAGGGAGGAGTCGGCAAGACGACCGTATCACGAACGCTACTGGACTACTTCAGCGTCAACAACGTGCAAATACGCGCATTCGACACGGAGTCGCCGCGGGGAACGCTGAAGCGATTTTATCCCGAGATCACCGAGATCGTCGACATGACGACGACGGCTGACCAGATGAAGATCTTCGATACTCTGAACTCAGGGCTGTCCGTTACTGTCATCGATGCTCGCGCAGGATTACTGTCCTCTGCGTTGGCTTCCTTGCGCGACATCGGATTTCTGGACTCGGCGCGGTCTGGCCAGATCACGTTTGCGGTGTTCCATATCCTGGGATCATCCATCGCTTCGCTAGACGAGATCGCGGAAACCGCGACCTTCATGAGCGGCGCAAAGTACTATCTGGTCAAGAACTTCATCAACGACACTCAATTCTTCCAGTGGGATCAAGCGACCTATAATTCCTATTTTCACCGCATCAAACATGCGACTGAGTTGGTCATACCGAAACTTAACGAGATGGCTTATGAGCAGGTGGAAGTCGCATCCGTCCCGTTCATAGACTTCGTCGCAAACAAGGGGCGGAACGATGAACCCGCGAACAACTCCTTCGTGCTGCGCGGCTATGTCCGGCACTGGCTGGCAAACGTCTGGAGCGAGTTTGATCGCATCAACTTGACGGAATTGGCCGGCGCCAAGTCCGCAACCCGGGCCGGCGAGAAGTAGTCGCATATTCGGCGAGCTCAGGTCGGGCCCACGTACGAAACACAATTGATCTGCTGGCTATGTTAGCGACCCCCATCTACATCATCTGCTCTCCTAGCCCGCAGGTCGGTAAAACTCTCATCGCTCGGGCCATGAGCGAGTTCTTGTTGCTGAAAAACGGCACAGCGCTGTCGTTTGATGTCAACTTGAAAGAGCCGTCATTGCTCGACTACCTCCCCAATATCACGGAGACCGCGGATGTGATCGACACTTACGGCAAGATGCAGCTGATGGACCCCCTTGTCATCCACGATCGGGTACCCAAGGTAATCGATCTCGGCTTTCACGCCTTCGACGAATTCTTTAAAATGTGCGATGAGATCGGCTTCATGAAGGAGACGGCGCGCTGCTATGTCGCCCCTATCATCCTCTTCGTCGCGGGCGCTGACCGCATCTCGTTTCGCGGTTATGAAATGCTGCAGCGGCGAATTCCACCGGCGTCGCTGGTCACCGTCCACAATGAATTCGTGCTGCGTGGCGAATTACCTGAAGCGATGGATGGCGAGCGGGTGCTTCGGATTCCCGCGCTTCCTCTGTTCCTCAAAAGATATATAGACCGGCTTAGCTTTTCCTTCACTGGATATCTGCGCAACGAGAAGGACTGGTCCACCGAGCTGCATCAATGGATCCGACGGAACTACAGCATGTTTCGCGATCTGGATTCGAGTGTGATGCTGCGAAAGGCCTATCGATCTCGGGGCACGGATATCGACAGCCTACGTTCCACAAGGGCCACCTGAGATTCCGATCTGCTTGCCAGCTATTCGTGCGGCTATGAGCAGTCTTCAATAGCGTTCTCAACGGGACGCGAACGCATGAATTGCGGTGTACGAATCTGCAGTGGATTGCCCAATCTTTACCGTGACGTCCGCACCGATCACGCGACCGGCAGTGACGGCAGCTCATTCGCCGAATAGCTCATGCAGACACGTCCGCGAAAGGATCGATAACTGTCTTCACCTTGTGAGCGGCTAGGCGGATCGACAGGCCCTTCCATCAGAGGACGCTCATAGATCAAGGCCGAGTTTCCCGAGCACCTGGTGCATGACCGCGCTTTTGATCTCGCGGGCGATCTCGTTTCGGATCTGGGCGCCGAGCACCCGCTCGGCATCGGCATTGCCTGTCAAACCTTCCTCGGCCAGTTGGAGACTCAGACGGGTTTGAAACTCTTCGCCCATAGCGTCGACGAGCCGCTCCTGCATGGCAGCATAATCTTCGGGCGCGATGCGCCTCGTCACGCTTTCCCACGGTTGCCAGCGCGTTGCCAGATAATCGGCAAATTCCGCCGCTTCCTGATTCCGCACCGATGCCCCAGCGCTGGCCACATCGTCCTCGGTCACGTGAGAGACGTTCATGAAGCGCATGTCGGGAGCGATGTGCCGCAGCTCGAGCGGGTCGCGCAGCTGGGTCTGGTAGGCAAGGTAGACCTCGATTTCATCGACGTCCGCGTCCGGATCGGCACGACGAAGCGAGTTGACCCTTTCGCGCGCGATTTCGTCTAGCGCTTCCAAGCGAAACATGACGCGGCCGTGCTGGAGCAGTTCGCCCAGTCGCCCGTCATAGACGCCGTCCTCGACATCAGCGTTCAGGCGTGCGGTCTGCATTCCGTTCCAGGCCAAAGTAACGCGATCCTCGCAGCTCGCGCTCGCTTCCGAAGCCAACTCGAAATATTGCTCGCGCAAACGCGGCCTAACGGCTGCCTGCCGCAAATCTTCGGCGACCGCCTGGCGGAACGCCTCGTTGCCATAGTTCACGGTGCCACGGAGCCTGTCGAGGAAGCGTGCATAGTCCGCGGCCCCCGCTTCATGGCCGAAGTGCTGCCAAGTGGCCATTGCCATGGGCTCGTCCTCGAGCCAGTCCGCGGCAACCTCTTGCAGGGACCGCGGCTGAATTTCCACCGCTCCGTCCGCCGTCGAGAAGAAAACCTGCGGGCCGGCATAGTGTCCGGCATGCATCGCTGTTGCAAGGCCGGCCTGCACCCAATCGGCGAGCGGATTATTCTCCAGATCAATGCTCGAGTCACGACTTAGCTGCGTCAGCAGGGTCTCGGGCACACTGGTCAGCTGGTTGTTGCTGGCGCCGAGCCACAGCAGCTCGGGCGGGACCGTCTCAGGCAGGCTGGTCAGCCAGTTGTGGCTGGCGCTGAGCCATTCGAGCTCGGCCGGAAGAGGCTCGGGCAGGTCCGTCAGCTGATTGTAGTCGACGTTCAGACGCTGGAGCCCGGCTGGAAGCCCGGGCAGGTGGGTCAGGCGGTTGCCGCTGACGTCCAACTCCTGAAGCGTTGCTGGAAGGCGTTCGGGCAAGCTGGTCAGCTGATTGTTGTCGACATTCAGCCGCCGCAATCCCGGCGGCAGCTCTGCGGGCAGGCGCGTCAGCCCATTGCTGATGGCATAGAGCCGCCGCAGCCCAGGTGGAAGCTCGGGTAGGCTGGTCAGCCGATTATTGCTGGCGTAGAGCCGTTGGAGGCTCGCCGGAAGGGTCTCGGGCAAGCTGTTAAGCTGATTATCGTCGACATTCAGGCGGCGCAACCCGGCCGGAATGGACGCCGACAAGGCGGTCAGGGACAGAGACGACAGATCTAACGGCTCATTGAGATCGCCCGCGCCCCGCCAAGCCCTCGTTACCGCCTGTTGCCGATCCTCATGTTGCCCCTGCCCGTTTTCGGCAGCCCAGTCCGTCAACATCTCGTCCTGCGAGGCAGCCGCCTCGGCAGCGGACGCCTGAACGTCCGTTAAGGCCTCTCCCCACTGCGATGCGGCCGGAGAGCCCGGTTCGGAGCTTTCCGAATCGGACGTTGCGGAAGGAGTACCAGCGCCGAGCTGTTCTGCATTCATCGATGTCGTCTCTTCGGTAGCAAAATGAAGCAAACGCGCCGGGGCGCATCTTAGAACTGGTTACCGGCCATGGAGAACGCTCCACCGGCTAACTGCAATGAAGTGCGATCACACAGCGGGGCCGTCACGCACCGCTGGCGCGAATACGCTGGCGAGTGCTACCGAGTAACTTCAGACGGGGCAGCGAACCCAGGCGAAGTCTCGCTCGTGGATCAGTTGATATTGGAGTCTATCCCGGTGCCCCCTGCCAGATCTAGCCCTTAGCCGGCTCTGCCAGCGAGTAGCGATGTTCATGATACGAGAGCCAGCTGTCGATAAGCTGACAGACCGCGGAGCGACGAAACTGGACGGCTCCCATCAATTACACAACCTTAGGCTCAGCGCGACGCAGTGAATTACTTCGAGCTGGGCCGACTGGTGCCGGGCGCCGGCACCCTGGCAGCGGGACGCTTAGGCTCGCAACTTTGCTGTCGCTTGCGGAGGCGGCCCCACTTCCCCCTGCGTTCAACGCTTATGCTAAATAGCTGAGCTAAAAAGCTTGCAGCCCATCGCGCCTCATGCCGCTCGGCCTTCCACGAGACGCGGCGCGCATCCGATGTTAACAACACGGGCTCGCTCAGTTTCTCCGATGACGAGTTCCCAGCCATTGACATCGGCCAGAAAGACCGGACCTCCCCCCCTCGGCTCACCGTCGCAGATCTCGACGGGCAAGCGCTGATGAGACGGCACTTGACCCGTACGCGTTCGACTGAATGATCGAACAGCTGCATCTGCACTGGTGCGAAGACTTTCTGTATGCCGAGCTCAATTTAGTCGATCCGCGCCGCGATCAATGAACTCGAGCATCGACTGCGCCTCATTGATCTCGCGTGAAATCCGTATTGCCATCTCCTCCGTCGCGATCAGTCCCGCTCTCTCGCAGGCTAGCCCAAAATGATGCATCACCTGCTCGTCAGAGGGCGCGATACGGTTCTGCAACAAGCTGGTCGTCAATGACGAGAGCATGTGCTCGACGACGTCATTCTCCGCCTGGCTCAAGATCTTGTCCTTCTGATTTTTTGTTCGAAGGGTCGACGTTGCGCAGTTTCTTGTCGCGCGTGACCACCACTATTGAGAATGCAACGATGTCGCTGGCGCGATCGATTTTGCCTAGTGCCCCCGTGAGGCTGGTTTGAATGGACATAACGACCTTCCGAGCTTTCACCGCAGCGCTCTGTGCGGCCATCAGTCCTGCCGGTCATCGCCTCTGGCCGGATGAACAGTCTATTCCGTTGGAGTATTTGCTTGCGAGCGCGGGCTGTTCACCCGGCGTGCTTTCGCTGGACCGCTAAAAACGCGATTACGGCTGGGGTCAGCCATATTCTGCTGCCTGTATCGTTCCACCATCCAGGCCATCTCGCGACTCCAACTGGTCGGTGTACCTTAGCCCGACGCCCCGTGCAGACGATGCAAATGGCTCCCTGGCCATCGCCCGCAAGCGCGAAAACTGGCAATCGGCACGCCGTCCCCATCGTCTCCACTTGCGATGCGCCATCAACGCCTGCCAAGCGGGCCTTTATCTTTTACGCATCAGCAAGCCTACAACCTGTCGCAGCGTGAGATTCAAGCTATCAAATTGGTCTTCTGAGGCGGACTGTGCACAGCGGATGTCGATAGCAAGATTGTCCATGGAATGCTCATTTGGCTCGACACTGCGTCTAGCCGACATTTGCGTCAGATTGCCAAGATCCCAATCCCGGCGCATGCGTCTCTTTCATTGGATGGCGCGTGCCGGGGATCGCAGTCAGGCTGGCTCGCCTTCCTAGAACAATCGTCCCCATTGCTTTCTCATGTTATTGATGTGGTCCACCTCGCCCATAAATTATTTATCGGGTAAGCGATTGCGAATGCCGGGTACCACCACGGGACTGACCAGCATCAGAGAGGAGGCGTTCGCAAGAAGCCGCCGCCGCTTTACGCCGCTTGGGCCGCTAGAGCTCGACATCGCTACGGTGCGACTCGCGAGCTGTGGCCCAAGTCAGGTCGCGCCCAGCGACTCAACAGGCAACAAAGCCGTCGAGCTCTTGCAAGCTCCGCCGCCATCGACCATGGGGACATGCGTTATGCGTTAATAGTTCCTGCTTGAGCCGCGTGCGTGTCGGACATGAATTTAACTGCTCCGGTTCTCGGTTTTTCTTCGCGCACCAATCAATCCTGTGGAGCGCAGGAATTGTGCAAAGGCACACGATCGCAGGGCCGTGAAAACGCGAGGATCTGCCTCGATTTCTCGTCGCGCGCGCGGTGTAGGGTGATATCGATGATAAGAGTGGCATACATCGAACTGCTCGCCGAAAGACGGACGTGAAGTCGCAAGTCCTCGGATGCGGTTGTTCGGCAGGAATGCGGAGCCAAGGAATGGCCGCTCGATGACGATCGCCATAATTGATACTCCAGGGACGAAGTGAACTATATCTGTGATGACATCAATTGATGATACATTGAGTGAGATCAGATGGCTGCGGAACGAAATCTGGCGCTGCCGTCGATTCCTTAAAAGGGACCTACCTGGCTCGGAGCCCAAGGCCGTCGAGAAGCGTCTGCTTGAACAGCTTTCTGCCTTTGAACGGCTCTTGTCGACGGCGTTTCCTTTGACCTTGAGCCCTAAAGTGTATTCGGCCAAGAGCACCACGATCGGGCGAAGCGACTCCCCTGAAGCGCCCATCGAGAACGCCGCAATGGCATCAAGCGGTTCCTTCGAGAAGCCGATGGGCAGCTAAAAAAAAGAGGTTTCCTAGCTCAATCTGTACCTTGAGGCCGGCACTCGAGACCAAGCTAATCCCCAGCTGAGAAATCTGAGGAAGACCGCGACGGAACAAACCTCCAACGCTAACATTCCGGCGATCTTTTGCCAGTTATAGCGATTTAGCCGCCTGACGGAAGATACCTGGTTGCCGACCATAACGCCCTAGATTGATGGGCAGCACGGATTCCTGCAGATGTCCGGCCGTAACCACCACAGTTTGCGCAGATCGTCCTTCCGACCAGTTACGGTGAGCCGATGGCAATCTCACGACGGCCTCAAAGTCGGCGAATGACTGCAGCGCTGAATAAAGCGCAACTGCTGCAGTACGAAATAGAAGTTCAGAGCGCATTACAACCTCGTAACACGCGTCGGCGCACTATTGATCGGTGATCGAGGCCAGTCGATTCACGGAGCTCAGTCCCCCTGATAGATGAACTGCGCTCGGCAGCTTCCAGCGCGATCGACCTTCGGCCACCAAGCCGGCCAAATTCCGGCGCCCGTCAGTCTGAACGCCTCACTGTCGCTCGATTTCTGCAACTGCTGCTCGGACGCTTCACTCTCGATGGAGGACGATCGGAAGTCTGTTGAGACGTCGTCTCGGTCCGTCGTTTCTCTCCGCCGCGGTTGGCATCATGCGGCGGCATTCGCCGCGCAAGTTCTTGAAGTTGTCCCTAAGACAAAATATGGCTACGTCCACATCGCTACGCCCTGTAAAGTGGTCACAGAAGCGCTTCACGTCTGGTCTGCACGACGTGAAGACTTCCTCGGCCCGCCGATCCCGCGCACGAGCGTGTCCTGTGCACCACGTGGCTGCGATCACGATCGCAGCTAGGGCGGCTGCACAGCGATGCGCATTGCAAATCCAGCTCATTCCCCGCTCTTGATTCACCAAACCTGTCTTAAGCCGCATATCCTTCACTATTATTCTTCGCCCCGCGAGCGTAATCTGTTTACCGGATGGGCGCCTCGGCAGCCACTGTCGCTGTTGCGGGGTAGCCGCAATGATGACGGCCTCTCGAATCATCGTCCCGCCAAGCGCAACACGCTCATTGCGAAGAGCGAGATACAACGAAGATCGGCCGTTTAGCGCTTGTGTGGCGACTGGCTCCCAATATGGTGTTCTGCTACGCAATGCCTACAACCTGACGCTACGGTCGATTCAAGCACTTTGAGCGTCCCGCATGTGTGAATACGTTCTGAGACGGGCATACCCAGTACGGCAGTAAGACGAACTGCCGACAACTGCAGGCCTGACCGGCTGCCCCGGGTAGGAAGGTCACCGGTGTTGGTGGATGACGCTTGGCCTAGTGTAGGGTTTGAAGGCGAAAAGGGCACGCATCGAGACGATCGGCGACAAGCTGCGTCGACGCAGCTCGCTTTGTGGCTGGATGGTGATTGTGGCAACCGTCACGTACCGTCGATTCGACAGCCTCAAACCGCTTGCTGCTGTTCACGGTACGCAATTGCTTCAAACCAGCTCAGCGGCTTCGGCCTTGAGCCGCGCTGGCACGCCGGTTGCTACTAACGCCGGCAGCGCGCAGCCTAGCCGGAACTCGGAAGACACCATGCGTCGTTGACTGCTGCAGGTCTTTCTGCGGACGGACGCGAACCGCGCCTATGTTCGCGATTCCACTAGGACAAAAGCGAGACTTCACATGAGGAAATTGTCGGTACGCGAGCTTTCCTTGGTCCGCAGCTCAAGTGTTGTGGCAGCAGCCATTCTGGTTTCGCCAGCAGCAGGCGCCGATGAGGATTTGATGAGCGCCGCCAAGCGGATTTTCAAGTCGATTCCCTCAATCGTTCCAGCGGTGAAGGACAATCCTATAACCCATGAAAAGTTCACACTTCGCAAGTCCTTGTTTTTCGATCCGAGGCTATCGGCGATGGCGACGGATATGCTCTCACTGATCAGCAAAAAGCCGGACTGAAGCTACGAAAAGGGATGCTCCTCTTGCCACAACGGGATCCACGTCGGTCGACAGGACTACTTCCCGTTCGGCATGAGCGAAAGGCCAGCCGAAAGCTTTGCTTCCGAGGGAAGACAAGGGTAGTTTTACCGTAACCAAGGATCTTGGCGACGAGTATGTTTTCCGCTCGGCGCCGTTGCGCAACGTCGCATTGCGTCTCCCCTACTTCCATTCTGGTCAGGTTTGGAGTCTTAAGCAAGCGGTTGACGTGATGAGTGAGGTTCAGCCTGGCGCAAAGCTCAGCGATGAAGAAGCTGACGAGATTGTCGTCTTTCTGAGTTCGCTCACCGGCCAGCTGCCAAAGATCGATTACCCCAATACTGCCCACCCGGACCGGGTGCAGCCCCAAAGCGCTCCTTAGACAAAAAGGCCTTCACGATAGCGGACACGCTTGTTGTGATTAGCGATGAAGATAGCGCTGCCACAGCGAAATCAGGCGATGCCGCGGTCCAAGCTGGAGCATTCAGCAGACCCACATTGCGAGCCTCGAGCCCCAACCCGTTCGTCGCGGACGCAAGAATTCCTTAGGCGCCTGTCAAATTATCCATCTCGGGCAGATCAATCCTGGGTCACCTCGCATTGCAATGCATCATTAACGAGTTTTACGGCCGCGTGTTCGCCAAAGCGCCATCTCAAATGCAAGAGGCGATGAATCATCCTCAGTTTCCATCTCCTAGTTCCTGCATGTGCGGTTGGTGTCGCGAGCGTTCAAACCCTTACAATAAGATGCGTCGATTTAAGACGTCCGGTGGAAACCGATACAAAGCCCCCTTGCCGCTAGACGCACAGATATTCCTTGAAACGGCACGCGGATTGCTGGGTAACGATGTCCCATGCCGCGAAGGAAGCGGCCGCGGCGGAGCCGGAGTTCCAATGAGGCTTATCCGATTCATCCTGATCGATCTGGCTTTGATGCTGCTCGCACCCGAGAATGCAGAGGCCATGACCATGGCAACCGGCGCAAACTTCAAATCGGCTACCAAAGCTGTGGGATCCTTGATGCGAATTTCCGGCTCCGAGCCAGTATTCAGCTCTGGCGTGAGCCGACATGTTTACCGCCAAACCTCTCAAGCCGCGCCATTTGGACATTCAGCACAAGCCCTCCGCCCGGAGGAGCAGGCTCAGAACCTCGCGCTGCTGGACAGGCGCTTTGCCCCTCATTGGCAAGCGCACTGGGCAGCGTCCGATTGTCAAGATCCTCGCGGCGCGGGGATACTCAACAAGCCTCTGGTCTTAACACCGATCTGCAGTCCGCCGCCGCACCTTATGCCCTCACGCGAGCAGAGACGCCGTTCTGGAGCGGCACAGACTGGATTGTCGGAGGCATGGCCATCATCTGCATTGCAGCGATTGTGTTCGTAACTTGGATAGGACGATACAGCACAGGCCCAGGTTCATGAGAGAAGCAAAAACGGGCTATATTGAGGTTGCCTTCAACGACCCTCTCGCAAATATCCCGCTTGATGCGCAATTCAGCCTACCAGCCAAAGGCGTCACAGCGATTTTTGGTCCGCCCGGGTGCGGCAAGACCACACTCGCGCGCTGCATCGCTGGCGTGCAGCGTCTGCCCAGTGGATTTTGTGCGGTCGATGGAGAGATTTGGCAGGATGAGACGACGTTTCGACCGCCTCATCTGCGTCCCGTCGCATATGTATTCCAGCTATCAATTCTTCCTTCTCATTGGTCTGTACGGCGCGCCCTCCTATATAAGGCGTCGAAATCGACACCGACACTGATCGATTTTGATGGTGTGGTCGAATTGCTCGCCTTGGCGCCACTGCTCGAGCGCTCCCCATCACATCTTTCCGTGGCCGAGCGACAGCGACTTGCCCTTGGCAGCGCGCTGTTAGGCCAGCCTCGGCTACTTCTGCTGGACGATCCACTCATTGTGCTCGACCGCTCCGCCAAATGCGAGATCCTGCCATTTCTCGAGCGCATGCGGGAAAAGCTCCCATTGCCGATGATCTACATCAGTCATGATATCGCTGATATCGAGCGTTTTGCCGATCATCTTGTCATGATGAAAGATGGCTTCGTGATTGCGGCCGGGCCGCTCAATGTCGTTCAGAGCGATCCGGCGCTTGCCAGGCGCAGCGAAGCGGCAGTCTGTCTTGATACCTTGGTCGGCGGCTATGACGGACGCTATGGGCTGATCACGCTCCGCCTCAACGGGGCGCGCCTTCTGATACCTGGAGTGCCGCTTAGACCGGGCGCGCAGCTGCGGCTGCGCATCGCAGCCAGCGATGTCAGCATCGCGTGCGAGCCCCCACGGGCAAGCTCTATCCTCAATGTATTTCCGGCACGCATCAAAGCCTCTCTGCCGTTCGACGACGCGGAGGTCACCTTGGTTCTGGCTCTTGAAACTGGCCGTTCTGGCGTGCCGCTTTTGGCGCGCATCACGCGCCGCTCCTTTGATGCGCTACGGCTCAGCAATGGAGCGGACGTTTTTGCGGAGGTCGCGCGCGCCGTTCCGCTCGGGGCTGCCGAGCGGGGCTTGCAACGCGTGCCACGATCCGCATGAGAGCGTTCGACAGCTATGCCCCGATACGAGAAACACATCAACAGGAACCCCGCCGTGATCGATAATCTGGATGAGATAGATCCGAATAGTGTGGGGGCTGTTCTCTACCGTCCAAAAGACGATGTCGATAGGCTACTGGCCGATTTCGCTCAGGATATCGCGCAGCAAGGCGTACGCATCGGCGGCATCGTGCAGCGACACTCGAGGTGCGCAAATGGCACGCATGTCATGCTCGCAATTGACGTTGCGACGGGACAAGAGATCTCGATTTCTCAGCCACTCGGCAGCGGAGCTATGTCCTGTAATCTCGATACAAATGGGCTTGCCGAGGCCGCAGCTGTCGTTTCCCAGGCACTTCGCGACGAGATCGATCTTCTCGTGATCAACAAATTCGCCAAACAAGAAGCCGCTGGCCGCGGCCTGCGCGCCGAATTCGTTGACGCGATCACCCGAGGCGTACCAGTCCTGACAGCCGTTCCGAAAAAATGCCTTGCCGAGTGGCGAACCTTCACCGCGGGCGTTGGCACGCTGCTGCCTTGCGATCGTCAATCCTTGGAGCAGTGGTGGTGCGATATTTCAACGCGCGTCGCGCGCAGCGGGGCCTTCAGCCCCAGCCGCGGATAATGGGCACGACGATACCGGACCGCTTGATGACGACAATGAGACTGCCGAGCACGTCGTCTCCGACATCGCCAATCAAACTCTTCCACCACCTCCGAAAACAGCCTTAGCTCTGGCGTCCGCTCCCACGCTCTGTGCCACGTGTTGCCCCGCGAACGGCCGATTGCGGACTTTCAATGGCCAGACGTCGCAGTTCAACCAGCCGCACGCGCTAACCAGTTCAAGCCGACATCAACCCCTCAGTCGGTTCTGCAGTGCCTGCCGGTCGACTACGAGATTGCTAAGGTCTAGGTCTGGCTGTCGTCTCCCCGCCAACCGCCTGGCCAGCGCCCGCACACCGTCGAGCACAAAGACACCGAAATCGTAGCCGTTCCTCTGCTGGCGTATGGAGGCGTTTTGCAGGTTGGCCCCCACACGTTGTGCGAGCATGGCTCCAGGGCTATCATTGTGCCCCCTGGCGGAGTCGTAGTGGTGGGCTACGGGATTGTTGCGATCGCGGCGGTCCACCAGCAGCAGCGACCAACGGGAGCCGTGGTGATTGAAGTCCGTAGCGCTGGCATCGTTCAAGGGCATGAAGAGGAAGTCGGCTGTATCATTCCCATTCCGATCATCGTCAATGCGATGGAATGCGCGGAGCGCATCCGCCTCGGCCCGTTCAATACCATTCCCCCTTGATGACATAACTCTTCATAGCCGCCCAGAGCCACACGCCGGTGCACCGTCCACAGAGCCTCCAGCGCAAAAACGCCGGCCGACGAGATGGATGCCTGAGCAAAAGAGACCCCCATCGCACCGAGCTCGCGCATTACACACACTTGCCCAACCTTGCCTGCTGCAGCAGAGCGCCCGCCCCTGAGCGGCATCGCTAAAACTGAAACAGTCCAAGAGAAACGAAAGCCAACTTGCCTCACCCGAAGAGCAACGGCGTTCGCGTACTGTTTCCGGGCAAGGTCGCACGAGGCACATTGGGATCGAAATTGGGCTGATCCATCGCCGTTGGAAGAGCTACCGGGATTTGATACTTGCAACGGAACGTTCTGCTTCGCATTCGATTCTTCACGCCAATGCCCTCACATCCGCGACAAACCGCGTCAAGCCTGCACAGCCACATACCCAATGCACCTAAGATCTTGAGACATTGAGGTCTCTCATTTGACCATGAAGCTTTCAGAGTGATCGCCGCAGGTATGATCCGGACTGTACAACCTGACGCTATGTAGAGTCCAAGCCCCAATCGCCGCCAACGGCGAGCCTGGTGATCTACCGCCGCTTCAAGCGCCTCAATGCGGGAGGCGCCGTAGCCTATGATTACTCGCACCTTATTTGGCAACGGCGAGCGTCTGGCCTTACTAGCGCAATCTGTTGTCGCGGCGATACAGCCAATCTTGTTTACGCCAGATGCTACGCACGTCGCGCTTCGTCAGGTTCAGTATTTCCATTAGATCTCGGCAGGCCCACAGTCATTTGGCACGTTGATGGCGAGATGAGGCAGTTTGCTCTGAGGGACGCAGAACGGGCTCTGACCAGACGCTTGCAAGCGAACATCTCAGGCGGTCGCCCAAAGCAAGACTGTTTTCATGAGTTCTGCCAAGGAATCGCTTGGCTACAGATTTTTCGCTGATCGGCGCTCTAAGCGCGCGGGCTTGCCTGTATCAAAGCCGCTGGAATCCACTCCTGAGAACGGATGGCATATAGCTTGCTTCAACAGTGAAGTCACCTTCTACAGATAAGCAAATTTGTGAGGACAGCATGCTCGGAATTGGAAGTCAGTTGCCGCCGTTCGAAATCACAGGAGTGAAGCCCGGTTTTCAAGCGCAGGAGGAACGAGGACAGAGTGCATTCGAGACGCTGACCGAAGCGAGCTTTCCAGAAAAATGGAAGATCATCTTCTTCTACCCGAAGGATTTTACCTTCGTCTGCCCGACAGAGATCGCTGAGTTTGCCCGGCTTTCCAAGGATTTCGCCGACCGCGATGCAGTTGTACTGGGTGGTTCGACTGACAACGAGTTCTGCAAGCTCGCTTGGCGGCGCTCACATGTCGATCTGCACAATCTACCCATATGGCAGTTTGCCGACACAAAGGGAACGCTCGTCGATGGTCTTGGGGTGCGTTCACCCGAAGGGGTTGCCTATCGTTACACCTTTATTGTTGACCCCCAAAACACGATCCAGCACGTCTATGCGACCAACCTCAGTGTCGGGCGCAGCCCTAAGGACACGCTCCGCGTTCTGGACGCGCTGCAAACCGACGAGCTCTGTCCCTGCAACCGCGAAATCGGCGGCGAAACATTGAAGGTTGCTTGAGGCATGTTGTCGATCGAACAAATAAGCGACAGGATTCCCGATTTCGCGAAGGACGTCAGGCTTAACTTGACCTCCTTGGTGGCCGATGAGACGCTTTCACCGCAACGAAAATACGGGCTGCTGCTGGCGAGCGCGATTGCCACCCGCAATGCAGCCCTGATTGCCACGATGGAATCGGCTGCGTCCGCCGTGATGACATCTGTGGCGATCGCTTCAGCGAAAGCCGCAGCCTCCGTGATGGCGATGAACAACGTCTACTACCGCTTTGCTCACCTCGTTTCCAACCCGGAATACAAGGTGATGCCTCCACGGCTTCGTATGAACGTGATCGGCAATCCCGGCGTCGACAAGTCCGATTTCGAGCTGTGGTCGCTTGCGGTCTCCGCCATAAACGGCTGCGGTGCCTGCATCGACGCACATGAGAAAACACTGAGAGCTGCGGGCGTCAATTTCGAAGCGATCCAGACCGCCGTGCGCTTTGCCGCGATCATGCAGTCAGTGGCGATCGCAATCGAGGCCGCTGGGCCCACCCCCTCTCAAGCGGGAGACTGATCCTTCCTCTCCCATCAGATCGACCGCGTTGTGGCGCCACTCGGTGACGCCACAACCAGTCCTTCGTGGCTCCCGAAAGAGCCGGACATCGGCAAGTCATGTCTTGCCTGGCGTCCCCACGAAGAGTGTCTTGCTCGAATCCCAGGCGCCGTGCATGTGACGCGGAATGCGCCAAAGATACGGTGAGATCCGGTCGCCCAACTCGGTCGCACCATGGCCCTTCGTTCCACCATCACCCAAACTTGAACAGCACTCCATATCCGCCGCGCGGATGGCTCCATTGGATGTCGCCGGTGGGCTCGGCGATCACGCGGCAGGTACCGCACTCGATGCAGCCGTCAACTGTTATCTCGACCTGGCCGTCATCGTTGAGCTCGTAGCACCGCGCGGGGCAGGCTTTCAAAAGTGCAAGTAGCTGCGGCGATGGCGTCGTGTGCGCCCGGACCTTGACGTGAGGGTAACCGACGTCAACAAGATAGCGGTTGTAATACAGCTTGTCTTCGACGCGCACTGAGGGTTCGACATTCATGCTTTGACCTTCCATTGTTGGACTTCACACACTGTTGCGGTCAGCGCCAGGCCCGGGCAAAACGACAAGCATCGCCGAACAGACCTGTCCATGACCGCGCCTTGACAAAGGATTTCAGGGTCGCCTTCTCCTTCTCAGCCTTCGGCGTACCATCGACGCGCACAAAGTTTTGCATCGCCTTGGAGATGAGCTGCGGATAGGTGAGAAAGAAGTTTTGTGAGTGAGTATGCATCAGGGGCGGCAAATCCTTGTACTTCTTTAGATCTTTGACGACGAAGGAATCGTCCAGCATCTTCTTGTAGATCGACAGATTTGTTGCACTCATTGGCTCGCCGCGCGATTTCACCAGACCTATCGCTTCGGCGGCGATGCGGCCGGAAGTCATCGCGAGATTGGAGCCCTCACGATGGACGGCATTGTTGAGTTGGGCCGCGTCGCCCACGACCAACCACCCTTCCCCATAAAGCTGCGGGATCGACTTATAACCGCCTTCAGGAATGAGATGGGCCGAATATTCCTTGACTTCGGACCCTGCTATCAGGGGCGCCACAGAGGGATGCCTCTTGAATTGATCGAGCAGGCCGTAGGGCGTCTGGCCCGTGCGCTGGAAGTCGGCGACGAGACAACCTATGCCGAGCGAAATGCACTCTTTGTTGGCATAGATGAAACCCATTCCGGTCATGCCGCGGGAAATGGTACCGGCCGCCTCAATCACGACGCCTTCATCGCCCTTGAGATTGAAGCGTGCCTCGATGGTCTCGCGAGGTAAGAAGTGCATTTCCTTCACCGCAAGCGCAACATTATCGGGTGTCGGGCGCGCGCGCAGGCCCGCGCGCGTCCCGAGCAGGCCATTGACCCCTTCGGCCAGCACGACGACATCGGCGTGTATTTCGCCGTCTCGGCGATCTGTACGAACACCGACGATCCTTTCACGCTCGTCCCGTGCGAGCTCGGTGACGGTCGTCTCGCACAGCACGGTCGCGCCAGCCTCCCGCACCTTGGAAGAGAACCATTTGTCAAATTGGGCGCGTATAATCGTGTAGCGGTTCGGCCGTTCCTCGTTGAAGTCCTCCGAGCGGTAATGCATGCCGACATGGGAGCGATCGTCCATCATCCAGAACCGCTGCTCGATCAGGTGACGTTCGAGCGGCGCCTCTTCTCGAAACTCGGGGACCAGCTTTTCCATCATGTCGGCGTAGAGGATAGCGCCCTGCACATTCTTTGATCCGGGATATTCGCCCCGCTCGAGCTGCAGCACCTTCATGCCGCGTTTAGCCATGGTCAATGCCGCCGCGTTGCCGGCCATACCGGCTCCCACCACGATCGCATCGAATCTCTCTTCAATCATCATCATCTCCTCTAGACTGCGATACGGGCGCGCGAATTCGGCAAAAGCCGGGCACGAAATGCGGCCGTCAGCGCCGGCAGCAATTGCATGGCGTCACTGACGATCGCGAGATGGGCGAAGTCGAAGATCGGAGCGTTCTTGTCAGTATTGACGGCGACGATCAGATCCGCGCCCTCCACGCCAACCCGGTGCTGGATCGCGCCGGAAATGCCGGCGGCAATATAGAGCTTCGGCCGGATGGTTTTGCCCGTCTGGCCGATTTGCCGGTCAGACGTAACCCACCCTTTTTGCACGAGAGGACGCGAGCAGCCATATTCAGCGCCAAGCAGAGTTGCGAGCTCGCGCACCAACCGAAAGTTCTCAGGCGATCCCAATCCCAGGCCGCCCGCAACCACGACATCGGCATAGGCCAGATTGGACGTTTCTGCATCGCGGTCGGGAAGGAACGACAATACTTTTGTGACAATATCATCTTCGACAAGGCCGAGCGGATGGACGATGATACGAGCGGCATCGCGTACGACGCGCTCAGGCATCGGCATGACCCGCGGGCGTACGGTTGCCATCTGCGGACGATAATTCAAGGTATAGATCGTGCAGAGCAGCGAGCCACCAAAGGTCGGACGCGTCGCCGCAAGAGAACCATCGGCGTCGACCTCCAGCGCGGTGCAGTCGGCAGTGAGCCCCGTCGACAGGGCCGTCGCCACGGAACCTGCGAGATCGCGACCGAGGGTCGTCGCCCCCAACAGTAGGATTTCGGGTTTGTAGGTGTTAACGAGTTCGGTTAGCGCTTTGGTGTAGGATTCGTTGCGGTAATCCGACAAAACATTGTCGCTCACGAGATAGGCCAGATCGGCGCCGTAGCAAAAGGCGTCAAGCGCGGCGTTACGTGTGTGCTGCCCCTCCGGACCGATAACGACAGCGGCAAGATTTACCTTTAGCCTGTCGGCAAGCCTGCGTCCCGCACCCATGAGCTCCCATGAAACCGGATTCACCTGGCCACGCTCCAGCTCGACGAAGACCCAGACGTGCTTGTACGCCTTGAAGTGCTCCGGCAGTTCTTTTTTGGCTGCTGCGCGCCCGGCCGGCGCCGGCATGGCCGTTCTGGTGACATTGCTCATACTCTAAATTCCCCTCAAAGATAGGCGCGCCCGCGCCACAGGTTGCTTTTTAGCTTCCTTAACTGAAGATCACTTTTGGTCAGCAAGTGGCCGGCTGCTCTGCCCCGTCTGCTTGGTCCGACCGGCCTCACAACAAGACGCGCCGTCGCGATAGACGTACCGGTCCGGCCGGATTTGGCGAGGTCTTCCACACTGAACGCTTGCGCGCCGCGTTTGACGAGCGCCACCGCGGCGACCAGGGCGTCGCGGTGATTCTGACCGCTCGCTTCCATGCCTGAGTTGACGAGTCCGTTCGCTCCGCAATACCTGCGCCTCACTTTCGGCCCAGCGGCTCCACATCGACTGTGACGACGACGGCGATCCTGGCAACGCACCTGTCACGCCATCCATGCCGAGCCTCCAGTGCGGACAGCCCGTATGGGGCGACGTTGGCCCTCTTCCTGACGCATGTTGCTATCCGCCATGAGATGGATACAAATCTGAGCGGAATCGGGGACCGATTTGATGCGGACGACGCTGTGCATACCCTCTCCAGGTGTAGCGCGAACGGGCGACTTATCCATTGACCACCATCTCAAGGTTCATACGGAGCCTTGATCGCCTAAGACCGTTTCGAACGGACCTTGCGCGATCGTAGGCCACGAGATGATGGCGCAGGGCTCGGCAGGCACTAAACGCAGCATCACGGGTCTCCCTTCAACCTCATCTCGGACGACTACCATCTGTCGGCATCGATGATCGGATCGGCAGGACAACAGCAATTGTCGTACCAGTTACAAAAACAATTGAAAGTCAGTCGAAAGTAATGGTTTGGCAGACACTTGAAACAGCCGCTGATACCGTGGACAGGACCAGTCCAGACATGGGTCGGGAATACGACAGCCGCCGCTCGGGTGACGGCTGCAGAGAGTTGACCCGGATAAAGACGAAGGCCGGACATCGGGTTGCCACGGCGCCCCGTCGGGCACACCTTGCTTGCAGTGGAGCGCGAGATCACTTCAGCTCGCTCAGCGGGACAAAGGCCGTGGCCTTCTTAGGGTCTGCGACGGCATCCTTCAAAACCTTGAACACTCGCTGGTCGATCGGTGACGATGCCACAAAATCGGCATAGGCCTGCTCCAGCATCGCCTTGCACCGAGCTCTGATCTCCAGCTCTGCGACACCAGCAAATTGCTCTTTTGCAAAATATTGTCCCATGCGCTTTAAGATGTGAAGGCGCGCGACATTCACGATTTTAGGGTCGTAATCGACGCCAAGTAGCAAAAAAAAATCCTCCGCCGACGAGGCCTTGCTGAGCCGATCCAGGATACGGGCTGCCGGGGACGAGTTGATCATGGAAAATTCTCCTTCGGATTAGCTCTCGACGGTAAATGAGATGGGGTTGTCCCTGTTGACTGCTGCTGTCCTGCTTCGCACAACTGGTGCACATCGCCAAAGCCTGACTCCGCAAAACGAGCCCTCAACTTCGCTGCCCAGATCAGCAGGTACGCCGGTGACGACGTCGGTCCCGATAAAGATTTGGGATCAATGGCCAGACCACGATCGAGGTTGACGCTCGTCAGGCCGGTCGCCGGACCGGAAATCAGCCCCGTGAGAAGACGCCGATTGGCGGTCCGGGGACGGCTCGCCCTTGGGTAAGAGATCACAGCATGTATGGCGGAACGGCAAGTAAGATCTGGAGGTGAGATCGCGCCAGGGGGTCTGACGCGCGAAAGCTGGACGACGTTCACGCCCATCAGCGATATCGAACACCGTCCTTGCGGCGCGTCGGTTTGCGAATGGTCGACGCAAATGCTGTTCGACACGGCTTTTCACGCGGGGTGGCTTGCCAAGAATCCGCACACGTCGCGCCAGATCGCCGCCACGGTTTCGCGCTCGACCGGCCGCTTGTGCTCGATGGCATATTTGCGGACTTGCGACAGAATCTGTCTGGCTTGATCGGGGCTGGCGACGAGCTGCAGTTCATCGAGTAACGCGGTGATCGCCCCAAGTCCGGAATGCTTGCCGATCACAAAGCGGTTGCAGCGGCCAAGCAAAACGGGATCAAGCGATTGATAGGTGCGTTGATCCTTCAAAAGGCCATCGACATGGATGCCGGACTCGTGCGTAAATACATGCTCCCCGACGATGGCCTTGTTCTTAGGAATGGCACGTGCGGCCGCAGCTGCTACCACCGCGGCGACGTTCTCGAGCTCCGGGAGTATGATGCCGGTCTCGCGCCCGTAGAGCTGCTTGAGTGCGACCGCGATTTCCTCGAGCGGGGCATTTCCGGCCCGCTCGCCCAGCCCGATGACCGTCACCGAGGCGTGGCTCACGCCAGCCTTGATAGCGGAGAGCGTGTTGGCGGTTGCGAGTCCGAGATCATCGTGACCGTGAAACTCGAGTTCGAGATCGGTGGTCGCACGCAAATTCATGACCAGCGCGTAGGTTGCGTCGGGATCGAGCACACTGAGCGTATCTGCAATACGAAAGCGACGCGCGCCCGCGGCTTTTGCAGTTGCCATCAGTCTGATGAGAAAATCGATGTCGGCGCGGGAGGAGTCCTCACCACCGACGGCGACCTCAAGTCCGCGCGCACAGGCATAGCCTACCACTCGCTTCACCCGTTCCAGTGCCAGGTCGCGATGACCACCTAGCTTGGCCCCGATCTGGACATCGGAGGTCGGGATCGACATATTTATCATGGATACCTTTGCTTCGATCGCCGCGTCGACATCCGATTCCCGCATCCGACACCAGCCTATGGTGGTCAGCGGAAGATCTGCTTCGACAATGGCGCGGATGGCGGCGATCTCCTCGTTGCCCATCGCTGGCGTTCCCGCCTCGATCTCCGTGACTCCGGCCCGCGCCAGCGCCCGCGCGATCGCCAGCTTTTCCTCTGTGGTGAATGCAACGCCAGGTGCCTGCTCGCCGTCGCGTAATGTCGTGTCGTTGAGCACGGTGGGCTTGGCGCGCACCTGGTCGGACCAAGACGATTTTGCGGCGGTGCTAGCGGCAATCACGCGAGAGCCCCTCATTGTTTGACCTACCTAAGCTCCAGCAAATGGATTGTCGTAAATGCGACAGGCTCATGAAGCGGACGCCTTGCCTATTGCCCCGCCGAGTTCGAACTTTAATGCAGTTGCGGCGCGCCAGGATGTGAGAATTGTTGCGGAGCACTTGAGCCCGCCGCCGCCTTGGACACATGGTCACTCGCTCGAAACGGCGTCAGACGCGCCCTCAACCTTCCGGCGGCTTACCAAATCTTGCGAGGCTTTCTCCGACGATGGTGCGATCGCGGACCCTTGTGGCAGTTCAGATGGCCAGTCGCCGGCAACGACCGGCCGAGCCGCCTGCAACAGAAAATCGCGCCGGCGCTCGGCCACCCGGCTCTCACCGCTTTCTTCGCCGAAGCAGAGGTTGGAGTCGACACATTGCGTGCACACGGGTGTCGTGCACATCACGAGGCCTTCATCCTCGCAAAGCATGCGGTAGAAGAAGCGCTTCCAGCGCATATTGTTGACATTACGCAAGGCGAGCGGCGCGAAATGGCGGCTCAGCAGCCGAGAGAGTTCGCCACGATTGCGCAAGCCGAGAGCTTCCCACAGATGGTCTGGCTCAATGGCGCGGCGCGCGATCATCGCAGCCAGCCATCGGCCGATATCCCCTTCAGTCGAGCGTTGCTTGAGCAAGAAATCGCGCAGCATTGCGATCTCGTCGTCCTCTTCGCACTCGAAAGCCGAGAACTGCTCCGCGAGCTGGATCTCAAGGGAGGGAAAGTACTGCTCCAGCAAGGCCACCAGTTCAAGGCCGGACAGGCCGGCCTTCTCGGGAAGGGAACCACCATCCATTGTGGCAGCCGCCAGGATGGACGCCAGGACATGGTGATCGAAATTGCTGTCAACGGCAATATCGGCATCTGCAGGAGGCACACCGATGAGCAGGCTGTAGGTTGCAATTCCCCTCTGCATCTGGCTGTTGGCATCAACGGCACAAGCAGCCATCAACGGAAGGAGGTGCGCTTCGGACATAATTTTGCGGGTTTCCACAGTGGTCAGTCTTGCGCTGCCGCATCCTGGTTTTGATCAGGGTCGATCGTCAGAATGCCGGCCTCCCGGGATGGGCGGTGAGGGAGACCGGCATTCGTCGCGCGCCTTCGCAAGACCGCGACTCGCGACCTTTACGAGGCCGCGAGTTCGGCGGCGGTCTTGCCGACGACGGATTCGTCCACGGGCTTCATAATGCCATGCTCCATCAGCATGTCCTCGAGCTCGTCCATGGAGATTGGAGTCGGGATGATGCCCTTGCCGCCATTTTTGTGAACCTTGGTCGCAAGATTGCGATAGTGATCGGCCTGCTTGGAATCGGGTGCATATTCGAGCACCGTCATGCGACGTAACTCGGCATGCTGCACCACGTTGTCGCGCGGCACGAAGTAGATCAGTTGAGTGCCTAGCTTCTTGGCCAACGCTTCCGCCAGTTCCAGCTCCTTGTCGGTCTGCCGCTCATTGCAGATCAGACCGCCCAGCCGCACGCCGCCAGAGTTTGCGTATTTCAAGATTCCCTTGGAAATGTTGTTTGCGGCATACATCGCCATCATTTCACCGGACATCACGATATAGATTTCCTGCGCCTTGTTCTCCCGGATCGGCATCGCAAAGCCACCGCAAACGACGTCGCCGAGCACGTCGTATGAGACATAGTCAATGTTTTCGTAGGCGCCGTTCTCCTCCAGGAAATTGATCGAGGTAATGACGCCGCGGCCGGCGCAGCCGACACCCGGCTCAGGACCACCGGACTCCACGCAGCGAATGTCCTTGTAGCCGACCTTCATTACGTCCTCGAGCTCGAGGTCCTCCACGCTGCCGGCGCTCGCTGCAAGGCTCAAAATCGTGTCTTGCGCCTTGGCGTGCAGAATCAGGCGGGTCGAGTCCGCTTTCGGGTCGCACCCTACAATCAGGATTTTCTGACCCATCTCAGCCAGCGCCGCCAGCGTGTTCTGCGAAGTGGTCGACTTGCCGATGCCGCCCTTCCCGTAAAACGCGATTTGTCTCAGTGAAGACATGTTGCTCTCCATCAACCGATTTGCCAAAAGTTGCGCGCTTCTTGCGCGCGAGCTTGTTTCTCTCGCAGAAACGGGGGCACACGGGTTCAAGGGAAGGAGCGCATCGCTCGTGTTACGCGTCGGCGTGCACTCAGCCCTCACTCAGTGTTGCTGCCGCTTATTAGCAACCGCCGTGCCAACGCTTGACCGCGCTCCTTAAGCTTCTGATTACGTTTCTGAAAACCAACTAGCCGGTGAGCAAGGTCCTGGCTGTTTCGGATCTAACAGGACCTGCGCGGCTGTCAGAAAACTAACAACGACCACAACCATCAACGCGAAAAGCCGATTTGAGGCGACCTGTTCCGATGCCATCAGGTGTGGAACGGAACTTGCTCCGATTTGACGACAGTGAATATGCCGGTCGGGCCCGAAGCCTGGCGCATCAGCCGCGAGGTTGCATACAATGGTACGGCGCTTGGTGCGCTGACTTTGGAGATGATCGGCAAGAAACTGAACAGGCTCCCGAAGCAGCGGCGCCGTGCCAATCGTTCAGCTCAGCGCGCCTGCATAGGTATATCGTGGCGACAATCATCTTTTATCATAAGCCCGGCTGCGCCACTAACGCGCGTCAGATCCAAGCGCTGAAGTCCGCCGGCCACGACGTGATCGCCCAAGACATCTTGAAGGAGCCATGGGATGCGGAGGAATTACGCGGCTTCTTCGGCAATATGCCCGTCGCCTCCTGGTTCAACCGAGCTGCGGCACGTACCAAGTCAGGCGAAGTCAATCCCGATACTACCGACGCGGCAAGCGCACTCGCATTGATGGTCGGCGATCCGCTCCTTATACGACGACCGCTGATCGACGTTGACGGGGCACGATGTGCCGGACTTGATCATGAGCCCGTGCTGTCGCTGCTTGGCCGCAAGACGCAAGACGATCTCGAGGGATGCTTGCACGAAGCAAACCCCACGCGTTGTCCGCAGACCTGAGGAAAACGGAGCGTCCCCCAGCCCATCAACAAGCTAAAGGTGACGTTTCCCACTTCCGGCTTCCTTCACGGGCAAGAGGCCACGGGACCTTCGCTGAGACGGCCCGCGCGAGTGGCTGTTCCGTAAGGGGCATCGCCTAACTAGAATGCCGCCCGACCTTGTGAGAGGCCGCGACAGTTGCCGCTTATCGCGCATGACGTCCGCGGCGTGGATTGGATCAGAGCACCAAGCCGAAAGGTGGTTTCTTGAAGAGACTCGGCTCTCTTGAATTGAATAACAATCAGAACAGATCTCCAGGCTTCGCGGCCGTGATCCTTATGCAACTTAGCGGCATAATTGCGCTCTGCCCGCTCCCATTTTGATCGGCATCAAATCCTCCGCCATTCCCCGTGTGTGACAGAGATCTCGCGCGGCTCTTCGCGCGAATTTTGGAATGGAGAATTCGATGAGAACAAGGACAGTTCTGACGAGGGCATCACTCCTCGCGCTAACGGCCTCGTTGGCCAACATTCCGGTACAGGCTGCAGATCTGGGCCGGGCGTCGATCTACTATAAAGCGCCCCCCATCGAACCCT
This sequence comes from Bradyrhizobium sp. CIR18, assembly GCF_014198295.1. Lineage (NCBI taxonomy): Bacteria > Pseudomonadati > Pseudomonadota > Alphaproteobacteria > Hyphomicrobiales > Nitrobacteraceae > Bradyrhizobium > Bradyrhizobium sp. CIR18. The sequence goes on along the minus strand of NZ_JACIHF010000005.1, from coordinate 291,926 downwards.
TCAATCCATGGATGATCCGCCTCCGCGTGCTTGGCGTTTTGCCGGATACCGCAGGCAGCTCAGTCAGCGTCGCCGGGGCGCCCTCGCTGTCCTCACCAAGGTCTGGGCTTTCGATCAGCGATCAAGCCATACCCGAGCTCGACATCACCTATTTCTTCACAAAAAACGTTGCCGCTGAACTCATTCTCGGCATGACCAGCCATCACATCAGCGGCAATGGCGCGCTCACTGGCCTCGATATCGGCAAAGCCTGGCTGTTGCCGCCAACACTGACCCTGCAATATCACTTCACCGATTTCGGCGCGCTCAAGCCCTATATCGGCGCGGGCGTCAATTACACCGCATTCTTCAACCAATCGGCAGCCAATACGTCGCTCGTCGGTCTTGCCGTTACGGATTTGCGCATCAGCAACCAATTCGGCGCGGCGGTCCAATTCGGCTTCGATTACATGCTTGATCGTAACTGGGGCCTCAACTTTGACGTGAAGAAGCTATGGCTGCGGCCGGAGTACTCCGCGACCGTAAACAATACGATTGCCGTCACCGGGCGCGCCAACATCGACCCGTGGCTCGTCAGCGGCGGCGTCACTTACAAGTTCTGAGGCTGGAACAGGATCAGAAAGGGAGTCCGTTTGATCAACCCGGACGCGGCGAGTTCATCGAGCGCGTCCCCTAATCTCACCCTCAGTGCAAGCAGAGCGAGATGACGCGTCAAGGACGCCTCATCTCGCGAGACGCGGAGAGCCATTATCGCGCGGCATGGAGTGACAGCACACAAACAGATCGCCCAGCATGCGCGGGAAAGGCGCCATTTGCCGATTAGGCCGGAGAAGAAAGGCGGCACGCCGCGGAAACGTCAATGACTTGGTGTTCTCAAATCCGGGGCGTGATGCTACGCTCAATCTCAGACGCTCTGACCTCCGAGCGGCCAGCTCATCGCGGACAAGCCGTCGATGCTTGCTAGCCCGGGCCAGTGGCCGCTAATCGGCCTCTAGCTTCGCTTTAACACCATCACAAGACGGTCGACACGTTTGCCCCGCTTGAGGTGGGAGTTTACGATTTCGTCGACATCCTCAGGCGTGGTCGCGCGATACCACACTCCATCGGGATAGACGACCATCAAGGGACCAGAGTTACAAAAGCCAAGGCAGCCTGCCATCGTGAATCCAATATCGTTGAGGCCTTCCGCTTCGATCGTCTTGACCATTCGATCCCAGAGGGCTTGCGCGCCGGAGGCGCCACAGCTGCCGTGCGGATGAGTTGGCGGACGCTGCGTGTTGCAGGCAAAGACATGATGCCTATAAAGTTGAGGAAGCTCGAATTCGGTTTCTGAGTTCATGCGCCTATCCTGTGATCAATGGGGTTCATCTGAGAAGAGACAAGATGCGAGCACATCCCCCCACAATCTCTTACGAATAAACGCCGCATCCACCAATTGATGCTAATGATTCCCACTCGCGCTTGCCAAAGCAGGCAAAATGAGCGGGCGCCATAGTGATTGTCGTCGCTGAAGATCAGCGATAGACGTCTTCGCGTCCAGAGCAGCCTCCTTGATCAATTCCTAACCTCTTCTGCCCTCATCGCGATCCTTGCTCACCATCCAACTTCTCCAAAGCAAATTACACACCACATGCGTAACGTTCGTTTCTGCATCGATCCCTTGCTTTGCGCGACTAACAATTATTGCGACGGTTGCGACAATGTCGTTCGCTTCTGTTTCGGACACGACAAATCTCGCATAGTGTTTGACCCTTCAACCTTCTGCAGTTCGTACGCAGAACAACCACGACTCTCGGTTATTTTACCGAGCTCTTGCGCTATCATATCTTGGAATGAGCAGTGATCTTCATGACCCTCGAGCCGCCTAGCGAGGAGCTCAAAGATCGTGCGGTGAATCGCACGCCGTTGTTCTTCCATGGGCGATCGGCTGGCCGCATTGACCAGCACGAGCCCACAGCATCTTTTTCGCCCTGAAGCTGGACGCTGCGTTCCGCCGCTGCCCATCTATCGTTTGCTCAACAGATAGCGCCTGTCGCGAGAGCCCAACGAGGCAGGACTGATCGCCGAGCCACCTTTGAGGCTGCAGACCAAGCCGATCGCAATCCCCGTCGGCAGCAACGTTAAGCCGCAACACAGCTGTCCCAAATTGGGACCACGCTTCGCACGATACGCATCAAGACACGCTTGCAGCTGCAAATGCGGAACAACGAACACGTGCCCATGAATGCATTTGCTCCTAACCGGCCCTAACTGACGATGGTGGCGCCATTCGCTGAGAGCGTCGCACGAACCGAGGTTTGGCATGGCAGTTGCAGCGCAGGGAATAATGCTGGCCTGCGCCGGCTGGCCGTCTGACACAGGATCGTCATTCCTCCTGGCCAAACGGTCCTGTCAGTCTGGGTCCCGCCGTTCTCCAAGCCCAGACGATGCCCTCGGCGAACTTCCAGCCGCCGGGGGCATTTCCCGCTCAAACATATCGCCGGCAACAGGAAGCATATCCCGCCTGCCGGCTCGATTTGACGAGCCAGCGCAAGAGCAGCTTGTTGGTGCAGCGGAGGTCGCGGAGTGCAAGGCCCGAATCCGACGAGGCGTCCGTTTTGTCTCACAAATCAAAAGCTGTGACACGCATCTGCCAACGCTCATGAGTACAATGGCCTCATCCGAGAGGCAAATCGCCTCAGGCAGCTTGAGCACAACAAAGCTATAGACCCGTCAGTCCGGATGGATCGTGATATCCATGGTTTCGTCGCTGTCCCCGAAGGAGTCGGCAAACCGATCGTCCTCGAGCAGCTTGACGCCGCACAGGCAGACGTCACCTTCGATCACGGCGAGCGCTACCGGCTCAAGCGATTGTCCATCGCAGGGGCCGTCGATGCACATTCCAGTGTCGATCTCGAATCTTGCACCGTGCCGGCCGCATCTGAGAAAGGCGCGGTCCGCCGAGAAAAACGCACCGGAGCCGATGTTGAGCCACGCGCTCTCATGCGGACAACGATTGACGTAACCGAGGTAGTCATTGCCGAAGGTGCGCGCCACAATAATTGGAAACGGCCGGCTCTCGCCCTTATCATCAATCCGCGAGAGGCTAAAGCCCACGGCCTCACCCCGCTCGATGGCATCGGCCGGACAGATGGCAAAAACCTCGATGTGACCGCTCATCAGGCTGCCGATTATAAGTTCACTCATCCCGGCCTCGCAGTTTCCTGCTTGAAGGCTTGGATCGCAGTCCGGCTCAGCTGAAAAATCCCACGGCCACGAGCGAGCGGCCGATAAGCTGAGCTGGCACGGGTGTTGAGGACGTCAAACCACTGGTTCGGCGTGAGTTTCGCCGGACGTTCGGTGATTTGGATCACTCTTCCGTTCGGTGCGAAGCGGACGTGGATGATGACTTGTTGCGAGTTCATACCGATCCCCTGTTTTGGTAACTCTAAAGATCCTGAGCGGACACCGAGACTCTCGACTGTGATGTGCTTGGTTTGGGGCACCTTGACGCGCAGCTCTCAAGCCGCGCCTCGGACGCGCCGCCTTCTCCGCTATCGAGTAGATCTTCTTCGCGCTCGCTGGGAAGCATTTCTCTTGCGGCCTTACGACGAGTGCATGCCCTCCAGCGGCATCCGGCGCGCTCCCGCCATGTGGATCACGATGTGTCCGACAACGCTGCGACAACGTATCCCGGTTCGTTTGCTCATCTCTCGCGATGAGAAACAACCACGCTTATCGCAATTCAATCCTCGTTCTTCTGTGTCGTGGACGACGGGCATCTCAGTAAATCGCGGCACCCGCTCCCACGTTGATCGACGCATCTTTCATGGTCTCGACGATGAACTCGATCTGCTTGTTCGTGAGATGGGTGTGAAACGGAAGCGCAAGAGCGCGATCTGCTATTCTTTCCGCAACCAGGAAATCGCCACGCCGATAGCCTAAGTCTAAGTAGTGGCGTTGCAAGTGCAGCGGTTGGCTATAGGCGGCGGATCCAACCTGCGCGACGCCCAGATCATCGATAATGGCGTCGCGCCCCGATCGCGTGAAGCGTGTCCCCAGATGAACGAGATAAAGCAACCAGTTCACCTCGGTCACATCGGGGCTAACATAAGGCGGCTTGATGCCCTCAAATGATTGCATATGCGCGCGATAAAGCTGCTCGACGAACCGACGCCGCTCCAGGATTTCATCGAGACGCTTGAGCTGCGCTAGGCCCAAGGCAGCCGTGAGATCGCTCATGCCGGCCTGATAAGGCGCCGTGCTACCGACAACAACGGAAGAGCGCTCGTCCAGACGATGGGCGCGATGGCGACGCAATCCGAGCGCGATGTCGATATCGTCGGTCACCACCATTGCGCCTTCGCCACAGGTTAGGGCCACCGGCTGAGCAAAGTCGAACACCGCGAGGTCGCCAAACCGGCCGACGAGCTCACCCTCGTAGCTCGATCCGATCGCCTCGGTGGAATCCTCCAAAAGCAGTAGCTGATGGCGCTGTGCGACCGCGCGCAGCTCCGACCATGGTGCTGGATGACCGTTGGGATTGCCGGCGACAATCGCCCGCGTGTTGGCCGTGATGCGCTCTTCGGCCTTCGCTGGGACTAATGCTCCCGACCAATAGTCGACATCTGCAAATACCGCTCGTGCGCCTGCGAGACTGATGGCATGCGCGGTCTCACGAAAGGAGTAGGGCGAGGCGATAACCTCCTGCCCCGGGCCAATGCCGAGCGCCCTCAGCGCAAGGAGGAGCCCGATGGTACCACTCGAGACCGCAACAGCATATTTGCGCCCAAGATAGGCGGCGAAAGCGCGCTCAAACGCCTCGGTGATCCGCCCGTTGGAGATCTGCGGCGAACATAGCAGCGTTTCCACGGCAGAGAGCTCGGCGAAGGTGATATCGGGATCGGACAGTGGAATGAATGATGTATTCTCGTCCACAGTGTGCACGCCATCAAGCCGATGCTCTGCTAGTTCAGTGCTCACAGCCCAACATTCCTTTTGGCCAATACGATGCCGGTCGCCCGCGTCGGATCGGCCGTAATCTGCACGCAGTGATCCGATCCATCGATCAGATGAAGGTCGAAACGCGGAAACTGCCGGAACGGATGATCCGCCACATCCGACGCATCACAACGCACCCAAGCAAGCTGCGGAAAGCGGCGCCGCAGCTCGACAAACGGGCCCATCTCAGCGCCATCGGCTGCAAGCAGCCGCTCGATTTCGATCACTTCCTCCGCGGTGAGCGCCATCGTGGCTCCTTTATGACTGGTGAAAGGCGGGACGTCATTGCCAAAACAGACGCTCCGGATCCGCATTCAATTCGTCGATTGCCGCAGTCAACCGATGGTAAAGGCTGTAAAATTCCCAGATTTCTCGCGCGTGATTCTTGCGAAATAGCTTCCAGATCCCGCTCACGGCATCATAAAGAATCAGCGCGACATCGATGAGTGCGCCATCCTTGTCGATGTTGCGCGAGCAACAGGGGCTCTCGACGAGGTAGCCGCCCCTCACCGGCGTCACGTTCGGAGAGACGTAGAGATAGCGCTTGCGCGAGCTCAAGCCGCGCTGTATCCGCTTGCGATCGAGCTCGTTGGGGTGGGGCACCAGCCCGGCCTTTACCTTTCTCATCAGCGCAGCATTCATGCGAAAGCCTCCATTCAAAACACTGTGATTTCTTCTTCAAGACAGCCGATGAGCAGCTGCTCGCCAAAGTGTAGATCGGCACTGCTTCGTTATGGATCCCGACGTTGATGATCTCACCGGTCGCTCCGGCGGAGAGCAACACTCCTTCGGGCTCCGTATCGCGAAATGAGTTGTCGTTGATGAGGTCGATTGCGGTCTTGACCCGCTGGCCACGTCGATATTTCGGAAAGCCGGGCTGGGTCATGACTCCTCCGGCAACGGCAGATCATCGACCTCCTCGCAGGCGTCCACCGGATCCAGTTCCTTGCGCCTCATGCCAACTCGGTAGCCGCTTTCCAGATATTCGACGCCGTAGATGTAGAACTGCTGCAGGAACGTGCCGATCGATACGACGTAACCCACCTCTCCCTTCTTGGCTAAAACGTCGCCAATCTCCTTGCCGCGATAAGTGCCATCATTGCGGATGGTGCGTTTGGCTCGCACCTTTTGGCCAAAGCTGAAGACAGGCGGCTCGCTGAGCTCGACGACGTCGCTGTCGCGAACGATGCTGTTCATGTATCGCTCCTCATGGATCGCTTCTTTAGAGATGCGGGGAGCAGCCTCGCCCACCGCAGGCGAGATCCTGCATCACTTCATCCTCGCGCGGCATCGTCAGTCACATCGACGATGGCAGCGCTGCCGAGAAGGCCGCTCTCAGCATCGCGAAGCGCCTTTGGACCACCGCGCGGAATGAAATACCGCCAGGCCCGTGCCACCGACCTCGATCGCAGGGCAAGCGTGATGGAGGACCGAACGCCGGCGCCTGGGCCGCCGCCAACGCGCAGCCCGACGCTTATGACGCTTTCAGAACCAGCTCTTGGCATACCACTCATGCGCCTCACGCTTTAGGCTGGCGCCTGGTAGCGAGGCAAGGATGTGGCAACCACGCAGGTGTTGTCGACCGGACAGGCGGCGACACATTGCGGCTCGTCGAAATGGCCAACACATTCAGTGCATTTCGCCGCTTCAATGACAAAGCTCGCCCCCTTCTCCGAGATGGCACCGTTCGGACATAACGGTTCGCAGGCTGAGCAGCTCGTACACTGCGAGGCGATGATCTTGAATGGCACATATTCCCCCTTACGCTGCAGAGATCAGAGATCCTTGCCGGATCACAGCGTCGCCGCGCTGCACGTGCTGGATCTGCCCGCGTTTCACCTTGTCCAGATAGGATTTGAACCAGGCGATCGCCGACTTCTCAATGAACTCATGGGCGTATTGATCGACCGGCTCGATCCCCGCCTTGATCAGATTGCTTTTCGGGCAGCCGCCGATCTTGGACACGAAGACCGCATGGCAGTCATGGATGCCACGCATGATGGCAGAAAGGCTGTCCTCCTCGCCATAACCGCCCTGGCAGTAAACGTCCACGCGGCGGTGGCCGACGAATTTGGCGCCGGATGTGGAAAGTTCGTACACCTGGAATTCCTTTGCATGCCCAAAGTGCTCGTTGATCAACCCCGAGCCCTTGGTTGCGACGGCCACTAGAAGAGTGATCGCGCTCGTCTCTCCGGCAAATTCCGCAAGCTCCTTTTGGGCGGCCGCGACTTTGGCGGCACGCTCATCCTCTACCCTGCCCTGATATGCCTTGCGCATCTCTAAGTCATATTGGACGTCCATCCTCATGACCTGATCGGTGGTGAACTCTGCGCTGCGATTCTCCCCGAGTAGACCGACCGCATCGGCGCGGCACTGGCGGCAATGCCGCATCATTTTTATCTCTCCTTCGCAAGCATCTTGCAGCGCCTTCAACTCCTGCGCCGTCGGTCCGCGCTGACCGTTGAGGCCAAATGCTGTGCCGTGCTCGGGCGCGGAGATCAGCGGCATGATATTGTGAAGGAAGGCACCGCGCGACCTCACCGCCTTGTTGACCTCGATCAGGTGGTCGTCGTTGATGTTTGGGATCATCACCGAGTTGACCTTGCATAGGATACCGCGTTCGCTAAGCATCTCGAGGCCTTGCAGCTGGCGGTCGGTGAGTATCCTTGCCGCGTCGATGCCGGTGTAGCGCTTGTGGTTGAAGAAGATCCACGGGTAGATCTTGGCGCCGATTTCGGGATCGACCATATTGATAGTGATGGTGACGTGGTCTATTTTCGACCTGGCGATGGCATCAATATGGTCCGGCAGAGCCAGTCCATTGGTTGACAGGCACAGCTTGATGTCCGGAGCCGCCTTGGCGACCAACTCGAACGTCTTGAACGTCTTTGCTGGATTGGCCAGGGGGTCGCCGGGGCCAGCGATGCCAAGGACCGTCATCTGCGGAATAGTGGTCGCGACCGCGAGCACTTTTCTTACCGCCTGCTCAGGCGTGAGCTTCTCGCTCACCACACCCGGACGCGATTCATTGGCGCAGTCGTATTTTCGGTTGCAGTAATTGCACTGGATGTTGCAGGCAGGCGCGACCGCGACATGCATGCGGGCGTAATGATGATGCGCTTCTTCGCTGTAGCAAGGATGGTTCTTGACCTTTTCCCAGATTTCGATCGGCAGATCGCCTTGACCTGCCTGCGAGCCGCAGCTCGCCTGCCCGGTCTTGGCCGAAGCGCGGCAGCCCTTATGCTCGGCGGCCGGCTTCATCTTGCCGCTATCCACTACAGCTTTGACACATTTTCCGCGTCCGACGACCGCGTTCATTTTCATTTTTCCCTGCAGGCATCATCGGCCCCCCCACGACCATCCGTGAGCGAGCCTCAAGAAGCTGGGTAGCAACTTGCATGCCATGGCGGAGACGATGAAATTGGAGCCATACGTCAACGAGTTGGCCGAAACGATCGGCGCTGGGGCATGTAAGAGCATGCAATGATGCGCTTGTTGACAATGCAACAGCCACGTCGTCATTCTCACGCAGCGCTCCATGGCTTGCGTATTCATTCTGGCGCTGAGTGCCGGAACCCGGCTCCATCTGAACGGGTCTTCTCGCGTTGCGGCTCTCGCAAATATGTCGATAGGAGCTGGGGATTCAGCTTCACAAGGACGCTAATGGGTGATCAGTATCTCAACCGCGGCAGGGAGCCCAATGGCAAGCGGTGTAAGGCCTTGCTCGAGTAAAATGCGGAGCTCGTTGCGAGAGAGCGCGTCCGGATCAACGATCGCATAGTGGGTGTCGGCCGAGCGCTTGATGATCTGCCGGGCATAGCTACGCAACAGCTGGTCGTTGAAGCGACAGCCGATGAAGAGAAAGGTCTGTCCGATTCGCCGTTCCTTGATGATGTCCGGAATCGGCGTCTGAATGTCGATTTCGGTCAACGCCTCGACATAGTCAGAGTCGGAGATAAGGAAGTTGTTGGCCGGCTCCACGCTTCCATGCGGCTTGTACAACACCGTCGCCCAGCTGCCGGCCAAGGCACAGTCGGCCGCTTGGCCAAGTGAATCGTAAAGCGATACCAGCGATTCTCGCCAATGCCGATGCGGGGGATACCCTGCACTTCGCCCCATCCATCGGGCCTACCCAGCGCCGCGCGCATGGCGGCATCATACCACGCGTCGACTATGACGGGCAGCGACAGGGACGCAAGATGATGGTGCAACCGCGTCGGCTCGACTGGCCGAGCGAAGGCCTGCATCATCAATGCCGTCACGGCGGACCGGTGTTTGCTGATCTCGGTATGCTGCGCCGACGCCCACGCATTACCCCAAGCCCGCCGTGGCAGCGCAACTTTGCTAGCGAATAAGCTGGCCAACGCCTCTGGCGTGGTCGGCATACCGGATCTGCACAATTCGGCGAGGCCAGGACCGAGATAGGGAATGATGCTCGCGGCCCTCAGGCCGGCAGCGATGTCCACGAGCATCGCCCTTGCATCGGCGGCATCGACAAAGTCGCTCTGCGGGGGCGCCTTCACGGATCGTCCCCGTTCTCGCTCCGTTTTTTTGCGTTGATTGTGATCGGTAACCGTGTGTCGCTCGCCATCTCCGGCAAATCAAGCACCCAGCCATTAGCTACTTTGATCCAGCCGCCCCATAGCGTCTCGTACTCGGATTCCACTATTGGCTCTTCTAGATCCTTTTTTGGCACGTAGATCGACAGGCCCGCGTCCGGAGACCGGCGGATCATGATTTTCACGAGCTCTACTCCCTGACTGCGACGGGCGAGGTGGCGCGCAGGCGATCCGCGATGTCGGACACTGCGCACACGACCTCGTCGACCTCCGCGAAAGAGGTTTCATGCGACAGAGAAAAGCGCACCGCCCCACGCATCCGCCACGCCGGCACCTGCATGGCACGCAGAACATGGGATGGCTGCATTGAGCCGGCGTTGCAGGCTGATCCGAGCGACACGGCAATGCCCTCCCTATTGAGATGGTGCGCGATGGCTTCGCCTTCGAGATGATCGAAAGCAATATTGGCCGTGTTCGCTAATCGATTGCTGATATCGCCGAGCACGACGCACTCGCCATTGTGCAAAATTCCCTGCTCAAGGCGATCGCGCAACGCGCCAATGCGAACGCGCTCCGATTCGAGCCGCTCCGCCGCAAGCTCGGCGGCCCTTCCCAGGCCGACAATGCCAGGAATATTCTCAGTTCCGCCGCGGCGTCCTCGTTCCTGTGATCCGCCGCAGATCAGCGGCCGGAATTTTGTGCCTGTGCGCAAATATAGCGCGCCGATGCCCTTGGGCCCGTGCAGTTTGTGCCCAGATAGCGACAGCATGTCGATCGCACTGTCCTTTAGGTTCACGCGCACCTTGCCGACGGCCTGGACCGCATCGGTGTGAAACAGCGCGCCCGCCTCACGGGTCAACCCGGCCAGAAGCTCCACGGGAAACATCGTTCCGGTCTCGTTGTTGGCCCACATAACCGAGGCAATCGCTGTACGTGGCCCGAGTGCGCTGCGAAACGCCTCGATGTCGAGCCGGCCGTGGGCATCTACGGGTACGATGCGCGTCTTGATTCCTCTTGCCGCCAATTGCTCGGTTAGCGCAAGAACGGCGGAGTGCTCAACTGAGGTGGTGACGATCTCGTCGCGGCCTTCCTGCATCGCAAGCGCAGAGAGGACCGCGGCATTATTGGCCTCGGTCCCTCCCGAGGTGAAGACAATTTCATGGTCGTATGCGCTCCCTAGCAGAATGCGCAAGCTACGCCGGGCCTGCCTCACAGCGACTGCGACCTCGCTGCCAAAGGCATGCGTGGACGAAGCATTGCCGAATTGCTCCGTGAAGAACGGCAACATGGCTTGCACAACGGATGGATCCGTCCGCGTCGTTGCATTGTTATCGAGGTAAATCGGCACTCGATTTTCGCTCAATCCACTGCCTCGCCTGCAGCAGCGACGGGGATCAGGCGAACCAATTCGCCGAGTTTACCGACCAGCCGCGCCTGAATGCCTTTCAGCGTCACGATCGAAAGCTTACACAACGTGCAGGCACCGGTGAGCCTGACCATGACCCTGCTGCCATCGATCCCCAACAGGTGACGGTCGCTATCGTCGCGTTGCAGATTGGGTCGGATCTCTTCGATTGCGCCGCGAATGCAACGCTCTCGGTCTGTCGCAGTGGACGACGACTGCCTCAGTTGTCCCGGTTTCGCCGGCATGCTCCGATGACCTTCTCAGCAGCTGAACGATTTGTCTCATCAGCTGAACGATTTTCCGCAAGAGCAGTTCGCGGTGGCGTTCGGGTTGTGAAAGGTAAAGCCAGAACTGTCCAGCGCCATTACGAAATCGATGGTCGTGCCCATCAGATGCTCACAGCTCTTATTATCGACGAACACCTTCAGCCCGTCGCATTCGATCACGGTGTCGTCAGGCTTCGGCTCTTCGACCAGACCCATCTTGTATCTGAATCCATTGCAGCCGCCTGCTTCGATCATGACGCGCAGACCGCCAGTCGGGTGCGTCGAGGATGAAACCGCGCTCTTGATTGCATTCACTGCGCTATCCGTCAGGTTGATCACGGCTTTCCCTCATCAGCTTGGATATAGCTGCTAAGGGCAAGCCACGTGCCAGCGCGCAGGCGCTTCATGATGCTCACTTTTTCGGATCGCGCCTGTTTGCTTTGGAACCGGTGTCGCGTTCCCGACAAGGCTCCTTGATGCGATCGCAGCCACTGAGGCATTTTCTTTCTAAGCTACGGCGAAGGCCCCTACTCATGCGACGGCAAGCAATTTGCATCGCATCTGGGACCGGCAAAGGCGTCGGTGAAGAGCTAAGATCGAGGACGAATTTAATGACTGCAATCGAGAACACCGCACTCGGCGGACTTGAGAAGGAGGGCCGCTTGCTCAATGCCGTACTCAAAGGCGGGACTACCAAGCCGGGCCGGTTCGGCTTTCGCGGCGACGTCGCACTAAAATTCCAGACTCAGGTCGCGGACGAGAAACGGCCGCCAGAATATTCGATTGAGCAGGTGTTGACGATCGCGCAGGACGGCGAACGCACTATTCCGGTGCTGGCCGGCTACCTGCATTCCTTCGCCTATCTTGCTGACGTCGCGACCGTGCTTGACGGCGCCTTAAGCCCAACCGGCAGCTACTTCATGTTCTGCAACAACATTGACTTGCTGGCGAAGTACCGAGTGAAGTTAAGCGATATTAGGTTCCACATCCTACCGTGCGATGAATCCACGGTTTGGAAGGAGATGATGGACCTGGTGGGGCTCAACAAGGACGAAATCAAGAAGCTCGATCCGGGCGGCAAGCTTGATTACCTCCTCGATGCCGCAAAGGATCTCGACCTGTCCTATGAGGAGATCTCGTACGACGACGGGCTAAAGAGGATGGAGCCCGTGAAAAACCGCAACGAGAACCGGCCCGTCTGAGCGCGGTCTTCAGGTGTGGGCCGATGCAACTTCTTCGACAAGATGCACACCAACGACGCAGATATCATCATCCAGAACTGCCAACGCGATCGGCGTGAGCGCTCCACCTTGACATGGACCTTCGACGCACCGGCCGGTGCCGAGTTCGAAGGTCGAACCGTGCTTGCCGCACATCAGCCGGATACCGTATGGGTCGAGGAATTCGTTCCGCTCCCAGTCCAAGTTGACGCCGTTGTGCGGGCATTTATTGGCGTAGCCAAGCACCTTTTTGCCCCAGCGCACCACAATGATGGACCATGGCCGGTGATTGCCGTGCTCATCGACGACCATAAGGTGGAATCCCACGGCCTGGCGGCTCGGAATGTCGTTAAAGCTGCAGATCGCGTAGATGGGATTTGGTTTCATTTATCGCCCATTTATTGCAAGACGCTTTTCATTGTCGCTTTGCAATCAACCTGCAAGAACCATACAAGTGTCGGGCTGATAGTGTCTGTGGTCATCCAACGCGCAAGCCAGCCATTGCTGGCTCACCCAATTACCCGACGCATAATTCAGAGCAATCAGTTCGACAATTTGGGCCTTGCTGCCGTTTCCATGAAGGCCGTGCAGGTGCAGCTTTCGGGTCCAAGCCCTCTGCACCATTTGCCGGATAGCTGCCTGCGGTGGCTAGTCGTTGCTGCTCGTTGATGGCTACTCCGTAGGGAGCCCCCGTTACGCCCCCTCGGGATCCGCATCCCACCGCAGCTTCGTAAGCACCTTCGGAGAAAGGTTGAACGGACGTTTCAGCCGGGGGCGACGCAGCGAGCGTGCGCCCCCTTTAAAGCAAGACCGTTGAGCCCGGGATAGAACGGTCAAATGTCCGTCATTTCAGGCCCACTGCTGCTATCGCAGCCAATTTACTCCATGTGCATCCCACTAAGAGCGCGCTCCAAGTAAAATGAAGGGTCATCGTCCGACGAATCCGTTTCGTAGCTTCTCTGAGGACCGACATCACTGCCCCCATCTTTGGAAAGATACTTCGTAGGCTTGCCTACCCGCTGCCACTCGTCGTTCTCGTTCTTCGCCCACACATCGGGGCGCTGGTGAGGATCAAGCACCCAGTGGTTACGACCCACCTGAACAAAACCCATGTCCGCTAGACGAGGTTCCATGCCCGCTAGGGCCGGCCGCGACAAGATCAGCGGATGGTCCCCGTCCTCTCGCAGCTGATGTTCTAGCAAGATATCGCCAGCGTTCTCGACAAGCGGATGAGTCACCCTAAGATCTACGACGGATGTGATATCGTTGCGCCCAAACTGCTGCTGAAAATGGTCTCCTTTAATCCGAGCCGGGCCTCCTGCTCTTAGAAGCCCGACAACTTCGTCGCCCAACCGGTAGCTGTAAAATCGTGCCGGCTTATTTGGATCGTCGTAGGTGTTAACGTAACTTCCAGCAACCGTCGCTGCGCGCTCAGCCTTCTGGGAGACGAAGTCCGAGTACTCTTCTGGGTTCTCGGCGATGTGCCTGATATCACTGCGCAAGAATCTCTCAGCTCCGCGCAAGAAGGAATCTCGGTCGATCTCTCTAATGGGCGCTTTGGAAACGAGAGAGTATGACGCCGCTGGTTCGGATGACGAGCCACCTCGCTCCATTCTTGCAACTGTTTCCGCAAACCGGGGACTATCTCCCGCTTCTGATGAATCGTCAGTTTGGTTACCGGTTGTGAACTGGCTGGATGAGCCAACGCTTCTGCCATACATGAGAGCGCTCTCCTATCGGCAAAGTTGCACGCAATTGAGCTCGTGCCGTGCAAGCTCTGCCGGCTAGGATATAATTCCTAGCTGACCACAACCTGACCAAAGCAACTCGGCGCGCTTCGGCGCGACTACCCGACGCACTCTGCGCGTGAGTTACAGATAGTCGCTGCGACAAGCCGCGATCCTGTGGGTAGAATCGGACGTAAGATCGCCTGCTGCCGATCCGTCAAAAAGACCGACGTCTAATGATAATGACTCGCAGGTTCCTATCAGCAGATGGGTACGCGGCCCGACCAGGTACCCGCCAACGACAGTTAGAGACCTGCGTGCCAAGTGCTTCGTGTCCTGGTTTGCGATGTGCTATCGATGTCCACCTGCTCAATTGCAACCACCGTGTGCTGGGCAGCGAAATGTCCTCCGCAACCGGTCGTGCGCAAAAAGACCAACTAAGGTGTTCCCAGTACATCAGGTTCTAGAATCGACCACTAGGCAGACATCATTATCCACGATCGGCAGCGCGGCGGACAAGTAAGCTTCTCCTGATTGTAAGCAGACATGCACAGCACCCCCTCCAAACAAAATTGGCTACCTGCCTTGAACTGTGCTCTTCGGACTTCATCATGACGGGCACATCGATCTACTTAGCGCCGCGGGAGGCACGGCTCGCCTTTGACGAATAGGCGGACCTTGGAGACGAGTAGTTTGTGAGCAACGGCGATTGCATCGGCATAACCTAGCCGTCGCCCAACCACCACCGGGCAATGCTTGCGCCTTAGCTCGCTCGATCTAGCCATTCAATGTTTGATTGAGATCCTTCTGGCGCGCCGTCCTCACCATGAGGCCGCGACAGGACGAGGTGTGCTCGCTCACGCCGCTTCAGAAACGGCTGAAGTGTGAGTCTGGCAGTTGGCCGGACAAACCCTGGCGCATGCACCGCACCCGATGCAGGCGCCTTGATCATTCAGAACCATAATCTTCTTTTCGATCTCATCGTCCTCGTCGTCGTCGAGCTCGACAAGTTCGCCCTGATC
Organism: Bradyrhizobium sp. CIR18; assembly: GCF_014198295.1. Taxonomy (NCBI): domain Bacteria; kingdom Pseudomonadati; phylum Pseudomonadota; class Alphaproteobacteria; order Hyphomicrobiales; family Nitrobacteraceae; genus Bradyrhizobium; species Bradyrhizobium sp. CIR18. The sequence continues at coordinate 276,747 of NZ_JACIHF010000005.1, read as the reverse complement.
GCTGATTCCTTTCAACGTCATGACATCTCGACCGCACACCTTGAAACAGCGACCACAGCCGATGCACTTCTTGGCATCGATCGAGATCAGGTATTGTGGCGTCCAGTCGCGGCCGTCGCGCGTTGCAAATGACAATGCATGGCTCCTTCAACTATTTTCGAGCGTCTTCAAGTCATGACTCTTGCGCTCGAATTCGGCATAGGCATCGTGCGCCTTCTGCGCCACCACCATGATCGAGGTCCAATTGATCGGTAATTCTTCCGAAAGGTCGTGCAGATCCATCTTGGCCTGTATCGCCTTGGCGGATACTTTCTTTAGTTCGGCCTTCAGTGTTTCACGATCGCTCATGAGTATCCCCAATAGTTAGCCACGTCCGGAAATTTCCGAATAAGGTCGATTCCGTCGCTGACATATTTGTCGCCCTCCTGCGCAAGCTTTACGAAATTATCGAATCCGAAGCGATGCACGTCGCGCAGCTGCTTGTTCACGGCGATCAGCCGGCCTGAGATGAGCACCATGCGGCCGAAGCCTTCATGATGCAGATCCAGAATCGGCTGGATCATCCCGCCGGTCTCCCTCTCGATCGAGAGCGCGACGGCATCGAAGAACAGCTTAAGCCGCCACAGTGTATCGGGAGCGGGATCACCGATAATCGGCAATGCGCGCCTTTTCTGCTTGTCCAGGATATAGGGTCCGAGCAGTTCAAGATCGCTCTTCGCCTCCCAAGCTCCGTTGGTATCCTGAGCACGCCAAATCTTGATCAACTCCTTGAGGAACGGCGCGTCGACTGCGCCGCCCTGTTGCTCTATATTTGCGGTCATATCACCTCATTCGTCGAACTCGAACGTACGCCCTCGGCCCTTTGCCATGGCCTTGCGTAGCCAGGGAGGTGGCGTGCCCTTCAGTACGCGCTCGAGTTTTTCGAGCAAAACCAGAATGCTTTCTGGCTTGTCCACCTTGATAGGATGGATCCTGTTGGCCACCACTCGCGCAGCCCCGGCACCACCAATGGCGGCGACGTAAAGGATTGCGCAATCCTTGATCGCCTCGATCTTCGGCACCAACTTGTCGTCGTTGCCGTCTTCCTTAAGATCGCCCTCAAACTCAATCGCTTTGAGAAATACGTGCCCTCCAGGCGTGACATCGTAGATTGCGATATTCTTTGCCCAACCAAAATGGGCATCGACTCGTCTCAAGTCCTGAGTGGCAAACGCGACTTTCATCCAATCGCCCCCCCAGCCGCGCCGGTGGAGCTGCGATAGCCTGAGCAACCTGGCGGTCCGGACGCAGTCCGCCATCTATCGGGCGTAGGCTGATCGTTTTCCTCGCGGTGCGCGATCACAAGGTTGGCGATTTCGAAGATCAGATTGCGGGTACCACGATAGCCCACGGATAGTTGGTGTCCCGCACCAAGTCGATCGAACATCGGAAAACCCGTACGATAGAACGGCAATTTCAGCCGAGCCGCCGCTTGCCTGCCATGCGAATGCGTGATCAGCAGGTCGCAATGGAGTGTTTTGGCAAGCCCTTCCAGATCCTCGAGATCGCCAATGAGTACCTCCTTGGTCTTGATCCGCTCGATCACCTCCGACTGGGTGGTCGTCACGGCCGCTGTCACCTGCGCGCCCATGTCGTGCAGCATGCCGGACAGATCGAACAGAAGGTCTGGCTCAGCGCCGATAGCAACTTTGCGACCGCCAATATGGAAGTGCGCGTCCAGCATTGCATCGGCGAGCTGACCGCGCTGGCGCCGATATTTCAAGGGTATGGGGCGGCCGCTGATCTCGCTCAAGAACGTCATGAATTCGTCGTTCGGACAGAGACCACACATCCGCTCGAAGACACGAAAAGGCACGCCGGTCTTGCCTTGCATGACCTCTGCCGCACGCTGCATCTGCGCCCCGATTGCAATCGTCCATCCGGCGCGGCCCATGCTCGCGATTTCGTCGACGCCGATGCCGCCGATGGTCGTGGGCGTAAACTCATCGGGGATATGCCCATCGAGCGATCCCGCCAGGTCAGGGAGGAAGGACGGGCACAAGCCGAAATCCTCCACTATGACACGGATTTCATCAAGGTCGCCGGGCGTGAGGTGACATCCCGGCAGAACATTCACTTTCGACGGGTCCCGCAGGCCATTGGCGCTGGGCCCTTCCACCAGCACCTCCACAATGCGCGCCACAGCCTTCTCCCAGCCGTCCTGGAAGGCGCCCTTGAAATCAGGCGTCGAGACATACACCAGTGGCAACTTTGCGAGTTGCGGATGCTTGCTCCGGATTAGCTTGAGGTAGGCATCCACATCGTCACCGTTGGTCTCGGTGACACCAGTTGAGCAGATCCCGATGATCTTTGGCTTGGTCCGGTTGGAGATGTTCAGTATCGCCTGCTCGAGATTCTCATAACCGCCAAGTACGGTCGCGACCTCGCTCATCGCGGTGGTCTGCAGCGGAACTGCCTCTTTGAAATGCCGGACGAAAAGCGTGAGCCCGAAGGACGTGCATCCCTGGGAGCCGTGCAGAAGCGGCATCGCCCCACGCAGCCCCATGAAGGCGAATGCGCCGCCGATCGGCTGACTCATCTTCAGCGGGTTGACAGCGCAGGCTTTCGTCGGCGCCGTGACGATGGCCATGACGCCTCCCTACTCTGCGGCCTGTCGCATGGCAGACGGCTCGGACACCAAGATACCTTCGATGCGACTCTGGCAGCAGCCACCGACCGCATTGGTATGCTCTCTCACCGCTGCGACGCTCCTCAGGCCGTGCGCGTATATTGCATCCTCAATCGTGCCCAGATCGACCGTGTTACACACGCAGATCTTCCTCGCGCGGCGCGCGGTTTCGGCAAGCGCCGGATCGCAGGCGATCGCCGCCACCGGCGATTGCATCTGCTCCAGCGCCTTGGCCAATGCCTGCCAGGGTGCCGGTCGACGTAGCTGCTCCCACATCGGACTGGAGAGCGACTTATCGATTTCCTCCACCAGCTTGACCATTCCGACATAGCCCATATAGGCGTGGCAACGCTCCTGGTTGATATCGAGCCAGGGCATCGCCGCTTTCAGCGCGACGAACTGCGACTTGCCGCCCGATAGCATGATGTCCGCTTTTGCGTCCTTCAACATCTTATACATTTCGCGCGGCGTCATGTCCTCAATCATGTGGGCATCCTGCCCCATCAGCTCCTTGATGCGCTCCTTGTCTTTCCTGGTTGATTTCTTGATGCTGGTTCCGACTAACTCAAGCCCGGCTTCCTGGAGTGCCGCAACGACCGACCATGACTTGACGCCGCCGGTAATCAACAAGGCCTTCTTGCCTTCAAATCGGGGCTTGTACGGCTTGATAGCAGCCCAGGCCCACGCTTCCTCGCGCGCGATCACCGCTTCGGTGCGTCCGAGCAGATCTGTCGGCGCGCCGCGTTCAACCAATAAGCGGGCAAGCTGACGCAGTGATTCGCTCGAATCTTGAATACCGTAGAACGACCCCTCGAAGAACGGGATCCCGTAGCGCTGCTCCATCTTGCGTGCGACGTTCATCATGGACTTTGAGCACACCAACATCGCCGCCCGCGCGCGATGAGATGAAGCCACTTCGCAATACTTGCCATCGCCGGAGATACAGGAAAGAATCCGTACTCCAAGCTCGTCCAGCAATGGCTTCACTTGCCAGAGCTCTCCCGAAAGGTTGTATTCGCCGATCAGGTTGATATCGTACGGGGTGGTGTGGTCCGGCTCTTGCGTCCCGATCACATAATCGAGCAACGCCTCGCCGGCGAGCTTGTTACCGAGGTTCTTCGAGCCGACGAAGCCCGGGGAATTGATCGGGATCACCGGCTTTGCGAACCTTTGAGATGCTGCCTTACAGACTGCGTGGATGTCGTCGCCGATCATCGCCGGGATGCAGGTTTGATAGACGAAGATGGCGGGCGGGTCGCACTTGTCGATGATCTCCTTGATCGCTTTGCAGAGCCGCTTCTCGCCTCCGAATACAATATCGGTTTCGCTCAAATCGGTTGTGAACGCGGTGCGCCACAGATTCGAGCCTGACGACGCCGCGCCGCGATTGTCCCAGGAATTACCTTCGCACGCGATCGGACCATGCACCAAGTGAGCGACATCGGTGAACGGCTGCAGCGCAACCTTCGCGCCATCGAAAGCACAGCCCCCGGCAGCGCTACCCGGCTGCAGTTGTTTTGTGCAGCCCCTCTTGCGTTCAGCCTCCGGCTTACTGCCGTTCTTGGCGCAGCCCGGCTCGTCGAAAACATTCTGGACCGTGGCCGCTAGTGAACTCATCCCTTTTTCCTCTCAGCGTAAATTAATTGCATGGTCAACCGTCGTGTGCTTGTGCCATCCTCGGGTGTTCGGGCGATGGCACGCGCACGGTCGCTCATCAACGAATGATGTCGAAGCTGTAATCAGTTTTGCCAAGAACGTTTGTCTTCTTGTCGATCTCATCGAAGATCTTGTCCAGGATCTTCACCAGCACATTCAGGCCACCCTGATAGCCCCATAGAGGGGAGCGGTGATGGTGATGCCGATCAAAAACCGGAAAGCCGATGCGGATCAGTGGCGTTCCTGTATCGCGCTCCAGATACTTGCCATAGGTGTTGCCAATCAGAAAATCGACTGGCTCGGTGAACAGGAGTGAGCGCATGTGCCAGAGGTCTCGGCCGGGATAGGCTTGGCACCCTTGCCCAAATGGCGAGCTTGCAAGCAGCATCTGCATTTTTTCGTGCCAGGCCTTGTTGCCGTTGGTGGACAGCACATGTGTCGGTTCGGCGCCGAGTTCGAGCAGAAACGCAGCCAACCCATAGCAAAGATCCGGATCGCCATAGATCGCGAACTTCTTGCCATGGATATGCGCACTGGAGTCAGCGATGGCGTCGACTAGGCGGCCACGTTCTCGCGCGAGTTGCTCGGGAATCTCCTTGCCGCTGACGCGTGACAGCGCCACGATAAAGTCATCCGTTGCGGATAAGCCCACCGGGTAGTTGAAGGAGACGACCTCCTGCCCATGCCCAGCCACGAATGGCAGCGTTTTTTCGGTGCACCACTGCTGCATGGAGATTGTCGCCTTGGCGTGAACCGCGTTGGCCGCATCTTCCAGCGTCGTGCCGCCGTCATACATCCGGAATTCGCCGTCGGTCGGAGTATCGAAGACTTCAGAATTATCCGCGAGAATCGTGTGCTGGATGCCCATCAACGCCAAGATGCGCTTGATCTCGCGAAGGTTTCCGACGGTATAGCCATCGAACCCACCGATGATGTTGATCGCCCCGTTCTGCTTGCGCTTCAGCTTCGGCGCTGTTCCGGCTTTACCGTCCCAAAAATGCTCCAGAATGCCCTTGAGCGCATTGTCATAACCGGTGACGTGGCTGCCGACGAACGCCGGGGTATGGGCGAATGGCACATCGAAGTTCGCCGGAACCGAGCCTTTTTCTTTCGACGTCTTGATGAAGGCGTTGAGGTCATCGCCGATCACCTCGGCCATGCAGGTCGTAGAGACCGCAATCATCTTGGGCTTGTACATGTTATAGCTGTTCGCGAGCCCGTCGATCATGTTGTTCAGCCCGCCGAATACGGCAGCGTCTTCCGTCATCGACGAAGAGACGCAGGAAGAAGGTTCCTTGAAGTGCCGCGACAGATGGCTGCGGTAATAAGCCACGCAGCCTTGCGAGCCGTGGACGAAGGGCAGCGTACCCTCAAAGCCAACAGAGGCGAACACGGCGCCAAGCGGCTGGCAGGCCTTCGCCGGATTTACCGCTAGCGCCTCCCGCGCAAAGTTCTTTTCCCGATATTCGGCCGTTTTCGTCCATTCCTTGATACGTTCGACCTCGGCGGGATCGCGAGGATTCTCGAATATCTTCTTCTTGGCCAGCATCTGCTGGTATTCTGGACCGCGGAAAAGTTCGAGATGATCGAGCACGTGTTCGGCACTCTGCGCCATTGTTGAAATCCTTCACTATCGAGATTGGTATCGCCCCGGCTTTCCCAGAGAGCGAGATGAGTTGCTTTATTCTGCAGCCAGAAGTTTGGCCCTTGAAGCTTCCTTCCAGGGGGCCTTCGTTTTCTTCCAGATCGGCGAGTTGACGGCCATGTCCATGTCGCGCGCAAAGATCGCAAAGCCGTCATAGCCGTGATATGGACCCGAATAGTCCCAGGAGTGCATCTGCCGGAACGGCACACCCATCTTTTGGAAAACGTATTTTTCCTTGATTCCCGAGCCGACAAGGTCAGGCTGGAGCTGCTCGACGAAGCGCTCGAACTCATAGCCATTGACGTCATCGTAGATGAGCGTGCTGTCCTTTACGTAGTGCTGAGCTGTGCGCTGATAGTCGTCGTTGTGACCGAACTCGTATCCAGTGCCAATGACTTCCATCCCGAGGTCCTCGTATGCGCCAATCACATGACGCGGACGGAGCCCGCCGACGTACAGCATCACCGTCTTGCCCTCCAGGCGCGGGCGATATTTCGCGATCACGGCGTTCACCAGCGGTTGGTACTTTTCAATCACCCGCTCGGCGCCTTCCTTGATCTTGTCGTCGAAATAGCCCGCAATCTTGCGCAGCGACTCTGCGATCTTTGAAGGTCCGAAGAAGTTGTACTCGCACCAGGGGATACCGAACTTCTCTTCCATGTGGCGTGAGATGTAGTTCATGGAACGGTAGCAATGCAGAATGTTGAGCTTTGCTTTCGGCGTTGCCTCGAGTTCAGCCAGGGAACCGTCGCCGGACCACTGCGCGATCACCCGCAGGCCCATCTCCTCCAGTAGAATTCGTGATGACCAGGCGTCGCCGCCGATATTGTAGTCTCCGATGATCGCCACATCGTACGGCGTCGGCTCAAACTTTGGTTTACCATCGGGCTCGAGCTGATCGAAAATCCAATCGCGCACCGCGTCGTTGGCAATGTGATGGCCTAGTGACTGCGACACGCCCCGAAACCCCTCACAACGGACCGGCACGATGGTCTTGCCGCCATATTCCTTGGATTTCGCTCTCGACACGGCCTCGATGTCGTCGCCGATCAATCCGATCGGGCATTCCGATTGGATCGTGATGCCGTTGTTGAGCGGAAACAGCTCTTGGATTTCGTCAAGAATTTTGACCAGCTTTTTGTCGCCACCGAATACGATATCCTTTTCCTGGAAGTCGGAAGTGAACTGCAGGGTCACGAAGCTATCGATGCCCGTCGTGCCAACGTAATAATTGCGTCGCGAGCCCCACGAATACTGACCGCAGCCTACCGGGCCATGGCTGATATGGACCATGTCCTTGATCGGTCCCCAGACCACCCCCTTTGACCCTGCATAAGCGCAGCCTCTGATCGTCATCACGCCAGGTATGGATTTGATGTTGGACTTCACCCCGCAATCTGACTTGCCGGCTTGGTGAACGTTGAGGTGCTTGGCACGCCGTTTCGCGGTTTTCTCCGGATAGACCTTCAGCACCTCCTCGATCAGCTCTTTGTTGCGAGCCCTGATTTCTGCGATGCTCTGGGTCGTGGCGAGACTCATCTGATGTCCTTCAAAGGTTAGCTGTTGCGAGGGCGGCGTCTTGAGCAAGACTTTTGCAACCGGCATGCCAGCGCCTGGCGAGCACAAAAAAACACAGCAATCAAAATCGCTTAGCGCGCCTGGTGCGGTGACAGGAGGTGTTGTTGCGAACCCGACATCAGGCTTTGAGCAGAGAACGCTTGGTTTGGCCCTGTTCGAAATGGAACAAGGGCTGGCTACCTGTAAAATCCACCGCCCAGTTCTCGAGGGCGTCCGATCGCAGTACTCTGCGCTCGCCGAAGGCGGCCGTACAGGAAGGCCGGCTCGCCGACACAGGCTTGCCAATGCTATTTATGCTTGCTGGATCTACAGGTGCTTACCTGCTGTGATGTCGATGAGGTGCATGACCTCATCCTCCAGACCTCAATTCGAGCTATCTCGCCACCTGGACGTCGTAGGCCCGCCGAATTACGAGAACAGCTGCCGCGCCTTGATAAGCGCCCGCACGAGCACATCAATTTCTTCATGCGTATTGTAAAGTCCAAGGGACGCACGGCACGTCGTCAGCATGCCAAATCGCTTGAGCAGCGGCATCGCACAGTGGGCCCCCGCCCGCATCGCTACACCGGCGCGGTCGAGGACGGTGGCAATATCATGCGCATGTGCACCCTCCATATCAAAGGAAATGATCGGACCCTTCTCGGCCGGGGTCCCGATCAAGCGCACGAAGTTGATGTCTGCCAGCTTCTCCTGCGCGTAAGCGAGCAGTACGCTCTCGTGCCTGCGGATCTGCACCTTGCCTATCGAATTGATGTAATCGATAGCCGCCCCTAAACCGATGGCTTCGACGATCGGCGGCGTACCCGCTTCGAACCGATGTGGCGGATCACCATAAATGACGCCGGAACGCGAGACCTCGCGGATCATCTCCCCGCCGCCATTGAAGGGCGGCATCGATCCCAGATGCTCAGACTTGCCGTAAAGCACACCGATGCCAGTCGGACCATAGAGTTTGTGGCCCGTCATGACGTAGAAATCGCAATCAATATCGCAGACGTCCGCGCTCAGATGGACGCAAGCTTGCGAGCCGTCGACCAGCACCGGGATACCACGAGCATGCGCGATCCTCACCACGTCTTTCGCCGGCAACACCGTGCCGAGCACGTTCGACATTTGTGTAATTGCAACCATCTTGGTGCGCGGGGTCAGCAGTCGCTCAAAATCATCGAGTAAGAAGTTTCCGTCATCATCCACTGGCGCCCATTTGATCACTGCACCGAATCGTTCCCTGAGAAGGTGCCATGGCACAATGTTGGAGTGGTGTTCCATAATCGAGAGAACGATCTCATCACCCGGGGTAATGCGTTCCCGGCCAAAAGTCTGGGCGACCAGATTGATTGCCTCCGTGGCGCTCCGAGTGAAGATGATCTCTTCGTTTAAACGCGCGTTCACGAACCGCGCCACTTTGGTACGGGCGCCTTCATACGCCTCGGTCGCCGCGTTAGCGAGGTAGTGCAAGCCGCGATGAACGTTGGCGTATTCGCTTGAGTACACCTGCATCATACGGTCAAGCACCGCGTTGGGCTTTTGCGCGGATGCAGCGTTATCGAGGTAAACAAGCGGCTTGCCGTACACCGTCATGGCGAGCGCAGGAAAGTCCGTACGCAGACGGTTGACCTCGTAACTACCGTTGCTCACGGCGGGATGTGCGCTCATCGCCCCGCCTGCAGCCAGTGTTCAGCTTGCCCTGTCACAAAATCGCGCAGTTTCTCGGAAGTGATCTCCTCAATCGATTCGCCAAAAAACGCTTTAATCAGCAACATCTGCGCGTCCTTCTCGGATAGCCCCCGAGCGCGCAGATAGAATACCAGAGTGTCGTCCAGCGCGCCCGATGTCGCTCCGTGGCCGCAGGTCACGTCGTCAGCCAAGATTTCAAGTTCGGGCTTATTGTCGGCCTCGGCCTGGTCGGATAGAAGCAACGCTCGCGTCGTCAGGGTGGCGTTCGTCTTCCGGGCGGCGCGACGAACGACGATCCGGCCCTGAAACACCGAGCGGCCGCAATCGTCGACGACCGCGCGGAACTTCTTCCGACTGGTGCAATGTGGCACGGCGTGGTCGACCACGATCCTTGTGTCGGCGTGCAGCTTGTCCCTGATGAGATTAACCCCATTCGCCGAGACCTTGGTTCCTTCGCCGGCCAGCGTGATGAATCCCTGATAGCGGCTGATGGAGCCGCTGCAGGTCATGCTGAAGAGGTCGAGCTTAGCCCTGGCGCCCACTGCGATGATCGCCGACGAGATGTTTACGGCGTCAGAGGCGTCGGCTGCCACGCGGATATGCGAAAGGCTCGCCTCCTCACCAACCAGGATGATTATCGCATCATTGGCTTGATAGCCGCTCGCGCCTTCAGCCGGGACGAAACTTTCCACGATGGCCGCATGCGCTCCTTTACCAAGCTGTAGATACGAGCGTGTAAAGGTGGACACCGACACTCCGGTTGCGACGTGAACGATTTGAATTGGACGCTTCACCGCCTTGCCGTCGGCGACCGTAATCACCAGGCCATCTGTCGCCATTGCGGCGTTGAGTGAGATAGCGGAGTCGCTCGTCGTGGACAGCACCAGACCTGCCATGTCGCCAGGCGTCGAATTCTCCAGAACCTCTCGCAGCGACCGCACAACAACTTCATTCTCCAACCTGCCGAGATCGGATAGCTCCGGCGCGAATATGCCATCCACCAAGACCAGCTTGACCGCCTGATCGGCAGACACTTGCTCGGCCGACACCTTTGCGCGCACCAGCGCCTCGGCATCCGGTCGCGGAGCGAGTGGCAACACCTCGCCGATTAGGGCGCGCAGATCTGTGTATTTCCAGTCCTCCATGCCGCGATGCGGAAGGCCGGTACGCTCGTAGACCTCGAATGCGATCGCCCGGATTTGGGGGACAAGGCCTGCACCAGGCAGCCGTCCACGGGCCGCAGCGAAAACATTGCCAATTGCTCGTTCGGCGTCGGCTTTGGGCAAAACCTGCTTCATCGGGGAATCCCTAGAGCCGTCAGGCCGCGTCTTCGAATTGTGCGTAGCCAGAAGCCTCGAGCTCCAGCGCGAGTTCCTTGCCGCCGCTCTTCGTGATCCGCCCTTTCCACATCACGTGCACAACGTCCGGCACGATATGGTCGAGCAGCCGCCGATAGTGCGTGATTACGATCATCGCTCGTTCCGGCGAACGCAAGGCGTTGATGCCGCTGGCGACGATACGCAGCGCGTCGATGTCGAGGCCGGAATCGATCTCGTCAAGGATACACAGACTCGGCTCGACCAACGCCATCTGCAAAATTTCGTTGCGCTTCTTCTCGCCGCCGGAGAAGCCGACATTGACGCCGCGCTTGAGCATGTCCTGTGGAATGTTGAGCGAACCGGCCACCTCGCGGACTCTTTTCAGAAATGCGGGGGTGGAGAATTCCTGTTGGCCGCGCGCCTTGCGCTGGGCGTTCAGTGCCGCCCGCAGGAAGTTCATGGTGGTCACGCCGGGGATCTCGACCGGATACTGGAATGCCAGGAACACGCCCTTGGCGGCGCGTTCATTTGGCTCCATCCGCAATAGGTTCTCGCCCCTGAACAGGATTTGTCCGCCGGTGATCTCATAACCGGACTTGCCGGCGATAACATGCGAGAGCGTCGATTTGCCGGAGCCGTTCGGCCCCATGATCGCGTGGACCTCGCCCGCATCGACATTAAGATCGAGGCCGCGAATAACTTCTCGGTCTTCGACACCAACATGCAAATCTCGGATTTCGAGTAGCGCCATTCTGATCGATCCCTGAAATGTCATCTGGCGAGCCGCATTCGAGGGGGCTCGCGGGAGGTTTGGTTATCCGACAGATCCGTCGAGCGAGATCGAGATTAGCTTCTGCGCCTCCACTGTGAACTCCATCGGCAGTTTTTGCAGAACTTGCTTGACGAAGCCGTTGACGACGAGGCCGACCGCCTCCTCCTGCGAAAGACCGCGCTGGATGCAGTAGAACAGCACGTCCTCGGAAATTTTTGAGGTCGTCGCTTCGTGCTCGAAGGTCGCCGAAGAATTCTTCGCCTCGATGTACGGCACGGTGTGCGCGCCGCATTTATCGCCAATCAGCAGCGAGTCGCAGGCGGTGAAGTTGCGCGCGCCGGTCGCTTTCCGGTGCGCGGTGACAAGGCCGCGATAGGTGTTCTGCGACTTGCCGGCCGCGATGCCCTTGGAGATGATGCGGCTCGACGTGTTCTTGCCGAGATGAATCATCTTGGTGCCCGAATCGACCTGCTGGAAGCCGTTCGAGATCGCGATCGAGTAGAACTCGCCGCTCGAATTGTCACCGCGGAGAATGCAGCTCGGATATTTCCAGGTGATCGCCGAACCCGTTTCGACCTGGGTCCAGGAGATCTTCGAACGGTTGCCGCGGCAGTCGCCACGCTTGGTGACGAAATTGTAGATGCCGCCCTTGCCTTCTGAATTGCCCGGATACCAGTTCTGCACCGTCGAATATTTGATCTCGGCGTCGTCATGCGCGACCAGCTCGACCACGGCGGCATGCAGCTGGTTCTCGTCGCGCTGCGGCGCGGTGCAGCCTTCGAGATAGGAAACGTAGGAGCCCTTGTCGGCGATGATCAGCGTGCGCTCGAACTGGCCGGTGTTGCGCTCGTTGATGCGGAAATAGGTCGACAGCTCCATCGGGCAGCGCACGCCCGGCGGCACGTAGACGAACGAGCCGTCGGAGAACACCGCCGAGTTCAGTGTCGCGTAGAAATTGTCCGAGGTCGGAACCACGGAGCCGAGATATTTCTGCACCAATTCAGGGTGCTCGCGGATCGCTTCCGAGATCGGCATGAATATCACGCCGGCCTTCTTCAGCTCCGCCTTGAACGTGGTCGCAACCGAGACCGAATCGAAGACCGCGTCGACCGCGATCTTGCGCCTGGCGGGATCTTCTTCGCCGGGCTTGGGCTCGACGCCTTCGAGCATGGCGACTTCCCGCAGGGGAATGCCGAGTTTCTCGTAGGTCTTCAGGATCTCCGGATCGATCTCGTCCAGCGAGGTGACCGTCTTCTTCGGCTTCGGCGCCGCGTAGTAGTAGAGGTCCTGGAAGTCGATCTTGGGATAATCGACGCGCGCCCAGGTCGGCTCGGTCATGGTCAGCCAGCGCCGATAGGCCTCGAGCCGCCACTGGAGCATCCAGTCCGGTTCATTCTTTTTCTGCGAGATGAATTTTACGATCTCTTCCGAGAGCCCCTTGGGCGCCTTCTCGGAGTCGATCAGGGTCTCAAACCCATAACGATACTGGTCGACGTCGATGCGCTTCACGCGCTCGACCGTCTCTTGTACGGCTACCATTGCCCGCTCCACTCGCGCAACGACAAGTCCCGTTGGAGAGGATTCCGCCACAATCTATCTGAGCGGATCGCGCAAGTTGCCGCCGACTCGGGGTCAGCGAGTGAGAGAAATAGAAGACGGATCCAAAAGGCGGCGGCGGTCGATCGCGTTTTCATCATGTTTCGTGCCGGAGCTCCTCTCATCGGCTACTCAACCTACGCCGGCACGCAGGTATCGGGCACCGGACAAACGACGGCGCATTGCGGCGCGTCAAAGTGCCCCTCACATTGGGTACACTGGGTCGGATTGATCACATATATGTCGTTCTTCAGGTTGATCGCGGCATTGGGACATTCGAACTCGCATGCACCGCAGACGGTGCACTGGGATGCGATTATCTTGTAGGCCATCACTGCGATTCCATGAGCGAAAGTTGCGGGACAGCTTCTTGCTTTCAAGTCTTGTGCCAGACAGTTTAACTTGATTTTGTCTGGGCCATTTTCGAGAACGCAAGTCGCCGTCTCGACACGGTGTCGCAAATCCTACACCGCGCATGACAGTAGCTTGAGCTCGATGCCGTGGTTTGCGCATGGTTGATCTCACGGCAGTCAGTGATCAGGTGAACCGCGTTCGCCAGCCTCAGGGAACGATCTCCGATCCTTGCTAAGGCCGCCGTGCCGCGGCGATGGATGCGCCGCGCGACTTCAAAAAGTTCTCCGCCGGTGTATCAGGTCGACCCGAGCCGCATCTTGATGGTTCCACTCACCGGGCAGAGGCGCCTTCAGCGACAGCACCACGGTAACCCGCCCAGTCATCACCGGCCTGGTTGGCGTCGCCAAGACAGTCAGAATCGCGGCGATCGGGCCAGACAAAGTCGTTCCGGTGATCGCGGGCCCCCACCGGACCCGCAGGACGCATTCTCAATTGCCCTGGATTACCCGGCAAAACCGGCATTCATATGCGCTGTATGGACCGAAAGTACATTGTCTCGCATCGTGCGGGGACTAAAGCCGGGCGTTCGTCTGGTGATCCTCCGCTTCGCTCCAAGTTCGAAATGCATACCGGCGCCGGTCAGCAGATCGATGGAGTCGAAAAAAAGCCACCCCGAAGGGTGGCCTAAGTCAGGGAGGAAACGCCCATAAGGGCCTCTGGGATCAGGCCGCAGCCTGTTCGATCGGTGAGAAGGGCAGCCCAAGGCTTTCGGCCACCGCTTCGTAAGTTAGCCGGCCCCGATGGACGTTGAGGCCTGCGCGCAAATGCGGATTTTCGAGCACGGCAGAAAAGCCCTTGTCGGCCAGAGCCAAACCAAACGGCAGCGTCGCGTTGTTCAGTGCCTGGCTCGAGGTCAGCGGCACGGCACCGGGCATATTGGCCACGCAATAATGAATGATGCCATCCACTTCGTAAGTAGGATCAGCGTGAGTGGTTGGGTGCGATGTCTCAAAGCAGCCGCCCTGATCGATAGCGACGTCCACGAGCACCGCCCTCTTGCGCATCGAGCTCAGCATGCTCCGGCGGACCAGCTTCGGCGCGCTCGCACCTGGAACGAGCACCGCACCAATCACCACATCCGCCGCAAATACCTCTTCCTCGACAGAGCCGATAGTCGAAAACCTGGTGCGAGCGCGTCCTTCGAATAGCTCGTCCAGCTCGCGGAGCCGGAGTATCGAACGGTCGATGATGGTCACCTCTGCGCCCAGACCAACCGCCATGCGTGCCGCGTGCGTACCAACGACGCCACCTCCGATCACCACGATTCTGGCAGGCTGAACACCGGGCACCCCACCGATCAACAGCCCTCGTCCGCCTGCACTCCGCTTCAGGGCGCTGCCCGCCGCTTCGATCGCAAGCCTACCCGCGACCTCGCTCATCGGCGCCAGCAGCGGAAGACCACCATGCGGATCAGTTACGGTCTCGTAGGCGATCGCAGTGCATCCAGATTTCAGGAGGCCCTTGGCCTGATCCGGGTCGGGGGCCAGATGCAGATAAGTGAACAGGATCTGATCTTCCCGCAGCTGACACCATTCGGATGGCTGAGGTTCCTTAACCTTTACGATCATCTCGCTCGATGCGAATACCTCGGCTGCGGAGGTTAGAATCGTTCCGCCAACATTGCGATAATCGTCATCGGTTGCACCAATACCAGCGCCCGCATTTGTCTCGATCATCACGCGGTGGCCCGCTGCCACGTACTCGCGGACAGCTCCCGGGGTAAGGCCCACGCGATATTCGTGCGCCTTGATTTCCTTGGGGACTCCGACCTTCATTTGAAAACTCCCTGCCTGGAGCGCCTTTCTAATCGGAAGCGAGCAGCGATATTGCGACGCAGCCGTCGAAATGGCGCAGAAATTCAACGATATTTGACAAGCTTCGCAGGATTTCAAACCCAAGGGGGTGCCGAGCGATCGTGTGACCATGCTCGCTGAGCTTAACCGTCGGAACTGCGCGATGGCGATGAATTGTCTCGAATTGCGTTCTCGGCTCGTGGAAAAGCTATCAACCGAAATTGAGCACGCCTAAAGAGCGAAACCGCAGTCTGCCGGTTGGGCAGATTGTCCATAGAAGGGATCGCTTTCAGAGCTAATGGGTGATGGGTGATGGCTCATGACGATTGATCATAAACTTGGTTTGCAAAAACTGGATGATACGCAGCGTGTTAACAGATGCGAGGCAATTGTTCGCCCCACAACCAGTCGACGACTCGTCGACCGCCGAAACTGGTCGCCATCTGCACAAATTTCCGATTGTCAGCCACTGCTTCGCCGATATCAGCTGCGTCGGACCCGAGCGGGTGCGCCTTCATGGCTGCAAGCACGGCATCGGCCAAATCAGGCGCGACGATCGCAACGAGCTTGCCTTCGTTGGCGACATGGATCGGATCGAGTCCAAGGAGTTCGCAGGTAGCCGCAACCGCCGGCTTCACCGGAATGGATGCTTCCTGCAGACGGAACCCGAGCTCGGATTGATGCGCAATCTCGTTCAGCGTCGCGGCAAGCCCACCGCGCGTGGGGTCGCGCATCACCCGGATGCAGCTACCGCCGGCGGCAACCATGACCTCTACGAGGTTATGCAACGCTGCGGAATCCGAGACGACCTCGGTTTGAAAAACGACGTTCTGGCGTTTTGACATGATCGCCACCCCATGATCGCCGACGCTACCGGAGACCAGCACACGGTCACCGACCCTAGCCTTGTCGGCCGAGAGATCGAGCCCATCGGCCACAATCCCGATCCCTGTCGTAGAGATGAACAGACCATCCGCCTTGCCGCGCTCGACGACCTTGGTGTCTCCGGCAATGATGTAAACGCCGGCACTGCGCGCTGCCGCGCCCATGGAATCCGCGATCACCTTCAGATCAGAAAACGGGAAGCCCTCCTCGATGATAAAACTGGCCGACAGATAGAGGGGACGCGCGCCGGACATGGCGACATCATTGATCGTGCCGTGCACAGCCAGTGACCCGATATTGCCGCCGGGAAAGAACAGCGGCGAGACCACATAGCCGTCGGTCGTCATCACCATCCTGCCTGCCGCAACGTCAAACGCCGACTGATCATTGCAGCGGGCGAGCCATTCATTACCAAAGGCTTGGTGAAAAAGGCCGGAGATCAGCTGTGCCATGGCACGGCCCCCTGATCCGTGGGAAAGATCAACGCGTCCGTTCTCGACGTCGAGCTTGCGTTGATAACCCTTTACGCTCATGACGTCCGCCTCAACGGTTCATCGCGAACTCGGCCATAGGTCCAATACGCCGCACAAGCGCCTTCCGATGATACCATGCAGGACCCTATGGGAGTTTCTGGGGTGCAGACGGTTCCAAACAGCTTACAATCGACCGGCCGCTTGGCGCCACGCAGGATCGCGCAGCACTCGCACGCCGGATTGTCTGCGACACGCAGGTCGTGGATCGCAAAACGCGTCTCAGCGTCGAATTGCGCGTAAGCCCGTTTCAGCTTCAGTCCGCTGTTGGGTACGAGTCCGAGCCCGCGCCATTCAAACTGCTCGCGCAGTTCGAATATCTGCGATACCTCGTCCTTGGCGCGGCGATTGCCGTCACGCGTCACCGCCCGACTGTATTGGTTCTCCACCTCGTAGCGGTCTTCGTTCACCTGCCGCACCAGCATCAGAATCGCCTGCATCACATCGAGCGGTTCAAATCCCGCGATCACGATCGGCTTGCCAAATTGTTCTGCCAGGGGCTCGTAAGGCTGCGTACCGATAATGGTGCTAACATGTGCAGGCCCGATGAAGCCGTCAATTGGAACCCCGCCGGTGTCGCGAATTTTGGGGTTCTCGAGAATGCTGTGCATCGCAGAGGGTGTAAGCACGTGGTTGCAGAACACACTGAGGCCCTTCAGCCGCTTCTTCTCGGCAATTCGGATCATCACCGCGGTCGGGGGCGTCGTGGTCTCAAATCCGATGGCAAAGAAGACCACCTCGCGGCTCGGCGCCTGTTCTGCGAGCCGGATAGCGTCGAGCGTCGAGTAGACCATCCGAATGTCGGCGCCGAGCGCTTTAGCTCGTAACAGGGACTGTCCTTGCGACCCAGGCGCGCGCATCAGGTCACCGTAGACGCACAGAGTGACCTCTGGTCGATCGACAAGCCGGACCGCCATGTCGATTCGACTGGCGGGCAGAACGCAGACGGGACAACCGGGCCCGTGGATCATGCGGACGTTCGCGGGCAGCAGATCCTCCAGGCCATAACGGGAGATCGCATGAGTGTGCCCGCCGCAGAATTCCATGAACCGATAAGCTCTTTGCGAATTAACCTCGGCGCCAATCGCACGCGCAATTCCCTGCGCGATGGCCTTGTCGCGAAACTCGTCGGCATATTTCATGATCGGCGTTCCCCTGCGCCGCCTAGCTCCTGCAGCAGCTCCAGCGTGCGCTTGGCTTCCATCGGATCGATCTTGGCCAGCGCATAGCCGACATGGACAAGGACGAAATCGCCGACCTCGAGCTCGTCGACGAGAGCGATCGATATCTCCAGGCTGATGCCATCGATGGACACTATGGCCACGTCGTTGGGAAGAATTTTCGCAATCTTTGCCGGAACCGAAAGACACATATCAGGCTGTTCCTACCCTGGCGGACGAGTGTTGAGCTATCTGCAGGGCGGCAATCCAGGCCTGGCCAAGGCTCAAACCGCCATCATTGGGCGGCACCCGCCGTGGCACGAGCGGGGTAAGGCCGGCAGCGCTGCAACCGCGCGGGATTTCATCCGCCAGCACCGCGTTCAGGAAGCAGCCGCCGCTCAGAACGACGGTATTAACGCCCGTTGTCCGCGCGGACCGCGTGACCCAGTCGACGCAGGCGGCGGCGAAGGTGCCCTGAAACAGCCCGGCTCCTCCCACCGCGTCAATGTCATCTGCAATCAAGCGCGCAAACAGCGGACGAAGCGACAGCTCGCCGCCATCGATCGTCCAGCCGGCTTCGAGAATCGCGGTCCGCCGCGCCAGCGCCTCGAGCTTCATCGCCGCTTCGCCCTCATAGCTCTGCAAACTCGCAATCCCCAGCAGCGCCGCTGCCGCGTCGAACAACCGGCCCGCACTGGTCGTGGTGGCCCCGCCCGGCTGTTCGAGCAAGGCCGACACACATCCAGCCTGCCGTTGCGCCGCAAAGCGCGGCCCGATTTCGTTACCCCGGCCGAGCTCATGTAATACTGCGCTGGCCATGCGCCACGGCTCGCGGGCTGCACGATCTCCACCAGGCATTTGCAGGGGCGCTAAGTGCCCGATGCGTCGGCACCTCGTCCCTTCGCACAACAATAGCTCGCCACCCCAATTACCGCCCTCGGAGCCAAGGCCATGGCCATCGAGCACGAGGGCAAGCGCAGGTCCCGTATGGCCATGCTCCGCGATCACTGCGGCAGCGTGTGCGTGGTGATGCTGGACAGCGACCAGCGCGCGGCCATTTGCTTCCGCAAACCGGGTAGAAGCCATATCGGGATGCAGATCGTGGGCGATGGCGACAGGCTCCACATCGAGGCTCGATGTGAGGTGTCGGACCGTCTCCTCGAACGCACGGATGCCTTCGGCCGTATCCAGATCGCCAATATGCTGAGAGACGAACGCTTGGTTGTCCCGCGTGATGGTGACGGTCGATTTCAGTGCGCCGCCGACGGCGAGTACGGGCGGCACAGACATCACGAGCCTGATCGGTTCGGGAACATAGCCACGGGCACGACGAATGAATTGCGGCCGGCCAGCCACGACCGACACCACGGAGTCATCAGCACGCGTCACTATATCGCGATCATGGGTCACGATAAGGTCGGAGATCCCCTTGAGCCGCCCCAGCGCCTGCGCGTTGTCGATCAGGAGCGGTTCGCCGCAACAATTGGCGCTGGTGGCGACGATGACCGGGCCGGTCCGCTCACATGCTCCTGCTGAGCGAAGCGCATGAAGGATGAGGTGATGCAGCGGCGCTGCGGGCAGCATAACACCCACGCGCGATAAGCCAGGAGCTATGGCGGGCGCCAAATTGTTGCGCGAAGGCAGAAGGACGATGGGGCGTGCTACGGATTCGAGCAGCGCAAGCTCGGGCGCGTTCGCCTCCGCGATGTCGCTGACGCGCTCTATGGAATCTACCATAACCGCGAACGGCTTCTGAAGGCGCTGCTTTCTCCTGCGCAAACGCTGCACCGCGTCCTGGTTACGCGCATCGCAAAGAAGCTGGTATCCCCCGAGCCCCTTGATCGCCACGATTTGTCCCCCCGCGATTGCCGCGACGATGGTGCTGATCCCATGGCTGAGCCGAGGCCCGCATGTCGGACACGCGATCGCCTCCGCATGAAACCTGCGGCTCGCCGGATCGGCGTATTCGGCCGCGCAGGCGGCGCACAGCCTAAAAGCCCTCATCACGGTGTTGCGCCGGTCGTACGGCAGCCGTTTGGCGATGGTGTAGCGTGGGCCGCAATGGCAGCAACTGATGAAGGGGTAAAGGTAATGCCGATTTTCTGGATCGAACAGCTCGCTGAGGCATTGCTGGCAGGCAGCAGCATCAGCGACGATCTGCGTTGACAATTTGCCGCCTTCGCTCGTGCCGATCGAAAAGTCTTTCGCCGCGAGCGCCGCGGTCTCCCGAACGCAGATATCGTCGATGCGTGCCAATGGAGGCGCCTCGAGCGGCAACGTGGCGACAAACTCCAACGCACGTTGGCCCTCGACCTCGATCGTAACGCCTTCGGGGCCATTGATGACAAATCCCGCCAATCCGTAGCGCATGGCGAGTCCATAGACGTAAGGACGAAAGCCGACCCCTTGCACGGCCCCACTCACGCGCACGCGCAGCCGCGTTCGGTCGCAGGTGGTTGGCGCGCTCATCGCCTTATGTCCTCTAGGGCGCGACTCTGATGCCCCGCCTGTCTATCGATCCAGGCGTAGAGCGCGTCAAAACCCTCACCCGTACGAGCCGACACTACAAGCACGTCGATCTTTGGATTGACTCGTCTAGCGTATTCGATCGTCTTGCCCAAATCGAACTCAAGCAGCGGGGCCAGATCAATCTTGTTGATCACCATGAGCGAAGAAGCGGTAAATATGTCAGGATATTTGAGCGGCTTGTCTTCACCTTCGGTAATCGACAGCACTACGATCTTGCAGGCCTCGCCAAGATCGAAGGCTGCGGGACAGATCAGATTACCGACGTTCTCGATGAAGAGAATACCGCCCGTGAGCAGCGGCAAGCGGCGATAAGCCTCGCCAATCATCGCAGCGTCGAGATGGCAACCCTTGCCGGTGTTGACTTGAATGGCTGGCACGCCGGCGGCCCGAATGCGTTCGGCATCGTTCGAGGTCTGCTGGTCGCCTTCGATGACCCCGACCGGCCGGCTACGCTTGAGCTCAGACACCCCGCGGACGAGCAGCGTCGTTTTACCTGCGCCGGGACTGGACAAAAGATTAAATACAAGCAGATCATCGGCGACGAAGAGCGCGCGGTTGTCCGCCGCAATCCCATTATTCTTGCCAAGAATATCGCGCCCAATTTGGATGACCCGCTTTCTGCCTATGACCGCGACCTCCAAGCCAGCCGGCCCGGCGCCGCCGCTCAGAAACGCGTGCCCACCGTGAGCCTGGTGATGGGCAGAGCGACGATGGCGACTATGACTATCGCCAGCATGGTTTGAACGCTGCGGACCTTGGTCCTCATGCGGATGGGCACAATAGCGATCGCAATCGTTCTGCACATGGGCATCGGGTCGCTCATGGCTCTTCGCATCATGCGCTTTGGCGCGTTTGCTCGAGGGCGTCTCTTCGGTGCAGCCGCAAACGGTACACATCAATCGATCTCCAGCTCTTTCACGCGCATCTGTTCGCCCGCGGTTACCTGCAACTGATAGCTGCCGCAGAAAGGACAGCATTCACCTCGTCGCGCAATCTCGACGCTCTTTGAACAGCTCATGCACCAGGCAACGCCTGGCAGTTCGACGATATTAAGGACTGCACCCTCGGCAACGGTCCGCGTCGCAACGACCGCAAAGCAGAACCTGATCGCTTCAGGCGCGGCATGGCTCAGCGCTCCCATCTCTAGACAGACGCTCCGCACCCGCGAAAGCGATCGGTGACGTACCTCCTCCTCGACGATTTGAATGATGCCAAGACAAATCGCCATTTCATGCATCGCCAACTTCGCGAAAATTGAGTGTGAACCCGACGCACGGATCGAGCGATGCAATCACCGCATCGACTGCATCCCGACGTCGCCTATCCGTCAGCACCGCGCCCTGCAGGCTGCGGACAAGCGGTCCGCGCGGGTGGAAATTCCACTCCGTCGGCGCAAGGAATTCGAAGAGGGATATCCGGCCCTGAGGATCAAGCTCAACCGCGTGGTAGAGACGCCCCCTGGCGCATTCGACCGCGGCCGCCGCACGGCCGGGCCCTAACTTATATCTTTCGATAATCCCATGCTCCGCCGAGTCAATCTGAGCACCGGCCCTTAGCCAGGCACATAACCGGAGGGCTTCGGCAATTCTGGCCCTCAGCCGCTCGGCCGCACCGGAGGGGCTCGGCGAGAGCCGATCACTCGTCATTTGGCGCGCCCATGGGCCCGTCTCGGGCACCTGTCCGTCAAGATCTGGACAATAGCAAAATGTCGTGCCATCCACGAGCAGCCGTTTAATGATGTTGAGGTCGTCAGCAACGGACAGGAACGAGTGCTCCGCCGGAATTGACTTCAGGCCGATCTCATCAAGCCTTGCAATGCGAAGCGCCAATGGGCTACCGGACCTCACTGCGCCCCCCTCATTCGACATGCCGAGCGCGTTCAGCGCAGCCACGATCCGCGCTGTTGCTTCGCATTGAGCTGAGCCCCAGGCCGGCTGTGCGCTGCCGACAAGCGCTGACATTCCCCGCATAAGAGAGCGGATTGCCGCCGCACTGGCAATGTCTTGCGCAAGATGTCCGACAAACACGCCCCGTAGCAACTCCGCGATGCGCTCGATAACGATAAGCGCAATACGATGCTGTTTTGTCGTGCGGGTGATCACTTCGTCGCGCGCCGTCTCGACCGCGGACAGCAGTGCAGTTTGCTGCGCAGCGGCACACAACGCGAAGAGCCGCGGCAGCACCTTGAGCAGCAACGAGGTTTGTTTGCCAGCGAACAACCGCGCCAGCGGCGGCCGGACTCGCGGCAGGATCTCGATCGCGGCGACTACGTCGGCAGCTACCGATACGGTTACATCGATTTTGTTCTGGGCAGCGAGGCTCATGCGCACCGCTCCGCCAACATCCTGCGCGAGTTATGCCGGCGGTCGCTGCGCCCCCGCCGTCTGCGGGATCCCACCCGACGCCGAACGTTCTCCAAGCTCTTCATGTGAAGTACGCCTTGATAATTTCCTGCATGCGCTCAGCAGAGTCCTGGAAATCCTCGTCGGCAGCCAACGCAACAATCGGTACGCCGCCGACCTCCAGCGTATCAAGGATGATATTGTCCGTAGAACTGAAGAACTGCACCGACCAGACGTTCCTGATCCCGGTCGCCTGCACTCGGCACGTGCTGTAGCCACGGAAGATGAGTTGGACCGGGCCATTGCCCACGCTTTGCTGCAGGAATGTTAGGTCGATAACGCTCATCGGCAGCAAGGTGAGATTGATGACATGCGCGCGCATGCCAAAGCGCCAGACGCGCGCCCGCTCGCGTATCTCGGCGAGCACCGGTTGCACGTTCATTGCGCCGTCCGGCGCCGCGCCGATCGCAAGATCGGCGGACGTCAGGTCAGTTGCAGCGCGCCGGACAATCTGCGGGATCGCTCCGACCTCAATATAGTCGTCCGCCGGCTCGCTCCCGATGCGCACGCGCCAGATTCCCGCAAGCACCGACTCCCGGATTTGCGCCAAGGAGCCGTCTGGCAGCGCAACCACGCCAGCGACCTCACCTTCTCCGAGCAATTCGCCTATCAGCTTGCGCTCGGGATCGGTGAGATTCGCGAGTCCGTACAGTTGTGTTCGAGCGCTGCTTCTCTGACTGCCAACGGCAGCAGCGGTATTCGATAATAGCGCCATGGCATTCGGATAATTCCTTGCAAGCTCGTCGCCTTCGCGCCAAGCGCGCTTGGCGAGCGCAGTCGCACTCGTCAACCCGCTATAGAATACATCGAGACGTCCAGAGCCCGTGGCAAGGTTACTCGGCGCCCCGTCGGCGCCGTCGGATACAAGGCGGATCGCTGTTTTCATGATGCGATGTTCCGTTGGCTATATCGAGAGGCAGTGCACGTGCCGACACAAGCGCTGCCGGCGTGTGGCCAAACAATCGGTACCGAGATGCGATCGATCGTGACCAAACGGACCGGTCTCCTGCCGATCAGGCTGAGTGTATCGTGCCGATGGCACAGGATCGGCGTCGACGGGCCTCGCAGGCCGAGCCACTCAACCAGTACGCCACCTACGCCGTGCTCAGGCACTGTACCTTTCATGCGCCGCCGAAACGCCTTGACGATCTCACGAAGTAAGAATGCGACGTGGATGATCCGGAGCGAATATAGGGGATCGACCGCCGGCAGCGGCATCACGGCCGCCCTCAAGGGAGCGTGCGCGACCAGGCGCGCATCGACGCTGACGCCCTCCACGTCGGACGGAGCGGGCCGCGTCAGACCATGCCGCGTCGGCTGCAACTTCATCACACGCCTTCCTGATCATGTTCGGTGCTGCTAGCAGGGCATTAGCAAGGCGCATGCCAATCACCGCCTGGCCGCGACTCGCGCTCGAACCAACGGGCTCGAAAAGCATGACACTTCGATGCAAGGTTACGTCCGACTGCGATACGATTTGTGAGCAAGCCTGGTCGGCGCAACCGGCGAGCGGAACTGCTAGCGTAGGTGCTCCGGCAATTGCGGCTCATGACCGATCAAATCCGCAAAGAAGCGATCGCAGTCCTGGCCGTTGAGGCTTGCCTCAAGCCCGGCAAGTGCTTCCGAGATCAGCCTTGCTTCATTTTCGTCCAAAAGCCGCACCGCGCTGTCGATATGAACGAGCACCTTGGCGCCAGCCGAGGCGTCGGAGAGCAGCATGACCGAGACGCGGCGCTGTTCATTGCCATACTCGCACAGCGCCGTGATGCCGTCGGTCTCGACAATCGTCATTGGCAAGCCAAGGCACATGGTCAATCGCAGGCCGCTAGATCGGCTGCGCCCCCATCTCATAGTTTGCATGGTCGATATTGTTCGCCAACAGCCGTTCTGAAGCAGGCAGCGGCGCGGTCCGCGGCTTTGCCGGCGAGTCCCATTGCGCCAGGAGTTTGCAAGCCAGCTCAATCGCAGGCGCAATCTGAAGGCGTACCGGGGCGGTCAGCGGACCGCCCCAATGCTCCAGGTCCAGCGGCTGACAACCGATGAGAGCGAGCTCTCGCGGGCGGCGGCCAAGCAGGTCGGCCGCACTCAAGACCTCCTGAAAGCCGGTCTGATGCAGGCTCACCTTCTTGGCGGCGGTAAACTTTGGCACTTCCTCATCTCGCACAAGCTTCAACTGCCCGGGCAGCAATCCATAGTCGATGGCATCGAACACGATCAGGCAATCGGCCTGCTCAAGAAAACTGACGAGGTAGAGACCCTGTGTGCCGCCATCGAGGACGGTTACGTTGTCATCGATGGCGTAGCGGCGATGAAACTCCTCGACCACCCGCACGCCGAATCCCTCATCGGCCCACAGGATATTGCCGATGCCGAGCACCAGGATCCTTTTCTTATGATTCAGCATTCGCTTGCCAGCCAATCGCGGAGCCCGCGCTGACCCGATATCACAGAAGAGATGCTCCGGCGCGACATGAGTCTTCCCGGACCACCGCGTAGATGTGGACCAGCGCGAAGGTCACGATCACCCAGAGGCCGAGATGATGCCAAGTATGGACGTCCTGACTGTTCGGCCAAATTGAAAACACCCAGCCGAACAGCTTGTGCTGCCAGCTGTCAGTACCAGTACCTTGCCCATAAAGTGCAAAGCCTGTGACGACCATGAACGTGATCGTCTGCGTAAACATGAAGAACATCGCGAGCTGAGCAAGACGGTTGTGCCCGACGCGCCTCTCGGGCTCAACTGTAAGGAACGCATACAAGCGAATCTCGTGGTACACCTCGCGCCAAAAGCACCTGCGCCAGAGCGGCACCCAAAAGATCTGCATGGCATGCGCGTTTCCGATTAACGCCCAGTAGATCCGCAGAAGAAAGCCGATACTGAGCACATATCCCGCCGAGAAATGAGCAAAGCGGATATAGCCGAACAGGAAATTGCCGCTTTCCTCTCCCGACATCGCCGGTGTCCCGGATCCAATGACATAGCCGGTTAAACTCAGCATCAGAATGGCCGCCGCATTAACCCAATGCCACAGTCGCACCGGCGCGTAAGCGATACCAGCGCCGATGCTCCGTTCAGTGGGTTCCGCATCGACGGCGGCAAGGAGCTTTCGAGCTCTGTCCAGCATGTCGTTAACGAACCCTGATTGAGGCCATTTCCTGGCCGTCAGGACTCATCACGTGGGTCGAGCAAGCCAAGCACGGATCAAAGGAATGGATCGTGCGCAAGATCTCCAGGGGCCGCTGCGGATCGGCCATCGGGGTACCGATCAGGGAGGCTTCAAAAGCGCCAATATTGCCCTTGTGATCGCGAGGAGATCCGTTCCACGTCGTCGGCACGACACATTGATAATTGTCGATCTTGGCGCCCTTGATCTTGATCCAGTGCCCAAGTGCACCGCGCGGGGCCTCACTGAACCCGAAGCCCTTGGCCTCCTTGTGCCAGCTTTCCGGCTTCCACCTACTGACATCGGCAGTTGCCGTATTGCCTGCCTTGATGTGGATTACCAGCTTATCTTGGAAATAACGCATCTGATGCGCCGCCCACTGGCATTCGAGCGCCCGAGCTGCAGTACGGCCAAGCGTCGAGAACAGCGCAGTCAGGGGAAGATTGAGCCCGTTGAGCAGTCTCTCGGCCGGCTCCTTGAACTCGGCTTTGCCTTGTGCATAACCGATGATGTATCGCGCCAATGGCCCGACCTCCACGGCGTGGCCGCGCCAGCGCGGCGCTTTGATCCAGGAATACTTGCCGCCTTCGTCGAGTTCCTTGATATCTGTCTTGTTGCCTTTGAGTTTTGGCCCAAGTTCAAAACGCGGCTCGGTGATACCGTCCCAGGGATGCAGTCCACAGCAATCGCTTGGGTATTTATACCATGAATGCGTGACGAATTCCTGGATCTGCTCGGGATCACCATGGTCGATCGGCAGTATCTCCTTGAGATTGCCACCGAGAATGACCCCACGCGGCAGCTTCAAACTTTTGGCGGAACAGTCATTTGCGATTTCGGGGATGTCGCCATAGGACATCACGCTCTTGCTCGAAAGTCCGCCGCCATGAAGCCAGTCCTTATAGAACGAGCAGATCGCGGCAATGTCGGGCAGGTAGACCTGCTCGACAAATTCGATCGAACGGTCGATGATCGAGGACACGATGTTCAGACGCTCCATATTGATCGCACCCACCGCACCAGTTCCCTCGATGTTGATCGCACAGGGCACGCCGCCGACCAGCCAGTTCGGATGCGGGTTCTTACCACCATAGATAGCTTGGATCTTGACGATCTCCTTCTGGAAGTCCAGCGCTTCCAGATAATGCGCTACAGCCATCAGGTTCGCTTCCGGTGGCAGCTTGTAGGCCGGATGCCCCCAATAGCCATTCTTGAACGGACCGAGTTGTCCTGATCCGAAGAATTTGGTGAGCCGGATCTGCAAATCCTTAAAATAGCCAGGGGACGACAGCGGCCAGGGCGAGATAGACTGCGCGAGCGCAGAGGTCGACTTGGGATCGGCCTTGAGCGCGGAGACCACGTCGACCCAATCCAGCGCGTGCAGGTGATAGAAATGTACGAGGTGATCATGCACGAGCAGGCACAGCTGCATGATGTTGCGGATCGAATTGGCATTCTCCGGAATGGCAATTCCTAGTGCATTTTCAACCGCGCGCACGGAGGTGAGCGCATGCGTGCCGGTGCAGACCCCGCAAATCCGCTCGGTGAACGCCCAGGCGTCGCGCGGATCGCGCCCGCGCAAGATGACTTCGATGCCACGCCACATCGTCCCGCTTGAGACCGCATTGCGGATCACATTGCCGGAATCGAGATTGGCTTCGACACGCAGGTGGCCTTCGACCCGCGTCAGCGGATCGATGACGATTCGCCTGCCTGAACGATCGAGATTGAACCCGTTCGGTGTCTGGACGGCCACCGTCGCCCCTCCTCAACTCGGCTTGCTTTCTTGGGCTGGGCGATCCGGCTTGTGGGTCAACCGCTTCACGGCGGTGACCGCCGCATGGGCAGCGACGGTTAGCCCAACTACGCCGGCAGCGGCCATGCCGATCTGGTCGGCGTTCTCCTCGATGCCGAATTGCCTGATGGTTGTGAGTCGGTCGTAAAATGACCCCTTATCCCAGAAGCCGTCTTCCGAGCAACCGAAGCAGCCGTGGCCGGATTGAATCGGAAATGAAACGCCGCCGTTCCACCGCAGGGCCGAACAGGCATTGTAGGTGGTTGGCCCCTTGCAGCCCATCTTGTACAGGCAATAGCCCTTGCGTGCGTACTTATCGTCCCACTCTTCGACGAATTGACCAGCGTCGAAATGGGAACGCCGATAGCACTTGTCGTGAATGCGCTCGGAATAGAACATACTTGGACGCCCTTGGCTATCGAGCTCCGGAAGCTTTCCGAACGTGGTGATGAAAGTCACAAGGCCGCTCATGACCTCTGCGATAGGCGGGCACCCGGGCACCTTGATGATCAGCTTGTTGGTGATCACCTTATCGATCGGTACCGCGCCAGTCGGATTGGGCTTGGCCGATTGCACGCATCCCCATGACGCACACGTGCCCCACGCGATGATCGCCATGGACTCTTCCGCCATGGACCTTAGCTTTTCGACGAACGGCTTGCCGCCGTCAATGCAGAACATGCCACCCTCGTTCAGCGGTGGATTGCCTTCGACGGCGAGCACATACATACCTTTGTACTTGGCGCGAGTTTCCTCCAGGATGGCTTCGGCCTGATGTCCTGCCGCCGCCATGATCGTATCGTCATAGTCGAGCGAAATCATCGACAGCAGCGCGTCCTTGATCAAGGGATGGGCCGAGCGGATAAAGCTTTCCGAGCAGCAGGTACACTCGAGCCCGTGCAGCCAGATGACAGGCACACGCGGTTTGGTCTCCAGGGCGTTGGCAATACTGCTTGCGGCGAGTGGACCAAGCCCCAAGCTCGCGGCAGTCAAACTACAGAATTTGTGGAAACTACGACGCGTCATACCCTGACGTCTGATCACGCTGTAGAACGTTTCCGTTGCACCACCCATGACGCCTTCCACGTGAGTTGTCGTCGGCCGTAACGAATTACTGACGTTCAGCAAGAAACAAGCCACCGAAGCGAAACACTTAACAGATACCAAGCAAGCGCTTCGGAGTTGCGGACTGGCGAAACGAGCCAACGAGCCACAAGCTGCGCCATTGATCTGTCATGCTAATGGTGTCCGGTTTTGGACGTTCATGTGAGCACTTCGACAGAGCAGCACGATGGTTCACCACTGCATGGCGGCTACGTCATGCTCGCTCTTGCACGACCGCGACACTCACGTGTCATGCCGGTTGTTGAATAGAATTGGTGCAGTTGACGGGCACCGGACTGCCCTCCAGTCTTAATCAGAATTGCCGATTGCTGTCCAATGGGGCGTTAAAGCCGGTCATAGTCGCAACTGCGCAAGCAGCCCGCACGAAAGCGGCTGTCGAGCGACGAAGAGAAGCCGCAATGTGAGCCGGGATGCGCACACTGCCTTCGCTTTTCAGGTCTGGTCAATCCGATCTACCTTTGATTCAAAGCGCCTCTCTCTACGGCATCGCTGCAAGATCGTGGGCGAGAGCCTGGACGTTCACAGCCATCACAGGAGCGTTCATCGCGCAAGCCGACCGATAGCCATGTGCGATCGTCTTGGCGCATCGCGACACCAAACCCGCTTCCAAGAGTTTCTTCGCGATAGCGGAGGCGATCTCGTTGTTGAAGCACTAGCGCGATCCGCGCCAACGCGGCTAGCAGGTAGCGGCCCCGACTTTCAGTCGACATCGATCCGTAGTAGCAGCACTGTCTGTCGACTACCCAAAACGGTTGGCCGAGCCTTTCGGCGGAAAGCGGACTATCGAATTATTGCAGCATAGACGATATATTGGACTTGTTCGCGGTAATACTTCCGGATTTCTCCGGGCGCTGCCGTTCCGACCACCACGACGAGACGCTCCTTTGGGTCGCAGAAAAATTGTGTGCCGTAGGCGCCAGTCCAGCTAAACTCACCTGGATTGCCCGGAACCGCCGAGAGACCCTCGTTTATGCGTACAGCTACTCCGAGCCCGAAGCCGAAGCCGGCACGGTGCGCCTCCACGTTGGCGACCTTATTTTTGATCTCTGCCCCGAGGTGGTCGGAAATCATGTGGCGCACCGTCTTAGGACCGAGAATGCGCTGCCCATCGAGCTCCCCACCGTTGAGCAGCATTTGTCCGAAGCGCACGTAGTCACCGACTGTCGCAAATGCGCAGGCTCCCCCACAGTCAAACTTCGTCGGACTTTCGAGGAGCTCGATATCCTGTGGCTTTCCCGTCAGCGGGTCGCCTGGAAATGGATGCGCGAGGCGCTCGCGTTGCGATTCCGACAAATGGAAAGTGGCATCCTGCATTTCGATGGGCTTCCACAGATTGCTGGCAAGATAGTCGCCCAATCGCTGTTGGCTGACCTGTTCCAGGACAGCTCCCAGCACATCGGTCGAGAAGCCGTATTCGAATTCCGTCCCCGGTTGGTGCGCTAGCGGCAGCTTGGTGATGGCTTCGATGAACTCCTGCTTATCGCCCCTCAGTGGCGGAGCGGCGAAATGGGGATAGAGACGCGAAACTTGGTCTGAGCTGTCGAGGGGCACACCATAGGTGAGCCCGGATGTGTGGCGATATAGATCGTGGATGTAGATCGGAGAACTCTGCGCTTGAAATTCTAATGAACCGTCATGCTGTGGCACTCCCACCTTCATGTTTGCGAATCCCGGGTAGTAATCCGTGAGCCTGGCCTGTAGAGGCAGCCGACCCTGCTCCATGAGGATAAGCCCGGCAACGGCCACCATCGGCTTGGTCATAGACGCAAGCGCGAACATCGCGTCGAGCCGCATCGACCTTCCTTTTGCAGGATCGAGTTGCCCGTACGCCTTGTAGTGAATCAGCTTGCCGTCTCTGGCGATTGCAATCACTGCACCCGGCACGCGTTGACTTGCGATTTCGCGAGCGAAGAACTCGTCTAGCCTAGCGAGGCGACGCTGAGAAACGCCGACGTCATCGGCCGTCGCTTCGGGCAGAGGCGCGGAGTGCACTGAGTGCACTGAATTGAAGCCAATTACAGCAGCCGCCGCGGTCATAACAAGCTTGTTCATTGTAGCCTCGCAAGGATTGATGGATCCGGCTTGCAATACTGCTGCTCGGTCGAGATCGGATATGTCCGGCCGGCAAGCCTAAGACGGTTCGGTGCCTCTCCTGGCACGGTGTCTGTCGATGAGGGATAAGGTGAAGATGGCCGCAAAGGCGAACATCACCATACCGCCGGCAAGCACACTCGCCTCGCGCCAGCGCGATGCTTGGACGTAGTCTACGACGTAGGCTGACAACACCTTGGTGCGCCCAGGAATGTTACCGCCGATCATCATCACGACGCCGAATGTGCCGATCGTATGACAAAAGCCAACGATGGCGGCCTTAACAAACTCCAATCGCGCCAGTGGCCCTCTGATGGTAATGAAGGCATACAGCGACGAAACGCGCCCCGTAGTTTCCAACGAGCGATCCCCTATCCCGACAAAGGCGTTACGGATCGGCTGCACCACCAACGGCAGTGCCGAGAGGACCGATCCGATCACGATTCCTGCGAATGTAAAAGCGAGCGTGCGCTCGCCCCACAAAGAGGCGAGAACGCCACCCGGTCCGTTGGGGCCGAGCAACACGAGTACGCAAAAACCGAGAGCCGTCGGCGGTAGCACTAGCGGCAGGGCGATCAGCGTCGCCACCGCCTCGCTCAAAAGGGTCTTTGAGCGCGCTTGCCACCAAGCGAGGGGCACACCAATCACGAGGAGGATCACGGTCGTTACGCTGGCGAGCTCGATCGTGAGCGCAACGGATTGCGCAATCTCTGCCGAAAAGACATCCATGTGCGTCAGCCCAAAAGTGAAAGCGGATCGTCTTATGGGCCCAGTAACCGCCTGCACGTCCGGCTCGCGCAGGTATGTGGCGCGGATCGCCCTCTAGTCGCGCAGCACTTCGTGGCGGCCGCCACATTCACGCGCGTCGTTTCTACGAGCAAGAGCAGCATCGCAAGTTTCATCGGCAACTCCTGTGACAGGGCCGCTTCCATCCATCTGACGGCGGCACCTCCTCGTTCGAAATCAGCAATTCCTGTGCCGCGGGCGAACTGTGGAGCGCTCTATGCGCAACGTGGGAGCAATTCGCATAGACGTCGACGTCGCTGTGGCGTGGACCTAACGCTATGTCAGATTTCTGGCAGCTTTGTTGCCGAGCAGACAGCGACAGCCGCGCAACGAAACGGCAGAATTTGATGCCGCCAGAGATGCCTATTTGGTTCTGTCGGTAGCTCAAACGCCGCACTCGCCGCGCCGGTAATGGAACGAATCGCAGGAAGCCTGCCCTTTGGCAGCTCGCGAACGATCTAGCTGAGTAATCATCTTAACGCTGCTTCTGCGACGCGGCAAAAGGCGCGAGGGGCCGAGAGCGAAGGTATCCTGCCTAATGCGAATCGCTAGCACAGGCCTGGAGATAAATGCCCCGTGCACGAACGAGCCTTGCCGCTCGCGACAACGCAGTGCATCGATTCAAGATTATTGGCGCGCAATCGAGCTCCTAAACAGGCTTCCATCGCGTGGATGAGTGCTATCCAAACTATCAATTTTACCAATGTCATCTACTCTTGCATCCATCTCAGCAGTCGGCGCATATCGATCACGCTCGGGCTTCCATCCCGAGACGGGACTCCGCTAATGCGCCCAGCCGATCAAGATACGCGTCTCGTTGCAACTTTTTGTTCGACCTTGCGAACGCGGGCCGAGCACTCAAGCCGATGCCGCCAGGAGACAGACGGTTTGTCCGAGACTGCCCAATCGGGCGCACTTTGGGCATCTGGTGCATATCTTGCTTAACGAGAAGGGATAACGCAACTAAACGCCTGCCTTTGGAACGACGCGCCCGCTCTCGGAACCGTCCTTCAATCGGACACGGCTAAAATGATGAGTCTCGTATGACGCCGTCGTCTCTCAACGACGCGGCGGCTCACATTCGAGTATATTCGGGAAGGAAGCGTCATGACCACCATGGCAACAGCGGCGCCCGCACGCGCGTCGCAAGCTTGGTATAAGATTCTCTACGTGCAGGTGCTGATCGCGATCTTGCTTGGCGCCGTGGTCGGTTGCCTATGGCCGTCTGTCGCGACCAATGACTGGGTCAAGGCGCTCGGTGACGGGTTTATCAAGCTCATCAAGATGGTGATCGCGCCGATTATTTTCTGCACCGTCACATCTGGTATTGCGCATATTCAGGATGCGAAGAAAGTCGGGCGAGTCGGCGTCAAGGCGCTGGTCTATTTCGAGATCGTCTCCAGCTTTGCCTTGGTGTTGGGCCTTCTTATGGGCAATCTGGTCCAAATCGGTCATGGTCTTGCGGTCAAGCCGGATGCTGCGGCGGTCGCCAATTACGTCAAGCAGGCGGAAGCCTCGAAGACCGTCGATTTCTTTCTCAACATCATTCCCGATACCGTGGTCGGCGCCTTCGCCCGCGGCGATGTTCTGCAGGTTCTCCTGTTCGCGATCCTATTCGGCTTTTCGCTGATGGCGTTGGGAAGCCGTGGGGAGCGGCTGCGAGGCATGATTGACGACGTCGCGCACGCGGTGTTCGGCGTGATCGCTATCATTATGAAAGCGGCCCCGATCGGCGCCTTCGGCGCGATGGCCTTCACTATCGGCAAGTTCGGGCCGGCAGCACTCGGCAATTTGATCGGTCTGATCGCGCTGTTTTACGCGACGGCGGCGTTATTTGTCGTGGTGGTGCTCGGTTTGATCGCGCGCCTCGTGGGCTTTTCAATCTTCAAGTTCATTGTCTATATCAAGGACGAGATTCTGATTGTGCTCGGCACATCGTCCTCTGAAAGCGCGCTGCCGCAATTAATGGAGAAGCTCGAACGGCTGGGCTGCTCCAAGCCTGTGGTCGGCCTGGTGGTGCCAACTGGCTACTCCTTCAACCTCGACGGCACCAATATCTATATGACACTTGCGACATTGTTCATTGCCCAGGCACTTGGGGTCGATCTCACCTTTGGCCAGCAGCTCACGATCCTGCTCGTGGCGATGCTAACGTCGAAGGGAGCAAGCGGGGTCACCGGCGCGGGCTTCATCACGCTCGCTGCGACGTTGTCAGTAGTCAACCCAGCGCTGGTGCCGGGCATGGCAATCGTATTCTCGATCGACAAATTCATGAGCGAGGTGCGCGCCCTTACTAACATCACCGGCAATGGCGTCGCCGCCGTGTTCGTATCCTGGTGGGAGGACGAGCTCGAGCACGCGACGCTGCAAGCTCGGCTCAACCAGCCCAACGTTTCCACCACTATCGACCCACGATGAGATAGGTTCCGGATCTTAACCGCCGCCATTCGAAGACGCGTCGAATGCAAGCGCAGCCACCTTTCTCGTAGTTCGAATCGACACAGCCGACTTAACGCGAGCCGAACCCTTTCACGCGCCATCTCAGTGCGCAGCCCTTGCACCGCGCCGCCCCCCGGCAGCCGCTCTGAAAAGATGCCAGCCGAGCAAAAGAGTCGGGGCTATTCTAACAGTCATTTTCGAGCGCGTCTTTCGCCGTCAAGCTCCCGGCCATCTGAACGCTTCTGCGACATCTTGCCGTGCCAGATAACAGGACTGCGACAGAACGTGTCCGGTTGACGGACCTAGGTGTTGCTCCGCCTACAATTGCCCGTGTGCGCGGTCGCTGCGCTTGCCTCGTCCGACCAACGAGTAGCGAACTTGCTGACGCAACTCATCATCCCTTGTTACGGTCCGCGCTGGCGCATTAGATCATGATGGGTGTGGTCAGCACGGATTAGATGGCACCTCGACAGAGCCGTGGCGGCTCGCACACGGCTAGTGTCGGCTCGGCGTCGCTGCGCGCGCTCGATTCCGGCCAACCACTCGGAGACAAGTCCTCCGCACCTAGGCGTGATGGCCTAGGGCATACAAAGCAGTCGCGTAACTTCGCCTTCGTATCTCGGCATATGACCATCGCGCTTTCTTCCGCATGACCGATCGCACCGGCGAGATGAGTGGTCCGGCAGCTTGTCTTTGTTCTTCCCGGTTGGGCGAGGCGCGCCTGATTGTTCCGGCACAACGTCTTGACTGAACTGCAGCCGCTGTCCTCGTGCGGCTGGCGTGGAGTTGTCCTCGGCTGCAGCCTCGAGCGCCTGCCCGGGGATATCGGCAGCGGAGGAAAGCAGACATCTGAGCGTCGATTGCAGGCGTGTCAGCGGCCATATTGAAAGGTTTAGGGCAACTATACGTACGTCTGTGATGCAATTTTTCCCGGCGCGTGCTCAGTTCAGAAACAAGCAATTGATCTCGGAAGCGCTCGCCAGCGGGTGCTGGTGCCGAGTATTGCCCTATTTTTGCCTAAAATGTTATAACTCTCCCGCCGGAGAACAGGCCGGACGGTGTCAAAATGCGTAGGCCGATCAACTGTTTAGAACGTTCAGCCCTTCAGTTTACCTTCGGCAGCATAATGCTGGCCGTGGTAACACTGGCTTGCTTGTACCTTCACGCGCATTTCGCCGCGACGGCCTTCGCATATTTGTTAGTGGTATTGCTGTTTTCCCTGCTAGGCAGCTTCATCGCGTCGTCCGCGCTTTGCATCGTAGCCATCGCTGCTCTCGCTTACTACTTTGCGCCGCCGGCATTCAGCCTGCGAATCGATGACCCCCAAGACCTGCCGGTGGTTGTTGCATTCTTTATTGCCTCGATTGTCGGAGCGCACCTGATCGCAAAGCTCCGCCAGGAAAGAGAGGCTGCGCGTGTGGTTGCGGCCAAGCTTCAGCGGAGCGCGGCCGATTTGGAGGATCGCGAAAAACGGTGGGGCGCCATCTTCGAGCACAATCCGGCCATGTACTTCATGGTCGATGAAGCCGGCACTGTGCTCAACGTGAATACATTGGGCGCGACACAACTTGGCTATGCTCGTGCTGAACTGATCGGTCAATCCGTGCTGGACGTATTTCTTGAGGAGGATCGCGCGTTCGTTTGCGAATGCGTTCGGACATGCCTTGAAGATGTCGGACAAACGCGCACGTGGGACGTCCAAAAAGTCAAGAAGGACGGCTCGGTGTTGTGGGTACGTGAAAACGCCAAAGCCATGCTCTGGGCCGATGAGCAGCCCATTGTCCTTATCGCCTGCGAAGATATCACGGAGCGGAGGCGGACCGAACTTGCCCTGCAGCGGAGCGAAGCACATCTGGCCCAGGCGCAGGAGTTGAGTCACACAGGCAGCTTCAGCTGGAACGTCACTACGGGCGAGGCCTTCTGGTCAAAGGAAACATTTCGAATCTTCCAATTAGACCCTCAGACAGTGCCACCGGGGCCGAAGCTCGTCGTTCAGCGCACGCATCCAGATGATAGGGCTTCGGTTAGAGAAATTATCGATCGCGCGATGCGAGACCCGAGCGATTTCGAGCACGAATACCGGCTTCTGCTACCGGACGGCTCGGTAAAGCACATTCATGCGCAGGCACGAGCGACGAGGACAGCCTCTGGTGACATCGAGTTTGTTGGGGCAGCTACGGATATTACGGCGGCGAGGCGAGCAGAACAGCAGCTGCGCCGCAGCGAGGCCTATCTGGCCGAAGCCCAGCATCTCAGTCACACGGGCAGCTGGTCCTGGGACGTCTACGGTCTAGATTTC
The DNA here is from genome assembly GCF_014198295.1 of Bradyrhizobium sp. CIR18. Classification (NCBI taxonomy): domain Bacteria; kingdom Pseudomonadati; phylum Pseudomonadota; class Alphaproteobacteria; order Hyphomicrobiales; family Nitrobacteraceae; genus Bradyrhizobium; species Bradyrhizobium sp. CIR18. The sequence continues at coordinate 240,424 of NZ_JACIHF010000005.1, read as the reverse complement.
GTGTATCGCTCCGCCGAGGTCGATCGTCTGTTTGGCTTTAGCCCCCAAGAGCCGGTATCGATCGAGACCATTCGATCGCGCATCCATCCGGACGACTTGCCGGGGCTACAGGAGGTGCAGCGTCAGGCGATTGAACACGAGGAGGGGCGGTTCGAATATGATTTTCGTATCCTTCTACCAGATGGCGGGATAAGACGCATACACTCCGTTGCGCACGTGGTGGTCGGCAGCGATGGTAATGTCAGCGAGCTGATCGGAACACATATGGATGTGACCGAGCAACACGCAGCTAGGGAACGCCTGGAAAACACACTTGCCGCGCTGCGCGAAAGCGAACAGCGCTTTCGCGACTACGCCGAAACAGCTTCCGACTGGCTCTGGGAGACCGGGCCGGATCATCAGGTCACTCACTTATCCGAGCACACCAGCGCTGCGGGAATTTTGGCGACAGGATTGATGGGCCTGCCTCGCTGGGAGATTGCGTGCGACGTCGAAGACGAACCCGAGAAGTGGGCGCGGCATCGGGCGACGTTGGAGGCCCATCTTCCATTTCGGGATCTCGTCTACCGCACCGTGAATCGGACAGGTTCTCCGATCTACGTCCGCACGAGTGGCAAGCCTTTTTTCGATGGAAAGGGCAATTTTCTCGGCTACCGTGGCGTCAGCACTGACATCACCGCTACCATTCGCGCCGATCAAGCCGAACAAGAACTACGAAAGGCACAGGCGGAGCTTGCGCACGTGACGCGTGTAACGACGTTAGGAGAGCTGACAACTTCCATCGCCCACGAAATAAACCAGCCCCTCGCCGCTATTATCAGCAACGCCGATGCGTGCCTGGGTTGGATGGGGCGAGAAGCTCCTAATCTTCCCGCCGCGCGCTCTTCGGTGGAGTGGATTATCGAAGACGCAATCCGGGCAAGCGAGGTGATCCGTCGTGTTCGCGCGCTCGCGAAGAAAGGCGAGATTGAGATGGTGCCGCTCGATATCAATGAGGTCGTCAAGGACGTCATTGCACTGGTAACACGAGAGCTGGTGAGCCACCGAGTGATGTTACGAACCGAGTTGACGGCAGGGCTGCCTACGATCCTCGGCGATCGGATTCAGCTGCAACAAGTGATCATCAATCTGGTGATGAACGGAATCGAAGCCATGGACGCAGTTACAGACCGGACGCGCGAACTGCTGATTCAATCATCGAAGGACGATGTGGGGCACGTCCGACTTGCCGTGACCGATTGCGGCGTCGGCATCGCCGAGAACGACGCCGACCGCGTCTTGGATCCCTTCTTCACCACCAAATCGACTGGCCTTGGAATGGGTCTTTCGATCTGCCGGTCGATCGTGGAAGCTCATGGAGGACGACTGTCAATGGCCCACAAAAATGGACCGGGCGCGACGTTCCAGTTTGCTCTGCCGCTGCATAAGGAGGCCGTCTCGTGACAGGACGATTTGACTCGCCACGTGAAGTCAGCAACGCCAAGGCCTCGACAAAGGCGATCGTCTTCCTCGTCGAGGATGACATCTCCATGCGTCGCTCGCTTACGAACCTTTTTCTATCGGTAGGGATGGATGTCATTGCATTCGGATCGGCTCGCGAAATGCTGCAGAGCACAATTCCGGACGCTATTAGCTGTCTAGTTCTTGATGTCCGGCTGCCAGGCTTGAGCGGCCTTGACTACCAGACCGAGCTAGCAAGGTTGAACATACATATTCCGATCATTTTCATTACCGGCCATGGCGACATTCCCATGACCGTCAGGGCCATGAAGGAAGGAGCGGTCGATTTTCTCAGCAAACCGTTTCGCGATCAGGAACTGCTTGATGCCGTGGTTGCGGCGACCGAACGCGATCGCAAAAGACGGGACGCTCAGCAGATCGTCGCGAACCTGCAGTCTCGATTTGAGACCTTAAGTCCGCGCGAGCAGGGGGTGATGAAACTGGTCGCTGCCGGCCTGATGAACAAGCAGGTAGCCGCCGAGCTTGGGCTGGCCGAGATTACGGTCAAGATCTACCGGGGACACGTAATGAAGAAGATGCGTGCACGGTCGCTGGCCGACTTGATTAGAATGACTGAGACGTTGGGAATTCGCGCCAATCGTCCTGAACAAACCCAAGTATGATTTTACAATTTTATCAGTCGAGCCCACTTTTCGCCGAAGGTGGCTGATGCTTGCAGCCGCTATTCCCCGTTCAGGAGTGCTCGTCTTGTCCACGCCTTTGATTTCCGTCGTTGACGACGACGCCTCAGTCCGTGCGGCGACAGAGAATCTTTTGAAATCGCGTGGCTACATCGCCCAAATATTTGCGTCGGCCGAGGAACTCCTGAGGTCCCCGCAATTGGACGAGACATCCTGTGTGATTACCGATGTACAGATGTCGGCTATGAGCGGCCTGGAGCTATTGGCAGAGATGCGGACACGCGGTTACGACGCACCATTCATTTTCATTACGGCTTTCCCCGACGACCGCGTGCGCGCGTCAGCGCTGGGCGCCGGAGCGATTGGCTTCCTCGCCAAACCCTTTACCGGACAATCGTTAATCGAGTGCCTCGACAACGCACTGAACGCGTATGACGGCCGAGGCGGCATCTGATGCAATCAACCTGCGGCTTGAAATGATGTCCGATCTAAACGGTCCACAGGTCGATCTCGCCACCGATCAACCCCTTCGCAGTCAAACATGCTACTTGCTTTAAAACGCGAGCGAGAGGCCAATTGTTGCCTTGTCCATGCTTCACCGACTATCGCCGGGCGGCTACATTGGTGCAGAACTGACCCAAAGCAATCGACGACCCTAAGCACTTCTTAACTCGTCTAGATCGAGGTTATATACTCCATTGCAGAGCGGAGCTGGCGCGAGAGCGCTCGACAAAGCAAGGGATTGGCTGTTCGCAGCCCGACTGCAGTGACGATGATAACGGAGCTTCGCCCAGGACAACCGCCTCGCGTGTGTGTTGAGGCTTTTCTGGTGAAAGAGCTCTGCACGATCCTCGTGCTCACGGCGTCGTTATATCGGTTGACGAATGCCGGCCGTCTTGTCCATCGAGCGCCGCTTCGCTGTACATTTCTTTGCCCACCAACACACGGCAGGCGCCCACGCCGTTACTACTTCGTAGGCCGCGATCTGTAGAAGACTTCTGCCTCCAAGCCGTCCAACGTGCTCGGCGCAACACGCCCGGCCCCTCGGCGGCCGGACGCACTCTGGCGGCACCCCATGCAGGTCCTCGCCGCGGCGAGCATTGCCGCAATTGCCTTGCGCAGTGAGCTCCTACTTCCAACGCTCACACAACTCAGCAACCGCTAGGCCAAGGAGCACTCTGGGGGCAGTCTTCTGAGCCAACTCAGAGGAACTCTCAGCCGCAAACGCTATAAACAGAGAGGAGCCGGAGCAGGCTAGATTAGCCTACTCCATCGGGCCCAATCACCGGTGATCTCATGGTCACATAAAATCATCCTCATAATCGTATGTTGGGCTCGCTGGGATCTCGGTATCACTACCTTCACTGTCGTCCGCTTTGGAAAGATACCGCGTAGCAGTGGCTTTTCGCTGCCATTCGCCGTCGCTATTTCTTACCCACTTGTCTGACTTCTCTGGGTCGAGAACCATGTTGTCGGCGTCAACCTCGATGAAGCCCATCTTTGCCGCACGGGCTCTTGCTTCCGGATTAGCCAGTCGCGAATTGAGCAGGGCTGTTCGCCGTCTAGTCGAAGCTGGTGCTCGAGCAGGATATCGCCAGCGTTCTCGACAAGTGGATGAGCGACTTGAAGATCCACAGTAGAGGTAGTCCCGTGGCGTCCAGGAAATAGCTTCTTCTACCTTTTGACGTCGAACTCGGTCATGCTGTCGCCGCCTTCCATTCTTAGAAGTCGGACGCTCTTGTTGCCCAATTGGTAGTTGAAGTACCGCGCATTCTCGGAATCTCGGGTCGTCCCGTAGTCTTTGGCAACTTCTGCAGTTCGCCTCGCCTTGGCGGAGACGAAGTCGGAGTACTCATGGGGGTTGTCGGCGATGTACTGGATTTCGTCGCCGTGATAGGCCTTCGCGGCTTCTCGGAATGAGTGACGATCCTTGAACTCTATGATGGGAGGGGTTGAAACGAGCGAATACGGTCTTGTTGCCGAAGATGAACTGCCACTCGAGCCGGATTCGGCTAAGTGCATATTGGCGAACGCATCCGCAACGTTGGCTGCGTCCATTTGCTCATCAGTTTCTGCAAAGTGAGAGGATTGGAAGTAGGACGAGCCATTGATCCGATTATATATCGCGATTGGTGCTCCCGTCGGACATACATTTCCGCATCTAGTCGTGCTAAATCCCGCGTCGCTGCAAGGCAGGGTGGCTCTTGCTATACGAGCGGGTCGGCCGTCGCTGGATTATATAATGGCTAGTAGTACTCTCCCGCCGCTACAGCCGGGGTGCCGCGTCCTTCCGGTGCGGCGCCCCTGCACTTGGTTTTAGGCCCTCAACCTTGCGCGGGAATGTCCGGTTTCTAACAATCCATTTGATGACACGTAGCAGCTGCGAGGGCCGCCGCGGCGCGTATGGTCCAACCGGATTGCGTGAGCCGCTGCTAAGCGCGATCTAAGCGACAAACTGCACTGCATCCTAAGGAATCGTCAACGCGATGGAAGTGCATGCTCAACGTGCCCGACATAGGGCAGATGAACGTAAGTTGTCGCGCGTATGCGCTGCCAGTGAATAAGCCGCGACGGAACGGCCCGAAGATGGTGTGTGCACCGACTTGTCGTCGGCTTCGCCAAGGTGGGAGGATAAGTTAGAGGGTATCTTTTGTGTACCGAGCTTCAGGTGATTTGGCCCTGCAAAGCAGATGGCAGGCTGGGTAAACGAGAGCCGACTTGGATCTCCCAATGGTCAGTAATTCCCACTTGTTATCGACCGTTCCTCTCGAGCGACAGGAAGGTAACGCTCGCCTCCATTGGCGTTAGTCGGTTGACGCTGATGACGCAAGCAGGACTCTGCTCATCGAGCTGGACCGGTCTATGATTGACCTATCGTTACTGGGATCGCTCTCCTTGAGCTCGCCCACTCCATTAGTGGCCTCAATGCTTCAATATAACACTGCCGCCTCATTCCACAGTCACCGATTTTGCTAGATTACGCGGCTGATCCACGTCCGCGCCCCTTACGAGCGCGGTATGGTAAGCCAAGAGCTGAACCGGAATGGCATAGACCATCGGCGTAAAGGTTGCGACCATCTCCGGCAGCACAATGGTCATGAGTGTGTCCATCGTCGCTTCTAAAGCACCCTTCGAATCGGTGATCAGGATGATCTTGCCGCCCCGAGCCGCAACTTCTTGCATATTCGAGACGGTCTTCTCGAAGACCCTGTCATAAGGGGCGATCACCACCACAGGCACAGCCTCATCTATCAATGCGATCGGTCCGTGCTTGAGCTCGCCGGCCGCATAACCTTCTGAGTGGATATAGGCAATTTCCTTCAGCTTGAGTGCGCCCTCCAGCGCCAGGGGAGCCGATGTGCCACGACCGAGATAGAGCACGTCCCTTGTGTCGGCGATATAACGCGCGAGCTTCTCGATCTGCGGCTCAATCAACAGTGCCGCAGCAATCAACCGCGGCACTTCGATAAGCTCACGCACAAGCTTCGATTCATCGATTTCAGACAGTTTATCGCGCTCTTTGCCTGCTGCGACGGCAAGCGCCGCCAATACCATCAGCTGGCAGATGAATGCCTTGGTCGAGGCGACGCCGATTTCTGGCCCCGCCAGCGTCGGCAGAACGGATTCGCTCTCCCGCGCAATCGTCGACGTCGGGACATTGACTACAGATATCGTGTGCATGCCTTGGTCCTTGGCGTATCGCAACGCAGCTAGCGTGTCAGCGGTTTCGCCCGACTGCGAGATGACGATCGCGAGATCGCCCCGGCGCAAAGGCGCCTCTCTGTAGCGGAACTCGGAGGCTACATCGATCTCGACAGGCAAGCGCGCCAGCCGCTCGAACCAGTATTTGGCGATGTGCCCGGCATAGCTTGCAGTGCCGCACGCGGTAATTGAGATGCGCTGAATGGATTTAAAGTCGAACGGCAATGTGAGGGGCAGGACGACGCGCTTGGCCGCCATGTCGAGATAATGCGCCAATGTCTTGCCGGCCACTGTCGGCTGTTCGTGGATTTCCTTGGCCATGAAGTGGCGATAATTCGCTTTGTCCACAAGGAGTGACGATACGCCAGACTTTGATGTTTCCCGCTCGACGACAGATCCGTCTGCGCTATAAATCACGCACGTCGTGCGCGTAAGCACGGCCCAGTCGCCGTCTTCAAGATAGGTGATGGTGTCGGTCAACGGCGCGAGCGCGATCGCGTCCGATCCTAGATACACTTCGCCCTTGCCATGTCCGATCGCAAGGGGCGACCCCTTACGCGCACCGATCAAAAGATCATCGTGGGCCTTGAAAAGGAATGCCAGCGCGAAGGCACCGCGCAGCCGCGGCAGCGACGCTTGTACCGCATCCTGCGGCGAGTAACCCTTCTTGAGATAAGATTCGACGAGATGCGCCACCACCTCCGTGTCTGTCTCCGAGCTAAAATGGGCTCCATTCCGCTCCAGTTCAGCTCGCAGCTCGCGGAAATTCTCAATGATCCCGTTATGAACGACCGCGACATTTTCCGTCGCGTGCGGGTGAGCATTGCTCTCGGTCGGCTTTCCATGAGTCGCCCAGCGGGTATGACCGATGCCGGTATGACCCGACGGCGGATAGCAGCGCAGCTGCTCCTCAAGGTTTCTCAGCTTACCTTCAGCGCGGCGGCGCTCGATACGGAGACCTTCGAGAGTCGCGAGGCCTGCGGAGTCGTAGCCACGATATTCCAATCTCTTGAGCGACGCGACCAACTGCCCAACGACCGGACCACGCCCCAAAATGCCTACAATTCCACACATATCGATCAATGCAGCCCAAGTTTAAGGAGTCCGACGTCCCCCTACAGGAACCCGGTCATGAAGTCCGCTTGCCTGATGGTAACGGGTGTCTAGTTCGGTTTTCGCGGCCGCCTGTATCGCCGCCGCATTCACAAGCGTGAGTTAGATCTCTTTCAGCCATCATCGCTTCGTCGGCTACAGTCCGCTTTTGGCTGCCGATCGAGTACAAACGGCACAGCAGCTCTAGCTTGAATTGTCCTGTCTTACTGGAGACATTTTCCGGCGCGGGTTAAAGAGACTTATCATACACGAACCGAGGCAACTTACGCTCGGTCAAGGTTAAAGGATTGCCGTCGAAGCTCCATTGTACGAAAGTAAGCTCTCGATATCGAAACGTTCGACGATCTATACCAACGTTTGCTACTCTTTCTCACTTTGTCTCGCGTCAACCGTCCACTGCCTGCCGCGAGTTGAATATTGGCAACGGCGCTGATCGTGGTTGATGAGTCGACCTACAAGACTGCGTGTTCTGTTCCGACGCTAATAGCACTTTGTAGACTGCGGCTCTATGAGTAGGCTGGCTGCGTGCTGGCTTGCATGCCGTCATTCCGACAAATGCATTGACGACTACGACCTCAGCTCGTCGCTTTCCCACGCCATGATGAGCCCACGCGAATGCACACATGCGCCTGAGGATGATAAGGAGCACAGACCAACGCTTCAATCTCATTGAAATATCGCCCAGGGGCAAGCGCGCCCCGGGCGCGCTTAAGGGCGTTTTGCCATCCATCTCGCCTTAGGACTATCGCGCTGCTAGGGTTACTGGGCTTCATTTTTGACGCTCAATGTATTGGCATCCTTCAGGCCAAATATAAATCAATGTATATGGTGTGCATTCCTGCATGCCGTGTATGACTGGAGCTAACGATCGCTTTCCTTTAATTGCGGGTGGAGCGCGCGTGCACATCTAGATTTTTCGAGAAACGGCTTCGCAATGGTGTTTCACAGCGAGGCTCTTTGCGGCGCAACTAAGAGAGACCATGGCGGCTCAGGACTCAAAGCGGCGCGTTGCGCTAATTACGGGCGTCACCGGGCAGGACGGCGCATATCTCGCCGAATATTTGCTCGGTCTCGGCTACACCGTGCATGGGATCAAGCGCCGGTCGTCCTCGTTCAACACCGCGCGCGTCGATCATCTTTACCAGGATCCGCATGCCGGCAACGTGCGGTTCCTGATGCACTACGGCGACATGACGGATTCGACCAATTTGATCCGCCTGATGCAGCAGATCCGCCCCACCGAGATCTACAATCTCGCAGCTCAAAGCCACGTCGCCGTCAGCTTCGAGAGCCCCGAATACACCGCCAATGCCGACGCGATAGGCGTGCTGCGCCTCCTGGAAGCGATCCGCATCCTGGGCCTGGAGAAGGAGACGCTGTTCTACCAGGCCTCGACCTCAGAGCTCTACGGCCTCGTGCAGGAGATCCCGCAGAAGGAGACGACGCCGTTCTATCCGCGCTCGCCTTACGCCGTCGCCAAGCTCTACGGTTATTGGATCACGGTGAACTACCGCGAAGCCTATGGCATGTTCGCGTCCAACGGCATCCTGTTCAATCACGAGAGTCCGATTCGCGGCGAGACCTTCGTGACCCGCAAGATCACCCGTGGTGTCGCCCGCATCGAGGCGGGTCTCGAACAGACGCTCTATCTCGGCAATCTTGAGGCCAAGCGCGACTGGGGCCACGCGAAGGACTATGTCGAGGGCATGCATATGATCCTCCAGGCTGACAAGCCGGACGATTTCGTGCTCGCCACCGGCGAGACCCGATCGGTGCGCGAGATGGCCGAGCTTGCCTTCGCGCAGGTCGGCCGCCGCGTTGAATGGCGCGGCACGGGCGTCGATGAGACCGGGGTCGACGCCAGGAGCGGCAAGACCGTGGTGAAGATCGATCCGACCTATTTCCGGCCGACCGAGGTCGATCTCCTGGTCGGCGATGCCAGCAAGGCGCGCGAGAAGCTCGGCTGGAAGCCGAAGCGGACCTTTGCCCAGCTCGTCGAGGAGATGATGGCGAGCGACCTTGCCGAGGCGAAACGGGACGCGGTCCATGGCAAGCGCAGCGTTTGAGCTGACCGGCAAGAGCGTCTATGTCGCCGGCCATCGTGGCATGGTTGGCAGCGCGCTAGTGCGCCGGCTGGCGCGCGAGGACGTCAAGATCGTCACGGTGGACCGGCGTGAGGTCGACCTCTGCAACCAGGCCGCCGTGTTCGACTGGTTCGCGCGGGTTCGGCCGCAGGTCGTATTCCTCGCCGCCGCGAAGGTGGGTGGCATCGTCGCCAACGACACGCTGCGCGCCGAGTTTATCTACGACAACATCGCGATCGCGGCGAACGTGATTCAGGCCGCGCAGCAAGCTGGCGCCGAGAAGCTGATGTTCCTCGGCTCGTCCTGCATCTATCCGAAGCTCGCGCCGCAGCCCTTGCGCGAGGACTCGGTGCTGACAGGCCCGCTGGAGCCGACCAACGAGCCCTACGCGATCGCCAAGATCGCCGGCATCAAGATGGCGGAGGCTTATCGCAGGCAGTATGGCAGCGACTTCATTAGCGTGATGCCGACCAATCTCTACGGTCCCGGCGACAATTATCATCCCGAGTACAGCCACGTAGTTGCCGCCCTGGTCCGCCGCTTCCACGAGGCGAAGCTCGCAGGCTCGAGAAGCGTGGTGGTCTGGGGCACTGGCACGCCGCGCCGCGAATTGCTCTACGTTGACGATCTCGCCGACGCCTGCATTCACCTGATGAAGACCTATTCCTCACCGGAACTTGTCAATATCGGTACCGGCGAGGACATCAGCATCGCCGCGTTAGCACTCATGGTCGCGGCCGCTATCGGTTTTCGCGGTGAGATCAGCTTTGATATGTCGCGCCCTGACGGCACGCCGCGCAAACTGCTCGACGTCGGGCGGCTGTCCGGACTCGGCTGGCGCGCCACGACCTCGCTTGAGGACGGCATTCAGCTGGCATACCGGGCATATCGCGCCGACAGCGATGGACGGCACCAGAGTGATCTGCCTGTTCCGGAATAACGGGACAATCCTAGGTAGCAATCGGCGGTCAATGTCTAACCTAGCGGACTTGCCGCCCACGTAACGACGAACTTTGCTTCGCAGTTGACAAGTGTTCATTGTCAACGACCGGCCTCGGTCGGACGCCAAAACCCAAGTGACGCGGTGTATCCTACCTACGACGCAGCCGACGACTTGCAGGAAAAGGAGAATGGCCATGACCGAGACCTGCTGCCATGAGGTTGAGAGCTCATCGTCTCTAAGCCGCTAAGCGCCGACCGCTGGACGGTCATTAGCCGGAAGCGTACTGGTGTCCCTTTCCTCTCGGCCAACGCCTTAGCGATGGTCTGTCATCATCATCCTCGCCGACAGCGTAACGATGGACATGAGCGCGCCTAACACCCCAAACGCCAAGCGCAAGCCAAACATGTGTGCGACGAGCCCAACGCCGGCGGGCCCAACGAGTATACCCGCATAGCCGACTGTCGTGATGACCGCGATCGCAACGCCCGCTGGCATCATTTTCTGTTTGCCGGCGCGTCGACAAAGCACAGGTACAACATTTGAAATACCCAATCCAATAAACAGGAACCCCGCCATAGCAATCAACGCAACGGGCGCCGCCACCACAGCCAAGAAGCCTGTTACGATCGGCAGAGTCCCGAGCATCAATGTGGCACGGTCTCCGATTCGCGCCACCACGGCATCTCCGCTGAGACGCCCTCCGGCCATTGCGATTGAGAAGAGCATACAACCAATGCCCCCGTGCGCTTCCGCGAGAAGTTCTCGTTCGACGAGAAGCAAAGCGCTCCAATCGAGCATTGCACCTTCGACAAGAAAGGTGATAGCCGCGAGCACAGCTATTAGCAACACACTGCGATGGGGCAAAACAAACGATGGCCCCTGCTGCCCCGACCCCACCGCGAGCAACCCCGGCCAGGCCGATACAATCGCGGTCGTCATTAACGCCGAACAGACCAACGTCGAGAAAAGCGGGCCAAGCTGCAGCGACATTAACGAGGTCACGGCGGCAGAGCCGGTGAATTCCCCAATGCTATACTGAGCGTGGAAGCCAGACATCAATGGACGGCCCGTGTCGCGCTCCAGTTCAATCGCATGAATGTTCATTGCTACATCGATCGAGCCGAGTGAAACGCCGAAAGCAAACAGCGTAGCACCGAGCCTGACAGGTGTGTCGGCAATTGCAAGGCACGGCAACATGATCGCGAGTCCAAGTCCACCCGCGAGGATAATGGGCTTGCTGCCGTACCGCGCATTCAATACGCTGGTCGAAAGCATCGCGATGACGGATCCTGTTCCGAGACAGAGCAGCAGAAGACCAAGCATGCGGTCATCGACCGCGAGCCGCTCCTTGGCGAGTGGCACCAAAGGCGCCCAAGCCGCGAGGCCGACTCCGGCCACAAAAAATGCGAGCCGTGTCCCAAGCAGGCCGGCTGACCAATTACCAGGAAGTATCACGGGCGCTCCTGAGAGAACGGGCTCGCGAGCGCGACGCCCCTCACCCTGCGCGCATCGCCTAATGCGACGCTATCGACAATGATGGCCTCAAGCCGGCATTCTTTATCCCTGCAAATGCAATGCCGTCACAAAAACAACTGGGACTACGTCACTAGGCGAGCGGGCGGTGATCGTCGAGCCCGTGGATACGGTGTTTCGGCTATCCCTTCCGGTTAAGCTGGCCATAAGAGGGTGACAGTTTTTGCTGATCTGCGACAACGGCCGGAGGCGCAACGCTCACTGAGCTTTGTCGCAAATGCTACAAACCCCGCAAAGCCAACGGTGCCGGACGCCACTGTGTACTTGGCGCGAACACCGCCGTAGGTTTTCCGACAGCTCTTGCAAATCGGGAGCTCTCATCACGAGTAACGGCGCTGACTCGGGGGACCAATACAAGACCGCTATCACGCGGAAGCCGTCAATGTCGGCCCCGTACTTTTGAAATTCGATTACTCCTGGTTTCAGGCGGCCAGGTAATTTCCATGACATCATTCGCGCCGCGGAAGAGGCGTCGCTCAGGTCCACGACGCGCGCGCATTCGATACCGAGGTGCCAGCCGGCATCGTTCAAGCGCTGATATCCGCAGTTCGCCTCGCTCCGACCAAATTGGACTGTGGGTAGTAAGGAGCAAGTGTAGCAGGCACAGATCCATCAGTATCGCCGCCCCTCACGTTATAAGCCCAGGCGCTCTGCACTAGATCGAGCTCGATCATCACCAGTGACAAACCGACGCCCGCATCAAAGCTCATGCAGATGCGTCGAAATATCTCCGGATCAAGCCGGCGCATGAGGTAGGAGCCCAGCAGGATGTCAAGCATGACACTGGGTATAAAAACATAGCGCAAGCTGCCGCTCTCGGGAACGAGCCGAGGTGATAGTAGACGAAGGGGGACACGCTCGATTCCACCACGCGAACCCAGGGCTAGGCCGCCGCGAAATTCGTGTTTAGCCAGCCCTGATTGTTAAACAACATCGCTAAGGGAGGGCAGGAGATAGTCGTCACCGAACGAGAGGATACCCAGCATCGACCCGAATGGCAGGCCGATCCGGCAGCTTGGCTCGATGGGGCGGCGTCAACCCGCAGCTTGCAGCACGATCAGGGAAAAAATGATCGTGTAGGCGAATTTCATCCAGCCCGGCTGGAGCGAGGTCAAGGCATGGCCGCCGAGCGCAACGCCCGGCAAGAGAAGCAAGATGGGAAACACTCGTCTCAAACGCCGGCACGCCCTTCAGATCGACGAGAAGGACGTAGACGTTGACGAAGACCTCAATGATGACCTGCGTCGGTCATGTATACGGGGCTCCTGACGACGACCGTTCTTGACCCGTTCGTCCAGGGAATTGAACTCGTGTCAATTAGTCCTAAAGGACGTTCAAACCAGCGTCATCTTTTTCAGCCAGCAACGCAACGCGATCAGACGGAAGCAAGTAGTTGTCGTTCAAGAGCCCTTGGCATAAGTGGCAACGCCATCTTTTACAGGAGAGCATGAATTCTCTTCTCCCCGGCGAGGTCGAGTTTTAGCATCCCGCTGCCGTTAAGTCCGGTGCAATTCACCTTAGCGGAGCAGGCGCGGATCACCCAAGTGTTCTTCACCGAGCACCTGATGGTCGCCAAGCTCGGCACCACGGGCGTGAAGATCTCGATGCGTAAGGGAGCGTGAAGCGGTCACAGGCTGCTTCGCTCACTACACTGAGCGTCCTTGATTGATTTTATCGCTTGACCATCTGGGCATCAGCAGCGCCGGTGAGGTCGAGCTCGGCGGCGATCTTCGCGCGGCCGGAGCTCGCATCGGCACGATGATCGGACGCGATCGCGACATACACCGCCGGCAGCACGAAGAGCGTGAACAGCGTGCCTACGGACATGCCCGCGACGAGCACGAGCCCGATCGAGAAGCGGCTCGCAGCGCCAGCTCCCGTTACGGTCATCAAGGGTATGAAGCCCGTGACCATTGCCGCAGTTGTCATCAAGATTGGACGCAGTCGGACGCGCGCCGCCATCTCTATAGCCGAGCGACGGTCAAGTCTCTCCTTGAGCTGCAGCTCATTGGCGAACGCAACCATCAGGATGCCGTGCTTGGAAATCAACCCGACCAGGGTCAACAGTCCCACCTGGGTGTAGATGTTCATCGTCGCCCAGCCAAAGAATAGCGGGATCAACGCGCCGGCGATTGCCATCGGCACGCTGATCAGGATGATGAGGGGATCCCGCAGACTTTCGAACTGTGCCGCAAGCACCAAGAATATGATTATGAGTGCAAATGCAAAGGTAATGGCCAGTTGGTTACCCTCGTGCACATATTGGCGGGCGTCGGCGAGGAAGTCGTGGCTGAAGCCTACGGGCAGTTTCTTCGCCTCGGCTTCCAGGAAGTCCACGGCCTGCCCGATCGTGACGCCGGGCATCGGGACGGCCTGAAAGGTCGCGCAGTTGAGCTGGTTGTAGTGGGTGAGCGCGTTCGGATCGGTCGCAGCCTCAATGGAGACTACGGTAGACAACGGGACCATCGAGCCCGTCGCAGCCTTCACATAATAGCTCCCGATTGCTTGCGGCGCCAGGCGTACCTCGCGTGGCACCTGCGGGATCACCTGGTAGGAGCGGCCCTGTAAATTGAAGCGGTTGACGTAGTTTCCGCCAAGTAAGGTGGCGAGCGCGTTACCGACTGTCTGCATGGTGATGCCAAGCTCGTTGGCCTTAGATCGATCAACCTTGATTCGTACCACCGGCTGGTTGAACTCGAGGTCGGAGTCGCTCACCATGAACAGACCGCTGTTCCGCGCGGCAGCCTTCAGCTTCGACATCTCCTCGTAGACGGATTGGAAGCCAAGCGTCGAATTGATCACCATCTGCACTGGTAGGCCACCCGAACCGCCAGGAAGCGGCGGCAAGCTAAAGGCAAACGCGTTAATGCCTTCGATTTTGGACAGCTCAGCCTGGACAAGGGACTTTAGCGCAATCGATGATCGCTTGCCCTCGTCCCAGGGCTTGAGCAGCATGCCGGCCATGCCAGTCTGCTGGCCGCTAACGCCATTGATCACAAAGCTCAAGTCAGTCTCTGGAAATTTCTGGAACGCGTGTTCGAGCTTGGCCCCGTAATAGTCGAGGTAGTCGATATTGGCGTATTTCGGCGCCTTGGTTAGAGCGAATACGATACCTTGATCCTCCTCGGGTGCGAGTTCCTTGGAAGTATGCATATAGAGAAAGCCGACGAGGCCCAGCATAGTCAGCGCAAACAGGGCGGTAATCGGACGATAGTCGAGCGAGCGGTCGAGCTTGTGGCCGTACCATCGTGTCATGGCACTGAGCCCGCGGTTCACAAATCTTGCAAACCGCCCCCCGTCAGCGCGCCTCAGGAAGAGGGAGCACATCATCGGCGACAGCGTCAAAGCGATCACGCCCGACACAATCACCGCTCCCGCTAGCGTAAACGAGAACTCGCGGAACAGCGCACCAGTGAGGCCGCCGAGAAATCCGATTGGGGCATACACCGCAGCCAAGGTAATCGTCATGGATACAACGGGGCCGACGATCTCGCGCGCGCCCCTTATAGCGGCCTGTAGGGGCGGCGCACCTTCGTCTAAATGGCGATGAATGTTCTCCACCACCACGATCGCGTCATCGACCACGAGACCGATCGCGAGAACCATCGCAAGGAGAGTCAGGAGATTGAATGAGAACCCCAGCGCCAGCATCATGCTGCAGACACCAACGAGCGACAACGGAATAGTGACCACAGGAATAATGACCGACCGCAGCGAGGCCAGGAATAGGAAGATTACCACCACCACGAGTACGACGGCTTCGATGAGCGTCTTCTCCACTTCATCGATCGACGATTGAATGAATTTGGTGGAGTCGTATGCCACTTTCATCTTCAGTGACGGCGGCAGGTTACGCTCTATTTCTGGAAACAGCGCCCGAACGCCTCGCACTATGTTTAGCGGATTGCCTTGCGGGCTCGCCTGAACGCCGATAAAGACCGCGTGCTCGCCGTTCATTGCGACGCTAGTGTCTGCGGTCTGTGCGGCAAGCTCGATTACCGCAATGTCCTCCATGCGCACAAAGCCACCGTCATTGGCTTTGACGATCATGCGCTTGAAATCATCGACACTCCGCAGATCCGTGTTTGCCGTGACATCAGAGATTGTGAAATAGCTCTTAGTCTGACCGGCCGCGGCCTGGAAGTTGTTAGCCGCGATTGCAGCCGAAACTTCGGCTGGCGACACGCCGTACCCTGCCATTTTCCCAGGATCGAGCCATAGCCGCATCGCAAAACTCTGGCCCCCCAGGATGTCTGCCGCTGCGACGCCGTCGACGGTTGACATAACGGGTTGCACGACGCGCGTGAGGTAGTCGGAGATCGCACTGGCCGCCAGTTCCTCGCTGGAGAAGGCGATATACATGACAGCGGTGGTCTGACCGGTCGACTTAGTGACGACCGGATCGTTTGATTCCTTCGGGATTAAGTATTTGACCGAATTAACTTTGGAGAGCACCTCGGTGAGTGCGTCGTTGGGATCGAAATTGAGCTTGATGTAGACTTGGATCGTGGAGGTACCGAGCACCGATGAGGAACTGATGTAGTCGACGCCCTCGGCGGAGGCGACTGCCTGCTCCAGGGGAGTGGTGATGAACCCCTGGATCAGGTCGGCGGAGGCGCCAGGATAGGAAGTCGTGATAGTGACGACCGTATTGGATAGCTTGGGATATTGCCGGATCGGCAGTACGGTGGCCGCGCGCAAGCCGATCAGCAAAATCAAGGAACTGATAACAATAGACAATACCGGACGTCTGATGAAAAGCTCAGTAAATGCCATCTCGACTCGCATTTCAAGGGGGATGCAAATTCGCCAGCAACTCGCGCACGGCAACGATCATCAATGCGGCGACTGCGCTAAGCCCGTGATATGAGGGAAGCGTTATCGGCTACTCTAATGGCTCGCGCGTTCCTGAGCATAACGCGCCCAATCGTCCGCTTCTCCATCTTCGTCGCTCGAATGAACGTTGACTCCGCTGTTCTGATGTCGATCACGATCTCGAATAGTCGGCACCTTCTAAAGATAAAGCCCCCCTGCCTCTCGTCTTCGCACCCGATTCGAACGCAACGATTTCTATCAAGGTAACAGTTTCAGGTTTCGCGCCGTCCCGTCGATCGAAGGATCCAGGTTCGACATCGAAAGTACAAACGACCAAACTGGTGCTCAACTCTACAAAGGTAAGTCGGTAATATAGCATGGGCTGCAAAACCCTATACCAAGGTTTGTCGAAATGGGCGCTGGTCGCAGCCGCGCGAAACTTCTAACGTTACCAGCCGCAAAGTTCTCGGTCCCACAATATTCCGTACGCACGCGTTATCGCTTCGCTAAGCCGCTAAACAAAGTCGCCTCGGAGTTGGCCCTTGGCTACGAGCTCGACGTCCCTTTTCCGAGCAGTGCCTTGAGCATTTCTTGCCGCTCAATATGCTGCGCGCGGTTTAGCCCCGCATAGCGCTACCGAGTTCGCAACCCCAATATTACGTTGTCGACCAGCCGCGTTGAGCCGACGTAGGCTGCCGCATAAAGCGCCGCGGGCGCCGCAGTGGACTGTCGGTGGGTTTGAGCGTGTGACCGTCGACAAGTTCAAGATACTGCAGGCAGTCAACTGCCTCTAAATGCCCTTGGCGACCGCAATCAGCTTTTTCTACGCTGCACTCTCCCGAGCGAAATTCGTCGAGCGCTGCGGATAGTCCACGATTGATCGCAAGGGCCCGCTGACGCTCTTCTTAGCTGAGATAGCGGTTGCGACTGCTCATTGCGAGCGCATCCTGTTCGCGAACGGTTGGTAGTGACGATCTCGATCGGGAGATTGAGATCAATTACCATCCGACGCACGAGCGCGCATTGCTGAAAGTCCTGCTGCCCAAAAACGCGACGTCAGGCTGTACCGTGTTGAACAACTTGCATACATCAGTCGCGACACCGCGAAAATATCCAGGCCTGAAGGCTTCGCACAGAGGATTCGCGAGTCGCCCAGTTCAACGAAGGTTTCGAAATGGCCCCGATTGACTTCCTGTGCATCCGGCGAGAAGAGGATCGCAACACCGCCATCGCGGCACAGTCCCTCATCACGTAAGAAGTCGCGCGGATAGGTGTTGTGATCCTCGTTGGTCCGAACTGAATGGGGTTGACGGAGATGCTGACGACCGTGACGCCGCACTGCGCCCGGCTCGCCGCGATCAGCACCATGTGGCCATCGTGGAGATAACCCATTGTCGGCACCAATCCGACCCGTTGATCGGCACCGCGGGATTTTGCGAGAGTACGGCCAGCGACCCTTGTGATCGTTTGCATGACGAGCTCTACATCAAACTGGGTTGGACGGCGCCCAGTTGGTAATTGCCTCGCCGACGCCTTCGGGAAGCCTATAGGACTCTTGCGGCCCCGGGAATGCACCACCGCGGGCGTCCGCGGCCCAGCGCGAAAGCGCATCAGGCAACTGCTGAAAGCCTTCTGCATAGGCGCGAACGAATTTGGGGCGATGACCTTCAGTTAGGCCCAGCACGTCGTGAAACACGAGCACCTGGCCTGAACAGTACGGGCCCGCGCCGATTTCGATCGTCGGTATTGTCAAGGAATTGATTACTCGAGCAGCAAGATCGGCCGGAATGCCCTCCAAATACCAAAGCGAAACAGCCGGCCTCCTGCAGGCGGTGAGCATCACGAGCAAACGCAGCGCCTCATCCGCTTTTCGACCCTGCACTTTGACCCCCCATGACATTGACGCTCTGGGGCATTAGACCGAGATGACCCATCACAGGAATCTCGCAATCCACGAGGCCACGTACCATCTCGATTCTCTTGCCGCCGCCCTGATCGAGCGCCTCGACAAACATCGATTACATTGACCGCGTTGTCCGCGCTTACCTAATCCTCCAGACATTCCGGCAAGAGCGTCAGCTGGGATCTGTCCGCGCCTTCAACGAAGCGTCCCATCCGTATCCCCCATCAGGAAACGGAAGAATCCGAGCCGACTCGAGCTTTTCCAGGACCTTGACGCGGAGGCTTGTGGCTAACGCAGCCTTGAGGAGGACCACGGCGCAGCCCTGTCGCTCGCTCTTCATCACCTTTCTGAAATAATTTCGGGACGCATCGTCGAGACACACTTGATATAATCTCCGCCAGGCTCTTCGCGGCGAGCCGCAGGCTGCTCTGTCGAGTCCCGCCACATGTAGATCGACGGCCTACACGGTTGAACTTGCAGAGCTTGTTTTGATTTCGTTGGATCAGCTCGCCGGGATATTCACGTTCATAGCGCCGCACCGGCACGGCCGTGTCAAGGTGCGCAATCGGCTCAATCCTAGCGGCCGCGGGACAGGGCTGGCGGTCGCCGGCGACAAGCCGACCTCGGTTGCGATCTATTTGCTTGTGTGGCGCTGTCGTCTCACACCTTCGGCGCATGTGGTAGGCAGGGTTTGGCTTGGCATGAAAGAGGTCTTGTGGAGCGATCACGGTCCATCGACGCCTGCCTCGCGGAACGCTTGACCCACTTGGCGACGGTCTTCGCCGAAATAACAAAGTGCAGCGCGGCTGCAGCCTTTGTCAGGCCATCTACGATGACGCTCCCCGCCATAGCCTCTCAGCCTTTCGGCGTCAGAGGCGCATCCTTATAGGTGCCCATCGATCCTCCGGGAGTGGGCTAAAGCTTTGACAACTTTGCTCCCTCGTTCAGGACCGGTTGGACAACCTACCGAAAGCTCATACTAGTGGTCTCACAGACATCCTACCCGAACCGGCTGACACCCAGGCGGCTCCTCTAAAAGCGCGCGTATGCGCGCAGCGATCTGCCGTGCTTCCTTGGGCCGCAGGTTAGGCTTCATACAATCGAGTATGGCTAGCATCGCCCGAACTTCGTCGATGTTTAATGTCGCGACCTTGCGATCTGATAGTCCCAGCGACTGATCGGCAGCACGGACCTGATTGGCTACAAGTACCGCAAGCGCTTGCGACCGCAGGGACGCGATATGCCGCTCGAATGTATGCATTTATTGGCCTGTAGCTGCCCTGGGCATGTTGTCGCAAGCGCTGTTGGCAACCCGGTCGCACAGACTGGGGTCGGCCACCTTTGCTCCCAAGAGGCTCAAATTCTCAAGGGCTACCAAGCTGTATCTTCGAGAAGTAACGAAGGGCACCTACCAAAACCGGTCGGTCCCGTCCTCATCGGCGACTCTCTAAGCTCGGTCTTTGCCTCGAAGAAACTGGAGACACCAGCATTTCCAGACACGTGCGCGTTGCATAAACAAGAATGATAGGCCAAACGCACATGAGAGACCCAAGAATGTTGGCGGAGTAAATCCAGACGAAGCGCGATAGGAGCAGTCCGTTGGAAAGATATCCGAGACCTCGAAAGCCGCGACAGGGAGAACCGCCTTGAAGAATCGGAGAGGCTGTCGGTGCCGTCATCGGCCACACATGGCGGAGACAATTGCATCAAGACAACAGCGGACGGAATTCAGGCAATCTCCTTTCCCTCCTGAGCGTTGCTGATGATTATCGGAAGCAGTGCGGACGCGACTCGGCGTCATTTGGTTGCGCTGGAGCAGACGCTGTCCCTACCCCGCCCGCACTGCCAGCTGAACTTAGCAGAACTTGACTCAGCGCTTGTCCCCCACGCATACACAGGGGCAGCGCTGTACCTGTCACCCAGCTAACTGCTCCAAACTCAGCTTGAAGTGACGGCAAGAAGCTGATCGGGAGCTTATCGCTCGCAAAACGAGCAAAATCGACGGAACGAGAACTAATCCGTGAGTTGGAAGCAGTGCGGACGCGGCCCGGCGCCTGACGGTCTGGGGGCATCATGAGGCACTATCCTGCCGCATCCGCAGTGCAATGAGCTTAACGGAAGCGTGACTCGGCACATGGTGGTCCTTCAGCTCATGCGCTGTCCCTGCCACGCCCCCGTTAACCAACGATTTCTTATCAGGGCTGGCTTACCGAAAGCTGACAGAGCTGCGCAGCAGTTTACAAAATGAAAGGCCCTGTGGCCCGCTTGCCATCGGCAGCAATATCGACGTTTACGCCTCGGACAATAGCCATTCGGCGCGCTTGCGATCAGCGGTGAAATAATAATCGCGCGTCTTGCCATCGGCGTGCAGGAAGCCATAGTAGCCGCGATCGTTCGTCTTGATCTTGACGACGCCATCGAGCGTTTCAGGCATTTGGCGGAAGCCGGACATTTCGCGCGCGGGTTTCGACCCATACCTTGTCTGCCACAGTCAAAGCTGACCCGCGTATGCGGCGCGTCTATCTGGTCGCGTTGCAGCCGACGAGATCGCGCTCGTGAAAGTAGGCGGTTAGCTCACGGTCGTAACCCTCGCCAAGCGCCGCGTGTGGCGGCTCCGATTGTTCGGTCTTCGCGGAAGACAATGATTCGCGCCCAAACTCGCGAACTCGTTTTCAGGGAACTGGAAATTTCGTCATCACGCAAGACTTTGGTCCTGGCTGGAGAGGGCGTGCGCTTCCCAGCGGCATCAATTCCGCCTAAGCAAAGCCATTGGCTCCTCTCTTTTTCTTCGCCTGGGCATCCGATTGCACGACGAGCTCATAGCGGCCGTTGCACCTAGTTTTCATCCGAGCAGGATGCTCGAAATGATCAGTTCCCCCCACGTCTTGTCGACTGGCCCCAGCGCAGGTGCGTGCACCTCGTTGAGCTGCGCGATGGCCTAAAGGTTCGGTCGTGCGGGAAGCCGATCGCAACTTTCCCTTGCAGACAAATCCAGACAAGGCGATCTTACGTCTCGCGCGAGTACTAGCCCGTGTGGCCGCGAGGGAAGATCATGAAAGACAGCTCATCGAGCGAAACGATAAGGAAAAGAGCGACGATCTATGCTCGATTCTCAACCGATCTACAGAACGAGAGATCGATTGATGATCAGCTTTCACTTTGTCAGAGCTATGCCGAGCGCGAATGCTTAACTGTGGTCAGCACCTATGAGGATCGGGCCCGTTCGGGTGGCTCAGTCATGGGACGCGAAGGCCTTCTTCGGATGTTGGACCAAGCGCGGGAGAAATCCTTTGACGTGGTAATCGTCGAAGCGCTCGATCGTCTTTCTCGCGATATGGAAGATCTCGCAGGCATCCATAAGCGGCTGTCTTTTCTCGGAATCGAGATCCGGGCAGTTCACGAAGGTGTTGTCAACACCGTGCTGGTCGGCCTTCGCGGCTTGGTCGGACAACTCTATCGTGAAGACAACGCTCACAAGGTGCGTCGTGGCCAGGCAGGGCGGGTCAAGCAAGGTTTGGCTGGAGGTGGCCTGACATACGGATACGCCGCGGTTGCCGGAAAAAGCGGCGAGCGGGTCGTCCTCGAGACCGAGGCACAAGTGATCCGGCGCATCTTTCAGGAATACGTGGACGGTCGAACGCCTCGCGAGATCGCACACGATCTCAACAAGGAAAGGGTATCACCTCCGCGGGGGCGCGCATGGAATGCTTCAACTATTAATGGCAACGTTCAGCGTGGCGCCGGAATTCTGCAGAACGAGCTTTATGTAGGGCGCCTCGTTTGGAACAAGGTCAGGATGGTGAAAGATCCCGACTCGGGAAAGCGCCTGTCACGACCGAATCCGAGGAGTGATTGGCAGATTGCTGAAGTGCCGCATCTTGCAATTGTCGGTCCAGAGTTGTTCACAGCTGCCCAGCAACGCAAAGGGGAGCGCAGCCACGGCCACCCCAGCCATCAACGTCGGCCCCGTCGGATGCTATCTGGCTTACTCCATTGCGGTTCATGCGGCTCGGGTATGGCAACGAATGGACGGGACAAATCGGGGCGCGTTCGGATTCGCTGCTCGGCGGCCACCGAAAGTGGCACGTGTCCTGACGCCAAGACGTTCTATTTAGACACGGTCGAGAGCGCAGTCCTCAGCGGGCTAAAGGCCGAATTGCGTGCGCCGAACGTTCTTTCGGAGTACGTGCGCACATATCTAGAGGAGCGGAAGCGCCTCGCAGCTACATCAAACGCAAAACGGCAGCGCCTTGAGCAGCAGCTTGGGCAATTGAACCGGGAAATCGAACGACTGGTGGATGCGATCGCAAAAGGGCATGGCGATCCGTCTGTTCTCGGACCGCGATCAACCGCACTGGATGCCAAACGAAAGCGGATATCCGAGGAGTTGCAGAGTGAACCGCTCGCCCCGAAGGAAGTCGCGCTGCATCCGGCCATCCTCAAACGATACGAGGATCAACTCGGTCGGCTTGAAGAAGCACTAGCAGAAGGTGCCAGTGGGGGCGACGGAGAGGCCGCAGAAGCCATCAGAGACCTGGTCGAGACGGTGACTGTGTTCCGCGATCCAGCTCGCCCAGGTGGTATAGCCGTGGAGATAGCAGGCCGGCTAAATGCCCTGCTCGGGGAAAAGGCCTATCCCAACCACGTTAAAGGAGTGTGGGGAAAGGTGGTAGCGGGAGAGGGACTCGAACCCCCGACCCCAGGATTATGATTCCCGTGCTCTAACCAGCTGAGCTACCCCGCCACAGGGCTCGCGAACGGCTGCTATGGCCGATCTCGCGAACGCGCGGCATATAAAGAAGGGGGCGGGCGTAAGTCAATCCGCCTTCGCTAAAAGCTTCCACCTTCGCCAAGGCTTTCTTCGCCAAGGCTTTCTTGGCCAAGGCTTCGGCGGGACAAGTCGGCGAGAAAAGGCCGATTTGGGCGCCGGATTTGCCCGTTTGAAGACCGGACTCGTGGAGAATCCCCTTTACCCGGATCGCATCTGCGACGCGCTCCGGCCTCTCCCCGCAGGCGGGGAGAGGCGAAGGGCGCGAGAAGCGCGAAATCGCTTATTTCGGCCGCACGTTCGGGTCGCCGCCGGGGCTGCCCGGGGGCGGGATCACCGGGGTATTGCCGCCGGTTTCGGGGGCCGGGGCGTGCATCTCGGGGTCGACACCCGCGGGCGGGCACAGCACGCCGTCGGACTTTGCCAATCTGTCGCCGAGCGGTTCCCGGGACTGGCCGGTGGTGGTGCCGTCGGCCTGGCGGTTCGGGCGGTCCTGCGGGGTGCAATTGGCCGCATGTTGCGGGGATGGCGGCGCGGTCGCTTGCGGCGGCGTCGCCGGGGCGGGCGGCGCCTGCGCGATCGCGCTGCCGGAGGCGGCGATCAGCAGGCTGGCCAGGATGATGTTTGATGTCGTGCGCATGGGAGGGAAACGCGCAGGGCGTGCGGCCTGTTCCCGGCGGGAATGCGATGTGATCGGGCTATTCGCCGCGTTCTCGATGCACCTCTCCCGCTTGCGGGGAAGGAAGCGCACTGCCGGCTTGGCTGTTATCGAGACAAACCGCGATCAGGCTTTGTGGTAGCGGATCAGCGAAAAGTGCCCCATCGGCGGCATCGGCCTCCGCTCGGCCAGCGTGACGCCGCCGTGCCTGGCGGCCCAGCCCTCGAGGCGGGCCCACGGGAATTCCGGGCGCCAGCCGAGGCGGCGGGCGACGGGGGCGAAGGCGAGCTCGAACAGCTTGCGCGGGCCGGTCTCGGCGCCGATGTGGTTGACCAGGATCAGCTCGCCGCCGGGCTTGAGCACGCGCACGAACTCGTCGAGCGTGCCTTCGGGATCGGGCACGGCGGTGATGACATATTGCGCCACCACCGCGTCGAAGAAGTTTTCGGGGAAGGCGAGGTTCTTCGCATCCATCACCGAGAGCACTTCGACATTGGAGAGCCGAAGCGCACGCACGCGCGCCTGCGCCTTGCGCAGCATCGGCTCGGAGATGTCGACGCCGCAGATCTTCGTGGTGCGCGAATAGTCGGAGAGCGAAAGCCCGGTGCCGACGCCGACATCGAGGATGCGGCCGCCGATGCGGTCCGCCTCTGCGATGGTCGACTGCCGTCCGGCGTCGAACACCTTGCCGAACACGAGATCATAGACCGGCGCCCAGCGGCCATAGGCCTTCTCGACCCCGGCCCGCGAGATGTCTGCTGCCATGCCCCTGCCCTAACAAAAACTCTGGAGAGTAATAGCTGTTGGTGAGATCAAATCCAGCCCCGCGCGCGGTCTAGCGCCTCTCCCGCTTGCGGGAGAGGTCGACACGCTCGCAAGAGCGTGGCGGGTGAGGGTTTTTTCCTCTCGCGAGATATCGCGTGTGGAGAGAGCCCCCTCCCCAACCCTCCCCCGCAAGCGGGAGAGGGGGCGCACCGCTGGTGCCGCGAGGATGCGATTCATTATCCTTAGCCGCGCACCGCTTCAGCGAGCGGCCTCGCTGCGTTGCTTGCGACCTTCGCGGCGGCGCTCTGAATAAAGCCGCCGCCGAGCACGCGCGCCTGCCCTGAGGGCGCGTCGTAGAACACGCAGGCCTGGCCGGGCGAGACACCCTCCTCGCCGGCGACGAGCTCGACCTCGTAATGACCATCGCTGCCGCGCAGCCATGCCGGCTGGGGGCTGCGGGTCGAGCGCACGCGCACGAACAATTCGAGGCCGGCGCCGATGGCGCGGTCGATGTCGCCGCCGCCGATCCAGTTGACGTCGCGAAGTGCGATGCGGTGCATCTTCAAGGCATCGCGCGGGCCGACGACGACGCGGCGGGTGGCGGCCTCCAGCCGCACCACGAACAGCGGCGCGTGGGCGGCGATGCCGAGGCCGCGGCGCTGGCCGACGGTGAAATTGGCGATGCCGTTGTGCCGGCCGAGCACGCGTCCATCGAGATCGACGATGTCGCCGGGGTCCATCGCATTGGGGCGCAGGCGCGTGATGATGTCGGTGTAGCGTCCCGTCGGCACGAAGCAGATGTCCTGGCTGTCGTGCTTGTCGGCGACGGACAGGCCAAAGCGGCGCGCGAGCTCGCGCGTCTCGGGCTTGGTCATGTCGCCGAGCGGGAAGCGCAGGAAGTCGAGCTGTTCTTGCGTGGTCGCAAACAGGAAATAGCTCTGGTCGCGGTCGGCGTCGGCCGCGCAGACCAGCGCGCGCGAGCCGTCTTCGCGGCGGCGCGAGGCGACGTAATGGCCGGTGGCGAGCGCCTGCGCGCCGAGCTCGCGCGCGGTCTTCAGGAGGTCGCGGAATTTGACGCTGCGGTTGCACTCGATGCACGGCACCGGCGTCTCGCCGAGCGCGTAGCTGTCGGCGAAATTGTCGATGACGGACTCGCGGAAGCGATCCTCGTAGTCGAGCACGTAATGGGGAATGCCGAGTTTTGCCGCGACGTCGCGGGCGTCGTGGATATCCTGGCCGGCGCAGCAGGCGCCCTTGCGGTGGGTCGCCGCGCCGTGGTCGTAGAGCTGCAGCGTGATGCCGACGACGTCGTAGCCTTCCGCCTTCAGAAGCGCAGCCGTCGTCGAGGAATCGACGCCGCCCGACATGGCGACAACGACCCTGGTGTCCTCAGGACGGCCTTCGAGATCCAGACTGTTGAGCATGGGCCTTAAGGGTTGTGACGGCGTGCGGCGATCCGCGATTTCATGCTTCTCGCGGGACGTCGGCGATCCCCGGGAACTATAGTTCCCGCAAGGCACGACTGCCCGGTCGAAAGCGGCCGAGAGTAACCTCTTTAATATAGGCGGCATTCCGGTGAAGCAATCACGGGGGCGGCCAGCTTAGGGCAATTCTTGCCGGGGAGGCAGAAATGGCGGGGTGGCGACGGGCCCTGCGGCGACGGGCTTTAATAATTAAGATATTGATTTTGCTATACAAATATACTTGGAAGGGCAGTGGCCCGCTCCTTGCTCCCCTGAGGCCGAAGATGTTTCCAAGGGGTCGCCTGTGGTCAGTCGTACGTCAGATGTCGTGGCCAGCGTGCAAGTGTCGAGCGCGCAGCAAAAGCCTGCGCGGTCGCAGAGCACCAGGGAGCCGTCCGCGAACGACTCCTTCAGGTCGCTGGTCGACAGCAACACCCAGGCGATCAACACCAATGCAGCCTCGCAGGCCCAGGATAGCGCGCCGCGGCGGAACGATTCGTCCTCCGCGGACAAGGGCCCGCGCGACACCTCCTCCACCGATCAATCCTCGCAGAGCAGGGCGAGCGACGACACCGACACCTCCGCGCCCGCCAGGAACGACAAGACGAACGACAAGGCGAACGACACGACCACCGATGCGGCCAAGGACGCCGGCACGGCCAAGGACAAGGTCAAGGACAAGTCCGAGGCGTCAGACGCCAAATCGGCTGATGCATCCGAGAAAACCAAGGACGACCAGACCGAGGGCACCGACACGCTCACCGCCGCAATCGATGCCGCGACAACGGCACCGGCCGACGCGGCGCAGGCCGTGCCCGATCCGAACGCGATCGTGGTTGCCGCGCCGGTCGTCCCGGCCGATCCCAACGCGGCGGCGAACCAGGCCGCCACCGCCTCGCCGCTGACAATCGCCGCCGCCGGCATCGCCGCCAGCGCTTCGACCGCGGCGCAGATCGCGGGCACCAAGACCGACACCGCCACGCCCGCCGACAAGAGCGCCAAGACCGCCGGCGCCAAGGTCGATGCCGACACCACCGCGACGCTGGCCGATGCCGCGACCGGAGCAACCGACGCGGCCACGACCGACGCCAAGGCGACCGGCGGGCTGATCCCCGTCAACCAGGGCACGCCGAAGACCTCGTTCCAGGCCGCCGTCGCCACCGCGCAAGGACAGTCCGACGTCTCCAATATCGGCCAGGACGCCGGCACGGCGAACCCCGCGGTGACGCAAGCGCCGGGCACTGCGACCGCCGACGCCGCCGCGCATGCGCAAAGCGCCAAGCCGCAGGCAGATGGCGCAGCGACCGAGGCGAAGCCCGGCGCAGCGGACCTTACGCCCGACGCGATCCCGGCCGCACCGGCCGCCCAGGCCCATGCCAATGCGCACGCCGCCTTCAACACCGCCGACACCAGCGCGCAGGCCGCCTCCGCGATGCAGGCGCCGCTGACCAACACGACCTCGACCGCGTCCGCTTCGACGGCGACGCTGACCGCGACCGCGGCCAGTGCGACGGCGGTGCCGATCAACGGCGTGCCGATCGAGATCGCGGCCGCCATCCGCTCCGGCAAGTCCCGCTTCGACATCAGCCTCGACCCGGCCGAGCTCGGCCGCATCGACGTCCGCATCAATGTCGACCGCAACGGCAACGTCACCTCGCATCTCACCGTGGAGAAGCCGGAGACCCTGCAGATGCTGCGCCAGGACGCGCCGCAATTGCAGCGCGCGCTCGACGATGCCGGCCTCAAGTCCGGCAGCAACGGGCTGTCCTTCAGCCTGCGCGACCAGAACTCATCGGGCCAGAACTCCGGCCAGAACAACGACAATGGCGGCAATGCCCGCCGGCTGATCATCAGCGAGGACGACACTGTTGCCGCCGCACCCGTCGGACGCGGCTATGGCCGCATGTACGGGCCGAGCAGCGGCGTCGACATCAGAGTGTAAAGGAGTATCGACATGACCACCACGACTGGCGCTACCGCTCCTGCTGTCGTCTCCGGGACGACCGACCTGCCGAAATCCTCCTCGTCGAACTCGCTGAGCTCGACCACGGGATCGACGCTCGCCGGCAATTTCCAGACCTTCCTGACGCTGCTGACGACGCAGCTGCAGAACCAGAACCCGCTGGATCCGCTCGACACCAACCAGTTCACCCAGCAGCTGGTGCAGTTCGCCGGCGTCGAGCAGCAGCTCAAGACCAACGATGCGCTGTCGCAGCTCGTCACCCTGCAGCAGACCACGCAGGCGACCCAGGCGCTGGGCTTCGTCGGCAAGACCGCCCTGGTCGACGGCTCGACCGCGAGCATGACCAAGTCGACCGCCACCTGGCATCTCAACGTGCCGACCGACTCCACCGTCGACATCACCGTCGCCAATGCCAGCGGCCAGACCGTGTTCACCGGCAAATATACCGCCGCCGCCGGCACCGACATTCCCTTCACCTGGAACGGCATGGGCAATGACGGCACGCAATGGCCCGACGGCAAGTACACGATCACGGCGACGGGTAAGGACGTCGCCAACAACACTGTCGGCATCGCCGCCCAGGTGCAGGGCGTCGTATCGTCTGTCGACCTGACCCAGTCGCCGCCCCTGCTCACCATCGACGGCGCCAGCTACACCCTGAGCCAGGTGAAGAGCATCATCGCCACCAGCAGCAATTAAGGTACGCGCCGCGCGCCAAACGTCATCCCCGCGAACGCGGGGATCCATGGCCCCAGGGAGAAGTTTGGCGAAGACCAGGGGTTAGGAAGTCATTCTTGGTACTGCTGCCCGCGTCTCATCGATAGATCACGCGGTATGGGTCCCTGCTTTCGCAGGGACGACATTGAGGGCCTCCGCAACACCGCGCTGCGGCTCCATTCGTTAGTAAAGTATTTACGAAGACCCCCTCGACCGGCCCGGATTCCGCCGTTCCGCCGGCCGACACGGCGCCGTTCCAGCCATTTTCAACGAGAATTGTATTGAAGCCTTAGGCTTAGCGGATTTTTAAGCCGCCGGGCGTAGGGTTACGGGCGTGAGTTCAGTGGTTGAGAGTTTGTGAGTACGCCATGACAGAACCCCATCGCCCGAGGGTAAAATACGTCATCGGGCCGGACGGCAGTCCGTTGACGATCGCGGATCTGCCTGCACCCGGCACCAAACGCTGGGTCATCCGCCGCAAGGCCGAAGTCGTCGCCGCCGTCCGTGGTGGACTTCTCTCGCTCGAGGAGGCCTGTAGCCGTTATACCCTGACGGTCGACGAATTCCTCTCCTGGCAGTTTTCCATCGACCAGCATGGTCTGGCGGGTCTTCGCACCACCCGCATCCAGCAATATCGCCAGTAGGCGATCCGGAAATCTGCGGCTTTTGACGAAAATCGGCCTCGCCCTGCGAGGCCGATTTTTTTCATATCCGCCCTTTGCGCGACTTTTGTCCGACCTCTTAACCTTCGTTAACCATATCGAAACCATCACCTAGGCAATAATTGCCCAGTCGGCCTTTCCGGTGAAAGCGGCCGAATCTGTTGGGGCGGTTGCTTGCAAGGTCTTGCGGACTTTTTGAAGAGTATCGGCGCCGCCCGGTTCGGGGCGATGATCGCGGTCACCGCCGCGCTCATCGGCTTTTTCGCGTTCGTCATCATGCGCGTCACCACGCCGCAGATGACGACCCTGTTCACCGACCTCAGCGTCGAGGATTCCTCCGGCATTATCAAGGACCTGGAGCGCCAGGGCATCCAGTTCGAGATCCGCAACGAGGGCAGCATCATCATGGTGCCCAAGGACAAGGTCACCCGCCTGCGGATGAAGCTCGCCGAGGGCGGCCTGCCCAAGGGCGGCGGCGTCGGCTACGAGGTGTTCGACAAGTCGGACGCGCTCGGCACCACCTCCTTCGTCCAGAACATCAATCACCTCCGCGCGCTGGAAGGCGAGCTCGCCCGCACCATCCGCGCCATCGACCGCATCCAGGCCGCCCGCGTCCATCTGGTGCTGCCCGAGCGCCCGCTGTTTGCGCGCGAGGCGCCGGAGCCGTCGGCCTCGATCGTGGTCCGCGTCCGCGGCTCGCTGGAAGCCCAGCAGATCCGCGCCATCCGCCACCTCGTCGCCTCCGCCGTCAACGGGCTGAAGCCGCAGCGCGTCTCGATCGTCGACGAGGCCGGCCAGCTGCTCGCCGACGGCGCCGCCACCGATCCGGAGCAGGCGGTCGGCGACGAGCGCCGCATCTCCTTCGAGAAGCGGATGCGCAAGCAGGTCGAGGACATCGTCTCCTCCGTGGTCGGCTCGGGCCGCGCCCGCGTCCAGCTCTCCGCCGATTTCGACTTCAACAAGATCACCCAGACCTCGGACAAGTTCGACCCCGAGGGCCGCGTGCTGCGCTCGAGCCAGACCCGCGAAGAGCAGAGCATGACCGCCGACAACAACGGCCAGGTCACCGTCAACAACGAGCTGCCCGGCAACCAGCAGAACAACGGCGTCGCGGCCAAGGACCAGAGCAAGAAGTCCGAAGAGACCAACAATTACGAGATTTCCCGCACCACCAAGACCGAAGTGACCGAGGCCGGCCGGGTCAACCGCATCTCGGTCGCGGTGCTGGTCGACGGCATCTATTCCAAGAACGACAAGGGCGAGCTGGCTTACCAGGACCGCACCAAGGAGCAGCTCGACCGCATCGCCACGCTGGTGCGCTCGGCGATCGGCTTCGACCAGAAGCGCGGCGACCAGGTCGAGGTCGTCAATCTGCGCTTTGCGGATGCGCCCTCCACTGCCCCGATCGGCGAGCCCGGCGGCCTCCTCGGCATGCTCCAGTTCACCAAGGACGACGTCATGTACTTCGTCGAGCTCGGCGTGATGATGCTGCTCGGCCTGATCGTGCTGTTTCTGGTGATCCGCCCGCTGGTCAAGCGCATCCTGGCCTCCGACGAAGTCGCCGCCGCCATCTCCGGCGTTCTTGCCGGCCCGGCGGCCTCGGAAGAGAGCGCGCCGGCCGGCCAGGCACTGCTGCCGAGCGGTACCGCCAGCGCGATCGACGTCGCCACCATCCAGGGCCAGGTCCACGCCCAGTCCGTTCATCGCGTCGGCGAGCTCGCCGAGCGCAACCCCAACGAAACCGTCGCCATCATCCGCCAGTGGCTGACCGAACCAGCCAAGTAATCCCAGTCAAGTAATCCCAGCCAAGTAATCCTAGCCAAGTGAATCAAGAAGTGATCTGACATGGCCGCCAGTCTACAAAACGCCAACTCGAACGACATCACCAGCGTGATCTCCACGCTCGGCCAGCGTGCCGGCAACCGCGCGGGCGCCCAGACCGAGGCGGTGACGGGACCCAAGCGCGCCGCGATCCTGATGCTCGCGCTGGGCGAGCAGTATGGCGGCAAGATCTGGTCGATGCTCGACGACGACGAGGTGCGCCAGCTTTCGCTGGAGATGTCGACGCTCGGCACCGTCGAGGTCGACACGGTCGAGGACATGCTGCTCGAATTCGTCTCGCGCATGTCAGCCTCGGGCGCGCTGATGGGCAATTTCGACGCCACCGAACGGCTGCTGCAGCAATACCTGCCGCCGGAGCGCGTCAACGGCATCATGGACGAGATCCGCGGCCCCGCGGGGCGCAACATGTGGGAGAAGCTCTCCAACGTGCAGGAAGAGGTGCTCGCCAACTATCTCAAGAACGAATATCCGCAGACCATCGCAGTGGTGCTGTCGAAGCTGAAGCCGGAGCATGCCGCGCGTGTGCTCGGCATCTTCCCCGAGGAGCTTGCGCTCGACGTCGTCAATCGCATGCTGAAGATGGAAGCGGTGCAGAAGGAGGTGATCGAGAGCGTGGAGAAGACCCTGCGCACCGAATTCATGTCCAACCTGTCGCAGACCCGCCGCCGCGACGCCCACGAGGTGATGGCGGAAATCTTCAACAATTTCGACCGGCAGACCGAGACCCGCTTCATCACCTCGCTGGAAGAGGACAACCGCGAATCGGCCGAGCGCATCAAGGCGCTGATGTTCACCTTCGACGACCTCGTGAAGCTGGATTCCGGCTCGGCCCAGACGTTGATGCGCAACGTCGACAAGGACAAGCTCGGTGTCGCGCTCAAGAGCGCCAACGAGGACGTCCGCAACTTCTTCTTCGGCAACATGTCCTCGCGCGCGGCCAAGATGCTCCAGGACGACATGGCGGCGATGGGCCCGGTGCGGCTGCGCGACGTCGACGAGGCGCAGGCGCTGCTGGTCAACCTCGCCAAGGATCTCGCCGCCAAGGGCGAGATCATGCTGACCAAGAACCGCGCCGACGACGAGCTGGTGTACTGATGGCCGCTCCGGCAAAATTCCTGTTCGATACCGACTTCGCGGCGCCCGAGCGGACGACGCGCGAGAAGGCCGCGACCGCCGCGGAGATCGCCCAGAAGGTCGCGGAAGCCGAGGCGCGCGCCTATCAGGACGGCTTTGCCGCCGGCCAGCAGGAGGCCAAGGCCGAGAGCGACCGCCGTGTCGCGCTTGCCATGGAAGAGATCAATATCGGCATCCGCGGCATCGCATCCGGCATCGGCAACATCGAATCCAAGATGGAAACCGAGGCGGTCGACGTCGCGGTGGCAGTCGCGCGCAAGCTGTGCGCCGACCTGGTCGCTGCCGAGCCGCTCGGCGAGATCGTCGCACTGGTCAAGGACTGCTTCTCGCATCTGGTCGCGACGCCGCATCTGGTGGTCCGCATCAACGACGCGCTCTACGACAGCGCACGCGAGAAGATCGAGCGGCTCGCCAAGCAGAGCGGCTTCGAAGGACGGCTGGTGATCCTGGCCGAGCCGGAGATTGCGACCGGCGACTGCCGGATCGAATGGGCCGATGGCGGCGTCGTGCTGGAGCGCGGCGCCATCGCGGCCAAGATCGACGAAATGGTTGGACGCTATGTCGCGTCCCGCAGGGGGAGCTAAGCCATGAGCGACACCGACGGACAGGTCCCGCTGCCCGATCTCAACGGCCCGATGCCGCCCACCGGCACGGACGTCGGCTACAACGAGGACGAATATGCGGCGCGCGCCGCCGCCGACCTCGAGGCGGTGTTCGACGTTCCCGTGCAGGTCTCGGCTGTGCTCGGCCGCTCGAAGATGGACGTCAGTGAGCTGTTGAAGCTCGGACCCGGCACCGTGCTCGAGCTCGACCGCCGCGTCGGCGAGGCCATCGACATCTACGTCAACAACAAGCTGGTCGCCCGTGGCGAGGTCGTCCTGGTCGAGGACAAGCTCGGCGTGACCATGACCGAAATCATCAAGACCGAACGCAGCTGATAGCGCGCGCGACCAGACGGACAGGAGACTGACATGCGGCTTCTCATCGTTGGCACATTGAAGGGCCAGCTCACCACCGCCACCAAGATCGCGATGGACAACGGCGCCACCGTGACCCATGCCGAGGACCACGAGCAGGCCATGCGCGTGCTGCGCGGCGGCAAGGGCGCCGACCTCCTGCTGGTCGACGTCGCCCTCGACATCCGCGACCTCGTGATGCGGCTCGAGGCCGAGCACATCCACGCCCCGATCGTCGCCTGCGGCATCACCAACGACGCCCGCGCCGCGGTCGCCGCGATCCACGCCGGCGCCAAGGAATACATCCCGCTGCCGCCGGAGCCGGAGCTGATCGCCGCGGTGCTGGCCGCGGTCGCCAACGATTCCCGCGAGCTGGTCTATCGCGACGAGGCGATGGCGAAGGTGATCAAGCTGGCACAGCAGATCGCCGGCTCGGACGCTTCGGTAATGGTCACCGGCGAGTCCGGAACGGGCAAGGAAGTGCTGGCCCGCTACGTCCATACCCGCTCAGCCCGCGCCAAGCGCCCCTTCATCTCGATCAACTGCGCCGCGATCCCCGAGCATCTGCTGGAATCCGAGCTGTTCGGCCACGAGAAGGGCGCCTTCACCGGCGCGGTCGCGCGCCGCATCGGCAAGTTCGAGGAGGCAACCGGCGGCACGCTGCTGCTCGACGAAATCTCGGAGATGGACGTCCGCCTGCAATCCAAGCTCTTGCGCGCCATCCAGGAGCGCGTGATCGACCGCGTCGGCGGCACCAAGCCCGTGCCGGTCGACATCCGCATCATCGCGACCTCGAACCGCAACCTCGCGGAAGCGGTGCGTGAAGGCACGTTCCGCGAGGACCTCCTGTTCCGCCTCAACGTCGTGAACCTGAAGATCCCGCCGCTGCGCGAGCGCCCCGCCGACATTCTGGAGCTCGCCCAGCATTTCGTGAAGAAATATGCCGAGGCCAACGGCGTGCCGATGCGCCCGATCTCGGCGGAGGCGCGCCGCGTGCTCTCGGCCAACCGCTGGCAGGGCAACGTCCGCGAGCTCGAGAACACCATGCACCGCGCGGTGCTGATGGCGCAGGGCGACGAGATCGGCCCCGACGCCATCATCACCCCGGACGGCGACCGCCTCGACCTCGCCAAAACCGCGCCGGCGGTGGCGCACGCCACGATGGCCGCCGAGCAGGTGACACGCGCGCTGGTCGGCCGCACGGTTGCGGATGTCGAGCGCGACCTGATCCTGGAGACGCTGAAGCATTGCCTCGGCAACCGGACCCATGCCGCCAACATCCTGGGCATCTCGATCCGCACGCTGCGCAACAAACTCAACGAATATTCCGACGGCGGCATCCCGATCACCCCTGCGGGAACGCCGGGCGAGTATCCGCGGATGCCGATGATAGGGGCGTAGGGCGGCGCTCACTCTGGTTGAGATAATCGCGAATGCCCGGGCTGGTCACGGGCATTCTTGTTTGTGCACCGAACCCACCGCGCTCCCGCTATCGTCCCTGCGTTCGCAGGGACGACGGCGGTGGACATGGCGGCATCGCATTCTCCGACTAGGTCGCGCCGGCGCAACGCCCTATAACCCGCATGAAAACCAACGCGGAGAACTCCATGTCTCAAGCTCAAATCACGGATTGGCTGGCATCGCAGAAGCAGGCGATGATCGATCTGCTGCGCGATGTCGTGAACATCGATTCCGGGTCCTATGACAAGGAAGGCGTCGATGCGGTCGGTGCGCGGTTCGAGCGGCATTTTGCCGAGCACGGCATTCCGTTCCGGCGCGAGAGCCACGACACCTTCGGCGACGCCATCCATGCCGACGTCGCAAAACCCGGCAGCAACGAGAAGCCGGTGCTGTTGATGGGCCATCGCGACACCGTGTTCGGCAAGGGTGAGGCCGAGCGGCGCCCCTTCACGATCAGGGACGGCCGCGCCTATGGCCCTGGCGTCGCCGACATGAAGTCCGGCGTCGTGATGAACATCTTCGTCGCGACCGCCTTCCACAAATTCGGCGGCAATCCGCATCCGATCAAGCTGCTGATCACCTCGGACGAGGAGATCGGCTCGCCCTCCTCCCGGCCCGTGATCGAGCGCGAAGGCCGCTCCGCCCGCGCCGTGTTCAATTCCGAGCCGGGCCGCCCCACCGGCAACGTCGTGACGGGGCGCAAGGGCGGCATCTTCATGCATCTCGGCATCACCGGCAAAGCCGCGCATTCCGGCGCCAATTTCGCCGCCGGCGTCAGCGCGATCGGCGAGCTCGCGCACAAGATCGTGCAGATTCACGCGCTGACCGATCTCGACAAGGGCATCACGCTCAATGTCGGCCTGGTCTCGGGCGGGCAGTCCGTCAACACCACGGCGCCTTACGCCGAGGGCCAGATCGACCTGCGCTACGTCGATCCGGCCGATCGTGCCCGGGTGATGGACGCGATCCAGACCATCGTCGCGAAATCTTACGTGCCGGGCACGAGTGCGACGCTGACCATCAAGGGCGAGTTCGTGCCGGTGGTGCAGAGCGCGGATTCAAGGGCGCTGTTCGAAAACTATCAGGCCGCTGCAAGAGAGGTCGGCCTCACCACGCTGCAGGGGGAGTTCTCCGGCGGCTGCGCCGATTCCGGCTTCACCGCCGCGGTCGGTACGCCGACGATCTGCGGCCTGGGCCCGGTCGGCGGGCTCGCGCACACGCCGGAGGAATATCTCGATATCGACAGCATCGTGCCGCGCGCGCAGGCGCTGGCGCTGGCGATTTTGCGGGGGTGAAGGCAGGTGCCTTAGGGTGGGCAAAGGCGCACTTGCGCCGTGCCCGCGATTTGCCTGCGCTGGATGGAAGTCGTGGGCACGCTTCGCTTTGCCCACCCTACGGGACCGCGCGCGTTCGCCTACGAATAACTCGGCGCGTCCGGCTTGCGGAAGATGTGGATGGGATCGCCGGGGATGATCACGGGCTGGCCCGAGAACATCGCGTAGGCGTAGAGCGCGAGATAGGCAATCGCCAGCGCGCCGATGGCATAGAACGCCCAGGTCGCGACGCGCTTCATCGATCCGCTCCATTGCCGTCCCGGCGGGAGGCTCGGGCGCTTCTAGAGCGATGACGGGGAAAAGGCCAGCCTTCCGGCCCCCCGGCCCGCGCGATCAAAGGCCGCGCCGACCGTGCGCGGGAACGCTCACTTCGGCAAGCCTCGCGGCGTCCTCCTCCTGGTCGACCGCCACGTACTGGCCGTGCCAATAGGCCAGCGCCGCAGTCCGCGCCGAGCTCCTGATGTCCCTGACACGGCCGATGACGATGCCGTGCGAATGCCGCTCCACGATCTCCTCAACCTCGCAATCGAAGGCCGACAGCGCGCCGACGAGCAGCGGAACACCCGAGACCGCCGTCATCCATTTGGCACCTTTGAAACGATCGGCGCCCTTCAGCCCGCCCTTGCCGGCAAAGCGTTCGGCGACATCGAGCTGGTCGGCATTGAGGATATTCACCCCGAAGGCGCTGTGCCGCCGGATCAGCGGGAACGAGGAGGCATCGCGGTTGATGCTGACCAGCAGCGTCGGCGGCTCGACCGACAGCGAGGTGACCGAGGTCACCGTCATGCCGGTGACGTCCTTGCCTCGCCCAGCCGTGATGACGCTCACGCCGCCGGTGAGATGGCGCATGGCGCCGCGGAAATCGGCGGACGAGACGGGGATTTCAGTCATGAGATCGCGGGGCACTACATTCATGGCATGGTCCCCGAGGTGGGGTTCCCTTGTATTTAGGTACGATCGTCCGCCGACAACAGGTGGCTCAGGATCGAGCCTTCCAGACCCGCAAGCTCGGCCGAGCCGCGCTGGCGCGGCCGGCCCGCGTGAACCACTTCATCATGAGCGATGCGGCCCTCTTCGATCACCAGCACCCGGTCCGCCAGCGCCACGGCTTCGGCGACGTCATGGGTCACCAAAATCGCGGTAAAGCCCTGATCGCGCCAGACGCGCTCCAAAAGGCGCTGCATCGAGATCCGGGTCAGAGCATCCAGCGCGCCGAGCGGCTCGTCGAAGGCCAGCACGCGGGGACGAGAGACCAGCGCGCGGCCGAGCGCGACGCGCTGCTTCTGTCCGCCCGACAGCACCGAGGGCCACTGGTCGCGCTTGTCGGCGAGACCAACCTCGGTCAAGGCCTTCTCGGCGCGCGCATGCGCATCGCCTGAAGCGCGATCGCGGCCGAGGCCGACCTCGACATTGGCCAGCACGCGGGCCCAGGGTAACAGCCGCGGCTCCTGGAACATCACGCGGACGTCCTCAGGCTGGATGCCTTTTGGCTGAATGTCCTGGCCGAAGCTGATGCTGCCGGCATCGATCTTGTCGAGGCCCGCGATCAAGCGCAGCAGCGTGCTCTTGCCGCAACCGCTTTTTCCCACGATGGCGACGAACTGGCCGGCGGGGATGTGCAAATCGATACCGCGCAGCACCTCGTTGCTGCCGAAGGATTTGCGCAAGCCCCGGATGCTGAGCGGCAGGCCGCTGCTCTGCACCTCGCGCACTATGCGGGCGTGAGGCGCAAAATTGGCGCGGCTGGCGAGCTCGGTTTCGGGAAGGGACGTACGAACGGCTGTCTGCATGTGATTCCCAGTATGTCTCAACGTTTCTGGAAGGCGGGGTGCCAGGAGAGCGTCAAACGCTCCAGCACGCGGGATGCGCTGTCGGCGAGCTTGCCGAGCAGGGCGTAGATCAGGATCGAGAGCACGACGACGTCGATCAGCATGAACTCGC
This sequence comes from Bradyrhizobium sp. CIR18, assembly GCF_014198295.1. Taxonomy (NCBI): domain Bacteria; kingdom Pseudomonadati; phylum Pseudomonadota; class Alphaproteobacteria; order Hyphomicrobiales; family Nitrobacteraceae; genus Bradyrhizobium; species Bradyrhizobium sp. CIR18. Next base: position 202,526 of record NZ_JACIHF010000005.1, on the reverse strand, counting down.
GCGCCTGCATCGCCATGTAGCCGAGGCCCGACGAGGCCGCGATGGTCTCGGCGACGATCAGCGTCAGCCACATGATGCCGAGCGCGAAGCGGATGCCGACGAAGATCGACGGCAGCGCACCCGGGAAGATCACGCGGCGGAACAGTTCGCCGTCGGTCATGCCGTAGATGCGGCCCATCTCGATCAGCTGCGGATCGACGGTGCGGATGCCGTGCAGCGTGTTGAGGTAGATCGGGAAGAATACGCCGAGCGCCACCAGGAACAGTTTTGCGCTCTCGTCGATGCCGAACCAGAGGATGACGAGCGGGATCAGCGCCAGGTGCGGCACGTTGCGCACCATCTGCAACGTGGTGTCGGTGAGCTTTGCCGAGAGCTGCGACAGGCCGTTGGCGAGCCCGAACGCGAAGCCGATGCTGCCGCCGATCAAAAAGCCGATCGAAGCGCGCCAGAACGAAACCCAGATGTTGCGAACGAGCTCGCCGGAGAGCAGCAGCTTCCAGCCGGCGAGCAGGACGTCGCTCGGGGCCGGCAGCACCCGGGTCGGCACGAAGCCGGTGACGCTGGCGACCTGCCAGAGCGCGATGATGGCGAGCGGCACGATCCACTGGATCAGGCCGTCGATCCGCGGCAAACGAAGGCTGCGCGGGAGTGAAACGCTGTCGATCACGCTCACGACTGCGACACCCTGTGCTGCGGACGGAAATCGCTGCCGACCGTCTCGCCGAACGGACCGCCGTTGAAATGCAGCCTGGTCACGTTGGAGGGCTGCTCGAGCGAGAGCAGCGGGAATACCAGCTCGGCAAAGCGATAGGCCTCCTCCAGATGCGGGTAGCCCGACATGATGAAGGTATCGATGCCGATGTCCTGATACTCCCTGATGCGGGCCGCGACGGTCTCGGCATCGCCGACCAGCGCCGTCCCGGCACCGCCGCGCACGAGGCCTACGCCGGCCCAGAGGTTCGGTGCGATCTCGAGCTTGTCGCGCTTGCCGCCGTGAAGCTGCGCCATGCGCTGCTGGCCGACGGAGTCCATGCGGGCAAAATTCTTCTGCGCCAGCGCGATGGTGTCGTCGCTGACATGCTGGATCAGCTCGTTCGCGGCACGCCAGGCTTCCTCGTTGGTCTCGCGAACAATGACATGAAGGCGGATGCCGAAGGACAGCTTGCGGCCGCGCGCGCTAGCGACCTCCCGCACCTTCGCGATCTTTTCGGCCACCGGCGCCGGCGGCTCGCCCCAGGTGAGATATTTGTCGACGGCATCGACGGCGACATCGATGCCGGCATCGGACGAGCCGCCGAAATAGATCGGCGGACGCGGCGACTGCGCCGGCGGAAACAAGAGTTTGCCGCCCTCGATGTGGATGTGCTTGCCCTCGACATTCACGGTCTTGCCGGCGAGCAGGTCGCTATAGACGTTGAGGAACTCGCGGGTGACCTCGTAGCGCTCGTCATGGCCGAGGAAGATGCCGTCGCCCTTGTTCTCGACGGGATCGCCGCCGGTGACGACGTTGACGAGCAGCCGGCCGCCCGTGACGCGATCGAGCGTCGCCGTCATGCGCGCGGCGACACCAGGCGATTGCAGGCCGGGCCGGACGGCGACGAGATAGCGCAGCCGTTCGGTGAACGGCGCAACTGACGAGGCGACGATCCAGGAATCCTCACAAGATCGCCCGGTCGGCAGCAGCACGCCGAAATAGCCGAGCTGGTCGGCGGCCTGCGCGATCTGGCGCAGATAGTTGAAATTGACCTCGCGGCCGCCGATGCCGGTGCCGAGATAGCGGCCGTCACCGTGGGTCGGCAGGAACCAGAGGATGTTGGCGTTGGGTTGCTTTGTCATGACTTGCGCTCACGAACCGGATTTCCGCGCGACGTCAGAAATCTTGATGGATTTGGGGATCAGGCCCAGCGCGAAGAACGCGTCGGCCACCTGCTGCTGGTCGGCGATGACGGCATCCGTGATCGGTTTGATGCCGTAGGACTGCCGCTTCAATGCCACCTCGACGACCGGGACGGACAGACCGATTGCCGGAGCAAGCTGCTCAGCCACCGCATGGATGTCGCCCCTGGCCCAATCGTCGACCGTGCTGAGCTCGGCGAGCACGGCGTCGACGATCTCAGGATTGGCGTCGAGGAATTTCTTCGAGGCAAAGTAGAACTGGTAGTTGGCGACGATGCCGGAGCCGTCTGCGAGCGTGCGCGCGCCTGTGGCCGCTTCCGCGGCGGCCTGGAACGGATCCCAGATCACCCAGGCATCGACCGCGCCGCGCTCGAAGGCGGCGCGCGCATCGGCCGGCGCCAGGAACACGGGCTCAACTTCAGAATATTTCACGCCGGCCTTCTCCAGCGCCTTGACCAGGAGATAGTGGACGTTGGAGCCCTTGTTGAGCGCGACCTTCTTGCCCTTGAGGTCAGCGACGGACTTCAGCGGGCTGTCCTTCGGCACCAGAATCGCCTCGCCCTTCGGCGCCGGCGGCTCATAGGCGACATACTGGATCGGCGCGCCAGCGGCCTGCGCGAAGATCGGCGGGGCCTCACCGGTGTTGCCGAAATCGATCGCGCCGACATTGAGTGCTTCGAGCAGCGGCGGTCCGGAGGGGAATTCGGTCCACACCACCTTGTAGCCGTCGGCAGCCAGCTTCGGCTCCAGCGTGCCCTTGCTCTTGAGCAGCACCAGCTTGCCGTATTTCTGGTAGCCGATGCGAACCACCTTGTCCTGGCCGTAAGACGTTCCGACGGCGGCGGCGACGATGCCGATCGACAGCACCACGGCCGCGATCAGACGCTGGATGATACGCCTCATGTTCAAACCCCTGTGTGTGGGAAGGCTGGTCGGCACGATCAGGCTGCCGGATTGCGCCAGACGATGTCGCGGATCGCGATCGGCTTCGGGATCAGGCCGAGCTTGTAGAAGCGATCGGCGACGCCCTGCTGGGTCGTGACGATATCGTCGGTGACAGGGCCGACGACGAAGGACGAGCGGTTCGCCGCGATGGTCTGGATCTCCAGCGGAATGCCGGTCACCGCGGCGAGAGACTTCGCGACCTCGTCGCGGTGCTGCTCGGCCCATCCGGCGGTCGCGGTGGTGACGTCGACGATCTGCTGCAGGATCGCGCCGTGGTTCTTCGCGAAGTCGCGGTTGGCGATGTAGAAGGAATTGGTCTTGGTGACCTCGCGCGCGTTGATCAGGATGCGGCCGTTCTGCCTGGTCTCGCCGATCGCGAAATACGGATCCCAGATCGCCCAGGCCTCGATGCTGCCATTGGCAAAGGCGGGGCCGGCGTCCGGCGGCGCCAGATAGACCGGCGTGATGTCGGCATAGGTCAGGCCCGCCTTCTCCAGCGTCTGCACCACGATGTTGTGCGCGCTCGAGCCCTTGGTGAAACCGATGCGCTTGCCTTTCAGCTCGGCGATGGCGCGGATCGGCGAATCCTTCGGCACCAGAATGCCCTGGCCGTTGGTGATCGGCTGGCCCGCGGCATAGACGATCGCGGCACCAGCTGCCTGCGCGAACACCGGCGGGGAATCGCCGACCGCGCCGTAATCGACACTGCCGACATTCATCGCCTCCATCATCGGCGGGCCCGAGGAGAACTCGACCCATTTCACCTCGATGCCCGAGGGAACGAAATGTTTTTCCAGCGCCGCCTGCTGGCGCGCGATGACCAGCACGCCGTTCTTCTGATAGCCGATACGAATTTCCTTCACCGCGCCTTGCGCGATTACAGGCGAGGCGAACGCAGCGGCCGCCGCAGTTCCGATGGAGAGCTTGAGAAAGTCACGACGCTGCATTCCACACTCCCGGCCGAGCGCGGCCGTCATTCATTCCAGTTCGGGAATGATGGTGCGGGTTGTCGGAGGTGTCGAGACGGCCGGAAAAATAGCGATGCGCGCACTGCGCGCGCGGCAGCGCGCATGATTAATCTTTCAAGCGGCCGCGATGATGCAGAGGGATTTTTTCTGCACGCGAATGTGAGAAGCGCAGGCAGTGGGGCTGCTGAGGCGCGAAGCCGCCTCCACCACTTCCGCTGTCATTCCCCGCGAAGGCGGGGAATCCAGTATTCCAGAGGCGTCAGTGCTTCACACGACGGCCGCGGCGTACTGGATCGCCCGGTCAAGCCGGGCGAGGACACTGAAACCGTGGTGGGCGCGTGCCTCGCGCAGGACGCTTGCAAGCTAATGCCACCGCACCGGCAAATTCTGCAGCCCGCGAAACGCCCAGCCGCCGATCCGCACCTTCTCGTCGTCGGCGATCTCGAGCTGCTTCGCCCGCGCGAACACGGTCGGCAGCGCGACGTCGGCGATCATGGCGCGGGAGGCCCACGCGCCGGCGCAGAAATGCGGGCCGGCGCCGAAGGCGACGCTCTTGGTCGTATCGCGCCGCACGTCGAACTGATCGGCGCGCTCGAAATGCCTCTCGTCGCGGTTGGCCGAGCCGAACATCAGGAACACGCGCTCGTCCGTCTCGAAGGCGACGTCGCGGATGCTCCAGGGCTTGGCGATGCGGCGCGGCGACATGCCGATCGGCGAGATCCAGCGGGCATATTCCTCGAACGCCTCGAGCCAGGTCACCTCGCCCTTGCGCACCAGATCGAGCTGCTCGGGATGGGTCAGCAGCGCCCACACCGTGCCGGCGATGGCCTTGCGCGGCTCGTTCTGGCCGCCCGAGATCGCGAGCTTGACGTTCGCGCGCACGCTCTCCATCGGCATGCCGGAGGCGAGCAGCACGCCCAAAATGCTCTGGTCGGGATGCTTGCGCATCGCCGGCAGGATGTCGTCGATCGCAGCATCGATGCCCGAGGTCGCGGCGTGGCAGCGCGCCTCGACCTCAGGGTCGCCGGCATAGTTGGCGATGCCCTCGATCATGCCCTGCGACCACGCGTCCATGTCGCCAAAGCCGATATTGGTGAGGCCAGTGATCGACTTCAGGCATTCGCCGGAGAACGGCAGCGCGAAATCGCGCATGAAGTCGATCCGTCCCGGCGCGATCGCGTCGAGGATGCGGTCGGCATGGGCCTGGAACAGCGCGGTCCAGTGCGCCTTCACCGTCTTTGGCGACACCGTCGGAAACATCGCGCGGCGCTCGACCTGGTGCGCCTCGCCGTCCTTGCGCATCATGTTGTGGCCCATTAGCCGGTTCATCAGGCCCGCAGGCTGGTGCGAGGAAAACACGTCGATCTGCTTCTCGGAGATCGAGATGTCGTCGCGGCTGGTCAGCAGCGTCGAGCCGAGCTGCGGCACGAATGCGATGGGAGCTTCTTTCCGCATCTTCGCGAGCATCGGATAGGGATCGGCCCAGAATGCGGCCGGGTCGATGTCGATGCGCGGCGCGGTGCTCAATGCGGCCTCTCCGGATGTCGTATCCTAGAGGACAGACTAGCGAACTCCGCGGCCGGCGTCTGTCCCTAGCGATGGGGACACACGGCAGGAGAGCATTTACGTGTAAGTCCGGTTGACGGGACAAAACGGCAAGGAATTCCCCGTGGCTCACAACTTCGATATGTGCCGGACTTGGAGATTGTCGCGACGCAGGCATCGAATTTGCCGTGGCAGCCGGTTCCTGTACACTTGGCCTGCAAAGCCAAGACGGGATGGTCATGACCACATTGCTCATCGTAGGCGCGACGGGGCTGGTTGGCGGCCGCGCGATGACGCTTGCTCGTGCGGACCCTCGCATCACGCGCATCATCGCGCCGACGCGGCGTGCGCTGCCAGCCGAGGAGCGGGTAACCAATCCTCGGCTCGATGATCTGATTGCTGGTGCCGGCGGTGAGGAATGGCGAGCCGACGGCGCAATCTGCGCGCTCGGAACGACGCGAGCGGCGGCAGGGTCGGCAGCAGCATTTCGTGCGGTCGATTACGAACTTGTGCTGCTGATCGCGCGGCGGCTGCGCGACGCTCGAGTCGGCCGTTTCGCGTTGGTATCGTCCTTGGGCGCCGACCCGCGATCCCTGTTTCTCTACACGCGGACGAAGGGCGAGGTGGAAGAGGCGATCGGGGCGCTCGCTTTCCCGTCCCTGACGATCCTGCGGCCAGGCTTCCTGGATGGCGAGCGTGCCGAAAGCAGGCCGGTACAGCGAGCAGTGCGGAACGTCCTAAACTTCGCGTCCCCCCTGTTGCCGCGGGTTGCGCGTGTAAGCCCGGTGACCAACGTGGCCCGGCAGCTCATCGAGGCGGCTGTTGCCGGCGAACCAGGAAAGCACGTCATTGGAGCGGGGCAACTGGCAGAGGGCGGCAGCTGACACCGCGGGTCCCGGCTCTGCACAGCAGCGCGTGCCGGACGATGCTGCGCGGCGCTCTGCTCACCGTTGGAGCCCAGACCTTTGGAGCTAGATCCTTGGAGCTACCGCGCCTCGGCGATCTTCGCTCCAAATGGCAGCATCTGCGCGTTGGCTGCCAAGGGCCGCTTCGATGGCGATGCAGGGTCCGGCAACCGGAACGCGGCGTCGGCCGGCGCGCCCTGGGATGGACGACGAACGGTTGCCGGAAGCACGATCACTTTCGCGCCGACCTTCACCCGCTCATAGAGATCCGTGACGTCGTCATTGGTCAGCCGGATGCAGCCGGACGACACGCGCTTGCCGATCGTATCGGGCTTGTTGGTGCCGTGAATGCGATATTCGGTCTCGCCGAGATACATCGCCCGGGCGCCGAGCGGATTGCCGGGACCGCCTGCCATGAACCGCGGCAGATAAGGCTGACGCGAGACCATCTCCGCAGGCGGATGCCAATCCGGCCATTCCGCCTTGCGGGCCACAGTCTGCTCGCCCGACCAGGTGAAACCTTCGCGGCCGACACCGATGCCGTAGCGCAACGCCTGGGTGTCGTTCAGAACCAAATAGAGGAATGTGTTCTTGGTATCGATGATCACGGTGCCCGGCGTCTGGCGGCTGGCGTAGTCAACCACCTGCCGGACCAATGCTCCGGGACCATCAGCGTCGGCTTTTGGTGGTTCGACCAAAGGTGCCGGGGTCGGAATCGGAGCCGGAGCTACCGCCGGCGCGGATGCATGAACCGGGGGCGCCACGTAAACCGGACTTGACGATGCCTTGGCTTCCTGTGCGGACGGCTTCCGGATCGCCTGCACGCTCGCCGGGCCGGACAGCAAACCGTACCCCAACGCGGCGACGGCCACGGCGCCAATTGCAACTCTCGCGGCCATGGGTATTGCGAGCGTCTCCGCCTTTCCACGTTTCGCCCGCTTACCCATACTCTTTCCCCAGGTCACTGTGCCCTGAAGAGGTACCCAGCAAAATTTAAGAAACTTCGAAGCGATGCCGCTCAGGCGGGAACCGTCGGGGATGGTTAACGACGGGCTCTTGTTCGACGATATCAAAATTGGGAGCACCGCTTGATAGTGAGCTGGCGATGCGGACAACGCGCTTCTCTGAATAGCCCGGCGGAGCGGACACGCTGCGACCTTGACTGCTCCCAGCCCGACAGCCGACATTCTGAGGCCAGAAACAGAAGGCAGCTAAGGCGCCAGAAACGGAAGCCGAGAACTCACTCGACCGTCCTGTCGGCACGAGAGAGTAGCATCGGCGGCATTTCGACACCTAGCATTTTGGCTGTCTTGAGATTGATGACCAGTTCGAACTTTGTCGGCTGCTCAACAGGCACCTCGGCTACCTTTGCGCCTCGCAATAGTCTTGCGACCTGACGCGCGCATTGGTGGAAAACCGCGCTGAGGCGGGGACCGTATCCCATCAGTCCGCCTTCTTCCGCCTGCTCGGGCCACTGCAGAATGGCGGGCAGGCGGCGGAGGGCCAGCCGATCGCGGATCAGGTACTGGAATTTCGATGCCAAGATCGGCGAGGCCAGCAGGTTGACGGCCCCGATCTCTTCGACCTTCAAAGCGTCAATCACACGGATGAGATCTTCCTCGGATCGTGCGGCAAACGGAACGATCTCGACGCCGAGCCTCTTGGCGGCGCTTTCGAGAGTACTCATGTTTGGTATCGGCAGGCGGTCTGCCAGAGCTGCTATTCGCCGGATAGCTGGCAGTGCTTCATGCAGCAACTCCAATCGCTTGGCGTCGAGCTGAAACGCAAAGATGGCAACACCAGTGGTGTTACCTTCGGGATGCGGCATCGAGGCGACAAGCTTGCTGCCAAGCAAGTCGTCCGCGATCACCACGATTGGAATACGCTGCGTTGCTTTCTGTGCTGCGTGCCCTGCTTCGGCCCCGACTGCCATCAGCACATGTGGACTTGCCTCGACCAGTTCAATGGCCACACTGGCATAAGACGCGGCAGCCACCCTTTCGCCACGGCTGTCGATCTCAAGGTTTTTGCCTCTGACAAAGCCGGCTCTGCCCAGTTCATCGAAGAAGCTGAGCGGTACCGGCCCCAATGCCGCAACGCGGTACCGCTGGCCAGCCCGCTGTGCGCGGGCTTTGAGCGGCAATGCCGCAGCGCCAGCAATCAGCGTGACGAACTCGCGCCGCTTCATGTGGATCCCGGGAGCATTTGACCGGGTCTCAGTCTAGCACATTGGAGGCGAGGAGTGGCGTCGGCTTCGGGTCAAAAGGCGACGATCCCCGTAGGTGGACCGCGTGTCCGCTTTGCTTTCGGAAGCAGGTATCGCGGACTCCCGGTCCCCTCAGTTCAGGCCGTGTGGCCCTGCCAGCAGGCCCAGCACGATTCCGAACAATTCGTTCTGCGAGGAGATGCCGAGCCGCTGATAGGCGCGCTTGCGGTAGGTCAGGGTCGAATGCAGGCTGATGCCGAGTCCTTGCGAGATCGCTTCGGAGCTGAAGCCAAGCAGGATGCGGCGGCAGACCTCCTGCTCGCGCGGTGTCAGGTTCGAGAGTGGCGCGCGCGTCGCGAACAATGTGGCGAGGTTCTGATCAGGCGTCGCGGTCGCGGCCTGCTGAAAATGACGCGCGACGCTGGCGCCGATCGCGGGCGCGATCGTCTGCAGCCGTTCGCGTTGCGCGGCGCTGAAGCGGCCCTGGGACGTGATGCGGTAGAAGTTGACGTAGAAGCAGGTGTCGCCGGTCCAGATCGCGGTCGCGCATTTGTCGACGATGCCGGAATCGTGGAAGAAGATCTTGCGGTAGCGCGCGCCGTACATGCGGGGCGCGAAGCTCGGCAGCATGATCGGCGCAGTGCCCTCGCCTTCGAACAGCGCATCGCGGTTGGGATCGGATTCGTGGAACTGGCCGGCATAGGCGGCGCCGAGATCGCCGCCGATCGGGATATTGCCGGCATCGAGCAGGCAGGTCGCGGCACCTGCACGGCTCAGCGCAAACACCATGCAATGACCGACATCGGCCTGGCGGCGCAGCGTGTCGATGAGGACTTTGGGGAAATCGGAGCGGCCGATGGCGAGCACCGCGGGCGTGATGTCGCCAGCCGCTGGAGTTGTGGCCGTTCCGTCGGGCCGCATTGGCTTCCTCCGTCTGACGCTGTTTTGCGGAAGGATAGCAGCAACGATCGGGCGCCGAAAGCCGGCAACGCGTGTGATGCGCTGCAGAGCCGGGGCCCATGCCGGATGCAGATCCCCTACCCCGCCGCCTTCGCTGGCGCCACGTTGACCGCGAGCTTGCCGTAGCGGTCCGTGAACGCCTCGGTGTCGATCTCCTCCAGCTTGATCTCGCCGCTCATGACGCCCTGCTTCCAGGCCGCCTGCGCCGGATCGTTCTGGAACTCCGGCATCACCTCGCGGCCGAACAGCTCCAGCGATTCGCAGATGTGCTCGTGGCTGTTCTTGCCGGCCTGGTTGAGCAGGATGACCTGGTCGATATGCGAGGACTGGAATCGCTTCAGCTTCCTGCGGATCGTCTCCGGCGAGCCGATCAGGCCGCCGCGCAACGCCGCCTCCTGCGCCTCCGGATTGTCGCGCTTCCACTTGTTGTACTCGTCCCACATGTTGACGGTGTAGGGCGCGGGCCGCTGGCGGTTCTGCGAGGCACCGTAGAAGCGCAGCGCGAACTGGAAGAAGGTGGCGCCGTCGGCGCGGGCGCGCGCCTCCTCATCCGTTTTGGCGCACATGAAGAACGAGACCAGCGCCATGTTCGGGTTGATCTGGTAGTCCGCCAGCTTTGCGAGACGCTTGGTCATCGCGTTGTAATAGGCGTGCACCCAGGCATGCGCGGCATCCGCACTGACGAACTGAAAACCGAGCGCACCAAAACCGTGACGGCCGGCACGCTCGATGGTCGGCAGCTGCGAGCACGCCATCCACAGCGGCGGATGCGGCTTCTGCACCGGTTTTGGCACGACATTGCGCAGGGGAATGTCGAAATACTTGCCGTGATGTTCGCTGCCCGCGTCCTTGAACATCGGGAAGATCGCCTGCACGGCTTCTTCAAAGACCTCCTTCTTGGTCTCCATGTCGCGGCCGAACGGCGTGAGCTCGGTGATGGACGCGCTCTCGCCCATACCGAACTCGCAGCGCCCGTTCGAGAGCAGATCGAGCACCGCGACACGCTCGGCCACGCGCGCCGGGTGATTGGTGGTGAGCTGCAGGATGCCGTGGCCAAGCCGGATGTTTTTCGTGCGCTGGCTGGCCGCGGCGAGAAAGGATTCCGGCGAGGGCGAGTGCGAATATTCCTCGAGGAAGTGATGCTCGACCACCCAGGCATGGTCGTAACCGAGCTTGTCGGCGAGTTCCATCTGCGAGAGGGCATTCTGGTAGAGCCGGAGCTCGTCGCCGGCCACCCAGGGCCGCGGCAGTTGCAGCTCGTAGAAGATGCCGAACTTCATGGCGTCGCTCTCCCGCTCTATTGTTGTTAAGCTCATCTTAAGGTGTGAGGCGGAGCTGTCTACGGAGCAGCAATTCCGCCGCGCGGGAGACTGATCCCGAGCCTGGCATGGCGCCCCATACCCGCCTCGGGGCCGCCGCTGCGACATCCGCGCAAGTCGACAGGTTGATCCAGATCAACGCCACCACGGCCCGATTGCAGCAAAAGGGCTGCAAGGCAACGGCCCGGATGCCGTCCCGCTTCCCATACCATCCCGAAGAGACCGAATATGTCGGCCCCTGACGACACGACTTCGCGCGTGCGCCGCAAGCGCATGGAGATTTTCGCTTTCCTATTCCTGACCGCGATCGTGATGCCCGTCCTCGCGGTCGGAACAGTCGGCTCCTATGGGCTCGGCGTCTGGATCTACCAGATGTTTGCTGGCCCTCCCGGCCCGCCGCCCTCCCCGCATTGATCTCCTCCAAGCGAAAGACCGGCATCATGGCCCAAGCTTCACTCAACCGCCGCGCATTGATCACCGGCCGCGTGCTCAGCACCGACCGCATCGTGCCGCCACCGGGCGCCGAAATCGCCAGCATCATCGTGCAGGCGCGCCCCGAGCGCCTCGCCGAACTCGAAGCTGAGATCACCGCCCTGCCCGGCTGCGAGATCCATGGCCGCGACCCACGCGGCAAACTCGTCGTCGTGACCGAAGCGCCCGATGCCGGCAGCCTCGGCACCCTGCTCAACACCATCCAGTCGCTGCAACACGTCTATTCCGCGGCGCTGGTCTTCCACGCCATCGAAACCGCCTGAGTCAGGAAGAGCCATCATGACATCGCCAAAGCTCGACCGCCGCCAGATGCTGAAGCTCGAGGCCGCCGCGATTGCGGCCGCCGCAGCAGGCATGCCGGCTCCGGCGCTCGCCGCCAATCTCATCACCGAGCGCGACAACAGCGAAATGAAATGGGACAAGGCCGCCTGCCGCTTCTGCGGCACCGGCTGCTCGGTGATGGTCGCGACCAAGGACAATCGCGTCGTCGCCACCCACGGCGACATCAAGGCCGAGGTCAACCGCGGCCTCAACTGCGTCAAGGGCTACTTCCTCTCCAAGATCATGTACGGCCATGACCGCCTGACCCAGCCGATGCTGCGCAAGACGGGCGGCAAATACGACAAGAACGGCGAGTTCACGCCCGTATCCTGGACCGAAGCCTTCGACATCATGGAGGTGAAGTGGAAGGAGGCGTTCAAGAAGCGCGGCCCCAACGGCGTCGCCATGTTCGGCTCCGGCCAGTGGACGATCTGGGAAGGTTATGCAGCCTCGAAGCTGTTCAAGGCCGGCTTCCGCACCAACAACATCGATCCCAATGCGCGGCACTGCATGGCTTCCGCCGTCGCCGGCATGATGCGCACTTTCGGCATCGACGAGCCGCCCGGCTGCTACGACGACATCGAGGCGACCGACGCCTTCGTGCTGTGGGGCTCCAACATGGCGGAGATGCACCCGATCCTGTGGACGCGCCTCGCCGACCGCCGGCTGTCCGCGCCGCATGTTCGCGTCGCCGTGCTCTCGACCTTCGAGCACCGCTCGTTCGACCTCGCCGACATCGGCATGGTGTTCAAGCCGCAGACCGACCTCTACATCCTTAACGCCATCGCCAACCACATCATCAAGACCGGCCGGGTCAACAAGGACTTCGTCGCCGCGCATACGATTTTCAGGCGAGGGCAGACCGATATCGGCTACGGTTTGAGGCCGGAGCATCCGCTTCAGAAAAAGGCAACGGGTGCAGCGAAGGCCAACGACTCCACCGACATGAGCTATGACGAGTACGTCAAGTTCGTGTCGGAATACACGCTGGAAAAGGCAGCCGAGATGTCCGGCGTGCCGCTGAACCGGCTGGAGGCGCTCGCCGAGCTCTACGCCGATCCCAAGACCAAAGTGGTCTCGTTCTGGACCATGGGCTTCAACCAGCACACCCGCGGCGTCTGGTGCAACAACCTCGTCTACAACATCCATCTTCTGACCGGAAAGATCTCCTCGCCCGGCAACAGCCCGTTCTCGCTGACCGGCCAGCCCTCGGCCTGCGGCACCGCGCGCGAGGTCGGCACCTTCTCGCACCGGCTGCCGGCCGACATGGTCGTGACCAACAAGGCGCATCGCGACCACGCCGAGCACATCTGGCAGCTGCCCGAAGGCACCATTCCCGACAAGAACGGCGCGCACGCCGTGCTGCAAAGCCGGATGCTGAAGGACGGCCTGATCAACGCCTATTGGGTGCAGGTCAACAACAACCTCCAGGCCGGCCCCAATGCCAACGAGGAGACCTATCCCGGCTTCCGCAACCCCGACAATTTCATCGTGGTCTCGGATGCCTATCCGTCGGTGACGGCACTGGCCGCCGATCTGATCCTGCCGACCGCGATGTGGGTGGAGAAGGAAGGCGCCTACGGCAATGCCGAGCGGCGCACCCAGTTCTGGCACCAGCTCGTCCCCGCGCCCGGCGAGTCGAAATCCGATCTCTGGCAGCTCATGGAGTTCTCCAAGCGCTTCAAGATCGAGGAGGTGTGGCCCGAGGAGCTGATCGCCAAGAAGCCCGAGGTTCGCGGCAAGACGCTGTTCGACGTGCTCTACAAGAACGGCCAGGTCGACAAATTCCCCGTGACCGACATCGAGCCGGGCTATCTCAACGACGAGTCCAAGGCCTTCGGCTTCTATGTGCACAAGGGCCTGTTCGAGGAATACGCCCAGTTCGGCCGCGGACATGGCCATGACCTCGCGCCGTTCGACACCTATCACCGCGAGCGCGGCCTGCGCTGGCCCGTCGTTAACGGCCAGGAGACGAAGTGGCGTTTCCGCGAGGGCAGTGATCCCTACGTCAAGCAGGGCACCGACGTGCAGTTCTACGGCTATCCCGACGGCAAGGCGCGCATCTTCGCGCTACCCTACGAGCCGCCGGCGGAATCGCCCGACAACGAATATCCCTACTGGCTCTCGACCGGCCGCGTGCTGGAGCACTGGCATTCCGGCACCATGACGCGCCGCGTGCCCGAGCTGTACAAGGCCTTCCCCGAAGCCGTGTGCTTCATGCATCCGGACGACGCGGCGGATGCCAAGCTCCGTCGCGGGGACGAGGTGAAGGTGGTCTCCCGCCGCGGCTTCATCCGCGCCCGGATCGAAACGCGCGGTCGCGACCGGCCGCCGAAGGGCCTCGTCTTCGTGCCGTGGTTCGACGAGTCCAAGCTGATCAACAAGGTGACTCTGGACGCGACCGATCCGATTTCGCTGCAGACCGACTTCAAGAAATGCGCCGTGCGCATCGAGCGGGTGAGCCTGTCATGATGAAACGATCTGCAATCGCCTTGCTCGCCTTCGCGATCGCCGCGGCCTCGAGCTCGCTGACCGCACAGACCGTCACCTCGGGCCTGCGCGGTCCGGCCCCGCTCAATGACGAGGGCCCGGCGCCGCCGATGCTGCCGAACCGCAACACGTCCGAGAAGGAGGTGCGCAATTATCCGGAGCAGCCGCCGGTCATCCCGCACACGATCGACGGCTATCAGATCGACCTCAACGGCAACAAATGCCTGTCCTGCCATGCGCGGGCACGCACGGCGGAATCGCAGGCGCCGATGGTCTCGATCACGCATTTCATGGACCGCGACGGCCAGTTCCTGGCCTCGATCTCGCCGCGGCGCTTCTTCTGCACGGAATGCCACGTGCCGCAGAACACCGCCAATCCGCCCGTGAGCAACGACTTCGTCGACATCGACACGCTGCTCTCGCGTGCAAGCCCGGGTGGCCGCCGATGACGACGACTGCTGACGAGCCCAATGCAGAGCTGAAAACCAAGCGCGGCTTCGTCGCGCGAAGCTGGGACTTTGCGCTGGAGCTCTGGCGTGTGCTGACCCGGCCGAGCTCGGTGTTCGCGCTCGGCACGCTGGTGCTCGCGGGCTTCGTCGCCGGCGTTATCTTCTGGGGCGGCTTCAACACCGCGCTGGAATTGACCAACACCGAAAAATTCTGCACCGGCTGCCACGAGATGAAGGACAACGTCTACGCCGAGCTGAAATCCACCATCCACTTCAGCAACCGCTCCGGCGTGCGCGCGACCTGCCCGGATTGCCACGTCCCGCACAACTGGACCGACAAGATCGCCCGCAAGATGCAGGCCTCCAAGGAGGTCTGGGGCAAGATCTTCGGCACGATCGGCACCCGCGAGAAATTCCAGGATCATCGCCTCGAGCTCGCCGCGCACGAATGGGCGCGTTTCAAGGCCAACGATTCCCTGGAATGCCGCAACTGCCACAGTGCCGATTCCATGGACATCACCAAGCAGTCGCCGCGGGCCTCGGTGGCGCACCAGCGCTTCCTGTTCACCAAGGAAAAGACCTGCATCGACTGCCACAAGGGCATCGCCCACCAGCTGCCCGACATGCGCGGCGTTCCCGGCTGGCAGTAGGACCAAAAGGCAACCGGCTTCGCCCCGCTTGAACCGGCGGGGCGAATGGTTAGTTTTGGGGGATGGCGAATCGCCTCGTTTCGCCCTTCCTCAAGACAGATATGGCCAGTTTCACACCGCATCAGGATGCCGCTCTCAAGGCCGTCGGCGACTGGCTGAAGGCCAGGCCGGGCCGCAACGGCACGCCGCCGATCTTCCGCCTGTTCGGCTTTGCCGGGACCGGCAAGACCACCCTGGCCCGGCACATCGCCGAAGGCGTCGACGGCGAGGTGAAATTCGCGGCCTTCACCGGCAAGGCCGCCCTCGTCATGCGCAACAAGGGTTGCGACGACGCCTCCACCATCCACTCCCTGATCTACCGCGCCCGCGAATCCGGCGAGGAGCAGCCGAGCTTCGAATTGTGGGACGACGCGCCGGCCTCGAAGGCGAAGCTGATCGTGATCGACGAGTGCTCGATGGTCGACGCCGAATTGGGCCGCGACCTGATGTCGTTCGACTGCCCACTGCTCGTGCTCGGGGATCCCGCGCAGCTGCCGCCGATCCAGGGCGGCGGCTTCTTCACCAACACCGAGCCCGACGCGATGCTGACCGAGGTGCACCGCCAGGCGCAGGACGATCCGATCGTGCGGATGTCGATGGACGTGCGCGAGGGACGCGAGCTCGACATCGGCCGCTACGGCGAGAGCGAGGTGGTCTCGCGCAAGGAGCTCGATCCCGACCGCGTGATGGGCGCCGACCAGGTCCTGGTCGGCCGCAACAACACGCGGCGCGCCTACAATATGCGGGTGCGCCAGCGCCAGAACATCGAGGACGTCTTCCCGGTCGCGGGCGACAAGCTGGTGTGCCTGCGCAACAACCGCAAGAAGGGCCTGTTCAACGGCGGGCTGTGGCGCGTGAAGTCGCGCAACACCTCGCGCTCGAAATCGCGCATCCTTTCGATGCGGCTGTCACCGGACGAGGATTTCGGCCACAAGGTGACCAAGGTCTCGGTGCGCGCCGATTGCTTCGAGGGCGGCGTCGAGCAGATCGCCTGGGAGCAGCGCAAGCCCTATGACGAGTTCGATTACGGCTACGTGCTCACCGTGCACAAGTCGCAGGGCTCGCAATGGGACGACGTCGTGCTGTTCGACGAGAGCTTTGCGTTCCAGGACTCAAGGGCGCGGTGGCTGTATACGGGGATTACGCGCGCGGCGAAGCGGCTCAGCATCGTCGTCTGAAACTCCGGTCCCGTAGGGTGGGCAAAGGCGCGTAGCGCCGTGCCCACGATCTCCCTCCATAAGCAACAAGGCGTGGGCACGCTTCCGCCTTCGCTCTTCGAGCTACGGCGGACAAAGTCGCTTTGCCCACCCTACGGCACGGAGAATGGGGCGCCGGAATCGCGCCCCTTACTTCCCCGCCACAAAGTAAAAATCCTCCCGTCCCGGCGGTGACCCATACGTGAAGGGCTGCTGCTCGTGCTTCGTCGCAGCCCAGACGTCGTCGCGGATGATGTCGAACAGTTTTCGGATCTCGATGCGCGGCTGCCTGATCTCGCGGGCCAGCGCGGTGGCGAACGGGCTGTTGGCGCTGCCGTCGCCGTCCATCGCGGTCTCGCCGTGCTTGGCGGCGTAGACCACCATGAAGCCGGCGCCGGGCTCGATGTTGGAAAAGCCCTTGTCGACCAGCTTCAGCGACAGCGTGCGCTGCATGCTCGGCGCGAACGGATTGTCGCGGCAGGCATCCAGGACCACGAGGCGCATTTTCCGCGCGGCACCGACCGCGGCGATCACCTGCTCGAGGGCGACCGCCTGGGTCTCGGCGTCCTTGTCGGCGGCGAGCTTGGCGTCGACGGGAACGAGATAGTTCACCCCGCCGATCTCGAAGCCGTGGCCGGCGTAATAGACCACGGCCCAGTCGGCCTTCTCCGCTTCCTCCGCAAAGGCCTTCAGCGCGTCAAAGAACTTGTCGCGGGTGAGGTCATTGACGGAAATCACGCTCTGGAAGCCGACGTCGCGCAGCACGCTCGCGATCAGTTTGGAATCGCGCGGCGGATTGGGCAACGCATGGACGTTCTTGTAGGAGCCGTTGCCGATCACCAGCGCCACGCGGCGCCCGGTTGCTCCGGCCGGCGCCTGCAGCGTCAGCGCGGCGAGCCGCTCCTGCGCGACGGCACGGGCGCGGGCGACGTCGGGCTCGTCGAACTTCGTCAGCGAATAGGCGGCCGCGCGGTAATCGGCGCGCGCCTGCGCGAGATCTTTCTTCCGCTCGTAGATCTGGCCGCGGCCGGAATGCGCGCGGATGTTGTTCGGATTGATCTGGATGGCGGTGTTGTAATCCTTCAGCGCGGCGTCGAGGTCGCCCTTCATCATGCTGACATCAGCGCGGTTGTTGATCGCGAACACGTTTTTCGGCTGCCGCTCGATCAGGCCGTTGCAGTCGGCAAGGGCCTGCGCGTACTTGCCCATCATGCCGTAAGTGATGCAGCGGTTGCTGGCGATCTGCGGCGCGGTCGGGTCGATCTTCTCGGCCTCCGCGAAATCGGCGATCGCGCCGTCGAAATCCTTCATCAGCGTCCGCGCGCGGGCGCGATTGGTCCAGCCGAGCAGGAATTTGGGCGTGTATTTGATCGACAGGCTGAAATCGTCGAGCGCGCTCTGCAACGCGCCGCGGCGCGCGTGGATGACGCCCCGATTGTTGTAGGGGACACCGTAGGTGGGGCGCTTCCGGAGGGCGAGGTTGTAGTCCGCCATGGCGAGGTCGTCCTGGCCCTTGCGCTCATAGGCGAGGCCGCGCAGGTTGAGGGCGATGACGTAATCAGGATCGAGATCGATCGCGATGGACAGGGTCTCGATCGCGCGGTCGTAGTCGCGCTTGCTGATCAGCGTGTTGCCGCGCACGGAGAGCGCGATGGCCTTGTCCTTGCCGGTGAGCTTGTCGGCCTTCAGCAGATTGTCGCAGGCGCTCGCGCGGGCCTGGACCTCCGCCTGGCGGTCGCGGCAGAGGGTGAGATCGTCGGCCTGCGGGTCGGCCGCCGCGCTGAACAGGCCGGCGGTCAGGATGACAAGGCTCAGGGAAACGACGCGCAGCATGGGTCAGGCCTGCTCCAGCCGGATTCTTCTTAAGTCGATCATCGATCGCACCGGTTCATCTAGCGCGGAGTTCCCGGTCTCGCCAAGCCGCCGGCGCCCTTCTATCCCGCGCGGCTCATTTCACAGACTCGTGTCCGTCCCGCCGTAACAACCGGCGGCCGCGTCCGTACCTCGGATGGTGCGAAAACGCAGCCGGGCAACTGTTCGTCCGGCCCCGACCGCCCTAGACTGTCAGACCTTTCGAAAGAGGATCCGCCATGCGCCGACCTGCCCTCGCCTCCCTGCTCGCCGCAACCACCGCCCTTTCGCTAACCTTCGCGCTGGCCTTTGCCGCGCCGTCTCAGGCCGCGGAGGACGCGGTCGTGATCCCCGCCCCTGCCATGGATGCAGCACCTGCAAGCGGGATCCAGACCGCCGTGATCGCCGGCGGCTGCTTCTGGGGGGTCCAAGGCGTCTTCCAGCACACCGCGGGCGTCGTCAACGCGGTCTCCGGCTATGCCGGCGGCACCAAGGCGACCGCCGACTACCAGACGGTCTCGAGCGGCCGGACCGGCCATGCCGAGGCGGTCGAGATCAAGTACGACCCGAAGAAGATCTCCTACGGAAAGATCCTCCAGATCTACTTCTCGGTGGCGCACGACCCGACCCAGCTCAACCGCCAGGGCCCCGACGTCGGCACGCAATATCGCTCGGCCGTCTTCACCACCTCCGACGAGCAGAAGAAGGTGGTGGAGGCCTATATCGCCCAGCTCAACGGCGCCAAGGTCTTCAGCAAGCCGATCGTGACCAAGGTCGGCGCGCTGGAGGCGTTCTACCCGGCGGAGGCCTACCACCAGGACTATCTGACGCTGCACCCGAACCAGCCCTACATCGCCTATAACGACCTGCCCAAGGTCGAGAACCTGAAAAAGCTGTTCGCGGATAACTACATTGAAAAGCCGACGCTGGTGAGCACCAGCAAGGCCACCAACTGATCGCGAGATCATCTCAAGAACGGGAGACCCATGCCCGACACCAAAATGAAAACCACGGACGACAAGGTCATCAAGAGCGAAGAGCAGTGGCGGCGCGAATTGTCGCCGATGCAGTACGCGGTGCTGCGCGAGAAGGCGACCGAGCGTCCCTTCTCGGGCGAGTATGAGCACGACCACCGCGCCGGCACCTATGTCTGCGCCGGCTGCGGCAATGTGCTGTTCGAATCCGACGCGAAGTTCGATTCGGGCTGCGGCTGGCCGAGCTTCACCCAGCCGGCCGTCGAGAGCCATGTCGACGAGGAGCGCGACGTCAGCCACGGCATGATCCGCACCGAGGTGCTCTGCTCCAAATGCAGCGGCCATCTCGGCCACGTCTTCCCCGATGGCCCCGGGCCGACCGGCCTACGCTACTGCATCAACTCGGCCGCGCTGAAGCTGGAGCCCAAATAACGTTCCCGCGGTCGGGTTCCTTCATGGAACCCGATCGCGCGATGTGCTTTTCTTGTCTGGCGGTGCGGCCGATCATCGCATTTGGCGGCCGCCAGGGGAGGATGCCATGTCAGTCGGGACCGTCCTGATCATCCTGGTGATCATCTATCTGCTCGGCGGCCTGTCCGGCCGCGTCGGCGGCTACGGCTATGGCATGGGCCATTCCGGCATGGGCATCGGAGGCGTCGTCTTGGTCGTGCTCGTCGTCCTGCTGCTTCTTGGCAAATTGTAAACCATATAAGCCATTGAAGTAATTCAGTTAATTTCATCCGCGGAGCTGCCATGCGCGGATTCATCATCTCCCATCGCAGGGGTCGCATTTTTGTCAAAACGGCCTATATTAGTGGACGAAAATGGCATGTGCGGCGGGCCCGCTCGATTGCGGCCCCTGCCCTCCCAAACCCCACGCGCTTAAAGCCCCAGAGAGATCACGAGGTCTTTGACCATGCGTCCACTGCGTCCGTTCAACTTCAACACGTCTGCCGAACTCTTCCCCGCCGCGATCCGCAAGAAGAAGCGCGCAGGCTTCACCTATCGCCGGTTCGGCACCGCGGCCGAAGCCGTGCAGTTCGCGATGGAGCAATTGCCGACGGATTCGCTGAACGGCGCCTATCTCCAGGTCGAGGAAGCGCGTTTCGACCAGAACGGCATCCGCTCGCTCTATGAGAGCGAAGCCTTCCCGTTGCCCCGCCGTCCCAAGCCGGCGCCGGCCGAGACCGACGCCGCCGACGCGGCATAAGTTTTCGCTGAGCCTTACGATGTGCGCGTAAAGCGCGATGGCCAAAAGGCCGTCGCGCTTTTTGCGTTTCTACTCCCTCTCCCCGTTCTTACGGGGAGAGGCGAAGAAGGGAGGCTTCAGATCCGTGGCTGCTTGTCGAGCCAGCGGCGCAAGAGGCGCACGTTGCGCATGTTGGCGCGGAACATGACATCGAAAGCGTCGCCCGCGAACGGGACCAGGCCGACCACGCCGTCGAGCGCGACATTGCCGAGCATGCGGGTGGTGATGTACCAGGGCGCCCCCAGCGCCCTGGCCTCGCGCACCAGCCACAGCGAGATCGCCGTGGTGATGATGTCGCCGACGACGGGGATCAGGCCGATCAACCCGTCGATGCCGTAGCGTATGTTGGTGCCGGGCAGGATGAAGGCGACGTCGAGCAGCTTTGCGATCGCCTCGATCCGCGCGATCCGCTGCTCGCGCGTCAGATTGCCGAACGGGCTCCCGGCGAACGGATGATCCTTGCCCAGTTCGAAACCGAACTCGCGAAAGCCCTGCTCCAGCGTTTCAGGGCGGATTTCCCGACCATCCTGATCGATGATCGGCCCGCGTGCCTCCGGTCCGGAAGCGGTCGCGCGCGAGCTCCCCGTACGGGATCTGCGTGGAGCAAGGATATCGTCGTCGGACATGGTCATGGCCTTCAGGGAACGCGCTGGGGCGGCAGAGGTTGCTGCGCCGCGCCCGAACGTCGCGCGCTCAGGTCGGCGCCGCCACTGCTTGCGGCTCCTTGATGTATTTATGCACGAGCCAGGACGAAATCACCGCCGGCACGAACCCGACGAGGCCATACAGGATGAACTGCACCGCACCCGAATCCGGCCCGCGCGAGCTGTAGGTGAGCGAGGCCAGCACGAAGGCGAACAGGCCGACCAGGAGCATCCGCAAGCCCGGGCCGATCCGCCTGACATGGGTCAGGATGTCATCGACCGCGCCGATCATCAGCGAGGGCAGGAAGCCGAACAGGTAGCTATACTGCAGGGTCTTGAAGAACACAGCGAACAGCTTGCCGACCTCGCCGAGACTGGTCTGGGCCCAATAGCCGGACTGATAGGTCGTCGTCAGCAGCAGCAGGAACCCGCCGACGAACGGGCCAACCAGGGCAAACACCAGATAGCGTTTCATCAAACACCCTTTCACTTCGCCGATGTTTATAGCAGCGCCGCGGGAACCTTGAATAGCGGGGCGGGCTCGGCCATTGGGGGAACAAGTGGCAAGGCGACGAGTTCAGACAGGACCTGAATTATCCCTGTCAGATTGGAGCCGCCGATGGCCCGCAAATTTCTCCTGGCGACGATCACGCTGGCAGCCCTGAGTGGCCTGTCGAACGCACCCGCTCTTGCGCAGGGCCACATGGGCTCGCCGCAGGAACAGCAGGCGTGCTCACGCGACGCCTCGCGCTTCTGTCGCAAGGACCTCGGCAATGACGGCGCCGTGCAGGGTTGCTTGCAGGCCAACCGGGCCAAGCTGTCGCGCTCTTGCAGCAAGGTGTTTCAGAGCCACGGCATGTGAGGACCGCGACCATCCCCAGCGAACGGAGAGTGAAGCCATGTTGCGCGACGAACAGCTCTCGATCCTGCGGGACATCAGCCAGTCCGTTGCCTTCGCCGACGACCGCCACGGCAAGATCGACGAGCTCATCGCCGACGGCTACGTGATGAAGGACGGCGATCTGTTCGAGCTGACCGCCAAGGGCGTCACCGCCGTCGAGGAACACGCCGCCGCGCTCGGCGCGAGCGACGTGGAACAAGCGAGCGCATCCTTTGATCGGATGATCTGATCGCGCGCGCAAGCTTTGTGCGTGACGTCCACGCAACAATTGCAAATTCCTTTGCGCCTGCCATTGCAGCCGCGTGACAATGGCGCATACTTCGCTCGGGCGGCGCAGCACCTTTCGATTCGAACTTCAAGAAATCGAGCGACCACATGCGGGACCAAAGTTCCCGACGTGAAGGCTGTGACATGCGGCAGATCAAGCCACGTGCGGCGCCCCAAAAACCAAGTGGCTCAAGCCCACGGAACTCGGGGACGCATTCTGCATGACACGCTATCAAACCATCGCTTCGCTGCTTAAGACCACCGCTTCGCTCTTCGCCGTCGCAACCACGGCCATCGCACTCCAGACTTCACCCGGCCTCGCCTTCTCATCCGAAGCGCAGCAGATGTGCACGGGTGACGCGATGCGTCTGTGCTCCAGTGAGATCCCCGACATTCCCAGGGTCAGGGCCTGCATGGTGCGGAACAAGGCCCAGGTCAGCCCCGGCTGCCGCGCCGTGATGGACCGCGAAGCCGCGGCATCAGCATCGCGCAAGCGGGAAGCGGCGGCGCAGTAGTCGGGTCGAGTTCGGCTGGATCGTTGAGGCCCGGTTCGCCTCTTCCCGCCGGACAAGGTTCTCGCATGTGACTCTTGGCGGCGGCCGGCGCGCGCGCCTCTCCTTCGAGACGGCGCCTACGCGCCTCCTCAGGATGAGGCTAATTGGCGTCAGTGCCCTTGAAACTGCTGCCTCACACTCCGCCCTCATCCTGAGGAGCCCGCCTAAGCGGGCGTCTCGAAGGATGGCTGCAGGGAAAAGCTCTCAAACGCGATAGCCCTTCCGCAAGCGGGGGAGGTATCCCCTCGGCTCGCATCGACTCAGTCGCAGCTTGAGCCCCTAATCGCCCCACTGGGCGAAGGCGTCGTTGAAGGCGCGCTCACCGGGGGCGCCCTTCTCGATGGCAATGATGGCGCGGCGCTGGTTGGCATAGACCAGCGGCACGTCGAACCACGAGCGCTCCTTCAGGAGCTGGACGTTGCGGGAGCGGTCGGCGTCGACATTGGACAGGCCCACCAGGAAGAAGCCGTCGGTGACCTTGACCGCGAGGCCGGCGAGCGGCGTGCCGCGCGCCTGCTCGTTCGACTTCATCAGGATGCCCGGCACGTTGGAGACGCTGCCGCCCGGAAAATCCGGCGGCAGGATGAAGGTCAGCTCCGCGGTGTGGCTCGCCGGCAGCGAGGAATCGGTGTTGCGGCGGAACGACATCGTCATCTTGAACTTGCGGTCGGGGATCTCAATGTCCGCGCGCACGGCGACGTCGGCCTTCTGGTTGCCGGACGCCTTGATCGGCTCGAGCCGCCACACCACCGAGCCGACATATTGCTTGCCCTTCGGATCGGACGGATCCTCGTCATAGAGCACGACCTTCTGCGCCACCGGCGCGACCGGCTGGTCGCTGGCCGAGGGCTGGCCGACGCGATCCGGAATCTTGGGCTTGCTCTGCGGCTGGGACGGATCCTTCGGCGCCTCCACCACCTGGGTCGGCGAGGACTTCAGCAAATTGGTCGCGATCTGGACCAGCTGCTTGCCCCAGAGGATGCCGGCACCGACCAGGATCAGCACGATGCCGACGGCGATCGCACTCTTGAACGGGAAGGTGGAGCGCGTGCGGGCGCGTTTCTTGGCGTCGCGCTCGGGCGCGATGCGCGGACGCGGCGACGGCGGCTGCGGCTGCGGCGCGTAGCGCTCGGCCTCCTCGACCGACTCGTCGTAGGAATAAGGCGCGTCCTGCTCGCCGGCGCGGTTTTCCAGGCTCGGCTCGAGCCGGTCGAATTCCGGCGA
Organism: Bradyrhizobium sp. CIR18; assembly: GCF_014198295.1. Lineage (NCBI taxonomy): Bacteria > Pseudomonadati > Pseudomonadota > Alphaproteobacteria > Hyphomicrobiales > Nitrobacteraceae > Bradyrhizobium > Bradyrhizobium sp. CIR18. Next base: position 178,481 of record NZ_JACIHF010000005.1, on the reverse strand, counting down.
GGGCGAGGGCACATTGGCATAGGTGCGGCGCGCGGCGCGGCTGGCCTGCGCGGCAGCGCCGCCGAGATCGTTGGCGTCGGCGGTGATGTCGCGGAAGCCGCGCACGCCGGGTGCCGGCGGCAGCGGCGGCGGAGGTCCGACATCGGGAGGACGGCGCGCACCGGCGCGATCGCGTCCGGCCGCCGGCTCCGGCATCGGTGGCGGGGCGGACGGTCCCGGTTGGCGCGGGGCGTCGAAACGGGGCGCGCGCGGCGGACGCGGGGCCTCGCCTTGGTCATCGACATTGATGGATGGACGGTCGGCGCGCGGCGGCGGCGGCGCCGGACGCGTCCGCGGCGGGGCCGGCGCAGCCGGGCCGCCTTCGGCCGCTCGGGTGCTGGCGCGGCGAAAGGCATCGCCGCTGCTGCCGCCGCGGGCGCCGCCACCGGGGCGGGAGGCCTCGCGGGCGCGCTGGGCAGCCTCCGATTCGACCTTGCGGACCGCCTCCTCCAGCGACAACCTTTCGCGGGTGATCTCGGATTCGGAGAGCGGCGGCTGCACGCTGCGCAGCTGCGCGATCAATGCCGTGCGCGCCCGCTCATAGAGCGCGCGACGGCTTTCGCCGGGAGCGTTCGGGTCCAGGGCGGCAATAGCGCGGGCGATCAGCGGATAGTAATCAGCCATTTCAACTCAACTATACGCGCGTCCCGGTAAGATATCGTTAAGCCTCAAACGGATTTTGCACCAGGATAGTATCTTCGCGTTCGGGGCTGGTGGAAAGCAGCGCAACCGGGCACCCCACCAATTCCTCGATCCGCCGGACATATTTGATGGCCTGGGCCGGCAGGTCGGCCCAGGACCGCGCATTGGCGGTCGGCTCCTTCCAGCCCTCGATGGTCTCGTAGATCGGCTCGACCCGGGCCTGGGCACCCTCGCCGGCCGGGAAGTGGTCGATCTCCTTGCCGTCGAGCTTGTAGCCGGTGCAGACCTCGATCGTGTCGAAGCCGTCGAGGATGTCGAGCTTGGTCAGCGCCAGGCCGTTGATGCCGCAGGTCCGGACCGCCTGGCGGACCAGCACGGCGTCGAACCAGCCGCAGCGGCGCGGACGGCCGGTGTTGGTGCCGAACTCGCGGCCGCGCTCGCCGATCCGGCGGCCGGTCTCGTTGTCCTGCTCGGTCGGGAACGGGCCCTGGCCGACGCGGGTGGTGTAGGCCTTGCACAGGCCGAGCACATAGCCGACCGCGCCCGGTCCGAGGCCGGCGCCGGTCGCGGCCTGTGCCGCCACCGTGTTGGACGAGGTGACGTAGGGATAGGTGCCGTGGTCGACGTCGAGCAGTGCGCCTTGCGCGCCTTCGAACAGCATGCGCTTGCCTTCACGCCGCTTGATATCGAGCAGCCGCCACACCGTCTCGGCGTAGGGCAGCAGCTCCGGCGCCAGCGCGCTCAACTCCTTCAGGATCACCTTGCCGTCGAATTCGGGAAGGCCGAGGCCGCGGCGCAGCGCGTTGTGGTGGGCAAGCAGCCGGTCGATCTTGTGCGGGAGCGTGTCGAGGTCGGCGAGGTCCATCAGGCGGATGGCGCGGCGGCCGACCTTGTCCTCATAGGCCGGCCCGATGCCGCGGCGGGTGGTGCCGATCGCGGTCGCGGCGCTGGCCGATTCGCGGTGCGCATCGAGCTCGCGGTGCAGCGGCAGGATCAGCGTGACGTTCTCGGCGATACGCAGGTTCTCCGGCGAGACCGCAACGCCCTGCGCCCGCAGCTTGGAGACCTCGTCGAGGAAGGCGGCGGGATCGAACACCACGCCGTTGCCGATCACCGACAGCTTCTGCTCGCGCAGCACGCCCGAGGGCAGCAGCGCGAGCTTGTAGGTCTTGCCATTGATCACCAGCGTGTGGCCGGCGTTATGACCGCCCTGGAAGCGGACGACGATGTCCGCCTGCTCCGACAACCAGTCGACGATCTTGCCCTTTCCTTCGTCGCCCCACTGGGCGCCGACGACGACAACATTGGCCATTCGCGGGTAATCCTTCGAAGATTTCTCTGTAGGTGGCATGATCCGAACGGAAAATTGGTACCCACTTTTCCGGAATCATGCCTGCGCCCAGCCCAATTCCCGGCCAGAGGCCGTTCGCACGCGAGGCAGCCCAACCGGATAAAGGAAGCAGCCTCTCTAGGCAAGCAAGAACGGGGCATTTTCAGGGCTTCGAGGCTACTCCAAGCCTTTGATATCCCCGGAAAATCCAGAAACCTTCGCGGCGGCGCGCGGGGCTTCGACCAAAGCGTGAGAGGCGCAATCCGCCGCTGCATGGTCGCGATGCGTCCGCCCCCCGTTGATGCAGCCCCGATTTCCGTGTCTTTGGACAGCGCCGGGCGATCAGCCGGCCCGGATCCCGCCGGGCTGGAAGCCTCGGCGCATGCGGGGCACGCCAATCCCAATGTCCGCCACCGGCCAGACCACCAGCGCGGAGACATCCGGCCACAGCTGGATCGCCAACCAGCCCTACCTGCTGCTCAGCATCACCGCGCTGTGCTGGGCCGGCAACGCCATCGTCGGGCGGCTCGCCGCCGGCCACATCCCGCCGGTCACGCTATCGTTCCTGCGCTGGTTCTTCGCCTTCCTGCTGGTGCTGCCGTTCGCCTGGAAACATCTTGCCCAGGACTGGCCCGCGATCCGCGGCAGACTTGGCCTGATGATCACGCTCTCGGTCACCGGCATCGGCGCCTTCAACACGCTGCAATACTGGGCGCTGGAGCATACCCAGGCACTCAATACGCTGCTGCTGCAGTCGGCCGCGCCGCTGATCGTGGCGCTGTGGTCGCTGGCCATCCTCGGCATCCGCCTCACCGCCGCGCAGGCGTTCGGCGTGCTCCTGTCGATGTGCGGCGTGCTGACCATTCTGCTGCACGGCGATTTCACCACGCTGTCGAACATCGAGTTCAACAAAGGCGACCTCATCTTCATCGTCGCGCTCGTCATCTTCGCGCTGTATTCGGTGCTGACCTTGAAACGGCCGCCGATGCACGGCCTGTCGTTCCTCGCCTTCACCTTCGGGGCCGGCGCGGCCTGCCTCATTCCGCTGGAGATCTGGGAATTGTCCGCGCGCCCAGTCATGAAGCTCGACGGGCCGAACCTCTTGACGCTGTTCTACGTCGCGGTGTTTCCCTCGACGCTGGCCTATCTCTGCTTCAATCGCGGCGTCCGCCTGATCGGCGCCAACCGTGCCGCGCCGTTCTTCCACGTCGTGCCGGTGTTCGGCTCGATCATGGCGATGGCGTTCCTGGGCGAACACCCGCAGGCATTCCACTTCATCGGCTTCGCGCTGGTGCTGTCGGGCGTGTTCGTGGCGTCGCGGAAGCAGGCGACGTAATTTCTTCCTTCTCCCCTTGCTTGCGGGAGAAGGTGGCGCGAAGCGCCGGATGAGGGGTTGCATCCGCGCACTCAAATGAGAATTGGACTCGCGGAAAGAGACCCCTCACCCGTCTCGCCGCTTCGCGGCGAGCCACCCTCCCCCACAGGGGGAGAGGGGGAGACGCGCGCCAGCGATGTTCAACATATTAACCGCCAAAGGCGCTCCTCAGGGTTTGCCTGCATTGTAGCATTGCGGCCACGTGGCTTGTGCGGCGACGGCAATCCGGCGCAAGCTTTCGTCCAACGCCAATGACGATTGCTCCGCCCGCGCCAAAGACCGCCAATCCGGCCAGTTGGCTCAACAACCAGCCTTATCTGTTGCTCAGCCTGAGCTCGCTGTTCTGGGCCGGCAATATCGTGCTGGCGCGTCATGTCGGCGCGCATGTGCCGCCGTTGACGGTGACCACGATCCGCTGGTTCGGCGTTTTCCTGATCCTGTTGCCGTTCGCCTGGCCGCATCTGAAGCGCGACTGGCCCGCCTTGCGCAACAGTCTGCCGCTGATGCTGTTCCTGTCGCTGGTGGGCTTCGCCTTCAACAACGCGATCTCGTACTGGGCGATGCAATACACGGAGGCGCTGAACGCGCTGCTGATCCAGTCGGCAGGTCCCCTGTTCGTGGCGCTGTGGTCGCTGGTGCTGTTCGGCGTGCGGCTGACGGGCGGGCAGTTCGCCGGCATCGCGATCTCGCTTCTCGGCGTGCTGATCATCATCCTGCGCGGCGATCTCGCCGCGCTCGCGAGCATCAGCTTCAACAGGGGCGACATCATGTTCGCCTCCTCGCTGGTGGCGTTCGGGATCTACTCGGCCTTCATCCCGCGCCGGCCCAAGATCCACCAGCTGTCCTTCCTGTCCTTCACCACCTGCTGCGGCGCGACGATGCTGCTTCCGACCGCGATCTGGGAGGCGGCAAGCGGCCGCGTGCTGCAATTCGACGGAACGACGCTGGCGACGCTGGGCTACATCCTGATCTTTCCCTCGACGCTGGCCTATCTCTTCTTCAACCGCGGCGTCGCGCTGATCGGCCCGAATCGGGCCGCGCCGTTCTTCCACCTGGTGCCGGTGTTCGGCTCGGCGATGGCGATCCTGCTGCTCGGCGAAAAGCTGCAGCCGTTCCACCTGATCGGCTACGCGCTGGTGCTCGCCGGCGTCGTGATCGCCTCACGCCAGGGCTCCGCGGTGAAGTAATTCCGCGACGCGGAGACAAGGCGACAAACTCGCGCCTTCCGATTTCGATGAGGAGGCGCTAGGTTCCCCGCCAACCAAAAAGAGGGAACGTTCAAACATGCTTTCAGGGCTGATTCGAAACCTGCGTGCCGCCGGAGCGGCCGCATTGTGCCTCGCCGCCGCATCCACGGCCCAGGCCGACAATTATCCGAGCCGCAACATCACGCTGGTTTTGCCGTTCGCGGCCGGCAGCGGCACTGACACGACGACACGGCTGATCTCGCAGCATCTGTCGCAGGCGCTCGGCGTCGGCATCGTGATCGAGAACAAGGCGGGCGCCAACGGCATGCTCGCCGCGAGCTATGTCGCGAAGGCCGCCCCCGACGGCTACACGCTGCTGGTGACGACCAACACCACGCATTCCGCCAATCCCTATTTGCTCAAGAACCTCACTTACGATCCGGTCAAGGACTTCACGCCGATCGCGCGCACCGGCGACCTGCCCTTCATGCTGGTCGTCAATCCGGAAGTGCCGGCCAAGACCGTCGGCGAGCTGGTCGCCTACGGCAAGGCCAATCCGGGCAAGCTGAGCTACGCCTCGGGATCGTCCTCCGCGATCGTCTCGGGTGCGACCTTTGCGCACAATGCCGGGCTCGACTTGCTGCACGTGCCCTACAAGAGCTCGCCGCCGGCGCTCAACGACGTCATGGGCGGCCGTGTCTCGATGATGTTCGTCGACATCCTGACCGGCCTGCCCCACGTCAACGGCAACGCGCTGCGCGCGCTCGCCGTCACCACCAAGGACCGCTCGCCGCTGGTGCCGAACCTGCCCTCGATGCAGGAGGCCGGCGTGCCTGATTTCGACATCTCGTCCTGGCAGGGCTATTTCGGCCCCGCCGGCATGCCGAAGGAGATCGTGACCCGACTCAACGCCGAGATCCGGAAGATCGTCGAGAAGCCGGAGATCAAGGCCCAGCTCGCCACGCTCGGCATGGACGCGTTCTCGGGCACGCCGGAGCAGCTCGGCACGTTCGTGAACGAACAGCTCGTGCTGTGGGAGAAGCTGATCACGAACGCGAAGATCGAGAAGCAGTAGGACGGTCTCGTGTCCCGGACGCGGCGGAACGTCGTGACGCTGTGCCCGGGGCACTGCTCTTGTAGGGTGGGCAAAGGCGCACTTGCGCCGTGCCCACCATCGGTCCGAAATAGCGACAAGTCGTGGGCACGCTTCGCTTTGCCCACCCTACGAATTCAGTGCAAGAATCTACGCCGCGCGCACCTTGGCGAGGAAGCCGTCGACGGCGCTGCGCAGCGCGCCGGACTGGTTGTCCAGCTCGCGGGCGTTGGAGAGCACGTCGGTGGCCGCGGTGCCGGTCGCTTCCGCAGCGGAGGTGACGCTGCCGATATGGGCGTTGATCTCGCTGGAGCCGGCCGCGACGGATTGGATGTTGCGGGCGATCTCGCGGGTCGCCTCGCCCTGCTGCTCGATCGAGGCGGAAATGCCGGCGGTGATCTCGCTCATCTCGGCGATGGTCTGGGTGATGCCGGAGATGGCCGTGACCGCGTCGCTGGTCGAGGTCTGCATCGCCGCGACCTGCGCGGAGATCTCCTCGGTCGCCTTGGCGGTCTGGTTGGCGAGCGCCTTGACCTCGGAGGCGACGACCGCGAAACCGCGGCCGGATTCACCGGCGCGTGCCGCCTCGATGGTGGCGTTGAGCGCGAGCAGATTGGTCTGCGCGGCGATCGAATGGATCAGCTTGACGACTTCGCCGATCTTCTCGGCGCCGGTCGAAAGCACCTGCACGGTGGCGTTGGTACGCTCGGCGTCGCTGACGGCGCGGCTGGCGACTTCGGTCGAGCGGGTCACCTGGCGGGAGATTTCCGCAACCGAGCTCGACAGCTCTTCGGCGGCCGCCGCGACCGTGCCGACATTGCCGGAGGCCTTTTGCGAGGCCGCGCCGACCGTCGCCGCGCGCGAGGAGGCGTCGCTGGCGGTCGCGGTCATCGACTGCGCCGTCGTCTGCATGCCGGCCGCGGCCGAGGAGACCGAGCGGACGATGCCGTTGACGCTGCGTTCGAAGTCGCTGGCGATGCCCTCCATCGCGCTGCGACGTTCGGCCGCGACGCGCTCCTTGGCATCTGCTTCGGTCCTTTCGAGGTCGCGGATGCGGACCGCGTTGTCCTTGAAGATCTGGACGGTGGAAGCCATCGCGCCGACCTCGTCGCCGCGGCCAACGCCGGGTATGTCGCCCTCGAGCTTGCCGTCGGCGAGATCCTTCATGCGGGCGCCGAGCAGCGCCAGCGGGCGGCTGATGCTGCGGCCGATCAGCCAGGCGACGCTGCCGGCGACAACGAAAATGCCGAGCATGGCAAAGCAGAGCAGCCAATAGACCGGGCCCATCTTGGCGTCGATGTCGTCGAGATAAGCGCCGGTGCCGAGATACATGTCGAAGCCGGGCACCGCCACCGCGTAGCCGATCTTGCGGATTGGCGTCGGCTGACCGGGCTTCATATATTCATAATGCAGCAGGATCGAACCGTTGGCCTTGACGCCGTCCATCAGCTCGACGGACAGCTTGCGGCCGTTGGTCACGACATCCATGCGATTGGTGCCGATCTGCTTGGGATCCGGCGCGAGCTGCGTGATGCCTTCGTACGACGTACCGAACAGATAGCCCGCGCCGTTGTCGTAGGTCATCGAATTGCCGTAGCGTCGAAGCTCGGCCATGGCCGCGTCCTTCGTCAGCTCGCCGGCGTCGACGCGCTTCTTCAGAGCGCCCGCATAGTTGCGTGCCAGCTCGACGATCGCTTTGGCCTGATCGATGCGCGCATTCACCATCTCGCGCTTCATCAGATAGCCGGCGAGGACGCCGGAGATGCACAGGCCGAACAAGGTGACGCCGACAAGGATGCCGAGCTTCGGGGCGATCTTCAGATTGCTCAACTTCACGATTAGCTCCGGCAATAATGGGATATGGGCGCGCGACAGATCGATCGAAATCGAAACAACTTTTAGGGAGAGAGCCTTAGCAAGTTACTTACGTGCCTCCGTAGAAGCCCGGACGCAGCCGCAAAAAGCGGCAATTTATCCCCACACCGGCAACCGACGATTGTACGCGGTCGCCCCGATTTCGCGTAAAAGACGCAAAGGCCCGCCCGCGGAGGCGGGTCACAACAAGAACCGACAAACCAAATCGGGAGCGAGAAAATGCCGAAATACAGGGTGGTGACGCCGAAGGGCGCGAGCTTCACGGTCGCGGGCAGCGACTATTCCTTTGAGCGCGAGGCGCTCGATCCGATCGACGCCGAGATCATCGAGGCCCCCGCCGACGAGGCCGGGTTCATCGCCGCAGCAAAAACCGCGGACGCCATCTATGCCAAGGGCATCCCGATCACCAAGACCATCATCGACAGCTTGCAGACCTGCATGGTCATCACGCTCGGCTCGGTCGGCGTCGACAGCGTCGACGTCAAGGCGGCCACCGCGCGCGGCATTCCCGTCACCAACATTCCGGACACCTTCATCGAAGAGGTCGCCGATCACGCCATGATGCTGCTGCTCGCCGGCTTCCGCCGCCTGGTCGAGCAGGACCGCATGGTGCGTGACGGCCGCTGGGCGGAGGGCCGGCCAGCGCTGCTCAAGGTCCCGAGGCTGATGGGCCAGACGCTCGGCTTCGTCTCGTTCGGCCGCGTCGCGCGTGCAGTTGCGAAACGCGCGGCGCCGTTCGGCCTGCGCATGATGGCCTACGATCCCTTCATCCAGGAAACGCTGATGTACGACCACGGCGTGATCCCGGCGACGCTGAACGAGGTGCTGTCGCAATCCGACTTCGTCTCGATGCATGCTCCGGCAAGGCCCGAGGTGCATCACATGCTGACCGAGAAGCACTTTCGGCAGATGAAGAAGGGTTCGATCTTCATCAACACCGGGCGCGGCGCCACCGTGGACGAGGAGAGCCTGATCAAGGCGCTGCAGGAGGGCTGGATCGCGCACGCCGCGCTCGACGTGCTGGAGAAGGAACCGCCCTCGCACAACAATCCCCTGCTCGGCATGGAGAACGTGACGCTGACCGCCCACGTGGCGTCGGCCTCGGCACGGTTTGACGAGGCACGCAAGCGCCGCGTGGGCTACGAATTGTCACTGGTGCTTCAGGGCATGTGGCCGGTAAGCTGCGTCAATCCGTCGGTGCTGCAAGACACCACGCTCCGCCGCTGGCAACCCGTCAGCATGGATCGCGGGCCGAACAGCTAGGCGGCCGGCGCCCGAGGCGCCAACGACCGAACGGCCCTTCACCGGCGATCAACGCCGGGAAGGGAACATCATAGGGAGGTACTGATGAGGAACGACATCACACGTCGTGATGCCTTGGCGCTGGGCCTATCCGCTGCAACGCTCGCGGCCACCGGTGCTGCAGCGCAAACAACATCATCGACAATCAAGGCCGCCGACGTGGCGGCACCCAAGCTCGAGATCGAGAAGGGCGCATCGCTGCGCATGCTGCGCCCGGTGCGCTTCGTCCAGGCCGACGAGGACGTGTTCCGTGCCAATGCAGCAAAGTTCACCAAGGAGACCGGCGTCGAGGTCAAGGTCGACTTCGTCGGCTGGGAGGACATCAACCAGCAGACCGCGGTGACCTCGAACTCCGGCGCCGGCCCCGACATTATCATCGGCTTCTCCGACGCCCCCCACATCTACGTCGACAAGCTGATCGAGCTGACCGACGTCGCCGATTATGTCGGCAAGCGCTATGGCGGCTGGCTGCCGCTTGCGCAGCGCTACGGCAAGAAGAACAAGAGCGACACCTGGATCGGCCTGCCGTTCGGTGCCACCGCGGGGCCCCTGATCTACCGCAAGTCGATCCTGCAATCGGTCGGCTTCGACAAGGTGCCGGAAGACCATGCCGGAATCCTCGACCTGTGCCAGAAGCTGCACAAGGCCGGCAAGCCGGCCGGTTTCGCGCTCGGCAACGCCAAGGGCGACGGCAACGGCTTCGCCAATTGGGCGCTGTGGTCGCACAATGCTTCCCTGCTCGACGAGGAAGGTAATGTCGTCATCAACAGCAAGGAGACCATCGCGGCGCTGAACTGGGTCAAGCAGGTCTACCCGACCTTCATCGCCGGCACGCCGTCGTGGAACGACGTCAGCAACAACCGCGCCTATTCCTCGCAGGAGATCTCCCTGACCGCCAACGGCGTCTCGCTGTACTTCTCGCTCAAGAACGACCCGGCGACCAAGGCGATCGCCGAGGACAGCGAGCATCAGCTGCTGCCCAAGGGCCTGGCCAAGGTCTCTCCGATGGCGGGCCTGACCCTCAATGCCATGGTGTTCAAGCACAGCCCGTACCCCAACGCCGCAAAGGCCTTCCTGCAATACATGCTGGAAAAGGACCAGTACGAGCCCTGGCTCAACGCCAATTCCGGCTACTGGTCGCAGCCGCTCGCCGCCTATGCCGAGGCCGCGGTGTGGTCGCAGGATCCCAAGGTGAAGCTGTTCAAGGACACGATGAACAGCACTTACTATGACGGCTACAAGGGCCCGATCTCGACGGCGACCGGAGCCGTCAGCGCCGACTACGTGCTCATTCAGATGTGCGCGTCCGTTGCGACCGGTGCGGCCACGCCAGAGGCCGCCGCCGCGGAAGCCGAGCAGCGCTGCAAGCGGTACTTCCGGCGGCAGCGGTAACGCGCGACGATAGAACCGTCGTCATTGCGAGGAGCATTTGCGACGAAGCAATCCAGACTGCAGCCACGGCGACAGACTGGATTGCTTCGCTTCGCTCGCAATGACGGTGTGGTGACGTTCAACGATAGGACAACACATTAATGTCCGTGACGACACTCTCCTCTCCCGTACTTGCCCAGCGGCAACCGAACTGGCTGGTGCGGCTGTTCGACTACAAGCCGTTCCTGATCGTGATGTGCCTGGCGCCCGCGATCGGGCTGCTCTCGGTGTTCCTGACCTACCCGCTCGGCCTCGGCATCTGGCTCGCCTTCACCGACACCACGATCGGACGTCGCGGCGTCTTCGTGGGCCTGGAGAATTTCCAGTATCTGCTCACCGATCCCTTGTGGTGGAACGCAGTGTTCTACAGCGTGGTCTATACGGGCATCGCCACCTTCGGGAAGTTCGCGCTCGGCTTCTGGCTCGCGCTGCTGCTCAACAACCATTTTCCATTCAAGAGCATCCTGCGTGCGATCATCCTCTTGCCCTGGATCGTGCCGACCGTGCTCTCGGCGCTGGCGTTCTGGTGGATCTACGATCCGCAATTCTCGATCATCTCCTATTTGCTGGTCGACGTGCTGCACTGGCGGTCGGGCAATGTCGACTTCCTCGGCTCGCCCTGGCCAGCGCGCTTCTCGCTGATCGCCGCCAACATCTGGCGCGGCATTCCCTTCGTCGCGATCTCGTTGCTGGCCGGTCTGCAGACCATCTCACCCTCGCTCTATGAGGCCGCGATGCTCGACGGCGCCAGCGCCTGGCAGCGTTTCCGCTACATCACCTTCCCGATGATGATGCCGATCCTCGCCATCGTCATGACGTTCTCGATCATCTTCACCTTCACCGACTTCCAGCTGGTCTACGCCATCACCCGCGGCGGACCCGTCAACTCGACCCATCTGCTGGCGACGCTGGCGTTTCAGCGCGGCATCGCCGGCGGCGAGCTCGGCGAAGGTGCGGCGATCGCGGTGTCGATGATCCCGTTCCTGATATTCGCGACGCTGTTCTCCTATTTCGGCCTGGCGCGCCGCAAATGGCAGCAGGGAGAGGCCAATGACTGACACCGTCGCGCAAAGCTCCGCCGTCGCCGACGCGAAAGCGGCACCCGACACCATGGCCTGGGATTCCGGGCTGCGGCGGCTGATGATGATCTATCTGCCGCTCGGCTGCTTCGTGCTGATCCTGCTGTTCCCATTTTACTGGATGGCGATCACCTCGTTCAAGCCGAACGCGGAGCTGATGAACTACAAGGATCACAATCCGTTCTGGATCTCCTCGCCGACGCTTGCCCACATCAAGCATCTGCTGTTCGACACTGCCTATCCGCGCTGGCTCAAGACGACGATGCTGGTGGCGATCGGCTCGACCACGCTGTCCCTGATCGCGAGCACGCTTGCCGCCTATGCAATCGAGCGCTTGCGCTTCCGCGGCAGTCCTTATGTGGGCCTTGGCATTTATCTCGCCTATCTCGTGCCGCCGTCGATCCTGTTCATTCCGCTCGCCACCGTCGTGGTGCAGTTCGGCCTATTCGACTCACCGCTGGCGCTGATCCTGGTCTATCCGACCTTCCTGGTGCCGTTCTGCACCTGGCTGCTGATCGGCTACTTCAAGTCGATCCCCTATGAGCTCGAGGAATGCGCGCTGGTGGACGGCGCAACACGCCTCCAGATCCTGCGGCGGATCACGCTGCCGCTGGCGGTGCCCGGGCTGATCTCGGCCGGCATCTTCTCCTTCACGCTGTCCTGGAACGAGTTCATCTACGCGCTCGCCTTCATCCAGAGCGGCGCCAACAAGACCGTGCCGGTTGCGATCCTGACCGAACTCGTCACCGGCGACGTCTATCAGTGGGGTGCGCTGATGGCTGGCTCGCTGCTGGGATCGCTGCCGGTCGCGATCTTCTACTCGCTGTTCGTGGACTACTACGTGTCCTCGCTGACCGGCGCGGTAAAGGAGTAGACCGCGGCTGCGGCGTTTGGCCCGGTTTCACAAAACTGCAACACGCTGACAGCATAAGGCGAGCGTCCGCCAACAGGAGACGCACATGCGCGCGACTTTTCTCAGCACCGTCGCAACGATCATTCTCGCCGCGAGCCCAGCGCTCGCGCAGAGCGAAGGTGAATTCCCCGCCAAGCTCGCCGGCCACGTGGTGATGCCGGCCACCACCTTCATCGACGCCCCCGCCGACGCCCCCGCCGATCTCAAGACTTCGGGCAAATACACCACCGGCAAGCGGGTCGACGCGCTCGGCACCGTGATGGGCAAGTCCTATGAGCGCGCGACCGGCGTGTCGCTGCCGTTCAAGGGCCAGCCGCTGCAGGGCCATTCCGGCATCAAGACCATGCCCGATGGCAGCTTCTGGGTCATCACCGACAACGGCATGGGCGCGCGCGCCAACTCGCCGGATTCGATGCTGTATTTGAACCGCTACAAGATGGATTGGGCGAGCGGCAAGATCGATCGTCAGGAGACGATCTTCCTGCACGACCCCGACAAAAAGGTCCCGTTCCGCATCGTGCACGAGGACACCGAGAGGCGCTATCTCACCGGCTCCGACTTCGACACCGAAGGCTTCCAGATCATCGGCGACACCTTCTGGATCGGCGACGAGTTCGGCCCCTACATCCTGAAGGCCGACAAGTCAGGCAAGATCCTGGCCGTGTTCGACACGGTTGCCGACGGCAAGCCGGTGCGGTCGCCGGACAATTGGGCCGTGGCGACGCCGGGCGCGCCGGGCGCAACCTACACCAACGTCAACCTCCGCCGCTCCAAGGGCTATGAGGGCTTTGCGTCCTCCAAGGACGGCAAATTCCTCTACGGCCTGCTCGAGGGACCGCTGTGGGATGCCGAGAAAAAGGACTGGGAGAAGGTCGACGGCAAGGAAGCCTCCCGCATCCTCGAATTCGACGTCGCCGCGGAAAAATTCACCGGCCGCTACTGGCAGTATGTGTTCGAGCAGAACGGCAACGCCATCGGCGATTTCAACATGATCGATCAGGCCTCCGGCCTCATCATCGAGCGTGACAACGGCGAAGGCACCGCCGACAAGGCCTGCCCGCAAGGCACCCGCGGCGAGACCTGTTTTCCGGATCTTGCCAAGTTCAAGCGCATCTACAAGATCGAGCTCACCGAAGCCAATGTCGGCAAGCCCGTGCGCAAGATCGGCTATATCGACCTCATGAAGATCAGGGATCCCGACAAGAAGGCGAGGAAGCCGCTCAACGACGGCGTCTACACCTTCCCGTTCTTCACCATCGAGAACGTCGATCGCGTCGACGACACCCACATCATCGTCGGCAACGACAACAATCTGCCGTTCTCCTCCAGCCGCGATCCCAACAAGGCCGACGACGACGAGTTCATGCTGCTCGAAGTCGCGGACTTCCTGAAGGCGAAATAGGCTGACGCTATGCTCCTCTCCCGCTTCGCGCGGGGGAGGAGTTCGTCGCAAATCAATTACCAAACGCGACGCCCACGTTGATGGGAATCGTCGCATAAGTGATTTCGGACGGCACCGGTGGGAATGGCTGGGCCTGACGCACCATGGCCATGGCCTGGGCATCGAGCACCGCCACACCCGAAGAGCCCCCGAGGCGGCTGGACAGCACCTGACCGCCACGGCCGAGCGTGAAGCTCAGCTTGACCACGCCCCTCTGACCATTCGCACTCGTCGGATACTGGTGGAAGCGCATGAGGTGCGCGCGCACGCGCTGATAATAGGTTGCCATCGCCGAAGCAACTGAGCCGGCACTCACGGCGGATGCCAGCGGAGCCTGACGCTCGGCACGTGGCGGCGCGCTGGTGCGCGGCGCGGGCGGCGCATCCGACGGCTTCCGAGCGTCGGGACGTACCACCCGAGGCTTTGCCGGTGCCGGCTTCTCCACGGGCGCGACTTGCACTGGCTCGGGCTTCGGCGGAGCCGGCTCCAGCTTCTGCTCCGGCGGCGCAACCACGTTCGGCTTTTCCTGCGGCGGCGTCGGCGCGATCGTCTCTTCGACGGCCTGCTGCTGCATCGGCTCCGGCGGCGACGCATCCGCCTGCTCCATCACGGGGCCCGGCGCGATATCGAGCGGTGTCGACGGCGGCGCCGATGTCTCCGGCGTCATGTCGATGAGGATCGCCGGCATGTTGACACCTTGCTCGGGCTGCGACCTGATCCAATTCATCGCCAGCAGTGCGGCGGCGATGTGCAACGCCACGATCACCGCCGCCGATGCGCCCCAGCGCGCGGTCTCGCGCTCTCGAAGCGGCTCATGCAGGGCAAAGGCGTTCGCGGCCATCAGTTGCGTCCGTCGAGGCCGACGAGGGCGACCTTGAGGTAGCCGGCGTTACGCAGGGTGTTCATCACCTCCATCAGGTCGCCGTAGGAGACGGCCTTGTCGGCGCGCAGGTAAATGCGCTCGTCCTTACGGCCTTTAATGACGGCATCGAGGGCGGCGGCGAGACCGTCGCGGGCCATCGTGTCCTCGCCAACGGCAATTGTGAGATCCGGCTTCACCGTCACGAAGGTCGGCTTGTCCGGCCGCGGCGCCGGCTCGGCTGCGGTCGCGGGCAGCTCGACACCGATATCGACGGTGGCGAGTGGGGCTGCCACCATGAAGATGATCAGCAGCACCAGCATCACGTCGATGAACGGCGTGACGTTGATCTCGTTGACGACGTCGAGATCATCCGGGTCACCGCGCTTGAGCGGAGATCCCCCGCGCGCGCCGAGCTTCGCAGCCATGAGCTTACTCCGCCGCCCGCGCCAGGCGGAACTCCCTGTGGTCGCGCTGACGGCTGACCAGCAGCATCAGCTGCGCCGAGGCATCGCCGAGCAGCGCGCGGTAATTGGCGATACCGCGGACCAGATGATTGTAGATCACCACCGCCGGGATCGCCGCGACGAGGCCGAGCGCGGTGGCGAGCAGCGCCTCCGCGATGCCCGGCGCGACCACCGCGAGGCTGGTGGTGTGGCTCTCGGAGATGCCGATGAAGGCGTTCATGATACCCCAGACGGTACCGAACAGGCCGACGAAGGGCGCGGTGGCGCCGATGGTCGCGAGCACGCCGGTGCCGCGCGCGATCTGTCTGGACATTGCCGCCTCCACCCGCTCGAGCCGCAGCGCCACCCGCTCCTGGAGGCCGTCGTCGAGGATGCCGCCGGAGAGCTCGGCTTCCCTGGCGCAGGACTGGATCAGCTGGGCGACGGCGTCGCGCGCGTCACCGGCCCGTGACGATGCCTCGGCCAGCGTCATGTTGCCTTCGAGTGCGCGCGTCTGCCGCAAGGCGAGTGCACCCTTGCGACGCAGCTCGATGGTCTTGGCGAGCCACACCGTCCATGTCACCAGCGAGGCGACGGCGAGCCCGATCATCACCGTCTTCACGATGATGTCGGCGCTGACGAACATGCCCCAGGGCGACAGATTGCGCGGTAACAGGGCTTCGTCGATCGCGAAGGCCGGTGTCGGCGCCAGCGCCAGCGCGATTGCAACGACCATTTGCCGAAGCCTGGACTTGCCTTGCATCCTGATCTCCCGACAACAAAAGAAAGCTACGCAGCCGGCTGCGCCGCGATCCGGGCCGCGAGCTGCCGGAACCGCGCCAGCTGATCAGCCCGCAGCGCCCTTGTCTCGTCGCGACCGACGAAGACCTTGAACATGATGCCGCCGTCGGCGTTCACGAACGCGACGAAGGCCGACGACTTGCCCATGAACGGGCGCTCGACGAAGGCGACGCCCGCGCAGCGCTCGTGGCGAAGATGGCCGTGCAGACCCTTCGGCTGCATCAGGTTGAAGTAGCCGCGGCCGACCTCGCCCGCGGGAATGGCGCCCGTGAACTCGAATATCGCGTCATCGGTGTGCACGATCAGCGTGACCTCGCCCCACTCCGCGATGTCCTGCATGGCGGCGGCAAAATGCTCGCCGCCGCCAATATGCACCATGGAAGATGGCAACGCCTCGACCACGCTGCGCGGGGTGACCTTGCGCTGGCGCGCAACGTCCTCGATCACCGCGCCCGGATTGTCGGCCATATGGGCCCTGAGATCGGCAAGATCGGTGCTCAACATGTCCGGCTCCTCTGCTATTGCGATCTAGGCGGCCGCGGCCTTGCGCTCGCTCTGGATCACCTCAAAGCCTTCGAACTTGGGATGGCCGAGATACAGGCTCTCGCCGGTCGAGTTGTCGGCGCGGGCATGGGCACGACGAAACTGGTCCGAGCGCGTCCAGGTCTCGAACGCCGCCTTGTCGACCCAGGTGGTGTGCGACGAATAGAGGGTGTGGTCCTCGGCCTCAGGGCCCTTCAGCAGGTGAAACTCGACGAAGCCCGGCATGCTGCCAAGATAGGATTCACGGGTGGCCCAGACGGTTTCGAACGCGGTCTCCGCGCCCTTCTTCACCTGGAAACGATTCATGGCGATGAACATCAAAGTCTCTCCTTCTGATCAAAACGAAACACGCCGAAGCCGCGCTGGAGCATCAGCGCGGCCCGGCGGAGATGTGGTGCTGCGAAGCTGGCGGCTACGCACCTCCAAAGTGAATCTTCATGCCGGCCTTGTAGACCCTGCCCGGTCCCGGGGCTGACCAAAGCACGTCGTTCTGCGACGTGCCGTCGGTCGAGCTGCCGGGAATGGCGTAAGGCCGGTAGTACTGGTTCAAGAGATTGTCGATCGAAGCCGTGAACACGATGTCCCTGGTCGCATTGTAGGTCATGTACAAATTGACCAGCTCGTAGCCGGTCGCAGGCAGATAGCCGACGGGTACATCGTTGTTGGCACCAAACGAGGCCCATTGCGCCGACAGGATCAGGGTGCGATCGAGCAGGCGGACGCCACCGGTCGTGACGACCTTGCGCGGGGTGATGGTCGCGAGCCCGACATTGGTGACAGCGTTCTTGCCCTGGATGTAATGACCGGCGACACCGATGAACCAGCTGCCGGCATCGTACATCGTCTCCGCCTCGAAACCCTGGATGCGGGCATTGGCGATGTTCTGGTACTGGTAGTACTGGCTGAAAGAGCCGAACGGTGGCACCGCGACCCGCGCCGAGGCGACGAGGTCGATGTAATCGCTGACATCGTTGCGGAACAGATTGATCTTGCCGCGGAACGAGTCATTGGCGCTGAAGATGTTGTCATACTTCAGATTGAAGCCGACCTCCTTGTTCTTGCCGACCTCAGGACGGAGGTTCGGGTTGGGCAGGAAGCAGAACAGGCCAACAGTGCCGTCAGGACAGGGGAAGAAGGCCGGTCCGCCACCGGTTGCATGCGCGCCGGAGATCACCGTCTCGGTGATCGATGGGGCACGATACCCTTCGGCGTAGCTGACATAAGGCTGGAAGCCCGGCACCGGCGTCACGCCGAGGGTGATCTTGGGCGAGAAGCGGTCACCACTCGCATTGGTACCACCGGACTGCAGATTGTAACGGTCATAGCGGATCGCGCTCACCGCCTCGAACCAGGTGTTGTAGTTCTGTTTCAGTTGAATGAAGCCGCCCGACACGGTGCGGATACCGCCCGGCGTGGTGATGTTGGAATTGCCGCGGCTGTCGGTCGTGATGACGTCATCCTGGAATGCGTCGACGCCGTAGGTCACGGCATTACGCCAGTCGCCGACGTTGAAGCGCGTGGTGTTGTTGGCGTCGAAGCCAAACGTATCGAGGACGTAGCCGCGCTTGTCGCCGACACAGCCGGAGATGTTGTTGCCGACATTGCCGGCGCCGCAATAGGCCGCGCCGGATGTCGAGTAGTGATAGGTCTTGGTCTGGTCGTTGTCGGTGCGATTGCCGTAGACCGAAATGTGCGAGTCGAACAGATTGTCGCTCGGCAGCGAATAGTTCCAGGTCACCGTTCCGGTGTAGTTCTTGGTGTCGGACGCATAGACCGACGAGCCCTGATACAGCGCGCGCTGCGCCGCCGTCGCGACCGGGCCGCGGTTGAACTGGCCGACATCGTACTGGTAGTCCTGAAAGACGGCGCCGAACTTGACCTCGTGGCCGATCGCGGGCCGCACCGTGAGCTTCATCAGCCCGGCCTCGACCTGGTTGCCGGTGTTGCCGATCTCGGTGCCGTTGCCGTCCTTGTAATTGCCTTGGGTGCGATAGACCGCGCCGCCGAAGATATCGACGTCGGGCGTGGCGCGCACGCCGCCGAAGACCGAGCCGAGGCCGCGATTGTTGTTGGAGCCGTAGGAGCCGGAGAGATCGACGCCCCAGCGCTCGCCAGGACGTAGCACGTCGTCGATGTCCTTGGTGCGGAACGAGACCAGGCCGCCGATTGCGCCGGAGCCGTAGATGTTGGCGGTCGGACCGCGCACGACGTCGACACCGCCGATCAATTCGGGATCGAGGAAGAAGGAGCCGTTGGCGTTGTGGCCGGTGCGCTGGTAATTCTGCCGCGCGCCGTCGACGACCACGGCGACGCGGCCGAAATCCTGCAGGCCGCGGATGTTGATGACGGTCGCGGGATCGTCGCCGCGTTCCTGGAACGACACGCCGGGTACAGCATAGAAGATGCCCGACAGCCGGTTCGGCTGAAGACCCTGGATCTGGTCGAGCGAAATGGAGCTGACCGGCGCGAGCGCATCGATCGCGCGCTCCTTGGTTTTCGTTGCAGCGACCGTGATGGTGTCGAGCGTCTGAACCGGCGCGGTGCCGCCGGCCTGGGCTCGGGCGTTGAGGACCTCGGGCGCTGCCTGCTGCGCGACCAGCGGCTTGGTCGGCTTGCGCCTGGCCTGCCTCGGCCGTTCCGTCGACGCACTTTCGGCCTGCGGCGCGGCGGTCTGCGCAAGACCGCTCTCCGTCGTCATTGCCGCAAATGAAACCACCGACGCGCCCAAAATCAAGGCGCGCGAATACCTAGCCCCGTCAGCCATATCAGCCCCAGCCTGCACTTCACTCTATTTTTTCAGGTCGTTTGGCTGGCGTGCGTTCGCAACGCGAACGACTGGCTGGCTGATTTTCTCGAGACGCGGGCAAGTCACCCGGCCGCCATAATTGGTTACGTGGCAACACTCTGACGGTCAATGACATCAGCTTGCAGTTTATATCGATTGTAAATTGCGGCCGTTGGAATGCGCTTCGTGCCGCTTATACAAACAAGCAGCACTCCAGAGTTTCGAAAGCGCATCACACCCAACATGTCGGCAACATCAGGAGACAGCAGCGGCGACGCGGCGGGGTCGGCAGGAAGCCCTTCTGCGACAACGCGAACCCTCACCATGCATGGGAGCCGGATCGACAGTCGCGAGCTGTTTGCGTTCGAGCGCGAGATCATCATCGCGCACGGCGAGGACAGCTATCGGCTTCGCCTGACCTCGCAGAACAAGCTGATCCTGACGAAGTAACCTGTAATGACATTTTGTCGCACCCTCGCAAGCCTCCTGCTCTCCAGCACGATCGCGCTCGCCTCTGCCGCGCACGCCGCCGGCATCACCGTGCATGACGCGCGCAATCGCGACGTCGCCGTGACCGACTTCGCGCGCACGGTCTCGATCGGCGGCGCCATCACCGAGATCATCTATGCGCTCGGGCTCGAGAACCGGCTGGTCGGCGTCGACACCACCAGCCTTTATCCAGCGGCGGCGCTGCAAGACAAACCCAATGTCGGCTACATGCGCCAGATCTCCGCCGAAGGCGTGCTCGGCCTCAACCCGACGCTGATCCTGGCGATTCAGGGCTCGGGCCCGCACGCGACCATGGAGATCCTGGAAACGGCGAAAGTGCCGTTGGTGCTGGTGCCCGACACCTTCTCCGAGGACGGACTGATCGAGAAGATAAGACTGGTCGGCCACGCCATGGGTGTCGACGCACGCGCCGCGTGCCTGAGCGCCGCGGTCGGCGCCGATTTTGCCCAGCTGCGCGCCCTGCGCGCCAAGGTGACCAAGCCGGTGCGTGTGATATTCGTGATGTCGCTCCAGAACGGGCGCGCCATGGTCGCCGGCCACAAGACCGCGGCCAACGAGATCATCCAGCTCGCCGGCGCCGCGAATGCCGTCGACGATTTCGAGGGCTACAAGATCATCGGTGACGAGGCGATCGCGGCGGCAGGACCCGACGTGGTGCTGTCGATCGAGCGCGGCAAGGACTCGCTGCAGGCCGACGCGATCTATGCCCATCCCGGCTTCGCCCTGACGCCGGTCGTGGCCAACAAGGGCCTCATCACCATGGACGGGCTCTATTTGCTCGGCTTCGGGCCACGGACGGCGGCGGCGGCGCGCGACCTTTCGGTGAAACTCTATCCGGGATTGGCCGAACCGGGCGCTGCCTTCACCTCGGCGCTGTCGGCGGCGAATTGCCGGCAATGAGCGTGGCGATCGGCATGGAAGCGCGCGGCACGGAACGACGCGCCAACGCGCGGCGGCGGTCCGCATCGCTCGCAATCCCTCTCCTGATCGCGGTGCTCGCGGTCGCCGCGATCGTGGCGCTGAGCTTCGGCGCCGCCGGCATTCCCCTCTCCCGCCTGCCTGCTGCACTGGGGCTATCAGGCGAAAGCACGGCCATGACGGCCCGCGACCAGCTCGTGCTGTGGTCGATCCGCGTCCCCCGGCTCGCGGCGGCGGCGATGGTCGGCGGCCTGCTCGCGGCCGCCGGCGCGATCATGCAAGGACTGTTTCGCAATCCGCTCGCTGATCCCGCGCTGGTCGGTGTCTCCAGCGGCGGCGCGCTCGCAGCCGCAAGCGCGATCGTCTTCACCGATTCGCGCTTCGGCGAGACGCTGCGCTTCCTCCAGACCGAGCTCCTGCCGCTCGCGGCATTCGCGGGATCGCTGGCCACGACTGCGATCCTCTACGGCATATCGAGCCGCTCGGGGCGCACCTCGATCGCGGTCTTCCTGCTCGCCGGCGTCGCCATCACCGCCATCGCCAATGCCGGCATCGGGCTGCTGGTGTTCGTCGCCGACGACCGCCAGCTCCGCGACATCACGTTCTGGCTGCTGGGCTCGATGAGCGGGGCGACCTGGACCAAGGCCGCCATGCTGGCGCCCATCCTCATCATCGGGCTTGGCGCCTGTGCCTTCATCGCGCGCGGCCTCGATCTTCTGGTGCTCGGCGAGGCCGACGCCTTTCACGGCGGCGTCGACGTCGAGCGTCTCAAGCGAATCTCGATCGTCATGGTCTCCGCCATGACCGGCGTCGCGGTGTCGATCAGCGGCGTCATCGGCTTCGTCGGCATCGTCGTGCCGCATCTGCTCCGACTCGTCATTGGACCTGCGCATCGACTGCTGCTGCCGGCCTCGGTGCTATCAGGCGCGATCCTGATGGTCGGCGCCGACACGCTGGCGCGCACCATCGTGGCGCCGGCGGAGATGCCGATCGGCATCCTGACCGCAGCGGTCGGCGCGCCGGTCTTCCTCTTCATCCTGCTGCGGCAGCGCGGGCTGGCCTCGCTATGAGCGCCGTGATCGAGGCGCGCGGCTTGAGCAAGCGCGCCGGCCGCGCGACGCTGCTCGATGGCGTCGACCTGACGGTTGCGGCCGGCGAGATGGTCGCGATCATCGGCCCGAACGGCGCCGGCAAGTCGACGCTGCTGCGGTTGCTCTCCGGCGATCTCCGCCCGAACGAGGGTGCGGTGCGCCTGAAACAGCGCGATATCAGCAGCTATCCGCCGTGCGAGCTCGCCGCACGGCGCGCAATGCTGTCCCAGCACATCAACGTCACCTTCCCCTTCACCGTCGAGGAGATCGTGCTGATGGGCGCGGGCGAGCGCAGCGCGCGTGAAGCAGGCGCGCTCGTCGACGCGGCCCTCGACGAGGTTGGGCTCGCCCATTTCCGCGAACGGCAACTGCCGACTCTATCAGGCGGCGAACAGCAGCGCGCCCATTTCGCCCGCGTGCTGGTGCAGCTCGCCTGCGGCGAAGCCGAGCACGGCCCGGGACTTCTGCTGCTGGACGAGCCGACCTCGAGCCTGGATCTGCGCCACCAGATCGACCTCGTCGAAGCCGCCCGCCGCCGTGCGGCCGGCGGCACGGCCGTGATCGCGATCCTGCACGACCTCAATCTCGCGATCCGCTTCGCCGACCGGCTGGTCGTGCTGGCCGGCGGCAAGCTCGCCGCAGATGGCTCGCGCGCCGATGTCGTCACTTGCGAAACCATCCGCGAGATCTTCGAGATCGATGCCGTTGTCCATCAAGGCGACGACGGCATGCCTTACGTGCTTCCGCAGTCGATGCGGGCGGCGGCGCCGCCACGATGAAGATGAGCTCCCTCCCCCGCAAGCGGGGGAGTGAGCGCACCTCGTTTGGGGCGAACAGCCTACCCCGCCGGGACGATCACCATGCTCTTGTCCTTCGGCCAGCGGATGCGCCAGGCGAAGTTGATATCCTTGACTTCGCCCGGCTTGGCGTCGAACGACCATTCCAGCACGCCGCGGCGGTCACGGATGTTGCTGGCGGTCGGCGGCGTGGTCGCGGGCAGCATTTCGACGACGATGTCCTCGCTCTCGCTGACCGGCAACTGATCCTCGATCGCAACCTTGATCGGGAAATCATGACCGTTGCGGATGGTGGTCTTGAACGTACGCTCGTCGGTCTTGGACGTCGTGACCAGGAGACCGGCCGAGCCCTCATTGCGCTTGAGCACCGCGCGCTCGATTCTCACCTTGTCGTCGGCGCCGAAGCCCAGCCGCACGATGTCGTCCTTGGCGGAAGCGGAGAGCTTGCCGCGACCGACAAAGACGCCGTCGCGGTAGATCGCGACCTTGCCCGACAGCAGCGTCGTGTCATCGGTCTGCTTGAAGCTGGCTTCGAGGAAGGCGGTCGGGTCCAGCACCGGTGCGGCGCGGACCGCGAGGTCGGCGGGCACCGTCATCGCTGCAATCCGCAGGCTCTTGGCGCCCTCGGCGGCGCCGAGGCTGACGCGGCCGGGAATTTTGAACGTCGCCTGGAAATCCCCGATCTCGGCAATTGCCTGCGGCTCGTCGGCACGTTCGCGCGGCTCGGCCGCTTCCGCAATCTTGGCCATCGCTGGCGATTGCATCTGTCGCAGAACCGGCGCGGGCCGCGCCAGATCGGAGACCGAACCTGCTGCCAGCGGCTTCGGCACCTGTGGATATTGCGCGACCAGCGAATGCAGCTCCGGCGCACTTCCGCCGCGGCTGATGCGGGTCGTGGAGACGCCGAGCGTCACGTTGGACCAATCCTCGCCGGTCGATTGCGTGATCTCGGCGCGGCGGATCAGCTCGAGCTGCGGCTTGCGATCCTTGGCGCCGGTGTCGAGCCGAGCGTCATAGAGCGGCATCCAGCGCGCATTGCGCACGGCGTAAGTCACGCGCAGCGTCGCCTTCGTCGCAGCAGTCGCGGCAACGTCCATGCGAACCTCGAGCTTGCTCGGCGGCTTGGCCTTGCGCTCGACCTCGAGTTGGGCGATCTGCCGGTCGATTTCCCGCGTCTTGCGCGTGGCATCGCGGATGACGGTGTCGGCGCTCGCAATTTCTTCGCCGACCGCAGCAAAGGCCGCGCGCCATTCGGCGATCGGCCGCGCCTCACCCTTGTCGCCGATCCCCGCGGGAGAGGTTTCCGCAAAGTGCTCCGCAAACTTGCGCCGCGCATTCGCCGAGTCGATCGCGCCCTGCAAATCGGCGCGCTGATCGTTCAAGGCCTCGATGCGCTTTTCCAGCTCGGGCAGATTGACCGGCGCGGCGCGAGGCGACCGCGCATCGATCGTGCCGATGGTGAGCTTTGCGCCGCCCTCACCCTCGACCCGGATGGAGGAGGCATCGAGACCAAGCGGGAAATCCTTGGCGACCAGCGTCGAATCCCCGGACGGCAAATCGACCGTGATGACGCGGGTGACGGTGGCGCCATCGGGGTAAACCGTGACCGTATCGATCGCCGATGTAGCGTCCAAATCGGCGGCCCATGATGGCGAGGCCGCCGCCATGGTGACCAGAACCAGGCTTGTCGTTGCCAAATATCTTGCGGTGATGCGCATGAAGTCCCTCCTGCCGTATCGCCGCGCCGCCAGCCGGACGCGCGCGATCAAATGCCTCGCCAACATGGTTGGACGCGGCAGGGAAGGAACTGGTTCGATTGGGGTTTCCGTGGGGCGCCGCGGCGGCGGCACCAAGGCTGCGGAACGTATCGCCCGCGGCAGGCCTCAGGCCTGGGTGGGCTACCCCTGGCCGAAGATGCGGCGGAGCAGATCGGTCACGTTCTTGGCCCCGGCCTTCTTCAGGACGCCGGCGCGATAGCCCTCGACGGTCCGTGCGCTCAGATGCATGCGCCGGGCGATCTCCTTGTTGGTCAGGCCGGCGGCGAGGTGCTCGAGCACGTCGCCCTCACGCTCGGTCAAGGGCTCGCAGCCGGGCAGCCAGCGCTGCCGGCTCGTGCCGGGCTGCGCGAACTCGTCGATGGCGGCATCGATCCGGCCGATGATATCGTGGGTGCGGAAAGGCTTTTCGATGAAGTCGGTCGCGCCGCTCTTGATGGCGTCGACCGCCATGGCGATGCTGCCATTCGCCGAGGTCACCAGCACAGGCGCCATGCAATTTTCCTCGCGCAGGCGCCTGAGCATGTCGAAGCCGGAGCGATCGGGTGGCAGCTCCATCAGCACGCAGGCCGGCATGCGTGCCTTTGCTTCGGACAGGAGTGAGGCACCGTCAGCGAAGCAGATCACGTCATAGGCGCTCTGTTGGAGCGCGGTCGAAAGTTGTTCGCGGGAGGCAGCGTCGGTGTCGATGACGAATACCTCGCCCTTGGAAAGCATGTTCCCCGGCATAATCCCGATCCAGCAATGTCTTGGTCAAATGGGTCCGAGACGGAAAGCGGGCCGCATCGCCCTGCCGCGTCGTCGTGAGCACAGCATTCACGCCAGTGCTTCGGTTTCCCCTATGTATGTTCCGGCCGGTTCCTGGATTTGACGGATCGAGACAGAAATTTTACATTTCGGGACATCTGCGGGAATGGCTGGCAGGAACGGTTCGCATGACCGACCTCGTTCGCAGCGCAGGCTTGAGCTATTACCCGGAGATCGCCCGGTCGGTCGGGCTCGATCCCAAACAGATGATGCGCAAGGCCAGGCTGCCGCTGGCCTGCCTCGACAAGCCCGATACGCCCATTGCCGTCGCCGGCCTGCGCCGTCTGCTCGAATTGTCGGCGGAGGCCTCCGGCGCCGAAGATTTCGGCTTGCGTCTCGCCGAGCGTGGCGGCCTGACCAATTTCGGTGCGGTCGGCCTGATCGTGCGCGAACAGGCGACTGTCGGCGAGGCGATCGACGCATTTTCGCGCTTCATCCACATCCATCATGACGGCATGCGGCTGGATGTTGCGCGCGACCGGCAGATCGTGACGGTCACGCTGCACCTGCGCGGCAGGCGGCCGAGCGCGCCGCGCCAGGCGATCGACATGGCGCTCGGCAGCATCCACCGCATCATCCAATCGCTGCATGGCCAAAACTGGCGGCCGCAGGAGGTCCAGCTGCATTACCCGCCGCCGCGCGATCGCAAGCGCTACCGCGAATTTTACGGCTGCCGCGTGACCTTCAACGCCGAGCACGATGCGATCCTGCTCTCGGCGCGCGACATGGAGCGCCGGATCCCGAGCGCGCATCCGCTGATCGCAAGCTATCTGCGCAAGCGGATCGAGGCGATCGAAACCCGGCCCGCAAGCTGGGAGGGGAAGGTCGACGAGGTCGTGCGGACCCTGCTCGCCAGCGGCGACTGCACGGTCGAGCGCGTGGCCGAGCATCTTGCCTGCACCCGCCGCACCATCCACCGCCACCTCGCTGCCTCTGGCACCAGCTTCTCGGCCATCCTGGATGCGCAACGTGCCGATCTCGTGATCCAGCTGATTGAGGACCCCGGCCGGCCGTTGGCTGACATCGCGATGCAGCTCGGCTTCTCCGCGCAGAGCGCCATGGCGCGCTGGTTCCGCGGCCGGTTCGGCTGCACCATAACCGACTGGCGCAAGGGCGTTCGGCCTCCGACGCCGCCGCCCGATGCGCCATCGGCAACCGCAGCTTGAGTTCAGCGCGCCGGAGCAGGCACGCCCATCGTGGCGAGGGCACGCCGCCGGCTGCCGGCGAGCAGCGGGCCGAACGCGACGGCAAATCCGAGGAACGCGACGAGCCAACCGCAGGCGGCGATGTGCAACAACACATCGCTATGTGCGGGCAACACCACGGCGGCGACCCGGGCCAGGGCCGCGATGATGATCGCAGCATAGATTGCCTGCGTCGCCGGCGAAGCGGTCAACGCCTGTCCCGTATGGCCGAGGCTCGCACGGGTCATCACCGCCAGTGTCATGGTTCCCGCCGCGCCCGCCATCCAGGCGTGGATGCCGGCGCTTGGCGGCAGCGCTCCGAAAACAGCGACGGCGTGTAGGATGAAGCCGAGAGGCACGAAGACGTAGCCAATATGCAGGATCACCAGCAGTCGCTCGCCAAACGTGCGATCACCGGCCCAGCGCGCAAGCCGCACCAGATGCAGCCCGCCGACCAGCGCCATCAGGACACCAGTGACGACATTCAGCGGCGCCACAATCCAGAAGACGAGCGCGAGCGCGCTGCATCCGATCACTGCGCCGTCGAAGCGTCCGAACGGCACCGGCAGGCGGCCGGGATTGAACTTGACCAGCCAGTTGCGGGTAAAACTCGGAATGATGCGGCCTCCGATCAGCGAGATCAGCAGCATGACCACACCGACGCCGACGCGGATGCTGACATCGGCCGCGCCCTGGTAGTGCGCCTCGAGATGAAAAGCGACGTTGCCGGCAAGCAGAACGGACACCAGCGCCACCACGGGCAGGTTGCGCCAGTTGCCGCCTGCGATGATCTCGCGCGCCGCGGCGGCGACGACCAGCGCCAGGAAGGCGGCATCGACGAGAAGCGCAAACGCCCAGCCGGTATCGGCCGACAACGTCACCGCGATACGCCCGGCAAGCCAGACCATCACTAACGCCCCCAGCGAGGTGCCCTGGATCGGCAGCCGCCCGGTCCAGTTCGGGATGGCCGTGAACAGGAACCCGGTGATGACAGCCGGCAGGAAGCCATAGAGCATCTCGTGGACGTGCCAGTCGCGCGGCGCGAATGCGGAACTCACCGACAATTCACCGTAGAACATCGGCAGCCAGGCCAAGATCGACAGCCCCGCCTGGATCGCGGCGAGCAGGAAAAAGGGCCGAAAACTGTTCGCAAACAGCGGCCAGCCCTCAAAGTTGCGGGATCGGGCGCCAGCCATGGGGTCAACTCCAATAAAATTCAGTCCGTTGTCTGGAAAAATACTGCCACTCAGCCGTCCCGTTTTGCGCTATCGCAAACTATCGGACGATTGCAGGTGCCATCACACTCCCTGATGCCAAGGAGGCAGAATGGCCAAGGTCGACACATCGCTGGTTGCGCATTTGCCGCTGTTTGCCGGGGTCACGCCGGAAGCTCTGGATGAGATCCTGCGTGAGGCCCGTTCGGCGCGCTATCCCAAGAACAGCGCCATTTTCGAGCAGGGGGCGGATGCGCAGTCCTTCTTCCTGCTGCTGCACGGCCATGTCCGCGCGGCCAAGACCACGCCGACCGGCGAGCAGATCGTGGTCCGCTACGTCGCGCCCGGCGAAACGTTCGGGCTCGCCATGGCGATCGGAGCCGTGCAATATCCCGCGACCGCGATCGCGGTCGATGACAGCGTGGTGCTGATATGGCCAACCTCGGCCTGGCCGCGGCTGGTCGAGCGATTTCCCTCGCTGGCCGCGAACACGCTCCAGACCGTCGGCGCGCGCCTCCAGGAGAGCCACACCCGCATCCTGGAAATGTCGACCCAGCAGGTCGAGCAGCGCGTCGCCCATGCGCTGCTGCGTCTCGCCAAACAGTCCGGCAAGAAGCTCGACCACGGCATCGAGATCGACTTCCCGATCAGCCGCCAGGACATCGCGCAGATGACCGGCACCACGCTGCACACCGTCAGCCGCATCCTGAGCGGCTGGGAGAGCCAAGGGCTCGTCGAGAGCGGCCGTCAGCGCATCATCCTGCGCGATCCGCACAGGATCGTCGTGTTGGCAGAGCGGAGCGCCGACAGCGGCGCGGCGTGACACAGCCGCACCGGGGCGTCTCCGCCCAAGATAGGGACCAGGATAGGGATCGAGATAGGGGTGAGGGGCGCTTCCGCTTACGGCGAAAGCCGTCCCTCACCCGGGAATCCGCGCGCGCCCGCGCGAATTCGAGACTGCTTCACGCCGGCACGCAATCGCACAACGCGGCGAGGAATTTGTCGCGGTCGATGCCATGCTCGCGGCAGGCATCATCCACCGTGTGGAAGGTTGCGATAGGGCAACCGACACAAGCCATCCTGAAGGCCAGAAACACGCGGATCGTGTGCGGCGCGGTACGCATGATGTCATCGACCAGATCGTCGGATCCGAAAGACATGGGCAACTCCGTTCCGACACGACGATAACGGAGGTGACCTGAGTTTCTTTGTTGGAGCGCAAGCTGTTGCCCGTTCCTCCGCCGTCATTCCGGGGCGCGCCTTTTGGCGCGAGCCCGGAATCCATCGTGCAGCGGATGACATGGAGGAATGGATTCCGGGCTCGCGCTTCGCGCGGCCCGGAATGACCAGCTACACAGCCCGGCTGTGCAGCTGCTTCGCCGGATTGAGATGCGCGTCGAACGCGGCCGCGACGCTGCGGACCAGGAAGCGGGAATCCTTTGCAACCGCGAGGCGGTTGCCGTCCAACCTCACGATGCCGTCGGAGATCAGTGGCTTCAGACGTGCCGCCGAGTTCAGCATCGCCGCCGCCTCCGCGCCATGGCGCGCGCAGATGTCGCCGAGATCGGCGCTGAACTCGCACATGATGCGTTCGATGATGTCGGCGCGCAGCCGGTCGTCGTCGGTGAGCCCATAGCCCTTGGCGGTGGCGAGACGGCCGGCGGCAATGCTCTGCGCATAGGCGCCGATCTGCACCTCGTTCTGGACGTAACCCTGCGGCAAATGCCCAATCGCACTGGCGCCGAAACCGAGCAGGACTTCGCTCTTGTCAGTGGTGTAGCCCTGAAAATTGCGCCGCAGCGTCCGTTCCTCGAAGGCCACGGCCATGGAGTCACCGGGCCGCGCGAAATGATCGAGCCCGATCTGCACGTAACCGGCCTCCTTCAGTGCATTCGCGATCGCGCAGGCCTGGTCGTGGCGCGCGAGGCCGTCCGGCAACACAGCCTCGTTGATCATCTGCTGGTGCTTCTTGAAGCTTGGCACATGAGCATAGCCGAACACGGAGAAGCGGTCGGGCGCGAGCGTGAGGCTGCGCCGGACGGTATCCAGACACGACGCGACGGTCTGGTGCGGCAACCCGTAGATCAGGTCGAAATTGAGTCCCTCGATGCCGGCGCGCCGGAGCATGTCGACCACGGAAGCCGTCTGCTCGAAGCTCTGCACGCGGTTGATCGCCCGCTGCACCACGGGATCGAAGCTCTGCACGCCAAGGCTCGCGCGGTTGACGCCGGAGAGCCGCATGGCATCGACCATGTCGGCGGTCAATGTGCGGGGATCGATCTCGACCGCGATCTCGGCCGAGGGCAGCACGAAGAACTTCTGGCGCATCGTCGCCATCAACTCGGCGAAAGCTTCCGGCTGCATGATCGTCGGCGTGCCGCCGCCGAAATGGATGTGCTCCACCTTGATGCGGCGACCGATGGTTTCGGCGACCTGCTCGATCTCGTTGCGCAGCGTGCGCTGATAGCCGGCGATGAGCTCGTCGCGGCGCACGATCTGGGTATGGCAGCCGCAATACCAGCACATCTCGCGGCAGAACGGCACGTGGAGATAGAGTGAGGCGCTGGCGCCCGCCGGCAGCTCCGCCAACCAACTGGCGTAGGCGTCCGATCCGACCGCCGTGGAAAAATGCGGCGCGGTCGGATAGCTCGTGTAGCGTGGTAATCGTTCTTCGCCGTAGCTCGCCGCAAGATCAGCTCTCATGTCTTACCCATTCGTAAATTTCCGCCGTGTGCAGACCACGGCAAATCACGGAATACACCCCACTACCTCGGATCCGAGGGGGTGACCTTGCGCTTGCGCAAAGTCGGCCGGGGGTGCCGCAGACCTTGCGCTCGCGCAAAGCGCAGCGGCCATTTCGGGGCCATGATCATGCCAATTCGCACACCATCCGGAGCGTTTGCCCATGAGGCTTCTCGCACTCGAACTGCTTCTTTCCTTGCTCGACGTCCGCGGCCATATCCCGCGTTTCGACGACTTCCGGCCGGCCCCGCTCGCAGCGGCCCCGGCCGGCACCGTGCGCGCTCTGGCCGCAGCCATCGCCATCTTCGTCGTGCTGTCACTGGCGATCTGGGCAACGGTCTGGCTTGCCACATCTCTCTTCTAGTGGCGTCTTCGCGAAGGCCTCGACCATGATCTCATCCAAGCGTGCATTCGCCGGCGCGGTCGTCCTGACATGCCTTGCCGGGGTGCCGGCCTTCGCGGCCGACACGACCAGCGGCGACCTCGTCATCACCAGGGCCTGGAGCCGGGCGACGCCCGGCGGAGCCAAGGTCGCCGGCGGCTATCTGACGATCGAGAACCGGGGCCGCGCGCCGGAGCGACTGCAGGCCGCATCGGCCGCGCATGCGCTTCGAACAGAGATCCACGAGATGACCGTCAACGACGGTGTCATGACCATGCGCGCGCTCGACAGGGGACTTGTCATCGCTCCCGGACAGATCGTGACGCTTGCGCCCGGCGGCGGACATCTGATGTTCATCGGTCTCGATGTGCCGCTTCATGCCGGCGACCAGATGCCCGTGACGCTGTCGTTCGAGCACGCCGGCGCGGTGAAAGTGACGCTGGACGTGCAGGCCATCGGCGCACAGGCTCCCGAAAGCATGGCGACCACGGCGGCCGCAGAGCCTGCGCATCGCGCGGAGCAGGCGGCGGTCCCTGCCGCCGCGACATCCGACGCGGACGAGAGCTTCTTCACGCATCTCCATGCAGAAAAAGCCATGGCCAACGTCACGGTCTCGCCCGGGCGCGCCGGTCCGGTCGAGATCGCGATCCAGCTCGAAGATGCGAACGAGTTGCCACTGAGTGCCGATGCAGTCGCGGTCACGCTCGGCAATCCCGAGCATGGCGTGGCGCCGATCACCGCAAACGCCGAACGCGTCGGTAACGATCAGTGGCGCGTCAGAATGTCGGCACCGCTGTCAGGCCGCTGGTCGCTCGGCCTCGACATCCGCATCACGCCAAAGGATGCCGTCAACGTCGTGTCGCCGATTCTGCTCCGCTAAGGCACCTAAGTACTGTAGCGGAGCCGAATCCGGCAAAACCTTGTCGCAGCGCAAACACTCTTGCCGAGATAGGCGCACACTGCATCCGTCATCAAAACCTTTCCAGATGAAGGATGCTTCCGATGTTCACCCGCAGAGTCGCATTGATCGGCGCCGCCGCGACAGCTCTGATGCTGGCGACCCCCGCTTTGGCTGGCGACGATCTCAAACTGCCGCGTCAAAAGGTAGAGCTGGTCGCTCCGCCGTTCGTGCATGCGCACGAGCAGGCGACCAAGCAAGGCCCCAAGATCATCGAGTTCAAACTCACGATCGAGGAGAAGAAGGTCGTCATCGACGAGAAGGGCACTACCTTCCAGGCCATGACCTTCAACGGTTCTATGCCGGGTCCGCTGATGGTCGTGCACGAGGGCGACTACGTCGAAACGACGCTGGTCAATCCTGCGACCAACTCCATGCCGCACAACATCGACTTCCATTCCGCGACCGGCGCGCTCGGTGGCGGCGCGCTCACTCTGGTCAATCCCGGCGAGCAGGTCGTGCTGCGCTGGAAGGCAACCAAGACCGGCGTGTTCGTCTACCATTGCGCCCCGGGCGGCCCGATGATCCCCTGGCACGTCGTCTCCGGCATGAACGGCGCCGTGATGGTACTGCCGCGTGACGGCCTCAACGACGGCAAGGGCCGCGCGCTGAAATACGACAAGGTCTACTACATCGGCGAGCAGGACATGTATGTGCCCCGCGACGAGAAAGGCAACTTCAAGTCCTACGAATCGCCTGGCGAGGCCTTCACCGAGACCGAAGAGGTGATGAAGAAGCTGATCCCGACCCATGTCGTGTTCAACGGCAAGGCCGGTGCGCTGACCGGCAAGAACGCGCTGACGGCCAATGTCGGCGAGAACGTGCTGATCGTGCATTCGCAAGCCAACCGCGACAGCCGTCCGCACCTGATCGGCGGCCATGGCGACTACGTCTGGGAGACCGGCAAGTTCGGCAATGCGCCGGAAGTCGGGCTCGAGACCTGGTTCATCCGCGGCGGATCGGCGGGAGCCGCGCTGTACAAATTCCAGCAGCCCGGCATCTACGCCTACGTCACGCATAACCTGATCGAAGCCGCCGACCTCGGCGCCACCGCGCACTTCAAGGTCGAAGGCAAGTGGAACGATGATCTGATGATGCAGGTGAAGGCGCCCGCCGAAATACCGGCTGCCAACACCAACTAAACGCGACAAGGGGCCGGTCATCACCGGCCCCTTCTTTCTTCGGGGAATGACCATGCTGATCGCATTCAAGCTCAAACTGGCCCTCGCCTGCGCCGCCGGGCTCGCCGGACCGATCGCGATGGCGCCGCTGGTTTCGAACATGACGGTCCGCGGCACCGCGACGGAGCCTGCGATCGTCAGGGTCGCGCCGGGCAGTCTGTCCTATCGCGAGGCCGGCGATTTCACGCGCGGCGGGCAGCAGGCGGAGGCGCCGCTGCGCGCGATGCGCGTCGACCGACCGCTGCACATCATGCGAAATCAGGTCTCCTCATCCGACTATCAGCTCTGTGTGCAGGAGGGCGCCTGCCGCGCGCTCGATCGCGACGTCACGGTCGCTGCCGATCGTCCCGCGGTGCAGGTGAACTGGCACGATGCCGAGGCTTATGCAGGCTGGCTGTCGCGCAAGACAGGCCACCATTACCGCCTGCCGAGCGATGCGGAATGGGCCTTTGCAGCAGGCTCCAGATTCAAGGACGACGGCGTCGCTGTCGATGCCGACGATCCTTCAAAGCGCTGGATCAGCCGCTATGAGCGCGAGTCCGAACGCGACCTTTCCGACACCACGGCCTATCCGTTCGGCAAGTTCGGCCCGAACGAGCACGGCGTCGAGGATCTCGCCGGCAACGTCTGGGAATGGACCTCGACCTGCTTCGTGCGGTCGCGCGTCGACGCCGCCGGCAATGCCGGCCGACCCACGGTGAACTGCGGCGTGCGTGTCGCCGAGGGCGCCCACCGCGCCTACGTCACCGATTTCATCCGCGACGCCCGCGCCGGCGGTTGCGCCCAGGGCGTGCCGCCCGCCAATCTCGGCTTCCGCCTGGTGCGCGAGGAGACCTCCTGGGTCGCGAGCGTGTCGGCGCGGTGGAGCAAGGTGTGGGCGGTGAGGTCATAGCCAAGATTATCGCCGCGTAGCCCGGGTGAGCGAAGCGACACCCGGGAAGGTCCCGCATATCGCTTCGCTCATGCGGGCTACGGACACGTCAAATCGCGCGCGCGAACATGCGAAAGCCTGGAGCTCCGATGATCATCTCGAACGCGGGATCGCGTTTCTCCTCCGCAAAGACAAATCCGGCCTTGGCGTAGGCGCGCTCGGCGGGCTCGTTGCCGATCAGGAACGATATCGTCGTCCGGGCAAACCCGGCCGCCCGCCCCTTGTCCAGCGCGTGCGCGATCAGCGCCTGCATCAGGCCGCGGCCACGATAGGCAGGGTCGGTCGCGACATGCTCGATCATCCAGTCGCCCTCGCCGCCCTGGACCCAGCAAGTCCGCGAATAGGCGCCGCGCCGGCGGATGGCGTCCAGCTCTGACGCCGTGAGCCCAGTTGAGAGACCGACCTCTTCGAGCGCGCGCCAGGCCGCAGGTCCGGTGCCGGCCGCGGGCACGGCGCAAAGTGCAGCAGCAGGCCTGCCATCGATTTCGGTGACCAGGAACTGCGACACATGCCACATCGACACCGCGCGTGCGACGGCGACGCGTGCGATGAAATCGAGGCACTCTGCTTCCGGCCAGCCGAGCGACACGTCGAACCAGCCCCGCGGCCGGTAGCCGCGCATCGAGTGCAGGATGGTTCGTGCGATGAAAGCAGCGTCCTCGGGACGCGCTGACCTTATCGTCATACGCGCCCCATTCTCGAAGACCTTACGTGTTCTTCAGCGCCACGCGAAACTCGGCTTCGGTCTTCGCCTTGACCTCGTCGAGCGAGACGCCGTCGGCGAGCTCGATCAGGGCCATGCCGCCGTCACCGTGCTTGTCGATGGTGAAGACCGCCAGATCCGTGACGACCATGTCGACCACGCGCTCGCCGGTCAGCGGCAGATTGCACTTCTTCAGGAGCTTGGAGCCGTCCTTGGCCGAATGCTCCATCACCACGACGACGCGCTTGACGCCGGCGACGAGGTCCATCGCGCCGCCCATGCCCTTGACCATCTTGCCGGGGATCATCCAATTGGCGAGATCGCCGTTCTGGGCCACCTGCATGGCGCCGAGGATCGACAGGTCCATATGGCCGCCGCGGATCATCCCGAAGGAATCCGCGCTCGAGAAATACGAGGTCGAGGGCAGCTCGCTCACCGTCTGCTTGCCGGCGTTGATCAGGTCCGCGTCCACCTCGTCTTCATAGGGGAACGGGCCCATGCCGAGCATGCCGTTCTCGCTCTGCAGGCTGACATCAACCCCGTCGGGGATGAAGTTCGAAACCAGCGTCGGGATGCCGATGCCGAGATTGACGTAGTAGCCGTCACGCAGTTCCTTCGCGGCGCGCGCGGCCATCTGTTCACGGGTCCAGGCCATGTGTGTCTCCTGATACGCTTAAGCGGCGGTACGCGGGCGGGTGTTGCGGAATTCGATGCGCTTCTTGGCCGTGCCGACCTCGACGATGCGCTTCACGAAAATGCCGGGCGTGTGGATGTGGTCGGGATTGAGTTCACCCGCCGGAACCAGATGCTCGACCTCGGCAACGGTGATCTTGGCGGCGGTCGCCATCATCGGATTAAAATTGCGCGCGGTCTTGCGGTAGATGAGGTTGCCGGCGGTGTCGCCCTTCCAGGCGTGGACAATGGCGAGGTCGGCGAACAGGCCGCGTTCCATCAGATATTTCTCGCCGTCGAACTCCTTCACTTCCTTGCCTTCGGCGATCAGCGTGCCGACGCCGGTCTTGGTGTAGAAGGCTGGAATGCCGGCGCCGCCGGCGCGGATGCGCTCGGCGAGCGTGCCCTGCGGATTGAATTCGAGTTCCAGCTCGCCGGCGAGGAATTGCTGGGCGAACAGCTTGTTCTCGCCGACATAGGACGAGATCATCTTCTTGATCTGCCGGGTTTCCAAGAGGCGGCTGAGCCCGATGCCGTCGACGCCGGCATTGTTGGAGACCACCGTCAGGCCCTTGACGCCGGACTCGCGGATCGCATCCGAGAGCTCCTCGGCGATGCCGCAGAGGCCGAAGCCTCCCGACATGATCATCATGTTGTCTTTCAAAATGCCTGACAGAGCCGACTTGGCGTCGGGATAGACCTTGTTCATGCAAATAACCTTCGACTGAACCTTCGGCTTGGAGGCGGCGCGCCCTATTGGCGGCGATTATTAGGCGAAATCCTCCAAAGCCGTCAATGATACGGGGTTCTCCGCACGGCGGCCGGGTGATAGAAGCTGCCCACACCGTGGGCAGAACCGTCCGCGGCCTTGAAAGCGACAAGAAAACCCATCAAGTTGCGGGGGTTGGGCGTGGGCACGCAGGTTTCCCGACCCGCCCTCCTGGCTCCAACGACCAACCCGATCAGGACATGCCATTGACCATGGCCCAAGGAATGAAGCGCCTCGGGACGCCGATCGCGGCGCTGCTCGGCGTCGCGCTGATCGCCCTGATCGCGACCTCATGGCTCATCAACCGCGACGCGCTGCGCAAGGCGGTCGAAGCGCAGATCCGCGACGTCACCGGGCTCGAGCTCACTGTCGCAGGCGCAATCGACATCTCGGTGCTGCCGGCGAGCTACATCTCCTTCCGTGATGTCGGCCTCAAGGGCGGCGGCACCAGCGATCCCGCGCTCCAGGTCGACGTGCTCACCGCCAATCTGCGGCTGCTGCCGCTATTGCTGCAACGGTTCGAGATCGCCGACCTGACGCTGCTGCGGCCGCGCATCCATGTCAGCCTGAAGCCGGACGGCCAGAGCAACTGGACGCCCTTCATCCAAACCATCGCGCGCACCATGAAGCCCGGGGCTGAAAACCAGCTCTCGTTCTCCGAAATCCGGATCCAGGACGGCGTGCTCGACTACCAGGACGCCGCCACGCACGGCACCGAGAAGTTCGAGGACATCGACCTGTCGCTGGCCTGGCCTTCGATCTCGCGCTCCTTCGCCGCGACCGGACAGTTCGACTGGCGCGGCGAGCGTGTCGACGGCTCGATCAGCTTTTCCGACTTCGTCGCCGCCCTCTCCGGCGAGCGCTCGGGCTTGAAGGCGCGGATCGCCAGCGCACCGCTCAAGCTCGCTTTCGACGGCAGCGTCGCCAACCGCACCAGCCCGATGATGGAAGGCACGCTGACGATCGACAGCCCCTCCTTGCGCAACGCGCTGCGCTGGACCGGGCAGCCGCAACCCGCCAGCGGCGGCTTCGGCCGCTTCGTGCTGAAGGCGCGCGCCAACGTCGTCGGCGCCTCGATCGCGCTCACCAACGTCAATGTCGAGCTCGACGGCAATGCCGCCGAGGGCGTCATGACCTACGCCAATAACGGCCGGCAGACGCTGCAGGCGACGCTCGCCGCCGACGCGCTCGACTTCACGCCTTATATTTCCACCTTCCGACTGCTCGCGAGCGGCGCGCGGGACTGGAACAGGCAGCTGTTCGATCTCAACGGATTGTCGACGACCGATCTCGACATGCGGCTGTCGGCAGCAAAGCTGACGGTCGGGCCGACCAGGCTCGGCCGCACCGCGATCGGCGCCAATCTGCGCAACGGCACGCTCGCACTCTCGGTCGGCGAAGCCCAGGTCTATGGCGGCATCGCCAAGGGCTCGTTCGGCATCGCGCGCTCCGACACCGTCGCCGACATCAAGGCGCAATTCCAGTTCACCGACGTCGACCTCCAGGCCTGCGCCACCGAACTGTTCGGCCTCAGCAAGCTATCCGGTCGCGGCAACATCAACGTGTCGCTCTTCGCCTCGGGCTCGAGCCCGTTCGGCCTCGTGCAGTCGCTCGACGGCAGCGCCACCGTCACCGGTCATGACGGCGCGATCTCGGGCTTCAATGCCGAGCAGCTGCTGAAACGCCTGGAGCGGCGACCGCTGTCGGGCGGCGGCAATTTCCGCAACGGTTCGACGCCTTACAACAATCTCACCATCGCCGTGAAATTCTCCGATGGGGTCGCCACCGCCGAGGACATCCGTGTCGAAGGGCCGGCGGCCAAGATTACGCTCACCGGCACCGCCTCGGTGCCGACGCGCGAATACGACATGAAGGGCGTGGCGAGCCTCAACAGCACGTCGGGATTCGAGTTGCCATTCGTGGTGCAGGGTCCCTGGGACGATCCCCTGATCTTCCCCGATCCGGAAAGCCTGATCCGCCGCTCGCCGGCCTCCGCGCCGCTGCTCGACATGCTGAAGGATCGCAAGGGGGGCGACGCCGTGCGCTCTGCGATCGAGCGCATCACCGGCAGCGGAAAGCGTCCTCCACCGGCGGAAGCGCCGACGGCGGAGAACGCCAAAGAGAACGTGAAGGAGAACGCCAAATCCAACTAGGCTGATCAACGCAGCCTTCGCGGATTTCCCCGAGCTCAACAAGCTCGACATGCCGGCGACTTGGCAAACCCGAATCGAGCAGTGCGGCCGATTTCATCCCGGAGGTGGCGTCAAGCGGCCGATTGCGTCGTCGAAATCCAGGCCTTGTCCCCCTGCAGCACGGCTCCTCCGCCGATCTTCGATCCGGCCGCGACCTTGAGAGAGCCACTCCCTCCCAGTTCGCGAGCCAACACCTCTCGGTCACAAGCGTCCTCCCACAGCGAAACGGTGATGGCTGCGACGCAGTTGCTGATCATACTGGTCAGCGCCCGCGCTTCCGACATGAAACGGTCGATGCCGACGAGCAGCGCAACGCCGGTCACGGGCAGATCCGGCATGACGGAGAGGGTCGCGACAAGCGCGACGAAGCCGCTGCCGGTGACGCCGGCCGCGCCTTTGGACGTCAGCAGCATCAGTCCGAGCATCGCCGCGATCTGCCCCCACGACAGGTGGATGTCGCAGGCCTGCGCGATGAAGATGGAGGCCAGGGTGAGATAGATGGCGCTGCCGTCCAGATTGAAGGAATAGCCCATCGGCAACACGAGTCCCGACACGCCTTTGCGGCATCCGAGCTGCTCCAGCTTGCGCAGCGCCCCGGGTAGCGCCGGTTCCGACGATGACGTGCCGAGCACGATCAGCAGCTCTTCCTTGAAGTAGCGGATGGTCTTCCACAGGCTGAAGCCATTCAGCCGCGCCAGCGTGCCGAGCACGACGACCACGAAGAATGAGCAGGCGATATAGAATGTCAGGATCAGCAGTCCGAGCGAGCCAATCGATCGAATGCCGTAGCGGCCCACCGTGAACGCCATGGCGCCAAAGGCGCCGAGCGGCGCGAGCTTCATGACGAAGCCAAAGGACACAAACAGGACCTGAGAGAAGGAATCGACGGCCTTCGTCACCACCGCACCCCCATCGCCGGCACGGCTCAGGCCAAAGGCGACCAGGATGGAAACCAGCAGGACCGGCAGCACTTCGCCGTCGGCAAACGCGCCAAAGAAGGAATGCGGAATGATGTGCAGCATGAAGTCCGCAAATCCGGTCGCACTCGCCTGCTTGGTGAACTTCGCGGCCACCGACGGATCCAGCGTGCTGACGGACACATGCATGCCGACGCCCGGCTGGATCAGCGACACGGCGACCAATCCGGCCAGCAATGCAAACACGGTCAGCAGGTAGAACAGCGCCATGGATTTCACCAGCGTGCGGCCGACCTCGCGCGAATCGCTGATGCTGTTGATACCGCTGACGATGGTGCAGAACACGATCGGTGCGATCATCATCTTGACCAGCTTGACGAAGCCGTCGCCGAAGGGCTTCAGCGCGGCACCGAACTCAGGCCAGAGATGGCCGGTGAGGACGCCCAACATGAGACCGATCAGCACCTGGACGTAAAGGATCCGGTAGAATGGTTTTCGCGTCTCACCGTTCGCGGGCCCGACCAGCGTTTGCTTCTGCATTCTCGTTTCTCCCATGGCTCGATTTTTCATGGCTCTGATTTTTGAAGGCTTTGACAGCGGTCCGGCTTCAGGCCGCCAGGACCGAATGAGGGACGTGCGATCGACGGGCGAAGACATGGCCCTCGAGAATTCGCCGGGCTGTCCGCTGCACCCGGGCAACCGGGCCGGGCTCGAGCCGAACCACGAGCCGGCCGGAGGGATGAGCGAGGGTGATCGGTACCGGCGGCGCCAGCGATCCAACCATCTCTGCGGCGATCGTCCCGGGCGTCACACAGGCGGTCGCGATCGCGACGGCACCGGTCACCGCCAGCGCGCTATGGCAGTCGTGCGGCATGAAGTACCTGACGTTCAACGTCGCCCCGCTTGCGGGCGCGATCAGAACCGGCTTCGGAATCACCATTGACGCGGAATCCGGAAAGCCCATCCGGCGTCCAGCCTCGATGCGCAAATGTTCGAGCCGCCCGCGGAAGGCGCCGTCGGCGAAGGCCGGAGGGGCCTCGCGGCCGGTCCATCCGAGATCTGCCGCGCGGACCAGCATGACGGGCATGGCTGCGTCGATGCAGGTCACGTCGATCCCTCCGATGCGATCGACCGGACGTCCTGTCGGCAACAGACGGCCGGTGCGTGCGCCGGCGGCGTTGGGGAACGACAGTTCGATGGGCGCGGCCGTTCCCGGCACGCCGTCGATCCGCGCTTCTCCCTCATAGGTCACCCGTCCTCCCGGAGTGGCGACCGTCGCGTCGATCAGCTTGCCGGTGTTGACATTATGAATACGCACATGGGTGCGATCTGCGGTAGCGGCGACCAGGCCGGCTTCGATTGCGAATGGCCCGACCGCCGCAAGCATGTTTCCGCAGTTCGGCGAGGTATCGACGATCCCTTCACGGACCCTCACCTGGGCAAACAGGTAGTCGACATCGGCACCGGGCACCGTTGCCGGTCCGATGATCGCGACCTTGTTGATCACGGCATTGTCGCCGCCGATTCCATCGATTCCGAGATCGTGCCCACCTCCCATTACCGACAACAGCACCGCGTCGCGCGAGCTGGGGTCGGCCGGAAGGTCGCGGGCCAGGAAAAACGGTCCGCGCGAGGTCCCACCGCGCATGACCACACAGGGAATGGCAATCTGATCGTTCATGATGTTCTTCCGTTCGGCGACATGCTCGTCTGAACCAGAGCATCCTCCGTCCGAACTATTTTGTGAAATGCAAATATCTGAGGTATTATTTCGCTGTTCGACATAATGGAGCCCTGGCATGAACGCAGAACTGCTCGACCTCAAGGCGTTCATCACCGTCGCGGAGATGGGCAGCTTCGTCCGGACCGCGAAGGCGCTGAACTTGTCCCAGCCGGCGCTCAGCCGACGCATTCAGAAGCTGGAGGAAAGCCTTGGTGCGCCGTTGCTCGAACGGTCCACGCGCCACGTCAATCTCACCATGACGGGACGCGACTT
The DNA here is from genome assembly GCF_014198295.1 of Bradyrhizobium sp. CIR18. Lineage (NCBI taxonomy): Bacteria > Pseudomonadati > Pseudomonadota > Alphaproteobacteria > Hyphomicrobiales > Nitrobacteraceae > Bradyrhizobium > Bradyrhizobium sp. CIR18. The sequence continues at coordinate 137,601 of NZ_JACIHF010000005.1, read as the reverse complement.
CCTGCCGAAGGTCCGCCGCCTCATCGACGAGTTCGAGACCTCGGTGCTCGCCATCCATGATATCGGCGCGCGAAGTTCGGGTTTGGTCTCCGTGGCTGCGGTGCCGACGGCGGTGTTCTATTTTCTTCCGCGAGCGATCGGTCGGTTCGCCGAAGCCTATCCGCGAATTCGCATCCGCATTCTGGACATCGGCGCCAATGAGGGGTTGGAAGCGGTGGCGCGCGGAGAAGTCGACTTCGGCATCAATTTCATCGGCGCTTCGCATGCCGAAATCGAATTCGAGAAATTGGTTGAGGACCCGTTCGTGCTGGCCTGCCGCCATGACCATCCGCTAGCATCGCGCAAGCAGGTGAGCTGGTCGGAGATCGTGTCGCACCGGGTCATCACTGTCGGTCGCAACAGCGGCAACCGCGCGCTGATCGACAATGCGCTGGCGCGGCAGGGCCTGCAGCTGAACTGGTCCTATGAAGTCGCCCACCTCTCCGGCTCGCTTGGTCTGGTCGAGGAGGGATTGGGCATCGCCGTGCTGCCGAGGCTCGCGACGCCGGCCGCCGGTCATCCGATCATTCACACCGTTCGGCTGGTCGAGCCGGAAGTGTCGCGGACGATCGGAATCGTGCGCAGGCGCGGGGCGACGCTATCGCCGCATGCCAGCCAGTTTCTCAAGATGCTGCTCGAAGCATGGCGCTCTCCATTGCGGACGAGCGGGCAAGGCAGGTCGCGGCCCCGATCAACCGAGGCAAGTTCGAATGCCACTTCGACGGGGCCAAAGCGCAGACGCTGACAATTCACCCGCAGAACGGCGCCACACTGTTCCCGAGCCAAACCGGAACCCCTCGGATCGCCCCTGTAATGTCTTCAAAGGCATGTTGGATCCACCGCCGCGGCGGTGGCGCGGGTGCCTGCCACGTTGCACCCGGTGCTCGCACCGCTTACAACAGCCGGTCTTTCGGCGATCCGGCGTTTGACGTCGCGGATGGCCCGGCGAAGCCAGAACGCACAAGGCGAATTGATTGCCGCGAATTGATGCGGCGATTGGATCGATGCACGCGTTAAGCATCTCCGCAAGGCCCGTCCCCACGACCTATGTCTGACAACATGCCGCTAGATCGGGTTAACGCCATGCGCTAGTGTTTTATACGACCGGTTAAAAACACCGGCCGTTTGAGGGAGAAAAACGTGAAATCCAAGGTTATTGGCGCAGTATCACTGGCGGTCGCTGCGGCCGGGCTGTTTGCAGCCGCTGCACCCGCATTTGCGCAGCAGAAGACGATCACGGTGTGGTGGGGCAAGGGCTTCTATCGCTCCGAAGACGACGCGCTGATCGAGACGATCAAGAAGTTCGAAGCCAAGACCGGCATCAAGGTCGAATTGTCGCAATACGCGATCCAGGACATGATTCCGAAGACGGTCGCCGCGCTCGATGCCGGCACCGTGCCCGATGTCGCCTATTCCGACTCTTATGACGTGCAGGCGCAGGGCAAGTGGGCCTATGAAGGCAAGCTCGAGGATCTCTCCGACGTGATGGAGCCGATCAAGGGCCGGTTCGTGCAGAACACGCTGGATGCGTCGATCCTCTATAACGACGTCACCAAGAAGAAGGCCTATTACGGTTTCCCGCTGAAGCAGCAGAGCATGCACGTCCAGATCTGGAACGACATGCTGGAGAAGTCTGGTTTCAAGCTCACCGATATCCCGAACGACTGGACCGGCTACTGGACGTTCTGGTGCGACAAGGTGCAGCCGGCGATCCGCAAAGCTACCGGCCAGCGCATCTATGCCGTCGGCCAGCCGATGGGCGTGGAATCCACCGACGCCTTCCAGTCGTTCTACACCTTCATGGACGCCTACCACGTCAAGCTGGTCGACGACGACGGCAAGCTCACGGTCGACGATCCCAAGGTTCGCGAGAACCTGATCAAGGCGATGAAGGATTACACCGACACCTACATCAAGGGTTGCACGCCGCCGTCCTCCACGACCTGGAAGGATCCCGACAACAACGTCGCCTTCCACAACAAAACCATCGTGATGACCCACAATTTCACGATCTCGATCGCCGCGAAGTGGTTCGAGGATTCCCAGAACCAGGCGCTCACGCCGGAACAGCGCGAAGCCGGCAAGAAGGCCTATGAGCAGGACATCGTGACGGCGTCCTTCCCGAAGGCGCCGGATGGTTCGACCATCCGCTACCGCTCCGACGTCAAGACCGGACTGATCTTCACCGCGGCCAAGAACAAGGCCGAGGCCAAGCAGTTCATCAGCTTCCTGCTCCAGGAAGAGAACGTCCGTCCCTACATCGAGGGTGCGCTCGGCCGCTGGTTCCCGGTGACGAAGGAAAGCCAGGAAAGCCCGTTCTGGCAGGCTGACAAGCACCGCAAGGCCGTCTACACCCAGTTCAAGGGCGGCACCGCGGCGTTCGACTTCACCAAGAACTGGAAGTTCACGATCCTCAACAACGAGAACGTGTGGGCGAAGGCGATGAATCGCGTCGTCAGTGAGAAGGTTCCGGTCGACAAGGCCGTCGACGAACTGATCGCCCGCATCAAGCAGGTCGCGGGCTGAATCATCCGTTCCCTCTCCCCGCTGTGCGGGGAGAGGTATAAGAACAACACCGGCCGCGTTTCGCGGCCGGCATCTCTTTGAAGAGTCCGAAAAGAATGGCGATCACGCTCTCTGGCGACCAGGCAATCCCCGCCCCGCCCCTGTCGTCGCGGCTGACCCCGGCGCAGGTCTGGGGCATCGTGCTGCTTGCGCCCTATCTGCTCGTTTTCCTTGCCTTCGTCGTCTATCCCGTCGGCTACGGGCTGTGGCTGGCGCGAGCCCCGTCGAATTATGTCGCGCTTTACAACGATCCGATCTTCGCGCGTGCCGCGGTCAATACGCTGATCTTCCTGGTCATCGGCATCAACATCAAGATGCTGATCGCGCTGTTCCTCTCCGGCTTCTTCGCCGTGCAGCGCCCCTGGATCAAATGGCTCTCGGTGATCTTCATCCTGCCCTGGGCGGTGCCGTCGATCCCGACCATCCTGTCGGTCCGGTTCATGCTCAATCCCGAATGGGGCATGGTCAACCATTTCATCTTCTCCCTGACCGGCGATGACGGCCCGAACTGGCTGAACGATCCGACCGTGGCACTGACCATGGCGATCGCGGTGCATATCTGGAAGTCGCTGCCGTTCTGGACGCTGATCCTGATCACCGGCCGCCTTGCGATCTCGCATGATCTGTTCGAGGCCGCCGAGGTCGACGGTGCGAGTTGGTGGCAGAAATTCCGCTACATCACCTGGCCGTCGATGCAGACGCTCTACGTCACCTGCACGCTGCTCTCGATGATCTGGACGCTCGGCGACTTCAACAGCGTCTATCTGCTCACCGGCGGTGGCCCGGCCGACCTCACGCATGTGCTGTCGACCCTCGGCATCCGCTATCTCCGGCTCGACCAGCTCTCGCTGGCCATGGCATCGATCGTCTGCGCAATGCCGTTCGTCCTGCCGCTCGTGTACTTCATGATGAAACGGTTGTCGCGATGAAGCTCCCTACCCTGCGCGAAGTCGCAACCGAAGCGCGGTTGCTGCTGATCGGCATTCCCGTCTTCCTCTGGACGATGATTCCGATCTACCACATGTTCCTGTTCGCGATCTCGCCGAAGGAGGACGCATTCTCCGGCAAGCTGTGGCCGGACCATCCCACGCTGCACAACTTCGAAATCGTGTTCAAGCAGCAGCACTACTTCCTGCGCGACTTCTACATACAGTTCTGGAACTCGCTGGTGATCGCGGCATCCGTCGGCGTGCTGACGCTGTTCATCGCCACCGCCGCGGCGTTCTCGATCTCGCGGCTGAAGGTGCCCGGCGGGCGGGTCGTGATGAATCTCGCGCTGTTCACCTATTTCATCCCGGCGGCATTCCTTGCTGTGCCAATGTACCGCACCATGGGCAATTACGGCCTGCTCAACAATCACTGGTCGCTGATCCTGGCGATGGTGACCATCGCCAGCCCCTACGCGATCTGGGTGCTCAAGCAGGCCTCCGACAAGCTGCCGGTCGAATTGGACGAAGCCGCCGTGATGGACGGTGCGACGACGCTTCAGATCTTCCGCCTGGTCTACCTGCCGCTGATGATGCCCTCGCTGGTCGCGATCGGCACCTATGCGGTGCTGCTGGCCTGGAACGAATATCTCTACGCGTTCCTGCTGCTCTCGAACGACCGCGAGATCACCCTGCCCGTCGCGCTCGGCAACTTCCTCGCCGCCGACGACTCGCCGTGGGAGCTGTTGATGACGACCGGCTTCATCTACGCACTGCCGCCGGCCGCGATCTACTATGCCTTCCGCCGCTACATGGTGGGCGGGCTCACGGCAGGTGCGGTGAAGTCCTGACGCGACAGGACGCATCGGGTCGCCGCAAGCAGGACGTTCGAGCGACAAGGTGGACAATTGCGGGTTGTCCACGCCTGCTCTAACCTCCGTGCCCCAATGCAGGGCACGGCATCATGCGCAGCAACGACGCGATCCATCTCGGCCTGATGCTGCTGGCGCTCGCGGCGGCCTATCTGATGCCGTTCGAGCTGTTGCTGCTGGCTTATGTCGTGCTCGGCCCGGCGCACTACTTCACCGAGATTTCATGGCTGCACGACCGCAGCTACTACCTGCCCCATCGCGGGATTGCGGCAGCCCTCGCAATCATCGCCGTGGTCGCGGCCCTGATCGACAACGCCTCCTGGTTCGGCTTTGCGATGTGGGGCGCGCTGATCGTCTGCGCCATGCTTGCGGCCACCACCTCGGCGATCGAGAGCATGTTGCTGTTCATGACGGCGATCGCACTGTCCGCGCTCATGTATTCGAGCGGATCCTCGCTCGCCGTGATCGGCATCCTGATTCCGACCTTGATCCACGTCTCGCTGTTCACGCTGATCTTCATGGTGCTCGGCGCGCACCGATCCGGCAGCCGCGTCCAGGCTGCGCTGGTGGCTGTCTACCTCGTCGCGATCGCTACGATTCTGCTGCTGCCGCCAACTGCTGAAATCCGGATCGCGAGCTTTGCCCGGGTCGGACAGGACTATTTCGGCAATGTCGGCCCGGCCCTCAGCCGGCTGTTCGGCGTGCCCGGCCTCGTCCTCGACACCAGGCTGACGAGCCTGCTCGCCTTCGTCTATACCTATCATTACCTCAACTGGTTCATCAAAGCCGACGTGATCCGCTGGACCGCGGTCCCGAAGGCGCGGCTGGCGGCGATGGCCGCCGCCAGCGCAGCTTCCACCGCGCTCTATTTCTACGACTACGCGTTCGGTTTCACCTTCCTGCTGGCGCTGAGCCTGATCCATATCCTGCTGGAATTTCCGCTCGACGCCCTGGCGCTGCGGCAGCTCGGGGCGGCGGCGCAGGGCGCATTGCGCGCGCGGTATGCCGCCCCCGTCGCAGCCACCGCAACGCGGCCGCGTCCCACAGGCACCAGAGGCTCGAAACGTCCGCCCCGGTCGCGCTGAGCATCCGAGGGTGCGTTTTCGTCGATAGGTCATCACCAGCGCGATCGTCGAGCCGATGAAGTAGCCGGCGGTCGCGCCCGAGATGGCGCGGCCGATGATGATTGCCAGTGCGCGGTCGCTCGCATCGATCACCGAGATCACGCCGACCGCATATTGCAGTGAGAACACGACAAGGTTGCGGATCAGGGCAAACGCGCTGCCCTGGCGGATGATCTCACCTGTCGTGTGATCGACCTCGAAAGGACGCGGCGTCAGCACGCCCAGCGGCAGCAGTGCCAGCGCGGCCGCGATCCACGCGATCAGCGGCCACGCGTTGCCCTGAGGCCCGAAGCCGATCCGAGACATCCCCCAGACGATGAACACGACCGGCAGGATCAGCGCGCGCCAGATCGGCGTCGTGCGTGGCTGCATCGACTGGATACCTTGCCAGACCAGATAGGCGAACAAGATCCAGACCCATGGCGGGGTATGGGCGGCGATAGCGAGCCAGCTCTTCATGAGACCTCCAGTCCTGCCGACCGGGCCGAGAAAGGCAAGAATCGGATTGACAACCTAAGTGTGCGCGCAGGATATTCTCTACTTATTGCCTGTGCCGCGTATTTTTCAATTCAATTGCCCGACGGATAGCAAAATGCTGCTACACCGACTGACGAGATTTGCCCTCATCGTGCTGATGCTTCTCTGCGGCGGCCTGGCTTGTGCGCAACAGCTTCCCGACAATCCGAGCCCCAGCGCCACCGCGACGCCCTCAGACGTCAGTCAAGATCAACGGATTACCAATCCGCCGCCGACGGGACAATCGCCCGCAAGCGTGGGGACCGGCAAGCCGACGCAGCAACAGGGTTACATCACCTACAAGACGCCTTATGAATTCTGGTTGACCGGCCTCGCCATCGCATTGGTGGTCACAATGGCAATCCTGCTGTGTGTAATGGCGGCGATCGGCAAACTCACACAGGAGTTCTATAAGGCCTTCCTACTTCTCGTCGTGGTTTTTGCCGCGTTGTTCTTGATCGTAGCCGGCTACACCGACACGCAGACCGCACCCGTATTCAGTCTCCTCGGCACGATCGTCGGGTATATTTTCGGCAAGTCGGCGGCCGGGGCGGCCGAAGAACCTCAGGGCCAACCGCCAGCCCTCAATGCTGCCAACGCGGCTCCTCCCAATCAAGCGGCACCGCCGGGCACCGCGACCGCACCTAGAGGTTAACGTTAGACAAGAGGGCATCGTCATGGACTGCTTACGCACCGCAGTAGCGACCGCCGGCCTTATTCTGATTTCGGCGCCCCAGTTGGCATCGGCTCAATCAGCCTCGCCTGGAAATCTTGGTTTGCGAGCCCCAAATCCGCAGACCGCGATCGAGAGAAACGCGATAAGGCCTGATCTGGCCCCGATGACTCCCTATGTGACCCAGATGCCGCTCCAAGTCCCCGGACTTGCGCCGGGCCACGTTCCAACAGCCACAGGGCTGGCTCCGAATGGCAATCAAGGTCTCACCGTTCCCGTCCGCTCGCTCGCCGAGCCGGTGGTCGCAGCAAACAGCGTCGGCTTTTACAACGACGCCGGTCAGCCACTCGGCTTCCAGTTCGTTGTCGGGGGAGTTTCACAAAAGATCGAGCTGGCGCCACGGCAGATCTTGACCGTACAAGCCGATGCAGCCGGCAGCGAGCTCAAGGCCATCATCGGAACGGGAAATACCGACTTCCAGACCGTGTTGGCGCGCGGCAAGCTATACATCTTACGCGCGGACGGAGCCAAGTGGGTGTTGGCTGCTTTTTGAGAAGCGGGCCCCGCTTACAGCGGCGCGGCGCTCTCGCCCTGCGAGCTCGACAGTTTTGAGGCAAGCGAAGCGATCACGATCACCACCGCGATCAGGGCGATCACCAGCGTGCAGATCGCGTTGATCTCGGGTTTCACGCCCAGCCTCACCTCGGAATAGATCCGGATCGGCAATGTCGCCGAGCCGGGGCCGGTGGTGAAGCTCGCGATCACGAGATCGTCCAGCGACAGCGTGAAGGCCAGCATCCAGCCTGCGACGATCGCGGGGGCGATCAGCGGCAGCGTCACCGAAAGAAAGGCGCGCACCGGGTCGCAGCCAAGGTCCATCGCCGCCTCCTCCAGCGAACGATCGAGCGAGCCGAGGCGGGACTGCACGACCACGGCGACGAAACACATCGTCAGCGTGGTATGGGCGATCGTCACGGTCCAGAAGCCGCGCTCGGCGTTCAGCGCCACGAACAGCAATAGCAGCGACAGCCCCGTGATCACCTCGGGCATCACCAGCGGCGCGTAGAGCATGCCGGAGAACAGCGTACGGCCTCGGAAGCGCTCGCCGCGCGACAAGGCGACCGCGGCGAGCGTGCCGAGCAGCGTGGCGATGGTCGCGGAGGAGACCGCCACGCGAAAACTCATCCAGGCCGCCTCGATCATGGCGCGGTCGTTGAAGAACTCGTGATACCAGCGCAGCGACCAGCCGCCCCACACCGTCACCAGCCGCGAGGCATTGAAGGAATAGATGACGAGGATGAGGATCGGCAAGTAAAGGAACGCCAGCCCCAGCGCGAGCGAGGCGACGTTGAAACGGGACAGGCGCGAGACCTTGCGCATCGCGTCAGCGGCCCTGTTCCAGCTGCCGCTTCTGGAGCCGCTCATACAGCAGCAGCGGTACAAGCAGCACCACCAGCAGCACGATGGCCGCTGCAGAGGCGACCGGCCAGTCCTTGTTGGTGAAGAATTCGAGCCACAGGGTCTGGCCGATCATCAGCGAATTGGAGCCGGCCAGAAGGTCCGGGATGACGAATTCGCCGACGATGGGAATGAAGCACAGCAGCACGCCGGCACCGACGCCGGGCAGCGACAGCGGGAAGGTGACGAGCCAGAACACCTGCCACGGCGGCGCGCCGAGATCGGAGGCCGCCTCCTCCAGCACCGGCTCCATCTTGGCGAGCGTGGCGTAGAGCGGCAGGATCATGAATGGCAAATAAGAATAGACGATGCCGATATACATCGCGCTGTCGGTGGAGAGCCAGACCACGGGCTGGCTGACCAGATGTAGCGCCAGCAGGATCTGGTTCAGCAGACCGTCGTGCTGGAGGATGTTGATCCAGGCATAGATGCGGATCAGGAACGAGGTCCAGAACGGCACGATCACCAGCACCATCGCCACCGCCTGCCAACTCTTCGGCAGCCGCGCCATGCCGTAGGCGATGGGATAGCCGATCAGCAGCAGCAGCGCAGTCGCGGTCAGAGCGACGGTGAGGCTGCGCACATAGGCGAACACATAGATGTCGTCGGAGACGAGCAGCCTGAAATTGTCGATCGACAGTGCGGCAAAGGCCGCCTTGAGCGCGTCCCACCCCGCCGTCGGGTCAAATACCGGCTCGTAAGGCGGCTGCGCGATCGCCGTCTGCGACAGGCTGATCTTGAGCACGAAGGCGAATGGCACCAGGAAGAACAGCGCCATCCAGACATAGGGCGCGATCGCGGCAAAGCGCGCCGGGCGCGCAAAGATGCGGCGGGAGCTCATGACGGCAGCACCACGCAATCATCCGGCGTGAACCAGGCGACGATTTGCTGGCCCACGCTATAGGCGTCGACATCCAGGCGGGCGCTGTTGGCGACCGAGGCCCGTACGATTCCGCCGGTATCGAGCTTCACTTTATAGGTCGTGGTGCCGCCGAGATAGCAGATGTCCGCGACCACGCCGTCCAGGCTGTTGATCGTGGTTTCACGACCGGCTTCGCTCACCGGGGCGCGGCGCGACAACTTGATCTTCTCGGGACGAATCGCGATCGAGAATCTTCCCGCACCGACCGGTTCGCGCGGCTCCGCCACCACCAACGTACCCGCATCACGCGTGCCAATGACCAGACGATGACCGTCGCGCAATTTCGTCTCGCCGTCGAACAGGTTGACGTCGCCGACAAACTCCGCGATCCAGCGCGAGCGCGGCGCTTCGTAGAGCTCGCGGGGCCTCGCGACCTGAGCGAGCTTGCCTGATTTCATCACGCCGATCCGGCTCGCCATCGTCATGGCTTCCTCCTGGTCGTGCGTGACGACGATGAAGGTCATGCCGAGCCGGCGCTGCAGCTCCATCAGCTCGCCTTGCGTATTCTCGCGCAGCTTCTTGTCGAGCGCTGCGAGCGGCTCGTCGAGCAGCAGCAGTTGCGGCCGGCGCGCCAGTGCGCGGGCAAGCGCCACGCGCTGGCGCTGGCCGCCGGAGAGCTGATCCGGCTTGCGCTTCTCGAGCCCTTCGAGCTTCACCAGGGCGACCATCTCGGCCACACGGGTGGCGATGTCGGCGCGTGCCATGCCGGCGCGCTTCAGGCCGAAGGCAATGTTGTCGCGCACCGACAGATGCGGAAACAACGCATAATTCTGGAACATCATATTGATCGGGCGCTCATGCGGCAGCGCCTGCGCGATGTCCTTATCACCAAGCAGGATGCGCCCCTCGTCCGGCGCCTCAAAGCCGGCGAGCATGCGCAGCAGCGTGGTCTTGCCGCAGCCGCTGGGCCCGAGCAGCGCGAAGAATTCGCCGGCCTTGATGTCGAGCGAGACGCCATCCACCGCGCGGAAAGTGCCAAAGGTTTTGACGACGCCCTCGATGCGCAGCAGCGGCCGGCCCGCCGCGGATGCGTCTCCATCGGCCGCACCTGTCGCGGCGTGCGTTTTGGGCAATTCGTCCGTCATGTTCCCTGCCAACCCCGATTCCGCCGCACGCTAGCGGCCGATCGGCTTTTGCTCAACCAATTAGCGGTGCATCTTTCACACCCGCCATGAACGCCGCCAGAGCGTCACGATCCGCCGCGGGCATGGTCAAGCCGAGCTTGGAGCGGCGCCAGAGGATATCGTCCGGAAAGCGCGCCCATTCGCTGGCCATCAGATAACGCACCTCGGCACCGGTCAGCTCGGGGCCGAACGCCGGGCCAAGTTCGTCGCGGGTCTTTGCCTCGCCTAGCACCGCGGACAACCGCGAGCCATAGGCTCCGACCAGACGGTGGGCTTCTGGCTCCGACAGAAAGCGCCAGCGGTCGCGCGCGAGGTCGACTTCGATGTCGAAACGGTCCCAGGCGAAATCTCCGCCGGGCAGCGCAGCTCCAGCAGTCCAGGGCGGCGACATCGGATAGAACGGCGTCAGCTTCGTCACCGCCCACTCCGCGCGCAGGCGCGAGGTGGTGACGTCGCCGCCGAACATCGTGAGCAGCGGCGCCTTGCGCCGGCGTGCATGGAACAGCATCGTGCCGTCGCGTCCGCGCACGGACGCCAGCGTCAGGTTGACGCCGGAGACCGTCCGGACCACGTCGGTCGGGGCGACGCGCTCACGAAAATAGCGGCTCGCCGCTTCGCAGAGATAGCCGACGTCGGCCCCCGGCATCGCCACAATTGCGGGATCGCCGGTGAAGGCGTGCGTGACCGTGCCGATCAGCGTGAAGTCGCGCTCGAAGGGCCGGGCAAAGATCAGCCGCCCATCATTGTTCTGAAAGACGTAGACGTTCTCGGAGTCGAACAGCTTGGGCACGATAATCTGGCTCATCTGCGTGGCCGCCATCGCGGGCTGCGGCTGCCGCAGCACGGTCTCAGCGACCATTGGCGTCCAGCCGCCGGTGGCGTTGGCCAGCGCTCGCGCCGTGACCGTGCGGCGGTGGCCACGATCGACCACCGCGAGCCGCCAAATGTCGGTTCTGTCGGCACGGACGCAACGCGCGCCGGTCCGGATCGCCGCGCCATGTTCAGCGGCATCCAGTGCCGTCAGCGCCACCAGGCGGGAGTCGTCGACAACGCAGTCCGAATATTCGAACGCTGTACCGAACGGGCGTTTCAGCGCGTTGCCGACCGGATGATGCGTGATGTCGATGGTCGCCGAGGGTGGCAGACCGCCCCGGTTCGTGAGACCGTCATAGACATAAAGGCCGACCCGCAGCAGCCATGGTGGACGCTCGTCGGCATGCGCGGGGATCACGAAGCGCATCGGCCGGACCAGATGCGGCGCGATCCGGAGCCAGGTCCGGCGCTCGGCCAGGGCCCGGCGCACCCGCCGGAACCGGCGCCGCTCCAGCACCGACAGATCGCCGTGGATCAGCCGCGGTGTTGCCGAGGAGGCCGCGCCGCCGAGATCGCCCTGCTCGAACAGGATGACCCGCAAGCCGCGGCCGGCCGCATCGCGCGCGAGGCTGACACCGTTCAGCCCGCCGCCGATGATCGCGAGATCGTAATCCGCCATGAAGCCGTCGAATGGGAGCAAAGCGCCCCATCATCACTAGAGCCATTTCCGTTCCGATGAAATCGGAACGGGGCTCTAGATTCTTATTCTGACGCTTTTTCTTGACGCGAACCGGTGTCCACTTCGCTCGAAAATGCTCTAACCGGTCTTGAGCGCAAGCTCCATGAGTTCAGCGCGGCCGACCAGCCCGGCATATTTCCCGATCGGCAGGGGCTTGCCGAGCAGATAGCCCTGCACGCCGTCACAGCCCTCCTTGGCGAGGAAGGCGAGTTGCTCGACCGTCTCGACGCCCTCGGCAATGATCGACATTTCGAGGCCGTGGCCGAGATCGATCACCGCGCGAACGATCGCAGCCGATTGCGGGTTGCGGCCGAGATTGATGATGAAGGCCCGGTCGATCTTGATCTTGTCGAACGGGAACGCCTGGAGGTAGCTCAGCGAGGAGTAACCGCTGCCGAAATCGTCCATGGAGATGCGCACGCCGAGCGCCTTCAGGCGGCGCAGCAGCGCAAGGCCCCGGTCGAAATCCTCGATCAGCACACCCTCGGTGATCTCCAGCTCGAGCCGGCCGGGTGCAAGGCCGGTCTCGATCAGGATCGAATGGACGAGGCCGACCACGTCGCCGTGCATGAACTGCGCCGGCGACAGATTGACCGCGACCTGAAGCGGCTTCGGCCAGGACGCCGCCTCGCGGCAGGCCTGGCGCAGGATCCACTCGCCCATCTCGACGATCAGACCGCTCTCCTCGGCGATCGGGATGAATTCAGCCGGCGAGACCTGGCCGCGCACCGGATGCTGCCAGCGCGCCAGCGCCTCGAAACCGATGATCTCGCTCTCGGCAACGCTGTGGCCGGCGACGCCCTGCGGCTGGAAGGCAAGCGAAAGCTCGCCGTTCTTGATCGCCACCGACAGGTCCTGGTGCAGCACGCGGCGGTCGCGGATCTGATGGTCCATCTCGGGCTGGTAGAGGCTGATCGTGCCGCGCGACTTCTGCTTGGCGCGGAACAGCGCCGCACCGGCATTGGCGAGCAGCGAGGCGCCATCGGCGCCGTTGTGCGGGAAGATCGACATGCCGGTGGTAACGCCGGCGCGGACTGCACGGCCGTCGATCTGGAAGTCCTTCGCGACGGCGTCGCCAATCTGCTGCGCCAGTGCAAGACCCGCGTCCGGCTGCTTGCCGTCGATGATCAGGCCGAATTCGTCGCCGGACAGGCGCGCCACCACGCCGCCACGGGCGGAGTCCTGGAGCCGCTGGGCCACCTCGATCAGGAGCTTGTCGCCGAGCGCATGACCGAAGACGTCGTTGACCTCCTTGAGGCCGTCGAGGTCGACGCAGAGGACCGCGAACTCCTCGCCGGTGCCTTCGCAGGCCTCGATCATCTGGGTCAGCGCCTGGAGGAAGGCGGCGCGGTTCGGCAGATCGGTGAGGCCGTCGTGATAGGCCATGTGCGCCATGCGCGACTCGGTCTGCCGGCGGTCGGTGACGTCCTCGTGGGTCTTGATCAGATATTGCGGCTCGCCGGTATCGCCGAGCACCGTGGCACGCCGGGTCAGGAACAGCCGCAGGCCGTCCTTGGTGGAGATCGGATGCTCCTCGGTGATCATCCCGCGTTTCTTGATCGCGGCCTCGTCGCGCGCGATGATCAGCTTGGCTTCCTTGGGGTTGAAGATGTCGGACGCGGTCAGGCCCGTGGCCTCCTCGCGCCGGCGGTTGAGGATCGTCTCCGCGCTGCGATTGGCGAGCAGATAGCGGCCGTCCTTCACCTGCTCGACGATCAGCGCCACCGGGATGTTGTCGACCACGAGCTCGAGGAACTTCTTGGTGCTCTCCAATTCCTGCGACAGCGACCGGCGGTCGGTGATGTCCTCGAACACCAGCAGCAGAAACTCGGGCTTGTTGCTCTCGTTGCGGACCACGATCCGGATCGAGGCGACCATGCGCCGCTCGCCGCCGCGGTCGACCTCGAATTCGTTGCGGAACTGGCCGTCCGGGGAGTTGAGCGCCGCCCGGTCGGTCGCCTCGATAATGGCTGCCGAGACCGGCGCAAACAGCTCACCTGCGTTCTTGCCGACGGCGTGATCCCGCGAGAACCCCCAGAATCGCTCATAGGCGCTGTTGGCGAAGATGTAGCAACCATCCTCGATGTTCTTCGCGGCCACGCAGGCCGGCACATGGTCCAGCACCGATTCCAGGAATTGCTTGGTGGAAGCGAGCTGTCGCGACAGCTTGCGCTGCTCGCTGACGTCCAGATGCGTCGCCACCGAGCCGCCGTTCGGCAGCACGAAAAACTTCACCAGGATGGCCCGGCCGTCGGGCAGCTCGGTGATCAGGCCGTTGTGGCTTGCCGCCTTCTCGTAGAACTCCTCGTCGGAGATGCCGCCAAGCACCCCGCGCTTGCGCCTGAGCTCGAGAAGCTCATGGCCGTCCATATTGGCCCAGAGTTCCGACCGCGTCAGGCCGTAGATCTCGAGATAGCGGTCGTTGCAGAAGATGATGCGGCGCTGCGCATCCGTCATCACCACGCCCTGATTGAGATTGTTCATGGCGGAGGAGACGAAGGCGTTGCGCCGCAACTGCAAGCGCCTGGTCCGGCGCAGCGAGGAATGGATCCACAGCACGATCGCGGCGAGGAACGCGCAGACGACGATGCCCGCGATCAGGACCTCCCAGACCACGTTGGGATCGAGCTGGCCGAGATAGCTCGGCGCGGCGAAGCTGTCCGACAGCGCAAAGGCGCGCGCAGGCGCAACCGTGCCGGCCAGGCACACAACGGCCTGCACAGCAATCGGAAGCGTGCTGCCCTCGTGCCAGTTCTTCTCAGCCATCAGCCACCCGCGATTTCAACGTCGGATTGTCTGGCTTCACGCGTTTGGATCGGGTAAACGCCTGTACGCGCAACAGAAAAATGTGACGTGAAATACGGCAATTGCCCTGACATGATAAATTCTTCCTTAACGGAGAATGGCCCCGCGGCATTCTCTCCAGTCCTGACGCCACCGGCGCTTCCAGCGGACATCCTGCACAACCATGGATAGGGTCGATTGCGTCGTCATCGGAGCCGGCGTGATCGGGCTCGCGGTGGCTCGAAAGCTTGCGCAGGCCGGGCGCGAGGTCATCGTGCTCGAGGAGGCCGAGGCGATCGGCACCATCACCTCCTCGCGCAACAGCGAGGTGATCCATGCCGGCATCTACTACCGCGCCGGGAGCTGGATGGCGCGCATGTGCGTCGACGGCAAGCACGCGCTCTACCGCTACTGCGCCGAGCGCGGCATCCCGCACAGGAATTGCGGCAAGCTGATCGTTGCGACCAGCCCGCAGGAGACCGCGAAGCTGCAATCGATCAAGGCGCATGCCGAGGCCAATGGCGTGCTCGACATGCAGCTGCTCACAGGCGAGGCGGCACGCGCGCTGGAGCCGGCGCTGGCCTGCGACGCCGCACTGCTGTCGCCCTCGACGGGCATCATCGACAGCCACGCCTACATGCTCTCGCTGCGCGGCGAAGCCGAGGAAGCCGGCGCGGCCTTCGCGTTTCACACCCCGCTGATCCGCGCCAAGGCGGCGAACGGCCTGATCGAGATCGACGCCGGCGGCGAGGCGCCAATGACGCTGCAATGCAGCCTCCTCGTCAACGCCGCGGGGCTCTCGGCGACGAATGTGGCGCGCAACATCGACGGCATGCCGCTGGACCGAATTCCACGGGCCTATCTCGCCAAGGGAAATTACTTCAGCTGCAATGCCAAGGCGCCATTCTCGCGCCTGATCTACCCGGTGCCCGAGCCCGGCGGGTTGGGAGTGCATCTGACGCTGGACATGGCAGGCCAGGCGCGCTTCGGCCCTGACGTCGAGTGGATCGAGACGATCGATTACGAGGTCGACCCGTCACGCGCCGAGCGGTTCTACCCGGCGATCCGCAAATACTGGCCGACGCTGCCTGACGGCGCGTTGATGCCGAGCTATTCGGGTATCCGGCCGAAGATCGTACCGCCCGCGGTGGCCACGCAGGACTTCCTGATGCAGGGCCCGCGCGATCACGGCGTCGCTGGCCTGATCAATCTGTTCGGCATCGAATCGCCGGGACTGACGTCATCGCTCGCGATCGCAGATCACGTCGCCGAGCTCGCAGACATCTGAAAGCGTTTTCGAGCGAAGCGGGTACCGGTTCGCGGCAAGACAACGCGTTCAGACAAAAACGAAACACCGCGCAAACTTCTTTGCACGGTGCGCACTTTGCTGCAGGGATGAGCGCAAAAGCTCTCACCCCTGCGGGATAAGGGTACGATCAACTCTACGCTGTTACGGGGGTCACTAGTGGAGCGTGTCGCCGTGCCTCAGACGCTCGATCTGGTCCTTGACCATCAACTTCCGGCGCTTCAACTCAACAATTTGCAGGTCGTCTGTTGAAAGGTGCACGAGAGCTTCGTGCAATTCGTTTTCGAGAAGTTTGTGCTTCCGCTCCAATTCAACGAGATGTGCCTGAATTGTCATTCGAAACCTCCTCGGTAGGGTTGAACCTCAGGATTCGATCCGGACAAGGAAGTGTACATCAGCGATTCGTTCTGTCGATGGGTAACCGTCGCCGCAGCTTCATTTTTGAAAATTCATATGTAACGAAGCGTGAGTAAAGGAACCGCGCGGGAAAAATCCATGATATCAATGCGCTTGCGCAGCGCCGCGGCGATCAGCGGAAATATGTCGCTGGAGATCGGCGAACGGTGGTCGCAGATCGCTTGCGATCACGCCGCGCAAGGACGATAATTTCCACAGGGCATCCACAGCCTTAATCCCACGCCTATCGGTTTTCGGCCACCGCAGACATGACCAATGAAGACGAGCGTGAGCTCGAAGCCGAGCTCACCCGGTTGCAGCAGGAACACCGAGATCTCGATGCGGCGATCGATGCACTGCATCAATCGCCCGCCCCCGACCTATTGCGGTTACAGCGCTTGAAGAAGCGCAAGCTGTTGTTACGAGACCGCATCGCGTTCATCGAAGACCAGATCACCCCCGACATCATCGCCTGACCTGCGAGCCGGCTTCCCTCGTGCGGATGAATCCGCTTGACTCGAATAGAACAAAATAGGAACATTTGAGCACCCCAGCGCCCCCAGGAAACGTCCAGCACAACTGACAAGGACAATGCAGATGTCGACCGCCGCCCTTCTCGACAACAGCCATTATGAACAGGCCTGCGATCAGGCGATCGCGATGTGCGACGGCAATCTGCGCAGCACCATCAAGGCGCTGATCATGGCCAACGAATATCTGGAGGCCGAGCTTGAGGAATTGCAGGCGGCGATTTCCGCCGGCTGCATTCCGGAGACCTCGCGCAGCAAGATGCGGAGCAAGAGCAGCGCCGCCTGAACCGTCAGCTATCGGAGCCGACCATGCCCGACGTCACCTACTACGTTGCATTGCCCTTCCTGATCGACGAGGACGGATCGCCGGTGGCAGGTGCGGCCGAGGAATGCCAGACATCGGCTGCCGCCCTGCGTCGTGCGGAAATGCTGGCGCACGGCGCCGGCCATATCGGCGCCGTCGCCTTCAGCCGCAGCGGCGATCCCCTGACCGGCGAGTTTGGCGACGCCAAATTGCTGCGGACATTCGGTAACGTACCGCCGGATCTCAGCGCGCTTTAGCTGCCGACCAGCCCGATCCGCGGCTCGTGCCGCCGGTGCGCCTTGCGCACATACATGGCGGCATCGGCCTCCTCCAGGGCACGACCCGCGTCGGACTGCGCTCCCAGCAGCGCGACACCGGCGGAGGCGCCCGCAGTCACGTGCTCGCCGCGAAAGACAAAGGACAATTCGTCGACCGCCTGCTCGAAGATGGCCGCCTTCGCCTTGGCGTCGGTCTCGCTGAGATTCCACAGCAGCAGCGCGAACTCGTCGCCCCCCAGCCGCCCGACCACGTCGGAGGCGCGGACCTGCCGCGTCAGCGTGGCGGCAATCGCCTTGAGCACCTCGTCACCGGCGCCATGACCGAACGAATCGTTGATCGGCTTCAACCTGTCAACGTCGAGCACGATCAGTGCCCCGCTGGCGCGGTAGCGCTTCATGTAGGCGATGGCGCGCGCCAGCTCGCGCTCGAAGCCGCGCCGGTTAGGAATCTCGAGCAGGAAATCGGTGTCGGCCGCAGCTTCCAGTTCCGCGACCCGGCGCTGCGCCTCCTTGAGCTTGGTCCGCAAGCCGCGGATCGTCGCCCTGACGGTATCCTTGGCCCCATCATCGCCCGACGCGTCACGCCCCGGCGGCTTCGCCGGCCGCCTGGTCAGCCGTTTTGGGGCGGTTTTGGATCGGCCGGCACTGGACTTCCGGCCCTTTTTGGCCTTCGCAGCGCCTGCCCTTTTTGGTTTCTTCATGGGCATCCTGCTCAATGAAGGCTTGCGGGGATTCACCAAGACAGGATAGTGGATTCCCTTCTCCTTGCCACCGCCTTGCGAGCCGCCGGCCGGAACCGTTAATCTGGCCTATCTTTCTGTTTTTCGGGCACAATTAACGTCATGACCGCGCCGATCGCCATCATCATGGGAAGCCAGTCGGACTGGGACACGATGCGGCATGCCGCCGACACGCTTGCCGCGCTCGGCGTCGCCGCCGACACCCGCATCGTCTCGGCCCACCGCACCCCCGACCGTCTCTTTGCTTTCGCCAAGGGCGCCAAGGCCGCGGGTTACAAGGTCATCATCGCCGGCGCAGGTGGCGCTGCACACCTGCCCGGCATGGCGGCGGCGCTGACCGAACTCCCGGTGTTCGGCGTTCCCGTCGAATCCAAGACGCTCAAGGGCCTCGATTCGCTCTATTCGATCGTCCAGATGCCCGCCGGCATCCCGGTCGGCACCCTCGCCATCGGCAAGGCTGGCGCGACCAACGCCGCGCTGCTGGCGGCGGCCGTCCTGGCGTTGTCCGACCCGGCCTTGTCCGATCGCCTCGCGGCCTGGCGCAAGGCGCAGACCGAGGCGGTCGCCGAGCGCCCGGAGGACAAGGCGTGACCGACACCAGGCAGGTGAAGCTGAAGCCCGGTGACACCATCGGAATTCTCGGCGGCGGACAATTGGGCCGGATGCTGGCCATGGCTGCGGCGCGGCTCGGCCTGCGCTGCCAGGTTTTCTCGCCCGATCCGGACTCGCCGGCCTTCGACGTCGTATTGAACGCGACCTGCGCCGAATATGCCGACGTCGAGGCGCTCGAACTGTTCGCCAACGACGTCGACGTCATCACCTACGAATTCGAGAACGTGCCATCGGCCGCCGCGATAGTGCTGGACGCGCGCCGACCCGTGCTGCCCAACCGCAAGATTCTCGAGACCACCCAGGACCGGCTCGCCGAGAAGGATTTCGTGACGCGGCTCGGCATCGGCACCGCAGCCTATGCCGACGTCACCTCCGTGTCCTCGCTGCGCGAGGCGATCGCCAGGATCGGCCTTCCGGCCGTGCTCAAGACCCGCCGCTTCGGTTATGACGGCAAGGGCCAGGCCATCATCCGCGAGGGCGACGACATCGCCAAGGTGTGGACCAGCCTCGCCACCAAATCGGCGATCCTGGAAGCCTTCGTGCCCTACGAGCGCGAGATCTCCGTGATCGCCGCACGCTCGGTCACAGGCCAGGTCGAGTGTTTCGACGTCACCGAGAACGAGCACCGCGACCACATCCTGAAGATATCGCGCGCGCCCGCGCCGATCCCGCCTGCGCTTGCCGAGGAAGCACGCAGCATCGCCGGCAAGATCGCAAGCGCGCTCGACTATGTCGGCGTGCTCGCTGTCGAGATGTTCGTGCTCGCCAACGGCACCGGCCCGAAGGTGCTGGTCAATGAGATCGCCCCGCGCGTGCACAATTCAGGGCACTGGACGCTCGACGGCGCCTCGGTCTCGCAGTTCGAGCAGCACATCCGCGCCATCGCCGGCTGGCCGCTCGGCAAGCCCGTGCGCCACGGCGAAATCGTCACCATGACCAATCTGATCGGCGACGAGATCAATGATTACGAAAAGTGGCTGAGCGTGCCGGGCGCGACCGTGCACATCTACGGCAAGGGTGCGCCGCGTCCCGGCCGAAAGATGGGCCACGTCACCGAAGTCAGGCCGACGAAAGGCAAGTAGCGGGACCGCAGCTTCGAGCTGCGATCCCGCTCCGCGATTAGGCCGTCTTCGCGCCTGCGACGACGCCCGTGGGCTCCTCGCTGAGCCAGCGATAGATCACCCCGCCCAGCGCGCCGCCGATCAGCGGTGCGACCCAGAACAGCCAGAGCTGCGCCGTCGCCCAGCCGCCGACGAACAGCGCGGGGCCCGTGCTGCGCGCCGGGTTCACCGAGGTGTTGGTGACGGGGATGCTGACGAGATGGATCATCACCAGCGCGAGCCCGATCGCGAGCGGCGCGAAGCCTGCGGGCGCGCGGCCATGGGTCGCGCCCATGATGATGAACAGGAACATCATGGTCATCACCACCTCGGTGAGGAAGCACACGATCATGCTGTACTGGCCGGGCGAATGCGCATCATAGCCGTTGGATGCGAAGCCCTTGCTGACATCGAATCCGGGAGCTCCGCTCGCGATGACGTAGAGGAGCCAGGCGGCCACGATCGCGCCGGCCACCTGCGCGATCACATAGGGCAGGATCTGCCCGGCCGGAAAACGCCCGCCGGCGGCAAGACCGACCGTGACGGCCGGGTTGAGATGGCAGCCGGAGATATGGCCGATCGCATAGGCCATGGTGACCACGCTCAGTCCGAATGCGAGGGAGACACCGACCAGACCGATTCCGACCTGCGGAAAGCCGGCAGCGATCACCGCGCTTCCGCAGCCTGCGAATGTGAGCCAGAAGGTGCCGATGGCTTCAACAGCGTATTTCTTGATATCCATGTGTAGTCCCCTGCTTTCAAGATTCCGGAACAAAGCTCCGGAAACGGCCCCATCCCTGGCGTCGAATCGCCCAAATCAGGGCCGCACAGAGGTATTTTTGCCTCATTTAATGGCTGAACTTGGCCCGAAAACCCGCTTGTCCGGTGGACATCCCGGGATTTGTCTGATACATCCGCGCCCTCAAGGTTAAGGGCTTGCGCGTTTTCGCCATCCCCTTCGTCTTACCAGAATTCAAATCCGATCCACTGAAGAGGATGCCGCGTGCAGGTTCTCGTTCGCGATAACAATGTCGACCAAGCCCTCAAGGCGCTGAAGAAGAAGATGCAGCGCGAGGGAATTTTCCGCGAGATGAAGCTCCGCGGTCATTACGAGAAGCCCTCCGAGAAGAAGGCCCGCGAAAAGGCCGAAGCCGTGCGCCGCGCGCGCAAGCTGGCCCGCAAGAAGCTGCAGCGCGAAGGCCTGCTGCCGATGAAGCCGAAGCCGGTGTTCGGCGCAGGTCCCGGCGGTGATCGCGGCGGTCGCGGCGGCCCGGGTGCAGGTCCGCGCGGACCGCGCTGATTTACCGAATTTTGCAAGATTTCAGTTTCGATGACGCGGGCCTCTGGCCCGCGTCATTGTTTGTGCGCGCTGCTCTTTGGGCTAGGCACCACGGATGCGGCACGCAAACGCGATGAGATTTGGATTGAACGTCGTCGCGCTTTAGTTTGTTGTTTGACCTTGATCTCTACGCAAGCGCGTTCCGCCTTTGTCGCGAGGGAAAACCGCTTCATACTTTTCGTCAACGCGGCCCTTCGGGTCCGGATCATGCTCTAGCGCGAGCGAACCGCAGATGGCCTCCCCCTTCCTCCAGCGCGGCTTGGCGCGGCGACGCCGGATCTGGCGGCAGCCGTGCGCGCTGGCCTTGATGGGGATTGCGCTGTGCGGCTGCTCCTTCGATCTGGGATCGTTGATGCCGGAGAAGGACAAGCCGCAGGAGGCCCCCCAGGCGGCTGCGCCCGCCGAAAGCGCGGTGAGTTCCGGCAACGTCACCGAAGCTCAGGCCCACACTGCAAAAGCCCAATCCCTGGCCAAGTCAGGCGAGGTCGCGGCAGCGCTCGACGAGTTCAATCGCGCGGTCGGACTCGATCCCTACAATGCGCAGGCGCTGTATGGCCGTGCCCTGATCTACCAGGGCAACAATCAGCACGCCTTCGCCATCGCAGATTTCAGCGCTGCGAGCGGACTCAATCCCCAGAAGGTCGAGCCGCTGCTCGGCCGCGCCACCAGCTATCTCGCGCTCGGCAAGGTCAAGGAGGCCACGGCCGATCTGGATGAGGCCTCCGAGGCCGATCCGCACAACGCCCAGGTCTGGACCACGCGCGGACAGGCCTATGAGCGGCTGGGCGACAGGGCCAAGGCGGCGGCGTCCTACACCAGGGCTGTCTCGCTTCGCCCACGCGACGACGCCGCGCGCAGCGGTCTTACCCGCGTCGGCGGCTGACGGTTTTGACGGCGCAGGCGCCGTCTTAATCGGGGGTGGCGCTCTTCGGCAGAACCGAGTGGAACATCGACTTCATGCCCGACAGCATCTCGTCGGCGACATTGGTCTTCTTCGGCCGCGGCATGGAACCACCGGCGTCGGCGCGCAGATCGAGCGGTGGCGCGATCATCGGCACGGGAATGTCAGCCGGCGGCGTCATCCGATTCGGATCATCGTTGCCGACCGAGGCCGTGTAGGGCGGACTGGCCGGCGAGAAGCCATCCTTGCCATAGGCCTCCGGTGAGGGCGTCGATACCGTGATCGGCGGCGGCAGCGGACGGACCGCAGCCGGCTCCATGCTGACGACCCGCGGGGCCTCGGGCGTGCGGGCTGCTTCCCGCACGGCAGGCTCAGTCGGCCTCTCGGCTGACCTGGTCTCGGACGGCCTGACCTCGGCAGGTTTGGTTTCGGCAGACGACTTTCCTTCGGAAGACTTGCCCTCGGAAGATTTGCCCTCAGGAGTCTTGCGCAGGCGCTCGATCGCGGCACGCACGAGGTCGTTGGCGTCGGGGGCCGGAGCCGCAGCAGCCGGCGCCGAATTGGCCTCGACCACCGGAGCGGCGGGGGCGGGTGTGCTGGTGGCCGGGGTCGACTTGGCGACCGCCTTCTCGCGCGCCGACGGCTTGCCACGCGGGCTGGCCTCGGCCGGGGCCACATCGGCAGCCTTGTGCTCGGCGGACGGCTGATCGGCAGCCTTTTCGACCGCCGGCTTGTCCGTCACGCTCTTCTCGGGGATGCCTTTGGCCTTGACGCCGGGCGCAGGGAGATTGGCGACATCGGCGGGTTTGCCGTTCTTGCCGGCCTCGGCAGGGGCCACGACGGCCGCAGGGGCATCAGCCGCCGGCTTGGCGTTGATGTAGTGGTTAACGATGTACGCCCCGATGATCGTCGCGAGCACCGAGGGGAAAATATCCATCGAGATTTTAGCGAGGTATTTCAGCATTCCGGCCACTCCCCGCGCGATCTGATGCGGGAACTTTAGGGCATTGTAAGGGATCAACTGCGACGGATCGATGGCAAGTGTTAAGGCCGGATCTACGGCTTTAGCTCGATCTCAAGGAACACGATCTCGGTTGAGGTTTCGTTAAGTACGTCATGTTGGACGCCCGCCTTGCGGAAATAGGATTTCCCGGCTGCCAGTTGCGCCTTGGACCGCTCGCCGCCCGGCGCCACGATGGTCATCTCCCCCGCGACGACGGGAACAATCACATAGTCCATGCCGTGGGTGTGATGCCCGGTGGCGCTACCGGGCGGAAGCCGCCATTCGGTCACCCGGACCTCCTCGTTGTCGACCTGAACCTCGGACTTGGCGGCAAGCATTGGAACCTCTCTTGGGACGCAGCGCTTCAGGGCACGAAAACCATGAAGGCGTAGACGGCAAATACCACCATATGGACCAGCCCGAACAGGACATTGGTCCTGCCGGTGCCGAAGGTCAGCATGCTCAGGAAGAAGGTCAGGAGCAAAAGCACACTGCCCTGGGCGCTGAGGCCGAGCGTGAGCTCCTTGTCGAGCGCGTAGGTGGCGACCCCCACCGCCGGGATGGTCAGCCCGATGGTGGCGAGGGACGAGCCGAGCGCGAGGTTGATGCTCTTCTGGAGGTCGTTCTTGCGGGCCGCCGATACGGCCGCGACGCCTTCCGGCATCAGGATCAGGAGCGCGACCAGAAGGCCGGCAAAGGCCGGCGGCGCGCCGATCTTGGCCGCGACGGCGTCCACCACCAGCGAGAACTTCTTGGCGAGCAGCACCACGGCCAGCAGCGCAATCAGCAGCAGCACGACGCTGACCACCAACATCCGGCCCGGCAGATGCGCCTCGCCGCTGCCGCCGTCAGCCCGTTCATGGACGAAGTAATCCTTGTGCAGGACGGTCTGGGTGTAGAGGAACACTCCGTACAGCGCGAGCGTGACCACGTCGACGAAACCGAGCTGAACCGCCGAATAGACCGGCCCCGGCGCGGTGGTCGTGTAGTTCGGCATGATCAGCGTGATGGTCGCGAGCGCGAACAGGACGCTGAGATAGACGTTGGCCCCCGAGAGCTGAAAGCCCTGCTCGCGATAGCGCAGGCCGCCGATGAAGATGCAGAGCCCGACGAGGCCGTTGCAGACGATCATGACCACGGCGAACACGGTGTCGCGCGCCAGTTCCGGGGCGGGCTTGTCGCCCAGCATGATCGTGGTGATCAGCGCCACCTCGATGACGGTCACGGAGAGCGTCAGCACCAGCGTGCCATAGGGCTCGCCGACCCGCTCGGCGATCACTTCGGCATGATGAACCGCGGCGAACACGGTGCCGAACAGGATAACCAGAAGGACGATGGCGAAGACGAGCCCGCCCAACGACAGCGTGAAGACGTAGCCCGTCGCGCTGACGGCTGCGAACAACAGCACGGCCAGCGCCGGAAAGATCCAGGCCGACCGGGGCATCGGATTATGCGCGCTCATCTACCGGCTCCAATCACTGAAGACGAGCAGTAGCAAATCGGCCGGCAGATTCAATGCCAGCGCAGGATCGGGGCGACCGGCAGCAGCGTCAGCAGCATGAACAGCGGGATCAGCACGGCGCCGGCGCGCAAGAGATAGCCGAAGAAGCTCGGCATCTCGATGCCGTTCTCGCTCGCGATGCTGCTGACCATGAAGTTCGGCGCATTGCCGATATAGGTGAGCGCTCCCATGTAGACGGCGCCCATCGAGATCGACGCGAGCGTGCCCGACAGCTCGTGCATCAGCGTTTGCGGATCGCCGCCGGCAAGCTGGAAGAACAACAGATAGGTCGGCGCATTGTCGAGAAACGCTGACATCAGGCCGGTGAACCAGAAATAGGCGACCTCGCGCGGCGCACCGTCCGGTGCTGTCACGGCCGACAACAGCCAGGCGAAGGCGCCGTGGTGGCCGGCATTGAGCATGGCAATGACCGGAATGATGGCGACGAAGATGCCCGCGAACAGTTTCGCGACCTCGCGGATCGGCTCCCAGGTGAAGCCGTTGGCCTCCCTGTGCTCGTCCGGTGTCAACCACACCGACAGCGCCGCAATGGAAAGCAGCGCCACATTGCGCGCGATGTCTTCCAGCCCCAGCTTCGTTCCGAGAATGTCGAAAGCAACAGCGGGCTTCCACATCGCCGAGGCCAGCAGGCTCGCGACGATGGCTGCGATCAGCACGAGGTTGACGAGACCGCGAATGCGGACCGGATCCGCGGGACCGGCGTCGCTGAGCCGAGGCTCGCTGCGGAAGCGCCAGAAATCGATGGCGGTGAAGATCGCGAGCAGCAATCCGGCGACGATCGCGGTCTGCAGCCAGATGCTCCGCGTGGTCCAGAAGAAGTCGACGCCGTGCAGGAAACCGACGAACAGCGGGGGATCGCCGAGCGGGCTCAGCGCGCCGCCGACATTGGCGACCAGGATGATGAAGAAGATGATGACATGGGCATTGTAGCGCCGCGGCCGGTTGGCGCGGATCAGCGGACGGATCAGGATCATCGCGGCACCCGTGGTGCCGACAATGCTTGCACCCAGCGTGCCGAGCGCGAGGATGCCAGCATTGATCGCTGGCGTGGCCTTGATGTCGCCGGTAATGAGAATGCCGCCGGCCACGACATAGAGCGCGAACAGCAGCACGATGAAGCCAAGATATTCGGCGAGCAGAGCGTGCACGAGCACAGCCAGCGTGACCGCGCTTCCGGCAAAAATCACGAGTGAGACGAGCGCCGCCAGCGACCAAGCAGCGGCGATCTTGCCGTAATGATGGTGCCAGACTTTCGGAAACAACAGCGGTCCGAGCGCGATCGACAGCAACAGGCCGGCAAAGGGCAGCGCATAGGGCCAGCGCATCGCCGCACCATCGAGCCCGGCTGCGGCCCAGGCCGGCTGCGGCAACAAGGTGAGGATGGCAACGAGCGATACGGCCGGGATTCGCGTGACGAGTCGTTTATTCTCCAATGAAGCGCCTTGCCGTTTCGATCGCACCGAATGCATCGAGATTGTCATGTCCGCCGCCCGCAAAGCGAACGAACTGCTTCGGTTCATGCGCGAGCGCGAACAGACGTTCTCCGAACACGATCGAAATGACAAGGTCATTGGTGCCATGCATCACCAGGAGCGGCACCGTGACGCGCGCGATCCGCTGGTCGGAAGGGAACGGATCGCGCATCAAGAGGCGCACCGGCACGAACCAGAATGACGAAGATGCAATGTCGGCCGTCGACGTATAGGGCGCCTCCAGGACCAGCTTTCCAACACGCTGTTCTGCGGCGAGCGCGACCGCCACGCCGGTCCCGAGCGAGAAGCCCCAGGCGACGATTCGTTCCGCCGTGTAGCGCGCCGTGGTGAAGGCGTAGGCGGCGGCGGCATCGCGCAGCAGACCCTCCTCGCTCGGCGCGCCGCTCGAGCCGGCATAGCCGCGGTAGGACAGCGCGACGAGGCCGGTGCCATCTGCCGTCATGGCCTTGAAGCGGCTGACACGGCCGGCAAGAAAGTCGCCATTGCCCGGAAAATACAGGATCACGGGACGACCGGGCCTCGCCGGCACGTGCCAGACGATGATCTTCTCGCCATCCGAGGTCGTCAGGACATGCTCCTCCGCCTCGGGACAATCTGCCGCCTCAGGCGGGGTCCGCTTGGCGGTCGGTATCGGAAACAGCATCTCGCGCTGCCGGGCATAGAGCACGAGGAGCCCGGCGAGATAGACGGTCGCAAGCAGGATGACGGTCCATTTGGCGATGGTGATCATTGCGCGGCCGGCCCCAGGTTCAGCTCAGGGCTTGCGACGGCTCCGCAGCAATTTCATGACGTCGGGCCGGAGGCTCGCCGGCACGTCCCGGCAGCCGCATGCCGCCTTGTGGGCGGCATGCCATGCGACGCGCTGCTCGCGCGTCGCCTTGAGAGGCATGCGATGAGACCGGTGCCATTCCTTGTTGATGGCCACGGTCCGTTTCTTTCGCGTGCTACATCGCCTTGACGATGTTCTCGGTGACCTTCTTGGCGTCGCCGAGCAGCATCATGGTGTTGTCGCGATAGAACAGCGGATTGTCGATGCCGGCATAGCCGGAGGCGAGCGAGCGCTTGATGAACATCACGGTGCCGGCCTTCCAGACCTGCAGCACGGGCATGCCGTAGATCGGCGAGGTCTTGTCCTCCTCGGCCGCCGGGTTGGTGACGTCGTTGGCGCCGATCACGAAGGCGATGTCGGCCTGCGCGAACTCGGAGTTGATGTCCTCGAGCTCGAACACCTCGTCGTAGGGGACGTTGGCTTCGGCGAGCAGCACGTTCATGTGGCCGGGCATGCGGCCGGCGACCGGGTGAATGGCGTACTTCACCTCGACGCCTTCCTTCTTCAGGATGTCGCCCATCTCGCGCAGCGCGTGCTGCGCCTGCGCCACCGCCATGCCATAGCCGGGCACGATGATGACCTTCTGGGCATTCTTCATGATGAAGGCCGCGTCGTCGGCCGAGCCGAGCTTGGCGGGCTTCTGCTCACCGCCGCCACCGCCGGCGGCCGCGGTCTCGCCGCCGAAGCCGCCGAGGATGACCGAGATGAAGGACCGGTTCATCGCGTGGCACATGATGTAGGACAGGATCGCGCCCGAGGAGCCGACCAGCGCGCCGGTGATGATCAGCGCGGAATTGCCGAGCGTGAAGCCGATGCCGGCCGCAGCCCAACCCGAGTACGAGTTCAGCATCGAGATCACGACCGGCATGTCGGCGCCGCCGATCGGGATGATCATGAGCACGCCGAGCGCCAGCGCCAGGATGACGATCAGCCAGAAGTCGAGCGCGCCGCCGGTGAGGACGAGGCGGACGATGAAGAACACCAGCGCCACCGCAATCGCGATGTTGATGATGTGACGGGCGGGCAGGATGATCGGCGCGCCGCTCATGCGCGCGGACAGCTTCAGGAACGCGATCACCGAGCCGGTGAAGGTCAGCGCGCCGATGGCGACGCCGAGCGACATCTCGACCAGGCTCTGCGGATGGATGTTGCCGGGGGTGCCGATGTCGAAGGCTTCGGGCGCGTAGAACGCGCCGGCGGCGACCAGCACCGCGGCCATGCCGACCAGCGAGTGGAAGGCGGCGACCAGTTCCGGCATCGAGGTCATCGGCACGCGGCGGGCGATCACCGCGCCGATCGCGCCGCCGATGGCGATGCCGACGATGACGAGCACCCAGGCGAGGCCGTCTGCCGGCGGATGGTTGGCCAGCGTGGTGGCGACCGCAATCGCCATGCCGATCATGCCGAACAGATTGCCCTGGCGCGACGAAGCCGGGCTGGACAGCCCGCGCAGCGACAGGATGAACAGCACTCCCGCCACGAGATACAAAAATGCAGAGAGGTTGGCGCTCATCTCAGGTCCCCATTAATCCTTCAGCCCGAGGTGGCCGCTTACTTCGACTTCTTCTTGTACATCGCCAGCATGCGCTGGGTGACAAGGAAGCCGCCAAAAATGTTCACGCAGGCGAAAATGAGCGCGACAAAGCCGAAGGCGCGAGCCCAGCCCGAGCCACTCGAGACGTTCGCGACGCCGCCGGCAAGCAACGCGCCGACCACGATCACCGAGGAGATCGCGTTGGTCACGCTCATCAGCGGCGTGTGCAGGGCCGGTGTCACCGACCACACCACGAAATAGCCGACGAAAACGGCGAGGACGAAGATCGACAGCCGGAAGATGAAGGGGTCGACGACCTGTGCAGCATGCTCCATGGCGGGTCTCCTTAAACCTTCGGCTGGAAGTTCGGGTGGATGACGGCGCCGTCTTTCGTGAGCGCGGTCGCCTTGACCAGTTCGTCATCCCAGTTCACGGCGAGCTTCTTCTCTTTCTTGTCGACCATGGTCTCGATGAAGGAGAACAGATTGCGCGCGTAGAGGCTGGAGGCCGAGGCGGCAACGCGGCCGGCGACGTTGGTGTAGCCGACGATCTTGATGCCATCGAGGTCGACGACCTCGCCGGCCTTGGCGCCCTCGACATTGCCGCCGCGCTCGACGGCGAGATCGACCAGCACCGAGCCCGGCTTCATCGACTTGACCATCTCGCCGGAGACGAGCTTCGGCGCGGGCCGACCCGGAATCAGCGCCGTGGTGATCACGATGTCCTGCTTCTTGATGTGCTCGGCGGTGAGCGCGGCCTGCTTGGCCTGGTATTCTTTGGACATTTCCTTGGCGTAGCCGCCGGCGGTCTGCGCGTTCTTGAACTCCTCGTCCTCGACGGCGAGGAATTTCGCGCCGAGCGATTCGACCTGCTCTTTGGTCGCGGGCCGCACGTCGGTCGCGGTGACAACGGCGCCAAGACGGCGCGCGGTCGCGATCGCCTGAAGGCCGGCGACGCCGACGCCCATCACGAACACCTTGGCCGCGGGCACGGTGCCGGCGGCGGTCATCATCATCGGGAAGGCGCGGCCGAACGCCTCGGCGCCCTCGATCACGGCGCGGTAGCCGGCAAGGTTCGCCTGCGAGGACAGCACGTCCATCACCTGCGCGCGCGTGATGCGCGGCATCAATTCCATCGCGAAGGCGGAGACGCCGGCATCGGCGATCGTCTTCAGCGCAGCCTCGTTCCCGTAGGGGTCCATGATGGCGATGACGAGCGCACCGCGCTTGTACTGCGCGAGCTCGGAGGCTTCAGGGCGCTTCACCTTGATGATGATGTCGGCATCCTTCAGCGCATCTGCGCTGACGGTGGCACCCACGGCGGTGAATTCGGAATCAGGCAGGCCCGATTTGATGCCGGCGCCCGGCTCGACGGCGATCTCGGCGCCCAGCGCCTTGAACTTCTTCACCGTATCGGGCGAAGCGGCGACTCGCGGCTCGAGCGGATCGATTTCCTTGGCAACGGCGATCTTCATAGGTCCTCCGGCGGCGCGGGACAGCGCGCGCGCAAACTAAGCGTTACTCCCGCGGCGTTCGATACCGGTTTTGGCACCGGCTTGGATGCAAATATTCTGGGCAGCTGCTGCCGCTGGCGTGTGCAGCCGCCGACAGATCAGGTCAGGAAGATCGCCATCAGGATCACGATGAGCGCGACCGAGGCCGTGCCGTACTTCACCAGCTTGATGAAGCCCTCGTAGGTCTGCTCGTGGGCAACGTAGTCGTTGCCGTCGGCGGTGCTGTACGCCACTTCGCTATGATCAGCCATGGATTGTCCCCAGTCGAAAGTCGAATTCTTGGGCTGGGATACCGCAAAGTTTCGGGCAGGGCAACGGCACCGGGACGCGGTTTTCCTGCAAATCAGGTCATTTGGAATCCCAATTGTCGCGGATCCAGCGGACGAGGCTCTGTTCGCTGACTTCACCGGCGGCGAGCGAGAGGATGATGGTTGTCGCTTCCGCAGGATCGGGAGTGAAGGCCACGCCGTTCTTGTGGAGGAAGACCATCATCGCCATGAAGGCGATGCGCTTGTTTCCATCGACAAATGCATGGTTTTTCGCGAGGCCAAATGCATATGCTGCGGCGAGTTCATCGATCGGCACCTGCTCGTACCGCCATTTATTGATCGGACGGTCCAGCGCCGAGCGCAACATGCCCTCGTCGCGCAATCCCGGCGCACCGCCGAAGCGGCGGAGTTGTCTACTGTGAATTGCGACGACCTGCTCGTAGGTGATCCAGAGCGGCTCCTGGAGATCGCCCATCTGCGTAGCAAGCTATTTTGCGAGCGCAGCGAGCGTGTCGCGATACTTGTCCATCACCTCGTCGGCGATTTCCATCGTCCGCTCGAAATCGGGGTCGTAGGGCAACAACTGAAAGCCACCGCCGGGTAATTCCACGATGTGCAATTGCTGTCCGCGCTTGAGATCGAGCCGCCGCATCAGCTCGCGCGGCAGCAGCAGACCGTCGGAATTGCCGATTTTCTTGATCTCGATCTTCATGGGTTGCCTCGAGGACGTTATACATATGTATAACACTTCTAGTCAGGCCGTTCAACAGATGTTTTACGCCCTGTTTGGCGTCTGGAGCAGCTACCCGCCTCAGCCCATCGCCTCCAGCTCGTCGATCATCCCGGCGATGACCGACAGACCGCCGTCCCAGAATTTCGGGTCCTTGGCATCCAGTCCGAACGGCCGTAGCAACTCGGAATAGTGCTTGGTGCCGCCGGCGGCGAGCATGTCGAGATAGCGCTCGGCAAAGCCCTCGGTCGCGTTCTCGTAGACAGCATACAGCGAGTTCACGAGGCAATCGCCGAACGCGTAGGCGTAGACATAGAACGGTGAATGGATGAAGTGCGGGATGTACATCCAGTAGTTCTCGTAACCCGCCTTGATCTCGATCGCCGGCCCGAGGCTGTCGCCCTGCACCGACAGCCAGATCTCGCCGAGCCGCGTCGCGGTGAGCTCGCCGTTCTTGCGCTCGGTGTGGACCGCGCGCTCGAACGAGTAGAACGCGATCTGCCGCACCACGGTGTTGATCATGTCCTCGACCTTGCCGGCCAGCAGCGCCTGGCGCTGCTTGGCGCTCTTGGTCTGCGCCAGCAGCCGCCGGAAGGTCAGCATCTCGCCGAACACGCTTGCGGTCTCCGCCAGCGTCAGCGGCGTCGGCGCCATCAGCGCGCCGTTCTTCGCCGCCAGCACCTGATGCACGCCATGGCCGAGCTCGTGCGCGAGCGTCATCACGTCGCGCGGCTTGCCCTGGTAGTTCATCAGCACATAAGGGTGCGCCGAGGGCGTGGTCGGATGCGAGAATGCGCCGGGCGCCTTGCCCGGACGCACCGGCGCGTCGATCCAGCGATCGGTGAAGAAGCGCTCGGCGATATCAGCCATTTTGGGCGAGAAGCCGCGATAGGCCGTCAGCACCATGTTGCGCGCATCGGGCCAGCCGATGACGTCCGTCGCGGCAAACGGCAGCGGCGCGTTGCGATCCCAATAAGCCAGCCGCTTCTTGCCGAACCACTTCGCCTTCAACGCGTAATAGCGATGCGACAACTTTGGATAGGCAGCCTGCACCGAGGCGACCAGCGCATCCACCACTTCGCGCTCGACGCGGTTGTTGAGATGGCGGGAATCCGCGACGTCCTGGAAGCCGCGCCAGCGGTCGGAGATGTCCTTGTCCTTGGCGAGTGTGTTGGTGATCAGCGCAAAGGTGCGCTCATTGGCCTTGAAGGTTTTTGCCAGTGCCTCGGCCGCGCTCTTGCGCTTGGCGCCGTCGCGGTCCTGCAGCAGATTGAGCGTCGGCTCGATCGCCAGCTCCTTGGCCCCGACCTTGAAGCGCAGTCCGGAGATGGTCTGGTCGAACAGCCGGTTGAAGGCGGAATAGCCGGTCTGCGCCTTCTCCAGGAAAAGCTGCTCGAGCTTGTCGTCGAGCTGATACGGCTTCTCCTTGCGCAGATCCTCGATCCAGGGACGGTAGTGCGCGAGCCCGGGCGCATGCATGGCCCGGTTCAAAATATCGTCATCGACACGGTTGAGCTCGAGCGCGAAGAACAGCAAATGCGTGGACGCCGCCGTCAGCCGCTCCGACACATCGCCGTAAAACTTTGAAATCGCAGGGTCGACGCTGTCGCCGGCGTGAATGAGCCCGGCATAGGAACCGAGCCGGCCGGCAAGATCGTCGATCGCCTCATAGCGTCGCACGGCTTCCGCGAGCCATTTTCCGCCATCTTCGTTTGCTGTCCCTGTCGCCAGCTTGCCCTTGTAGTCCGTCTCGAACGCGACGCAGTCGGCATCCATCTTTTCGAGATCGCGCGCCACTTCCGGCGCATCGATTCCGGAATAGAGATCGGCAAGGTTCCACTCCGGAAGCTTGCCGGTCTTGCTCGCAGGCTTTGCGCGTGAAGACCCGGAGGACTTCGTCTTGACGGTAGATTTCTTGGCGGCGGATGTCTTGGCAGCTGGCTTGTGGAGGGCGGACTTTTTAAGAGCAGGCTTGGAGCGCGAATTCATTGTGTGGGAAACCTGTGTTCAACAAGCGCGACGGCGGGCGGGGGCATCAAGGTTTAAGAGTGCGTTAATCGGCTTCGGCCAGAGTGCCCCGATTCGAGACAGATAGTAGTAGCGTGCGGGGAACACCATGGCTGCCAGTATTTTGATCGCCGACGACGACGCCGTAGCCCGCCGGCTGGTCGAGAACATGGTGCAGAAATGCGGCTATGAGACGGTCGTCGTGGACTCCGGTGACGCCGCGATCGCAGCCCTCACCGCGCCCGATGCTCCGGCCATCGACGCCGTCATCCTCGATCTCGTGATGCCCGGCCTCGACGGCATGGGCGTACTGGCGAAAATCCGCGAAGCAGGTCTCAGCGTCCCCGTCATCGTGCAGACCGCCCATGGCGGCATCGACAACGTGATCTCGGCGATGCGCGCCGGCGCGGCCGATTTCGTGGTCAAGCCGGTTGGTGTGGAGCGGCTCCAGGTCTCGCTGCGCAACGCGCTCAACGCCTCCGCGCTCAAGGGCGAATTGCAGCGCATCCGGCACAGCCGCGAGGGCCGGCTGACCTTCTCCGACATCATCACCCGCGCCGAGGCGATGGCAGGCGTGATGCGCGCCGCGCAGAAGGCGGCGAACTCCGCGATTCCCGTTCTGATCGAAGGCGAGTCCGGCGTCGGCAAGGAGATGTTCGCGCGCGCCATCCATGGCAGTGGCGAGCGCAAGGCCAAGCCCTTCGTCGCCGTCAATTGCGGCGCGATCCCCGACAACCTCGTCGAGTCCATTCTGTTCGGCCACGAGAAGGGCGCTTTCACCGGCGCGACCGAGCGGCACATGGGCAAGTTTGTCGAGGCCCATGGCGGCACGCTGTTTCTGGACGAGGTCAGCGAGCTGCCGCTGACCGCGCAGGTCAAGCTGCTGCGCGCGCTTCAGGAAGGCGCGGTCGAGGCGGTCGGCGGCCGCAAGCCCGTCAAGGTCGACGTCCGCATCGTCTCGGCCACCAATCGTCGGCTGCTGGAGCGGGTGAAACAGGGACACTTCCGGGAAGACCTGTTCTATCGCCTGCACGTGCTGCCGCTGACGATCCCCTCGCTCCGGGCCCGGCGCGAGGACATCCCGCATCTGCTCCGGCATTTCCTGGCGCGGTTTGCCGCCGAGGAGAACCGCGCGATCACCGGCATCAGCGGCGAGGCCATGGCCCATCTTGCCCAGCTCGACTGGCCCGGCAACATCCGCCAGCTCGAGAACGCGGTCTACCGTGCTGTGGTGATGAGCGACGGCGACCAGCTCGGCCTCGGCGACTTCCCTCTGCTCGCTTCGCAGCCGCATCCCGTAACCGAGATTCCGACCGCTCCGCTGATGCTCGAGCCGGCGGCGACCCCTTCGGTGGTATCGGGCAATGAAATACCAATCGCGCCGCTCCCGGCTGTGGGAAATCTGGCCATGCTGACCCCCACCGGCGACGTCCGCGCGCTCGAGGACATGGAGAACGAGATCATCCGCTTCGCGATCTCGCACTACCGCGGCCAGATGTCCGAGGTGGCCCGCCGCCTCAAAATCGGCCGGTCCACCCTCTACCGCAAACTCGACGAGGCCGGGGTTCCCGGACATGGCGGGAAAAGCGGCGAGGAGACGCACTGAGCCTCATGCGAACGAGGGTTCGTGCGGCGATGCGAGACCGGCTGTAAGCCGTTCGCATGACGACAGAATTCGACTGCTTCTTGAACCGTGACTTGGAAGTGACAGACACAGGGAAAAGCGCGCTGGGCAGGCGCACAATCCGTTGCCAAGAGGCTCCCTTGAAGTCAGTTTGGCGTGAGTTGTCCCGGTTAGCGCTGGCTGCAAAACTGGGGCCTGTATATCGTCTGCGTATGAATCGTTGCGTGCAGGCGTGCAACTTTCGAGAGGCCGGCGCGATTTAGCCGAAGCTCAATAGGCGATAACAAAGCTGTTCCACGAGGGACAGTTCACCCGAGGGGTGCGACACAATGCGTGACTGTTTGAACCACCGTGCGGGCTTCGACCGTGTCTTGATGACGGTCGCGGCAACCTTCCTCACGGTGTCGGCCAGCTCGGCCCTGGCGCAGGATCAGGCGCGCAGCAGCGCCGCCGAGCTCGCGATCGAAGCCGCGATCCCGCGCCCCGAGCCGGCCAACGTCCCTCCCCCGACCGCCTCCGATATCAAGCTCGACACCACCGCCACGGTTCAGGACTCCGCCAAGGAGCCGGCACAGGCGCCCGTGAAGGCTGATGTCGCACCGGCCCCGGCCCCCGAGAAGGTGGAAACCAAGCCGTCGGACGTCGCCACCACGCCCGCGCCCGAGGCGCCGAAGAGCGACACCGCGAAGTCCGAGCCCGCAACCGCCGCGCCTGCGGCACCCGCCACGGCTGCGGCCCCTGTCGCTGAGCCCGTGAAGGCCGCGAGCAACGTTGCCGCCGCCGACCAGCCGGTCGCCGACAAGCTCAGGGACATCATCGGCGCCAAGACCTCGCGCCATTTCGATCGCAAGAACGAGCGCGCGGCGATCGAGAAGTTTTATGGCGCACGGGACTTCGCGCCGGTCTGGACGCAAAGCGGCAGCCTGACCACCGCGGCCAAGGGCGTCATCGCGCGGCTGAAGGACGCGGCGTCCGACGGCCTCAATCCCGCCGACTATCCGGTGCCGGACTTCGCCAGCGCCAGCACGCCCGATGCGCTGGCCGATGCCGAGCTCAAGCTCACCGCCAGCATGTTCGACTATGCGCGCCAGGCCCAGAGCGGCCGCATGCATTGGTCGCAGGTCAGCGGCGACATCCTCTATCCCGAGCATCCGGTCGACCCGAACGAGGTGCTCGCCAAGGTCACGACCGCGACGGACGCCTCCGCTGCGCTCGACAGCTACAATCCGCCCCACAAGCTCTACAAGGAGCTGAAGGCCAAGCTCGCGGAGCTTCGCGGTCAGGGCAGCGGCCCGGTGATCGAGATCGCCGATGGTCCGGCGCTGAAATACACCCCGGCCAGCAAGAAGCAGGTTGAGATCGTCGTGGAAGATCCGCGCGTGCCGCAGCTGCGCGCCAAGCTCGGCCTTGCCGAGAACGCCAGCGACACCCGCTATGACGCAGCGGTCGCCGACGCCGTGCGAAAATTCCAGAGCGGCGCCGAGATGAAGGCGACCGGCATCCTCGACGACAAGACGGTGAAGGCGCTCAACACCCCGAAGCGCGACAAGCAGATCGACGTGGTGCTGGTGAACATGGAGCGCTGGCGCTGGCTGCCGCGCGATCTCGGCGCGCCCGCGCTGGGCGATGCCTATGTGATCCTCAACATTCCCGACTACACGCTGAAGGTGATGCAGCGCGGCCAGCAGGTCTGGACCACCCGCGTCGTCACCGGCAAGCCAGGCACGCACGCGACCCCGCTGCTCACGGAGACGATGAAGTACATCACGGTCAATCCGACCTGGAACGTGCCGCCGTCGATCGTCTACAACGAGTACCTGCCGGCGTTGCAGCAGGACCCGACCGTGCTCCAGCGCATGGGCCTCAAGCTCGAACAGAACCGCGACGGCTCGGTGCACATCTCGCAGCCGCCAGGTGAAGCCAACGCGCTCGGCCGCATCCGCTTCAACTTCCCGAACAAGTTCCTGGTCTATCAGCACGACACGCCGGACAAGAACCTGTTCGCCAGGGAAGATCGCGCCTTCAGCCATGGCTGCATGCGCGTGCAGAACCCGGATCAGTACGCGTCCGTGCTGCTCAACATCACCATGCCGAACGAGAAGTACACGCCCGAGCGCGTACGCAGCATGTACGGCAAGAGCGAGATCGACCTGAAATTCCCGACCCCGGTCCCGGTCAACATCACCTATCAGACCGCCTTTGTGGACGATGCCGGCAAACTGCAGTTCCGCAAGGACGTCTATGGCCGCGACGCGACCATGATCAACATCCTGAAGAACAACCGCGGCAAGGATCTCGAGGCCGTCGTTGCGCACTCGCAGCCGAGCTATTCGCGCCCGGCGACGACCCTGCCCTCGGGCGTGGCGGTGGCCAACAATGGCGGCGGCTTCGGGTCCTCCGGCCCGAACTTCTTCGAGCGGCTGTTCGGAGGCGGGGCGCCGACGCCCCCGCCGGCTCCGGTCGGCCGCCGGCCCCAGCAGCAGCGGGTGTTCACCCGGTAAGGCTGCGGGACCCCAGCTTTTCGAATTTCACAACGATATCAACGGCCCCATCCCATGGATGGGGCCGTTTAACGTTAACCATTGTCCACCTGGCTCCCGGCACCGGGCGTTTTTTTGCCACACTCAACGGGTTAGGATTGTAGTCTGACTTGGTTTGGGGGCGGGAAGGTCAACCTCGAATTAACCTTCTCGCTTTAAGAAAGCGTTCATCCTCTTTCGCGCTGCTACGGGGTTGGCGGGAGAGTCCATTTGAACGCTCGTCGACTGGGTGGGCTCATACGTGCTGACTGGTCTCGCACGCCAATTAACTGTGCTGTCGTTGTCCCATGCGGGAGTGAAGACCGGTTCGCGGATCGGCCTCGCTGCCGTATTGCTGCTTGCGGGCGCAGGCTCGGTTCACAACGCCGCCGCGCTGAACGAGACCAAGACGCTCTCCTTCCACCACACCCATTCCGGCGAAGACCTGACCGTCACCTTCAAGCGCGATGGCCGCTATGACGAAGCGGCGCTGAAGCAGCTCAACCACTTCCTGCGCGACTGGCGCACCCAGGACGAGACGGTCATGGACCGCCGCCTCTTCGATATCCTCTGGGAAGTCTACCGCGACGTCGACGGCAAGCAGCCGATCCAGATCATCTCCTCCTACCGCTCCCCCGCCACCAACGCCATGCTCCGCCGCCGCTCCTCGGGTGTGGCGCGCGCCAGCCAGCACATGCTGGGCCATGCGATGGACTTCTACATTCCGGGCGTGGCGCTGGAGCAGATCCGCTTCGCCGGCCTGCGCCTCCAGCGCGGCGGAGTCGGCTTCTATCCGACCTCCGGCTCCCCCTTCGTGCATCTGGATACCGGCAGCGTCCGGCACTGGCCGCGGATGACGCATGACCAGCTCGCCCGCGTCTTCCCGGACGGAAAGACGGTGCATCTGCCGACCGACGGCGTGCCGCTGAAGAACTATGAGCTCGCCAAGGCCGAGATCGAGCGCCGCGGCAATGGCGACGACTCCAGCAGCAGCAAGCCGAACTTCTTCGCCGCCTTGTTCAAGAGCAAGTCCGCCGCTCCGGCCGCCAGCAGCGACGAGGACGACGAGGGCGCGCCCGCCCCGGCCGCCAAGCCGGCGACACCGACCGTGGTCGCAGCCGCCGCCAAGCCCGCCGAACCGGTGCCGACGCCGCGTGCCAAGCCGCAGATCCCCACCGCGATCCAGCTCGCCTCGGCCGATGCGCAGCTCGTTGCACCGCCCAAGCCGAAGCCCGCGCCGGTGGCCGACAAGCCCGCTGCCGGCAAGCCGGAGACCCCGGCCGACATCATCAATGCCCGCGGCTTCTGGGATGATGTCCCGGCCGCGCCGCAGCAGGCGACGCCGGCGCAAATCGCTGCGCTGAAGGCCCGCCAGGCCCTTGCCGCCGCCGCCGATCCGCAACCGACCGCGAGCGTGTCCAACGCCGCCCTTCAGGCGCTGGCTTTTGCGCCGGCCGCCTCCCCGGTCGATCGCGCCAATGTCGTCGCCGCCTCCGCGCCGATTCCGCGCTCGGCCCGTCCCGCGTCGCGCAACATCGCTCAGGCGACCGAAATCAACACGGTGGTCGGCAAGAGCGTCGACGGCGCGGTCGCGACCGCGACCCGCCTCTCCGCCGCCAAGAGCGAGAGCATCTGGCTCAAGATCGTGATGCTGTCGCCGAGCGCCAGCCGCGCGATGTCGGTCACGCTGATGGGCGAGCTCGATACGGCGGCGCTGCGCGGCTATTTCGTCAAGCCGCAGGCCGTGATCGCGATGGGCTTTGTCGACGACCCGATGCACGGCCTGTCCTGCGACAGTTTTTCGGGCAGCGCGACCGCGAAGCTCCAGACGACGTCGTTCGTCATGCGCACCGCCGCGCTGCGCTGAGGCGCCGAGCCACCTCCACGAATTCAGTCTCGTCGCCCGGACGGAGCGCAGCGCAATCCGGGAATCGCGCCACGAGCAACGACGGCCCCGGATTACGCTTCGCTCCATCCAGGCTACAAGGGCGCCCTACCGCGCTTTCCTCGCCCGCCGGTCCAGATGATACGTCAACGCCAGCGACAGGCAGACGGATAATTCCCGTTTCGGCAGCCTGCCCACCACCGGCAACAGCAACGCCCGTGTCTGCCGGTACTCGAATTGATCGGGAAAGCGTTCGCGGAAGCTATCGATCAGCGTCGTCTTGCAATTGAACAGGATGGCGGCATGCGCGGAGTCTTTGACGCGGCCAAGCCGGATCGTCGAGCCGCTGCCGGTCTGATCGGTTAGATAAGCCGGCTCGCCCCATTTCAGCGTCTCGGTGAGCCGGCCGACCTCTTCATGCGCCGCGGCGGTCGCGAAGATCAGCGCACGCACCTGAAGCAGCCGCTTGCCGATCGGCGCCGGAAGAGCGCCGAAGGCACGGCTCACCTCGCGCGGCGGCGATGGCGCAGTCATTCGCGACTCCGTTCGCAAACGAAACACGCGCAATTTGTAGCCCGGATGGAGCGCGGCGCAATCCGGGGATTGCTTTCACACTGCGAGAGCCCGGATTTCGCTGTCGCTCCATCCGGGCTACGGCAGTCGTGCTTGAGGCGTCAACGCCTCAGAGCATGCCCAGCGCCTGCATGTAGGTCTCGAGGATGGTCTCGGCCTCGGCGCGCTCGTTGGGGTCCTGCTTGCGCATGCGCACGATGGTGCGCAGCGCCTTGACGTCGTAGCCATTGCCTTTGCTTTCGGCATAGACGTCGCGGATATCGTCGGAGATCGCCTTCTTCTCTTCCTCCAGCCGCTCGATGCGCTCGATGATGGATTTGAGCTGGTCCTTGGCAAATTTCGTCGCGGGCTCGTCGTCGCGGACGGCGGCGGAGGTGGCCATCTAGGTACTCCCAATGGAACTGGCAAAACGAGGTGACGCCGGCATCCCTCACCGCGCGTGCTGGTAGACCCTTAGGGTTGGTACCGACTGCGTTCAAGGCAGCATCGCGCTCGTCCACAGCGCGCCCACACCTTCCTGCGGCGAGGCCAAGAAAGCTGTTGTGTGGTGCGACTCAGGCGAGGCGCGCGCTTGGGCCGTTCAGTGCCCGTGGGGATGGACCTTCTTCATCGTCTCGAGCTGTTCTGGCGTGGCCGTGCCCTGGTATTTCGACTTCCAGGTCTCGTAGGGCATGCCGTAGACGGCTTCCCGGCTCTCGTCCTTGCT
Source organism: Bradyrhizobium sp. CIR18 (assembly GCF_014198295.1). NCBI lineage: Bacteria > Pseudomonadati > Pseudomonadota > Alphaproteobacteria > Hyphomicrobiales > Nitrobacteraceae > Bradyrhizobium > Bradyrhizobium sp. CIR18. The sequence goes on along the minus strand of NZ_JACIHF010000005.1, from coordinate 97,333 downwards.
TAAGGCGACGCCTTGGGCGTCGGCGGCTTCCTTGAGCCAGTTGGACAGGCAGTTGCGGCAGAAGCCAGCCAGATTCATCATGTCGATGTTCTGGACATCCGTCCGCGACTTCAGATGATCGACCAGACGGCGGAAAGCGGCCGCCTCGAGCTCCGTTCTGGTTTTGTCGTCGATTGCCATGGCTGTATCCCTGGTATCCCCTTGGGCCTGACCCGATGGAGGTCACCCTTACGGGATCAGGTGGGTCCTGTCACAGATTTTGCCATATCCCGGCGCAAACCGACCCGAACCCGGCCTTGAGGCAGTTCCCCGGCCCCTACGCCAAATCGTCAATGATCTGATATAGCTTCCGCGACAATGATCGCCGAATCTCCCCGCTCCCCCCTTTGCATGCTCGTCCGGTTGGTCCCGGTGCTGGCGATTGGCCTGCTGTGCTTGTGGAGCAGCCCGGCCTCCGCCGATTTCCGTCTCTGCAACAACACGTCGAGCCGGGTCGGCATTGCGCTCGGCTACAAGGACGCCGAGGGCTGGACCACCGAGGGCTGGTGGAACATCTCGTCCCGCTCCTGCGAGACCCTGCTGCGGGGAACGTTGGTCGCCCGTTACTATTACATCTACGCCATCGACTATGACCGCGGCGGCGAGTGGTCGGGGCAGGCCTTCATGTGCTCGCGCGACAAGGAGTTCACCATCCGCGGCACCGAGGATTGCCTCGCGCGCGGCTATGACCGGACCGGCTATTTCGAGGTCGACACCGGTGAGCAGCGGGCGTGGACGGTGCAGCTTACCGATGCCAACGAACAGCCGGCGCAGCAACGCGTACCCGGCCTCCCCGGGCCGGTTGGCCCGGGCGGGGTTCCGGGTTTGCCCAATAGCCCGCCCGGTGGTACGCCCCCCGCCCCGCCTGGCCTCCCGCCAGCTCCCTCGCCCCCGTCTGGAAATAAGCCATGAGGCGTCTTCGCCGTATCAAGATTCTCGCGACCCTGGGCCCAGCCTCTTCAGACCTCGCGATGATCCGCCGCCTGTTCGAGGCCGGCGCCGACCTGTTTCGCATCAACATGAGCCACACCCCGCATGACAAGATGCGGGAGCTGGTGGCGACGATCCGCAACGTCGAGAGCAGCTATGGCCGGCCGATCGGCATCCTGGTCGACCTGCAGGGCCCGAAGCTCAGGCTCGGCTCCTTCGCCGAAGGCTCGGTGCAGCTGCAGAACGGCCAGACCTTCACGCTGGATTCCGACAAGGCCCCCGGCGACACCACGCGCGTCCACCTGCCGCATCCGGAGATCCTGGCGGCGCTGCGGCCCGGCCACGCGCTGCTGCTCGACGACGGCAAGGTGCGCCTGATCGCGGAGGAGACCTCGAAAGAGCACGCGGTGACGCGGGTCGTGGTCGGCGGCAAGATGAGCGACCGCAAGGGCGTCAGCCTGCCCGACACCGACCTGCCGGTCTCCGCCATGACCTCGAAGGACCGCGCCGACCTCGAGGCGGCGCTCGTCACCGGCATCGACTGGATCGCGCTGTCCTTCGTGCAGCGCGCCGACGACGTGATCGAGGCCAAGAAGATGATCCGTGGCCGCGCCGCGGTCATGGCCAAGATCGAGAAGCCGCAGGCGATCGACCGTCTCGCCGACATCATCGAGGCCTCCGACGCGCTGATGGTGGCGCGCGGCGACCTCGGCGTCGAATTGCCGCTCGAGCGCGTGCCGAGTCTGCAGAAGCAGATGACGCGGATGGCGCGCCGCGCCGGCAAGCCGGTGGTGATCGCAACCCAGATGCTGGAATCGATGATCCAGTCGCCGGTGCCGACCCGCGCCGAAGTCTCCGACGTCGCCACTGCCGTCTATGAGGGCGCCGACGCCATCATGCTGTCGGCGGAATCGGCGGCCGGCAAATTCCCGGTCGAGGCGGTCTCGACCATGAACCGCATCGGCGAGGAGGTCGAGCGCGACCCGATTTATCGTTCCGTGCTCACCGCGCAGCGCCCCGCGCCGGAATCCACCGCGGGCGATGCCATCGCCGACGCCGCGCGGCAGATCGCCGAGACGCTCGACCTGCCCGCCCTGATCTGCTGGACCTCATCGGGCTCGACCGCGGTGCGGGTGGCGCGCGAGCGGCCGAAGCCGCCGATCGTGGCGATCACGCCGAACATCACCGCCGGCCGACGGCTCGCGGTGGTCTGGGGCGTGCATTGCGTCGTGGCGGAAGACGCGCGCGACCAGGACGACATGGTCGGCCGCGCCGGCCAGATCGCGTTCCGGGACGGTTTCGTCCGCGCCGGCCAGCGCGTGATCATCGTCGCCGGCGTGCCGCTCGGCATCCCCGGCACCACCAACATGGTGCGCATCGCCTCGGTCGGCCCCGAGGGCGACGCGATCATGTAGGCCCGCCAGGGCACGCCAAACAAAAAGTCGAAAAACAACCCCATGCACAGTAGCGGGAGGGGCCGGCGAGCCTGCTGCGGTATTGCGAAAAGGCTCGCTCAGTCAACCACCTGAGCGCCGGCAGGCCGGCCGCTTCGTGCACAGGGCGATTTTACGCCCCAACGAGCGCCTTCGCGGTCGGCAGCAGCGTCTGCTGCACCACCAGACCCCGGGCGCGGGCGTCCATGACGCCGACCGCACGCAGCGCCAGCAGCGTCACGGTCTGCACCGCATCGCGCATCTTGACGGGATCCTCGAGATTGTCAGGCGCGAGCGGCCCGACCAGGGCCTCATGCAGCGCGCCGAGCAAGGCGGTCGCGGCGAGTGCGGTGTCCTGCGCCGGCAGGTGACCGGCACGCACGGCGGCGTCGATCCGGGCGGCAATCTCGCCGGCAATCTCCCGCCGGCTGGCAAGGCGGGAGGCGCTGACATCGACGTCGACAGGCTCGGCCAGAATGCCCCAGGCCAGCCGCCGCTGCGACAGGGTATGGACCGCCACGGTGGTAACGGCGGCCGCCAGCGCCGAGGACGGCCCCGGCGCGGCATCGGCCGCCCGGCGGATCGCCGCGAGCTCATCGCGGGAGACCTCGGCAATCAGCTCGGAGATCAGCTCGGCCTTGGAGGGGAAGTAGCGGTAGACCGTGCCGGCCGCGACATTGGCCCGGACCGCGACGGGCGCGATCTGCACCGCCGCCATCCCGCCTTCCGCCGCAGTCTCCCGCGCCGCCGTCAAGATCGCACTGCGCCGCGCCGCAAGGCGCTTCACCACTTGATGCGTCCGCCGATAAACCATGGCGCGCTTCCTGTCCCACACGCCTGCCGCACGCCCTGCGGCTAAACGCTTCGTCACGCAAAAGATGCAAATCGCCCCGCAAGGACTGAACAACTATTCAGGCGGGATGACAAGATGCAAATGCGTGGGAGCGCCACCGGAGAGGCCGCGCCGCAAACGCTAAAAGTACTGCGCGCTGGTTGTAAGACCGATAACCACAGTTCTTACCACGATCTTAAAGACGGTCCGTGACTGTACGGTGGTAATGCAATTGCACCTCGGCGCACCATGCTCGACACGGACTCCCGGACCGCCTGGCAGCTCTTCCACCTCAACTGGTTTCCGATTCTCGGGATGGCCGCCCTGCCGGCGCTCGGCCTCCCCTCGACCGGACTGAGTCTCGAGCCGGTCGCCTAAGGTGTGACCCTGGCGATCGCCGCCGCGCTACTCGCGGCCGCCTATGGCCACCGGCTCGTCAAAGGCGAGCTTGCCGGCTGTTTTCTCTGTCCGGCATCGTCTCGTTTCCGAGCTTTCACGCGGCGTCGGCCGTGCTCTATATGTGGGCGCTGTGGCCGGTGCGTGGCATCGGCGGCATCGTGGCCGTGCTCAGTCTGTTGATGATCGCGGCGACGCCGGTGATCGGCGCGCATTTTATGATCGACGTCGCTGCCGGCGCCGCGCTCGCCGCAGCCTCGATCTGGGCCGCGAAATTCTATCTCGACCGGAGTTACGGCGTGTGGGTCCGCAGCGCCGGCTTCGTTAGGGGCCTTGCCGGCCTCGCCCAAAAGAAAAGAGCCCCGTCAGCGACGAGGCTCTCAGAAATTCGCAGTTCGTCCGGTCTTACTTGAGGCCGGTCGAGATCGCGGTGAACTTGGTGTTCAGCGTGGTGCCGAGATTGTTGACGACGGTGATGATCGCCAGCGCGATGCCGGCAGCGATCAGGCCGTATTCAATGGCGGTGGCGCCGGATTCATCCTTGAGGAAACGCGCAACGAGGTTCTTCATAGAGTGCTCCAAATGAGTACACGAGGCTACAACTGATCTGGTCTTTTCGGCTTCCCAGCGCCGCCCGACCATGGAACCGAACGTAGAGGCAAAGAATTGCGCCGCAGTTAATTCGACTGCGTAAACACCGAGCGCTTCGCGTGTATTCGCCGATGGTAAATTGAAATCTAAAACAATCTGTTAAATTTGTCGGGACCTGAAACCGGCGTGGCCTGCCGGTTTACCCGAAGTTATGACCGCCCGTGGTCCAATGCCGCCCGCTCGGACTGGCGCGCGATGAGATAAATCGTTCATCGCGCTTCAGGTGATTGCTCGAGCATGATCTTCTCGGAAACCGCACCTCACTTTGCGCCAACGCGGCCCGCCGGGTCCGGATCATGCCCGACCGACAAGAACAACAGGACGACGAGGCGGCATGTCACTTTCCTTTGCCAACAGCATCGCGGCGCAGAGCCGCGCGAGGGCCCTGGTGCCGCTGTGTGTCGGTGCCGGCGTCTATCTGTTCTTCCTCTACCTCGGCGACACCCGGCTGCAGGACTCCGACTCGTTCTGGCAGGTGAAGATCGGGCAGTGGATCCTCGATCACCGCGCCATGCCCACCACCGACTTCTATTCGTTCACGCGAACGGGCGCGCCATGGATCTCGACGTCGTGGCTGTCGCAGGTGCTGTTCGCCTATTCCCATGCGCAATGGGACTGGGCAGGCCCCGTCATCCTCACCGCGGTCGCGGTCGCGGTCACGGTCGCGATCTTCGTCTATCTGCTCGATGCTCAGATCGAGGCACCACGCGCAGTGCTGTTCGCGATGCTGGCGCTGCTGCTGTCGGCCCATCACGTGCTGGCGCGGCCGCATATCCTGGCGCTGCCCGTCATGGTGGCGTGGGTCGGCCTGCTGATGGCAGCTGCCGACCGCAAGAGCGCGCCGTCCTGGTATTGGCTGCCGCTGATGGCGCTCTGGGCGAATTTGCATGGCGGCTTCGTGCTGGGCCTCGTGCTGATCGGCCCGATCGCGCTCGAGGCTGTCGAGCACGCCGAGAAGGGACGACGGCTCCAGCTGTTCATGCGCTGGGTGTTGTTCGGAATCGGCGCTCTGATCGCGAGCTGCTGCACGCCGTATGGCTGGCGGACGCTGCTGGGCGCGACCAATATTCTCGGCCTCGGCGAACTGCTGTCGCTGATCTTCGAATGGATGCCCGCGAACTTCTCCACGTTCACCCCATTCGAAGGCGCCCTGCTCGGCTTGATCGCATTCGGCTATTATCGCGGCCTGGTGCTGTCGGCGCCCCGGATCCTCCTGATCCTGTTCCTGACCTGGAGCGCGCTGACTCATGTCAGGAGCATCGAGGCATTTGCCTTCCTGGTGCCGCTGGTGCTGGCAAAGCCGCTCGGCAAGATGTTCCCGCGCGCGGCGCCTGACGCCGCCGGGGCCGGGCGCTGGCCCGCCCGCTATGTCACCGCGCTTGGCGCGCTGATGATCGTGGCGGCGAGCTGGACTTCGACGTCGCTCTACATGGCGCACCACCGCTTCACCTTCACGACGACGCACACGCCGGTTGCGGCCGTCGACGTGCTCGAGCAACGCAAGGTGCAGCGCATCTTCAATGCCTACCAGTTCGGCGGCTATCTGATCTCGCGCGATATTCCGGTCTTCGTTGACGGTCGTGCCGAGCTCTATGGCGAGAAATTCGTCATGGACTTCTTCAAGGCGACGGAGGGCAAGAAGCCCGAATTGCTGCCGCGCCTGCTCGACGAGTACAAGATCGACGCGACGCTGCTGGTTGCCGATGCGCCGGGCCCGCAGATCCTCGACCAGATCAAGGGCTGGAAGCGGATCTATACGGACGACATCGCCGTGATCCATGTGCGAGACCATGCGGACGGCGCGACCGCGGCGCCTTCGAAGTGAGAACCTACTTAAGGGCGCGTACGCGTAATCGTGAGACGTCCTTCCAAAGGCGGCGTGGACGCGACCACTGCGCTCAACCCCCGGCGATCCCGCGACATGTCTTCTTTTGACAGGCCGATTTTGACAATCCCGGCTCGGCTCGGCTCGGAGCGGTCCCTGGCGATCGCCGTTCTTGCGGTGCTGGCGGCGGTCTCCTTTCTTCCGGTGCTGCTGACCCCCATTCCTGCGATGGTGGATTATCCCAATCACCTCGCCCGCATGTACATTCTGAGCCGGAACGGCACCCCCGACGCCAATCCGTATTACGAGGTGGCCTGGGCCTTCTATCCCAACCTTGGAATGGATCTGCTGGTGCCGCAGCTGGCGCGGCTGATGAGCGTCGAGAACGCCACGCGGCTGTTTCTGCTGCTGAGCCAATTGCTGATCATCGGGGGCGCGCTGCTGCTGGAATGGACCCGGAAGGGACGGGTCCATCTTGCCGGCTTCGCTGCACTCGCTTTCCTCTACTGTCTGCCGTTCAGCTGGGGCTTCGTGAATTTCGAGTTTGGCCTCGGCCTCGCTCTCTGGGGCATCGCAATCTATCTGATGCTGGCCGAAGGCCCATGGCCGCTGCGCTTCGTCGCCAACGTGCTGTTCGTCGCTGCGCTCTACGCAGCGCATTTCTTCTCGCTCGGCATCTACGGTGCGACGCTTGGCCTCTACGAGCTCTCGCGCATTCGTCAGCAGCGAATATCGTACCGGGTGGCGGCCGCGCGGCTCGGCGCGCTGGCCCTGCCGGCGCTTGTGTTGTTCGGGATCATGCAATTGACCGCGGGCTCGATCGGAAGCGAAGGGACGAGCTGGTTCTTCGGATTCAAGCCGATCTGGCCGCTGCGCATCCTGAACGGCTACAGCCTGACGGCATCGGCAGTGACCGGGCTGGCGCTGATGATCTCGTTGCTGTTCGCCGCAAGGCGCGGCGTCCTCGAGCTCGAGCCGGCCGGCCTCTGGCTCGCGATCGGCTTTGCGCTGCTTTACCTCGTCATTCCCTCGAAGCTGTTCGGAACCTCGTTCGTCGACCTTCGCGTGATTCCCGCTGCAGCTCTGATCCTGCCGGCCTTCTGCTCGCTGTCGCTGCCCAGCCGGGCCTGGAGAACGGCTGCGCTCGCCGCGATCAGCGGCATCATACTGATCAATCTCGCGGTCGTTTTCGCGGTGTGGCTGCCTTACCGCGCCGATTATGCGGCGATCATCGCCTCGTTCCAGAAGATCGAGCGCGGCTCACGCGTTCTCGTTGGCAGCACGGGCGACAATGGTGATCCGCCCTTCGCCGACCTCACCTCGTATCCGATGTACTATGCGCCGACGCTGGCCGTGCATTATGCCAACGCGTTCGTGCCCAACCTCTTCACGGAAGCGGGCAAGCAGCCGGTGCGGCCACGCGAGGCCGTGCGCCGCCTTGCCATTCCCTACGGAGGACCGGTGCCGTCGGAGCTGCTTGCGGTGATCGCAACGAGACAGCCGCCGGCGGACGTTCCGCCGTTCATCCGCACCTGGTACCGGGACTACGACTATCTCTATGTGCTCGGACCGCCGGCCGCGAACCCGCTGCCGGATCTGCTGGACGTGCTGGATAGCTCGCAGCGATTTGTTCTCTACAAGATCCGCCGCAGGTCCTAGACCGACGCCGCAGCTGCACAAGCATGGTTAATCGGGCATCGCCATTCCGTTCCGCCTCCGCCCTCAATCGCCCGAGGGCCCTAGATCCTTAACAGTTGCGGCAAGGCGACCTTAACCACCGCCGAACTAGACTCCCGCCCCTGCAACCCAGCCGGAATCTCTCGCATGGCGGCCAATTCCAGATCGATCCGCTACAGCCTCGTCATCCCCGTGTTCAACGAGGAAGCCGTGCTGCCGGTCCTGCTGCGGCGGCTCGACCTGGTCTTGTCCCGGCTCGACGGCCCGGCCGAAGCGATCTTCGTCGATGACGGCAGCAGCGATTCCAGCTCGATCGTGCTCCAGGCGCTCGCTAAGCGCGATCCGCGCTTTCGCTATATCGGTCTGTCGCGAAATTTCGGCCATCAGGTCGCCATCACCGCCGGAATGGACGCCGCGGAAGGTGACGCGATCATCGTGATGGATGCCGATTTGCAGGATCCGCCCGAAGTGATCGAGCAATTGATCACAAAATGGCAGGAAGGCAACGACGTCGTCCACGCCCGCCGCCTGTCACGCGAAGGCGAAAGCCGGTTCAAGCGTGCGACGGCGCATCTGTTCTACCGGCTCCTCGGCAGGATGTCCTCGGTCGGCATCCCCGCCGATGTCGGCGACTTCCGCCTGATCGATCGCAAGGTGCTCGACGCACTCAGGCAGATGCCGGAGCAGGATCGATTCGTGCGCGGCATGATCGCCTGGCTCGGTTTCCGGCAGGCCGAGGTCGCCTTCCACCGCCTCGAGCGCGCCGCGGGCGAAACCAAATACCCGCTGTTCAAGATGGTGCGGCTCGCGGTGAACGCCGCGCTCGGCTTTTCCGATCTGCCCCTGCGGCTTGCGATCTGGTGCGGCTTGACGGTTTCGGGACTGGCCCTGCTCTACGGCGGCTGGGTGATCCTGCTGTGGCTCAGCAAGGACAGCCATCTCGTCACCGGCTGGTCGTCGACGATCGTCGTCGTCTCCCTGCTGTGCGGAATCAACATGCTAATGACCGGCATCGTGGGGCTCTATGTCGGCCGCATCCATGCCGAGGTGAAACGCCGCCCGCTCTATGTGGTGCAGACGCGCGCCGGCTTCGATCGCAACGAGGCGGCGGCAGCACCTGCCATCCACGCCGTCAACGAGTGACCCGGCGCATGAGCGAGCTCTTCGACGGCTATCACGCCAACTACCGTGACGTTGTCCAGTCCTCGATCGACTTCTCCGGCTTGCCGCATGATTTCTTCATGCGCGCGAAGGCCGATCTGCTGCGCAGTCTGATCGCGCAGCGGCTGAACACCGAGAGGCCCGACATGCTGGACGTCGGCTGCGGCGTGGGCAGCCTTCATCCGCTGCTGCACGGCATGGTCGGCTGCTTGAGCGGTATCGACGTTTCGTCGGCCAGCCTGGCGCAGGCCCGCGCGGCCAATAGCGGGGTCGACTACCGCGAGTTCGACGGCCGCAGTTTTCCCTTCGAGGACGCCAGCTTCGATCTCGTGACGGCCATCTGCGTGATGCACCATATCGTGCCGGCCGAATGGACGCATTTCATCACCGAGATGCGGCGGGTGGTGCGCCCCGGGGGGCTCGTCTGCGTGATCGAGCACAATCCCTACAACCCGCTGACACGTCTTGCCGTTGCCCGCTGTGAGTTCGACCGGGACGCCGTCCTGCTCAGTGCCGGCAAAGTCCGAAAGCTGATGGCTGCGGGCGGCTTGCGCGAGATCGGCGCCCGCCATTTCCTGCTGCTCCCCTGGGATACCAAACCGGCGCGTCGCCTCGAAGATGCCCTGAGCGGCGTGTCGCTCGGCGGCCAATACGCGGCCTTCGGGACCGTCTGACTTTATCTTTGCGGCGTATCCCGCCGCTTGTGCACGACCGCCACGTCGTCGCTGTAGACGCGTTGCCACTGCGGCAGCCGATCGAGCATCGCGACCGCCGGTGTCCGCGGCGCGAGCAGCGTCGCGCCGATGTCGTATTCGTCGAGCAGCTTGAGAAAATCTGCGAGGTCGACCAGCGCCAGGGCACGATTGTAGCGGTCGATGAACGGCCCGCCATACAGTTCGCCGCGACCATCGATAAAGGTGGGAATGCCGGCAAAGATCAAATAGCCGCCGAAGGAATAATCGTTGAGCACACGCCCCGCCTTGGCGAGGTCGGCTTGAGCGATGGCAGCCTGAGGGGTGATGACGGGAGCCGGCCGTATGTCGCGCGCCAGCGCCGCCCCGCTCATCGCGATCAGAACACCGAACGCGGCCAGATTCAGGCCACGCGACGCCCCCTCCGCATCGTCCGTGACCCGCCCGCCGAACTTCCTGGCCAAGGGAGCCGCCAGATAGAGCGGCGCCAGCATGGCCAGCAGATCCGCGTTGCGGACCTGCGCCAGTGCGAAATGGAGCAGGCCGATCACCACCAGGGCCCGCACGGCCGGCAGCGTCACGCCGCGCGCAAGCGCAAAGATGCCGGCCAGCAGCAGCAACTCGAAGCCACCGACATGGCTGAAATCCTGCGGCCGCCATTCCCCGATCCAGGCGAGCGCAGAGCCGAGGCCGAGCGTCGTCAGCGGCATCAGCAGCGGTTCCGGCCCGTGCGGCGTCAGACAGGACGCTGCGAGGGCAAGGGCCGAGAAGGGCAGCCATCGCAGCAGCACGCGCGGCCATTCGCTTCGCTCCTCACGCAGCAGCGCCTCGAGCACCGCCGGACCGATCAGCCCGAGCGCGAGCACGACGCTGCCATGCAGATTGGTCCACAGCACCAGCAGCGGCAGCGCCCAGTATGGCGGAGGCCCGCCGCGATCCATGCAGCGCACCAGGGCGGCCGCCCAGATCACCATCACCGGCAGCACGAGGACATGTGGCCGCGCCAGCATATGCGGCGCCAGCAGGATGACGGCCGCGATCACCATCAGCAGCGTCAGGGCCGGCGAGAGCTCGCGCAGCAGGAAGAAGGTGAACAGGCCAAAGGCGAGCGCTATCGCCGCTGCTGCGACGACGACGACGCCGGGCCAGCCGGACAATGCGTAGGCTCCGGCGTAGACGATTTCCGAGAGCCATTCGAACGTGATCCAGGGCGCGCCATGCTTCGAAAACGAAAAGGGATCGCTCTCCGGCAGGGTGCCATGGGCGATGATCCAACGCCCGACCTCGATATGAGAATAGCTGTCGGGATCACCGAGCAGCCACGGCCCAACGATCAGCAGCAGGGCATAGACGCCGAGGCCCACGGCCCAAGGGAGCGCTGCACGTGCCGAAAACGGTTGAACCGCGCTGTGGACGACCTGGTCAGTCATGGCGGGCCAAAATAGGCCGCAAGCGTTAAGTTCTTCTTTAGTGATTCCCGCGTTTGCCCCGGAAGCCGCGCGCCTCGCTCGCGCCGGGGACGCCCTGCATCCACGAACCGCCGGCCAACAAAAAACGCGGCGTTTCCGCCGCGTTTTGCAATCTCATCTGCCGCTCGCGATTACGCCTGCGGCTGCGGCTCCAGGCCGGGATCCGCATCGGGCCGCGGGCGCGGCGACTTGCCGGCCGGGGGCACCGCCGAGGCGCGCGGCGTGCTCGGCTCGAGCACGGACTCGCGGTTCGGCTTCTTGCCCTTGAGCAGATCGACGATCTCGTCGCCGCTCAGCGTCTCGAACTCGAGCAGGCCCTTGGCGAGAGCTTCGAGATCGGCGCGCTTCTCGGTGAGAATACGCGTCGCTTCGTTGTAGCCCTCTTCCACGAAACGCCGGATCTCGGTGTCGATCTTCTGGACCGTCGCCTCCGATGCGTTCTGGGTGCGCGACACCGACATGCCCAGGAAAACCTCGTCCTGGTTTTCGCCATAGGACACGGTGCCGAGCGCCTCGGACAGGCCCCAGCGCGTCACCATCATCCGGGCCAGGCGTGTCGCCTGCTCGATGTCGGAGGACGCACCCGAGGTCACCTTCTCGCGGCCGAAGATCAGCTCTTCGGCGACACGGCCGCCCATCATGATCGCGAGCCGCGAGGTCATCTGCTCCAGAGACATCGACAGCTTGTCGCGCTCGGGGAGCTGCATGACCATGCCGAGCGCACGACCGCGCGGAATGATGGTCGCCTTGTGGATCGGGTCGGTCGCGACGACGTTGAGGCCGACGATGGCGTGGCCGCCCTCGTGATAGGCCGTCAGCAACTTCTCTTCCTCGGTCATGACGAGCGACTTGCGCTCGGCGCCCATCATCACCTTGTCCTTGGCCTCTTCGAACTCGGCCTGCGTCACCATCCGCTTGTTGCGGCGGGCGGCGGTCAGCGCAGCCTCGTTGACGAGGTTCATCAGGTCGGCGCCGGAGAAGCCCGGGGTGCCGCGCGCGATGGTCTTGAGGTTGATATCGGGGGCCAGCGGCACCTTGCGAACGTGAACCTTGAGGATCTGCTCGCGGCCGACGACATCCGGATTGGGCACCACGACCTGGCGGTCGAAGCGGCCGGGACGCAGCAGCGCAGGATCGAGCACGTCGGGACGGTTGGTCGCGGCGATCAGGATCACGCCCTCGTTGGCCTCGAAGCCGTCCATCTCGACCAGCAGCTGGTTCAGCGTCTGCTCGCGCTCGTCATTGCCGCCGCCGAGGCCGGCGCCACGGTGACGACCGACGGCATCGATTTCGTCGATGAAGATGATGCAGGGCGCGTTCTTCTTGGCCTGCTCGAACATGTCGCGGACGCGGCTCGCGCCGACGCCGACGAACATCTCGACGAAGTCAGAACCGGAGATGGTGAAGAACGGCACGTTGGCTTCGCCCGCGACCGCACGCGCGATCAGCGTCTTACCGGTGCCGGGAGGGCCGACCAGCAGCACGCCGCGCGGAATGCGGCCGCCGAGGCGCTGGAATTTGCCGGGGTCGCGGAGGAATTCGACGATTTCCTGAAGGTCCTGCTTGGCCTCGTCGACGCCGGCGACGTCCTCGAAGGTGACGCGGCCATGCGCTTCGGTCAGCATCTTGGCGCGCGACTTGCCAAAGCCCATCGCCTTGCCGGCGCCGCCCTGCATCTGCCGCGACAGGAAGATCCACACGCCGATCAGGGCGATGAACGGCAGCCAGGAGACCAGCAGCGAGACGAACCACGGCACGTTGTCGCCCGGCGGCTTCGCGGTGATCTGGACCTTGCTGTCATAGAGACGCTTCACCAGCGTCGGGTCGCTGGGCGCATAGGTCTGGAAGCTGGAGCCGTTGGTGAAGGTGCCGTGAATGTCCGGCCCCTGGATCACGACGTCGCGCACATTGCCGCGGTCGACCTCGCTCAGGAGCTGCGAGAAGGCGATGTCCTGCGAGGAGGCCCGCTGACCTGGATTCTGGAAGAGCGTGAACAACGCCAAAAGCAGCAAGACAATAATGACCCAGAGGGCGAAATTGCGCAGATTGGCGTTCATCGATCTTCCTTCGTGGTCGCGCGGATCGCGGCCTCATCCTTGGGCTCTACGAGGAAATCCCCAAGGAATCCTCATCGTTAGACGCATACAATTTAGGTGCCGCCCCGGTCGCTGCCAAGGGAACGAGATGGGACTATTTATCCCATCTTAGAGCGATTCCCGCTGAAATAATGGCGACCTGACCGGGGTTTTTCCTGCCTGGTTAAGGTGTCCTGACGGCACGGGGCCGAATTGGCCGGTGTCATGATCCGCCCACGCCCGCGCCTATCCGCCCTTGCGACGCCGGGCCGGCGCCGGTGCGATGTGGATACGCCCGCCGGCAAGGCTGATCAAGGCTCCCGCAAGGGTCTGCCTCATGGCCGGACGGCCATTTGCGCCTGCGCGAGGGCTTGCGGCGATGGCCTGGTCGAGCATGGCCAGGAGAGATTCAATCTTGCCGAGTTCCGCCGGCCCTTCATGCCCGAGCGCGTTGATGGCCCGCAGCAGCAGCCGCAGCCGGACCTCCTCCGGCAGGCCGGCAAAGGTCGCGGCCTCGAAGCTTCGAACGCCAGCCTGCGGCGCATCGCCGCGATCCCGCAAACGGAGGAAGCGCTCGGCGCCGTCGGCCAGCACCTCGACCGCCGCATTGGCCCGCGCCAACCGGGCCGCGAGCCGCACCAGCGTGCGGGCATCGCCACCCTCGGCCGCAAGCAGCGGCAGCAGCGCGCGCAGCCGCGGCCGGGTGAAGGCGGTGTCGCGGTTGGTGGGATCGTCGGCAAAGCCGATCCTGGCCCGCCTCAAGGTCGCGATCAGCTGCGACTTCGGGACCTCGAGCAGCGGACGCGCCAGCACGATTCCGTCGCGCTCGCTGAGGGAGGCCATTGCCGACAGCCCGGCAAGTCCGCTGCCGCGCAACAGGCGCATCAAGAGGGTCTCGGCCTGGTCGTCGCGGGTGTGAGCGGTCAGCACATGGCTCGCGCCGACGGCACGCGCGGCCTGCGCGAGCAGGCGGTAGCGCGCCTCGCGCGCCGCCGCCGGCAGTCCGGTCTTCGGCTTTGCGCCGCGCCAGCGCAGGGTCCGGTGCGGCAATCCGAGCTCAGTGGCGAGCCGCTTGACCTCGCGCGCCTCACGCGCCGCCTCTCGCCGCAGGCCGTGATCGATCGTGACGACGGTGAGACGCGGGCCGCGCGCAAGACTGCGCTGCCAGCGCGCCGCGAGCCACATCAGCGCGACCGAGTCCGGCCCGCCCGACACGGCGAGCACCAGCGCCGGCGCGCGCTTCAGGCCGGCGAAGAGCCGCCTCGCCTCGCGTGCCGAGATCGGAGAATTGTCATCGTCTGACATGACGCGGGCCCTGACTGCCGCAGGCGGATGGTTACGATGTCTAGCGCAGCACCATCCGCATTGTCAGGACCCCGACGTCAGCACTTCACCCGTTTCTGCTCGCGGTCGACGGCGGCTTTGACGCCGGCGGAGGCGCGCGGATATTTGCGGCCGACCTCGCCGAAGGCGGCGCAGGCGGCCTCCTTCTCCTTCAGCGCGGCGAGCGACTGGCCGAGCCGCAGCAGCGCATCCGGAGCCTTGGCCGATTTTTCGTATTTGGTGGTGACGGCGAGGAAGGCTTCCGCGGAGTCCCGATATTGCTGGCGCTGGAAGTAGCTCTCGCCGAGCCAGTATTGCGCGTCCCCGAGCAGCGGGTCGCTCGGATATTTCTGCGTGAAGTTCTTCATGGTCTGCTCGGCGAGCGCGTAGTCCTTGCGCTGCATGTAGCCGATGCCGAGGTCGAACTCGTCGCGCGGCGTCGCCGAGGGCGGCAGGGTGGTCAGGCCGGCGCCGCCAGCCGGCGGCGGATAGCCGGATTGGGCCGGCGGATAGCCGGGCTGCGCGGCCGGGGGAGCGGCCTGCTGCTGATAACGGGGGCCGGTGTTGGCGAGATCGAGCGGCTCGCCGGCGCCGCGGCCGCCTGGTGCTCCCGACGGCATCGGCTGCGGGCCGCCGCCGAGCGCGCGCGGCGCACCGGGCGCGTTCGGGTTCTGGCTCGGATCGAAGGCATCGCCGCGGCGACGCGTGCCGGGAGCGCCGGGCGCCGGCTGCTCCTGAATGATCGGCGCCGGAGCGGCGCTCTGCGGCTGCTCGTAATTCGGCTGCACGGCCTGCTGCTGCGGCTGCTGGCGATAGCCGGGCGCGACCTGACCTGGTCCGACCTGGGCGGGCGGCATCGCCGTGACGTTGGGCGCCTGTCCGGGCGCGCCCTGGGCGCCGCCCTCGAGCGCCCGCAACCGCTCTTCGAGCTGGCGGTTGCGGTATTGCAGCTCTTCGTTCTGGCCGGTGAGCTGGCGCAGCTGGTTCTCCAGCCGCTCGATCCGCATCTCGGGATCATCATCGGTCTGGGCGAAGACGGGCGTGCACAAGGGGAGCAGCGCGGCGATGGCCACGGCGCCTGTAAAGACCTTAAATCTGGATGACATCTTGCCCTGACGACGAAAGCGAAATGGCCTGCGACGGAACATGCGACGCGCCACACATTGAAGGGGAGTACGCCAAAAATGTGTCTGGCACCACGGGGATTCTGTCACGGATTGCTGAAACGAAACCGGCGCCCGAGAGGGCGCCGGCATAATCGGCTTTGAAGATGAACGGCGCCTGACTGAGAGCCAGTATCTCGGCGTCAGGAGCTCGCGTTCAGCACGGTGACGGCACGACGGTTCTGCGACCAGCAGGAAATGTCGTTACAGACGGCGACCGGCCGCTCCTTGCCGTAGGAGATCGTGCGCATGCGGTTCGGATCGATGCCGCGCGAGGCCAGGAACGAACGCACCGACTGGGCACGGCGGGCGCCGAGCGCGATGTTGTATTCGCGGGTGCCGCGCTCGTCGGCGTGGCCTTCGACGGTGAAGCTGTAGCGCGGATAGGTCTGCAGCCACTGCGCCTGCTTCTCCAGGGTCACGATCGCCTGCGGGGTCAGATCGGTCTGGTCGCTTTCGAAGAACACGCGGTCACCCACGTTGACGACGAAATCCTGCTGACTGCCAGGCGTTGCCGCATTGGCCATCGCATCCGTCGCAGCATTCTTGTTGGCGCAGGCGCCCATCGACAGCGCGACGGCGAGCACCGCGACCAGCTTCAATCCCTGGAGGATACGCATAGGATGTTTCATTCCGGAGCCTCCACGCTCACGTTAGTCCACTGCTGTCCGGTCTACAGGGGGTTGGTTAAGCGAACGTTCCGTCAACCTTGACGGAACCTTGCCTCAGCCGATCAAATGCCCCCAACCAGCGAAAAGCACCCGTCATGGTTAATGGGTTGTAAATGTGGCGCGAGGGTGAAGGCAAGTCGCACCGGCCGGCAAAAACGCCGGCTTTCGCCTGAATTTTGGGCCCAGGACGTGATGGTGGCGACGCGCGACGGGTAAAGGGCGACGGGCAAAAGGCCGAGCCCAGGCTCAAACCTGGCGCCGCATCCGCGCCACCGCCGACTTCAGGCGTGCGCGGCGTCCGCCACGAGCACCGGTCGCTGCGGCACCTGGCGCTGGCCGCCGCGCCCGAACAGCATCCGCCGCTCGAACGCGGTCGACCGCATGATCGGATAACGCTCGAACACCTTCTTGCGGAAGGTCGGGAAGTCCGCGGCCATCAGTCCGAACGGCTTGGTGAGGCCGGGAACCAGGCGGGGCTCGGCGATGGTCTCGTGCAGGAACACCCGCCGGTAGAAAGCCTGATGCTCGGGACGCACGATGGCGAGACCGAGATCGGCATTGAAATGCTCGCAGGCCATGTACGCGAGACGCGTCGTCAGATAGGGCAATTCCGGAACCCGCTTGACCTGGTCGGGATCGGCGACGAAGCGGGTCGGGTCGATCATGACCTCGCCGCGGTCGAGCCGCGGCAGCAGGATGTCGGGGAAGACATCGGCCGAGGTGGACTCGCGCCATTCCGATGTCAGCACGCTGATGCGCACCGAGCTGCAGAGCTCGCCATGGAGATAGACGCCGAAGGTCCACGCGTTCGGCAGCTCGTCGTAGCGGTCGGTCACCCGCGCATCGGCGGAGGGCTTGACCGCGCCCTCCCGCAGATAGGCGCGGTAGCGGAGATTGTAGATCTCCTCCTTCTCAGCGACGGTTTCCGCAAGATGATAATCGACGTCGGTCAGAAGCTCCGCTCCCCGTCCAACAGCCGAAATGACAGATCTGGCTGAGGACTGCATTCCAACTCCTTACCCACACTCACGTCGCGACATTCAAAGGCAATTCCCGCAAGACAACTTGCGCGCGCGCCATGATTTATTAACACCTTCTTAACAAGTATGCAAAGCAATCGAACGGTTAGGGTTAACCACCGTAGCACTACGGTACCCTGCAACAGCCTGAAATGTTGGGACGTTTTGAGAAACGGACTTAAGCGAAGGAGCGCGAGCTGGCGACGTGGAGCTGGCCTTCGCCGCGCCGTCCATGCGAGGCGTTGAGCAGCTGGCGCATCCGCACGGCGGGCACCGGACGGCTGAACAAATAGCCTTGCGCCTCGGAGACGGTGCCGTCGGCGCTGATCAGATCGAGCTGCTCATTGGTCTCGATGCCTTCGACCACGACGGCCATGCCGAGATCGGCGGACAGCCGCGCCACGCCGCGCAGCAGCGTCAGCGGGCGGTCGGTGTCGATGCCTTCGAGGAAGGATCGGTCGATCTTCACCTTCTGCATCGGGAAATTGTGCAGATAGCTGAGGCTGGAATAGCCGGTGCCGAAATCGTCGAGCGAAATGCGCACGCCGAGCGCATGCAATTGCGACAGGATGTCGTGGGTCAGCTGGGTGTTGCGCAGCAGGGAGGACTCGGTGATCTCGATCTCCAGCCGATGCGCCGGCAGGCCCGACACCTCCAGTGCGTAACGGATTTCGCTCAGCACGTCGCGCTGGTGGAATTGCTGCGGCGAGAAGTTGACGGCGACGCTGACGCCCTCCGGCCACTTCATGCATTCCATGCAGGCGCGGCGCAGGATCCAGCGGCCGAGATCGACGATCAGGCCCATGTCCTCGGCGACCGGGATGATGTCGATCGGCGAGACCGTGCCGCGCACCGGATGATTCCAGCGCAGCAGCGCCTCGCAGGTGGTGATCTTGCCGGACTTCAGATTGACCAGCGGCTGGTAGAACAGCTCGAATTCCTCGTTGGCGAGCGCCTTGCGCAGGTCGAGCTCGAGGATGCGGCGGGCCTCGACGGTCGCCGCCATCTCGTCGCGGAAGAAGCAGAAGGTGCCGCGGCCGTCGGCCTTGGCGCGGTACAGCGCCATGTCGGCATTCTTGAGCAGCGTATCGGCACTGGCATCGCCCGGCGAGGTCAGCGCGATGCCGACGCTGGCGCCGATCTCGACCAAATGATTGTCGATGCGGTAGCGCTCGCTCAGCCGCTCGACGATGCGGCGGGCCAGCGCGGCGGCGTCCTCGGGCGAGGAGATGTTCTGCTGGAACACGACGAATTCGTCGCCGCCGAAACGGGCGACGAAATCTTCGGGGCGCAGCATCTCGCGCAGACGGTTGGCGACGGCGCACAGCAGCTGGTCGCCGCAGGGATGACCGAGCGTGTCGTTGACCTGCTTGAACTGGTCGAGGTCGACGAAGAGCAGCGCGGACAGCCGCTCGGCATGATGCGAATTCTTCAGCAGCCGCTCGATCTCGTCGTGGAAGCTGACACGGTTGGGCAGCGCGGTGAGCTCGTCATAACGGGCGAGATGGCTGATGCGGGCTTCCGCATTGGTGCGTTCGGTGATGTCTTCCAGCAGCAGCACCGTGCCGCCGCCGGTCATCGGCTGGAACGTCCAGGCCAGGGTGCGGCCGCGCGAGGAATCCGGATCCGCGGTGACGATCTCGCAGATCCGCGCATGCTCGATCTCGGCCAGGATCTGATCGCCGCTCTCCGCCGAGATCGACCCGGCGGAAACGCAGGCCGCCGCGATATCGGCGGCGGTGGCGCCGCGCTTGACGAGGTCCTCGGGCAAGGCCATCAGCTCGCCGAAACGATGGTTCATCACCGCAAGGCGGCCGTCGGCGCGGAACATGCACAGGCCGTGCGGCATGTTGTTGAGCGCGGTGTCGAACTGGCTCGCCAGCGCGGATTCGCGGAAGCTCGAGGTCAGCGCCTTGACGAAGATCGCATGCAGGCTGAGGTTGATGTTCTTCAGCCCGATGAAGAAGAACACCAGCAGGATGGCAAGACCGATGTGGTAGAAGCCGCCGTGCAGCAGCAGGGCGAGCGACATCGGACCGCAGGCCAGTGCGACGTGCCACTGGATCACCCGGGGCTGCCCGTAATTGCGGGCGGCGCCGCCCGCGGTGTAGCCGATGCCGATGGCGACACAGAGCATGTCGGCGACCGGATCGTTGTTGTTGTAGATGACGACGAAGGCCCACACACCGAGCACCGCTGCATAACTCAGCGCGCCGATCCAGTAACGCGGCTCCAGGTGCTTGGCCTCTTCGAATGACAGCACCTGGGTGCGGTTTTCATATCCGCGCATCTGGAACGCGCGCGCGGTGCCGATAGCGATCAGCAGAAACGCGAGCGGCCACAGCCAGACATCGCCCGTCTTCAACGCAGTCATCACCGCGGCCACGGCCGCGGAGGCCGAGCCGAAGAAGATCGCCCAGAAATTCTGCACCATGGAGTTGATGAGAGCGGCGTAGAGTATCGGCTCCAGCTCGTCTCGATCACTCTGCTTCTGGTCGGCCAGTTGCATTGGCTTGTTACGCGTCCTGTTTGGCGCGTAGTCTTACCCAGCCCAGATGAAGTCTTTCTGAGGGAACATCGTTAAAGTCGAGTTGTTTTTCGGTATCAGCGAACCGATTTCCGCTTAAATATCAAGCAACTAGGCAAGCCTTGCCGGGCACAAGGTGAAGGAAAGTTTGCTTGGCGCCGAGAAGTCGAAAAAATCGGCGCGTTTTTCGACAACATCGCGCGTCTGAACGCGCGATGTTTTAGCGTTCTCTTGTCAGCCCGCCGTCGAGGACAGCAGCGGCGACCATGCGGGGTCGGAGGCGAAGCCCGGCGTCGGCACCTTGAGCTCGTTGCGGCCAGAGATGTCGACGCTGTACAGCGACGGCCCGCCACTACCGCCGGGATCGCGGAAGAACATCAGCACCCGGCCGTTCGGCGAGAAGGTCGGCCCTTCGTTGTGGAAGCCCGAGGTGAGCAGCCGCTCGCCGGAGCCGTCCGGCTTCATGACGCCGATCGAGAACTGTCCGCCGCCCTGCCTGGTGAAGGCGATGTAATCGCCCTTCGGCGACCACACCGGGGTCGAGTAGCTGGCGTTGGTATCGTCCTTGGAGAAGGAGATGCGCTGCGCCTGTCCTCCGCCCGCCGCCATCACGTAGATCTGCGACCTGCCGCCGCGATCGGACTCGAAGCAGATGCGGGTGCCATCCGGCGAGTAAGACGGAGACGTGTCGATCGCCGGCGTGTCGGTGAGGCGCGTGGTCGAGCGCGAGCGCAGATCCATCACGAACAAATTGGAATTGCCGCCCTGCTGCAAGCTCATGATGACGCGCTGGCCGTCCGGCGAGAAGCGCGGCGCAAAGGTCATGCCCGGGAAGTTGCCGACGATCTCGCGCTGGCCGGTCTCGATGTTGAACAGATAGACCTTCGGATCGCCCTGGCCGAACTCCATATAGGTGATCTCTTGCGAGTTCGGCGAGAAGCGCGGCGTCAGCACGAGGTCGGAGCCGCGGGTCAGGTAGCGCACATTGGCACCGTCCTGGTCCATCATCGCGAGCCGCTTGACGCGGCGCTCCTTCGGACCGCTTTCGTCCACGAACACTACGCGGCTGTCGAAATAGCCTTTCTCGCCGGTCATCCGCTCGTAGATCTGGTCGGAGATGATGTGGGCGATGCGGCGCCAATATTCCGGCGAGGTGAAATATTGCTGCCCGGCAAGCTGCTGGCCGGAGACCACGTCCCACAAACGGAATTCGGCCTTCAGCCGTCCGTCTGACTGCCGCGTCATGCGGCCGGTGACGAGGGCCTGCGCGTTGAGGGTCTTCCAGTTCTGGAATTGCGGCGCGACGTCGATGTTGCTGATGCGCTCGATGAAGGCGGCCTGGTCGATCGGCGCGAACAGGCCCGAACGCTTGAGATTGTTGGTGATGACCTGCGTGACGCCGTTGCCGACGTCGCCGTCGGACGGCGAGCCCGGCACGAAGCCGGTGATCGCGATCGGAATCGGCTGAAATGCATTGGGGTCGATGCGGATGCGGCCGTCCTGGCCTTGAGCGAAGGCACGTCCGCCCCCGAGCATCGCGAGCGTCGATCCGGTCAGGGTCATGAAGCGGCGGCGGTTCATCGATCGGACGTCATTCATTGCAAAATTCTTTTGTTCGGATGTCACAACATATCTTTCAGGCCGAAAGTCATCGGAATGAGCTTCCAGCTCTCGTACTGCTGCTTCGGCATGAACGAGTAGACCTGGCACTGCACGATGGCGCGCTTGGCGCTCTCCGCCACCGCCTGGGCGATCGACCGCGACGGTCCCCTCACCGCGACCACGATGGGCTCGGACGCCAGCGATCCGTCGATCTTCATGGGAATGTCGATGTCGGCTTCGTACTGGTCGGCATCCTGCCCGTTATAGGTCGGCGTGAAGCAGCGCTTGACCGCGCCCTGGAACGCACCGCGCCATGTCGCAACGTTGTTGGCAGCAGTCCCGGTCGCCGATCCCAGCGAGGCCGACGCGTTCAGCGCCGTTCCCGTGAGCTCGTGCCGGGTCGCGGCGCGCTTGTCGAGGTCGCGCTGGATCTGCGCGGGATCGAAGCTGCGCTCCTTGGGCTTCGGCTGCTGCTGCGGCTGCACCGCCGCGACCTTCTGCTCCACGGGCTTGGGCGGCGGCTTCTTGGTCTCCAGCTTCTTCTGCAGCTCGGCGATCGGATCTTCCTTGGCCGGATCAGGCTTCTTTTCCTGCGGCTTCGGCTCTTCCTTCGGCTTCGCCTCGGCGACGGGCTTCGGCGGCTCGGGCTTCTTTTCCACCGGCTTCTCGACCGGCTTCGGCGGCGGCTCTGGCTGCGAATTGGTCTTGATCAGCTCTTTCTTCTCGGTGACCTTGCCGACGGCGTCTTCCTCCGGCTTGGGCTCGGCGATCTTCTCGACCTTGGGCTTGGGCTCTTCCTTCTTGCCGGTCTTCTGCCCGGCCATCATCTTCGCGAGCTGATCGGTGGAGATGATGTCGATCGGGAGCGACTCTTCCGGCGCGACGTAGGCCTTGCTGCTAAAGGTGACGAGGCCCCATCCCAGCACGAGGACATGCAGGGCAATCGACGCAACAAGTGTCTTGTCGACGTTCACCTTCACCGGCCTATCCCTGATCCGCTTCCGTGACGAGGGCGAGCTTCTTGAATCCGGCGCCGGACAACTGGCCCATCACCCTGGCCACCGTGCCGTAATCCGCCTTCTTGTCGGCACGCAGATAGATGCGCTCCTCGAGCCCGCCGCGCGCGTCGGTGATCGCCTTCAGCTTGGGCACCAGCTCGTTGATCGCGATCTCGGCGTCGTTGATGAACACCTTGCCCTTGATGTCGATCGACATCTGGATCGGCTTCTGGTCGTTGTTTTCGAGGCTCTTGGCCTGGGTCTGCGGCAGGTCGAGCGGCACGCCGACCGTCAGCATCGGCGCCGACACCATGAAAATGATGAGCAGCACCAGCATCACGTCGACCATCGGCGTGACGTTGATCTCGGCCACGACGGGCTTGCGTCGGCCACGGCGCCCGCCGCCTCCGGACGAACTCGCAACGTTCATCGCCATGATCGCGTGCCCAAATTGCCCTTCACACTATACATGCCGTCCGTCAGCCCCGCTCGTCGATCTGACGCGACAGGATGGCGGAAAATTCATCAGCGAAGCCCTCGAGCCGCTGGGCCTGCCGGTTCACCTCGGAGGTGAACTTATTGTAGAAAATAGTGGCAGGAATGGCGGCGATAAGGCCGACCGCGGTCGCAAACAGCGCTTCCGCAATACCGGGGGCGACGACCGCCAGAGAGGTATTTTTCGACGCCGCGATCGACTGGAAGCTCGACATGATGCCCCAGACGGTGCCGAACAGGCCGACGAAGGGGCCGGCGGAGCCGACGGTCGCGAGCACCAGCAGCCGGCGTTCCAGCCGTTCGACCTCGCGCGCGATCGAGACGTTCATCACCTTGTCGATGCGCATCTGCAATCCCGCGACCGAGCGGGCCTGGTTCTCGAACGAGCGCTTCCACTCGCGCATCGCGGCGACGAAACAGGCCGCCATGGAATGCGTCGGCTTGGCCGAGAGGGTGCGATAGAGCTCCTCGATCGATTCGCCGGACCAGAAGGCCTGCTCGAAACGGTCCATCGAGCGGCGGGTACGGGCAAACAGGAAGATCTTGTCGATGGCGATCGCCCAGACCCAGACCGAGCAGGACAGAAGTCCCAGCATCACCGCTTTCACGATCCAGTGAGCCTGCCAGAACAGCGCGATCAGCGACACGTCCGCGGAAGCGGCAACCGGAAGGGCTGACTGAGCCACGTCGGCCGGATTCATAAGCAGTATCCTCTCAAGGCGATCGTTACCCGATGTGCCGGCCAGCAAATGGCTGCCGGTTCCCCAATGGCCGCGCTAGAACCGGCGCGGCCGGCAAGCCCGCTCAAAGCCTTGTCTTTCTGGGTGCAGGGGCTCGTCCAAAGCCGGCCGTCTGCATTCCCTGCCAAGATGTCAAAACTATGGGCCTTTGGCCCCGGGCCTTGACGGGTCTCGGCTTCGGGCTTTGGGCGCGACTGTCCGCCCTTACCAGAGCCCGGCGTTGGTTAATGCGAGGTTACCGCAGGCAAATTTGGCTGCCGGAAAGGTAGGCCGCGCAGGCAGTTGGATCGGCTTGGGTCCGGACACCTGGTCCGGAGGAACCAGCCCTCGCCCGAAAAATTGTCCCAAAAATCACTTTCCGCGAGGTCCTGCCATGACCATCAACCCCAAGACGACCGCCGCGATCGGCGATCACCCGCTCCACCCCATGCTCATCCCGTTCCCGGTCGCATGTCTGGTCGGCGCGCCCATCGCCGATCTCGCCTTCATCGGAACCGGCGACAATTTCTGGGCCAGAGCCGCGATGTGGCTGATCGGGGCTGGCATCGTCATGGCGCTCGTCGCGGCCGTGGCCGGCTTTACGGACTTCTTCAGCGAGCCCCGCATCCGCCGCCTCAACGATGCCTGGTACCACATGGTCGGCAATCTCGGGGCGGTCGTGCTGGCCCTGATCAATTTCTACCTGCGCTACGCCCAAGGCGCCGAGGCTGCGATCAAGCCGTGGGGCGTGGTGCTCTCCCTGATCGTGGTCGGCATCCTGCTGTTCACGGGATGGAAGGGCTGGGAGATGGTCTACCGTCATCACGTCGCGGTGCTGGATGCGCCGGGCCAGACCAGCTCGGAGCCGATCACGCCCCAGCATGGCGGCGAGAGCCATCGTCGCGCCGCCTGAAACCAGCGATCGCGTTACGGGCGAGCTCGCCGGCGCAGGCTGAGCACATAGAGCCAGCCGCCTGCCGCGATCAGCACGGGCAGAACAAAGAGCGCAAAGTCGCGGAGCAGGATCATGGGTCCAGCCCCGCTTCCGCAAACGAAACAGCGCGCCCAAGCGCGAAGGCGGCAAGCTGATAGAGGGCGCCGCTGAGAAAGACGTGCCACGCACCGCTTTCCACGAACTCCTGATAGGTCTTGACCTCGGTCGGCCAACCATTGAGGAACGCGATCGCGACCGGCAGCAAGCATCCGAACCGTTCGAACAGGTCCGAGGCACGCGCAAGCAGCGCGATGCGCTGCCTGGTCTCCTTGCATACAATAGTGGTCATGGTCGTACCCGTCGGCGCAGGCGAAAAGGCGCCGTCGGGGCTTGGTCGGGCCTCATCGCGATTCGGTTCTAAGGCGCCTGTCTTTTTGCGCGGGCGCATGGATTGGAACGTCGCGCTCTCGGTGAGTCAGGCCGCGGAAGCGGGTTCGGGGCAGTTGGTCAGACGCGCGGGATTGCCGATTGCCGTGCAGCCGGCGGGCACGTCACTGATCACGACCGTCCCGGCGCCGATCTTGGCGAAATCGCCGACCTCGATGTCGCCGAGGATGGTCGCGCCGGAGCCGATGAAGACGCCGCGGCCGATACGCGGCGAGCGCATCGGCAAGTCGCCATGGCGCCCGATGCTGACGTTCTGAAGGATGGTGACCTCGTCGCCGATCACCACATTGGCGCCGATCACGATCCCGGTGGCGTGGTCGAGATACACCGACGATCCAAGGGTCGCGGCGGGATGAATGCTGACCTGCAGGACGTTCGAGGCCTCGTTCTGCAACAGCAGCGCCGCGTCGCGCTGGTCATGACGCCAGAGCCGGTGCGAGACGCGCCAGGCTTGGAGCGCCAAATAGCCCTTGAAATGCAGCAGCGGCGGCAACAGGCCGGCGACGGCGGGATCGCGGAGCACGATCGCCTGCAAGTCGCGGCCGGCCGCTTCGATCAATTCCGGCGCGCCACGAAAGGCGTCGATAGAAAAGGCCGTGAAGCGTGCCTGTTCGGCGGCGTTGCCGCCAAGCCTGCGCCCGATCAGATCGGCCAGAGCCAAGACTATCATGCGCCAGCACCGCATCGGCAAGCGACTTGCCGAAGACGGGATCGGATGCGCACGCACGCTGCGCCTCCGCGCGTATATTCTGCCAGAGGCGATCATTCGTTGCGGTCGCAGCTGCCATCAAGGCCGCCTCCGGTGCTTTGGTGCTTCCTTCACGTGTCGAATATAGGCTGCGGGCAACCCGCGCGCCACGCGGCGGCCGCAATGACTACCTGAGCACCATGCCGCAGCTCCCCGTGGGGCTACGAGCTTGCATGCCAGCCATCCGCGACCATATAGTCAGTCGAATTTTCGGCCGACGCTGCTTTGGCCGGGATGATCACGCAAAGCAGCTCGCTCAAGCCCCGCGGTGGTCCGCCACCCGCGGGTTTTTCGTACCCGGCAGCCCTCAATGCTGCCGATGCAAAATCCCGGATCCCCGTTACCTGAGGTCACGCTGAAACATGTTGCCCAACGCGCCCGCCGACGACCACCACGACGACGTCATGTACCCCTCCGCCATACCGTTCGTGCTGGTCCATCTCGGTTGCTTTGCGGCGATCTGGTCAGGCGTCACGTGGCAGGCCGTCGCGATCTGTGGGGCGCTGTATGTCGTGCGGATGTTTGCGATCGGGGCGGGGTATCACCGCTATTTCTCGCATCGGGCTTTCGCCACCGGCCGCGTGTTTCAGTTCATCCTGGCCTGCCTTGCGCAAAGCACCGCGCAGAAGAGCGTGTTGTGGTGGGCGGCCAAGCACCGGCATCATCATCTGCATTCCGACACCGAACTGGATGTGCATTCGCCGCGGCAGCGCGGTTTCCTGTACAGCCATCTCGGCTGGATCTTTTACCGGGAGCACGATGGGACTGATCTCGTGAAAGTCGGCGATCTCACGGTCTTTCCCGAGCTGATGTGGCTGCATCGGCTGGAGCTGCTGCCGGCCTTCGTGCTTGCAGCGCTCTGCTTCATGGCGGCGGGGTGGTCGGGTCTGATCGTCGGTTTCCTGTGGAGCACGGTGCTGGTCTATCACGCGACCTTCTGCATCAACTCGCTGGCCCATGTGCACGGACGCAAGCGCTACGTGACGGGCGATGATTCCCGCAACAACTGGCTGCTGGCGCTGCTCACTATGGGCGAGGGCTGGCACAACAATCACCACGCCTATCAGAGCAGCGTGCGGCAGGGTTTTCGCTGGTGGGAGATCGACGTCACCTATTACGTGCTGAAGGTGTTGTCCTGGTTCGGAATCGTCTGGAACATGAAGGCGCCGCCCGAACAGGTGCTGCGCAACGAGCAGCCGCTCGGCGCCCGCGTCATCAATCGGGCCGCCCGCGAGCTTGCCGGGCGGTTCGACGCGCCGAAGCTTGCCCATGCGATCTCTTCGGCGCTGCACCGCGCCGACCCGACCCAGCTGCAGCTGCCGACGCTGCACGACATCCTCAATCGTGCGCATGACGGCGTCGATGCGCTGACACACCTGCATCTACCGAAGATACCGACCCGCGAGGAGTTTCTCGCCGAGGCCAAGGCGATGTTCGCACGAACGCGATCGCTCAACGAGATCGTGGATCACGCCTACGAACACTTCCTGGCTTCGGTTCACGCGCAGCTCGCCACCGCGCGCTGAAGCCGGCGGTCATGCGATGCAGCCCGGCGCGCGTCATGGCGCCGGGACGCTTCCGTCGCGCGCGCGGCAGGTGAGAGAATCCCGCCGATCCCTAGAGTTCGATCTTCAACCGTTTTGCCGTCTGCGGTCCTACCTGTCCGTCGACAATGAGTCCTTTGGTCGCCTGAAACGCTGCGACCGCCGCCACCGTCAGGTCATTGTATTCACCGTCGATCGGCCCCGGATTGAATCCCAGCTCTTTCAAAGCGCGTTGAATGTCTCGAATGACGGACGCCTTCATGTTCGGCTGCCCAAGCGCATACAGCTGGCTCGGCTCAGCCAGGTCGAGTGCTCCACCCGCCGCCCCATACGTAAAGTTCGGCAGCAAGACGCCGGTATCCCAATTCCGGCCCGACACCTTGCCGCGACGAACGCCATAAGCGGTGCCCATCGCCTCCACGGTGCCGCCCTCGCCGTCACAAACGACGATGTGCCCCATCATGCCCGGTCCGGGCGGATAGCGGAGAAGAATGCCGCCCACCGTTGAAGCTGCCTGCCGCCACGGCACGCGCTTTCCGAGTTTTTGTGAATCGCTCTTCCAGGCGCCCGTATAGGCTTCGACCGTCGCAGGATTGCCGTTGTCGTCGACGCATCCGTACAGGATTCCACCGACCTGATACACTAGCCAGGACATGAACTCCGCGCAGTCCCATGGACCGTGCCAGTTCTTGTTGTTCTTGGGAACGCAGACATTGACGTATTTCTCGCCGATGCGGGACTCGGCCAGCTTCAGCATCTTTTCGCCGTCGGTCATGCTCAATTCCTTCTGCGCAATGAACTTGCTAAAATTCGGCCCTCAATAATCGAGACATCTATTCGCGAAGCTCCGGCGAACTTCGCGCGGCAAAAGGCGGCACGCTCTTAGGGGCGCTCTGAAGCCGTCCGGGAATTCAGGCGGAGATTCAACGCCGCCTGCGTCACCACGCCTGCATTTCCATCGACCGGGATCTTGGCGTGGTTTTGAAACCACTCGACCGCCTGCGCCGTGGCGGGACCATATCGTCCATCCACGACAAGCGCCGGCTCAGCCCCGAGATCGTTCAGGGCCTCCTGAAGCTCGCGCGTTTCATCCGACGTGGTTGCGGCTTTCCAGGCCACCTGGTTCGCGCCGCTCTTGCCTACTGCGCTCCACACGATATCGAAGAGCTCCGTGCGTCCGCTCAGGCCGTTGTAGCCACCGTTGATGAGCCGCGTGATCGTACGGATGTCGTTCCGATCCGCATACGCGTTCAGGCCTCCCTCATTCCATTCGTGCAGGGCGGGAAGCAGAGCCGCTTCGGGTGAGACAATCAGATCCGGATTATTGTAGAAGTCCACGCCTGCGAGCTTGCCCATGCGCAGGTAGTTGGCGCCGCCCGTCGTCTGCAACAGGCCGCCGCCGCGATATTTGTATCCGTCTCCTTGCTTGGTATTGCCGAGCTCCTTCGCCTTCTTCGGATTACCCAATCCATAGACGCGCTCGGCCAAGGCACGATCATTGTTGAGATATTGATCGACCTCGTCGGGCCGGATGGCCGCGCTATGATGGCCGATGCCGAAAATCTCGAGAAGGCGCGCCGTGGTTTTGTACTTGAGGCTCTCGAACAGAACGGTACCGCGGCCGGTTTCATATAGCGCCTGAGCGAGGAAGTGCGCGATGCGAAGCGGCGTGTTGATCTTGAAGCGGTCGAAGATTTCGTCGCCGTCTTCAAAAGCCTTGAGGTAATTGGGATAGCAGCGAGGGGCTACCTTCCGAACGATCGTTACGATCCGCACGAAAATACTCCCTAATAAATATTCAGCCAAATATCATCGAGTGAAAACGTACTTAGACTATGCACAGCACCCTTTGGTTGCAAGAGGAGATTCGATTTCGGGACAGGCCGCATTGCCCCAGTCGGGCGGCATTTTGCAGCAACGTCCGGTTTAGTGACTGCCAGTTGCCGCTGCCATCAATTGCAACCCGCATCTCGCGACAGGGCTAGGCCCGGCACGACGAGCAATGCGAACAATGATGGCGGCCGAAACCGGCCAACGCCTGCTCTCTCTCGCGCGCGCGAGAGAGATTGAACCCAAAAACCAAACCGCCCGCCTGCGGGTTGCGCAGACGGGCGGCTCGGGGCCATCAGGACTTTGGGGGCATGCGCCTGAAGGCTTTGAGAGGTGTCAGTCAGCCTTGAATGTCAGCCCTGCTGCTGGTCGGTCGGCGGCGGGGTCGGACGCGTCTTGTGCTGCGCCATGAACTGGTCGAACTCTTCCTTGTCCTTGGCGTGACGCAGACGGTCGAGGAAGTTCTTGAACTCGACCTGCTCCTCCTCGAGCCGCTGCAGCGTCTCGGTGCGGTACTCGTCGAAGGCGCGGTTGCCGGAGGACGGGGGGCCGAAGCCGAAGCCGAAGCCGCGGCGCTCCATGCGGCCGCGCATGCGGTCCATCTTGTACTGCATCTTTTCCATCTTGTTCTGCCAGCGATCTTGGTGGCTCCAGCACGACATTCTTCTGCTCCCGAGTGTGAAAAAGAGAAGGGCAAGTCCGATCGGCCACCAGATGATGAAGCCGAGGATGGTCACGGCGATCCAGCCGGGATGCCAGGGCGTATCGAGCATGCGGGGACGTTCGTACTGTTGGTATTGGTCCGAAGGGCCGCGCCAGCGATTAACGTCAGCGGTGTAGGCCATTTCCCATCTCCATCACGGCACAGCGCCGTTGTGAATGTAAATAACATTTACATAGCTAGACCATCCCGCGATTTTGTCAAGCTGGCCGCCAGACACGCCCGCGTGATCATTTGGGTAATTTTATTTCGGCTTGCCCCAAGGACCACCTGGAGTGCCGCCGGGCGGCACGCCTGAACCGGAGGGCACCTCCGGGGGCACCGGCGGCGGCTCGGCGCCCTTGCCCGCAGGACGACGGTCGGTCGGGAAGCCGAGGCCGCGCAGATAGATCAGCACCTCGGCCTCGAGCAGCTCGTCCGGCGACATCGGCAGTTTTCGTCGCGCGGCGTCGCCACGGGAGAACAGCGAAGCCACGCCGTGCGCCATCGACCAGATGTGCAGCGCCATCATCATCGCCGGCGGCCGTGGCGTACCCGGCGGCGTCAGCGCCGCGAGCCGCTCGGCTGCCGCGCGAATGATGTTGAAGGCGCGTTCGCTGGCGGCCTGAAGTTCGGGATTGGCATCGACCGGCACGCCCGATTCGAACATCGCGTTGTAGAACGCGGGCTCCTCACGGGCGAAGGCAAGATAGGCTTTGCCGACGCGCTCGAACGCGGTGACCGTGTCGGGGCGTCCGTCGTCCCAGGCCGCGGCCAGGCGCTGCTCGAACTGCTCGAAGCCGCGCTGGGCGATCGAGGACAACAGCTCGTCACGGTCGCGGAAATGCCGATAGGGCGCCGCTGCGCTGACGCCGGCCATGCGTGCGGCATCGGCGAAGGTGAAGCCGGCCGCGCCCTTCTCGGCGATCAGCCCCAGGGCGGCCTGCAACAGGGCTTCCTTCAGATTGCCGTGGTGATAGCCGCGCTCGGCGCGGCGCTGCTCCTTGCGCCAGCTCATGTGAACGATCTTTACATGAGCCGGCGGTGAAGGTCACTAGCAGGAATCGGGCGTGATTAACCCCGTACTTTCACGGGCGATGCCGGGCCTGAGCGACGGCATCGCACCCGGAATTGGCCTCGTCCGCAGCTACATCTGCGGAATCGGCAGCACGGGCATGACCTCGATCGCCTCGCCCGGGAAGATCGCAAAATGCGGATGGTTCTCGAACAATTTTGCAGCTTCCTCCTGCGAGGCAGCCCGCACCACCGTAAAGCCGGTCAGCGCATTGCTGATCTCGGTAATGCCGCGTCCGTCGATCCGGCGGGTCTTGCCGAGCGGGCCGCCCATCTCGACGATGACGTCCTTATGCTTCTCGACCCAGCCGTGCCAAGCGGCCATGCCCTCGCGCTCTTTTGCCTTCCGTTCCGCCTCGGGCATCGCATGCCAGGCCTTCATCTTTTCGCCGCTCATGCTGCCGAGATAGACGGCGAGGAATTTATGTTCGGTGCTCATCGGTTCTCTCCTTGTTGATTGACTGACGACAGACGCGATTTCATCGCGATCGCTGTGGCTACCTCTTCAGGTCGCCGAAACCGGCCGCGGCCTCCTGCACGTCGGGCGGAAAGTCGCTCATCTCCTGGACTTGCCGGATCTCGATGATCTCGTTGGCCGAAGCCGGACATTTCTTCGCCCAGGCGATCGCCTCTGCGCGCGAGGCGACCTCGATCATCCAATAGCCGCCAAGGACTTCCTTGGCTTCAGCGAATGGGCCGTCGGTCACGACAGGCTCGCCGGTCGCAAATGAAACTCGCGCGCCCACCGACGGCGGATGCAGGCCATCGAGCGTGATCAGCACGCCCGCGTCCTTCAGCGCCTCGTTATAGCGCATCATCGCCGCGACGCGTTCGGGATCGAGCTGGACGTCCGGCGGCGCGGCCTCGTAGCCGAGCGGGATCATCAACATCATGAATCGCATGGGTCGTATCCTGGCTTCTGCGGTGGTTCCGGGATGCGCCGTGAGGCGCAGGCCCGCTCGCCTTCAAGACGAACGAACTCTCACGGAACCGACACGCCGGCGGAAATAATCTGGAGGGCCCCGGCCCTAGCGCGGCTGCGGCAGGAAACGACCATCCCGCCGGGCAGCGCCGAAATAGACATCGATGCGCCGGACCTTGCCGCCTGCGAAGGTGAAGAACTCCGTGTTGCGAAAACTCCTGCCATCTGTCGCAAGGCAGAGATAAGTGACGAAGGCTTCCTCGCCCCGGACGAAGATACGCTCGATGTCATGCCGTGCGATCCAGCCGCTGTCGCTCCAGCAGCGTTCGAAATAGGTCGCCTTGTCGAGGTCGTCGTCGAACGGGCTGGTGAAGCGGAAATCGTCGGCCAGTGCGGCGGCGACCCGCTGCCGGTCGTTGGCGAGATAGGCGGCGAAGAGGTCGCGGATCAGGCGTTCGCGGTCGTCGGGCATCAATGGTCTCCGCAGCGAGCATCTTGTTGAAGACGGTTCGCCCTCGACCGCGCCGACACCGCCATGCGAAGGCGACGCGAAAAAATATCTCGGCTGCGCCCCCGTACAAGTACGGCTCTGCATTGTGAACTCCACCGTGCATATAAACCAAGAGCAGCTGTTAGTTGAAGTAGTTGGCCGTCGCACGTGGAGTCGCGGAGCTCGTCGCGGCTTGTTCCGGAATTTACCGATGCTCAAGGATAGCATGCAACTTTCAGCTCAGGGGAAACGGTATGGCGATCCTGTCGGATCGCTTCCGAGCATTGCGGAGCTTACGTGTTCAATTTCCTGAGCAAGAAGGTCAGGCACGCCATCGCGGAGGTCGAGGCGCTCGACCGGTCGCAAGCCGTGATCGAATTCGGTCTCGACGGCACCATCCTCGACGCCAA
The DNA here is from genome assembly GCF_014198295.1 of Bradyrhizobium sp. CIR18. Taxonomy (NCBI): domain Bacteria; kingdom Pseudomonadati; phylum Pseudomonadota; class Alphaproteobacteria; order Hyphomicrobiales; family Nitrobacteraceae; genus Bradyrhizobium; species Bradyrhizobium sp. CIR18. Next base: position 64,537 of record NZ_JACIHF010000005.1, on the reverse strand, counting down.
CGAAAACCTTCTCAAAATGAGCGGCTATACGCTTGCCGAGATCAAGGGAAAGCATCACAGCATCTTCGTCAACCCGGCCGAGCGCGAGAGCACTCGCTACCGCGATTTTTGGGCCAGCCTGAACCGCGGGGAATTCCAGACCACGCAATACAAGCGTTTCGGCAAGGGCGGCAGGGAAGTCTGGGTCCACGCGTCCTACGCCCCGCTACGCGACGAAAACGGCAAGGTGGTCAGCTTCATCAAGTTCGCCACCGACATCACGGCCTATAAGATCAAGGCCATGGAAGAGTCCGGCAAGATCGCCGCGATCAACCGCGCGCAGGCCGTGATCGAGTTCAACATGGACGGTACCATCGTCACCGCCAACGAGAATTTCCTTGGCGCGATGGGCTATTCGCTCGATGAGATCAAGGGCAAGCACCACTCCATGTTCGTGACACCAGAGGACCGTGCGAGCCCGGCCTATGCCGCGTTCTGGGCCAAGCTGAACCGTGGCGAGTTCGAGGCTGCCGAATACAAGCGGCTCGGCAAGGGGGCTAAGGAAATCTGGATTCTGGCCACCTACAATCCGATTCTCGATGAGAACGGCAAGCCGTTCAAGGTGGTGAAGTTCGCCACCGACGTCACCGCGCAGAAGATGAAGGCGGCCGACAATGACGGTCAGCTCGCCGCGATCCAGAAGTCGCAAGCGGTGATCGAGTTCAACATGGACGGCACGATCCGCACTGCCAACGAGAACTTCCTGAAGGCGATGGGCTATGCGCTGGCCGAGATCAAGGGCCAGCACCATTCCATGTTCGTCGAGCCGAACGAGAAGAATTCGGCCGCCTACCGCCAGTTCTGGGAAGCACTCAATCGCGGCGAATACCAGGCCGCCGAATACAAGCGCATCGCCAAGGGCGGCCGCGAGATCTGGATCCAGGCGTCCTACAACCCGATCTTCGATCTCAACGGCAAGCCGTACAAGGTGGTGAAATACGCCACCGACATCACCGCGCAGGCGATCGGCCGCAAGAAGGCCGACAACGCGCGCGGGCTGATCGATGCGGTCGCGGCCGGCAGCGAAGAGATGAGCGCCTCGATCCGCGAGATCTCCGAGACCATGACGAAGTCGCGCGAGACGTCCAAGGTCGCGACCACAAGGGTCGAGTCCGCCGACCTCCAGGCCCAGAAGCTGACGGCCGCCGCACAGGCCATGAGCGGCATCGTCGAGATGATCTCGGGCATCACCAGCCAGATCAATCTGCTCGCGCTCAACGCCACGATTGAATCGGCCCGCGCCGGCGAAGCGGGACGCGGCTTTGCGGTGGTCGCCTCCGAGGTGAAGAATCTCGCGAGCCAGGCCAAGCAGGCGACCGACACGATCACGTCCGAAATCGACGCGCTGAACACCATCTCCGGCGACGTCGCGAGCTCCCTCACCGCGATCAAGGCCGCGATCGCAGGCGTCAACGAGTTCATCGCCTCCACCGCAGCCGCGGTCGAGGAGCAGAGCATCGTGACCGCGGACATGTCGGCCAACATGCAGCGTGCCTCGGCGGAGCTGGCGTAAGGACGACTTCCCCTCCAGCCCTCGCCTGCCCCTTCCTCGTCAGCACAAAAGCGCAGTAAAAGGAGCCTGCACTCCTGCGCCCATATGCTACTCGAGGACAAATCTCCCATGCCGCAAGCCCCGCAAAAAATCGCTCTCGTCACCGGAGCCGCCCGCGGCATCGGGCTTGCGACCGCGAAGAAGTTCCTGGCCGAGGGTTGGCGCGTGGCGCTGCTCGACATCGAGGGCGAGTTGCTCGGCCGGGCGGTCGCCGAAATCGACCAAGGCGAGGCGACGCTGGCGCTGACCTGCGACGTCTCGGATGCCGCCGCGGTGAGCGATGCAATGGAGGCGGTCGAGCGCCGGTTCGGCCGACTGGATGCACTGGTCAACAATGCCGGCATCGCGGTGTTCGCACCGCTGATGGAGACGTCCGAGACCGATTGGCGCCGCGTGCTCGAGGTCAATCTCACCGGCCCGTTCCTCTGCACCAAGGCCGCGGTTCCCTTGATGCGCGAGGGCCATGGCGGCGCCATCGTCAACATCACCTCGATCTCGGCGGTGCGCGCCTCGACGCTGCGCTCGGCCTACGGCACCAGCAAGGCCGGGCTCGCGCACCTGACCAAGCAGCTCGCGGTCGAGCTCGCCTCGCTCAACATCCGCGTCAACGCGGTCGCGCCGGGGCCGGTCGACACGGCGATGGCGAAGCAGGTGCATACCAAGGAGATCCGCGCCGACTATCACGACGCCATTCCGCTCAATCGCTACGGCCTGGAGGAGGAGCTTGCGGAAGCGATCTACTTCCTGTGCTCGGCAAATGCGAGCTACATCACCGGCCAAATTTTGGCCGTTGATGGCGGCTTCGATGCGGCAGGTATCGGCCTGCCCACGCTGCGCGGCCAGCGCCGCAACGGATAGGTCCGGAAATTGTAGGGTGGGTTAGCACTGCCGCTGCGCGGGCCGCTGGGCGTAACCCACCCTACGGAACCGATTTAGGTGGAGACTTCATGCGACGCATCTCTTTGCTCAACGCCCTGATGCTTGCATTCGCGCTGCTCGCCACCGCGCCCGCGTCCGCCGAAATCCGCATCATCCAGTCTCCGGGCGGACAGGTGGGGCCGTTCCTCGATTTGTTCGAGAAGGTGCGCGAGAGCGGCGAGCGCGTGGTGATCGATGGTCCCTGCCTATCGGCTTGTACCCTGGTGCTGAGCATCGTGCCGGGCGAGCGCATCTGCGTCACCAAGCGCGCCGTGCTCGGCTTCCATGCGGCACGTTCGGTCGACCGGCGCGGGCGCTTTTATGCCGAGCCGGAAGCATCGGTCGCAGTGCTTGCCGCCTATCCCGGCCCAGTGCGCGACTGGATCAGCCGCCGTGGCGGCCTCACCTCGCGGCTGCTCTTGCTCAAGGGGCGCGATCTCGCCGCGATCTATCCCCGCTGCCGCTGACGAATGTGGCAGCCGCCACGGATGTGACGTGAATGAGTTCTGTGAACCGCGTCACATCAAAGGCATTGGCTTGGCCGGCCCGAGGCCACACGGCAGGTTCCCTGTGTCGCACCCAATGTGCGCACCGGGGTCTCCACGCCATCACACTTTGGCTGCCGTCAATAAAGAGTCTGGATCACCGGCCCCAGCTTCATGCTGACGCAGATAAGCATCCCCCACAGGGCAAAATTGATCTGTAGCGCCGCCGCCATCGGTCGCTCCCCTTCCAAGTGACGTCCACCCCAGCTTTTTAGATTTTGTGATTCACCAATAGCGATTCTGACGTGCAGATTACAGCCCAATATTGCGTCAATTGTTGTGCGATGCAGTCCGCATGGTTTCACGAAGCGGCCTCACTGCTCCCGCAAAGTGATGCGAATCGTGAGTTCATTCCTCGGCCACGCCCGCCAATCGTTTGCCTTAAGTTCCATTTGACCGATGCCATGCAAGTTTCCCGTGTGGAAGTTTGCGCATTGCGCATCGAACTTTGGGTCCGGCATGATACGACGCGGCTTCATCTTGCTTACTTTCTGCACAGCGCTGCTTGGATGTGCAGTCGCATCGGCGCAGGAGCGTCGTCCGATCGCATGGGATGGCCTCGGCCAGGACCCCAACAAAGCCTCGCATCGCCCGCATGTCGCGAAGCGGCGCGCGACGAACCCCGCGCCCGCGGCAGCTGATCCCAATCAGGAACGGGAACGAGTGCTCGGCACCTTGCGGCCATATTCGGAGGCGTGGTGGGCGATCCATGACGAGATCGAAGCCGAGAACGACAAGCAGCTCGGCACCAAGCTCGTGATCTGCCCTCGCTGCGTTCAGTCGCCGCAGCAAAGCGAGGACGTGACCGGATCGATCCGTTGAGCGAGCTCACGACCGATCCGGGTATGACGCGATAAATCCAGGCATCCCCTCTCCCGCGACAGTGGAGAGAGGGGATCGCAATTCCACAGATCGTGCAGGCTCGCGCCTGTCACATTCCTTCGGCCGGGCAGTTCACCATCCAGGGAATGCCGAACTTGTCGACGCACATGCCAAAGCCCTTGGCCCAGAACGTCTTGCTGAACGGCATGGTGACGGTGCCGCCATCGGCGAGTGCATTGAACTTACGCTCGCCGTCCGCAGGGTCCTTGACGGTGAGCGAGATCGAAAAGCCTTGCGGCTTGGCGAAATGCTCCGGCGGCGCGTCGGAAGCCATCAGCACGCTGCCGTCGGGCAGCGACATCCGCGCATGCATGATCATCTTTTCGCGGCCGGGCGCGGCGGGCATCTCCGGCGGCGCGTCCGATGACCGCATCATGGCGTCGATCTTGCCGCCCAGGACCTTGGCGTAGAAGTTGAACGCAGCTTCGCAGGTGTCCTGATAGAACAGATAAGCGTTGAGCATCGTTTCTCTCCTCTTCGTTTGCAGTGAGGCTTATTATTGCTTCTCGGCCAGCTTCTTCAGGCTGGCGAGGCCGGCATCGAAATCCTTGCCGATCATGTTGTCCATGTTGATGAACACCTGCATGATCTTGGACATGAACGGAGCCGGACCGTACATCGCCCATGTGACCAGAGTAGCATCGCCTTGCGGCACAAAGGTGAACTCGGCGGTGTTGTGACCTTCGAACGGCCGCTCGAAATCGAGCTTGATGCGAAGCTTGGACGGCCCGGTCGCCTCGAGGATCTCCATGCGGCCGGCGCCGACATTGTTGTTGCCATCCCAAGCATAGGTCGCGCCCTTGCCTCCCTCAGATCCACCGAAGGTGCGCTTCATGGCGGGATCGCGGGTCTCATAGGGGGACCAGTTGGTCCAACGGCGGAAATCGGCGACCTGTGGATAGATCGCTCCGGCTGGCGCCTTCACCGCGAGGCTCCGCTCGACGCGGAAGGTGTCAGATTTTGTCAGGGCAAAGGCGAGGACGCCCGCGATTCCAATGGCGAGCACGACGGCGATGACGGCAATGGCTTTCAGCATGAAGGGGCTCCATGGGTACGGGCTTAGGACGAACGGGAACGGCAGGAGCCGACAATTGCCGGAATGAAATTTTGCACGCTACCCACCCCACGTCATGGCCGGGCTTGTCCCGACATGATGATGTGGAGACAGACGGGTCTACTTCACTTTCGCGCCCTGCCGCGCGCCCGCCTTCGGCTGGCTATCCCGGATCAGGCGATCGATGTGCATGCGAATGTGGGCCGCTTCTGCGGACGTGTTGGCAAGCGCGATGGCGCGGTCGAAGGCGACACGTGCCTCGTCGTTGCGGCCGAGCTGCATCAGGAAGGCGCCGCGCACGCCGTAGAAATGGAAGTAGTTGGCGAGCTTCGGCGCAAGCGGCTCGATCAGATCGAGCGCGGCTTGCGGCCCCCGCACCTTGGAGACCGCGACCGCGCGGTTGAGCGTCACCACGGGAGACGGCTGCACGACCTCGAGCGCGCCGTAGAGCAGGTCGATCTGCGCCCAGTCGGTCTCCTCCGGCGTCGCCGCGCGGGCATGCAATGCAGCAATCGCGGCCTGGATCTGATAGGGCCCACTGCGGCGGTGGCGCATCGCCTTGTCGATCAGCGCCAGCCCCTCCGCGATCATGGTGCCATTCCACAGCGAACGGTCCTGGTCGTCCAGCAGGATCAGCGAGCCGTCGGCGGCAAAGCGCGCGGCACTGCGAGCATGCTGCAGCAAGATGAGCGCCGTGAGCCCCATGATCTCCGGCTCACTCGGAAACAGCCTGAGCAGCAGGCGCCCCAGCCGAATCGCCTCCTCGCAAAGCGGCTTGCGAATCTCCGCGGTGTCACCGCTCGCCGAATAGCCCTCGTTGAAGATCAGGTAGATCATCGCCGCGACGCCGGCGAGCCGCTCGGAGCGCTCGATTGCGCCGGGCGCTTCGAACGGCGTCCCGGCTTCGGCGACCTTCGCCTTGGCGCGGGTGATGCGCTGCTCCATCGCCGCGTCCGACACCAGGAAGGCGCGCGCGATCTGCTTCACGGTAAGCCCCGAGACGATGCGCAGCGCCAGCGCGATCTGCTGCGTCGCCGGCAATTGCGGATGGCAGCAGATGAACATCAACCGCAGGATGTCGTCGCGGTAGTGCGAACCGTCGAGCCGTTCGGCCAGCGCGCCTTCGGCGTCGTCGAGATCGGAGATCGCCTGGTCGTCCTCAGGCAGCGGCTGCTGCTTGCGGGTCCGGCGCACCTCGTCGATGGCGGCGTTGCGGCCGACCATGATCAGCCAGGCCGCAGGATCGCGCGGCGGCCCGTTCTGCGGCCAGGACTTGAGCGCGCGCAGCGAGGCGTTCTGGAACGCCTCCTCGGCGGTGTCGAGATCGCGGAAATAACGCAGCAGCGCGCCGACCGCCTGGGGTCGCGCCGAGGTCAGCGCGGTCTCGATCCAGCCGGTGTCGGTCTCGCTCACGTCAGGTTTCCTCCGGGCCGGAACACGCCGACGGGACGCACCTCATAGGCGCCGCCGGGATTGGCAGCGCCAAGGTCGCGGGCGACGTCGAGCGCCTCATCGAGATTCTTGCAGTCGACGATGTAGAAGCCGAGCAGCTGCTCCTTGGTCTCGGCATAGGGGCCGTCGAGCACCAGCGGCGGGTCCTCCTTGCGCAAGGTAGCAGCGGCCGTAGTCGGCAGCAGCCGCGCCACCGGCCCGAGCCGGCCTTGGCTCATGAGCTTCTCCTGCACCACGGCGAGCTTCTTCATCACGGCCTCGTCCTGCTCCTTGCTCCAGGAGCCGACGAAGTCCTCATCGTGATAGCAAAGGATGGCATAAAGCATAGGCGACACTTTCCTCGTCTGTTCTAAAGACGCGCCAATATGCCCCGCCCCGACAGGACTGCGGAAAAAATTTGCGAGAAAAATCCGGCAGATCGTGCCAAGGAGGGCCTTCGTAAGCGGAACCCGACGAGGCAATTCGAATGACCAAGGGCACACTGGCCGTCCTGATCAACAGCACGCAGCAGAACTGGTTGCCGGAGCGCTGGAAGGCCCGGTTTGATGCTGTCTGCGGCGGCCGCCGTGTGGTGCTGCTGCCGGATTCCACGCTCGATCCGGCCGAGGTGCACTATGCCACGGTGTGGAAGCCGGTACCCGGCGATCTCGGCGCCTTCCCTAATCTGCGGGCGATCTTCAATCTCGGCGCCGGCGTCGATGCGCTGATGGCGGACAAGAGCCTGCCCGATGTGCCGCTGGTCCGGGTCGCCGTACCCGACCTGACCGGCCGCATGACCGAATATGTCGTGCTGCACGTACTGATGCACCACCGCCAGGAGCTCTACTTGCGGGACTCGCAGCGCGCAAAACGCTGGGAGCCGAAATATCAATGGCCTGCCAGCGCGGTCACGGTTGGCGTCATGGGGCTTGGCACGTTAGGAGCGGATGCGGCCGACGTGCTGCGCCGGCTCGGCTTCCGCGTCGCCGGCTGGAGCCGCAGCCCGCGCGCGATCGACGGTGTCGAATGCTTCCATGGCTCGGCCCAGATCGATGCGTTCCTGCGCGCGACCGATATCCTGGTCTGCCTGCTGCCGCTGACGCCGGAGACGCACGGCATCCTCAACCGCGACGTCTTCACCAAGCTCAACCGCAACAGCCCGCTCGGCGCGCCGGTGCTGATCAATGCCGGCCGCGGGGGCTTGCAGAACGAGGCCGACATCCTCGCCTGCCTCGACGACGGCACGCTGGGCGCCGCCTCGCTTGACGTCTTCGTGCAGGAGCCGCAGCCGGCGGACAGCCGGTTCTGGACCCATCCCAAGGTGGTGCTGACGCCGCACAACGCAGCCGACACCGATGCGGATGCGATCTCGGCCTATGTCGCCGAGCAGATCGCACGGTTCGAGGCCGGCGGCGCGTTGGAGAACGTGGTGGACCGGGCCAGAGGGTATTAGGCGCCGGGATTTTCGCGAGCACCGTCACCTCATATTCAGTGTCGTCCCCGCCTAGTGCGCAATTGCGCACGGGCGCGGGGACGACACCGCTTGTCGGGCAGACAGCCTCCCCCCACAACCACCGCGTTCCGCAGGTATCCCGTTCACTCTCTCTTAGCGAGAAGTTGATAAGCGGTGTTAACCAACGCTCAAACAACGAGTCGGACATGCGCGCGAGCCTCGGCCTCAGGATGCGGATCACGGTTGCCCTCGCGGTGACGGCGGCGGCAACCGCCCTGTTTGCGGTGCTCGGGGCGATGTGGATCATCGCGGGGATCATCGACCGCGCCGACCAGCGCGAGCTGCACAGCCATTATGATGCCCTTCAGTCGCGCATCGCCGAGGAATCGCACCGGGCCGCCGCCATGAGCACGGTCGTGGCCGCGATGCCGGCAACGCAGGATGCGATGGCCAGGCAGGACCGCAACGCCCTGATAGCCCTGTTCGGGCCGGTCTTTGCCGCGACCAAATCGGAATACGGTGTCGAGCAGTTCCAGTTTCATGTGGCGCCGGCGACCTCGTTCCTGCGTGTGCACCAGCCCGCGAAATTCGGCGACGATCTCTCCGGCTTCCGCAAGACCGTCGTCGTCGCCAACCAGGATCGCAAGGTCGTGGTCGGCCTCGAGGGCGGCGTTGCCGGGCTCGGCATTCGCGGCGTGGTGCCGATCGCGCAAGGGGCTAAGCATCTCGGCTCGGTCGAATTCGGCCTGACCTTCGGCCAGTCCTTCCTCGACGACTTCAAGACCAACCGCCATGTCGACGTCGCCTTCCACCTCGCCGACGGCTCGGGCTTCAAGCTGTTCGGCGGCACGCTGAAGGGCAAGAGCTTCTTCGACGCGGCCGATTACGGCCGCGCTACCACAGGCAGCTTCACGGTGAAGCGGGCCAAGCTCGACGACACGCCGGTGGCAGCGCTGCTCGGCCCGATCAAGGATTTTTCCGGAAAGCCGCTCGGCGCCGTCGAGCTGGTGATGGACAATGCCGATTACGAGGCCTCGGCCGACCGCGCCTGGATGCTCGCGATCGCGATCGCCGCGATCGGGCTCGTGCTTGCCGCCATCGTCGGCTATCTCATCGCCCGCAGCATCTCGCGTCCGATCCTCTCCATCACGTCCGTCATGCGCGAGCTCGCAGACGGCCGGACCGACGTCACCATCCCCGCCAGCAAGGCGAACGACGAAGTCGGGGCGATGGTGAAGGCGGTCGCGGTGTTCCGCGACAACGCCGTCAACTTTGGCAAGCTTCAGGCCGAGCAGCTGGAAGCCAAGGCGCAGTCCGAAGCGGAGAAGCGGCGCGCCTTCGCCGCGCTTGCCGACAATTTCGAGGCCAGCATCCGCGACGTCGTCACCACGGTGTCCTCAGCTGCGGTCGAGATGGAGCATACGGCGCGGTCGATGTCGGCCATCGTCGAACAGTCCCGACAGCAGACCCGCGCGGTGTCGTCGGCCTCGACACTGGCCTCGGAGAATGTGCAGACCGTCGCGGCGGCGGCGGAAGAGCTGTCCTCGTCGATGACCGAGATCAGCCGGCGCCTCGCCCACGCCACCGAAGTGGTGGGCAAGGCCGCGAGCGACGGACGGCGCTCGAACGAGCGCGTGCAGAGCCTGGCGGACGCGGCGCAGAAGATCGGCGACGTGGTCTCCTTCATCAACGGCATCGCGGGCCAGACCAACCTGCTGGCGCTGAACGCGACGATCGAAGCGGCGCGCGCGGGCGAAGCCGGCCGCGGCTTTGCCGTGGTCGCTTCCGAGGTCAAGGCCCTGGCGACGCAGACGGCGAAGGCGACCGAGGAAATCGGCGCCCAGGTCCACGCGGTGCAGGGCGAGACATCAGGCGCTGTGGACGGCATCCAGTCGATCTGCGCGACGATCCAGCAAGTCGACGAAATCTCCGCCGCGATCGCCGCAGCCGTCGGCCAGCAGGGCACGGCGACGCAGGAGATCGCACAGAACGTCCAGCAGGCGGCTGCCCGCACCGGCGAGGTCTCGCAGAACATCTCCGGTGTCACCGCGGGCATCGCCGCGACGGGCACGGCGGCCGAGGAAGTGCTGGGTTCGGCGATCGAGCTGTCGAAGCAGTCGCAGCGACTGCGGGACGAGGTGGATCGCTTCCTCGCGCAGATTCGCGCGGCGTAGTTGGGACGCAGGATCGCGCAGCATACTCACTGTCGTCCCCGCGAAGGCGGGGACCCATAACCCCAGGGAGAAGTTGTTAGGCGAGCTGGTAACTCCGAGTCTTCGCCAAACTCCTCCCCGTGGTTATGGATCCCGGATCTGCGCTCCGCTTCGCTGCGCTTGTCCGGGACGACAGCCTACTCCTTGCCTCCCACCATCACGTCGATTGCGCCCTTCACGATCGCCTCCAGCTCCTTGCGCGACACGCGCGCGCGCGAGCGGATGGCGATGGTGTGGACGGTGGCTGATGCGATCTGTGCCAGCACGACCGGGTCGGCGCTCTCCGGCAGCTCGCCCTTCTCCTTGGCGCGGCGGAAGCAGCTCGCAAAGGCCTTGTCGAGCTCGGTGAGACCGTCGAGCACCATGGCGCGAATCTCGGGATCGCCAACGGCTTCTGACGCCGCGGTCACCACCGTGAAGCAGCCGCGCGGGCCGGTCTCGCCCGAGAGATAGATGCTCAGCGCGGAGGCGAAGATGCGCTCCAGCCGCTGACGCACCGGCATCTCCTCGCGGAAGATCGCGGCCATGGAAGCCCGCGCGTCCTCGCGGTAGCGTTGATAGCTCTTGATGTAGAGCTCGCGCTTGTCGCCGAAGGCGCCGTAGAGACTCGGTCGGTTCATCCCGGTCGCTTCGCTCAAATCATCGAGCGAGGTCGCGGCAAAACCCTGCTTGCGGAACAGGTCGAGCGCCTTGCCGAGTGCAACGTCAGGCTCGTAGGCGCGCGGACGGCCGCGGCGCTTAGGTTGGCCGCGGCGCTCGGGTTGGCCGCGGCCCTCGGGCTCACTGGCAGCAGTTGGCGGCTTCGATTTTTGTACCATTTCGCAAATTAATCCTTGACCGACCTCATATTATGCAAGATGGTACAAAAATCAATCTGGCCAGGTTGAGCGAAATCCCAGGAATTGCCCAAGGAGGCTACAGATGGATCTCTATTTCTCGCCGCTCGCCTGTTCGATGGCAACCCGCGTCGCGCTGTATGAAGCCGGTGCCGAGGCGAACTATCTCGAGGTCGACCCGCCGACCAAGACGGTGCTGAGCGACGGCTCCGATTTCCGCGCCGTCAATCCGATCGGCCTGGTGCCGACGCTGCGCACCGACGAGGGCGTGGTTCTGACCGAGAACGCGGCAATCCTGCAATACGTCGCCGACCGCTTCCCGCAATCCGGGCTCGGCGCCGCGGTAGGCATCGATCGCACCCGCCTGCATCAATGGCTCTGCTTCGTCGGCACCGAGCTTCATAAGGGCCTCTTCATCCCGCTGCTCGACCGCAAGGCGCCGCAGGAGGCCAAGGCCTATGCCCTCGAGAAGAACCTGTCGCGACTCGACTATCTCGACAACTACCTGAAGGGGCGCGACTTCCTGCTCGACCATTTCAGCGTCGCCGACGCCTATCTGGTCACGGTCATCAACTGGACCATGGCGACGCCGCCGATCGAGCTCGCGAAATGGCCGAACGTGAAGGCCTATTACGAGCGCCTGCGCCAGCGGCCGTCAGTCGCGAAGGCGGTCGCGGAAGAGTTCGAGCTGTACAAGGCCGAGCTCGCGCGCAAGAAGGCGGCGGCGTAAGCCGAGCTGAGCACCCCTTCGCTCTTGCTCGCGCAAGTCGTCCCGGTCGACAAGCCGGGACGACATTTGGCGCGCCTCTCTCGTGTCCCGGACACGCGGCAGCGTTCTTACGCTGCTGCGCTGCATCCGGGGCACGAGACCGTTGTTGGCGATGGTTCGCAGGATGGGTAGAGCGAAGCGAAAACCATCAACGCCTTTTCCACGTTGAAACATGATGGGTTTAGCAAGGGCTCTACCCATCCCACAGCATCGTTCCATCTGCACACACCTTCGCGTTCTCGCGGCTTGTTCGCCCGAGCTTTGCTGATCTCTTCCGCCCTTTGAAAGCAAGGGCGCAGGGAAGGCCGGGCGCCGGCTGGCACCCGAAGTCCCGCGTGTGCTAAAGAAGCGCGCACGGGGTGGACGACAGGTGACGCCGGGACATCCCGGCCTTCCCTGCGCGGATGGTTTTCACGGTGTCCTTCGTGCTCTCCCCGGGGAGCGATGCACTATTGCCCCCGTCGCCTTGCGGATGATCGATGCGCGCCGGTTGGCGCGACATCTCCGCAGGACTTGACGCACAGACCCCGGGCGTCAGGACCACACGACTTCTCCGTCCGCGCACATCTTCGCTGGGCTCTCCACGGCTGGCGTGCGCTCGCCGTCGAGGCCATTCGAAGACGCTGTCAGCGCCGTGTCGTATCGCGCCTGTCGCTGCTCACGGTTGCCCGCCCTGCAGCCACCATTCGCGCCGACGCCGTCGCGGCCACCGCATCCCGGCCCGCGCTTCGTGACGATCGCGAAACGCCCCTTGTGGCAGGCGGGATGGCGCGGTTGTACGGCAAAACCGAACTTCTGTAAATTCGAATATTTTGCAAGCAGCTATCGACCCAGTGCTGGCGTGTTTTGCCCGTCGGGCAACACAACGGATGGTAGGTGGGACGAGCCGGGCGGCCTGGCCGGGGAGCTATCGAAAGTCGGCGACGAGACGTCGATTACCCGTACAGCACCCGCGGTAAAATCGTGACGATGCCGGGCCAGAGCGTCAGCAGCAGCACGAAGCCGATCATGATCATGAGATAAGGCATCGTAACGCGCGCGATGTAGCCGAGGCCATCTTCCGTCAGGCCCTGGATCACGAACAGGTTGAAGCCGACGGGCGGGGTGATCTGCGCCATCTCGACCGCAAGCACGAGGAAGATGCCGAACCAGATCTCGTCGAATCCTGCTCCCTTCACGATGGGCAGCACGATCGGCAAGGTCATCACGATCATCGAGAAGCCGTCGAGGAAGCAGCCGAGGATCAGGTAGAAGACGATCAACACCACGATCAGCATGAAGGGCGACAGGCCGAGCCCCTTGACGAAGGCGGCGACGGCCTGCGGGATGCCGAGGAAGGCCGCGGCATTACCGAGGATCGAGGCCCCTAACACGATCAGCGCGATCATCGAGCAGGTCACGACCGAGCCGATCAGCACGTCGCGCATCACCTGCTGCGACATCGCGCCCTGCGCCCAGGCCACCAGCGCCGCGCCGAGCACGCCGACGGCGGCGGCTTCAGACGGCGTCGCGAGCCCGCCATACATCGAGCCGAGCACGCAGGCGATCAGGAACAATGCCGGCGCGAGATCCTTCAGCGCGGCGAAGCGCTCGCTCCACGGCACCTGCGAGAGTTTTGCTTCGGTCTCCGGCACCATTGCGGGCTTGAGGCTCGTATGCAGCATCACCCAGCCCATGAAGGTTGCGGCGAGCAGAAGTCCGGGCAGCACGCCGGCGGTGAACAGCTTCAGGATCGAGACGTCGCCGAGCACGCCGTAGATGATCATGATGTTGGACGGCGGAATCAGGAAGCCGAGCGTGCCGGCGCCGGCGAGCGAGCCGATCGCGATGTCGCGGGAATAGCCCCGGCGCAGCAGCTCGTTGAGCGACATGCGGCCGATCACCTGCGTGGTCGCGGCCGATGAGCCGGAGATCGCCGCGAAGATGGTGCAGCCGATCACGTTCACATGCAGAAGGCGGCCCGGCAGCAACCCCGCCCAGGGCGCCAGCCCCTGAAACAGCGAGCGCGACAGGCGGGTGCGGAACAGCAATTCGCCCATCAGGATGAACAGCGGCAGCGCCAGCAGCTCCTGCGTGGTCAGGATGTTCCAGGCGTATTGCGGCAACAGCTTGTCGAGCGGGATCGAGCGGAACATCGCGAGTAGCAGCGTCGCGGTGAGCGCAAGCGTCAGGCCGATCCACACGCCGCAAGCAAGCAGCGCAAACAGAATCGCAAACAGGGCGACGACTTCGATGGTCATGCGATCTTGAATCCGGGTGCGGGCGCGGTGGTCATTCGACGGGCGAGGCCTTCATGCGGTGATCCTCCAGCGGCAGGCCGAGCACGGCCTGGATCGCGCGCGCCAGGAACTGGAGCGTGAGCAGCAGCATACCGAAAGTGACGACGGCTTCCGGAAACCACAGCGGCGTATCGCTGGAGGTCGAGACCTGGCCGCGCGTATACGCGGCAAAGGCAAACTTCGCCATCGCTGACGTCAGGAACGCCATGAAGGCGAAGCCGGCCGCCGCCGAGAGGATCTCGAGCCCGCGCTGCACCGGCACTGGTGCATTCTTGAGCAGCAGCACGACGCGGATGTGGCCGCCGACGCGCAAGGTCATGGCGGCGCCGAAGGTGAAGGACGCCGCCATCAGATAAGACGAGTACTCCCAGGCAATCGAGATCGTCGGCGGGAAGAACGGCAGGAAGTTCGAGAGGAAGCGCGTTGCGACCTCGCACAGCATCAGCAACGTCAGCATCAACAGGCAACCGCCGCCGATCCAGCCGTCGAGCCGGCCGAGACGGTCGATGCCGTCGAGCAGGATGCGCAGCGGCACTGGTGCCGCTGCATTGAGGCTTTGCGGTGCTTCGGGCGAAACGCTCACCACGATCCCGCCCTCAGCCGCGCTTCATTTCGGCGAGATAGGACCGCACCGGCTTGTCGGCCGCCGGCACGCGCTTGAGGAAGGCATCCAGCTGCGGTGCGGTCTTGGCGCGGATATCCGTCATCATCGCGTCCGAGACCGGCACCACCTCCATGCCGCCCTCCTTGAGGCGGTTGAGGCTGTCGACGTCGGCCTTGAGCGAGTTCGCCCAGAAGCCCGGCTCCATCTTTGCAGCGATATCGCCCACGAGCTTCTGCTGATCGGCGGGAAGCGCCTTCCAGGAATCCAGATTGACGGTGAGCATCTGCGACGACCAGACGTGGTTGGTCGGGTAGACATATTTCAGGAATTCCCAGAACTTGCCGTCAACACCTGATACCGACGAGGTGGAAACGCCCGACACGGCGCCCGAGGCGAGCGCGGGAATCGTTTCGCCCCAGGGGATCATCACGGCGGCCATGCCGATCGCATTCAGCATGTCGACCGCATTCTTGTCGGGCACGCGGATCTTGATGTTCTTCAGGCCCTCGACGTCGGCGACCTTCGCCTTGAGGTGCAGATACTGCGTCGGCCACGGCACGATGTAGAGGATCTTCTGGTTGTTGCGCGCCGCGATCTTCTCGTATTCGGGCCGCACATATTTGTGCAGCACCTTCAGCTCGTCCACGGAGCCGCAGAGGAACGGGATGCTCTCGACGCCCATGAAGGGCTCGTCGCCGACCTGCTGGATATTGAGGACGTCGGCGAGCGGCACCAGGCCGTCGCGCACGGCGCGCAAATGCTCGGGTCCCTTGAAGCCGAGCTGGCCACCGGCCTTCACGGTGATCGCGACCGAGCCGCCCGTCTGCTTCTTCACCTCCTCGGCGAAGGCCATCGCGTTCTGAGTGTGGAAATTGCCGTCGGGCCAGACCGTCGACATGTCCCAGCTCGTCGTCGCCGCGCGGGCGCGGGTCGAGATGTGGCCGGCGGCGAGCAGCGTCGCTGCGCCCGCGCTGAAGTTCCGTCGCGTGATCATTGCACCCTCCGTTGACCCAAGCGCACTGACATGTCAGCGCGCGTACCCATAAACTGCAGCCGCATTGTCGGCGGACACGAGCCCGCTTTCGATATCGTCCTTGACCGCCGCACGATCGCGCGTCGTGGGAGCACCGATGCCGGCGCCGCCGGGCGTCAGCACCACCAACCGGTCGTCCGGCGGCACCTGCTGAAAGCCTTTACCACGCAGCTTTTTTCCGGACTTGAGGCCGACATAGCCGGCCTCGCCGTTCTGGCCGCCATCGCGTCCGCGCGGCGGATGATCGATGCGGTCAAACGCCGCCAGGATGTCGAACGGCGCATCGACGCCGCTGCCGACCTCGATGATCTGCCCAAGGCCGCCGCGGGTGCGCCCTGCCCCGCCGGAATCCGGACGCAGCTCCTTGCGCCAGAAGATCAGCGGCGTCTGCGTCTCGGCGATCTCGACCGGTGTGCCGCGCACACCGCTGGGATAGGCGGTGGCCGACAGCCCGTCCTTGCCGAAGCGCGCACCGGTGCCGCCATTGGAGGTCACCGCCATCGAGAACCCGTAATTGCCGCCGACGCCGGAGCGGGTCTGGCCGCGCACGTTGAGATTCCACAGGCAGGAGGTGCCTTCTGCCGGAACGCGCTCGGGAATGATCTGACGCAGGCAGCCGAACACGACGTCGGGCAACATCTGGCCGATGATGTGGCGCGAGGCGACCGGCGCGGGCTTGGGCGCATTGAGGATCGCGCCTGCGGGTGCCGACACCGTCAACGGCGACAGCGAGCCGGCATTGTTGGGAATCTGCGACGCCACCACGCAGCCGAGCCCGAACACGGTGTAGGCGGTGGTGTAGGACAAGGGCACGTTGATGCCGAACTTCGAGGCTGCGGAGGTGCCGTCGAAATCGACATGGATGCCCGCATCCGAGATCGTCAGCGTCGCCGCCAGCGTCACCGGGGCATCATAGCCGTCGACCACCATGGTGTTGCGCCAGCTGCCCTTCGGCAGCTTTGCGATCTCGGCCAGCACGGCCTCGCGCGAACGGTCGCAGATGTAGTCGCCGAGCTCGTCGAGCGTGTCGATACCGAACTCGGTCATCATCTCGACCAGGCGCTCGCAGCCGACGTCGTTGCAGCCGGCCAGCGAATAGGTGTCGCCCTCGGTATCAATCGGCAGCCGCGTGTTGGTACGGATCATCGCCATCAGCGTCTCGTTGACGACGCCCTGGTCGATCAACTTCAGCATGGGGATGTAGAGCCCCTCCATGAACACGTCGGTGGCGTCGGGGCCGAAGCCGATGCCGCCGATGTCCATCAGGTGGCTGGTGCAGGAGAACAGCGCGACCGGCTTGCCGTCCTTGAAACACGGCGTCGTGACGACGAAGTCGTTGAGATGACCGGTGCCCATCCAGGGATCGTTGGTGATGTAGGCATCGCCCTCCTTCATCGTCTCGATCGGGAAATGGTTGATGAAGTGCTTGACCGACTCCGCCATCGAATTGACGTGACCGGGCGTGCCGGTCACCGCCTGCGCCAGCATCCGCCCCTTGAGGTCGAACACGCCGGCCGAGAGGTCGCCGCATTCGCGCACGATCGGGCTGAAGGCGGTGCGGAGCAGCACCTGCGCCTGCTCCTCGACCACGGCGATCAGCCGGTGCCACATGATCTGCAGGTCGATCAGGCTCGCGCCATTCGTCTTGCTCATGATCAGGCTGCCTTCCGTTCCATGACGATGCTGCCGGCACCGTCGATATGCGCGTCAAAACTGTTGGAGACGAAGGTGGAAGTCTCGTCCTCCGCGATCACGGCCGGGCCTGCGATGGTCGCCCCAGGCGCCATGTCCTCGCGGCGATAGAGCGGGATCTCGATCACCTCGCCGGCGCGGCCGTCGAAGAATTTGCGGCTGCCGATAGCCTTGCCGGCAGGCTTGCGCGTGACGGCGGCAACGGTGGACGGATTGCGCGCCTCGGTGGTCGCTAGCACCGACCAGCTCAGCACTTCGATGGCGGCGCCCGGAATCGGCCGCTCGAACATCGCGGAATAGTCCGCCTCGAACTTCTGGCGAAGGCCGGCGAGATCAGCCGTCGTCAGCCGCCGGTTCGGCAGCTCGACCGAGATCTCATGGCCTTGGCCGACATAGCGCATGAAGGCGGCACGGCGCTCGCGCACCGGCGCACCGGCGGCGCCAGGCTCGACCAGCGCGCGCGCTTCCGTCACCATCTCCTGCAGGAGATCCGACACCGCTTCGGTGTCGAAATCATCGAGCCGGACATGTCGGCTGCGCACCAGCTCATAAGCGATCGGTGCCGCAAGGAAACCGACGGCCGAGCCGACACCGGCATTCGACGGCACGATCACCCGGGAGGCGCCGATCTTCTCGGCAACGCGCGCCGCGTGCAACGGCGCGGCACCGCCAAAGGCGATCAGCGTGTGCTGGCCGACGATCTCGCCGCGCTCGACCGCATGGACGCGCGCCGCGCTCGCCATGTTCTCGCAGACGACCTCGTGCACGGCATAGGCCGCGGTTTCCGCCGACAGGCCGAGCGGCTCGCCGACATCGCGCAGCAACGCCTGCTTCGAAAGTTCCGGGTCGAGCTTGATCGTCCCGGCCGCGAACGCATCGGGATCGATCATGCCCAGCGCAACGTCCGCATCGGTCACGGCCGGACGCTGGCCGCCGCGGCCATAGCAGGCCGGGCCCGGCTCGGACGAGGCACTCTCGGGCCCGACGGTGACGCGCTTCATCGCATCGACATGCGCGATCGAGCCGCCGCCGGCGCCGATCTCGACCATCTCGATCACGGGAATACGCACCGGCAAGCCGGAGCCTTTGAGGAAACGCGCAGCGCGATCGACCTCGAATACGCGCGAGGTCTCGGGCTGGTACTTTTCGATCAGGCAGATCTTTGCCGTGGTGCCGCCCATATCGAAGGACAGGACCTTGCTCTCGCCAAGACGCGCCGCGATCTGCGCCGCGAAGATTGCGCCGCCGGCAGGCCCGGACTCGACGAGGCGCACCGGAAAGCGCCGTGCCGTCTCGATCGAGGTGACGCCGCCACCTGACGTGACGAGATAGATGGCGCCGCGGAACTGCTCGACCTGCAAGGCGTCGGCCATGCGGGCGAGATATCCGTCGATCAGGGGTTGCACATAGGCGTTCGCGACCGCTGTCGATGTGCGCTCATACTCGCGGATCTCCGGGCAAACGGCCGAGGACACCGTCACGGAGATGCCTGGCATCTCCTCGGCCAGGATCGCGGCCGCACGTCGCTCGTGCTCGGGATTGGCATAGGAGTGCAGGAAAGCGATCGCAACGCTCGCGACGCCCAGCTCACGCAATTTCGGCGCGAGTGCACGCACCGACGCTTCGTCGAGCGGGAGACGGACCGCGCCGTGGGCGTCGACGCGCTCGGGCACGGTGAAACGCAAACTGCGCGGCGCCAGCGGCCTCGGCTTGTCGATTCCGAGATCATATTGGTCGTAGCGGCTTTCGGTGCCGATATCGAGCACGTCGCGAAAGCCTTCGGTAGCGATCAGGGCCGTCTTGGCACCGCGGCGCTCGATGATGGCGTTGGTCGCCAGCGTGGTGCCGTGAATGAAGACGTCGATGTCGCTGATATGCGCGCGCGCATCGGCGAGAATGAGACGCATCCCGTCCAGCACGGCCTGTTCGGGACGCTGCGGCGTCGTCAGCACCTTGCGCGTCTTGCGATCCTGACCCACGTCCAGCACGATGTCGGTGAACGTGCCACCGATATCAACGGCAAGCCGCACCTCGGCTCCCTCAAGCATTCCAAATTCTCCGCGCTGATCGTCAAGACTGGGGTCGAAAGCGCAGCAATTTCCATGCCATGGACGACGAGGACAACGCCGCGCCCGGCCATTCTGCTTGGCACCTATGCAATAGGCAAGACGTGTTCGGCGCTGGCGCGATCAGAGCAGGAATGCAAGCGCCGCCTCGCAGCGCTCCTCGACCTTCAGCGTCAGGAGATCGTCGGCGCGGGTGCGTCCGAGATTGACCGCCGCGATCGGAATATTGCGCTGCGCGGCAGCCTGCACGAAGCGGAATCCGGAATAGACCATCAGTGAGGATCCGACGACGAGCATGGCATCAGCCTGCGCCAGATGATCCTTCGCGGTGGCGACGATGTCGCGGGGCACGTTCTCGCCGAAGAACACGACGTCGGGCTTGAGGATGCCGCCGCAGGCTTCGCAAGGAGGCACCTGGAAGGACGAAAAATCCTCGTGCTCCAGATCAGCGTCGCCATCGGGTGCATCGGCCGCATCGAGCGTCAGCCATGCCGCGTTCGCGCGACCAAGCGCGTGCTGAAACTCATCGCGCGGCGTCTTGCGGCCGCAGCCCATGCAGCGGACCAGGTCGAGCCGGCCATGCAGGTCGATCACCTGCCTATGGCCGGCGGACTGATGCAGCCGGTCGACATTCTGGGTCAGCAGCATCCCGCACCGGCCGTTGGCCTCGAGCCGGGCCAGCGCGTGATGCGCATCGTTCGGGCGAGCCTGGCCGAACCGCCGCCAGCCGATCAGACTGCGCGCCCAATAGCGCCGCCGCGTATGCTCGTCCGACATGAAGGACTGGAAGTTGACCGGCTGGGTCCGCTTCCAGTCGCCGTTGCTGTCGCGATAATCGGGAATGCCCGAATTGGTGCTGCAGCCGGCGCCGGTCAGCACGAACAGCTTTTCGTGCCGGCCGACGAAATCCTGGAGCGGGGAGCTTGCCCGTGGAGCGTTTGCCATGGCGCAGATGTAGTCTGCGCGGGCCGGTTTTGCCAGATCATCGCAGTCCGCGGCGCATAGCGACCCCGGATGGGCGGCTATCGCGGGGATTGGCGGCCGGTGAGATCGAGCGGACGCGCTTTCTCTTGTCCGGCAACGCGGGCGGCTTGCTGCAGCGTCAGCCGGAATTCATCCCGCTTCTCGTGCACCGAGGCTATCGCATGCCCGACCGCAACTCCGAGGCCGACCAGTGCGGCTTCGGAAAGCTGCAGGCTTGCCTCGATGGTTTCCGGCACCGCATCGGTTGCGCCGATCGCATAGAGGTGGCGGGCATGGTCGGCGTCCCGCGCACGTGAAACGATCAGCACATCCGGCCGCACCGCCCGGATCCGCTCGACGACAGCATCGATCGCCGGCCGCGACTGGATGGTAATGATCACACCGGTCGTCTGCATCAGGCCGCAAGCTTCGAGGAAACCCGGTTCCGTCGCGTCACCAAAATAGACCTTGTGGCCGTCGCGGCGGTCGCGCGCCACGGCGACTGCCTCGTGATCGACCGCGATGTAGTTCAGGCCGTGGCTGGTGAGCAGCGAACAGACGACTTTCCCAACGCGGCCGTAGCCGACCACGATGGCCTGCGCCCGATCGCCGGGCGGCCGAACCGCCAGTTCGGGATCGGGCGAGCGCTCAGGACCCAGCTTCGCGGCCAGTCGGCGTCCGAGCATGCTCAAGAGCGGCGTCAAGGCCATCGTCACCGCGGTGACGGCGACGGCAAAGCTCGACACGCGAGGCTCGATCAGACCGCCGGCCACCGCCATCCCGATGCTGACGAACGCGAATTCACCGACGGGGCCCAGCAGGAAGCCGATCTCGATCGCCGTCGCCCAGGACAGCTTGAAGAGCCGGCCGAGGAGGATGAGCACGATCGCCTTGCCGACGAGAATGCCGATGACCGCGGCCAGCAGCCAACCAGGCTCGCGCATGAACACGCGGAAGTCGATGGCCATGCCGACCGTGAAGAAGAAGATGCCCAGCAGCAGACCCTTGAACGGCTCGACGGTGGCCTCGATGGCCTTGCCATATTCGGTCTCCGCCAGCATCAGTCCCGCAACGAATGCTCCGAGCGCCATCGACAGGCCTGCCTGGTGCGCGGCAATCCCTGCGCCGACGATGACGAACAAGGTCGCGGCGACAAACAGCTCCGTCGAATGGGTGCCAGCAACCATCTGGAACAGCGGCCGCATCAGCAGCCGCCCGAGCAGAGTG
Organism: Bradyrhizobium sp. CIR18; assembly: GCF_014198295.1. Taxonomy (NCBI): domain Bacteria; kingdom Pseudomonadati; phylum Pseudomonadota; class Alphaproteobacteria; order Hyphomicrobiales; family Nitrobacteraceae; genus Bradyrhizobium; species Bradyrhizobium sp. CIR18. Next base: position 42,981 of record NZ_JACIHF010000005.1, on the reverse strand, counting down.
AGGACAGCGACGGCCAGCGCGGCCTTCAGCATTGCGCTGGAGATGTGCGTCAACACCGAGTCGCCGCTGCCGGCGCCGAGCACCGAGACGAAAACCAGAATGGGAACGACTGCGAGGTCCTGGGCCAGCAGCACCGAGAAGGTCGCGCGGCCGGCAGTGGTCGCAAGTCGTTTCTCAGTGGACAAAAGCTCGAGCACGATCGCCGTCGAGGACAGCGCAAGGCTCGCGCCCAGGATGACGGCCGTATCCGAGCTCTGCCCGGTGAGAAGCGCCGCGCCAAAGATCATGGCGGACGTCGCCAGCACCTGCAGGCCGCCAAGCCCGAACACCAGGCGTCGCATCGTGACGAGCCGCCTGAAAGACAGCTCGAGCCCGATCAGGAACAGCAGGAATACGATGCCGAGATTGGCGATCCCCTCGACGTTCTGCGCGTCCGCGACGGTGAACCAGTACAGGAACGGAAGGTCCTTGACGAGCGAGCCGAGCCCGAGCGGGCCGAGAATGGCGCCGGCGCCGAGATAGCCCAGCACGGGATTGATGCCCCAATGGCGGACGATCGGCACCACGACACCGGCCGTGCCGAGGACCACCAGCGCGTCGCTGTAGGCATTGATGTTGATGCTTGTGGTCACGAGCCCTTCATGTGTCGACGCTTGCCAATAGCGGCAGCGTCGTCCACGGTCGATAGCACACGGCGCCGCAGACCCCTACCCGGACCAACCGCCATCCTCGCAGTCCCAAACCGAGATCAACTCGCCCAGTTCTCGCGAAACTCGGGGAATAGCGTCAGGCCTCCGCAAGCGTACAGGGTCTGCCCGGTGATGTAGCTCGCATCATCGGACGCGAGGAAGGCGAACACGGCGGCGATCTCCTCCGGCGTGCCAACGCGTCCCATGGGAATGTGGCTGGTGACGACGCCGCGCTTTTCGGGATCGCCGGTCCAGGCCGCGTTGATCGGCGTGTCGATCGCGCCAGGCCCGACCGCGTTGACGCGAATGCCGCGGCCGGCGAATTCCAGCGCCAGCGTGCGTGTCAGATTGGCCATGCCGCCCTTGCTGATCGAATAAGCGAGATAGCCGGGCTTCGGGATGATCTGGTGGACGCTCGAGCAGTTGATGATGGAGCCCCCTCCCCCGCGCGCCACGAAATGCGCGAGCGCCTTCTGCGCGCAGAGCACGGCACCGTTGAGATTGACGTCGATGATCCGGCGATAGGTCTCGACGTCGAGCGCCTCGCTCGGCGATTCCTTCTGGAAGCCGGCGTTATTGACGAGACAATCGAGACGTTTCCAGCGCGAAAGGATTGCCTCGAACATCGCAGCAATCTCTTGCCCGTCGGCGACATTGGCCTTGACGATGCAGTGATCGGGCGCGCCGTGGCCGCGATCACTCGAAGCGGCCCGCGCGAGCGCGAGCGTCTCCTCCGCCCGCTCATCGTGCTCGAAATAATTGATGGCGACGGTTGCGCCTTCCTGGGCGAGCCGGATGGCGACGGCGCGACCGATGCCTTGCGAGGCGCCGGTCACCAGGGCGTATTGGCCGACGAGGCGCGAGGGAAAGGAGGTCGAGCGATCGGTTTGCGGCATGGGTTTTCTCCGGGGATGCTCATCATCGACGGACGGCGCGTTTTGTTCCATCCCCTTTCGTGCATCGCTGGGATTCATTCCGCGCGGCGCGCGAGTGGCGACGTCAGAACCTGATAGAGGATGATGGCGCCAAAAGTTGCGGTGCCGATCCCGCCGATCGTGAACGCGCCGAATTTGAGCGTGAGGTCGCCCGCCCCGGCGGTCAGCGCCACGGCGACAGTGATCAGGTTTGCAGGATTGGCGAAGTCGACCTTGTTCTCGACCCAGATCCGGCCGGCCATCGCCGCAATCAGCCCGAACAGCACGATCGAGAGGCCGCCAATGACGGGCCCCGGGATCGACAGGATCAGCGCGCCGAATTTCGGCGAGAAGCCGAGCAGGATCGACACGATGGCGGCGAAGGCAAACAGCAATGTCGAATAGACCTTCGTCGCCGCCATCACGCCGATGTTTTCGGCATAGGTGGTGACGCCGGTGCCGCCGCCGCAGGCCGCCACGATGGTAGCCAAGCTGTCGGCGAACAGCGCGCGGCCGAGATAGGCGTCGAGACTCCGGCCCGTCATGGCGCCGACGGCCTTGATGTGACCGAGATTCTCGGCGACGAGAATGATCGCAACCGGCGCGATCAGGAAGATCGCATCGGCCTGGAATGTCGGCGTGGTGAAGCTCGGCATGCCGAGCCATGCCGCGGCCGAGAGTTGCGCGAAGTCGATCGGCTTGCCGAAGCCGAGGCCGTTGGCGAACAGCAGGTACAGAAGATATCCGCCGATCGCACCGAGGATGATCGGCAGGCGGCGCCACAAGCCTGGAGCTGCAACGGCAACCACGCCGATGATCAGGACGGTCGCGAGACCGATTCCGGTGTCGAACGCATTCGCGCTCACCGCCTTGACCGCCACGGGCGCGAGGTTGAGGCCGATCGCGGCGACCACGGCACCGGTGACGGCCGGCGGGAGCAGCCGCTCGATCCAGCCGACCCCCGACCACATCACGATCAGCGCGATCACACCATAGAGCACTCCGGCTCCGACGATGCCGCCGAGCGCGACCGAAATATTGGGATTCGCCCCCTGTCCGGCATAGCCTGTGGCCGCGATGACGACGGCGATGAAGGCGAAGCTCGAGCCGAGATAGCTCGGAACGCGACCGGCGACGATGACGAAGAAGATCAGCGTGCCGATGCCGGAGAAGAGGACGGCGACATTGGGATCGAAGCCCATCAGCAGCGGCGCGATGATCGTCGAGCCCGACATCGCGACGCAGTGCTGGAGACCGGAGACGATGGTCTGGCCCCATGACAGCCGCTCCTCCGGCATGATCACGCCCGAGGTCTTCAACGTCCAACGCGGGAAATAGCCTTGCTGTTGCCGGCCGGAGCCTGATGAAGTCGACATGTTCCCCCCAGTTGCGGTGCAGCGACCGATCTTCGTGCGAACAGACAAAAATGTGATTGTCGCTTCTGCGGCGACCATCACATGATGCAAGCCATGCAAGATCGAAATCACGCAAAATCAATGCGTTCCGGGGCCACTCTATGACACAAGTCGCGATCCAGCCAGCCATCCATCGCCGGCATCAGCCCTGGTACAAGATCCTCTACGTCCAGGTGCTGATCGCAATCGTGCTCGGCGTGCTGATCGGCTATTTCTACCCCGATCTCGGCAAGGCCTTGAAGCCGCTCGGCGACGGCTTCATCGCGCTGATCAAGATGATGATCGCGCCGGTGATCTTCTGCACTGTCGTGCACGGCATCTCCTCGATGGGCGACCTCAAGCGCGTCGGCCGGGTCGGGCTGAAGTCGCTGATCTATTTCGAGACGGTCTCGACCGTCGCGCTCGCGGTCGGCCTCCTGGTCGGCGAGATTCTCCAGCCCGGGCACGGCTTCAACATCGATCCCGCCACGATCGATCCGAACTCGGTGGCCACCTACGTCACCAAAGCCAAGGAAGAGGGCATCGTCGCCCATCTGATGGCGATCATCCCCGACAGCTATTTGGGCGCGATCGCGCGCGGCGACCTTTTGCAGGTGCTGCTGATCTCGATTCTGTCCGGCTTCGCCATCGCCTTCCTCGGCAAAGCCGGCGAGCCCATTGCGGACGCGATCGACAAGGCCGCAAAGATGTTCTTCGGCATCATCCGCATCATCGTGCGCGTCGCCCCGATCGGCGCGTTCGGCGCGATGGCCTTCACGGTCGGCGCCTACGGCCTCGGCTCGCTGATCAACCTCGCCGCCCTGATCGGCACGTTCTATCTCACCAGCATGCTGTTCGTGCTCGTGGTGTTAGGGGCGATCGCGCGGCTCGCCGGCTTCTCGATCCTCCGCTTCATCGCCTACATCAAGGACGAGCTGCTGATCGTGCTCGGCACCTCGTCCTCCGAGACGGTGCTGCCGCAGATGATCCAGAAGATGGAGCATCTCGGCGCCTCGCGCTCCGTGGTCGGCCTCGTGATTCCGACCGGCTACAGCTTCAACCTCGACGGCACCAACATCTACATGACGCTGGCGACGCTGTTTCTGGCGCAGGCGACCAACACGCATCTGACCATCTGGCAGGAGCTCGGCATCCTCGGCATCGCCATGATCACCTCGAAGGGCGCCTCGGGCGTGACCGGAGCAGGCTTCATCACGCTCGCCGCGACGCTGTCAATCGTGCCTGACATCCCGATCCAGTCGATCGCGATCCTGGTCGGCATCGACAAGTTCATGAGCGAATGCCGCGCGCTGACCAATCTGATCGGCAACGGCGTCGCCTGCATCGTCATCAGCATCTCCGAAGGCGAGCTCGATCGCGAGGCGCTGCATGAGACCATGGCCCATCCGCTCGAGATCGGCGAAGCGCTCGAGCCGGGCGGGAGTGCAGCATCGTAGGTTGCAAACCGGCCGGCTCAGCGCGATTCCGACGCGGTAGTTTCCCGGAGTGGTCAATTGCTGCGGGAAGCGTCACAACAGTTGCGTTGGGATCACGGATTGATACTCATTTTTTCCACCCGACGCGCTGGGGGCAGGGCGTCGGGTTTTTGAAAATCACTGCCATATCAGGACCGCCGGGCGGGATCAGACGATCCCGCCATGAGTGCGCAGGACCTTGGCGGCGAGATCGAGCCGTCGCGTGACCCCGATCGCCTGCAAGAACGCTTCATCATGACTGACGACGAGCAGCGCGCCGTCATAGGCGCTCAAGCCTGCTTCGACCGCTTCGATGGACTCGATGTCGAGATGATTGGTCGGCTCATCCAGGATCAGCAGCGACGGAGGCGATGACCCGCCCAGCACGCAAGCGAGGCCCGCGCGAAACATTTGCCCGCCACTGAGGCTTCCGGCTGCCTGTAAGGCGGCGTCGGCGCGAAACATGAACCGCGCCAGCGCGGCATGGCATTCGTTCGCGCCCGCCTTCGGATTGAGGCGCCGAAAATTGTCCAGGATGGAGAACGCGGGATCGAGCAGGCTGACCTTCTGATCGAACAGCGCGAAATCCGGCCTGACCCGCAGGGTGCCCGAGAGCGGACGCAGCTCGCCCGCGATCAGCTTCAGCAGTGTCGTCTTGCCGGAGCCGTTGGGCCCGACCAGCGCGACGCGCTCCGGACCGACGACGGCGAATGAGAGATCGCGCAGGACCGGTTGCTCCGGCCGGTAGCCGGCGCTGACGCCGTCGAGCCAAAGCACCTCCCTGCCGGCCGGCAGGCCGGTCACGGGCAGCTTGACGGAGAGCGGCTGAAGAATTTCGACGCGCCGGCGCGCCTCGTCGACGGCTTGAAGCGCCTCCGCGCGCTGCCGCTCGGCGATTTGTGCGGTCTTGCCGCCGGTATCCTCGCTGCGATCCTTGCGCGCCCCGGCCAGGATGCGCGGCATGTCGCCCTTGGCGCGCTTCTTCCTGCCGCCGCTGTCCTTGCGCGCTTTCTTCTCCGCGGCCTCCTGCGCCTTGCCGTCGATCTCGCATAGCCGCCTCTCGGCATGCGCGAGGTCGTGCCTGACGGCAGCGAGCTCGACGGCTTTCTGTTCGCGGTAACGGCTCCAATTGCCGCCGTATCGCGTGGCTCCGAGCGACGTCAGCTCGACGATCGCATCCATCGCTTCGAGTAGGTTGCGGTCGTGGCTGACGATGATCGCGCCACCGCGCCAGGCCGCGAGCAGATCGATCACGGCCTTGCGGCCGTCCCGGTCGAGGTTGTTGGTGGGCTCGTCCAGCAGCAGGAAGTCAGGCTCGGCAAAGACCAATGCGGCGAGACGGACCCGCGTGATCTGGCCGCCGGACAACCGCTCCAGTTCGGTCTCGGGAGCGAGATCGAACCCGAGACGTGCAAGGGCGACTTGCAAGCGCGCTTCGAGAGTCCAATCGACCTCGGCGAGGTCGTCGGCCGAAGCTTCGCCGCGCTCAGCCTGGCGAAGCAACGCGAGTTGATCCCGCGCTCCGAACAGATCGGCCACCGTCGCGCCCGCTGAGAGCTGGACATCCTGGCGCAGCAAGCCAACGGATCCGGTGACGGCGACATGTCCCGCGGGGGGACGGTGCTCCCCGGAGATCGATGCAAGCAGCGTGGTCTTCCCGACGCCATTGCGGCCGACGAGGCCGGTCCGCTCGGCGCCGAACGTCAGATTGAGGTTGGAAAAGAGAGAACGGCCGTCAGGCGTGCACAGCGACAGATTCGACAGGATGATTGAAGCAGGCATGGAATTCCCCGTGAGCAAGGCGGATGGGCTTTGCGGTCGGGGTAAAATCCATGGCTCTCGAATGTCCTGATTGAGGGAGCCTCTAAGTATTACCTTCCAAAGGCGAGATCAAGGCACCGCGCGAGGGACGACGGCGCGGAGAGCGCCGACGTCCCTGTCGCGTTCAGCCCTTCAGTGCGGTGACCACCACCTCGATCAGCGCGCTGCCGCCAAGATCGGCAACGCCGACCGTGGCGCGGGTCGGCAGATTGTCGCCGAAGAACTCGGTCCAGGCCGCGTCCATCTCCTTCTTCTTGGAGAGATCCGTGACGAAGATCGAGGCGCTGACGACGCGGCTCTTGTCGGTGCCGGCTTCCTTCAGATAGCCGGCGATCTTGCCGAGGATGTTGCGGGTCTGGTCACCCATCGAGACCGAGGTGTCGTCGGCGATGGTGCCGCCGAGGAAGACGAAGCCGTTGGCCTCGACGGCGCGGTGCATGATGGGCGTGCGGATGCTGCGGGTGATGCTCATGATGTCCTCTTGTTGTTAGAGCGTGACGAGATTAGGTCGAGATCGCGAAGACGGTGCGCTCCCTCTCCCGCTTGCGGGGGAGGGCTGGGGTGGGGGTGTCTCCACAATGAACACTCCCAGTGTGGAGAGAGCCCCCACCCGGCGCTACGCGCCGACCTCCCCCGCAAGCGGGAGAGGTTAGAACGAGCCCGTTGTGGGATTGATCCGACAAATTGGCCTCATGCTCCGAGCGTAGTGGGATGGAAGCGGTCGATGCCGAGATCACCGATGCGGGTCTGGGTGCCGCCGTTGACGATCAGCTCGGCCATCACGGCACCGGCGCCGGGGCCGAGCTGAAAGCCGTGCAGCGAGAAGCCGAACTGGTGATAGAGCCCCCTGTGGCGGCTGCTCGGCCCGAACACGGGAATATCGTCCTTCATCTTCGCTTCGATCCCGGCCCAGGCGCGGACGATCGTGGCGCTGCGCATCACCGGGAACAGCTCGAACACGGTGCGGGCGCTGATGGCGAGGCTCTTCCAGTCCAGCACCGTCTCGTTGCGATCCTGATCAGGCGTTGCCAGATGGCCGCCGCCGATCAGCACCGTGCCGTTGGAGAACTGCTTGAAGGACAACTTTCGCCCACGCAGGATCACGACGGGGTCGATGAAGTGCGGCACGCGCGAGGTGATCATCAGCATCGGCGCCACGGTCTCGACCGGCACGGGCTCGCCGAGCGCAGCCGCGATCTTGCCGGCCCAGGCGCCGGCGGCGTTCACCAGCACCGGCGCAGCAAAGGTTTCAGTGCCGACATCGACATGCCAGAGCCCATCGCTGTAGCGGATGTTGCTGGCGGCGACGCCCTCGCGCACGGTCGCACCCAGCTGTCCGGCCCTGCGGCGGAACGCCGTCGTCGTCTGCGCCGGATTGGCGGCACCGTCGCGGCGTGAGACCACGCCGCCGGGACAGCTTTCAGCCACCGCCGGCACCAGCCGGCGCAATTCAGTCGCGTCGATCAGCTCTTCGTGGGTGAAGCCGAGCGCATTGAGTTCGGCCACGCGCGCGCGGCAAACGCTGAGCTCCTCCTCGTTCTCGGCGACCAGCACCTGGCCGTGGCTCTCGAAGCTGCAATCGTCGTCGAGCAGATCCCTGATCTTCTCCCAGATTCCCATCGAGCGGATCGAAAGCGGAATCTCCGGGATGTGTCGCGCGAGCTGGCGGACGCCGCCAGCATTGACGCCGGAGGCGTGGCGTCCGGCATAATCCTTCTCGATCAGCACCGGCTTGAGGCCGGCAAGGCACAAATGCAGCGCGGTGGAGCATCCGTGGATGCCGCCGCCGACGACGATCGCATCCACGCATCTTGTCATCCGCGCACCACCGCCTTGACGTCAGCCTCGCTCTTCGGAACGGCCGCGAGCTCGGCGAGCGTGATCGGCTTCACCGGCGCGCGCAGCCGGTAATAGCCGATCTCCTGCGGAGTCTTGCCGCGCGCCTGCGCCATCAGCTCGGTGACGGTGAGGCCGCAGAGCCGGCCCTGGCACGGGCCCATGCCGGTGCGGCGATAGGCCTTGAGCTGGTTCGGCCCGGTCGCGCCGATCGCGACGGAATCGAGGACGTCCTTTGCGGTCACCTCTTCGCAGCGACAGACGATGGTGTCGCCCGAGGGAATCCGGAACTGCGGCGCCGGGCGGAACAGCGTGTCGAGGAAGACGCGGCCGCGCTCGGCCCTGGCGAGATCGGAACGGAGCGTCGCCATCGCTGCGAGTTTTGCGGCAGCCGCAGGAGCCAGAGCCTCCACGGCCGCGCGCGCCGCGATACGGCCGCGCACCACAGCCGCATTGGCACCACCGATGCCGGCGCCGTCGCCCGCGATCGCAATGCCGGCGACCGATGAACTGCCGCTGGCATCCAGCACCGGCGACCAGCACAGTTGCAGATCGTCCCAGCGATGCTCGACACCGGCTGCCATCGCGAGGTTGACGTTGGGCACGACGCCCTGATGCAGCAGCAGCAAATCCGCGGGAATGGTGTCGCGCTTGCCGCCGGCGACATAGCTCACGCTGGCGAGCTGGCCCTCGCCAGCCGCCGAGAGCTCCGTGACGCCGGAGACGACCTGCACCTTCGCCTTCACCTCGCGCATCATCGCGAGGCCCTTGGTGAAATAGGGTGAGGTCAGGAATGCGAAGGCGTGCGGAAGCGCCGCGAAGTAATTGCCGCGCTCGGTGGTGTCGAGGATGCGGTCGATGCGGCCGCCGAGGCGCAGGATCTGCGCGGCGAGCAGCCACAGCAGCGGCCCCTGCCCTGCGATCACCGTGCGGCCATCAGGCACCAGCGCCGATGATTTCAGCATGGTCTGCGCCGCACCCCCGGTCATCACGCCCGGCAGCGTCCAGCCGGGAATCGGAAACGGCCGCTCCAGTGCGCCGGTCGCGAGGATCACACGCTGCGCCTTGACGAAGGCGGACGCGCCGCCGACCGAGACGGCGATCTCGAGGTTGCGGTCCAGGCTCCAGACCGTGGCACGGTGGATGACCTCGGCGCTGGTCGTACGCAGCGCCTGCACGAGATCGGCACCGACCCAATAATCGGCGCCGAGTTGATTGCGATCGGTCACCGGTGTGGACGAAATTGCGCGGAACACCTGGCCGCCCGGGCCGATGTTCTCGTCGAGCAGCAACGTCGAGAGGCCGGCTTCGGCGGAGGTCGCAGCGGCAGCAAGGCCCGCTGGCCCGGCGCCGATCACCACGACATCATAGGCTTCGCGTTTGGGAGCCACAGTCATTTTCCGATCTCCCGCTTGCCCTTCTGAATCTCGATCTGCATACCCTCGGCGACAGGCACGAGGCAGCCCTGGCGGTTGCCGACACCGTCGATGGTGACGAGGCAGTCGAAGCAGACGCCCATCATGCAATAGGGCAGACGCGGCGCGCCGCTCACCGCAGTCGAACGCCGCGCGTCCAAGCCGGAGGCAAGCAGCGCGGCAGAGACGGTGTCGCCCTGGCGCGCGGCGACGGCAACGCCGTCGACGAGGATCTGCACCTGCGGACGTTTGTCCTGTTCGGATCTCTTAAACATGGGATGCCTCGTGGCTCCTTAAAATTCTCTAATAGCCGCTGTTGTTCGCAGCACCCGCGTCGCCGAAGCGGCTGGCGGAGAACGCACCGACCAGCTCCGGCTCGAGCGCGCCTTGTGCGACCATGCGCGCGATCTCGAAGGCATGGTTGGAGGCCAGCGTCACGCCGGAATGGCAGCAGGCGACGAATGCGCCGGGATGCGTCTCCGACTGGTCGTAGATCGGAAACCCGTCCTGCGGCATGACGCGGATGCCGGCCCAGCTCCTGACCACGTTGAGCCGCGAGAGATGCGGGAACATGCGCTGCGCGCGATCGGTCATCACGGCGCTGATCGAATGCTTCAGCGCGCGATCGTCGAGCTCGTCCTCCTTGCTGTCGCCGATCATCACGGTGCCCTCGTCGGTCTGGCGGATCGTGGTCAGGGGATGCGGCAGGAACGGCATGGTGCGCTCGGTCACCACGATCTGGCCGCGGGTCGGGCCCATCGGCGCGTAGAGGCCGACCATCGGCGCCAGCGTCTGGTTGGCATTGCCGGCAGCGAGCACGATCTTGGCCGCGCGCAGCTCGCCCTTCGGCGTGGTCAGGTGGAATTCGCCGCCGCTCTTGCTGATCGCCGAGACCGGACGCTCCGGGAAATAGTCGATGCCGAATGCCCTGAAGCCGGTGTGAAAGGCGCGGAACGTGCGCAGCGAATTGACGTGGCCGTCGAGCGGGCAATAGCTGCCACCGGAAACCTCCGGTCCGATCAGCGGCAGCGACTTCTTCACCTCGGATGCGGAGAGCATCTCCATCTTGTAGTCGGCGGCACCGGCCTGGTTGTGCATCCGCTTGACCAGCTCGGTTCGCTGGCCGAACTCGTCCTCGCCGAGGGTGAGGTGAAAGCCGCCATTCTGCTGAAGCGAGACATCAAGGCCAGTCTGCTGTTTCAGCTCGGAAGCAAGCCGAGCCCACGCCTGCGACGCCTGCACGGTCCACACCGTATAGGCTGGCATGCCGAGCCCCTTGCTCTGCACCCACACCAGCGCGAAATTCGCGCGCGAGGCGCGCTTGGTGATGTCGCCCTCGTCGAGCACGGCAACGGACTTGCCGAGCCGGCCGAGGCCCCAGGCAATGGCGGAGCCGAGCAATCCGCCGCCGACCACGGCGACGTCGTAATCCGTTCGCATAAGTTCTCCTATCGCCCCGTATCGCCGCCCTTGCCGGCGAGCACACGGTCGAGCCCGTAGAAGCGGTCGAGCAGAATGAGAGCGGTCATGGTAACAGCGATCACGCAGGCCGAGACCGACGTCACCAGCGGATCGATGTTGTCCTGGATATAAAGGAACATGCGCACCGGCAACGTCTCGGTGCCGGGTGCCGCGAGGAAGACGGTCATGGTCAGATCGTCGAAGGACTGGATGAAGGCGAGCGCCCAGCCGCTGATGACGCCGGGCAGGATCAGCGGCAGGGTCACGCGGCGAAACAGCGTCCAGCCGCCGGCGCCGAGCGAGACCGCGGCTATCTCGACCGTGCGGTCCATGCCCGTCGCGGCCGCAAGCGTCAGCCGCAGCGCGAACGGAAACACGATGATGACATGCGCGATGATCAGCGCGGCAAAACTGCCGCCGAGGCCAGCCGAGGTGAAGAAGCGCAGGAAAGCGATGCCGAGCACGACATGCGGGATCATCAGCGGCGAGAGGAACAGCGCGGCCAGCGCATCACGGCCGCGGAATCGATAGCGCGCGATCGCCATTGCCGCCGGCACCGCGAACAGCAGCGCGACGAATGATGATAGCGCACCGAGGCCAAGGCTGACCCAGAAGGCGTGGATGAATTCGGGATAGTTCGCGATCGTCTTGAACCAGCGCAGCGAGAAGCCGTTGGTCGGCAGCGACAGGAAGCCTTCGGGCGTGAAGGCGACGAGACAGACCACCAGGATCGGCGCCACCATGACGATAACGAAGAAGGTATGAAAGATCAGCGCCAGCGGGCCGTTCCGTCTCATCGGAACACCTCGGCGTATCGCCGCTCAATCAGCGTGTTGCTGCCGACGACGATCAGCACCAGCGCGACCAGCAGGAGCGTGGCGACCGCCGCACCCAGCGGCCAGTTCAGCGTGTTGAGAAATTCGTCATAGGCCAGCGTCGCCGCGACCTTGAGCCGGCGGCCGCCGATGATCGCGGGCGTCGCAAACGCGCTGGCCGAGAGCGAAAACACGATGATCGCACCCGACAGCACACCCGGCATGATCTGCGGCATGATGATGCGCCGGATGATGGTGGCGGGACCCGCACCGAGCGACATCGCGGCATTCTCGATCTGCGGATCAAGCCGCTGCAGCGCCGCCCACACCGAGAGCACCATGAACGGCATCATCACATGTGCGAGCGCGATGATCATGCCCGTCTCGGTAAACATGAAGGGAATGGGGGAACGCATCACCCCGAGCGACATCAGGAGCTTGTTGACGAGGCCGTTGTTGCCGCCAAACAGCAGCGCCCAGCCCAGCGTGCGCGCCACCACGGAGATCAAGAGCGGCCCGAGAATGACCAGCAGGAAAAAACTCTTCCAGCGCCCGCTCATGCGGTTGAGGATGTAGGCTTCGGGTGCCCCGAGCAGCGCGGTGAGCAGCGTGGTCAGGATCGCGATCCGAAAGGTCCGCCAGAACATTTCGGCGTAATAGGGATCGGTCGCGATCTCGTGCCAGTTCTTGAGGATGAAGACCGGCTCGATGCCCTTGTATTGGCCCCAATCGTGGAACGACAGCATCACGGTCATTGCCAGCGGAATCAGCAGCACACCGACGAACAGCATCAGGGCGGGCGCCGTCAGCGCCCATGGCGCACGCGGGCTGCGCTCCTCGGCGACCGCGCTCATGCGCCGGCCCTCGCGCGGACGCTCATGTCTTCGGGTCGCCAGGCGAGGTGAACCGCCTCGCCCTCGGCCGGCTGCGCCTTGCCGTCATTCTGGCGGATCACGATCGCGGGGCCGCATTCGCTGTCGCACTGGAACAGCCAGTGATTGCCCTGGAAGATGCGCGTGACGATCTTTGCGCTGAGGCCGGCATCGCCGAAGCCGATTCTTTCAGGGCGGATGCTGACAGTGACGGGGCCGCTGAGGCCCGCCGGGGCCGGCGCACTCCAGGAGCCCGCTGTCACCCGCGCTGGCGTGGCGGTCCGATCGACCGCCGCGGCAAAATCGTTGGTCTTGCCCAGGAACTGCGAGACGAAGGCCGAGGCCGGCTTCTCATAGGTCTCCTGCGGCGTGCCGATCTGCTCGATCTTGCCCTGGCTCATCACCACGATGCGGTCGGACAACGACATCGCCTCGTTCTGGTCATGGGTCACGAGGATCGTGGTGGTGCCGATGGTGCGCTGGATCTGGCGCAGCTCGATCTGCATCTCCTCGCGCAGTTTTGCGTCGAGATTGGACAGCGGCTCGTCGAGCAAGAGCACGCTCGGCTTGATCACCAGCGCGCGGGCGAGTGCCACGCGCTGCTGCTGGCCGCCGGACATGCGGCGGGGATGACGGTCCTCAAAGCCGGCGAGGCCGACCATCGCGAGCGCGGCACGGACGCGCTCGGCTCGTTCAGTGCGCGGCACATTGCGCATCTCGAGACCGAAGGCGACATTCTCTGCCGCCGTCATGTGCGGAAACAGCGCGTAGCTTTGGAACACGATGCCGAGCCCGCGCTTGGCCGGATGGATCGCGGTCAAGTCCTTGCCCTCGAGGCGGATGGCGCCGCGCGTGGGATCGAGGAAACCCGCGATCATCTGCAACGTCGTGGTCTTCCCGCAGCCGGAAGGGCCGAGGAAGGAGATGAACTCCCCCTTCCTCACGGCGAGACTGAAGTCGTCGACTACAGTCTGCGCCCCGAACTGCTTGGCGACCCGATCGAGCTCGAGATAGGCCATACGCTGTCTCCGCTGCGACGATCAGGTCAACGCTCGACCTCGCGATTCCAGCGCTTGGTCCACTCCTCGCGCTTCTCGTTGATGACGGTCCAGTCCGGATTATAGAGCTTGGCCGCACGCTCGCCGATCGGCGCCATCTTGCCGAGCTCGGGCGGGATCACCAGCGATTTCAGCACCGGGCCGTAGCCGTAATCCTTCAGCATCACGAGCTGGATTTTTGGGTCGAGCAGCATCTTGACGAAGCTTGCTGCCAGCGGCGAGGCGTTGGGCTTGGTGATCGGACAGGCCGTCGTCAGCAGCGTCGCGGCGCCTTCCTTCGGGTAGACGAAGTCGACAGGGAAGCCGGTGTTGGCAAAGCTCTGCACGCGGCCGGTGCCCCACACCGCGATCACGGCCTGGCCGGACTGGAACAGCTCGGTCATCTTGCCCGGCGACGGCTCGTAAGCGAGCACGTTCGGATTGATCTGTTCCTTGAATATCTTGAAACCGGAATCGACATTGGTCTCGCCGCCGCCGTTCATCTTCGACAGCATCACCAGCGCTTCGAGACCGTAGGTGTTGTTGATCGGCGGGATCACGAGTTGCTTGGCGTATTTCGTGTCCTTCAGGTCGTTCCAGGAGGTCGGCGGCGCCCAGCCTTTCTCCTTGAACACCTTGGTGTTGTACATCAGCCCGGTCGCGACGATGCCGATCGCGACGGCACGATCGTCCTTGAAGCGCGCGGTGTCGTAGAGATCGGCGGGCAGGCTATCGAGCTTGCCGCAGAAGCCGAGCTGAATCGCCTGGTACATCGGGCCGTCATCGACGATGGCAACGTCGATCTGCTGGTTGCCCTTCTGCGCCTGGAGTTTTGCCAGCGTGTCGGTGGAGTTGCCGGCAACGTATTCGACCTTGACGCCGTTCTCCTTCTCGAAGGCAGGGATCACCTCATCGCGGATCGTCTTCTCGAACGAGCCGCCATAGCCGGCGACGTAGAGCGTCTTTTGCTGGGCCGAAGCGACTGAGGGGGCGGCAATGAGCGCTGCGATGCTGACCGCGGTCAGAAGGCGAAGAGTCTTCATGTGGACCGATCTCCATACCGGAATGAGGTGACGTGCCGACGAGTCTCGCTGGCTGAAGCCTCTTCCGCATTTCCTTCCGCGCAATCCCGTCTCCAAACAGGGCTCCGGCGCCCATTCGGCGGGTTTTGGCGCGATCTGGAGGCTTGAACCCCTCCAATCTGCCGAAAAAGCGGGCTGTCTCCAGTCCTGATGAAAAAGATCGCAACCTATACTTCCATCGTCCAATGAATAATGGCAACCTCTGTATGCCTAAATGTTATGGATGTTTGGAATGGCGCGGATCAATTCGCGGCAGGTGGAGGCCTTCCGCGCGACCATGCTGACCGGCAGCGTCACCGAGGCCGCGAAGCTGATGGTGGTGACGCAGCCGGCTGTCAGCCGGTTGCTGCGCGACTTCCAGGCGCTGTTGAAGATGGAGCTGTTCGAGCGGCGCGGCACCGGCCTCGTGCCGACCGCCGCGGCAATGGCGCTCTACACCGAGGTCGAACGGTCCTTCGTCGGTCTCGAACGCATCACGGCTGCGGCCGAAGAAATCCGGGGACGCCGGACCGGCTCGCTGCGCATCGCCGCGCTGCCGGCGCTGGCGAACGGCTATCTGCCGCGGCTTGCCGGGCACTTCCTGATGGAACGGCCCAACCTCAACCTGGCCTTCTTCGGAGTGATCTCGCCGATTGTGGTCGACTGGGTTTTGAACAATCAATGCGACATCGGCTTCGCCGAGGTGCCGATTGCCCATTCCGGCCTGCCGAGCCTGCGGCTGCCGGCGCTGGCGCGCGTCGCGGTGCTGCCGACCGGACATCGCCTCGCGGAGAAAGAAGTGCTGGAGCCACGCGATTTCGAGGGTGAGACGTTCATCTCGCTGTCGGCGGGATCGTCGAGCCGCCACCTCGTCGACCAGGTCTTTCACCGCAGCGACGTCCGCCGCGTGTTGCGGGTGGAGACCACGCTGTCGGAGATCATGTGCGGGATGGTGTCATCCGGGCTCGGGGTCTCGATCTGCGATCCCTTCACCGCGCAGGAATTTGCCACCCGCGGCGTCGTCGTGCGGCGCTTCCTGCCGCGCATCGACTTCGAATTCTCGGCGGTATTTCCGGCACAGCGCAGTCCGTCGCCGGTGGCGCTGGATCTGGTGGAGACCATGCGCAAGGCGCTGATGGAGTTCGAGGGCGGCGCTGGTCTCAGCCGTTGAACGCCGCCTGCGCCTCCGGCAAATCCCAGATCTTGCCGATCGCGGCGCTGCCTGCTGCGGTGATCGCCGCTTCGTCGGCGCCGAGATAGCGGCCGGCATCGATCAGCACGCGGCCATCGACCACGACCTGATCGATATTGGCACGGTTGGCGAGCGCGATCAGCGCGCGGCGGGGATCGAACAGCGGCTGGAGATGCGGGTGGGTGAGATCGACCACGGTCAGATCGGCGGTTGCACCCGGCTCGATCCGACCGAGGTCCGGCCGCTTGATGACGTTGGCGGCGACCGCCGTGTTCGCCTCGATCAGCTGCGGCGAATTGGCGACGTCGGGACGCGCCGAGGTGATCTTGGAGATCATCGACGCCGCATTGAGCTCGCCGAGCAGATCCATGTTGTAGCCGTCGGTGCCGACCACGGTGCGCACGCCATGCTCGGCGAACCGGCTGAAGGCCGCGGTGACGCCGGCGCGCGCGAACACGCGCGGGCAGTTCAGCACGGTCATGCCGCGCGCGGCCATCAGCTTGAGATCGTCGTCGGTGCTGAACATGCAATGCGCGGCCATCAGGTCGGGCGCGAGCAGGCCGAGCCAGTCCAGATACTCCGCCGGCGTGCGGCCGCCATAACGCTTGCCGATGGTCTCGACCTCGGCGCGGCTCTGCGCCATATGCGTCGTGATGGGCACGCCGAGCTCGCGCGCTCGCGCGGCGCAGGCTTTGAGCAGATCGGGGCCGCAGGTGTCGGTGGCGTGCGGGCTCATGGCGAGGCCGATGCGGCCATGGCCGCGCTTGTTCCAGCGCTGGTAGAGCGCATCCCAGGTCGCCATGTCAGCGGCGCCGTCATCGCCGGAATAGCGCACCACGCCGTCAAGGCCCGCCTTGGCGTCGGACGTCGAGAACAGATAGGGCGCACCATAGAACCGGATGCCCATCTCCTCGGCGGCGTCGAACATCTCCGGAATCGAATTCCGGAACGGCTCCATCACCGTGGTGGCGCCGCCCTTGAGCAGCTGGAGGATGCCGAGCCGCGCCACCGCCATACGTTCTTCCGCCGACAGCAGATCGGCGCCACGCTTGGTCAGCGGCAACAGCACCGTGTAGACGATGCTCTGGTTGTTCTTGCGGCCGTTGCCGTCCTCGGTGTGGCTGCGCGCTACCGCCTCGCTGAAACAGTGATTGTGCAGGTTGAGGAGGCCCGGCAGCACGAAGCGGCCCGGGCGGTCGTAGACCTCATCCGCGCGCGGCTTGTCGCCCGTGACCGCGGCGATCTTCTTGCCTTCGATCAGGACCCAATGGTCGCGCAGCACATCCTGCGCGCCGTCTTTCCGTGACAGCACATAGCTGCCGAAGATTGCTGTGGTGCTCATGCTGGGCGTACGTTCCAGAAGACGGCGGTGCCGTCGAGAATGCCGGTGATGGCTTTGCGATAGGCGGTCGGCTGCTTGTACAGGCCGATCGGGATGTAGGGAATCTCCTCGAACGCCACTGCCTGGACCTGACGGCAGATGCGCTGCTGCTCGGCGAGCTCGGACGCCGCCAGCCACTGGCTGCGCAAGGGCCCCATCTTCTCGCTCGCATACCAGCCGGCGACCTTGCCTTCGCCGCGGATGTTGGTGTTGCCGGCCGGGTTGAGCCAGTCGATGCCCTGCCAATTGCCGACCGCCGCACTCCAGCCGCCCTGCCCGATCGGGTCCTTCTTGAGCTGGCGCTGCAACACGACGGCGAAGTCGAGCCCGGCATATTCGACGTTCATGCCGGCCTTGCGCAAGCTATCGACCGCGATCTCGCCGAGCGGCTTCTGCGCCAGCGAATTGGTGGGCACAAGCACCACGATCTTCTCGCCATTATAACCGGCCGCCTTCAGATCGGCCTTGACCTTGGCGTAGTCGCGGGGCCCGCGGAACACGTCGAGCCCGACCTCGCTCGCCATCGGCGTGCCGGGCGCGAAGTAGCCGATCGGCGAGACCTGGAAGGCGGGATCGACGCCGGCCACGGCCGTCATGAACGCGGACTGGTCGATCGCGCCGAGCAGTGCGCGGCGGATGGCGGGATTGTCGAACGGCGGCTGCAGGTGATTGAGGCGCAGCATGCAGGCGTAACCTCTGGGATCGAGGATGCGCGTCTCGATGTCACCGGCGGCCTTGATCACCGGCAACAAATCATGCGGCGTGGTCTCCTGCCAGTCCTGCTCGCCTGTCTGCAGCGCGGCAACGCCGGTGCCGGCATCGGGCGTGGTGGTCCAGACCACGCGATCATAGTGCACGATCTTCGGACCCGCGGTCCAATCCGGCTTGCCGTCCGTGCGCGGCTGATAGCGCTCGAACTTCGCATAGGCGTTGCGCGCACCCTGCACGCGCTCGTCGGCGAGGTAGTGGAACGGGCCGCTGCCGATCACCTCGGTCAGCGGCTTGAACGGATCCTGGCTCGCCAGCCGCTCCGGCATCATGAAGCAGGCATTGATTGCGGCCTTGCCGAGTGCCTGCGGCAACAGCGGGAACGGACGCTTGAGACGAAAGCGGATGATGCGGTCGTCGGCGGCGGACAGCTCGTCGGTCGCCTCCATCAGCTCACCGCCAAAACCGTCGCGTGCGGCCCAGCGGCGGATGCTCGCCACGCAGTCGCGCGCGAGCACGCGCTCGCCATCGTGCCAGAACAGGCCGTCGCGCAAGCTGAGGTCCCACTGCAGCCCGTCACCGGAAATGACATGACCCGACAGCATCTGCGGCGAGACCTGGAGCGAGGCGCTCATGCCATAGAGCGTGTCGTAGACCATGAAGCCGTGGTTCCGCGACACCTGCGCGGTCGAGTAGATGGGATCGACGAAAGCGAGGTCGATCACGGGGATGAAGCGCAGCGTGGATTGGGATTCGGCACGCACGATGCCCGGCAGCGAAAGCGCCGGCATGGCTGCGGCAGCCCTAAGGAGCGAACGGCGGGAGATAGACATTACGAGAGGCTCCTGAGTGCGGTGACATGCAGCCGCGGCCGCGGTGTGCTCCCTCTCCCGCTTGCGGGGAAGGGCTGGGGTGGGGGTGTCTCCGCAGGCGATGACCCCGAGAGGAAAGAGCCCCCACCCGCCGCGCTTCGCGCGTCGACCTCCCCCGCAAGCGGGAGAGGTTGCAGCGAGCGCGTAGCCTGAGCTGTGTCAGAAAAACGGGGCTTCATCATTTGTGCTTCATATGTTCAACAAGACCGCACCGATCGCAGCGGCGATCGCCTGCTGCGCCGGCTCGACCACGGGCACGCCAATCGCCTCCGCAATTGCCGCGCGGTGCGAGGCCATGCCGGCGCAGCCCATCACCACGACATCGGCGCGGCATTGCGTGACCAGCGCGCGGCCGGCGTCGATCAACCGTCCCCGGATATCTGCAGCTGCGGTCTCGGCTGCGCTCGCGCCGACCGACCAGCTTCCGGCATAGCGGCCGTCGACGCCCATCAGCCGCACCATCCGTTGCTGGCGCCGGATGCTCGAGGGCGACAGCGCGATGATGCCAAAACGTTCACCCAGCATCAGCGCGCGAAAGATGCCGCATTCGGCGATGCCCATCACGGGACGACCGCCGGCCGCCTCGCGCACCGCATGCAGGCCGGGATCGCTGAAGCAGGCGAGCACGAAGGCATCGGCATCCTCGCGCGCGACGCGATTCACCAGCGGCATGACGACGCTGTCGGCATCGCGCTGCGAGCTGATGCCCGGCGGCCCCTCGGCGAGGCCGACCACTTCGATCTCAGGCCCGCCGGCGATCCGCAGCGGCGCGACCGCCTCGTCGATCGCCGCCGTTACCGAGGCCGAGGAGTTCGGGTTGATGACGAGGATACGGGTCATGGCGCTCCCTAGCGGTTACCGGCCTCGTGGCGCAAAAAATTCTCCGCGATCTTCTCGCCGGTGGTGATCCAGACATCCGGGCACGACTTTGCGTAAGTCAGGAATTCGCGCAGCAGCCGCAGCCGCATCGGGCGGCCGCTGCACTGCGGATGCAGCACCGTCGTCACCATCGCGCCCCAGTCGCGGACCTCGTCGAGCTCGTCCTTCCAGATCGAGAGCACATGTTCCTTGGGGAAGATCGAGCGCGGGCTGAAGCGCGCGGAGAGACCGTGCATCCAATCGTCATAGCTCGCGGTGACCGGCAGCTCGATCGTGCCGGGCTTGCCGTCGGCGAGACGATGGCGATAGGGCCTGACGTCGTCGCGGAACGAGGAGGTGTAGACGATGCCGTGGCGCACCAGCGCGACGCGCAGCTCCTCGGTGAACTCGCCGTACGGCGCGCGATAGCCGGTCGGCTTGACGCCAAGCCGGCGCTTCAGCGCCTCGAAACCGCGCTCAAGCTCCTCCTCGATCCAGGGATCGCCGGGATCGGGCAGCAGATGATGATAGCCGTGATGTCCGATCTCGTGACCGGCCTTGAGGATGGACTCGGCCATCGCGGGATGCGCATCGACCGACCATCCCGTGACAAAGAAGGTCGCTTTCAGATCGAGCTGGTCGAGCAGCTCCAGCAGTTTTGGCGTGCCGACGCGGGCCTCATAGCCGCCATAGCTCATGGTGATGAGCCGCTGGGCGTGCACTGCGTCCTTGCTGGTCCACGCGCTCTCGGCGTCCACGTCGAACGACAGGAACATCGCCGAGGTGTACGGCTTCGGCCACGGATAGTCCGGCGCGGGATCTGCGGTGTTGGCCGGGACGAGCGGGATGCTCTGGAGTGCTTTACTGTCCAGCATTGATGGTCGCCTTCTCTAATCCGTTGTCGGTGAGTTTCCACTTGGCAAGCAGGGTCTTGTAGGTGCCGTCGGCGATCAGCGCGTCGACCGCCTCCAGCATGGCCTGCTGCAAGGCCTTTTCCTTGACCGGCAGGGCGATGCCGGTGAATTGCTGTGCGATGGGCTCGCCCACCGTTGCATAAGTGCCGGGCTCGAGGTCCATGATGTAGGGCAGCGTCTCGTTGCCCTGGGCGGCGGCATCGATGCGGCCTTGCCTCAGCTGGGTGCGGGCGTCGGCCGAGCCGTCGGTGCCGACGAACTGAATCGGACTGCTGCCGCAATTCTTTTCGCTCCACACCGCAATCTGCGCCGGGAACATGGTGCGGCGACTGGCGCCAACCTTCTTGCCGCAGAGTGATGCGGCGTCCTTGAACTCCGCCTTGCGCGACTGCTGCACGAAGAACTGCGGACCGCTGCGCAGATAATCGACGAAGGACGCGATCTCGTGCCGGCTGGCATAATCGGTGAAGCCGGACAGGATGGCGTCCACGCGCCCGGTCGAGATCGACGGCATGAACTCGGCAAAGCTCGTCTCCTGCCATTCGATCTTGACGCCGAGCTTGCGGCCGATGGCTTCGCCGAGATCGATGTCGAAGCCGGACAGCGCGTTGGTCGCGGGATCGCGGAACTCCATCGGCGGATAGTTCGGCACCAACGCCACCTTGATGCTGCCCCGCTTGGCGATCTCCGCGGGCAGATCGATCGCCATCGCGGGCACACTGATGGCGCCGAGGAACACCGCCGCAACCAAAAATCTTTTCATCAACACGCTCCCGTTCAGATCACAGCCGAAAGAAATGCCCTGGTACGCTCCTCGCGCGGGGCGCCCAACACGTCCGATGCGCGGCCCTGTTCGACGATCGCGCCCTGGTCCATGTAGACGACGCGGTCGGCGACCTCGCGCGCGAAGCCGAGCTCGTGCGTCACCACCATCATGGTCATGCCGCTCCGCGCCAGCTCCTTCATGACGGCAAGCACCTCGCCGACAAGCTCGGGATCGAGCGCGCTGGTCGGTTCATCAAAGAGCATCAGCATCGGCTTCATCGCCAGCGCCCGCGCGATCGCGACACGCTGCTGCTGGCCGCCGGAGAGCTGGGCGGGATACCAGTCCGCCTTCGCGGACAATCCGACGCGGCGCAGCAGCTCGAGCGCTTCAGTGCGTACCTCATCGGGCTTGCGGCCCTGCACCTGGAGCGGACCTTCGGTGATGTTCTCCAGCGCGGTCTTGTGCGGAAACAAATTGAAGCGCTGGAACACCATGCCGGTCTTCAGCCTCTGCCGCCCGATCTCGCGCTCGCTGAGGCGATGCAGCCGTCCGCTTTGCTCGCGCACCCCGAGCAATTCGTCGTCGAGCCAGATGCCGCCGGCATCGATCGTGGCCAGCTGGTTGATGCAGCGGAGCAGCGTGGTCTTGCCCGAGCCGGAGGCGCCGATCAGGCACATCACCTCGCCGGGCCAGACGTCGAGCGAGACGCTTTTGAGAGCCTGGAATTCGCCAAAATTCTTGGCGACGGAGCGGATCGCGACGAGAGGCTTTGTCATCGCGCGAGCCGCAATGTGCCGCGCGCAAAACGGCGTTCGAGCAGCATCTGGAGCGGGGTCAGGATCGAGACCACGAGCAGGTACCAGAGCCCGGCGACAATCAAGAGCTCGATCACGCGGGAATTGGCGTAATAGATGTTTTCGGCGTTATGCAGCAGTTCCGGATACTGGATCACGCTCGCCAGCGACGTCGCCTTTACCATGCCGATGAACTCGTTGCCGAGCGGCGGGATCACCACCCGCATCGCCTGCGGCAGCACGATGCGGCGCAGCGCGCGCAGCCGTCCCATGCCGATCGCCTGCGCCGCCTCATACTGCCCGATGTCGACCGACAACATCCCCGCGCGCATCACCTCGGAGGTGTAGGCGCCCTGGTTGATGCCGAGCCCGAGCAGCGCGGCAAGGAAGGGCGTCATGACGTCGACGGCGCGCGCGCTCCACAGGCCGGGAATGCCGATGGTTGGAAACACCAGCGCGAGGTTGAACCACAGCAAGAGTTGCAGGATCAGCGGCGTGCCGCGGAACAGCCAGGTGTAGCCGGCGGCGACCGTCTTCAGCACCGGATTGGGCGACAGCCGCATGATCGCCACGACGATTCCGAGCACGATGCCGAGCGCCATCGCCAGCACCGCCATCACCATGGTGTTGACGATGCCTTCGAGGATGACTTTTGCGGTCAGGAAGCGGCTGACATAGGACCATTCGATCTGCCCGTTCGCAAACGCGCGCGCAATGGCCGCAAGCACGAGAATGATCAGCGCGGCGCTGAGCCAGCGAAACCAATGCGGCTCGCGCGCGATGCTCAGCCCCGACAGATCGGGGAAACCTTCCGCGAGTGCCGGCGCCGGCTTCATTGCGGCGCCGCGTTGAGCATGGGCTGGGCCACAGCGTTCGCACCTAAGCCCCATTTGTCGAGAACCGCCTTGTAGGCACCGTCGGCGATCATGGCGGCGAGCTTCTCCGTCACGACTTCGCGCAAGGCAGCATCGTCCTTGCGGAACATGATGCCTTGGTAACCTTTGGCGAAGGGCTCGCCGACGACGCGGTATTTTCCGGGCTCCTGCGTTTGCGCGTAAGGCAGCGTCTCGCTGCCCTGCACGGCGGCGTCGATGCGGCCTTGCTTGAGCTGGTTGCGGACGTCGATCGAGTTCTCGCCGGGGACATACTGGATGGCAGGTTTGCCGGCCGGCTCGCAATTCTGCTTGCTCCACTTCTCGATCTCGACCGGGAAGCTGGTGCTCCGGGTGGTGCCGACCTTCTTGCCGCAGAGATCGGTCGCGTCCTTGGCCGCATTGTCCGCCATCACGAAGAACTGCGGGCCGGTGGCGAGGTAATCGACGAAATCGGCGGTCTCGCGCCGCGAGGCGCGGTCCGAGATGCCGGAGATGATGAAATCTGCTCGCTTGGTCTGAAGCGAGGGGATCAGCTCGGCGAACGGCGTCTCGCTCCAGACGATCTTGAGGCCGCCGAGCCGCTTGGCGAGCTCGTTGGCCAGATCGATGTCGAGCCCGACGAGCTCATTGGTCGCGGGATCGCGATATTCCATCGGCGCGTAGGTGGAGTTGACCGTGAGCTTCAGCGTGCCCGCCTGCTTGATCTCCGCCGGAAGCTCGGCCGCCTGTGCCGATGTCGCGGCAGCCAGGGTTGCAAGGGCGAGGAAATGCGAAAGGCGTGTCATGTCAGCTCCTTTGGCTGGCGCCGCGACCGGCCGTTTGAAATCAATCCGCGTCGAGAACGGCCGGCTCGATGACCCCGGCACGTTCAGTGATCACCCTGTATTGCTCCGGCCGCCGGTGGGCGGCGAAGTTGAACATCTTGTCCTTGCCCTGGCGGCAGAGATCGAGATCGATGTCGGCGACAATCACTTCATCGGCGAGCGTCTGCGCCTGCGCGACGATACGCCCATTGGGATCGACGATGCAGGAGCCGCCGATCAGCCCGGAGCCGTCCTCCTCGCCCGCCTTCGCCACCGAGATTGCCCAGGTCGCGTTCATGTAGGCGTTGGCCTGCGTCACCAGCGTCGAGTGGAAGGTGCGCAGGGCGCCGTCTTCGGTGGTGCCGCCATTGGGATCGTAGGCCGCCGAATTGTAGCCGATGCAGACGAGCTCGACGCCCTGCAGACCGAGCACGCGCCAGGATTCCGGCCAGCGCCGATCGTTGCAGATCATCATGCCCATGATGGCGTGGGCCCAGGCCGAGCCGGCGCGGAAGGCGGGAAAGCCGAGATCGCCATATTCGAAATAACGTTTCTCGAGCTGCTGGTAGCGTGCGCCCGGCCGCGGCTCCACCGAACCCGGCAGGTGAACCTTGCGATAGCGGCCCAAGATCTCGCCGTCGCGATCGACCAGGATCGCGCAATTGTAGCGGCGGCCGTCCGCGGTCTGCTCGGCATAACCGACATAGAAGCCGACGCGCAGCGCCCTCGCACGATCGAACAATTTTGCCACCGCAGGGTTCGGCATTCCGCGCTCGAAATAGCGGTCGAGCGCCTCGCCTTCGAGCAGCCAGCGCGGGAAGAAGGTGGTGAAGGCAAGCTCGGGGAACACCACGAGGCTGGCGCCGCGGCCGGCCGCCTCCTCCAGCAATGCGAGCATCCGCGACAGCGTATGCTCGCGCGTATCGGCTTTTTGCGTCGGCCCCATTTGAGCTGCGGCGGCGCGAAGGACACGAACCAAGTTTGCCTCCAATCTGTGCGCAGTGCTGCCTCAATGGGCGAATGAACCCTTTGATGCGACGTGCAAATCCGCTGCCATTACGGGCGAGCGGGGCTGCAAAATCAATTCGTTCTGCTATGATGTTTTGGCCCTGAGTATAATCGGCAGTGATATGAACCTGCGTCAGCTCGAAATCCTGCGCGCCGTCATCCGCCATCGCACCACGGTCGCCGCCGCGGACGAGCTGGCCCTCTCGCAACCCGCGGTCAGCAATGCGCTGAAGACGATGGAGGCGCAGGCGGGCTTCGCGCTGTTCGAGCGCGTCAACAACCGGTTGTTTCCGACCGCGGAAGCGATGGCGCTGTACAAGGAGAGCGAGGCGATCTTCGCGCTGCACGCGAAACTCGAGAACCGCGTGCGCGATCTGCGCGAGAACCGCTCCGGGCATCTTGCCATCGTGGCGACGCCGCCGCTCGCCTACAGCATCATTCCCTCCGCGCTCTCAGGATTCCTGCGGCGCCGCCCGGAGACGCGCGTGTTCTTCGACGTGCGGCGCTACGAGGGGATCATCGAAGGTGTGCTCAGCCGCGTCGCCGAGCTCGGCTTCGCGCTCGGCCTGACGCATCATCCCGGCATCGCGCACGAGGTGGTGCATACCGGCGAGATGGTATGCGTATTGCCGCCGCAGCACCCGCTCGCAGAAAGGCCCGTGATCTCGGCTTCGGATCTGTCCGGCCTGCCTTTCATTGGGCTCGAACGCGGCACGCGGCTGGGTGAAGCCGTGCGCGACAGTTTTGCCCGCGCCGGCGCGCCGTTTCGGCCGACCGTCGAGGTGCGCTACTGCAACACGGCCTGCGTGCTGGCTGCCGCCGGCGTCGGCGCCGCCGTGGTCGATCCCTACTCGCCGCGACAGAACGGCGGCAGCGGCCTCGTCGTCCGCCCGTTCACGCCGACGACGCACGCGGTCGCCTATATGCTATGGTCGGAGGCCGAGCCGCTGTCGCGCCTCGCCAAGGCCTTTCTCAACGAGGTCCGCAAGGAAAGCGCACTGCTGGAGCGTACAGCGTCACACCAGCAATATCGGGCAGAAAGCGACTGAGCTTCGCAACCTTCCGGGGGCACATGGCACGCATCACGATCATCGAGACCGGGCAGGTCCCGCAAAAATATCGGGAGCAGCACGGCTCGTTCCCGGACATGTTCGAACGCATGGTCCGCACCGAGGACCCGACGGCTACGGTGGACGTCGTCAGCATCCCGAATGGCGACGCGCTTCCTGATCCGGGCAAGCTCGAGGCCGTGCTGATCACCGGCGCGGCGGCCGGCGTCTATGACGGGCTCGACTGGATCGCGCCGCTGGAGGATTTCGTCCGTACCGCTTACGCCAACAAGACGCCGATGGTCGGCATCTGCTTCGGCCATCAGCTGATCGCGCAGGCGCTCGGCGGCACCGTGCGCAAATCCGAGAAGGGCTGGGGCATCGGCCGGCACGTCTATCAGGTGCTGCCGGAGAACGGCGTCGTCGAGGGCGAGGAGGTTGCCATCGCCGCCTCGCATCAGGACCAGGTGATCGAGCCGCCGAACGATGCGCTGACGATCCTGTCGTCCGATTTCACCCCGCATGCCGGCCTGCTCTACGCCAACGGCACCACGCTGACCGTGCAGCCGCATCCGGAGTTCGACGTGGCGTTCGCGCAAGTGTGCTGCGATCTCCGCGACGGCAAGGCGCCGGACGACGTGGTGGCGACGGCACGCGCATCGCTAGCCGAGCCGATGGACAATGCGAAGCTCGGTGGGGCGATCACGCGGTTTTTGGCAAGGCGCACGTAGTTCGCAATCGTCGCCACGTAGATTCTTCCCTTCTCCCCTTGTGGGAGAGGGTGAAGCAGCACCGGCTTCGATAAACTCAGTGCGGTAGGGCGGGCACAGCGAAGCGCGCCCACGTCCTGCCTGTTTGGCGAGACGACGTGGGCACGGCGCAAGTGCGCCTTTGCCCACCCTACGATTCCGGACTCGCTGAGAGAGATCCCTCACCGTATCGCCGCCATGCGGCGAGCCACCCTCTCCCACAGGGGAGAGGGTGCAGCGCGCCCGCCGCGCTATCTCGCTAACATCAAAACGGATCCGTTCCCAATCCCGGCACATCCGCGGGCCGCGGCCCGGGCGCGGTCCAGTGAAACCGGCGATCCTTCTCCGCAATCGCGATATCGTTGATCGACGCCTCGCGCCGCTTCATCAAGCCGTGCTCGTCGAACTCCCACTGCTCGTTGCCGTAGGAGCGATACCACTGTCCGCCCGCGTCGTGCCATTCGTACTGGAAGCGCACGGCAATGCGGTTCTCGTCGAAGGCCCAGAGGTCCTTGATCAGGCGGTAGTCCTGCTCCTTCTCCCATTTGCGGGTGAGGAAGGCGACGATGGCCTCGCGGCCCTGAAAGACCTCAGAGCGATTGCGCCAGCGGCTATCCACGGTATAGGCGAGCGAGACGCGCACCGGGTCGCGTGAATTCCAGGCGTCCTCGGCCATGCGGGCCTTCTGCGCGGCGGTCTCACGGGTGAAGGGCGGAAGCGGCGGGCGCGACATGATGGCCTCATCGGTTGGTCGGGGCCGCAATCTATCGCCCCAACTGCTGGAGTCGATAGACCATCACTTATCGGGCGATCACTTATCGGGCGATCACGAAATCAGATCGGCCTTCATCAACGCGCGGATCGATTTCGGGATCGGCTGCGCGCGGCCGCCGCTGATGAAGGCGACGCGGACCTCGGCCTTCACCAGAACTTCCCCGCCGCGCCGCACTTCCTGCGCCAGCATGATCGAGGCGCCCTTCACCGCGACCGGCCAGGTCACGACATCGAGCACGTCGTCCATCCGCGCGGGTTTCAGGAAATCCAGATGCATCGAGCGCACGACGAAGGCGAAGCCCGCGCCTTCCGTCTCCACCTGATCGAACAGCGCCTGCTGCTCGGCGCCCATCAGCCGGAGGTGA
This sequence comes from Bradyrhizobium sp. CIR18, assembly GCF_014198295.1. Lineage (NCBI taxonomy): Bacteria > Pseudomonadati > Pseudomonadota > Alphaproteobacteria > Hyphomicrobiales > Nitrobacteraceae > Bradyrhizobium > Bradyrhizobium sp. CIR18. The sequence continues at coordinate 15,083 of NZ_JACIHF010000005.1, read as the reverse complement.
TTGGTGCGGCCACGCTCCATGTAGCGCAGATAATTGGCGTGATAGACGATGCCGGAGAAATCCGTGTCCTCGTAATAGACGCGGACCTGCATGTGGTGGCGGCCGTCGCGGATCTCGCCGTCGAGATGAGCTGTCACGTCGCGAGCCTCTTCGCTTGTCGCTATAGGTCCGTTTTGCGCAAAAACGGCCGGACGCGCAAGCGTAGCTAGGACACAGCGAGCCCTGTCCTTCCCAGCGTCACCTCGACGATCTCGGGCGGCACACCGACACGGACCGGCATGATGCTGCAACCGAGGCCGCCGGAGACAATGAGGTCGCATTTCAGCCGGAAGTGGCCATAAGCGAGGCGCAGGCCGTCCTTGGGCGAAACCGCCGGCGACCAGCCGAGCAGACGAACCTGGCCGCCATGGGTATGGCCGGACAGTTGCAGCGCGACGCGCCCGGGTACGAGCGGCGCGATGTTGGGCTCGTGCGCGAGCAGGATGACCGGCGCATCGTCGGTGACCTTCGCCAGCGTGCCCGCAAGATCATCGACGCCAAGCCGGTGCGCGCGGCCGAAGCGCTTCGAAGGATAATAGGCCAGCTGATCGCCGAGCCCGGCAAGCCAGAACGGGCGACCGTCTTTGGAAAGACGCACGACGTCGTTCTCGTAGACGGGAATGCCGGCCGCCTCCAGCGCCCGATGCGCGATGGTCGGCCCATGCCCCGCCCGCTGCACGGTCAAGTCGTCCCAATAATCGTGATTGCCCATGACGGCATGGACGCCGAGCGGTGCCTTGAGTCCGGCCAGCACCCTCGCCCATTCGCGCGACGGGATGAGGCGCGTGACGTGGTGAAGGCCGGCGACATAGTCGCCGAGCAGCACGATGATATCAGGCTTCAGCGCATTGGTACGGTCGACGATGCCCTCGATCCGCTCCAGCGACATCCAGGGATCGCAGGCGTGGATGTCGGCGATGGCCGCGATCTTCAACGGAAAATCCGCCGGCCATTGCCGCGGCTTCGGATGATAGCGGGTGACGCGAAGCCGCAGCACCGGCTCGACGCCGACGCCGTACGCGGCGGTCGAGATGCCGAGGGCGGACAGACCGCCGATGGAACGGATGAAATGACGGCGCGTGATCATGGAAGCCCGATCGAGATGCGCCTTGTTGATGCGGTCTGATTGGAGCGGAATTGGGGTGCGTTCGTGCAGACCGTCTGCACGAGATTACCAGAAATTCATGATAGAAGGAGCGCACTGCATTGGCGCAGCTCAGTCGTCGCTCTCGTCCGTGCCGAACAGGCCGAATTGTGTCGCCGCATCGCGCGAGGGCTCGGCGATGCCGAGATGACGGAAGGCGTGCGAGGTGAGCAGACGGCCGCGCGGGGTGCGCTGGAGATAGCCGCACTGGATCAGATAGGGCTCGATGATGTCCTCGATCGCATCGCGCGGCTCGGACAACGCGGCGGCCATGGTCTCGACGCCAACCGGGCCGCCGCCATAGTTCATCGCGATGGTCGTGAGGTAGCGACGGTCCATCGCGTCGAGGCCCGCGGCATCGACCTCGAGCGCGCTCAGGGCGTGGTCGGCGATCTTGCGGTCGATCTTGTCGGCATCGGCCGCCGAGGCGAAATCGCGCACGCGGCGGAGCAGGCGGCCGGCGATACGCGGCGTGCCGCGGGCGCGGCGGGCGATTTCGTTGGCGCCATCCGCGCTCATGCCGACATTGAGCACGCGCGCGCCGCGGCTGACGATGCTTTCGAGCTCCTCGATCGTGTAGAAATTGAGCCGCACCGGAATGCCGAAACGATCGCGCAATGGATTGGTGAGCAGGCCGGCACGCGTGGTGGCGCCGACGAGGGTGAATTTCGACAGCTCGATCTTCACCGAGCGCGCCGCCGGGCCTTCGCCGATGATGAGGTCGAGCTGAAAGTCCTCCATCGCGGGATAGAGCACCTCTTCCACCGCCGGGCTCAGACGATGGATCTCGTCGATGAAGAGCACGTCGCGCTCTTCGAGATTGGTGAGGAGGGCTGCGAGATCACCGGCCTTTGCGATCACAGGCCCTGACGTCGCGCGAAAGCCGACGCCCAGCTCCTTGGCCACGATCTGCGCCAGCGTGGTCTTGCCGAGGCCGGGCGGGCCGACGAACAGCACGTGATCCAGCGCCTCGCCGCGCTTGCGCGCCGCTTCGATGAAGATCGAAAGGTTCTTGCGCGCCTGCTGCTGGCCGACGAAATCGGACAGCGATTGCGGACGCAGCGCGGTGTCGCCGACATCGTCGCTGCGGCGCTCGGGCGAGACCATGCGGTTGGCCTTGGGATCGCTCACCTGGCGAACTCCCCGTAGAGTGGGCAAAGGCGCTCTTCGCGCCGTGCCCACGAGATCTCTCCGATCGCCCTAAGAGTGGTGGGCACGCTGCGCTTTGCCCACCCTACGAGACTGACCATTGCCGCGCTCACTTCGCCAATTCCTTCAGGCCGAGGCGAATGAGCTGCGCCGTCTCGGCGCCTTCACCCGCACTGCGCGAGGCCGACGCAATCGCGGCGGCCGCCTGCGGCTGGCCGTAGCCTAGATTGACCAGCGCGGAGATCGCGTCGGCGACGGGCCGCGGCGCCCGCTGGTCGTCGACAGCGCCGGCAAGATGCACCACAGCCGGATCGACATTGGCGAAAGCCGGCGCCTTGTCCTTCAATTCGGTGACGATGCGTTCGGCGACCTTGGGACCAACGCCGGGCGTGCGCGCCACCGCGGCCTTGTCGCGCAGCGCAATAGCATTGGCGAGATCGGCCGGCGCCAGCGTGCCGAGCACGGCGAGCGCGACCTTGGCGCCGACGCCCTGCACGGTCTGGAGCAGGCGAAACCATTCGCGCTCCTGGTCGGTGCGGAAGCCGAACAGTTTGATCTGGTCCTCGCGGACATAGGTCTCGATCGACAGCACGGCAGCCTCTCCCGGCGAGGGCAGATGCTGCAACGTGCGCGTCGAGCAGTGCACCTGATAGCCGACGCCGCCGACGTCGAGGATGACGAAATCCTCGCCGTAGGAATCGATCAGGCCCTTGAGCTTGCCGATCATAGCCCCGCCACCTTCAGCCGCAGCGCGGTGCTCTGGCGGTGATGGGCGTGGGTGATGGCAATGGCGAGCGCGTCGGCGGCGTCGGCGGACGGCGGCTCGGCCTTGGGCAGCAATATCTTCAGCATCATCGCGATCTGTTGCTTGTCGGCATGGCCGGCGCCGACCACGGTCTTCTTGACCTGGTTCGGCGCGTATTCGGCGACCGAGATGCCGAACATTGCGGGCGCCAGCATGGCGACGCCGCGGGCCTGGCCGAGCTTCAGCGTCGCAACGCCGTCCTTATTGACGAAGGTCTGCTCGACCGCGGCTTCCATCGGCTGATGGTTCGAGAGCACGGCCGCGAGCCCTTCATGGATCGCGAGCAGCCGGCGCGCCAGCGGCAAATCGTCCGGCGGTTCCACCGAACCGCAGGCGACGTAGATCAGGCGATTGCCCTCAGCCTCGATCACGCCCCAGCCGGTGCGGCGGAGGCCAGGGTCGATGCCGATGATGCGAACGGGGCCACGAATCGGGAGCGAAGTCATGGGGCCAGTGATAGCGGCTGGCTGCCGTGGGGGAAACAGAAACAGAACGGAAGTAACAGGGGAAGTGGGGGCGTTAGTGAGCCGCACCGCCCACCACAGACTCCGGCGTCATACCCCGCGAAGGCGGGCTATCCAGTACGCCGCGGCTTCTCCGTATTCCCATTGCTGTCTCTGGGATACTGGGTTGCCCGGTCAAGCCGGGCGATGACAGCGGAATGCGGAGCTGGTGATCACCCGCCCATCTTCGCCACCAGCGCGTCCGACACCTCGAAATTGGCGTAGACGTGCTGGACGTCGTCGTGCTCGTTGAGCAGGTCCATCAGCTTGAGCAGCTTCTCGCCGGTCTCGTCGTCGACCGCGACCGTGTTTTGCGGCTTCCAGATCAGCGCGGCCTTGCGCGGCTCGCCGAACTTGGCTTCCAGCGCCTTGGCGACGTCGCGATAGCCTTCGGTCGAGGCGTAGATCTCGTGACCGGCTTCGCCGGAGACGACATCGTCGGCGCCGGCCTCAATCGCGGCATCGAGCACGGCGTCGTCGGAAGCGACGCTGCGGTCGTATTCGATGATTCCGGTGCGATCGAACATGAAGGACACCGAACCGGTTTCGCCGAGATTGCCGCCCGATTTGGTGAAGAAGGAGCGGATGTCGGAGGCGGCGCGGTTACGGTTGTCGGTCAGCGCCTCGACGATGACGGCAACGCCGCCGGGGCCATAACCCTCGTAGCGGATCTCGTCATAGTTCTCGCCGTCGCTGCCGAGTGCCTTCTTGATGGCGCGCTCGATATTGTCCTTCGGCATGTTCTCCTGCCGCGCGGCGATTACGGCGGCGCGGAGGCGGGGGTTCATGTTGGGGTCGGGCGTGCCCAGCTTGGCCGCGACGGTGATTTCCCGCGCCAGCTTGCCGAACAGCTTCGACTTCTGGGCATCCTGCCGCCCCTTGCGGTGCATGATGTTCTTGAATTGGGAATGTCCGGCCATGCGTGGTCTCTCGGGGATCTCTTGGAATCGTACGCCAATGAGGGTGGGAAACGCGGCCTTATAGGCCGCCAACCCACCGGAATGAAAGGGTCTCGGATACTTTAAGGTAACACCGTACGGGCCCCTGCCCAGAGGTGAGGCATCGTTAACCCTGACTTCATTCCAGCCTGCGAAAATAACCTCCGAGCGTCCCCCGACAAGAGAGACCTGATGGCATTCGGACTATTTCGGAAGCGTCTGCCGGATATGGCCGCGCCCGTGGCAGCCGCAGAGGCCGCGCCGCCGGCGGCCCCATCCGAGCCCGCCCCGGCCGAAGGTGATTCGGCCCGGGAGATCCTGGAATTGCTGGAACTCGAGCTTGGCGCGATGATCCGCCAGCTCGAGCGCGCCGCCAATTCGGTGGCGGGCGGCGCCGAAGCGACCGCATCGACGCTTGCGGCCATCCGCGACCGCACCGACGCCCTGACCGGCCGCACCAATGCCGCGCAATCGACCGCCTCCACCTTCGCCCATGCCGCCGACAAGTTCACCCAGTCCGCGCTGGGGATCGGAGCGCAGGTTCGCGAGGCCGGCAAGCTCGCCGACGAGGCCAGCGCCGCGGCGCAGGAAGCCCGCGCCAATGTCGATCGCTTGCGCGAATCCTCCGCGGCCATCGGCAATGTCGTCAATCTGATCGCACAGATCGCGCGGCAGACGACGCTGCTCGCGCTCAACTCGACGATCGAGGCCGCACGCGCGGGCGCTGCGGGAAAAGGCTTTGCGGTCGTCGCAACCGAGGTCAAGGCCCTCGCGGTGCAGACGCAAGGGGCGACGGAAGAGATTACGAAGAAGATCGACGCGCTGCAGCGCGACGCCGCCGGCTCCGCGGACGCCGTGCACCGCATTTCGCAGGCGATCGAGGCGATCCGCCCGGTCTTCGAGACCGTCAACGGCGCGGTCGCCGAACAGAACGCCACGACCAGCGAAGTCTCCGGCAACGCCGCCAGCGCCTCGGAGTTCATCGTCTCGGTCGGCGAGAGCGCAGCCGAGATCGATGCCGCGACCAAGGCGGCCGAGAGCCATGGCGAGAACGTCGCCAGTGCCGGCAAAGCCGTCACCACCTTCGCACAGAAGCTGAAATCGCGCTGCGCCGTGCTGCTCCGCCAGAGCGAGCACGACGACCGCCGCAAGACCGAACGGCTGCCCTGCCATCTGAAGCTCGAAACCGCGCGCGGCGTGATGCCGGTCTATGAAATCTCGATGGACGGCGTGCTGATCGGCGGCGCGGATGCGGGCCGGCTTGCACCGCAAGCGATGATCGAAGGCACCCTCGAAGCCGTCGGCGCCTGCCGCCTGCGCGTGATCGAGCAATCCAAGGCCGGGGCCCGCGCGCAATTCGTCGGTCCCAATGCCGAGCTCAGCGAAAAGATCGAGGACAGGCTCTGGGCGATCCACGAAGAGAACACGGAGTTCGTCACCCGCGCCATGGAAGCGGGCAACGCGCTGACCAAGATCTTCGAGCAGGCCCTTGCCCGCGGCGAAGTTGGGATCGACGACCTGTTCGACACTGACTACGCCGAAATTGCCGGAACCAATCCGCAGCAATACCGCACGAAATATCTCGACTGGGCCGACCGCGCGCTGCCGCCGTTCCAGGAGGTCTTTCTGGCCAAGGACCAGCGCATGGCATTCTGCGCCATGGTCGACCGCAACGGCTTCCTGCCGGTGCACAACAAGATCTATTCGCACCCGCAGCGACCGGGCGACGTCGCCTGGAACACAGCCAATAGTCGCAACCGCAGGATATTCAACGATCCGGCGGGGTTGGCGGCCGCACGCAACCTGCGCTCGTACCTGGTGCAGAGCTATGCGCGCGACATGGGCAACGGGAATACGGTGATGATGCGCGAGATCGACGTTCCGATCCGCGTGCAGGGCCGGCACTGGGGTGGATTCCGCACGGCTTACAAGCTCTAGAGCCTGGCCCGAAAAAATGTCCCGCAGTTTTTCGAGCGGAATCGAGAAACAGGGCGCGAATTGCGCCTGAGTGCACGCTCAGGCAAGACGCCGGCCGCGAATCATCCTTTTAAACTGAATTGAAATGGGAATGCCGCCGTGAGCCGGGTTGCGGCTCTGACTGGAGGACTCATCGAATATGTCCGTCGTACAACTTGCAGTCATGGACACCGGCTCCAATCGCACGCTGGCCGAGCGGCTGATTGATCAGCTTGCCGATCGCATCGGCGGCCTCGGCGTGGAACTCGCCGATATCGCCGGCAACGTCCAGGAAGTCGCAAACCGCGTCGCCAACCAGTCGGAACGGTTCCACCATCTTCAGAAGACCGCCGAGACGATGGTCTCGGCCAACCACGATATCGCCAACGCCTCGCAGGCCGTGCAAACCACCACGTCCGCGGCGGTCGGCGAGATCGCGCAGTCGCGCAGCGCCGTCGACACCGCGGTCAGCCACATCTCAGAGCTCGTCGCAGCGGTGGAGCGCATCGAGGCGCGCCTCAGTGCCGTCGGCTCGGCGCTGGCGCAGGTCGCGAAAGTCTCCGGCTCGATCGAGGCGATCGCGAAGCAGACCAATCTGCTGGCGCTGAACGCAACCATCGAAGCCGCCCGCGCCGGCAACGCCGGCCGCGGCTTTGCGGTGGTCGCAAGCGAGGTGAAGAACCTCGCGGAAGCCACCCGCCAGGCCACGCACCAGATCTCCGACACCGTGCGCGATCTCGACGGCCAGATCGAAGGCCTGATCGGCGAGAGCAGCGACGCTTCGCAGCGCGCGAAGACCGCAGGCGAAGGCGCCCAGCAGATCTCCGGCATCATCTCGCGGGTCCAGCAGGGCTTCGCCTCCGTGGAGGCGGAGATCGGCAGCGTCACGCGCGCGGCGACCTCCAATCTCGGACATTGCGACACCGTCATCAGCGAGCTGAACGAACTCGCCAAGGGCGTCGACCTCTCCTCGCGCGATCTCAAGAGCGCCGACCAGCGCGTGACCAAGCTGCTCGACACCTCCGAAGGCCTGATCGCGCTGATCGCCGACAGCGGCGTGGAGACATCCGACGCACCGCTGATCCGGGTCGTCGTCGAGACCGCGAAACGGATCTCGACCGAGTTCGAGGCCGCGATCGATCGCGGCGACATCACGCTCGACCAGCTCATGGACGAGACGTATCGCGAAATTCCCGGCACCGATCCAAAGCAGTACCTCACCAACTACGTCGACTTCACCGACCGCGTGCTGCCGGCGATCCAGGATCCGATCCAGAAATCCGATCCCCGCATCGTGTTCTGCGTCGCCTGGGCCAAGGGCGGCTATCTGCCGACCCACAACCCCAACTACCGCCTGCCGCAGGGCAAGGACTCGGTCTGGAACAACGCCAATTGCCGCAACCGCCGCCTCTTCACCGATCGCGCAGTGAAGAAGGTCGCGGCGAACACCAAGCCGTTCCTGCTCCAGACCTACCGCCGCGATATGGGCGGCGGACAGTTCGTGCTGATGAAGGACCTGTCCTCGCCGATCGTGATCCGCGGCAAGCACTGGGGCGCCTTCCGGATGGGTTTCCGGCAGAGCTGACGCGCGTCGCGACGGCGTTCCGGGGCTCCCAAAACAAAAAACTCGAAAACAACCCCATGCACAGTAGCCGGGGCGTGCGAAATCAATGGCTTACAGTCGGCTGAAATTGAGCTGGCTGGTTGCCATGGAAAAAGTGCGCTCCCTCTCCCGCTTGCGGGGGAGGGCTGGGGTGGGGGTGTCTTCGCAACGAACACTCCCAATGTGGAGAAAGCCCCAATGTGGAGAAAGCCCTCACCCGGCGCTTCGCGCCGACCTCTCCCGCAAGCGGGAGAGGTTAAGCGAGCCCGCGGCTCGACCGATTCAACAAACAGTCATTCTGCTCCACACGCCTGATGACGCCGACGCTCCGTCGGGCAAAACAGGAGAATCATCGCGCAACTCTCCGGCCGCCAGCCGTTGCGATTGATCCCGTGCGCGCCGCCGCACGGCTCTCCTAATCACCCGACTTTCCCAATCGCACGACTTTCGTCATCGCATGATTTTGCACATCCGCACGACAATCTGCGGCGATCGACGACGCGCGCGCCGAAAATGCGTCAAAACATGACGATTATCATATCAATTAGCCCAAAATGCTCGCAGCGAGCGCCGCACAAATTCGTGAACGTCATGGGCTGACGCGTCTGCAGCGCAAATATGCATTGCCGGAGATTGCGACGCTTCATCGTTTCGTATCGGTATGATTATTGTCGCGCGCGAATTCGCTGACTAGATCGCCGCAAGCGATCGAGCGAGCAAGGGGATGCATATGGCAACTGTTCTCACCATCAACGGCGAAACGAAATCGTTCGATGCGCCGCCTGAAATGCCGCTGCTGTGGGTGCTGCGCGACATCCTCGGAATGACCGGCACCAAGTTCGGCTGCGGCATCGCGCAATGCGGCGCCTGCACGGTGCATGTCGACGGCAAGGCGGTGCGCTCCTGCGTCCTGCCGGTCAGCGCGGTCGAGAACCGCGCCATCACCACGATCGAACATGTCGGCAGCACGCCTGCGGGCGCGAAGGTGCAGAAGGCCTGGCTCGACCTCGAAGTGATCCAGTGCGGCTATTGCCAGTCCGGCCAGATCATGTCGGCCGCCGCATTGCTGGCCGCTACGCCCAACCCTGACGATTCCGACATCGACGCCGCGATGGCCGGCAACATCTGCCGCTGCGGCACCTATGTCCGCATCCGCGAGGCCGTCAAGCAGGCCGCCAACGGCCGTCAGTCCTGAGGTCCGCCATGAATGCACATGACAGCGTCTCCCGCCGCGCGCTGCTGACCGGCGGTCTCGCCACCGGTTTCCTGCTCGCCTTCCATCTGCCGCTGCGCGCCGCCGCCAACGAACCGGCGCAGCCGCGCGATGCGACCGAGGGCAAGTTCGCGCCCAATGCCTTCATCCGCATCGACGAGACCGGCCGCACCGTGCTGATGATGCCGCAGGTCGAGATGGGCCAGGGCACCTACACCTCGATCTCCGCCGTGCTCGCCGAGGAGCTGGATGCCGATTGGAGCAGGGTCGAGGTCCAGCACGCCCCGCCGAACGACAAGCTCTACGGCAATCCGACCTTCGGCCTGCAGGTCACCGGCAACTCCAACTCGATCCGGGCCTGGTGGCTGCCGCTGCGCAAGGCCGGTGCCACCGCCCGCGCGATGCTGGTGCAGGTCGCGGCCGCCCAATGGGGCGTCGAGCCCGCGAGCTGCACGGCATCGAAGGGCGAGGTCGCGCATGAAGCGAGCGGCCGCAAGCTCGCTTACGGCGCGCTGGCGCTCGCTGCCCAGGGACAGACCCCGCCGAAGGATGTCGCGCTGAAGGACCCCAAGGACTTCGTCATCATCGGCCAGCCGCTGAAGCGGCTCGACACGCCCGACAAGGTCAACGGCAAGGCCGTCTACGGCATCGACGCGATCCTGCCCGGCATGAAGTTCGCGACCGTCGCCGCCTGCCCCGTGTTCGGCGGCAAAGTCGGCAAAGTCGACGACAGCGCCGCGGTGAAGCTCCCCGGCGTGCGCAAGGTCGTGGTGCTCGACGACATGGTCGCCGTGATCGGCGATCACATGTGGGCGGCCAAGAAGGGCCTCGAAGCGCTCAAGATCGAGTGGAACGAGGGACCCAACGCTGCGATCACCACGAAGGATGTCTGGGACGATCTGCGCAAGGCAAGCCAGAAGGACGGCGCAGTCGCCAAATCCGACGGCGACATCGCCAAGGCGCTGGCGAGCGGCGACAAGTTCGAGGCGACTTACGAGCTGCCGTTCCTGGCGCATGCCTCGATGGAGCCGATCAACGCCACCGTGCACGTCAAGCCCGACTCCTGCGAGATCTGGACCGGCACGCAGATCATGACACGCGTGCAGTCGGAGGCGGCGAAGGCCGCCGGGCTTCCGGTCGACAAGGTGATCGTCAACAATCATCTGCTCGGCGGCGGTTTCGGCCGCAAGCTCGAGCCCGACATGGTAGTCGCGGCGGTGAAGATCGCAAAGCAGGTCGACTACCCCGTGAAGGTGGTGTGGACCCGCGAGGAGGACATCCAGCACGATGTCTACCGTCCGGTCTTTCGCGACCAGATCACGGCATCGCTAGTCGACGGCAAGGTCGCGGGGTGGAAGTATAAGGTCGCCGGCTCCGCGGTGCTGGCGCGCTGGTTGCCGCCGGCGTTCCAGAAGGGCATCGACATCGACGCGATCGATGCCGCGGTCGACGCGCCCTACGACTTCGCCAACTTCCACGTCGAATATGTCCGCGCCGAACCGCTGTCGGTGCCGACAGGCTTCTGGCGCGGCGTCGGCCCCAACAACAACGTGTTCGCGGTCGAATGCGCGATGGACGAGCTCGCGCGCAAGGCGGGCAAGGACCCGATCGAGTTCCGAAAGTCCATGCTGACCAAGAACCCGCGCATACTCGCGGTGCTCAACCAGGTCGCGGAGAAATCTGATTGGGGCCAGCCGTTGCCCGCCCGTGTCGGCCGCGGCGTCTGCGTGCAGCCGTCATTCGCGAGCTTCATCGCAACCGTGGTGGAGGCCGAGATCGACGATATCGGCGAGATCGTGCTCCGCCGCATCACCTCGGTGGTCGACACCGGCATTGCAGTCAACCCCGACACGGTGAAGGCGCAGATCGAGGGCGGGCTGATCTTCGGCCTCACCGCCGCGCTCTATGGCGAGATCACCATCGACAAGGGCCGCGTGCAGCAATCGAACTTCCACGACTACCGCATGATGCGCATCAACGAGACGCCGAAGATCGAGGTGATCGTCGTCAAGAGCGGCGAAGCGCCCGGCGGCATCGGCGAGGCCGGCGTCAACGCCGGACCGCCGGCGCTGCGCAACGCGATTCTTGCCGCAACCGGCGTGGCGCTGCGGCGCCTGCCCATTGACCGGAAACTGCTGGCTGCGGGGAAGAAGGCATGAGCGGCAAGATGCGTATCCTCACAAGCGTCGCGGCGATCGCCATCGTCGCAGCAGGGCTCGGCGTCTGGATCATCCGCGGGCCCGGCCCGCTCGATTTCGCCGGCGGCACGAAGGTGGCGCTGGCGAATTACCGCGCCGGCAAGCCGACCGGCGTGCCCGCCAAGCTGGAGAAGGCAAGCCTGGTCGAGCGCGGCGAATATCTCGCCAAGGCGGCCGACTGCATGGTCTGCCACACCAAGCCGGGCGAGAAGGACTATGCGGGCGGGCTCGCGTTCAAGCTGCCGTTCGGCACGCTCTATTCCACCAACATCACGCCGGACAAGGACACCGGCATCGGCGATTACAACGACCAGGATTTTCTGAACGCGGTCCAGCACGGCCAGCGTCGCGACGGCGCCCGGCTCTATCCGGCGATGCCGTACACGTCCTACACGTTCATGACGGATGAGGACGTGCTGGCGGTGAAGGCCTATCTGTTCAGCCTGCCGCCGGTGCGCGCGAAGGCGCCGGACAATACGCTGTCGTTCCCGTTCAACCAGCGCTGGGCGATGATTGCCTGGTCGGCCGTGTTCAATCCGGACACGCGCTTTGCCCCCGATATTTCGAAGAGCCCGGAATGGAACAGGGGCGCGTATCTTGTCGAAGCGCTGGCGCATTGCGGCGAATGCCACACCCCGCGCAATCTCGGTTTTGCGCTGGACAACCGCAAGAAGTTCGCCGGCGCGATCACGGCGGGCTGGCGCGCCTTCAACATCTCCTCCGACAAGGCGACAGGCCTCGGCAACTGGAGCGATGCGGATCTGATCTCGTATCTGTCGCTCGGCCACGCCCCTGGCCACGGCTCGGCCTCGGGCCCGATGGGTGAAGCCGTCGACCACAGCTTCAGCCAGTTCGCACCGGAGGACATCCGCTCCATCGTTGCTTATCTGCGCAGCGTGCCGCCGCAGCCCTCGCCTGACCTGCCCGCGACCACGGCGCCGGTCGCGCCCGGCTCGCACAAGGACGGCGTCACGGCGGACGCACGCGGCAAGAAGGTGTTCGCCAGCGCCTGCGCCAGCTGTCACGGCTGGAGCGGCGAGAGCCCGGTGTCCCCGATGGCAACGCTCACCGGCACCTGGGCCGTCAACGACCCCGCCGCCACCAACGTCGCGCAAATCGTGCTGTCAGGTACGAAGCGGCATACGCCGGATGGCGCACTTTCGATGCCGGCGTTCGGCAATGCGTATACCGACGACGAGATCGCGGCGGTGGCGAACTACGTCACGGCGCGGTTCGGGACGAAGGGCTCGAAGCTGACGGCAAAGGATGTCGCGGAGCTGCGGGGGCAGACGGCGGAGTAGGCAACCGGCGTTACTTGCGGCGAGATTGATGCGCAATCGCGCGCGTCAATCTCGGCCGTCGTCCCGGACAAGCGAAGCGCAGATCTGGGGCCCATACCCACAGGGAGTAGTTTGACGATGACTCGGAGTGGGAGCTTTGCCCCATATTACTCCCTGGGGTTATGGGTCCCCGCGTTCGCGGGGACGACACCGAGGTTGACGCGGCTCTGCTAACTCAACCAGAACTTCGGCGTCGTCGGCTCCAGCCTTCCGCCGACGCGCACCGGTGCGATCTTGAGCGCGAGGCCCGTTGCATCATCCGTCTCCACGGCGACACCGCTCAGCGTTGCAGCGCCCGCGGCCGGCTCGAATCTCCCCGACGGAATCCCCGAGGTGAACCTGCGCAGCGGCTCTTCCTTCTGCATGCCGATGATGGAATCGTAGTCGCCGGTCATGCCGGCATCGGTCATGTAGGCGGTACCGCCCGAGAGGATCTGGTGGTCGGCGGTCGGCACATGGGTGTGCGTGCCGACGACGAGGCTGGCGCGGCCGTCGCAGAAGAAGCCGATGCCCTGCTTCTCGCTGCTCGCCTCGCAATGGAAGTCGACGACGACGGCATCGGCGGCAACGCCGAGCGGACAGGCCCCTAACTCGCGCTCCAGCGCTGCGAAGGGATCATCGAACGGGGTCATGAAGACGCGGCCCAAAGCGTTGACGACGAGCGCATGCTTGCCGTTCTTGGTCTCGACCAGGGCGGCGCCGCGGCCCGGCGTGCCGCGCGGATAGTTCGCCGGACGCACCAGGCGCTCGGCACGCTCGATGAACACAAGCGCTTCACGCTGGTCCCAGGAATGGTTGCCGAGCGTGACCGCGTCGGCACCGGCATCGAGAAACTCCTGATAGATCGCTTCCGTGATGCCGAAGCCGCCGGCGGAATTCTCGCCGTTGACGACGACGAAATCGAGCGACCAGTCCTTGACCATGCCGGGCAGATAGTCGGCGATGGCCGTGCGTCCTGCACGGCCGACGACGTCACCCACGAAGAGAATGCGCAACTTCAGAACTCCGGAAATCGAACACGTCCGATTCCGTTAGCACATAATCCAGCGCGACGTCGTGGGATAGTGCTGGAACCGCCTTGATCTCCTGCGCTGCAAAAGCGAGCCCGATGCCGACGATATTCTTGGCCTTGCGCAAATGCGCGAAGGTGAAGTCGTAATGCCCCGCGCCATAGCCAATGCGATGGCCAAGACGATCAAACGCCGCCAGCGGCGTCAGCATGATATCCGGGATGACTTCGCTTGCTGCCGGCGACGGCTCGGGAATGCCGAGCGGACCGAGCATCAGGCGATCGTTCGGGTGGAAGATGCGGAAGATCAGCGACTGGCCGCGCGCGGTGACGCAAGGCAGCGCCAGCTTTGCGCCCTCTTCGGCGAGCTTCTTCAGCAGCGGCATCGGATCGATCTCGCTGCGGATCGGCGAATAGCCGGAGACGATGCTGCCGGGCAGAAGCTGGAATGGCAGTCCGCGTTTGGCGAGCTTTGCGGCGGCGGCGCTGCGCTTCTTCTCGCTGAGCGCGTCGCGTGCCGCCAGGGCCTTGGCACGGAGTTCGGCTTTCGAATTGGGCATGCGCTTTGGTCCCCCACGTCATCACCGCGAATGCGGGTGATCCAGTATTCAGAGGCGGTGGTGATTCACACAAAGGCCGCGGCGTACTGGATGTCCCGGTCCCCATGCACAATTGCGCACTGGGAAGGGCATGACACCTGTTGAACTGGGCCGCAGTCGTTTCAACAAGCACAAACCAAGCAAACAAAAGTGCGAAGCCGCGTACGCCGTTGAAGCACTCGATCCCGGAGTTCCCTACGAAAGTAGGTGGGCACCATATGTCCGGGCCCACGGGCCCGGCCAGGGACAGTTCCCTAAAGGATCGATAAGGCCCCGGGGATATATGGCTCCTGACGCGCGTCGCAGCCTCGCCCGCGCAATGTAACAACGATACTGACGAATCGCCAGCCCGACGAAGGGGGTGCCCGCTTGCTTGCCAAGCTCACCGGTGAACTCCCTCTCCCGCCTGCGGGAGAGGGTTGGGGTGAGGGCTTTCTCCTCTGGGGGATTGTCCCGTTGCGGAGATACCCTCTCCCCAACCCTCCCCCGCTCGCGCAGGGGAATCGCATATGGGTTTTGTCTAGCTATTGCATTGGAAGGCAAGACGGATTCTGAAGACGACTCCCGGAAGACGGAGGGGGTCGGAT